>CANLSM010000003.1 GCA_947493745.1 uncultured Paracoccaceae bacterium | reverse complement strand
TCAGAACCAATCCCAAGATCACCCCCAACCTCCAGTATCGGACGCTTCAAAGCGCCCCGCGCTATCTCTATGTCAGAGGGGAAGGACATCTGGTCTGCTCCTGTTCAACCGATTAACGTCGCGTCATAAGGCGGCATTCGGCCATCGCAGACTAGGTTCTTTCCGACAGTATTCGGAGTTAATTCGACCGCACCACCCGGTTTTGTTTCGCAAAGACGACAGAGGTCTCGGATCGTCACACGCGCTGCGCGGAAAATCGGTGATGAAGCCTCTGCATCAGCGCCTTTGCGCCGCGCTTCGCGGATGGACGCCTCACCCGGATCAAGGCAGTGGCCGGGCGGTTCAGATCATTCGAACTGTCGTTGAAATCAGCCACGCATCCGTTCGAATTCCGGGTCGTAGGGGCTCTGAGGTATCACCTCCGCTGTGACAAGTTCTCCGCAGAGATCGAGCTGCATCTTGCGGCCCCCGATCGCCATATCCGGATCCATGAAACCGTAGGCGAGGTTCAGACCTGTCCGGTGCCCCCATTCGCCCGACGTGATGGTTCCGATCACTCGCCCCTCCAGCATCAACGAAGCGCCGCCCTGTGCGGGCGTATCCTTGCTGTCGATCTTCAGTGTCACAAGGCGCTTTGCCGGACCGGCTTCCGATCGTTCGAGCAAGGCGCCCTTTCCCACAAAGTCTGCCTTGTCGAGGCGCACAAAACGATCAAGCCCGGTTTCGAAAGGGTCGAATTCCGTCAGAATGTCGGATTTCCAGTGCAGAAAGCCTTTCTCCAGACGCATCGCGTCAATTGCGCGCGCGCCGAACAGCTTCATGCCGTAAGGCTCTCCGGCGTCACGAAGCGCCAGATACGCGGCATAAAGCGACGCGTTGGGGACATGGATTTCATAGGCCAGCTCGCCTGAAAAACTCACGCCCAAAACCGTCGCGGGTGCTATGCCGACAAAGCATTCCCGCACACTGAGCCATGGGAAGGCGTCTTTCGACCAGTCGCCGCGCGAACAGGCGGACAGGACCTTTCGCGCGTTCGGACCTGCGAGCACCAGAATCGTCTGGTCGTTGGTGAGGCTGCGAATGTGCACATCCTCGTCGTTGCGCAGATGCGCCGTGAGCCAATCCATATCATGTCGTTCAGCGGCTGCGGCGGAACCGTACCAAAGGCGGTCAGGACCTCTGTCGCTGGCCGGAAGATTGGCAATCGTCGCTTCGCTCTTCAACATCCCCTGATGGTTCAGGAGATATCCCAGCCCCACGCGTCCCGGCCGCCTTGTGACGGCACCGCACATCATCCTGTCCAGAAACGCATGCCGGTCGGCGCCGGTCATCTCGAACCGGGTGAACCCGTTTACTTCGGACAGTCCGACATTGGCTTCGACGTTCCTCACCTCGGCGGCGATGAAGTCGAATGTTTCGTCAAAGTCATAGCCGAGGGTCGGGTGGAAATCCCGGGACGGTTTGATGTAGTCCATCCGCTCCCAACCGTTCACCACGGTAAACTCCGCCCCTTCGGCGGTCAGCACGGGCGTCAGAGGTGTTGTCTTCGCAGGGCGTCCGGCGGGCCGGTGTTCATGCGGGAAGTGGAACCGAAATTCGTTCTGATAATCCTCGATGGCCTTGAGCGCGGTCAACTCGACATTCGCATGATCCGAGAAACGGCGTGGATCGATCACCCATGTGTCGTAACACGCCTCACCGTGGACAATCTGCTGTGCCAGAAGCCAGCCATGACCGCCGCCCTCGCCCAGACCCGCACGCAGGCCGATGATGCAAAACGCGTTGCGTTTGCCGGGGATTGGGCCAACAAGAGGGGCGCCGTCAATCGTGTAGGTGATGGGGCCGTTGACGACCGTATGAATGCCAGGCTCCATCAGCGCTGGCATGCGCGCAAATGCGCCTTCCAGCACATCCGTTACGCGATCGAGATCATCGGGACAGAGCGCATTCACGAAATTCGGATCGATACCGTCCATGCCCCAGGTCTTGCAGGTCTGCTCATAGAACCCCAGCAGCAGTCCGTTTTTCTCCTGTCGGCAGTAATAGTCACTGATCGGGCACCGCAGAAGCGGCATCCGGTGACCCGCATCCTTGATGGCCGGAATGTCCTCCGTCAGGAAATACTGATGCTCCATGGAGGCGACGGGGTGATGAACCCCCATCATCGCGCCCACTTCGTTCACCCGGTAGCCGCAGGCATTCACGACGATGTCGCAATCGATGCTCCCCTTTTCGGTATGAACGGTCCAGGTATCGTCCTTGTGCTGCGTGAGCGCCGTGACCGGCATGTTGCGGTAGATTTCCGCCCCGGCCTTGCGCGCGCGTCTTGCCAAGGCCTGGCAGAGTTGCGCCGGATCGATGTCGCCGTCCAGCGGATCCCAGAGGCCGCCCAGCAGGTTGTCGGTCGAGATCAAGGGGTGGCGCCTGGCGCATTCGGCTGCGTCGATCACTTCGAAATGCACATCCATCCCGCGCGCCATCGAGGCGAAATGCCGGTATCCCTGCATCTGTATCTCGGTATTCGCCAGCCGAATGCCACCGTCGCCGTGATGGTAGTTGATCGGATAATCCGGGTCCTCGGCCAGTTCCCTGTACAGATTGATGGAATGGGTTTTCAGGCCAACCATGGTCTGGGTCATCCCGAAATTCGTCACCTGCGCTGCGGAATGCCATGTTGTCCCGCTTGTCAGCTCATTGCGTTCGACCAGGACCACATCACTCCACCCTTCCTGCGTCAGGTGATAGAGTGTCGAGCATCCAGCGATGCCCCCGCCGATAACAACAACCCTGGTGCGCGATTTCATGGGGCATACTCCGTTACTGATTTGACAGGTCGTACCACGGGATGAACGACAGGTCCCGAGCGCATTGAATAGTGAAGCACCCGGCCACCTATCGTTGAAACGGGAAGTTCAGTTGAACACCCAGCCCGACTGTTTCGGCACAAAGCGTGATCCTTCCGCCAAAGGCCTCCACGATGGCTTTGGCAATTGGCAACCCCAGACCCGAGCCCGCGCTTGGGCTGAGCTGGCGGAACCGGCTGAGCGCCTTGTCAAAATTTTCGGGCGCGATCCCTTTTCCGTTATCAGTGATCTTCACGACCAGGGCCTGACCGGCGCTCCGCACATCCAGCGAAATCTTGTCGAGCGTTTCTCCACCATGGGTCAACGCATTGTTCAGCAGGTTCAAGACCGCCTGCTCGAACAGAACCGGATCGCCGAACAGTTTCGCATCCGCGGCATCGATATCGGTCGTAAAGGCAACCCCTCTGGCCAATGCATCCGCCTGAAAGCGATCCTGGATACCTTCAAGGACGGCAAGGGCATCGAACGCGCTCAAGGTTTCCGGTTGCGGCACCGCCCGGGCTCGTTCGAGCGTCAGCAGATCATTGGCAAGCGCCGCCGTGTCGCGTGCAGCATCCAGCAGATCGGCACTACGGTCCTTCGCGTCGTCCAGAGTTCGTGAGTTCTGCACGGACTCGGCAAGGCTGAGCACCCCGGCAATGGGATTGCGAAGCTGGTGAGCCGCGTCCGAGATGAAGATATTCTTCGCCTCCAGGGTCTTGGACAGTTCGGCGAGCAAGCCGTTCAGCCTGCCGACGATCCCGCTGACCTCTCGGGGAATGCGTCGCTTTATCGGGGAGAGATCATCGGCAGAGCGCCGTGCAATGGCGTCTTCAAGATCGATGAGCGGATAAAGCCCTAGCCGGACCCCGAACCAGACGATGACGGCCAGCGCCCCGATCATGGATGCAATGATCAGGAAGGTGGGGCGGGTTCTTGTGCGAACAAATCCGTCCCTGACCGAAGTGTTCTGCCAGACCGAAAACGTGAAGAGCCCGTTCACCCCATCAATGGACATGCTCTGGGTAAAGCGAAGCGCCCGCACAGGCGCCCCCTGATAGACGGCGTCATAATAGGTTTGCGTGGCCTCGGGTTCGACCGCATCTTTCGGTACCGGCGGTGTCGCGTACCCGGTCACAAAGACGCCGTCCGGCGCATAGACATGGTAAAACACCGCCCCGCCCGATGTGTCCCGCAGCAGGTCGCGCGTCTGCTCGCTCAGCGCATCGCCGCCGGTGACGGCTGTGTCTCTCGATATCGCCAGAGCCGTTGACAAAAGTGATCTGTCAAACCGTTCGGCGGCGCTCGACTGCGCGTCATAATAGGCCCATGCCCCCACCACGGCGGCGATCAGCAACAGCGGGACAAGGATCACAATGGTCAGACGAACACGCAGAGAGAGGCTGTTGGTCATGGGGTCGCTTGCATCATATAGCCGAGCCCGCGTTTGACCGTGATGAGAACCCCATGGGGCTGCAGCCTCTTGCGCAAACGCGAAACATAGACCTCGACGACCGGCTCATCGACGTCGGCTCCGGTCCCGTAAAGGCTGTCCAGCAAAAGCTGCTTCGAGACGATGCGGCCCTCGGCAAGCAGGAGGCGTTCGAACAACGCGACCTCGCGGCGCGGAATGCTCAGCGGTCCGTCAGGACCCTCGATCATGCGGGATGCCACGTCGAAATGCAGCCGTCCGATTGCGCGCGTGACCTTGGGTTGCTCGGTGACGCGACGGGACAGGGCACGGATGCGGGCGTTGAACTCTGCCATTTCAAAGGGCTTGCTCAGGTAGTCATCCGCACCCGCATCCAGACCAGCGACCTTGTCTTCAGTCTCCGATCTCGCGGTCAGCAACAATACAGGGCGATAATCCCCGCGCCCGCGCATCTCGCGCAGGATGGTCAGTCCGTCCTTCTGGGGCAGGTTGATATCCAGCACCACGATATCGGCACTGTCATCACTCAGAAAGTCCGCCGCTTCCCCGCCGTCATGAAACAGATCGACCGCATGGCCCGCGTCCTGAAGATGGTAGCGGATGCCTTTGGCAACCGAGGGATTGTCTTCCACAACGACGATACGCAAACGACCTGACCTTTCAGAAACTTGCCGGATGCAAGGTTGGTGCAAGGATGGCATCGCAATGTGCCACCATCAAGGAGGCATGCAAGGTCTCCTGATGCAATTCGTCGGGCAGCAAGTTCCGACACTGGGAGGAAGATAAATGTTCTGCAAAACACTGCGCCCGCTGGCGGGCGCGCTCGCGATGTCGTCTGCGTTGGCCGGGGTTCAGGCGATGGCCGATGGCCATGCCATTGATCTGGAAGGCAAAACCGTCGAATGGATCATCCCGTTCTCTGAAACCGGCGGCTCGGCCAAATGGGCCAACTTCTACGCTCCGCTGCTGAGCGAAGCGCTGCCCGGCAACCCCACCGTCGTTGTGACCTTCATGCCGGGAGCAGGCTCCACCAAGGGTGCCAACCATTTCCAGGGCCTCAAATATGAGGACGGTACGACCATTTTCGGCTCATCAGGGTCCACACAGTTCCCATATCTGCTGAGCGATCCACGGGTTCGCTATGAGTACGGCGACTGGAATGTGGTTCTCGCCTCCGGCACCGGCGGTGTGTCCTATCTGCCTGCGGATCTCGCAGGTCGGCTCGGCGATGGCGGTGATGCGTCACCTCTGGCCGGCGAGGACTTCATCTACGGCTCGCAGGGCGCGACCCGTCTCGATCTCGTTCCGCTTCTCGCATGGGAGATGCTGGGCCTGCAGGTCGAGCCTGTCTTCGGCATCGAGGGGCGCGGTGACGGCCGCCTGATGTTCGAACGTGGCGAGGCCAATATCGACTACCAGACCTCGTCGTCCTTCCTGTCCGGCGTGACACCGCTGGTTGAGGCAGGCACAGCCGTGCCCTGGTTCTCCTTCGGCTCGCTGGATGCGGATGGCAACATCGTTCGCGACCCGACCTTCCCGGACATGCCGTCCTTCAAGGAAGTCTGCGAGGCCACCGAAGGCTGCGCGACCGAGGGCGAGCAGTGGGATGCGTGGAAAGCCTTCTTCGTCGCTGGTTTCCCGGCCCAGAAGATGGTCTTCCTGCCTGCCGGTGCACCTGATGCCGCAATCGCGACATTCACCGAAGCCTTCGAGGCCGTACAGGCCCGCGCTGACTTTGCCGAGATCAGCGAGAAGCGGCTTGGCGTCTATCCGCAGCTGACAGGTGCCGCGGCACAGACAGCATTGGACAGCGCAACGCAAGTGCCACAGGAAGCCAAGGACTTTGTCATCAACTGGCTCAGCGACCGCTACGGCGTCGTTCTGAAGTAAGCGAAACTCTGCCTCTCTCCCCGCTGACATGGCAGGGGAGAGAGCTCGCCCTTTCAACATCTTGCTTCGGGGAGTGGGGCCATGGAGGTCTTTGCGACAGCATTGCCAGCGTTGAACGACGCCTTTGGCATGATCCTGCAGCCGCATGTGATCGGCTACCTGATCCTCGGCGTTGTCATGGGTCTGTGCATCGGGGTCTTTCCGGGGCTTGGCGGCATCGCGGGTCTGTCACTGCTGCTGCCCTTCATGTTCGGGATGGAGCCTGTCACGGGGCTGGCTTTGATGATCGGAATGGTGGCTGTTGTTCCAACCTCCGACACATTCGCATCCGTTCTGATGGGGATACCGGGATCATCCGCGTCGCAGGCCACGGTGCTGGACGGCTTCCCGATGGCAAAGAAGGGGCAAGCGGCACGGGCACTTTCCGCCGCCTTTGCCTCATCCCTTTTCGGAGGTCTCGTCGGTGCCGCATTCCTGACGGTTTTCATCCTCGCGGCTCGCCCCATCGTATTGCTGTTCCAGACGCCGGAACTTCTGATGATCACCATCTTCGGCCTCTCCATGGTGGGCATTCTTGCCGGTCGGGTGGCGCTGAAAGGTCTTGTCGCGGCGTGCCTTGGCATCCTTGTCGGCACAATCGGTGAAGGCGCGAGTTCGGGCGCCCTGCGGATGTCCAGCTACGACATGCCATACCTTGTCGACGGTCTGAAACTGGTCATTGTCGGCCTGGGCATCTTTGCCATTCCCGAGATCGTCGCCCTGCTGCGCCAGGACAAGGCCATCTCCGACCGCGCGCCCCTTGGCGGAGGCTGGCTGTCGGGGGTCAAGGACTGGTGGGCCAACAAATGGCTTTCCATGCGCTGTTCGCTCATCGGCGTCGTGGTCGGCGTGATCCCCGGACTTGGTGGGTCGGTGGTGGACTGGATCGCCTATGGACACACGGTCCAGACGGCGAAGGACAAATCGCAGTTCGGGTCGGGCGATGTTCGCGGAGTGATCGGGCCGGAGAGTTCGAACAACGCGAAGGAGGGTGGCGGGCTGGTGCCGACGCTGCTGTTCGGCATTCCCGGATCCGGCTCCATGGCAATCTTCATCTCGGCCGTGGCACTGCTGGGATCAGGCTCGATCGAGGTCGGGCCTTCAATGCTGAAGAACAACCTTGATTTCACCTACACGATCGTCTGGTTGCTCGCGTTGGCCAACGTGGTCGGCACGATCATCTGCATCTGCGCATCCGGCGGCATCGCGCGGTTGACGAGCATTCGCTTCGCATTGCTGGCCCCTTTCCTGTTCATGATCATCTCATTCGCGGCCTTCCAGTCGCGGCAGGAGATATGGGACCTCGTCGCCCTCTTTGGCATCGGACTACTGGGCATCCTGATGCGTCGCTTTGACTGGTCGCGCCCCGCCTTCCTGATCGGCTTCGTGCTGTCTGCACCGGCCGAGCGCTATACCAACCAGGCCTATCAGATCGGCGCATCCCGCTTCCGGCGCAGCTTCGAGGACGGCCTCGAGTATGTCTTCAGCCCGATTGTCATCGTACTCATCATCATCACTCTGATCTCCGTGGTCATTGGTCTGCGGCAGGCGAAAAACATACAGGCAGAAGGTGCGGTCGCATCGGGCTCAAAGCGCGCGCCGCTGATCTTTCTGCTCGCCGTGACGGGCTATATCGGGCTCGCCTACTGGAACTCTGCCATCATTCCCGATTTTGCCCGGATGGACCGCGTTTTCCCGGTCTTCGTGGCGACCGTCGCACTCGTCGGATGTGCATTGCTTCTGGTGCAGATGATGCTCAAGCCCGAGACCAATGCCGTTTTTGCCGACCGTGAAGCGCAGGAGGCGGATGTGAACACCCATGGACTCTGGGGGACCCTTGCGTGGTTCGCAAGCCTGCTGGTGGCCTCGGCCCTGGGCGGATTCATTCTTGCGCTGGCGGGGTTCCTGCTTTTGTTCATCCGGCTTCGGGCGGGCAAAAGCTGGGCGTTTGCCGCAGCCTATACCGGTATCGGTATCCTCTTTATTTGCGGCATGGCGGCCACGCTGGGGCGCGATTTCCCGCCGGGTCTGCTGCAGTCCCATGTCGATCTGCCCTGGCCGCTGACATGACACAAACGGCCATACCATTCATGTTCATGCGCGGCGGCACATCGCGTGGGCCCTATCTGAACCGCGCTGACCTGCCAGAGGATCCGGACACCCTGACCGAGGTGCTGATCGCAATGGTTGGCTCCGGCCATCCGCTCAACATCGACGGGATCGGGGGCGGCAACGCGGTTACGACGAAGGTCGCGATACTGTCCCGGTCTGACGACGACTGGGCCGATATCGACTATTTCTTTGCGCAGGTCAGCGTCGAGGACCGGACTGTCGATTTCAAGCCGACCTGTGGGAACATCCTCTCAGGTGTCGGCCCGGCTGCCATCGAAATGGGGCTGATGCCGGTCACCGGTGACGAGACGGTGATAAACATCCGCGCAGTGAATACCGACGCTCGTGTGGTCGCGAGCGTACAAACATCATCCCAGGGCGTGATTTATGACGGAGCCACTACCATCGACGGTGTTCCCGGAACGGCTGCTCCGGTTGCGCTTCAGTTCATGGAAACCGTTGGCGGAGCCACAGGGGCGTTTCTGCCGACGGGAAATCTGATAGACACGGTCGATGGAGTTGAGGTGACCTGCATGGATGTTGCCATGCCGATGGTGGTCGCACGGGCCGACGCCTTTGGTCTGACAGGCTATGAGAGTGTCGCAGAACTCAACGACAACGCAGGGTTTTTCGCGAGGATGGAAGCAGTTCGCATCCGGGCCGGGGAGAAGATGGGCATCAGGGACGTCGCCCGGTCCGTAACCCCGAAGTTCGGCCTGCTCGCCCCGGCCCGCAATGGTGGCACGGTGGCGACGCGATATTTCATGCCATGGAAGACCCATCCAAGCATGGCGGTAACAGGCGCGCAGTGCCTGGCGTCTTGCGTACTCACCCCTGGCACCGTTGCCGATGGGCTGGCTCGAAGGTCCGGTGATCGTCCCGCCACCATCACGCTTGAGCATGCCAGCGGTCAGCTTGACGTGCTGGTTGACTATGATCTGACAGAGGGCGGGATCGATCTGCGCTCTGCCGGGCTGGTGCGTACCGCGCGGCTGCTCGCGCGCGGCGAGGTGCTGATCCCCCGCCATGTGTGGAAGAGAATTGCATCCTGATGCATATTACGGTATGCAATTGCATACCTATCGAAGGGAGAGCAGGATGTCAGACAGCTACAGCGAAGATCTTCGTCAGGCCCTTGCTAGGCTCAAAGAGGCAAGAGCAGCCCTGAGCAACGAGATCCGAAACTATCCGACACCGATTTCGGGCTGCGATGCCCAGTTCAATCACCTTCTGAGCGACCGCAAGAGAATCAACGCGGCCCTCGTCGCCCTCGATCAGCCCGTGTTCATTCCCACGCCCCGGTCGCCCACGCCCAATGCGGGCGTGGAGAGCCGGTGAAGGTCCATATTCTCGACGACTGGTTCGACACGTTGCGGGGCCTTCCATGCTTCGCGAAACTCGCCGAACATGACGTGACCATCTGGACAACGCACGAGCCCGATCCGGCGCGGCTCGCGGAATGGGTGCAGGAGGCGGAAGCCCTGGTGCTCTTTCGAGAGCGCACGAAGATCGGGCCGGACCTGTTGGACCGCCTTCCCAATCTCAAGCTGATAAGCCAGCGCAGTGTCTATCCCCATGTGGATATGCCAGCCTGCACAAGAAACGGAGTTCTGCTCTGCTCGAACATGCACAGCGACACGCCGTCCTATGCTGCTGCCGAGATGACGCTTGCACTGATCCTGGCGAGCTATCGGCAAATCCCGCAACAGGTTGCATCGGTTCGGGCGGGCCACTGGCAAACGGGTGTCGGGCGGACGCTGCGCGGCCGGACATTGGGGCTATACGGCTACGGGCGCATCGCACGGGCGGTCGCCGGTTATGCGGATGCCATCGGGATGCAGGTGCAGTGGTGGGCATCAGACGAGGGGTGCGAACGGGCCCGGGCCGATGGCCAGAGGGTTGCGCCGAGCAGAGAGGCCTTCTTCGGAACCTCCGATATCGTGAGCCTGCATGTGCGCCTGAAGCCCGCAACACGCGGGATCATCACCGCCAAGGACCTTGCGGCAATGGCTCCGCGGAGCCTGCTGGTGAACACCTCGCGGTCCGGCCTGATAGATCCCGGCGTGCTGGAGGCAGAGCTTGCCAGGGGCCGGATCCATGCAGCCGTTGATGTCTTCGACACCGAGCCGCTCCGCGACACCACCAACCCGTTGCTCACCCTTCCGAATGTGCTGCCGACGCCGCATATCGGCTATGTGACCGAGGACGAGTTCGATTTGCAGTTCAGCGACATATTCGACCAGATCAACGCCTATGCGTCAGCCGCGCCGATCCACATGATCAACCCTGAGGTCTGGGGCTGAAGACCCGGGCTGCAATGGGTGCGCCAAGGATCACCACAACAATCCTGAGAACGTGGTGGGCAATGACGAAGGCCATATCGGCCCCGGCGATCAACGCCAGAATTGCCATTTCCGCCTGACCACCGGGGGCAAATGCCAACAGGGTTTCCATCGGCGGGGCAAGCGCAAAGAGGTGGATCACCTCGACGAAGATGGCCGTGAGGATCAGCAGGATCACACAAAACCCCAGAGCGGCAGCCACATCGCGGCGCACCTCTTCCCCGGTGACGCCCGCGTATTTCGTACCCACCGTCAGGCCGATGAAGAACTGGGCGGCCCAGATCGCCTCGGCGGGGGGTCGTTGTTCCAGGACGCCGGTCATGGCCAGAACACCGGCGAGGATCATCGGCCCCAGAATGGACGCCCCGAACAGCCCAACCGCCTTTGCAATCTGCCATCCCGCCAGCCCCGCGATGGTCATGATCACAAGTTGCGACCCGGGCAATGCGGTGGCCGGCACACCCGGCGGGTTGCTCAGATCGACGCCCCAGTATCCCTTCAGGATGAACGGCAACGCAACAACGATCACCATAACACGGGTCGCATGGATCAGCGACAGGGCGCGAACATCGCCGCCCGCCTCCTCGCCGAAGAGCAGCATATCCTGCAGACCGCCGGGCATCGCGCTGTAGTAACTGGTCGCGAAGTCGAAGCCCCAGAGGCGCTGAAAATACGGCACACCCACAAGACCGATCAGAAACACCATCACCGGCACAAGGACCAGGGTTGTCCAGATGCCTGCCATGCTCAGCACCAGCGCCCAGGTGAACGTGGCTCCGACCGCAACTCCCAGAATGGATCGCATCGCATTGTTCAGCGCAGGGATGCCGCGCATCGGAAGGCCTGCGAGAGCGGCGATGAGGCAAGCCGTAAGGGGCCCCAGCAACCACGGGAGCGGAAGATGAAGCAGATGGAAAACCAGCACCCCGAAACCCGCCACCACATGGGTCATGACCACAAGTATCATCCGCGCATCACCCCAAGCCGATAGCGCAGCGAGGTTTGCAGATGCGCCTCGGCAGCCGCCCCCGCGCCGTCGATATCACCCGCACCGATCGCATCAATGATCTGCCGGTGCTGGCGAACCACCGTGTTCACCCGGTCCGCATCGGCAAGCGTTGTGGGACCCAGAAGCAGAAGCGCATTGTTCATGGCGCGCGCGGCTTCCAGCAGGAACCGGTTGCGCGCAGCCAGATAGATCGCGCGATGGAATTGCTGGTTGATCGCTGCCGCACGTGGCGGCGCGGTCAGAGCTCCCGCGATCTCTTCGTTGAGCCTGGCCATCTCGTCAATTTCAGCCTCGGCTGCGTGCTTTGCGGCCATTTCGGCGGCTGTGCGTTCCAGAACAAGTCGCATCTCGTAAAGCTCAACCAGTTCGGTCTGACCCAGTTTGCGGATCACGGCCCCCAGGCGCGGGCGGTGCTCGATGATGTTTTCAGCTTCAAGACGGCGCAGGGCCTCGCGCACGGGCGTGCGTGACAGGGAGAGCCGGTCCGCGACCTCGACCTCGCGCAGACGGTCACCAGGCTGGTAGTCGCCTGCCTCGATCGCGGCCATCAGCTTGGCAAAAGCGATACCACCTTGGGACCGATCACTGGGGTCGGGCGATGCCATATCAGGGCGCTTTCAAAATTGTATCCATTCGGATACAATATAGACATAAGGAGAGGAATCGCAAATGTCAAAGCGCGTTATCGTTGTGGGATCCGGCAATGCCGCCATGTGTGCCGGGATCGCCGCGCTGGAGGCGGGGGCGGATGTGCTGATGCTGGAAAAGGCGGATGAGGACCTGGCTGGCGGCAACACCAAGTACACGGCAGGCGCGATGCGCTTTGCCTATGACGGGGTGGATGATCTGGTCCCGCTTTTGGAAGATCCCGACGACCCGCGCCTGGCAGTCACGGACTTTGGGGGTTATGCGCAGGCAAGATTTGCTGCAGACCTTCTTGCCTTCAACGGGGGGCGTCCCCTGTCGCCCGAGCAGGAACTCCTGATCGGCGGTTCCCTGTCCGCGATGCAGTGGCTTGGCAGCCACGGTGTGAAGTTTGAACCGATCTACAATCGTCAGAGTTTCGAGAAGGATGGCCGCCATGTGTTCTGGGGCGGCCTGACGCTCGCCGCCGAGAATGAAGGTGTCGGTCTTTTTGACATGGAGCTTTCGGCGTTCACCCGACTTGGCGGCAGACTTCGATATGACAGCGGGGTAACAGGGTTGATGACCGGAAATGGCCGGGTTACCGGCGTTCAGGTGGGTGACAGATCCTTTCCCGCCGATGCCGTAGTCCTTGCCTGCGGTGGATTTGAAGCCAGTGCCGAGAAGCGCGCTTCACTGATGGGGGACCACTGGGCGAAAGCCAAGGTGCGTGGCACACCCCACAACACCGGAGACGGGCTTGGCATGGCCGAAAGGGTCGGAGCCCGGCGTCATGGCCTCTACCAGGGTTGCCACGCGACACCGATGGACCTGCATATGGCGGACTTCGGCGGGCTCGATCTGCCGCCGGGTGAGCGCAAGAACTACCGGAAGATCTGCTACTTCCTCGGGGTGATGCTGAATGCGAACGGCGCGCGGTTCGTCGATGAGGGGAAGAACTTCCGCAACTACACCTATGCCCAGTTCGGCAAGGCCGTGCTGGAGCAACCGGGGCATTTCGCATGGCAGATTTTTGACGCGAAGGTGGAAGACCTTCTCTATGCCGAATACAGCTTTCACGACGCGCATTTCGTGGAGGCCGACACCTTGGATGCGCTCTGCGACAGGTTGGACGGCGTCGACGCAGATGCTGCCCGCACCACGCTTGCGGCGTATAACGACGCGGTTGACGGTGACAAGCCCTTTGACCCCACGTCGCTTGACGGGAAAGACACGCCGGGCCTTGATCTGCCCAAATCCAACTGGGCGCAGACAATCGACACGCCCCCGTTCAAGGCCTACCCCGTAACAGGCGGCATCACTTTCACCTATGGCGGGCTTAAGGTGTCAGAGCAGGGAGAGGTTCTGGATCACTCGGATCAGCCCATTCCCGGCCTGTTCGCAGCAGGTGAGATGGTTGGCGGAGTGTTCTACGAGGGCTATCCCGGTGGCTCTGGCCTCACGTCCGGCGCAGTCTTCGGGCGTCTGGCCGGGCGCAGCGCGGCACGTATCGCCTGAGCACATATTTCCAGTGACCTGACGCAGGCAGGTTTTACCTCGGGTCCGCAAGGCCGGTTCTGGGGTCGCCGGTCTGCGAAGGGCATTCCCCGGCTTCTTCCGGGGTGCCAATTCACGCCAATTGACCCGCCATGCCATGCTCCCGCTCATCCTGTGATTGGCCAACCGGTTCAGACCTCAGGCTCTGAAGGGTGCGTTCGAGGACCAGTTTTTGCACGCATTGAGCAGACGCCGGTCTGCTCAGGATGGTGAGTTTTTCTCCAATGGCGACGCTGGTCCGTGCTGCCACAAGCGAACACATCTGATCCCATCAGATTGGTTCAGAAATGCGCGACCGGCCCCCTCATCTCTGAGCTGGGCCGGTTCATGGGCGCGAGATTGTCAAATTCAGAACATCAGGCAGTCGGTTCAGGCTCCATGCCTGGATCCGGGGCCTTGGGTTTGCGCGACTTGCCCGCTTTCGGGATCGAGGCGATTGACGGCGTGCCGGTATCGCCCGGTGTCGGTTCGTCATCCTCACCACGCTTGAGCGCCTCACCATTGATGATCTTGGTGATCTCATCGCCGGTCAGGGTCTCATACTCCAGCAAACCCTGGGCCAGCCGCTCCAGGTCGTCGCGTTTCTCGGTCAGGATCGTCTTGGCACGCTCATAGCCCTCATCGACCAGGCGGCGAACCTCGTTGTCGATCATCACCATGGTCTCGCCCGAGACATTGCGATGCGCCGAGCCGCCACCCAAAAAATCGTTCCGGTTGTCCACATAGGCGACATTTCCGAGCGCCTCGCTCATCCCGTACTGGGTGACCATGGCCTCGGCAATCCGCGTCACCTGCTGGATGTCCGACGACGCCCCGTTGGTCACATCCCGATCGCCGAAGATGATCTCTTCCGCCGCGCGTCCCCCCATTGCCATCGCAATCATGGAACGCAGTTTTGTTACGGACTGGCTCAGTTGATCGCGTTCTGGCAAGCTCAGGACCAGACCCAGCGCACGTCCGCGCGGAATGATCGTCGCCTTGTGGATCGGGTCGTGTTGCGGAACGTTGATACCGACAATTGCGTGGCCCGCCTCGTGATAGGCGGTGAGCTTGCGCTCATCCTCGGTCATGACCATCGAGCGGCGCTCCGCACCCATCATGACCTTGTCCTTGGCATTCTCGAAATCTTCCATAGTCACGAAACGCTTGCCCGTGCGGGCGGCCGTCAGCGCACTTTCGTTTACGAGGTTTGCGAGATCGGCGCCTGAGAATCCCGGCGTCCCGCGTGCGATGATGCGCAGATCGACATCCGGCCCGAGCGGCACCTTGCGCGCATGTACTTCGAGGATCTTGGTGCGCCCCTTGATGTCGGGGTTGGAGACCTGCACCTGCCGGTCGAAACGACCTGGGCGCAAAAGGGCGGGATCCAGAACGTCAGGGCGGTTTGTCGCGGCCAGAAGGATCACACCTTCATTGGCCTCGAACCCGTCCATCTCGACAAGCAACTGGTTCAGCGTCTGCTCACGCTCATCATTGCCGCCGCCATATCCGGCACCACGGTGCCGACCAACCGCGTCGATCTCATCGATGAAAACGATGCAGGGCGCATTCTTTTTCGCCTGCTCAAACATATCCCGGACGCGGGATGCACCAACGCCGACAAACATCTCGACAAAGTCAGAACCCGAGATTGTGAAGAAGGGAACCCCAGCCTCACCGGCGATCGCACGTGCGAGAAGGGTTTTACCCGTCCCCGGAGGACCGACCAGAAGCGCGCCTTTGGGGATCTTGCCGCCAAGACGGGAGAATTTCTGGGGATCGCGCAGGAACTCGACAATCTCTTCAAGTTCTTCCTTGGCCTCGTCGATGCCGGCCACGTCGTCGAAGGTCACCTTGCCCTGCCGTTCCGTCAGCATCTTGGCCTTGGATTTGCCAAAGCCCATGGCACCGCCTTTGCCGCCACCCTGCATCCGGTTCATGAAGTAGATCCAGATACCGATGAGCAAAAGGACGGGCAGAAAGAGATTGACCATCGCCATGAAGGCGGACTGCTCCTGCGGCTGGGCCGCAATCTCGACATCGGCGGCACGCAGGCGATCCACGATGTCGCTGTCACGTGGCTGTACGGTCTGCTGCCGGTCACCGCTTGTGGTCACGAAGAAAACGGTCTCTCCATCCAGCGTTACAGACTGAACATCACCGGCCTCAACCATATCGAGGAACTCGGAATACTTTGCGTCCCGTGATGCAGTCGAGGACCCGCCATTGGAAAACACGTTGAACAACGCGATCATCAATACAAAAAGGATGACCCAGAAGGCGATGTTTTTGGAATTGCCCACGAAATTTCTCCTGTTAGGCGCGACCATTCCTGGGGGCCCGCCGATCCCTTCTAACATAGAAGCTCTTAGCGATGTTTCAACGACTGATCAGGGTGTCGGCGAAGCTCTCGGGCGGGTTTTTGAGGCTCAGGCGCAGATTCTCATGCGGCAAAAGGACAGGATGCGCGACAAGATCGTCCTCACGCCAATAACCCGGCGTTGTGAGCAGCGTTTGACGATCAATATTGGAGGCCCGCCAGTCAGGTGTCTGGGAAAGCCCTTTTTGCCCCAGGGCCGCAACCATCAGGCCCGGATGGGGCCGAGAGATCCAGCGGTCGTCCCAGATGATCCCGGCCTCTACCGACGGCGAGACCCGTTCCAGCTCGCGGTCGATGCTGACAGCGTCTTCTGTCCAGCGGATGAGGCAACCATGCAGTGTCGCTGTACCGTTGTTCATCCCCGAAAGCGCCTCGGCCATCAGCGCCTTGAGACTGTGCAGACGCGGTCGGTAGTCAGCCCCCGCGACCCATCGCAAAGCTGCGGCAAGAAGACGAAGCTGTGTTTCGGGTGCCGCGTTCCGAAACACAGCTTTCCGGATAGCGATCGCGCCCAGTTCACTGGCTTGCATGGCTTCGCAAGCGACCGAATGAGCCATGCTTTCAAGCGCTTGGCGGGCGAGCGCCATTCTGTCAGCGGTTGCGGCCAGCCGCTCGGTGTATAGCCCCAGCGCTTCAAGATCGGGCATGGACTTCCTGACGCGCACACGATCAAAGCTCATGTCGTCATTGCTGGGATCGCTGATCCACTCCTGTCCGGTGTTCCGGAGGTATGCGACAAGATCCGCCCGTCTCACTCGCAGCATCGGGCGCAGCCAAACTGTGCCACGGCTTTCGGTGCGCATTGCCATTCCCGCCAGCCCATCCACCCCCGATCCGCGGGCGAGACGCATGAGAAAGGTCTCAGCCTGATCCTCGATGGTATGACCAAGGGCGACAGCCTTGACCCCCTTTGACTTCGCCCAGCCCGCGATCAGGTCATAGCGCGCACGCCGCGCGGCCTCCTGCAGATTGCCCTGTCGAACCCGGTCCTCCCAGCGAAGGGTCGTGTGGGTCAGTCCGCGCGCCTTGCAGGTCCGCGCAACGAACTCCGCCTCATCGGCGCTGCCGTCACGTAACCCGTGATCGACGGTCACAACTTGGAGATCACGCCCGCCCCAGTCCTGCAACAGCCCGAGCAGGGCCAGCGAATCGCTGCCACCGGAGACGGCGACACCCAGCGGGCCGCCCGGAAGGTCGCCCAGATGTTCGGCAACATCGTCGGAGGTCAGAGCCACGGACACGGTCCACTTAGGAGCAGCTGAGATCCGCCTTCTCGCTGGCAACGCCTTCGGCGATCTCCGGGCTGATGTCAGGATAGCGGCGCGGAACCTCGTTCAGCGTCAGGCATGCCTCGCTCGTCTGACCCAGCTTGCCGAGGCTGACCCCCAGACGGAACAGCGCCTCCGGTGCCTTGCGGCCCGAAGGTGCGCCCGAGAAGCTGTCGAGATAGCTGCGCGCGGCACTGTTCCAGTCCCCTTGCGCGGCCAGCGCCTCGCCAAGCCAGAAGGTCGCATCCCCTGTCAGGGGGCCACCGGGATAGCGCAGGGCGAAGTCGCTCAGCTTCTGCGCAGCACCCGCGAAGTTGCCCGCGTCATAGTCGGCCAATGCCGCATCGAAGGCTGCCTTTTCCGAGATCGCGACCGGTGCAGTTGTGTCCGGTTGTGTCACAGTTGGCGCTGTTGCCTGCCCGCCCAGAGGCGGGGTCTTGCCAAGCGTGCTCACGTCGCCGCCCTCAAGCTCGACAAGACGAAACTCAAGCACGCCGATACGCTTGGTGCCGTCATCGACGACACGGTCGATGCGCAGGCCCAATTGCTCGACCTGACCTGTCAGGCGCCTGATCTCCTCTTCGATCAGATCAAGACGCTGCAGAACCGGCGCTGCATTGGGGATGCCCGGCAGCGTGCCACCACCTGCCTGCGCCTCGGACCGCAGGCTGAGCACCAGCCCGTTCAGCGCTTCAAGATCGCTTCGAATCTCTGCCAGAGACTGGTCGCGATCATCCTGCGCTGCGGCGGAGATCGGTAGAATGAGTGCAATCAGGCATAGCTGTAGAATGCGTTTCATCGAAACCTCCGCCCTGAGACAATCAGGTCTGTTTTACACACCCAGTCCGCTGGCGACAACTGTGACCGAACGGCGGTTCTGGGACCAGCAGCTCTCATTTGAGCAGATCGCGACGGGGCGTTCCTTGCCAAACGGGGCGATTGAAAGCCGGCTGTCGGGGATGCCCCTGGACACCAGATAGTTCCGCACCGCGCTTGCGCGGCGTCCGCTGAGTTCAAAGTTATAGCTCCGCGTGCCCTGCTCATCGGCATGGCCTTCCACGGTGATCTGGCCTGTCGAGTTGGCGAGAAGCCATTTCGCCTGCTGATCCAGGATCAGCGTGGCCTGCGACGTCAGCGTGCTCTGGTCCACCTCGAAGAAGACGCGATCCCCGATCACCTGATTGAAATAGGCAACCGATGTCGGATCTGTGGGCAGTCCGCTGCCCTCGATGCCACCGGAAGGGTCGATCACCCCGCCATTGCCGCCGAAGAGCCCGTCAGGATTGTCTCCGCCCGTGCAGGCGGATAACAGAATAGCAAGCCCGGCCAAGGCCAATTTTGTTGATTTCATTGCTCTCTACCTCTTGTTTGTCGCTTTTGATGCGATCTTGGAATTCAGCGTAGCATGTTTGCTCCGACCCGCCTAGCGCAACAGTGTTGACCAGCTTGGGTCCGACGCGAAGCCCTGCACAGGAACGCGTTTCTCATTGCGCCCGGTGATATCGACCGACCAGAGCTGCGGACCGCCAGTAGCCCCCGGAATTTCCCGGAAATACATGATAACGCGGCCATTGGGAGACCAGGTGGGGCCCTCTTCCAGTGTGCTTGCAGTCAGCAGTTGCTCCTGACTTCCATCGGTGCGCATGACACCAATGCTGAACCGGCCCTTAACGATCTTGGTAAAGGCGATCAGATCCCCGCGGGGCGACCAGACGGGTGTGCCATAGCGGCCCGCACCCTTGCTGATCCGGCGCGCCTCTCCGCCACCTGCGGGCATCACGTAAATCTGCTGAGAGCCGGAGCGGTCGCTCTCAAAGACGATCTGGGAGCCATCGGGCGAATAACTTGGCTCGGTCTCGATCGCCGACGTGTTGGTGAGTTGCCGTCTCTGTCCAGTACTGAGATCGCGTTCAAAGATGTCGGCCGCGCCCGGGCGTCCGCCCGCATAGATCACGCGGCGTCCATCAGGCGAGAAACGCGGCGCGCTGGTGATCGTGGATGCATCGCCAAGCCGTTGTTTCTGCAGCGAATTGACGTCCAGCAGATAGACCTGCGGCGTGCCGGTATCAAAGCCGGTATAGACAATCCGGCTGCCATCGGGCGAGAAACGCGGTGTGACCACGAGCGAACCGCCACCTGTCAGCAGCTTGAGGTTCGCACCGTCCTGATCCATCAGCGCAAGCTGCTTCTGCCGCGCGTTCTTCGGTCCGGTTTCGGCGACGAACACGACACGACTGTCGAAATACGCCCCCTCACCTGTCAGCCTTGTATAAACCTCGTCAGAGACCTTGTGTGCCATACGGCGCCAATCGGCCTGGGTACCCGCGAACTGCTGACCCTCACCGATCTGCTTCTGATTGACCGGGTCCCAGACCCGGAACTTGACGATCAGCCGACCATCAGAGGTTGTCGAGACGGCCCCTGTCACCAGCGCGCGGGCACCGATGGGCGACCAGTTGGCATATTGCACCGGCGTGTTGAAGTCCCGGATGCGCGCGATATGCGCCTCACGCGGCACCTCCACGAACAGCCCGCTGTTGACCAGATTGGCGGAAATGACCCGTCCGATATCACCGGCAACCCTGCCGGAGCCGGAGGTTTCCGCGACAAAATCCGGCAGTGCGATCGGCAGCGGCTTCACCGTGAAGTCGTTCAACGTTGCACAGAACACATTGGCCGGACAGCCATCCTGAGCATAGGCAGGTGCAGCCAGCACCGACAGCCCAACAAGTAAAGTCTTGATGAATTTCATGTGCCCCTCCTCATTTTTCTGGTCCCTGACTACCAGCTCAGGGACCCCTTGCTCGGATCGAATGTGACCCGCGTTGTCTTCCATCTTCCGTAGCTTTCGGAAGGCAGCGGGTAGCCCGCGCCTTCGCAAAGAACAATAGCCGCACGCGCATTTGTGATGGCCGTCTTGATCCCCGGTGCATCCGGCGGCGACAGAGCTTTGATCGAGCCCTGTACCACGGAGCCGTCGGGGTTCATATTAAACTCCATGGTGACCACCATTTCGGCGGCATTCTGCATGCCGGGGTCAAAATTCCAGCAGCCGCTGAGCTGCGCGATAAAGGCGTTCTCCGAACCTGCATCGATCGGCGGGCCAAGCGGCAATTCCTCGGATGAGGCCGCTTCCGCCGGTGCGTCATCGCCGGATTTGTTGCTGCCAACCTCGGCAAGAGCGGCGGCGATTTCAGCCGCTTCGGCGTCAGCCTGCTCTTGCGCAAGCCTTGCGGCTTCTGCCTCTTCTTCCTCGGCCTCGATGCGCTCGCGTTCGGCGGCTTCGGCGGCTTCGATCTCGGCCAGACGCTCTTTCTCTTTCTTGGCCAGTTGAGCCTCGAAATTCCGCGGGCGTACAATCGGCCGTGCGGATTGCTGGATAAGACCCTCCGGTTCACCATTCGGCTCGTCGGGGGTCACTTCCGGCGTGCTTTCCTCAGGCGACGTTGCCTCATCCGGTTCAATGGCCGCGACATCCTCGGTGGTTTCCTCGGGCACGGTTTCCTCAACCGTCTCGCGCGACGGCGGCGTATCGCGCAGCGACGGCGGATTGGGCACGCTGATCACCTCGGACGGACGCGGCGCCGGCGGACGGGCGGACAAGCTGGGCGCCTGCGGACGGCTGATGGCGAGATCACTGCCCGGACTGGACGGCATGGTCAGGCTGCTCAACTGATCGAGTGCAACCTCGTCCTGGGTCTCGACCTCGGCCTGCACCTCGACATTGCTGAGGCGGGTCGCAACCGCCGTGAGATCAGCTTCCTCGTCCTGTTCGGACGGCGCTTCGACATCATCCTTGACGGTCGCAATGGGCGCAAAATCCATCTCTGGAGGATCGCCCGCATCTTCCTCGAAACTGGGTGCCGAAATCTCGTCGGGCTCAAAGGCGGGCGCTTCCGGCGCGCTGGAGGTCATCGCATCCAGCTCTGCTGCATCGATGATGGAGACCGTCGTGACCTCCTCCATGTTCGCGCGGTCAGTGTTTAACCACGGCAGACCGAGCACGACAACGGCTATGAAGCCGCCATGCAACGCACCCGAAAGGACCACCCCGGTTTTCATCGCCGTATCAGTTCCCTTCCTCATTCAATGTCGGGCCACCACCATCAGTAACCAGACCGATGCTGTTGAAGCCCGCATTGTTGAGCGCGCCCATGATGATCGCGACCTCCGAATAGGGGACGGCACCATCGGCACGCAGGAAAATCTTGTCATCGGTGCGGGTGGCAGCAAGCGCCCTGAGTTTGGGGATCAACTGCCCGCGTGGCAGTTCCTCGGCCTGCAACAGCACCTGCCCATCGGCGGTCAGGGTAATCGCCAGCGGCTCCTGATCCTCCTGCGGCAGCGGCTCGGCCGCGGTTTCGGGCAACTCGATCGGAACACCGACCGTCAGAAGCGGTGCGGCCACCATGAAGATGATCAGCAGAACCAGCATCACATCCACGAAAGGCGTGACGTTGATCTCTGACATCGGCTTGCGCGCCGAGCGGCGGGACCGCCTGGACGCGCTTCCCCGCTCCATGAGGTTGGCACCCATGCCTCAGGCCTCCGGCTTTTCGAGCTGACGCGACAGGATCATCGCAAACTCGTCGGCAAATGCCTCCTGCCGACCGGTGATCTTCTCGGCATCACCCGAAAGCTTGTTGTAGAACACGACCGCCGGAATGGCCGCCAGAAGCCCCAGCGCGGTTGCCAGAAGCGCCTCGGCAATCCCGGGTGCCACAACGGCCAAACTGGTGCTCTGCTGGATGGCAATCTCCTCAAAGGCATGCTTGATGCCCCAGACCGTTCCGAACAGCCCCACGAAAGGCGAGATCGACCCGACCGTCGCCAGAAAGGTCAGCCCGTTGTTGATGTCATCGCTTTCGCGGCCGATCGTGACGTTCATCGCCCGATCGATACGCGCGGATGCACCCGCGATCAGCCCGCCATCGCCACGGTGAGAGCGTCGCCATTCCCGCATGCCTGCGGCAAAGATCTTCTCGGAACCGCCATTGGGATCGTCCTTGACCTGCTCATAGACCTGATCAAGAGGCTGACCGGACCAGAACGCGTCCTCGAACTCCCGCGCGTCAGCCTTCGCCCTGCGGTAGTTGATGTGTTTTTGAATGATAATCGCCCAGGACCAGAAAGATGCCATGATGAGAACCACCATCACAATCTTCACGGTCAGGGTTGCGCGCATAAAAAGAGCCACAAGGGAAAAATCAATTTCCCTGGCCGCTGCCAGTGCTTCAGTTTCCATTTCGCCTGCTCATCTACTCGCGTTATGCCAAGTCATAGCCGGTCTCAAATGCCGACTTGCGACTTAAACTACTCTAGTTTGACGGGTTTGTGGCGAAATTCCTTGGAATTGTCCATATTTGGGCGGATCACGACCCTGTGGCGAGCAGGGTTTCGCGTATATCCATCGGAAAACGTTGAACTTTTCCCTCCAGGGAGATCAGTGCAATTTTTATGTCAGCATGTATCAAATGCTGATCGTCCCGATGAATATCCTGTGCGACCTCAAAGGTCGCCGCTCCGACCCGGATGGTGCGGGTCGAGACCGTCAGGACATCCTCGAACCGCCCCGGAAGCAGATAATCGATCTCGACCCGGCGCACCGCAAAGGCAAGGCCCGCATCGCGCAATGCGTTCTGGTCAATTCCGGCCTCGCGCACCGCCTCGGACCGGCCCCGTTCCAGGTATTTCAGATAATTCGCATAGTAGACGATACCGGCCATGTCGGTATCCTCGTAATAGACGCGCAGATCGAAACGGTGGGTCATCGGGATACCGGCTCCAGCAGTCGCGAAACGCGCGGGGCGAGGCGCAGGGCAAGGCTGGGGTCCGTGGTCTGATCGGGCAGCGTCTTGTCGTAAGCAGCCCGCGTGAGCGCGGCGATGTCCGGGGCAACCACCGCAATATCCTGCCCGGCAACCATCGCTATCGGGCTTTTCTCCATGAAGGCCTTGTCAGACCAGAGCAGCAGGCTCTGGATCGTCTGTGCTGTCGCCAGCGTTTGCGCCGAGACCACCGAAAGCGCCTCATCGTAACGCAACAGGATCACGCAAAGCTTGATCGCACCATCCGCATCGAACGAGAAACTGCGATACTGATTGGCCCCAGCCTGCCCCAGCCGGTCGATGAGCGCCGCAAAGTCGGGTATCAGCCGATCCAGATTGGGAATGTCGGACAACTCCGCCCAGCGTTGACAGAAAAACATCAGGAAGTTTGCGCCGAGTTCGGGATCGGTCTCCACCACGTCCAGATTGGCGATAAAGGCGGTCGTTCGGATTGCGTCCTTCAGCGGCGTGAGTGAAGCATCATCGGTGCCGAAGATCACCGGTGCCAGCGGCCGGTTCCATCTGGCAAAGCGGAAGCTGCCATCCGAACGGGTGAAACAGGCTTCGACCTCGTCAGGCGTCATGATCCGCTCTCGAAGAAATCGGATTGTCCGACCGGTTTGGGCGCGCTGAGCCCCAGATGTTTCCAAGCCTTCGCCGCCAGCATTCGCCCGCGCGGGGTTCGCTGGATCAGGCCCTGCTGCAAGAGGAAGGGTTCGATCACCTCCTCGATGGCGTCACGCGCCTCCGACAGGGCCGCAGCGATGGTCTCGACGCCGACCGGACCGCCACCATAGTTCTCCGCCAGCAGACTGAGATAGCGTCGGTCCGCCCCATCGAGCCCCAGATCGTCTACCCCCAGCCGTCGCAGCGCCATGTCGGCAATCTGCTGGTCGACCCGGCCATTGCCTTCAACAAGCGCGAAATCGACCACGCGACGCAGAAGCCGCCCGGCAATGCGCGGCGTCCCCCGCGCCCTGCGCGCAATCTCGCGCGCGCCATCAGGTGTCGCATCGGCCTGCATCAGTCGGGCACCACGCTCGACAATCTGAATCAGTTCATCGACCTCGTAGAACTCAAGCCGGGTCGGAATGCCGAACCGATCTCGAAGCGGTGTCGTCAACAACCCCAACCGCGTCGTCGCCCCGACAAGTGTGAAGGGTTGCAGGTCGATGCGCACGGTGCGCGCAGCCGGCCCCTCGCCGATCACCAGATCAAGCTCGAAGTCCTCAAGGGCGGGGTAGAGAACCTCCTCGACTGCCGGATTGAGCCGATGGATCTCGTCGATGAACAGCACGTCGCGCGCATCGAGGTTTGTCAGGATCGCGGCCAGATCGCCGGCCTTGGCCAGAACCGGGCCGGAGGTCATCCGGAAATTCACCCCAAGCTCGCGCGACATGATCTGCGCAAGCGTGGTCTTGCCGAGGCCGGGAGGGCCATAGAACAGCGTATGATCCATCGCCTGCCCACGCCGCCGCGCACTTTCAATGAAAACCGCCAGATTGGCACGGGCAGCTTTCTGCCCGACGAACTCGTCCAGGGTTTGCGGGCGCAATGCACGATCCGCATCCTCGGGGCGCTCTTCGGGGCGCAAGGTGGGGTCCGGCTCGCTCATGCTATCCTTTCGGGGCCAGCAGCTTCAGGGCCGCGCGGATCAATTCAGAGGCTGTCAGATCACCGCCCGAACCGGCTTCCGCCACAGCGCCCGCAGCTTCGCCCTGGCCGTAGCCCAGATTGAGAAGGGCCGATAAGGCATCCGCCTGCGCCGCAGCAGCCGAAGGAGCGCCACGGGAGGCCATCTCAGCCGCTGGCGGCTGAGCCGCGGGGACCCGCGGGGTTTCAGGATCTCCTGAAACCATGGCCGGTTGGTCCGCCGCTCCCATCGCCATGACCGACGCCGCCTTATCCCGCAACTCATGGGTCACACGCTGGGCAAGCTTTGGCCCGACCCCCGGCGCCGACTTGATCGCCGTCATGTCGCCCAGGGCGATCGCCCGCCCAACACCCTCAGGACCCAGTGTCCCCAGAATGGCCATGGCCGCCTTTGCGCCGACGCCCTGAACCGATGTCAGAAGTCGATGCCATTCCTTCTCGATCAGGGTCGGAAACCCATAGAGTTGAAGCAAATCCTCGCGCACGACCAGCTCGGTATAAAGCGCAACTGCTCCACCCGTCGCGGGCAGCATCGCGAGCGTCCTGTCCGAGCAGTAGACAAGATATCCAACACCGCCCGTGTCGATCAGCACGTGATCGGATCCGCGATAGTCAACCCGCCCGGCGATCTTGCCAATCATGCCTGCGCCTTTGCAACAGCAGCCTCAAGCCGCCCGGCGAACCGCGCATGATGCGCATGGCACATTGCAATCGCAAGCGCATCGGCGGCATCCGCCCCGGCAAGCTCGATGCCCGGAAACTGAAGTTTCACCATGTGTTCAACCTGCCGCTTGTCCGCATGTCCGACACCGACCACAACCTTCTTCACCGCATTGGGCGCATACTCTGCCACATCCAGCCCGGCCTGCGCCGGCACCAGCATCGCGATCCCCCGCGCCTGGCCGAGCTTCAGCGTGCCGACAGCATCCTTGTTCACGAAAGTCTGCTCCACAGCGGCCGCATCAGGTGCAAACCGCGTCATAATATCGGTTAGCTGTTCATGCAGGACACATAGCCTGCGACCCAGATCCCGCCCTTCGGAAAGACACACGCCATTTCCGAGATGGGAGAGCTTGGTGCCCGATACCTCGACAACCCCCCAACCCATCCGACGCAATCCCGGATCTATGCCGATGACCCGCATTTCTGTCCTGCTCCCAGCCTCAAATTATTATTAGTCCCGCTCTTAGCACGAAACAGGAACATGTGGAAAGCTGTCTTGACCGGGTTCGATTGCTGGTCTCCGGGACAACCCATGCAAAGAGCGCATATGGGGCATGCATTCTTCGGTGTTGCGGCACACGGAATTTTGGACCAGTAGCGGCTCAGAACAATCGCCCTGGGCGATACATCCATTTCTGGAGGTGCCAAATGGCTCTTTACGACACATCCCGCCCGGCGCCTTTCGGCGCAGTCGCGCTGCACCGGATCATCACATTCGTCTACTCGGTCGGAGAGGCGCTGCATAATTGGAACTCCCGCCGCAAAACAGATGCCATGCTGCGTGCGCTGTCTGACCGTGAGCTCAGCGATATGGGCCTCAACCGCAACATGATCGAAGAGATTGCGGCACAAATGGGCCGTCGCTTCTGACCGCAATGTATGGGCCGCCTCCGGCGGGGATATTTAAGCCAAAAAGAAGGCGCGCCTTCGTCTTTCCTCAAATATCCCCGCCGGAGGCAAAATACTCTTCGGGCAGTCAACATCTCACAAGCGTGAGGGTTGTCCATTCGCCAATTGACCGCCGTCTCTCGACCGTCATGCCCCAGCCGGCGTAGACCGCCTCAACCGAGCGGGCCTGGCGGTTGAGTATCCCCGAGAGGATGATCCGTGCACCCGGCCCGGTGAACTTCGCCATATCGGGGGCAAGACGTTTCAGCGGACGTGCAAGAATATTTGCGAACACCAGATCGAAGGGGGCGGATCGTCTCAGATCGGGGTGCCGGAAGCCGACAGATGTCAGGCACCGCACCCGAACACCCAGTGTGTTGGCCTGCATATTGGCCCGTGCCGTTGCGGCGGCAATCGGATCGATGTCGCTGGCCACGACATTGGCTGGCAACACCTTGGCCGCGGCCATTGCCAACACGCCGGTGCCGCAACCGATATCGGCAACATTTGACGGATAGAGGCCCTGGCGCAGCAACACATCAAAGGCCGTCAGGCAACCCTGGGTCGTTCCATGATGCCCCGTACCGAAGGCCATGGCTGCCTCGATCCTGAGACCTATGCGGTTCGATGGCAACCGGTCTTCATCATGCCCGCCATAAACCCAGAAACGGCCCGCTTCGACCGGTGTCAGTTCCCGACGGACCTGAGCGACCCAGTCACGCTCTTCCAGCTTTGAGACCGCGAACGGTTTTGCCCCATGGATTGCTGCGAGAAGCGCAAGTCCGGCCTCGTCGGGACGAGCGGTGAAATAACCGCCCACTTCCCAGAGACCAGAGCCATCCTCGACCTCGAAAACACCGATGCCTGTCGGTTCGGGCTCAAGCCGTTCAAGCGCTTCGCCCAGAGCTTCGGCGTCCCGGCGACCTTGCAGAGTTGTCAGGGCAGTGAATGTGGGCATATCCGGTCCTTCGCGGCTTCATCGCCCCGATAGGCGGATGCGCCCGGCGCGTCAAGGATCAGGCATCGGTCCCGATCGGGCAGGTCACACCGGTTCCCCCGATACCGCAATAGCCCTGCGGGTTCTTCGCCAGATATTGCTGATGATAGTCCTCGGCATAGTAGAACTCGGGCGCGTCCATAATTTCCGTTGTGATCGGACCATAGCCTGAGGCGCCCAGACGCTCCTGATAAAGCGGGCGGGATGCTTCCGCCGCCGCCTTCTGCTCGGGTGAACAGGCGTAGATACCGGACCGGTACTGCGTGCCGCGGTCATTGCCCTGCCGCATGCCCTGCGTCGGGTCATGCCCTTCCCAGAAGGTCCGCAGCAGGGCGTCATAGCTGATCACATTCGGATCGAAGACCACGAGCACCACCTCGTTGTGGCCTGTCCTGCCGGTGCAAACCTCCTTGTAGGTGGGGTTGGGCGTGCTGCCTGCCGCATACCCCACGGCAGTGACATAGACACCGTCAAGCCCCCAGAACATCCGCTCCACACCCCAGAAACAGCCCATGCCGAACATCGCCTGTTGCAGGCCTTCGGGAAACGGCCCCTTGAGCGGTCTGCCGTTCACGAAATGTGTCTCTGCGGTCGGTATCGGATCGGGCCTGCCGGGCAACGTCTCGTCCGCGCGGGGGATTTCAGTTTTCTTTCCAAGACCAAACAGCATTGCCGTCTCCCATAAGGTTACGGATCAAGAGGTAATACGACCCGCTGTTCCGTCCAAGGGCCGATTGAGAGATTTCACGAAACGCCAGCCAACGAAACCGGCCCCGAGCCCGGTGATCACACCCGCCAGAGCCTGCGCATAGATCACGCCCGGCGCTGCCAGCCAGGCTCCCATGAGGGTTGCCAGCGGGAACATCAGGATGCCGTCGCGGATCCAGTTCGCCCAGGTCGACCAGAGTGGACGTCCAAGATTGTTGAACGCCGCGTTGGAGACAAAGAGCGCACCGGTGAAGAGGAACCCACCCGCCGCGAGCGTGGTGAAGGCACGCACGGTATCTGCCCCCTCGGCACTCAGACCGAAGCTGGAGATCACCGGGCCCTGAAACGCAAAGAGCAGGCCCCAGGCGGCGAAGGTGTAGATCGCACAGAATTTCAACGCATCGACATAGGCCTGAGCCACGCGGTCCATGCGCCCCGCTCCGTAATTCTGGCCGATGATGCCCCCGATGGCGCCTGAAAGCGCAAAGATGCCGCCGAAGGTCAGCATCGTCAGTCTCGTCACGACACCCCAACCGGCCACCGCGCTGTCGCCGAATTCGGAGATCTCCCGTGTGATGATCCAGTTGCCAAAGGGCGTTGCCATCTGTGTGGCAACAGCCGGGACGGCAATATCGAAGAAGGGGCGAAAGATGTCCCGAACATCCTGCATCGCGAACGGAGCCATAAGGTTATGGACCCGGATGACGAAATAACATCCGATTATCGCGGTTGAGGCCCTTGAGATAATGATCGCATAACCCGCACCATCGACGCCGAGCCCGGCTGCCACGATCAGCAAAGGATCGACCATGAGCGCGACGATACCCCCACCCATCGTGACCGCCATTGACCGCCAGGCGTCGCCTGTCGCGCGCAGGATCGAGGCGGTTACCATGCCGATGGCCATCAGCGGCAGGGACGGCATGGTGATGATCAGGAAGCGCGATCCGATGTCCCGCGCCTCCCCGTCGGCCCCGGAAATCGTGAGGATCTCCATACTGAAGATCGCGATCAGGACGGCAACCAGCGTCTGGATCACCAACGTGATGGCAAGGGCGGCTGTCCCAAGCCGTCTCGCCCTTTCCCTGTCGCCCTGCCCCAGCGTGCGGCTGACCAGCGCAACGGTGGCGATCATCAAGCCGATCGAGACCGAGATCGCGGCAAACTGGATTGTCCACGCGAAACCGACAGCCGCGACCAGCGTTTCGACGCCAAGCTGGCTGATCCACCAGAGTGCCGCAAAATCGACCAGAAACATGAAGACCAGCCCCAGCGAACCCGAGACCGTCATCTCGACCACATGGCGCATGGTCGAGCCGGTGACGAACTTGCCCTGCTCGCTCATTCGGCGGCTGCGGGCAGGGGGCGGGAGAAGATCGTCTCATGACCTGGCACCGGGTGACGCGGTATCAGAAGTGCGAGCCCCAGCGAGACCATGGCCATGCCGGCGGCCAGCCAGAACACCATTCCTGGCGAGACGATCCAGAGATACCCCAGCGCCGCAGGAAGGAACACAGCCGCAATGTGATTGATGGTGAAGGCCACAGCCGCTGTCGGTGCGATGTCCTGCGGGTCGGCAATCTTCTGGAAGTAGGTTTTCAAAGCCAGGGCCAGCGCAAAGAACAGGTGGTCAATGACATAGAGCGCTGCCGCGATCACCACGCCCCAGCCGAAATAGTAGACACCGCCATAGGCCAGGAACACGCAGGTCAGCCCGACATACTCGAAGACCAGGGCGCGGCTTTCGCCGAAATGGGCCACAGCCTTGCCCATGATCGGGGCGAAGATCATGTTGGCAATGAAGTTGATCAGAAAAAGCGCTGTGACCTCATGAACCTCGAAACCGAAGCGCTCGACCATCATGAAGGCTGCGAAGACAATGAATATCTGACGCCGCGCGCCCGACATGAACTGAAGCGCGTAGTAAAGCCAGTATCGCCTGCGCAGGACCATGTGCTTGAGCTGGGGTGTCGGGGCCTCGAACTGCGGATAGGCAAACCAGCAGAAGATCGCGAGCGCAACTGTCGCGAGGCCTGCCGTCATGAAGACGAATTCATATGTCAGCGAAAACGTCTTCCATGTCAGGACAATCGCCGTATAGGCCAGAAGCGACGCACCGGAGCCTGCCGCCATGAGCCAACCAAGCGTCTGGGGCGCCCGCGCTTTGTCGATCCATTGCAGTTGCAGCGACTGATTGACGGTTTCGAAATAATGAAACCCGATTGACGAGATCATCGTTGTGATCAAGAGGCCCTTGAAGTCCGGGAAATAGGCCGTGACCGCGACCGCGGCACCGAGCATCACGAGTGCCACCAGCCCCAGCACCTGCTCGCGGATGAACATGATGATCGCGATCACGCCGATGGCCAGAAATCCCGGGATCTCTCGCACGGTTTGCAGCCAGCCCCAGTCCGATCCATCAAAGCCGCCCACCTCGATCACGAAGTTCTGCAGGACAGCCACCCAGACCGAGAACGACAGCGGGACCGCAACCGCCATGATCAGCAACAGGGCGACTGGCCCCCGCCAAAGTGGCAGCGTCTTCGCTTCAGCAAGCTTTACGACGGGAGGAGACAGGAAATGCGCCATAAGACTTTCGCTTTACGCCTCGATCCAGATGATTGCGAGAAGAATATGGCGGCAAGGAGTGCAAATCGCTGTTGCCGGGTCGGCAACAGTTACCGGCGGGCGAACCGGGCCAGAAAGGTCTCGACCGCCTGATCCGCGACATAGCGGATCTCGTCCGGATCGGGATCTTTCTTCAGCCCCAGCAGGCAGAGCAGAAAGAGATCGGCACGACAGAGTTCCGCCAGCTGATCGGCGGCAAGGCCGAAATCCTCGATCTCGAGATCACCGCGCGATGTCGCATTCTGCAGAAAAGCCACCATCCGTTTGCGCATGATCTCGGGACCCGAGGAGTAGAAAGCGCGGCTGACTTCCGGAAAACGGTCGGACTCGGCGACACAGATGCGAAACATGCTCAACGCGACCGGCGTGACCAGAAAGGAGACAAAGCTGCGCGCGATGTTGCACAGAACCTCGCGGGTCGTGCCGCCGGCTTCAAGCAACTCTGTCAGGACATTGGCCTGCTTGGTGCACTCGGACTTCAGCACATGGCTGAAGAGCACGCGCTTGTCCGGGTAATAGCTGTAGAGCGTCGCCTTGGAGACCCGTGCCGCCCGGGCAATATCGTCCACACTTGCACCCTCAAAGCCTTGCGCCATGAAGACATCGCGGGCTCCGTCCAGGACCTGATCGGCTTTGCGGCCGGGTTTTACGTTCTCATCTGCTAATGAAACCAATGCGATCTCCGAGGGCTTGATCCTGTTCTAGACCACAGGCGGCGTATCGAACAGGGTCTAAAAGCGGGCGCATCACAGAAATCGCGCCCGCCTTGCACGAAAACCGGATCAATCCTCGGCGTCGAACTTCATTCGTGTCAGCTCCGAAATCGTGTAGTGGCCGCATTTGTCCTCACTCAAACCGACCTGCCGCTCAAGCTGTGTGCAGGTCACCGCCGGGGCGGAGTTGACCCGGATCGTGTCCTGGCGATCGGACACGGCCTGACCGGCGAAGGCAACCATAGGCAGGATGATCATCATTGCGGCGAAAGACAGCGCGGGAAAACGTGTGACGGTCATTTGATATCTCCTTGTTTCCAACTGAACCGTTCGGTTCATAATTAATAAACTGAACAGTTCAGTTTATGCAAGCCTTAAGAGACACGAGGCGGTAAACAGCCTGTTCTCACATTCGAAACCAGGTGAAACGAAAAAAGCCGCCGAATTTCCTCGGCGGCTTTCAAACAACGGGAGAAAGCCCGCAGATCAGTTTTTGGCGTAGTATTCCACGACCAGGTTCGGCTCCATCATCACCGGATATGGGACGTCCGAAAGGCCGGGTGTGCGCACGAACTCGGCTGTCATCTTGGAGTGGTCGACATTGACGTAGTCGGGCACGTCGCGCTCGGCCAGGCTGACGGCCTCAAGAACAACGGCCAGTTGCTTGGAGCGATCGCGCACTTCGATCACATCACCCTCTTTCACGCGGTAGGAGGGGATATTGACCTTATTGCCGTTCACCCGGACATGACCGTGGTTGACGAACTGTCGGGCAGCAAAGACGGTCGGCACGAACTTGGCGCGGTAGACGACAGCGTCCAGACGACGCTCCAGCAGACCGATCAGGTTTTCACCGGTATCGCCCTTGACCCGCTCGGCTTCGGCATAGATGCGGCGGAACTGCTTTTCGGTCAGGTCACCGTAGTAGCCCTTCAGCTTCTGCTTGGCGCGAAGCTGGATGCCGAAATCGCTGAGCTTGCCCTTGCGGCGCTGTCCGTGCTGGCCGGGGCCGTACTCGCGACGGTTGACGGGGGATTTCGGACGACCCCAGATGTTTTCACCCATCCGGCGGTCAATTTTGTACTTGGCAGCTGTGCGTTTGGTCACGGCTGGATCCTTTCATCAAATGTGAAAGGTGCTTTCCTTTGCCCTTTCGGGCCGACAGGCTTTCCCTTGCGGGGGCCACAAACACCAATTTGCCCCGAGCCTGCTCCGGCCCGAGATTGCGCGGTTATAGGGATTTGGCGCTTGCTGTCAACGCCCTCCTGCCGTCTTCGGTCGAATGGCGCCGTCACACCCGATTTCTGCTAAACTGCCACCGACAATAAAAAGGGGGACGATATGTCAGGCAAATACGAAGACGCGGTTGCGGAGCATTACGGCAGCAAGGGTCTGCTGGGTCGCATCGAGGACGGGTTGAGGCAAAGCGGCATCGATCCCGCCTCCGCCACGCCCGACGACCTTGCCCCGGTCGACGAGTTTCACACCGCCGGCAAGCAGATGACCGTGAAGGCGCTGGGGATGATGCGGCTTGCGCCGGGAATGCATCTGCTAGACGCGGGCTGCGGCATAGGCGGGACGAGCCGCAGACTTGCCGCCGATCATGGCTGTGAGGTGACGGGCATCGATCTGACGCCGGACTATGTCGAGGTGGCCGAGGCGCTCAGCAAACGTATGGGGCTTGGCGACAGGTGCAGGTTTCACTGCGCGAGCGTGACCGACATGCCTTTGGGCGACGCCACCTGCGATGGCGCGGTCAGCTTTCATGTCGCGATGAATGTCGAGGACCGGACCGGTTTCTATGCCGAGATGCGGCGAGTTCTGAAACCGGGGGCGGAGTTCTGCATTTTCGACGTCATGAAGGGGCCGGTTCCGGACATGCTCTATCCCGTGCCATGGGCCGCGACGGACGAGACAAGCTTCCTCTGCTCAACGGATGAGACCGCCGGGCTGCTTGAGGCAGCCGGATTCCAGATCATGGCCGAGGAAAACCAGCGCGAGGCGGCCCTGGCCTTCTTCGAGAAAGCCTTTGCGAAAGCCGGGAACGCGGGCGCTCCGCCGCCTCTGGGTCTGCATCTTCTGACCGGCGCGGACACGAAGGCGAAGTTTGCAAACTATGTCACGGCCCTGACTGCGCACCAGATCGAGCCTGTGATCATGCTGGCGAAGCGGACATGAGGCGCTCACCGCCCCGCACGCATTCGGACAGCGTGTTCTCGACCGGAGACAGCGGACAGACCCAGGCATCCGAATAGGAACAGGACGGGTTATAGGCGAAGTTGAAATCAAGGATCAGGGCGTTGCCCTCCTGTCCCAGATCGGCCCCCTTGATAGTGTCGAGCAGATAGCGCCCGGCCCCGAAGGTCTCGGTTCCGCAGGTCGCGTCCCTGAACGGCAGGAACAGCCCGCCGCCATAGCCCGCAATCCAGTAGAGCGTCAACTCGGACCCGAACGCGGCCTCCAGCCCGCTTGTGCGCGCAAGGGGGCTGTACCGGACCATGCCATCGGCACCGACCGGAACGTCGCGCATCGGGCCAGAGGCGGGCTCGACCTCGACCACATGGCGCAACGCCGGGTCATAGTCGTAATAGCGGAGCCCGCCAAAACCGCTCCGCGCATCCGCATCGAGAGGCGAGACCGCATGAGTGTGAAACAGACGGTCCTTCGTCTCGCGCCAGAGCGCATGGGCCGCCGCCGGATCCGCGTGGTCGCGAATGTCGCGATAAAGATCGAAGACCGAGCGGCGCCAGTCGGCCAATGCCAGTGGATCGGACATCCCTCACTCCCGCTTTCCGAATATCTGATGATGTCCTATCCCGGGACAGGATGGCCCGCAAACCGGAAGGTCAGCCGCGGCAGACCTGCGCCGAATACTCACCCCAGCGCTTGTAGCGTTCCAGAAACGCCTTGTCGCCGCCATTGCTGCTGTACTTGAACTCAAGATAGAGATCAGGCTCCGAAATGATCCGCGCCGCCTGCCGCTGATCGGCGGCGTTCAGCGTCTGATCGGCCACCTGCTGCGCGCAGGAACACACCTGCTGCCCGGGCGAGCGCGGCGACGACAGACACGCCCTCTCCGTCGGTCCCATAGCCTGCCCGATCCCGGGCAGAGCGATCAGGGCGATGAGCGAGAGAGCAGGGAGTTTCATGGGGCCTCGGCTGGGATCTGTGATGATCGGTTTGGTTAACGCTAGCCTCTGAATTTGGCGAAAAGGTGTTAAGTGGGGGTTAAATGTTGATCTGCTCGCTCACCAAAACAGCATCAAGCTCGGACCTCAGATCAGGCTGATGAGACGACCGATCGCCACCGCAAGCTGCGCCATGATCTCCGCAATCGTTTTCCCCACCTTGAAACCCTTTCCGATCTTCTCAGCATTTTCATAGAGCTTCGGCAGAAGCGGACGCGAGCGCGACAGGCGGCTGGCAAGGCGGTAGGTCGCGTCAACCGAACCCAGTTCCGGCGCTCCGCCAGAGTCGGGATCGAGAGAGGTATTGAGAACTTCGAACAAATCCTCTCGCCACTCGTCCTCAAGCTGAGGCTCGCTGAGGTCGGCAACCAATTCAACCGCCTCTGCGATCTCACCCTTTCCAGCATCCTCGAGCTTATTCAGTCGCAGCGTCAGACGCTTTTCAACCGCCTCGGCCACAACCGGCATCGCCGCCCGGATATCCGTAGCTCCGGTGTCGAGCACTTCCTGCAATGCATTCGTCACTTCGTCGTCTGGCAGTTCTTTGACAGAAACCAGTCGATGAACATTTCGGTGCACCCGCATGAAATCGTCGTGCACCCGCTGTGGACTGTCCGCGTATTTTTCGAATGTCCGGTCGAGGCGGGCAAAGGAGGGCGCCAACGCCGAATAGAGGTTACCCAGCCCTTCGGTCCGGATATCCGAGACCTCATCGCGAACTGTCTCCAGCGCGTTCCGGTAGAGATGCACAGGCTCCATCGGCTCGGGAACAACACGAAGGCGGCCAGTATCCGCGCTGATCTCGATCCGCTCGGCGAGTGGTGTTGCGCCAACCAGATATGCGGCCTCGATCTCCGCAATCTTCTCAGCAATATGCTCCGGCCCCTGCTCCCAGTCCTCATCTGGCAGCAGGGCGATTTTTTCCTGAATGTCCCAGTTCAGCGGGGCGCCGCTCTGAAAGCCCTCGTACCAGCGAATCCAATAGTCGAAGTTAGAACTGTGTTCTTGAAGAGCCTGCTTTAACTCAATCCAGTAGGAACTGGCGCGCGATGACCTCCACTGACTGCCCCAGAGTGGTTTTCGTGTCAGAAGCTCGGTGTGCATCCCGGCATCAACGTCCCGTATATCATCGGCGACGCTGTCCCAGTAGTTGGCCGCATCTGCATCAGCTGCACCTGCCGTACCGGATGCTCCTCCAGCGACGCGGAGAGCCTGCAGCGAGAAGTTGAGGCAGGTTTCGGGATTCTCCTCGGACGCTGTTTCGGCAGCTCTTAACACCGCAGCATCGGCGTAGAGCGGGACAGCAAGTGGATTTGCTGAAATGGACATCGCCCTTGAAACTTCTGGACTGACTGGTTGATGCACTGATCCAAACCGACCCGGCAGTGTTGATTGTGTGCGTACCGCGATTTCAGGGCGGCCCGCCCGTGCCGCATCTCGCACGGCCTTAGTTGGACCATCAACTGCGCACATTGCAGATACAAGGCATCTGGTTGCCTTCAGGATCACGGCTTCGGGTTCGTAGGTCGAGGTCTTTAAGGGAAATATGCCAAACAGAAATGGGAAAACCCTCAAAGCAGAGCGGTTCGCCATTGTTAGCAGAACTTCTCTGGGCTGCTCTTTGCTCCAGCTATCTATGTTGAAAGGAGTTTCAACTCTTACCATACAAGATTCCAGTTCTCTCGCACCAATTTCGACTACCAAAGCACCCCCGCGCCACCATGTCCATCAACCACCACTTGACGCCCCCCCGCGCCCGCGCAATATCCCCTTCCATGACAAAGCTCTCTCATATCCGCAATTTCTCCATCGTGGCGCATATCGACCACGGGAAATCGACGCTGGCTGACCGGCTGATCCAGTCCACCGGGACCGTCGCTGATCGGGACATGAAGGAGCAGTTGCTCGACGCCATGGATATCGAGCGCGAGCGCGGGATCACCATCAAGGCCAATACCGTGCGGATCGACTACACCGCCAACGATGGGGAGAGCTATGTGCTCAACCTGATCGACACGCCGGGTCATGTGGATTTCGCCTATGAGGTCAGCCGCTCGATGCAGGCGGTCGAGGGCTCGCTTCTGGTGGTCGATGCCAGCCAGGGTGTCGAGGCGCAGACGCTGGCCAATGTCTATCAGGCGATTGATGCGGATCACGAGATTGTCCCGGTGCTCAACAAGATCGACCTGCCCGCGGCCGAGCCTGACCGGGTGCGCGAGCAGATCGAGGATGTGATCGGGATCGATGCCTCCGAGGCGGTGGAGATCTCGGCCAAGACCGGGCTTGGCATCCCGGACGTGCTGGAGGCCATCGTTGCCCGCCTGCCTGCCCCCAAGGGTGATCCCGACGCACCACTCAAGGCGATGCTGGTGGACAGCTGGTATGACGCCTATCTGGGCGTGGTCGTGCTGGTGCGCATCCTTGACGGTCATCTGAAAAAGGGCGAGCGCATTCGGATGATGAACACCAATGCGGTCTATCCCGTCGACCGGATCGGTGTTTTCCGCCCCGCGATGCAGATGATTGATGTGCTGGGGCCGGGCGAGATCGGGTTCCTCACTGCCTCGATCAAGCAGGTGCGCGACACCCGCGTGGGCGACACTATCACGCATGAGAAGAAGGGGACAACCGAGGCGCTGCCCGGCTTCCAGCCTGCCCAGCCGGTGGTCTTCTGCGGTCTCTTCCCGGTCGACAATGCCGATTTCGAAGCCTTGCGGGAAGCCATCGAGAAACTGGCGCTGAATGATGCCTCGTTCAGCTCCGAGATGGAGACCTCGGCTGCGCTCGGCTTCGGCTTTCGCTGCGGGTTCCTTGGACTTCTTCATCTGGAGGTCATCCGCGACCGGCTGGAGCGGGAATACGATATCGACCTGATCACCACGGCGCCTTCGGTCATCTATCATGTCTACCTGACCGACGGCGAGATGATCGAGATGCACAACCCTGCCGATATGCCCGATCAGGTAAAGATCGACCGCATCGAGGAGCCGCGGATCAAAGCCACCATTCTGGTGCCCGACGAATATCTGGGCGACGTTCTGAAACTCTGCCAGGACCGGCGCGGCGTGCAGCTTGACCTGACCTATGCGGGCAGTCGCGCGATGGTGGTCTATGACCTGCCGCTCAACGAGGTGGTGTTCGATTTCTACGACCGGCTGAAATCCGTGACCAAGGGCTATGCGAGCTTCGACTACCAGATGATCGGCTATTCCGAGGATCAGTTGGTCAAGATGCAGATCCTGGTCAATGACGAGCCGGTGGATGCGCTGTCGACCATGGTGCACCGCGCCCGAGCCGAGACGCGCGGCCGCGCGATGGTCGAGAAACTGAAGGAACTCATCCCCCAGCACATGTTCAAGATCCCGATCCAGGCCGCAATCGGAGGGCGAATTATTGCCCGCGAGACACTTTCTGCACTAAGAAAGGACGTGACGGCCAAGTGCTACGGCGGCGACACCACCCGGAAGAAGAAGCTTCTGGAGAAGCAGAAGGCCGGGAAGAAACGCATGCGCCAGTTCGGCAAGGTTGATATCCCGCAGGAAGCATTTATCTCGGCATTGAAGATGGATGGGTAGTGAATTTTTTGTCAAGACTTCCGCAGTTTATCAATCAATTGGTCGATTTCGTATGGGTATACAGATTGAAACAATGAGTACAGATGTTTGACCTCACTCGAAACCTCTACTTGTGGATCGAAAAGTGATACTTCTTCGGCTAGGTTCTGGATCTGCTGAGCCATCAATTCAATTGCTACTCCCACATCGCCCGTGTTCCGGAAAACAACTTCAGCGTTTAGCACTCTATCTATCGGCCCCGAGTAGTTATCCGCTTCACTAACCGCAATTGCAGCTGATTCGGATATCTTCTCCTTTGCCAATTCGACGCTGGCCAAATCGGAAAGATCGAAGAAAAGTGTCCTCTCAGCGGTAATATCAAATGGCAGTCTTTCTCCATTTTGAGCGATGTGCACAATTGGCAGGTTAAAACTGTGCCGAACTCCAACTTCATACATCACGTTTGGATTTAACCCCTGCAGGTCTGCAACGACGAGGTCAGAGGTATGCAGGCGCCGAATTACGTCGTGGTTGATTGAACCTGGTGCGACCACTCGATCAGCTCTTGTGATCTCAAAGTCCTCACCAATAGATGGGTTGAGCACATAGTCGAGAAGATCATCAGCCCTCTTTCGAATTTGTGTACCCTTCTCGCCGATGGGAGTCACAAAGAATGCTGTCTTTTTGCTCAAAACTTGCTCCAACCCATAGTCGATCGCCTTGGTACTAGTCATTCTGGCCCGTCGACCATCCAAGCCTTCTTGTATCCTGTCGCCGGTGCAAAATCCGAACGATATTAATTACCTCCTCGCCCGGCAGATAAAATACAACATGTGCCTTGTAAAACGTTGATCGAAGTTCTGGCAGGAACTCCTCGCGATTGCGGCCACTCAAAGGCGCGTCAGCAATTTGATCAAGAGCGACAACAAACCCACGATAGTAACTGAACCACTGGTCTTCTCCCCATGTCTGACGGGTATAGTTCCGGATGCCATCCAAATCAGACTTGGCCGACTGAGAAAGAACAAATGTCACTTGCCCTTTCCAAAGGCTCCCGGTTCATAGGCGTGCGGATCAAACCAGACTGTCCTCCCTTGTCGCAGATCGTCGACCCCCGCATCCACCTTTGTCTTAAGAGCATCGAAGGCACCTTCTGCCTCCATCAAGCGACGCATGCCGTCTCGCACTACCTCACTGGCGTTAGCATAGGCTCCTGACGCAACCTGTGCTTCTACGAACTCCTTCATTGGCTTGGTCAGGTGAATGTTGGGCATATTAAGGACCTTTCGCTTTGATATGGCCAAATATGGCGTAATTGGCCATACTTGGCAACCTGTCGATCAAACCTCTCACTTCCACATGACTACTCCGCGGGCACACGTTCCCTGAATAATGGCCTTACATTAGCCGCCTGAAACAATCCTTCACAGCCTCACGCCCCCGTCAGACTTTGTTTCCAACAATCGCCCCCAATTGTTACAGCCAATCACGGGGAGCCTCCCGGTACCAAACAAGCCTGTGAGGGGGGATATCGCGGTCGACCCTGTCGGAGTAGCGTTCATCCAAATTCAATCCTCTGGATGGAGACCGATACGATGAAAACCCTCTGGACCCTTTTGATCGCAGGTGCGCTCGGCACCGTGGCTTTTGACTTTTTCGGGCAGGCGCTTGCCCCGGCGCTTGGATATGCCAAGCTTGCGCCTGTGGGCCTTGCTGGCGGGACGCTGAAGGCGGTCTTCGGTGTGAACCCCACGGGCTTTGCTTACGGCTTGCACATCCTGACCGGCCTGCTGGCCTATCCCATCGGCTACATGTTCATCGCACGACCCATTCAGCGGAAAGTGCTGCCCATTCTGCCTTGGTTCGCGACAGCGGTGGTCTATGGTATCGGCCTTTGGGTCTTCGCTCTTTACGGGATGGCGCATCTGGTGGCGGGCATGAAGCCGTTTCTGGGTTTCACCGGCATCACCTGGGTGGCGCTGTGGGTTCATATCGTCTTTGCCGTCGTCGCGGCTTTCGTGATCGAGCGTGAGATGCCGCAAACCCGGACTGCACAGTTGCGGCCTCAGACCGCCTGAGCGTTAACGAAAAATGAACAGCCATGCGTAAAAACGCATAGCTGGCCGCAAAACGACGACGGGCCCCGCGGGGCCCGTGAAACGTTCGATCTGAATGGTGACCTAAGCGGCCTCGCGCGCCTGTGCCTGGCGTTCGCTTTCCTCGCGGCTGAGCGCAACAGATGTCCGCACCCCGCGGCTCACAAAGTCCATCATGCCCTTCACACAGCGCTCGGACGGATCGATCCCGGCGCACATCAATACTTCCCTGCCGTCACGCGACCGGGCCCAACGGGCAATAACCTCTGCCCCGTTGCCGTATTTCTTGTCATCCGCAATCGCATCATCAAGTGCAGCGAGTACAACGGCGGCAAAGAGCTTTTGCGCGCGCGCTCCCTGATCATTAGAGAAAGCCTGAGAGTCCACGTAATCGAACACTACGCCCCATCCTTTTCTTTGTCATCTGTGATGTGTGCAGTGCAATATGACACTTTTTTTAAGGGTCAGAAGCGCTAAACACACATGGCTGTCATGCGCCGCATGCATAGCAGACCTGTCGGAAAAGAGTCATAAAAATTGACCTAAAGCGTCAAAAAACCGCGCATTTTTTGAGTTTTTTGGTCGGAAACATGTCACAGGGGGAAAAATTGCTGAATCTGCACCGTTGATTTGCATCTCTCAGCCCATAAACTTCGACCGAATTTTGAGCATTGGGGGACAGATAATGCGATTGGCACAACAGATTCGCACACATCTTGCGGTTTTGGGAATCATCCTGACGGGTGCGCTGACCGCTCCGGCGATGGCACAATCGGAGAAAACGATCCTCGTTCTGGACGCGTCGGGCTCCATGTGGGGGCAGATCGAAGGCGAGGCCAAGATCACCATTGCCAAGCGTGTGATCGGCGATCTTCTGGACACACTGCCAGCCGAACAGGCTCTCGGGCTGTCGGCCTATGGCCACCGCCACAAGGGTGATTGTTCGGATATCGAGTTGCTTGTCCCGCCCGCCACGAGCACGCGCGATGACATCCGGGCGGCTGTGGAGGCGATCAATCCCAAGGGCAAGACGCCGCTTTCCGCCTCGGTCATTGCTGCCGCCGAGGGTCTGAAATATGAGGAGGACCCGGCAACTGTGATCCTGATCTCGGACGGGCGCGAGACCTGTGATCTCGATCCCTGCGCTGTCGGGTCCGAGTTGGAGGCCGCAGGTATCGGCTTCACCACCCATGTGATCGGTTTCGACATTCAGGAGGCCGCCGACCGTGAGCAGCTGGCCTGTCTGGCGGAGAACACCGGCGGTCGTTTCCTGAGTGCATCGAATGCGACCGAACTAACACAAGCGCTGGAACAGATCGCGGAGGCGCCAAGCCTTGTCAATGCCCGCTTTGTCGCAACCGAAGGCGTGGATGGCGAGATGATCGACGAACCGTTGGTCTGGACCATCACGCCAAAGGATGGCGAGGCGCAGACCCAGACCGGGGCAGAGGCTGGCGGCTCCTTCGTTGCTGGAGACTATCTGGTGGAGGTCCTGCGGCCCGAGACCGAGGATACCGCGCGTCTGGACGTCGCTATCGCGGCAGATGGTGCAAACCGCTTTACGTTGGTGCTGCCCGAGGGAAAACCGAAAGCCTCGCTCAAATCGCCCAAATCCGCTGTTGCCGGCGCAACCATTCAGGTCGCCTGGATCGGGCCCGACGACAAGAACGATTACATCGATGTCGCCCTGGTCGGGGCCAGGGGCGGTCAGTATGTGAACTACACCTATACAAGGGAAGGAAGCACGGTTGAGGTGCAGATGCCGCCCGAACCCGGCGACTATCAGATCCGCTATATCCGTTCGGACGGGCGGGAGGTTCTCGCGGCCAAGCCGATTACCATCACACCTGTAGGCGCGAGCCTGACAGCCGCAGAGACCGCTGTGATCGGTGATTTGCTGAGCGTGGAATGGACGGGGCCGGACTACAAGAACGACTATATCGATGTGGCCTCCGTGGGGGCGAAGTCCGGTCAGTATGTCAACTATACCTACACGCGCGAAGGCAGCGCGTTGGAGGTCGAGATGCCGCCTGAACCGGGTGAGTATGAGATCCGGTACGTCATGCATCAGGACCGCACGGTCATTGCTAGAAAACGTGTGACGGTCGAGGCTGCAAAGGTCTCGCTGGAGGCACCGGATGCGGCCACGATCGGCTCGACGATCACCGTGGAATGGATCGGACCCGACGCCAAGAATGACTATATCGACGTCGCACTGGTGGGAGCCAAGGGCAATCAGTACATCAACTACACCTATACAAGAGAAGGCTCCCCCCTGACGCTGGAGGTGCCCGGAGAGCCTGGCGACTATGAAATCCGGTATGTGCTCAATCAGGATCGGACGGTTCTGGCGAGCAAGCCGCTCAGCGTTGGTGAGGCAAAGGTGCTGCTCGACGCGCCCTCTTCCGCGATGGCCGGAGAGACCATCACGCTCGACTGGATCGGACCCGACGCCAAGAACGACTATATCGACGTCGCGCTGGTGGGGGCCAAGGGCAACCAGTACATCAACTATACCTATACCCGTGACGGTACGCCCTTGCAGCTTGAGATGCCGTCTGAACCCGGCGACTACGAGATCCGCTACGTTCTCAGTCAGGATCGGACGGTCCTTGCCACAAGCGCGATCACGGTGTCGGCTGCAGAAGCGGCGCTTGAAGCGGCGGAGACAGCCGTTGCCGGTCAGGACCTTGTCGTGACCTGGACCGGGCCGGACTATAACAATGACTATATCTCTGTCGCCCTGACCGGTTCCGAGGACAACACATATATCAACTATACCTACACGCGCGACGGGTCGCCGCTGACGTTGGAGATGCCGACCGAACCCGGTGACTACGAGATCCGGTATGTGATGAATCAGGACCGGAAGGTCATCGCACGCCGCGCGGTCAGCATTGGCGCGGTCAACGCTGGCCTGACGATACCACAGACTGCCCCGGCAGGTTCTGTTCTGCTGGTTGAATGGACGGGACCTGACTACGACAACGACTATATCAGCGTTGCACCCGTTGGTGCCGACGACAACGACTACATCAAATACACCTACACCCGTGACGGCTCACCGCTTCGCCTGCAACTGCCAACGCGGACAGGTGATTTCGAGATCCGGTATGTTCTCAATCAGGACCGCCGTGTCATCGCGCGACAGACGATCTCGCTCACCGGCGTCAAGGCGCGTCTTGGAGCCCCTGAGCAAGCCAGTGTCGGGGAAACCATCGTGGTGGAGTGGAAAGGGCCCGACTATACCAACGACTATGTCTCCATCGCGCGCCCCGGTTCTGAGGATAATGAATACATCTTCTACACCTATACGCGCGACGGCTCCCCGCTCCGGCTGGAGATGCCCGGCGAGGCGGGCGCGTATGAACTGCGATATGTGGTCGGCAGCGACCGGACTGTGATCGCGCGTGCGCCGATCACCCTTGCCTCGGTGGAGGCGACGCTCAATGTGAAGGACAGCACGACGCCCGGCAGCAATCTGGTGGTCGAATGGACCGGACCGGACTATGACCGCGACCGGATCGTTCTGGCCCTGCGGGGATCAGCCGACAATGATGCGGAGAGCTACGTCTACACCAGGGAAGGCTCGCCGATGATCCTGAAGGTTCCCGACAGGGCTGGTGAGTTCGAGGTGCGCTATCTTCTGGGCCGCACCAACACGGTGATCGCCCGGGCGCCGCTAAGTGTGAAGTAGAAGCGACTCACCTTCGAGTCGCTCCCCCAAACGAGTCGCTGCCCCAAATCGGCGCGAGACCCCGAAAAAGCGCGGTCTCGCGCAACTTTTTGCAAAAATAACGGCATTTTCTGAAGTCTTCGCGAAGCATTAACGCTTCATTAACGCGGCGTCACATGGCGGCGTGGTTGATTGCCCTCACTTTCCTGGATGTGCAGCGGTGCAGTTGGGGGTTGCTTAAAGAGTACCGAGCCGACGTGTGAGTAAAAAGTGTGGTGCACCGCTGCATTCAGGAAGCGTAAATGGGGAGCCGACCAATGACGTTTGAAGCCAGACATATTCAGCAGCAGCCCATACCGTCAGGTCTGGCGCGGCTGCGCGACAGCACGACAATCAGAACGACTGCAGCCACCCTGGCCGAGAAACGGGCTCATGTTGAGACCCGCGCCAACGGCGAAGAAAACGACTACGAGTTCACTTTCCCGGCCCAGTTCACAAAGGGTCTGCCGCATAACGGCTTTGGCGCGGTCGATCCGCGCGCCTACCGGATCTTCGTGAATGCGATCAACACGGTACAGAGCGGGCCTTTCGCGCGTTTTGATGTGCCGCTCGGGCCGAACAGCAAGGAGATCGAGGGGGTCTCCCGCCCGCAGGGCTACACCGATGATCCGAATTCTCTCGACCGCTTTGAAACGCAGATCAAGAAAGACGGGAGCACGCCTCCGGTGCGCTCCTGGGAGAGCCCGCGGGCTGGTCATGTCTACGACCTGCAGGGTCCTGACAGCGGGGCCGTGGGGCTGGAACCCGCGCCGCGGCTCGGCTCGGATGAGCTGACAGCCGAGATGGCTGAAGGTTATGCGATGAGCCTTCTGCGGGACGTACCGTTTACCGAGATCACGAAGGGCTCGCCGGAGTTGGGGCCGGCGGGCCAGTCACCAAAGCAGATGATTGAAGTCCTGAACGCTCTGCCCTGGTTTGACCGCACCTCCACGGTGCGCACTTCGTTCTCGGATTTCACCGGACGGCCGTTTGCGCTGACCGATGCGGAGGCGCGCAGACGTCAGGCCCGCTTTGTGGGCTACGAGGCCAAGCTCTCTGGGCAGAGCCTCTTTCGCGGCTCGACCTGCGGGGCGAAATCGCGGGGTTATGTCTCGCAATTCCTGCTTGTGGGGAGCAAGGGATCGCATCTCAAGGGACAGGTCTCGCTTGGCGCGCAGTCGGTGTCGCAAAAGGTCCAGGGTCATGCGCCCGGACTGGACTACATGTGTGACTGGAACTCCTGGCTGGACGTCCAGAACGGCGCGGACATGCGCAAGGTGCAGACAGCCGACCAGTCGCCGCGCTTTGTGACCACGCCGCGCGATCTGGCCTCTTACGTGCGCATTGATGCGCTCTACCAGGCCTACCTGACAGCTGCCCTGATCCTGCAAAGCTATGATGCCGACTATGATGACGGTTTCCCGTCCGGTGGCGATGATGGCGCAACACGCGCATCCTTTGCCACCTTCGGTGACCCCCATCTGCTGGCGGTCATGACGGAGGTGTCCTCGCGGGCCCTGAAGGCGGTTCGCCGCCAGAAGTTCTGCTATCACCGTCGGTGTCGGCCGGAGCGGGTCGGGGGGCTTCTGACACTCGCGGCCAATGCACAGGCCGGGCGGTTTGGTGCCAAGACGGCGGAAGCGCTGCGCCAGATGCACCTCAACCTTGATGCGATCGGTCTGACCGAGGCGGTCGCCCGGCACAACGCCGACCAGATCGCCGTTGAGGCGCAACCGCTGACGGGTCTGGGGAACCCCGACGCATGGATGAAGCGCAATCTGCTTCTGCCGATGGCCTATGCGGAAGGCTCGCCGATGCATCCGTCCTACGGTTCCGGACATGCAACCGTGGCTGGCGCGTGTGTGACCGTGCTCAAGGCGTTCTTCCAGATGTTCAAGGGAACCGACAGCTGGTCTCGCAAGACACTGGCCGATATCGGGATGCCATCGCTTGCCGAGCCATCCGCGGATGGCAAGCGGCTGGTCAAGGCAGGCGATGCCGCGACGTTGACCCTTGAGGGTGAGTTGGACAAGCTGGCCGCCAATATCTCGATGGGGCGGAACATGGCTGGCGTGCATTTCTACTCGGACTACTACGACAGCCTGCGCTTGGGGGAGCGTGTGGCGGTCGGCATCCTGCAAGAGCAGATGCTGACTTATCCAGAAGCCACGTCCATGCGGTTTCACAGTTTCGACGGCGACGAGATCGAAATCCATTCGGAAGGAAACTCGCCGCTTTACACATCACGAGATGTCACTGTCCAGGTCAATGGACGCACCGAATATGACGCCTGGCTGAAACGCCATGTCAGCGGTGCACCCGGCGATCCGATGATGTATTAGGGGGCTTATACATCATGGATGCCATACCATCTGGCGATCTGGGCATGACAGGGTCCATCTTCGACGCTTTCAAGCGTTCGGGATGGACCCGAATATCCTCCAGGGACGTGCAAGGGCCATGGACGGCCCTGCACGGACTTTTCCGGTTTCAGGCGCAAGCGGAAGGTGCACTTCGCCATGTCGATCTGAGGATTGACGCCGATACCGGCCTGATCAGCGGTGACCTGTTTCGTGATGCGGCGCGCACGGACTGGGAGCTTTCGTTTCAGCCGACAGCGATCTTTTTCCTTGAAGAAGACGGGACCTATCTTGCCCATTGCGATGCGTTTGCGGCGCGCAATGCCCGGCTGGATCACAGGCAGGCAAGGGCCCATGTGGCATTCCGGATCTCGGAAGCCGAAATCCACGATCTTCAGATCGAGGTAATCTCCGACCGGAACGGTGTCTGGCGGCGGTACTTCAACTCATCGCTTCGCGCAGATACCCCCTTGTCCCGGACCTCGCCGTTTTTCCGGACCCTGCGGCTGCGATATGGCTTCGACAGCCTGATCGGTGAAAGCTCAAAGGAGGCCGTGCGCCGACTGTTCGCCTCCGATGACAACCGGATGACGCTCTCGCATCAGTTCCGCAAGGCACGGCTCGACCTGAGTTGTGAAGAGATCGAAATGCCCGCCCTGCCCCAGCTCAGCGATCGCGCCGGGCCGCTCGATTTCTACCAGAACAGCACCGATCCCTGGGAGTATCACGTGATCTTCTCGGGCGACCGGCAGATCGACGCGGAGGATCCCCGCGATGTTCCGTTCGGACGCGCCACCGGTCTCGACTGGCATCAGCGCCGCCACCGCGCCCGGTTCGGTGCCGCGATTTTTGTCGGCGAACTGATCCGGTATCTCACGGAGCCCAAAGCGCCGACATTGACCGATGAGCGGCTGGATCAGAGGCTGCTTTTCACGGTCATGCATGAATTCGGGCATCTTCTGAACCTGCCCCATCCCTGGCAACGTGATCTGGCCGAGCCTCAGTTGATCGACGTGGACCCGTCCGATGAGACCTGGATGGCCTATGGGAGTTTTCTTCCTTTCGGATCAATCAACGCATTTGCCTTCCAGAAGCGCGACACGAAGGAAATCCGGCGCCAGCGCCACGAGGCGTTTCTGACCCGGTTCTACGATGCGCCCGCCTTCGCGAAGGCAGAGTTGCAGCACCTTCGCCATGCGCCATTCGATCAGATCGCCGTGGGCAAGCGCACCTTTACCGAGCGTCTCCCTGCCCCGGTTCTGATCAAGGCCGAGAGCACGTTGAGAAGCCACAAGCTGCGGCTGAAACTGGACCAGACCGACCTGCTGATCTCCAACACCCTGCCCGATGGCCTGCGCTATCAGCCGATCCGCGGCCAGGTGAAGCTGAGTGGCACCGCCGCCAGCCCCGCAGGCCGCAATCCCGATCAACCGCTTCACTTCAGCTTCGAGAGCGGGGGGCTTCAGCTTGTCATTCGAAGCGAGAAAAATCCACGGGACCGGCGCGACCATGACCGCCAGACTATTGTCTTCAACCCGGTCGCCTTCGATCACGCACCGGATCTGTGGAACCGGGCCTATGCACAGACCCTGACGACCCTGCCGCAACCCGATGACACGTTTGAACAGCTGCCCTTCATTCCGCCATCGTTCTGGAACCGGCTGGCCCTGCATCGCAGCTATACGGTTCAGGCGCTCTATCTGGCACCCGACGGGCTGGAGGTTCGTTCAAACCCGGTCTCGATCAGCTATCGCAAGGGGCCGGTTCAGACCTGTCCCAAAGAGATTGCGACCGAACTTCTTTCGCCGGATTTTGCGCTTCTTGACAGCGCATTGGCCCGATGGGATCGCAATTCCGCCTTCGTTTTTCCCAATCAGGGCCTTGTTGAGATGGTCTGTTCGCTGTCGGACGAAATCGTCTCACAACCCTCGTTCAAATGGTTGGAAAGACTGCGCGCCGTGGCGCGCGAAACTCAAGCCCCCAAGACCACCAGTGAAAGGTAAACCAAATGCCCAATCAGGACAATCTCGACAACAAGCTGGTCGCGACCTTCGTGATCCTTGAAGACATCATTTATCGGGCAACGATGGACAGTTCGAATACCGGTATCCTCTATCTCGGTGACAGCGGTGGCCCTGTCACGACACCGGGCGATGCCGGGGCAGATCAGCGCGATCTGCTCAAGGAGTATCTAGACCTGACAATGGCCGAGACCAACTTCATCGTTGATGGCGAGGTTCCGGCCGACGGCGCGCCCTGGGCCGCTGTGGTCGATGTGAAGCTCGATGACGGGTCATCGCGGCTCTGGATCGCGCGCAACTTCGAGCGGATCGGCGATCCGGTCAGCGAAGAGGATGATGCCGCCTATCTCGTTTTCAGCAACGACAACCCTCAAAGCACTCTGTCGGACGCCCCTGAGCTGGCGCATATCCAGAGTTTTCCACAACCGGCCTCAATCCGGATTTTCGCGACCGGCAATGATGCAACCCTGATCGGGACCTCTGCGCGAGACTACGGCGCGGCCCGGGATTTCGACAACTAGATCGATGTTCGGCGAAACCCAGGAAACGCAATCATCTGCCGCATTTCTGGCAGATGACGCGCCCAAGGCCTTCACGGCGGGCACGCACAGGCGATGCAGCCCGCGTGAGACCTTAGAAGCGTTGCGTCCGAAGTTCCAGAAACTGGGCATCACCCGCGTGGCGGATGTCACCGGTCTTGACCGGATCGGCATCCCGGTGGCTCAGGCCGTGCGCCCGATGAGCCGCTCGCTCAGCGTCAAGCAGGGCAAAGGGTTGAGCGTCGATACGGCCTTCGCCTCTGCCGCGATGGAGGCGGCCGAGGCCTGGCACGCCGAGAAGGTCAGTCTGCCGATCTGGCGTGGAACGGCGGAAAGTTTGAGCACGACCGCGCCGATTGCCGATCTGTCGGGACTGTGCGGATGTGGCGAGGCAGCACAGCTTGCCAGGACACCGCTCTCCTGGGTTGCCGGTGTGGATCTGCTGAAGGAGACGCCAACTTATGTGCCTTTCGATTGCGTGCATCTCGACTTCACGCGACCCGCCGAGACCGGGATGCTGGAACGGTCCAGCAATGGTCTGGCTTCCGGCAATACTCTGCCCGAGGCCGTGCATCACGCTCTGCTGGAAGTGATCGAAAGGGACTGCCTTGCCGGTTTCTGGACATCAGGTGCCGCCGGACAGGCGCGCTCGCGGATGGACAATGAAGCGCTTGCCGCCCGCTACCCAACCGTCGCCGATCTGCTGGGCAAACTGGCGGAAGCCGTCGTTCAGGTCGATCTCTTCGACCTGACCAACGATCTCGGGGTTCCGACTGTGCTTGCCCGGATCTACGAGACCGGCGCACCTGCCTTTGCCCGCGGTCCGACCGGTGCGATGGCGCCCGCCATCGGGCATGGCAGCCATCTCGATCCCGAGATTGCCATCACCAGAGCGATCACCGAGGCCGCACAGAGCCGACTGACACGAATTGCCGGTTCGCGCGACGATCTTCTGTCGCAGGACTATACTCCGGTGCCCGACAACAACATGACGCAGGTAATCAATCAGCTCTTTGATCAGGCTGATCATCCGCCCGCGGCGTTCGCACATCAGGATCAGTCCGGCCCGAGCACCCGGGCCGATCTGGAAGTTCTGTTGAATAAACTGCAGGCCGCCGGTCTTGAACAGGTAATCGCACTCGATATCGGCCAGCCCGATATCGGTATCGGTGTTGCACGGGTGATCGTCCCCGGGCTTGGCGTCATCGAAGGCCATCACGGTTATCGTGTTGGCAGGCGCAATCAGTGAATAATTGCAAAAAGGGGATGTTTTCCATGACGAACGCCATTGTATTTGCAGGCCCGAGCCTCACCAAGGAAGACATAGACGCCTATCCGGATATCGAGTTCCGGGCCCCTGTTTCGGATGGGGATCTATTCAAGGCGATGGCGGCGGAGCCCCTGGTTATCGGCATAATTGATGGTTTCTTTGGCGACCGCGTCAGCATCCTTCACAAGGAAATCCTGCATGCGATGTCGAACGGAATTGCGGTCTATGGCGCGGCAAGCATGGGCGCTCTGAGAGCCGCTGAATTGAGCGACTATGGTATGATCGGCGTCGGCGATGTCTTTCATCAGGTCAGCATCGGCAACATCACCGAGGATGAGGCCGTTGCCGTCACGCATGGTCCGGCAGAGATGAACCATGTCGCGCTCAGCGTTGCCACGGTCGATGTGCAGGCCACGCTCGATGCCATGACCGCGCGCGACCGTCTGTCCACTTATGATGCCAGCCTGATCGGGGAAGCCTCCCGCTCGATCCATTTCACCGACCGGACCTGGCCACGCATCGCCGATGCGATGAACTGGGATGCCCCGGATCGTGAGGCGCTGGCCAAGGATCTGGCCAAGGCCCATGTGCAACGCAAGAGACTGGACGCATTGGCGTTGCTTGATCGGATCACGACCGATCTGCGTCAGGGCGCAGAGCCGATGCGCAACCCCTTCCGTCCGCCCGCCACCCCGTCCTTCGAGGCGGCAAAGCATCGGGCAGCATCGGCGGAATGACCCGCTAGAATTCCAGTCCGGCCTTCGAGAGGCCTTCCATCAGGTTGTCGAGATCGACCTTGCGCTTCAACGGTGTCATTTCAAGGCACCACCGCACCCCGTCACGCGGGCGAAACGGGACCTGTCCGTGCCAGCGCGCTTCAAGATCGCTGATCAGCAGGGCGGCAGTGCTGCGTGCTTCGGCCAGCTTGCCCAGTTGCGCCTTGGTTGCCGCCTGAAGGATCAGGGTCTGATAGGCGGAGCGTTTGTCGCCAAGGCTGAGCCAGCCCTCCGCGCGTTCATACTCGCCCTTGTAATAGTAAAGTTCGCCATAGTCGTTGCGCACATAGTCAAGGTCCTGAACCTGCCGCTTCTGTGCCAGGTCGTAATAGGCCTCGCCCTCATCGAGCCGTCCCAGAAACACCAGCGCCGTGCCGATGGAGTTGAGCCTGTGCGCCTCGTAGGGGTTGAGCGCCATGGCGGTCTCAAGGCTCTGCTCGGCCATCTGGAAATTGCGTTTCCAAAGCAGGCACCAGCACATCGCCAGATGCGCATTCGGGTTGCGGGTGTTCAGTCCGAGCAGACGCTCGGTGTACTCGAACGCTTTCTGGCGCGAGGCGGTCAGATCAATCCCCGGACAGGTGAGAAACTTGCCGGTATTGTAGCTCTGGATCAGATGGATATAGGCAGGCGCGAATTTCGGATCGAGCGAGATGGCCTTTTCCAGATGCCATTCGGCGTCCTCCAGATAGTTCTCGCCTTCCGCCGTCAGGAACAGGTGCTTGCCGCGCAGATAGTGATCATAGGCGCGCGCATTCTCCGTGTCGCGAGAGACCGTGAGGTCGCGTTCATTGGTCTCGACGGCCGGGACGATCTCGGCTGCCAGGCTGTCAACCAGATCGGTCAGATGAACCGAAAGCGAGCCGATCTCGAACTCGGTGTTCTGGCTCCAGACCTGCATGCCGGTATCAACACTACTCAGATGGAAATTGCAGCGAAACTGATCCCCAAGCGGCATGATCGAGCCCGTCAGAACATAGTTCACCTGATAGACACCGGGATCGGTCTGATCGCGGTGCAGTTTCTCCGAGATATTGCGCGCCAGCACCTTCAGCTCCGGCATCTCGGTCATGCGCGAGACCAGCTCGTCCGCGATTGTAACCGAGAGATACGTGAACTGCGCTTCCGTTTCCAGGATCTGCAAGGGCATCACGGCAATGATCGGAACATTGCCCGGGGCCACAACCGGCTTGGGGGCGATATCGACAATCGCGGATGCCTGGGCATCCTTCAGGCGATCAAGGGTTTGCCGTGTCTCCTGCGTCGGCTGAAAGCCATCGGCGGCAAGGGCGGCATCAAGGTCCTTGTAGACCTCCGATACTTTTGACAACCGCCCCGCCTTGGCATGGCATTCCATGGCAACACGGGCCGCAGGTTCAAAGCTGCGGTCAAGCTGCAGGATGATCTGAGCAAAACGAAGCTGCGCCTCGGAACCGGGTTCGGCATCGCGCATCGACTTTTCGGCGAACTCGACCTGCCGGGTCGCCATCCACCGGCGTTCCTGAACCAGCCATTCGTCAAATTCCGGGGCCACCGGGTCGAGCCGTTCAAGCAGTGGCAGGGTTTTCTGCAGGGAAATGTTCCCGTCCGCATCCCACAGATCGCGCTTGAAGCTGCGGTCCTTCACCTTGACCTGCAACTGATCGGCCAAAAGCACGTCATCCGCATGCGGCCCCAACATCTTCCGGATCGAATGCAGGGCACCGCGCAGCGAGTTCAACCCGCCATCGGCATCGGCCCAGAGCAGGTCCACAAGATGGGAGCGTTCGATCTGCTGACCCTGATGGTAGGTGAGAAAGGCGAGCAGCGCGGCAGTCTTGCGCGCCTTGACGACAATCTCATCGCCATTGGCGTCACAGACACTGAACCGCCCGAACAAGGTCGCCTTGAACAGAGGATATATCTCTTCCTGTTTCAATCTTTACCCTTGTGCCCCCTGCACATGGCATATCCGCATCGAAGCCAGTCTGGCCAGATACAAAAAGAGGTCCGATGCGCCCACTGCAAGCGATTTAGCCGGTTTTTGTCCAATTTAGCAGAAAATGTGGACTTTGCATGCTTTTGGTTGCGCTTTCGTGGCGTTAGCCCCTCATCTTCTCACCCGTCGGGTCAAAGGGCGGCTCCAGAGCAATCCTGGCGGAACATCTCTGGCCAAGGATCTCGATCTCGAAGACGCCCGCCTCGCCGCGGTTCGCCAGATCGGCCGGAACATAGCCCTGCGCCATGGATTGCGCGATGTGATGGGCATAGCCACCCGAGGTGACCCAGCCAACAACACGCCAGTCGCCATCACGCTGGTTCTGCACAGTCTCCAGCGCATTACCTTCCGCATCATAGCGCACACTGCCCGAGCGGTGCTGGGGGGCCGTGGTGCCATAATCGGTGTCCCCCACCTTTGCCCAGATCGGTTCATCGCGCATCACGTCCGCCGTTCCAGCCTCGATCGTGAAGGAGACCCGGCGCAGGCGCGGCCCTTCGGCATGCTCCCTGGCTGCCGCCTCGCGCCCGATGAAGTCGTTTTTGGAGAGCGTCACGAACCGCTCCATCCCGCCCTCAAACGGTCCATAGATCGGGCGCAACTCGTGGCCCCATGTGGGGAAGTTCTTTTCCAGCCGCATGCTCAGGAGCGCCCGCATTCCGAAGTCGCAAATGCCGAATTCAGCGCCCGCATCCTTGATCGCCCGGTAGACCAGCCGCAGATAGGCGGGCTGAACCCAGATCTCATAGCCCAGATCGCCGGTATAGGTGATCCGGTTGACCCGTGCCGGTGCACCCGCGACCGCCATCTCGCGATAGTCCATGAAGCGGAAATTCCCCGCCGAGATATCCGTATCGACTAGTTTCTGCATAACCTTGCGGGCATTCGGGCCGGCAATGGACAGGCCCGAAAGCGTCTGGTCGAAGCGATGAACGCGGACCGAGCCATCCTTTGGCAGATTCTGCTCGAACCAGCGCATGTGATATATCTGGGCGCCTGATGATCCCCAGATCATGAACCGGTCCTCGGCTGCCTTGGCAATGGTGAAATCGCCGATCAGCTTGCCGTTCTCATTGAGCATCGGGCTGAGCACAATCCGGCCCGTCTTGGGCATCACGTTGGTCATCAGGTGGCTCAGAAACGTCTCCGCCCCCTGCCCGGTCACTTCGTATTTGGCGAAGTTGGAAATTTCGGTGACACCGACACTCTCGCGCACGGCCCGGACCTCGGCGCCCACATGCTCGAAATCATTGGAGCGGTGGAAGCTGAGGACATCCTCGGCCTTCTCGCCCTCGGGCGCATACCAAAGCGGTGTTTCCAGCCCCCAGGAAAAACCCATCGCGGCGTTGTTCTCGCCCGTCTGGATATCATGAAGCGCGGTGGTCTGTGCCGGGCGACCGGCGGGGCGTTCCTCGTTGGGAAACGAGATCGAGAAGCGGTTGGAATAGTTCTCGCGGACCTTGGCATTGGTGTAGCGCAGGGACGCCCACTCGCCAAAACGCGCGACATCCATGCCGAAGACATCGAAACCCGGATCGCCATGCACCATCCAGTTCGAGAGCGCGAGTCCCACGCCTCCACCTTGCGAGAAGCCCGCCATCACGGCGCACGCACTCCAGAAATTCGTCAGCCCCTGAACCGGGCCGACAAGCGGATTGCCATCGGGCGCGAAAGTGAAGGGGCCGTTGATCATCTGCTTGATGCCTGTGCGTTCCAGCGCCGGGAAATGCCTAAATCCGATCTCCAGCGAAGGTGCAAGCCGTTCCAGATCCGGCTCCAGCAACTCATGACCGAAGCTCCACGGTGTCTCGTTGGGAGACCATGGCACGCAGGCTTTCTCGTAGGTGCCGACCAGCAGGCCGTTGCGTTCCTGCCTTGTGTAGATCTCACCCTTGAAGTCGATCAGATGGCAGACCTCGCGCCCATGGGTCTGATTGTACTCAACGATCTCGGGCATGTCCTCGGTCAGCAGATAGTGATGCTCCATCGCCAGCAGCGGCAGTTCCAGCCCAACCATGCGCCCGACCTCGCGCGCCCAGAGGCCACCGGCATTGACCACATGCTCGGCCCGCACCGTCCCCTTTTCGGTGACCACGTTCCAGGTGCCGTCCGCATCCTGCGTCAATTCTTCGACCTTGTTGCGTAACTCGATGGAAGCGCCCAGCTTGCGGGCGGCCTTAGCATAGGCATGGGTGGTGCCTGACGGGTCGAGATGCCCCTCCACCCCGTCCCAGAGCGCGCCGACAAAATGGCTGTCATCAAGCACCGGGAACATCGCCTTGGCTTCGGCGGGCGTGACCAGTTCCGTGTCCATGCCCAGATAACGCCCCTTGGCATGCGCGGCGCGCAGAAAATCCATGCGCTCGGGCGTGTCAGCCAGCATGAAACCACCGGTCAGATGCAACCCGCAGGACTGACCTGAAAGCTCCTCCAGCTCCTTGTAGAGCCCGACCGTGTAGCTTTGCAGCTTGGCCACATTGGGATCGCCGTTGAGTGTGTGAAACCCGCCCGCCGCATGCCAGCTTGAACCGGATGTCAGTTCCGAGCGCTCAATGAGCAGCACATCCGTCCAACCCGCACGCGCGAGATGATAGAGGACCGAGCAGCCGACGACGCCTCCTCCGATGACGACAACGCGGGCATGGGTCTGCATGGATGATCTCCCTTGGGGTCCTTTCAGGTGAGCCTAGGGGTCCGGTGCTGTGTTGCTGACCAGAGTGCGGCGTCGGTTGTCTGAAACCGACATCGGTTCGGATTTTGATGCACGCCTATCCCAGCAGGCACTCCGTCAGTGGAGACCCGGTGACAGCAAGCCCGTCGATGACATCGAAATGGTGCTTTCCCTTGTCCTTGATCTGCGCCGTGTCCGCACCCAGTCCGGTCCAGATATTGGCCAGAAGTGTGCTCTGGCGAACAAACTCGGGCCGCTCGTCATTGCCGACCCAGACAGTGACGTTCGCCCCCTCAACGGGATGCAGCAGTGCGGGACTTTCGGCAGCCGCACTTGCCTCATCCAGCCTGAAGTCCGCATTCATCGCGGTGCGGACCAGCGGACGCAGATCATGCACGCCACTGATGGAGACCGTGTGTGCGATCCGCCCCCTGATCTCGCCGGGCAGATCAACATCGCGGCAGAGCATCCGTGTGACCAGATGGCCGCCCGCCGAATGTCCGACCAGACGGACAGGCCCCGGAACGGCGCGCGCGGCCTGTTCCAACGCGACCCTGATCTCCTGCGTGATCCCGGCAATCTCAATCTCAGGTACAAGGGTGTAACTCGGCACCGCCACCGTCCAGCCTCGTGCAACGGAGCCAGCCGCCAGATGCGACCAGTAGCTTTTGTCGAATGCCCGCCAGTAACCGCCATGCACAAAGATCACGAGCCCCTTTGAAGCGCCTTCGGGCCGGAACAGGTCCATCCGGTTGCGCATATGCGGGCCGTAGGCAATATCGAGTTTCGCCCTGTCGCCCATCGCGTCCCGGAAAGCGGCGGCCTCGGCCTCCCAGCGGGGAATGAAATCATCTGCTCCGGGGATGTGGTCCCGGTTGGCGTAGGCGTCGTCCCAGTCTTCAATCATCGCTTACCTCTCAGAGCCGGTCACGCAGCGCATACCAGGTCATCGCCAGCACCAGCAGCGGCTGACGGAATTTCGGTCCGCCCGGGAAGGTCCGGTGTTTCAGACCTGCGTAAAGGTCAAACCGCCCCGCCTGCCCGGCCACCCGTTCGGCCAGGATCTTGCCCGCGAGCGATGCGGTCGGCACCCCATGCCCCGAAAAGCCTGCCGCCGAGAACACGGTCGGTGAAAGCTGCGCAAAATGCGGCATCCGGCTCATGGTGATGCCCAGCGTCCCGCCCCAGACATAGTCGAACCTTACGTCCGCCAATTGCGGATAAATCTCCGTCATGTTGGGGCGGACAACCGCACCGATATCGCCCGGGAACTTGTACCGGTAAGTTTCGCCTCCGCCAAAAAGCAGCCGATGGTCCGACGTCATCCGGTAGTAGTTCACGACAAACTTGGAGTCCGCGACACAGACATCGTCCCGGATCAGTTCGCGCGCCTTGGTCTCGCCCAGCGGCTCGGTCACGGCAATGAAATTGTTGATCGGCATGACGCGGCGCGCCACAGGTTCCGCCGGACCGCCGAGGTCGCCAAGATAGCCGTTGCAGGCATAGATCAGGTATTCTGCATCGACACGGCCCGCCTCCGTCACGATGTCGTGCCTCGCGCCGGTTTCAACGGACAGGACCCGCGACATCTCGAAAAGCCGTGCGCCAGCCTGCTGCGCGGCAGATGCCAGCCCAAGCGCGTAGTTCAGCGGATGCAGATGCCCGGCACCCCAATCCATCGCACCGCCCGCATAGGCCTCGCTGCCGAGATATTCCGCCATGGTATCATGATCGGCAAAGGTGATCTGATCGTAGCCATAACGCTCCCGCAAAAGGTCAACCTCCCGCTTGCGATCCTCAAGATAGCGCGGCTTGACATCCGCATGAAGCTGACCGGGTTTCAGGTCACAGTCGATCTCGTGCAATGCAATCCGATCACGAACCGTCGCCTTGGCTTCCTCGCCGAGATCCCACAGAAGCCGCGCCTTGTCGCTTCCCAGCTCTGCCTCAAGTGAAAGCTGATCGACCCGCTGGCCCGATCCAAGCTGACCACCGTTGCGCCCCGAGGCCCCGAACCCGATACGCGACGCCTCCAGCAGAACCACGTCAACTCCCTGTTCCGCCAGATTGAGGGCTGCCGACAACCCGGTATAGCCGCCACCGATGACACAAACATCCACCCGAAGCGGGGCCTCAAGCCGCCTGAGCCCAAGCTCCCGGTTGGCGGTGGCCGCATAATAGCTCGGCGGGTAGACCCCCGGCTCATCATTCAGCTCAAGCAGGTCCATCAGACATTCAGGAGCAGATGCTCGCGCTCCCAGGGCGATATGACGGTCATGAAGCTCTCGGCCTCATACATCTTCAGGGCCTTGTAGACCTCGCAGAAGGACCGCCCGAGGATCTCGGTCAACTCGTCATTCTTCTCAAAGTCATCGAGCGCACCGAGGATGCCGCGCGGCAGCGCATAGTCGCGATTATAGGCCTCGCCCTTGACCGCGCGTCGCGGCCGCAGCCCCCGTTTCATGCCGAGATAGCCGCAGGCAAGCGACGCGGCAAGCGCCAGGTAGGGGTTCGCATCCATGCCGACAATCCGGTTCTCGACCCGCCGCGCCTGAGGCGAGGACACGGGGATACGCAACCCCGTGGTCCGGTTGTCCGGTCCCCATTCCAGATTGATCGGAGCCGAGCCACTGGCCACGTAGCGCCGATAGGAGTTCACATAAGGTGCGAGCATCGCGATCACATTGGGCAGAAACTTCTGTTGCCCGGCCAGGAACCCGTGAAAGAGCGCCGTCTCCTTCCCATCGGCATCCGAGAACACATTCACTCCGGTTTTGGCATCGACAACGGATTGATGGATATGCATGGCCGAGCCCGGCTCATGCTGCATCGGCTTGGCCATGAAGGTTGCGAAACAATTGTGACGCAAGGCCGCCTCACGCAGGGTGCGTTTGAAGAAAAACACCTGATCTGCCAGCGCCAGCGGGTCGCCGTGCAGGAAGTTGATCTCGATCTGGCCCGCACCGCCCTCCTGAATGATGGTATCGATCTCGAAACCCTGCGCCTCGGCGAAATCATAGATGTCGTCGATAACGGGCCCATACTCGTCAACGGCTGTCATCGAATAGGCCTGACGCGAGGCGACACGTCTGCCGGTGCGCCCCATCGGCGGTTCGATCGGCAGATCCGGGTCGGTGTTCGGGGTGGTGAGATAGAACTCCATCTCGGGTGCCACGACCGGCCTCCAGCCCTCCGCGTCATAGAAGGACAGCACACGTCTGAGGACGTTGCGTGGCACCATCGGCACCGGCTTGCCCGAAAGATCGGTCACATCGTGGATCACCTGAACAGTAACATCATCGGCCCATGGCGAGGATGTCGCGGACGAATAATCCGGCGTCAGAACCATGTCACTTTCGGTCCACTGATTCTCGATCTCCATATCCACGTAATTGCCATCGATCGTCTGGTAGAAAACCGACATCGGCAGGAAGGTGGTTTCCGCGCGCGCGAACTTGGCGGCTGGCATCGCCTTGCCGCGGCTGATCCCGGCGATATCAGCAATGACGCATTCGACCTCTTCGACCCGTCGCCCGTTCAGCCATTGCTGAAGCGAAGGGTTCAGCCGTTCCGTCCAGGGATTTCTCTGCTCGTCTTTCATGGATCACCTGTCACAAACGCCCCACCGGAGCCCGCACCGCGCCCTCCTTCTCTGCCAGAAGACAGAGCCAGTCATGCGCGACCGTTGCCGCAGCAATAGCGGTTATCTCCGCATGATCATAGGGGGGAGAGACCTCGACCACATCCATTCCGACGAGATCGAGACTTCCAAGACCCCGGATCAACTCCAGTGCCTGCCAGCTTGCCAGGCCGCCCGCGACCGGCGTGCCGGTTCCGGGCGCGAAGGCCGGGTCAAGCCCGTCCACATCGAAGGAGATATAGACCGGCGCCTCGCCCGCCCGCGCGCAGATCACCTCAAGTGCAGCATCTATGCCGTTCCGATGAACCCATGGGGCGGTCAGGATCTCAAAACCGCAATCGCTGTCATTGTGCGTTCGCAGGCCGATCTGCGTCGACCTGGAAACATCGATGATCCCCTCGGCGGCCGCACGGGCAAACATCGTGCCATGGTCGAGCCCGACCCCGTCATCGGCCCAGGTGTCGCAATGCGCATCGAATTGGATCAACGCGACAGGACCATGTTTCGCCGCATGCGCCCTGAGCAGCGGATAGGCGACAAAGTGATCACCGCCAAGACTGAGAAGTTTCGTCCCCGCCCCGATGATCTCGGCAGCATGTGCCTCGATATCTCGTGGCACGGTTGCAGCGTGATGCGGGTCCAGCAGGCAATCGCCATAGTCCACGACCGGGAGCGTCTCGAAGGGATCGAACCCAAATGGAAACGCCTTGAGTTCCGCCAGTTGCACGGATGCCGCCCGGATTGCCCGTGGTCCGAGCCGACATCCGGGCCGGTAAGTCACAGAGGCATCGAAGGGAATGCCCGTGACCGCTACCGCCACATTTTCTAGATCGCGCGAGTAGGGCCTGCGCAGGAAGGACAATGCACCGCCATAGGTATTCTCCATCCATCTGCCCTTGAGGTCAGTCTTGCGAAACGCCTGATCACTCTTGTGGTCCATGACCCCTCCAAAAAATGCGCTGCTGCACCGACGGCTCGCATATCGATGCCTCCGGCGGGGATATTTTAACCAAGAAGAAAGAATGTCGAGTCACCTATGAGGTGCGGTACAGGCGGGGACGCCGATGGCCGTCCAAGAAGAAGGTGCTCCGTGTCCCATGGGGCACGGAGCAACCTGCTTTCTTTTTGGTAAAAATATCCAAACCGCACGGCAACGTGCACAAAAGGAATCCGCCGTAAGGCGCTCCATCAGACCTACATTCCTAGACGGTCGCGCAGCCCATACCACCAGCTTCCAAGCACCGAATAGGGCACCCGAAGGGCATCGCCGCCAGGAAACGCTTTCCACTTCATGCTGGCGAACGTGTCGAACCGTTCAAGATCGCCCCGGATCGCATCGGCAAGGATTTTTCCGAACAAGTGACTTCCGGTGACGCCATGCCCGGAATAGCCGTGCGCAAAATAGGTGCCCTTGCCCAGCCGTCCCATCTGAGGCACGCGGGTGAAACTGATGGCAAACGTACCCGACCAAGCGTAGTCGAGCGCGACCTCTCCGAGTTGCGGAAAGACCTTGTCCATGTTGCGTTTCAGTTTGGCGCGGATATCGGCAGGATCCCTGCCGCCATAGACAGTGCCCCCTCCAAAGAGCAGACGTTTGTCTGCCGACAATCGGTAATAGTCCAGGATGTAGCGCGTATCCTCGAGACAGATGTCCGAGGGCAACAGGGTATCTGCCCGGTCTCCCAGAGGCTCGGTTGCCATGATCTGTGTCGAACAGGGAAGCACCCGGCGCGACAATTCCGGCAAGGCGTCCCCCAGATAGGCGTTGCCGCAGACAATCAGCGTCTTGCAGGTCACGGTCGCTTTTGCTGTCCGGACAATCGGCGCAGCCCGCTCCCAGTCGACGGTCAGAACCGGCGAGGCTTCATGGATGACACCGCCCAGGGTTTCAAACGCCGCCGCTTCCCCCAGCGCGAGGTTCAACGGGTGCAGGTGACCGCCACTGTGATCAATCATCCCACCCGCATAGACGTCCGAGCCGACATGATCGCGCATACCCGATGCCGGGATCATCTCGTGTTCGTCCATCCCGAAGCGCTTCCAGAGCAGCCTCTTTGCCTCCAGCTCGCGCATGTGCTTGTCGGTATAGGCGGCAAAGAGATTGCCGTCCTTCAGATCACATTCAATATTGAAACGCGCCACTCGGTCGCGGATGATCCGGCCACCCTCCTGAACCAGCGCTCCGACAAAGGCCTGCGCACGCGCTCCGTACTCGGCGCCTATCTTCTCCAGCGAGGCGTTCAGCCCGTTGACGATCTGCCCGCCATTCCGCCCGGAAGCGCCCCACCCGATCCGCTGCGCCTCCAGAAGGATCACCTGATAACCGGCCTGGGCCAATTCCAGCGCGGCAGACAGACCTGAGTAGCCGCCTCCCAGCACGCAGATATCGACCGACACGTCCCCTGAAACCGGTGGCCGGGCCGGAGTTTTCTGCGCCGTGGCCGCATAATAGGTGTCGGGATAACCGCTTGTCGCCATCATGCACTGTCCCGGTATGTATCAACCTCAAGCGTGCTCATCTGCGCTGCAAAACGGGCCCGTTCCTGCGCCTTGCCCTCGGTGAAAAGTATCCTCAACTGATCGCTGAGCCCGGGCACATGTGTGGACGCCATCAGGTCGCAGGCCCGCTCCCAGCTGTTAGGGATGCGGGGAAGGTCCTGCCCGTAGATGTCGCCTGACACAGGCGCGGGACAGTCGGGTGCCTCCTCGATCCCGTCGAGTGCCGCCGCCAGAACGGTTGCGACCACCAGATAAGGGTTGGCGTCCGCCCCTGAAACCCGGTGTTCGATCCGGCGTGCTTCAGCGGGTCCACCGGGTATCCGGACCGCCGCAAAGCGATTGTCATAGGCCCAGGCGATCTGGCAGGGCGCGTGGGTGTTGGGGGCAAGCCGCCGGTAGGAATTGAGATGCGGGGCAAAGATCAATGTCGCGGCCGACATCGATCCCAAAAGACCGGCAACGGCATGTCGCAAGGTCGGCGCACCCTCATCCGTTCCATCATTGAAAATATTTGCGCCATCACGATCAAGGATCGAGAAATGCATGTGAAAGCCGCTTCCGGCATGGGCGAGAAACGGTTTGGCCATGAAGCTTGCCCGAAGGCCGAACTGACGCGCGACACCTTTGACGATCTGCTTGAAGAGAACGGCTTCATCTGCTGCTCTCAGAGCATCGGCATGATGCATCAGGTTGATCTCGAACTGTCCCGGCCCGCCTTCCGAGATACCGGCCTCGGAGGCGACATTGGCAGATTGGCAGGCCGCCTCGACGGCGGCGAGGAAAGGCTCGAAACAGTCGAGATCATCAAGCGCCAGAACGCCTTCGGCCTTTGGTGCGGCCCCTGTTACCGGGGATTTTCCGGGTTTCAGCGCATTGTCATCACCATCGAGAAGATAGAACTCAAGCTCTGTCGCCACCACCGGTGTAAGACCAAGCGCCTCATAGCGACCCAGGACAGCCGCCAAGGCCTGACGCGGATCGCTCAGGCAGGGACGCCCGTCCTCCTCAAACAGCCACATCGGGACCAGCACGCTTGGTGGATCGAGCCACGGCATCGCAAGCGGGTCCCGGCCCGTGGGTCTCGCCACCCCGTCCGCATCCCCGTTCTGAACCATCGGGTTGGCTTCGATATCCCGGCCCCAGATATCCTGCAGGCAGAGTGAGAGCGGCATCCGCACACCCTCGCTCATTTTCCCGGCATAACCGAGCGGCAGACGCTTCCCACGCCAGACGCCATTGATATCGACAATTGCCGCACGCAGGCTTGCGATCTCGGGCACTGTGCCGCACAAATCGGCGATCTTCCGGGAGAGAGGGGCCATGACGAGCTTGCATTCACTGAACAAAATTCAGCGCCACTTGGCCAAGAGCTGCTTGTTTTGTCAATCAGCGACATGTGAAGCGGCCCAGCCATGACACCGGAAAACCTGCTCAGACATCTCTTTGATGTCGCGGTTGAAGCGGCGCTGCCTTCGCATGTTCTGGAGGCGCATCTGCCCGCCAACCGCAACGGACGCGCTGTTGTGATCGGTGCCGGCAAGGCATCTGCGGCCATGGCGACAACGCTTGAGGCTGTCTGGACTGGCCCGTTGAGCGGGCTTGTCATCACCCGCTACGGGCACGCGACCCCTTGCCGCCAGATCGAGATCGTTGAAGCGGCCCATCCGGTGCCGGATGCAGCCGGTGCCGCGGCTGCCGAGCGGATGCTTCAGCTTTGCGGGTCTCTCGGCGCGGAGGATCATGTGATTGCGTTGATCTCGGGGGGTGGGTCTTCCCTTCTGACGCTCATGCCCGACGGGCTCGGCCTTGAGGATGCGCGTGCGCTCAACCGGGCGCTTCTGGTCTCGGGTGCATCGATTGACGAGATGAACTGTGTCCGCCGCCACCTCAGCCGGACAAATGGAGGGCGGCTGGCGGCAGTCTGCGCCCCTGCTTCCGTGCTCTCGCTTCTGATCTCGGATGTGCCGGGGGATGACCCGGTCAACATCGCATCCGGCCCGACGGTAGGCGATCCGACCACCCTGAGCGACGCCCGCGAGATCGTCGCGCGCTATGGAATGGATCTGCCGCCTGCCATGACGAAATGCTTGAACGATCCCGCGCATGAGAGCATCAAGCCGGATAACCCGAGGCTGGCCAGCACGAAAACCCGGATGATCGCGACCCCGATGCTGTCACTTGATGCCGCTGAGGCCGCCGCAAGGGCGCTTGGACATCAGGTTCGCAATCTGGGTGACCGGCTGGAGGGCGAGGCGCGTGATCTCGGTCGCCAGATGGCCAGGGACGCGCTTGCCTTGCAAAGGGAGCTGAGCGAACCGCTCCTGATCCTGTCGGGCGGTGAGACCAGCGTCACAATCCCGAAGGACGGACGGGCGCTTGGCGCAGGCGGACGGAACGTGGATTTCCTGCTGGGCGTGCTTGAAACCTTGCGCGGTGCTGCGGGGATCACCGCACTGGCCTGCGACACTGACGGTGTGGACGGGCTGGAGGAGATCGCAGGTGCAATCGTGAAGCCCGACAGCTTCGCACGCGGCGAAGGGACACTTGAGAAGGCTCTGCACAGCTATGATGGCCACGGGTTCTTCAAGGCCCTCGGCGACCAGGTCGTCACCGGGCCTACATTGACCAATGTCAACGATTTCCGGGCGTTTCTGGTAGAGCCTTTGCAAAAGCGAAATGCACTTCCCCAGGCGAATGGCTAAAGTTGACACGAAACACACCCGAGGTGATCCAATTCGATCAACGCAGATAGTGAAGGCTTGGTATCCATGAGAATCGTTTTGTCATTCATCACATGCGCGGTCATGCTGATCGCCACATCGACTTACAGTCAGGCACGATACGTTCTGGGACAGGACGTAGCAGATGAAGTTCAAGCTAACATCTACAGAGGCGTGTCCGCCGGAGAGACCTTCTTCAAACAGAAACTCGGAGTTTCGATCGCGGCTGAGGTCAGGGTCATCGCCTCGGGCAATGAGCAGTTTCTCCAGGCGAATGTCCCCGGTCGCTACTATTTTCCCAACTGCAATGGCGGCTATGGCAATCTGCGGACCCTTGTCCTGTGCACGGGTAGCGAGGCTTTCAATCGCTCGCGGTTCGCGGGCGGGCGCGGGCTTCAGCAGGAAGTCATCACGCTGCACGAGTATGTTCATGTCGTGCAATCGGAACTGGCCCGGGGAAAGCCGCTTGGTCCGGCGTGGCTCACCGAAGGATTTGCCGAACATGTGGTGCTGCTGCACAAGGTTGACCGGCGGGTTGTCACCTTCAGCAAGGAAATCAACCACCAGCGCAGCCTGGCGAGAAGACAAGGGGATCGCCTGTCCTCGCTGGAAGCAAGGCAAAGCTTCAACACCAGTCCGACATCCGTGTCGGCGGGAATGGTCGCGGTAGCGGAGCTCCAAAGACGCGCAGGACTGATCGCATTTCGCACCTATTGGGATCTGATAGGACGAGGTCAGCCGTGGGAACAGGCCTTCACGAAGGCTTTCGGTTTGTCGCCCCACCAATTCTATGCTGAATGCAAGTTGTGACGTTTCGCCAAGCATGACTGAAAGCTGTTTCGTGCCTCCTAGCCACGAGAATTGCTGAAGTTCCGGCACCAGTCATATAGCTCGTAGTCCGCGGCCAACCGCGTGTGCAGGATCGCGTCAGCCTCCGCTGAAAGTGTGAAACCTTCAGGATACGCATTCCGGTGCGCCTTCACCGGATCTCGTGGAATATCGAGTTCAGGCGGGATGTTCAGAAGGTCTTTCAGCCGCCCGACATCGCGCCCGAAGTCGGTCTGGTTCCCGATCATCAGAATATGCGCTTTGGCCTTTTCAAGCACATCAGTCGACCCGAGATAATGCGGATAGTCGAGACGGGTATGCTGGATTGCCTGAATGGCGGCCTCTGCCGCGTCCCGCTCAGCCTTCGATCCCGCCAGTGCCGCGCACAGTGTCTCGATATCCGGGAAACGGGTGAAGGCTTCGGCCTCGGCTGCGGTCCATTCGGCGTTGTATCTCGGGCGGCCCTGACGCAGGCGCGAGAAATAACCCGAGACGAAGCGGCTGACCGGATCGCGCACGAAGAAGACCAGTTTCGCATCGGGGCGCAGGCGACGGAGGCGGCGGACCGAATAGCGATGCGGATATATCTGGATATCTGTACGGCCCGCCTTCCTGCGATGGCGGCGCAGCAGGCTGGACACCGCCGTGCCACCGGTCTTGCCGATATGAAGGAAACAGATCTCGGACATGCCCGGCAGGACCACATGATCCGCCGGGCCATGTCAAGATGTCAGATATGCTGGTCGAGCGTCTTGCGGAACTTGGTCGTCATCTCGTCGATATGGGTACGCTCGGCGATGAACATCGGTGCCATGATCGCGCTGTCGCCGGTGAACTTCACATGCATACCGTTCCAGAACATGTCCTTCTGGAGCTGCGTTCCGCGCTTGCCGGGGGCCGTATCCGCATACACCTCGACGCCAGCCATCAGACCGATGGTGCGCACATCGCGAACCAGCGGATGATCGGAAAGCGACTGCATGGCATCGCCGAAATACTCTTCCATGTCCGCCGAGCGCTGGAAGAGACCCTCTTCCTCATAGATCTCAAGCGTGGCCAAGCCCGCCGCACAGGCCGCAGGGTGACCGGAATAGGTATAGCCGTGGAAGAATTCGATGGCACCAGGTGCCGCAGTGTCCGTCACGGTCTCGTAGATCTCGTCCCGTACGGCCACTGCCCCCATCGGCATGGAGCCGTTGGTCAGCGCCTTTGCCATTGTCATGATATCGGGCGTCACGCCGAACCGCTGAGCCGCAAAGTTGGTGCCCAGACGACCGAAGCCCGTGATGACCTCATCGAAGACCAGAAGGATGCCATGCGCGTCACAGATCTCGCGCAGCCGCTCCAGATAACCGACGGGCGGCACGAGCGTACCGGTGGAGCCCGCCACAGGCTCCACAAAGCATGCTGCAATGGTGTTGCCGCCATAAGTCTGGCAGGCGCGCTCCAGATCCTCGGCCAACTCCCGCCCCTGTTGGGGCTGGCCCTTGATGTTGATCTCGTCACCGGTCCAGGTGTGGCGCATCATCACCACGTTGGGCATCACGACCGGGAAGGTGCGGCGGTTGTTGACCATGCCAGAAAGGCTGACACCACCGATGTTCACACCGTGATAGGCCCGTTCCCGACTGACGAACCGGTGCCGGTTCTCACCACGAGCCGAGTGATAGGACATGACGATCTTGAGCGCGGTATCAATCGCCTCCGAGCCCGAGTTCACGAAGAACACATGGTCGATCCCGTCGGGTGTCAGCGCAGCTACCTTGTCAGCAAGCTGGAAGCTCGCCGGATGGCCGAGCCCGAAAGGCGCCGTATAGGTGTTCTTCTGCATCTGCTGATGCACGGCTTCAATGATCTTGGGATGGCAGTGCCCCGCAGGCGAGCAAAAGAGGCCGCTTGAGCCGTCGATGATCTGCTCGCCGCGATGCGAGGTCGCGTAAACACCGCTGGCCTCGACGACAAGACGCGGGTCTTCCTTGAAGCCGCGATTGTCCGTGAACGGCATCCAGTGTTTTTCCAGCGAATTGGGGTGTGCGTCATAGGCCATGATGGTCGCTCCTCAGACATGAAACAGATGGCAGACGCTAGGAGGGTCGATATGCTTCGCTTACATCCAGTTTTCAGCACATTTATATCCAGTTCCCTTCGCACCGACTTTGCGCCATTCTAGGGCAAATCATGGCCCTCAAAACAGGATCGTCGAATGCTGCTGACCCCTGATGCATTCTTTCTGGACCCGGAGTTTCAGGGCTCCTTGCAATCGCAGATCCGGCAGAATGTTGCGGGCGCCATTCTTTCAGGCAGGATCCGGATCGGCGATCGCCTGCCCTCCAGCCGCAAGCTGTCACAGCATCTGGGCATCAGCCGGATCACCGTGACACTTGCCTATCAGGACCTCGTGGCCGATGGGTATCTCGATAGCCGCGACAGGTCGGGCTATTTCGTGGCCGAGACGGCGCCCCAGCCCGAACTCTCCGCAAGCGGTGCGATCCAGTCCAAGGACACCGTCAACTGGAGCAGATTTCTGCAACGGACCTACAGTGATACCCGGCTGGTGCCCAAGATCCAGAACTGGCGCAAATACCCCTATCCGTTCATATACGGACAAAGCGATCCCACCCTTTTCAATCATTCCTCATGGCGGGCCTGTGCCCATCAGGCGCTTGGTCTGCGAGATATCGACAGTCTGATCAGCGATATGGCAGCAAAGGACGACCCGCATCTGATCGATTTCATCGTTCGCCAGACCCTGCCCCGGCGCGGCATCAACGCCAAGCCGGAAGAGATCCTGATCACCATCGGTGCACAGAACGCGCTCTGGTTCGTGGTGCAACTGCTTCTGAGCCCGGAGCGCAAGGCCGCATTTGAGACGCCTGGCTATCCAGGAATAAGAGCAATCCTGAGACAGTCAGGCTGTCGGACCCATGCGGTTCAGGTGGACAAGGACGGTCTGCCGCCCGGCGACCTGCCCCCCGACATTGCCGCCGTGTTCGTGACCCCGTCCCATCACGCACCCACCACGGTGACAATGCCGATGGGGCGCCGTCGCGAGCTCCTCGACCGGGCCGAGGCGGACGACTTCCTGATCGTCGAGGATGACTACGAGTTCGAGATGTCGTTTCTCAAACCACCAAGTCCTGCCCTGAAATCCATCGACCGGCATGGCCGCGTGATCTATGTCGGCAGCTTCTCCAAGTCGCTGTTTCCGGGGCTGCGGCTTGGATATCTCGTCGGCCCCGAGCCGCTGATCCGCGAAGCACGTGCGCTGAGGTCCGTGCAACTCCGCCATCCACCGGGGCATATCCAGCGCACGACAGCCTATTTCCTGGCGCGCGGGCATTATGACACGCTGGTCAAACGGATGCGCGACACCTTTGCTGAAAGGCGCAAGGTGATGGCGGCGGCCATCGAGCATCACGGGCTTTCCCCGGTCCACAGCTCGATCTTTGGGGGCACCAGTTTCTGGATGCGCGCGCCCGAGCATGTCGATACCGAGCAGCTTGCCGATATCCTGCTTGGCGACGGGGTCATCATCGAACCCGGAAGCCCGTTCTTCGATCCCGTCGACGCGCCGAGAAACTTTTACCGTCTGGCCTATTCGTCCATCAACAGAGCCAGGATTGCCGACGGAACCGCTCTGGTCGCCAAACGACTGGCGGAGATGTGAACAAGAGCGACCTGAAATCCCTTTCACAAGGGCTTGAGGAGGGCTGCATTCCGCACCCCATCCGCGTAAGTGTTTGCAGTCGGCACCTTGCAGGCAGCGATGAACACTGACCGAGGCAACAGACCCGAATGATGCAGATCTTGCTTGATGCAAAAGGCCTCGCCATCCGCCTCGCGGCTGGCGTCCTGCTGCTTTGCGGAGTTGCAACTGCCGCGGTTCCGGCCAGCTCGGACATGCACCGGACTGAGCAGATGACCGCGCGGCTGATCACGGCGGAAAACGGCGTGGGGGTCTCCTCAGTATTTTTGTCGGCGGGTCTGCATCTGACACTTGCCGAGGGGTGGAAAACCTATTGGCGCACCCCCGGAGAGGTCGGATTTCCACCCGAGATCGACTGGCAGGGCTCAACCAATCTGGCCGATGCGCAATTCATGTGGCCCGCCCCGACCCGGTTCAGGGCCTTCGGGATCGAGAATGCAGGCTATCTCGACGAGGTCGTCTTTCCCATCAATCTGCAACTGCAAGAGGCCGGACGACCGGCAGATCTGACAGCAAAGGTCAATCTGCTTCTCTGCAAGGAGATCTGTATTCCCGAGACTTTCGAGCTTCGTCTCGATGTTCCGCAAGGCGCTGGTCTGGACATGGCAGAAGCCGACCGGATCGCCAGCTACGCCGCGCAGATACCCGATGACGGGGATGCAAACGGCGTAACACTTAAGGCAGCCTACCTGTCTGATGATGGCGCAAGCCTGACGGTTTCGCTACACGGCAGCGTCCCGTTCGAGACTCCCGATATCTTCCCCGAAATGGGACCGGAGAGCGCCTTCGGCACGCCCGATATCAGGCTGAGCGCCGATGGAAAGCAGCTTTGGGCGCAATTGCCGGTGCTGGCACGCGACGCCTCGGCGCCATTCCGGATCACCGTTACCGATGCCGCGATGAACACGACACTCAGCAACATTCAACTGACCGGTGTTGCTCCCGAGGCTCCTTATCGTCCGGATACCCAGGGCCCCGATCTGGCCCACCTGCTTTGGATCATCGGATTGGCGTTTCTGGGCGGGATCATCCTCAACGCGATGCCCTGCGTCCTGCCGGTGTTGTCGATAAAGCTTACCTCGGCACTCAAGGCTGCGGATCAAAGTCCGGAGCGGGTCAGGCGCGGCTTCATCGTCTCGGCCCTAGGCGTGGTCGGTTTCATGTGGCTATTGGCGCTCGCGACCCTTGTTGCACGCGCAACCGGTCATTCCGTCGGCTGGGGGCTTCAGTTCCAGAATCCGGTTTTCCTCAGTCTGATGATCGGGATTCTGCTGCTCTTTGCGGTCAATCTCCTTGGCTTTTTCGAGATCACCCTGCCGCAGTCCTGGACATCGACGCTGGCTGATGCCGAAACCCGGCCCGGCTATGCAGGTGACTTTGCAACAGGTGCTTTCGCAGCAGTGCTGGCAACCCCCTGCTCGGCCCCGTTGCTGGGAACGGCCGTCGCCTTTGCGCTGGCTGGGCGCGGCGTCGATATCTTCCTGATCTTCACAAGTCTCGGCCTCGGCCTCGCACTTCCATACCTGATCGTCGCCATCTGGCCCGGAATGATCCGTCGGTTGCCCAAACCGGGCCGCTGGATGCTGATCCTCAAGACAATCCTCGGCCTGTTGCTGGCCCTGACGGCGGTCTGGATGCTTTTCATTCTGCATGGATTGGTCGGAACCAGAACGACAATTCTGGTCTGCGTGCTGCTGGCAGCGGCCACAGCGGTGATCGTCGCGGGCCGGTCCCTGCCCGACCGCCTGCGGCCCGCTTTGGTGACCGTGCTTCTCGGCGCGAGCGTTCTGGCCCCTCTGGCCTTCAATCCGGCCCCTGTCGGCAAACCGGTCTCGGGCGCTGCATGGGTTACCTTTGACCGCTCTCAGATCGGTCGCCTGGTCTCAAGCGGGCAGACGGTGATTGTCGATGTGACCGCCGACTGGTGCCTGACCTGCAAGGTCAACAAGACACTCGTGCTGGATCGGGATCCGGTGGTCACAGCTCTGAGTGGTGAGGGCATCATAGCCATGCGAGCAGACTGGACCCGACCAGACCCCGGGATATCGAGATATCTCGAAAGCTACGGCCGGTTCGGCATCCCCTTCAACATCGTCTATGGCCCGTCTGCGCCGGAGGGCATCCTGTTGTCGGAGCTTCTCACGAGCGACGAGGTATTGGGCGCGATTTCGCGCGCCGGCCCATCCCGATAGTGGGCTGGGACCGTCAGCCTAACGCCGATGCAGGATCCTCTCGGGCGGCAAACAATCCCGCAATTTCGGTGGTCGCCCTCCAAAACTGGCTCTATCCAAACTTCTGACTGGTCCTATCGGCTGGATCATCATGCGCCGCAAAGTCCCGACACTTCGGCGCGGTGAGAAGGTTGAACATTGTAAAATTGTTCGAATCCGGCAACACTGTTGAATGCCGAAAACAAAGATGCCGACAGCGGCACGCCTTCTGGCAAAACATTAATCAGGGAGTCCTTCGGACGATGAAATTCACCAAAACACTGAGCGCTGTGACCACCGGCCTCGCACTTATCGCGCCCACTGCGATGGCAGACGGCCATCTTGACGAAATCACAGTTGCCTATTTCCTGGAGTGGCCGACGCCAAACCAGTTCGCACAGGCCACTCAGGCTTATGAAGAAGCGCTCGGCGTCAAGGTCAACTGGGTTGCCTTCGATGCAGGTACGGCGATGTCCGCCGCAATGGCCTCGGGCGATGTCCAGATCTCGTTCAGCCAGGGCATTCCGCCCTTCGTGGTCGCCGCCTCCGCAGGTCAGGATCTGCAGGTGGTCGACGTAGCCGTGAGCTATTCCGAGAACGACAACTGCGTCGTGCGCGAAGAGCTTGAGATCGACGCGGCCTCAGCCAAGGAGCTGGAAGGCAAGGAAGTGGGCGTGCCCATCGGGACTGCTGCCCATTACGGTTTCCTCAAGCAGATGGACCATTTCGGCGTCGATACATCGACTATGAAAGTCGTCGACATGGCCCCGCCCGATGGCGCAGCAGCCTTTGCCAATGGCGAACTGGACATGGTGTGCGGCTGGGGCGGTGCGCTGCGCCGCATGAAAGAGCATGGCAATGTGCTTCTGACCGGTGCCGAGAAGGAAGAACTGGGTATCAAGGTCTTTGATGCGACCGTGATCCCGACATCGTTCGGCGAGGAAAACCCTGAGCTTGTGACCAAGTTCCTGGCCGTAACCGCCGAGATGAACGCGCGCTACGCTGCCGGTGAAGCCGACGCAATGATGCCGATGATCGCCAAGGAAGCGGGCATGGACGAGGAAGCAACCAAGGCCACACTGGCCGGTTTCGTGTTCCCCTCCGTGGATGAGCAGTTGAGCGATGCCTGGTTTGGTGGCGGTTTGCAGACATTCCTCAAGGAAGTCGGCGATTTCTTTGTTGAGCAGGGTACAATCCCGGCTGCACGCGACAGCTATGACAGTGCCGCGAACGGCTCTTTCCTCGAGGCGGTCGCCGCAGGCAACTGATCTCCAAAGGATTTGAACAGTTTGGACGCGGCCTTGTTGTCAAGGGCGCGTCCTGTTTCATTTACACCTCTAAATCCTTGGGAGAGCTATGTCCGGCCTGATAATCTCCGACGTCTCAATGATCTTCGAACTGCCGAATGGCGGTTCGGTCGAAGCCCTCAAAAACATCAATCTGGAGCTGAAGGAAGGCGAGTTGATGTCTGTCCTCGGCCCGTCGGGCTGTGGCAAGACCACACTTCTCAACATCCTCGCAGGCTTTCTGGCTGCGACCTCCGGCACTGTGCATCTGGGCGAAGATCTAGTGACGGGCCCCAGCCCCGAGCGTGGCATGGTGTTCCAGCAGGGTGCATTGTTCGAATGGATGAACGTGCGCAAGAATATCGGTTTCGGCCCCCGGATGAAGGGCGTGCCGGAACGTGAGATCGAGGAAAACGTGGATCGTCTGCTTGGCATCGTCGGCCTGCAGGACTTTGGCCAGAAGATGATCTACGAGCTTTCAGGCGGCATGCAGCAGCGCGTCGCGCTGGCCCGCTGTCTGGCAAACGATCCCGACGTCATCCTGATGGACGAGCCGCTTGGCGCGCTTGATGCGCTGACCCGCGAGAAGATGCAAAGCCTTGTTCTGGAAATCTGGAAAGAGACCGGCAAAACCATCGTTCTGATCACCCATTCGGTCGAGGAAGCCCTGCTTCTGGGCGAGCGTCTGCTCGTCATGGCGCCGCGTCCCGGACGCATCCACCGCGAATATCGCCTGCCTTTCGCCGAGATGGGCGTCGGCGCCGATCTGCGTGAGGTCAAGAAACACGCGGATTACGGACCGAAGCGTGAGGAAATTCTCTCGATGATCTGGGAGATGGAAGAAGAAATCATGGGCCGGGCAGAGGGATAAGACATGCTGATTTTTCTGATTTACGTCGTCATCTTCGCCCTCGCATGGTTTGCCTGGGCCAAATGGTCAGCCTCGCGCGAGAAAACCGACAGCTTCAACAACCGCAAGACGGTGACCTTCGGCGACGAGAGTGCGATCACCGCGAACCGCCCCGCCTCGATCATCTCGGTCGCTGTGATCTTTCTGATCTGGGGCGCGTTCACGGGATCGGTCATCACGCCGATCCACGTGCCCGGCCCCTTCATCGGGCAAACGTCCTTCACCTACACAGCCAAGAATGCCGCCGGCGAGACCGATGAGGCGACGGTCTTTGTCAACGTCCAGAACGTTGGCGAGTCGGAGGCACCGCCCGAGATCGACGAGGGCGATGGCTTTGCAAAGAACGATGCCGCCGCTCTGGGCGCATGGCGGTCCAAACTTATCCGCGTCAAAAACAATGACGAAGGCGGACGGGAGGACGCCTATGAGATCACGGCCGTGGACGGCAATCCTATAGCGCCCGGCGAATTCCTGAAGCTGGCCGACGGCCGGGTCTCGATGACCGCCAAGGGCACACTTTCATTCGCTCCGAACAAGGGGCTGCAGATGGAGCCGATCTGGCTCCCCTCCCCCGAGGCAGTGGTGCAGCGTCTGATCGAGATTTCCCGCGACGGCTATCAGAACATCACGCTGGCCGAGAACCTTGGATGGTCGCTGATCCGTGTCCTTTCGGGCTTCTTCTTCGGGGCGCTGATCGGCATTCCGCTGGGCTTTGCCATGGGCCTGAACTCGTGGGTCCGCGGCTGGTTCGACCCGATTGTGGAATTCATGCGCCCTGTCCCGCCGCTTGCACTGATCCCGCTGATCATCATCTGGTTCGGGATCGGCGAGAAGGCAAAGATCATCCTGCTTTTCCTGGCCGCCTTGTGGATCATGACCATCGCCGCAAGAGCCGGTGTATCGGGGGTCAATATCTCCAAGGTGCATGCGGCCTATTCACTGGGAGCCTCGCGTCGGCAATTGCTCACCAAGGTGATCTTCCCCAATGCCCTGCCAGAGATTTTCACCGGCGCGCGCGTTGCCATGGGGGTCTGCTGGGGTACGGTTGTGGCAGCAGAGCTTGTGGCCGCACAAAAAGGGGCAGGCCAGATGATCATTGCCGCCTCGAAATTCCAGCTGACCGACATCGTGATCATGGGGATCATCCTGATCGGGATCATCGGCTATGGCATCGACATCCTGATGCGTCAGGCCGAACGCTGGCTGGTGCCCTGGAAAGGCCGCGGTTGACCAGGCCTTGCGCCGCTGAAAGACAATCCTGATGCCCCGCTCACAAGGCGGGGCATCCGCTTTTTGAGCACATGACCACAGCAGTATTGGCATTCCGGTCAATTCTGGCTAGGATACGCCCAATTATGAGATCAATGGTCTCATTTTTTTCTTATATTGTCCAAATCTGAGGCGATCTCGGCCTGATTGGCATTATCGTTGTGGAGAACTGGCCCTAAGAAAGCCCCTTCGCATCCCCGAGAACGCATGGGAACCCGCCGGACCCGGCCAACACGTTGGAGAACCTTCATGACACAGATGACGACCGAGGAAGCCTTTGTCAAAACCCTGCAGATGCACGGTATTGCGCATGCGTTCGGGATCATCGGCTCGGCCATGATGCCGATCTCCGATCTCTTCCCCATGGCGGGTATCAAGTTCTGGGATTGCGCCCATGAGTGCAATGCGGGCATGACTGCGGACGGCTACACCCGCGCCTCTGGCAAGATGTCGATGGCAATCGCCCAGAACGGCCCCGGCATCACCAATTTCGTAACCCCAATCAAGACGGCCTATTGGAACCATACTCCGCTTCTGCTGGTCACCCCTCAGGCCGCCAACAAGACCATCGGTCAGGGCGGCTTCCAGGAAGTCGAGCAGATGGCGCTGTTCAAGGATATGGTCTGCTACCAGGAAGAGGTCCGCGACCCGTCGCGTATCGCCGAGGTTCTCAACCGGGTGATCGAGAAGGCATGGCGCGGCTCGGCCCCTGCCCAGATCAACATCCCGCGCGACTACTGGACGCAGGTGGTTGATATCGAACTGCCACAGATCGTGCGCCTTGAGCGGCCCTCCGGCGGGCGTGACGCGATCTCCCGCGCCGCCGCCCTTCTGTCGGAGGCGAAGTTCCCCGTAATCCTGAACGGTGCCGGCGTGGTTCTGGCGGACGCCATCGACGCCTCGCGGCAACTGGCCGAGGCGCTGGATGCGCCGGTCTGCTGTGGCTATCAGCACAATGACGCCTTCCCCGGCTCGCACCCGCTGTCGTGTGGTCCGCTGGGCTATAACGGCTCAAAGGCAGCGATGGAGCTGATCTCCAAGGCCGACGTCGTACTGGCGCTCGGCACACGTCTCAACCCGTTCTCCACCCTGCCCGGCTATGGCATCGATTACTGGCCGAAGGATGCCAAGATCATTCAGGTCGAGATTAACTCCGACCGGATCGGGCTGACCAAGAAGGTCGATGTCGCCATTCAGGGCGATGCCAAGATGGTTGCCGAGCAGCTTCTGGAAAACCTGAGCGACACCGCTGGCGACGCGGCCCGCAAGGAGCGCAAAGAACTGGTCGCGCAGACCAAGTCGCGCTGGCTGCAGCAGCTCTCGTCCATGGATCACGAGGATGACGATCCCGGCACCAGCTGGAACGAGCGCGCGCGTGACCGCGAGCCAGAGCGGATGAGCCCGCGCATGGCCTGGCGTGCAATCCAATCTGCGATGCCGAAGGACGCGATCATCTCCAGCGATATCGGCAACAACTGCGCCATCGGCAACGCTTACCCGACCTTTGAGGAAGGCCGGAAGTATCTCGCGCCCGGTCTCTTCGGCCCCTGTGGCTACGGCTTTCCTGCAATCCTCGGTGCCAAGATCGGTTGTCCGGATGTGCCGGTGATCGGCTTTGCCGGTGACGGTGCCTTCGGTATCTCGATGAACGAAATGACGGCCTGTGGCCGCAATGACTGGCCGCCGATCACCATGGTGATCTTCCGCAACTACCAGTGGGGTGCCGAGAAGCGCAACACGACGCTCTGGTTCGATGACAATTTCGTCGGGACCGAACTGAACCTTGGTGTGGAATACGCCAAGATCGCGGAGGGTTGCGGGCTGAAGGGCGTGCAGGTCACCTCGATGGATCAGCTCACGGACGCTCTGCGCACGGCGATCAAGGATCAGATGGAAAACGGCGTGACGACGTTCCTCGAGGTTGTGCTCAACCAGGAACTGGGCGAGCCGTTCCGCCGCGACGCAATGAAGAAGCCAGTGCGGATTGCCAATATCTCAGCCGAGGACATGCAACCCCAGCAGATCGCCTGACGTGGCCAAGGCTGCGTCAGCAAAGTCAGAGGAGCTGATCCTTGTCCTGAACGCCGGCTCCTCATCGATCAAGTTTGCGGTCTTTGAGGGTGGGCGTCAGGCCGTGCTGACCGGTGTCGTGAGCGAGATCGGCGGCGCTTCCACGGTGACGATTGGGGCCAGTACGACGCAAGAAACGATCCCGGACCACGGGGTCGCAATCGAGCGCATCCTGAGCGGCCTGCGCGGGCGCGGCGTCAGCATCTGGGGCCTGAATGCCGCCGCCCACCGGGTTGTGCATGGCGGGGCGGCTCTGACCGAGCCGGTGGAGATCACCGACCGGGTTCTGGCCCGCATCGAAAGCTGTACGCCGCTGGCCCCACTGCACAACCCGCACAACCTTGCCGCAATCCGCGCCGTGGCGAAGGCCGCGCCCGATCTGCGGCAATTCGCGAGCTTTGACACCTCCTTTCATGCCACCAACCCGGACGTGGCGACGCAATACGCGATCCCCAAGAGCGATCAGACCAAAGGCATACGGCGCTACGGGTTTCACGGACTGTCCTATGCCTCGCTGGTCAAACGCCTGCCCGAGGTCTCGAAAGAGCCGCTGCCTGACCGCCTGCTGGCCTTCCACCTTGGCAACGGTGCCAGCCTTTGTGCGATCAAGGGCGGCAAGTCGGTGGCCACCACGATGGGCTATTCTCCGATTGACGGGCTGACCATGGGCACGCGCTGCGGCGGGATCGATGCGAATGCGGTGCTGCGACTGGTGGAGCTGCATGGCCTGGACGAGACCAAATCGCTTCTGAACAACCAGTCCGGGCTTCTCGGACTTTCGGGTGGCAAGTCGGACATGCGCCGCCTGATGATGGACACATCCGCCGCGTCGGCCTTTGCCGTCGATCACTTCTGCTACTGGTCCGCACGGCATGCGGGGTCGCTGGTTGCCGCCATGGGCGGGGTCGATGCCATCGCGTTCACAGGAGGCATTGGCGAGAACGCGCTTGGCGTGCGTGCCCGCGTCCTTCAGCAACTCGGCTGGATGGGTGTGGTCATGGACCCGGATGCGAACCACAAGGGACGCAAACGGCTGCATGCGGCCTCGTCCAAAGTCGGCGTCTGGGTGATCCCGGCGGAAGAAGAACGGATGATCGCCGAGGACGCCCTCCGTCTGATGTCGGAAGAGGTTCAGTAATGCGCCTTCAACGCATGGCCAGCGTGATCAATGTGGCCCCGACGATATCGTCCACGCCCGCACCCCGGCTGAAATCGCAGACCGGTTTGGCAAAACCCTGCAGGAAGGGGCCGAGCGCCTGCCTGCCACCCAACTCCTGCACCAGCTTGTACGCGATGTTGCCCGCATCAAGGTCGGGGAAGATCAGGACATTCGCTGATCCCGCGACATCGCTTTCGACGCCTTTTTTCGCCGCGATCCCCGCATTCAATGCAGCATCGGCCTGGAGCGGTCCGTCAAAGATCAGATCAGGGGCGGCATCGCCTGCCAGAACCCGCGCCTCACTGACCAGATCGACAGACGCCCCGGCGCCTGATTTATGGGTGGAGAAGGACAGAAATGCTGTCCTCGCCTCGCGCAGAAGCGCCTTGGCCGAACGGGCCGTCGTCACCGCTATATCAGCCAGTTGCGCCGCTTCCGGCGCGACGTTGACCGCGCAATCGGCAAAGACCAGAGGCGTCTCACCAGCCTTCTCCATCACGAAAAAGCTGGACGGCAGGGCGACCCCGTCAGCCAGCCCAATGGTCAGCGACGCGGCCTCGATCACCCGGCGGGTCGGATTGGCAACGCCTGCAACCATCGCGTCTGCCGCACCGATCGCGACCAGGGCTCCGGCGCGAAAGAGCGGCTTCCTGAGCATCCGCGCCGCCATTGTCGGTTTCATACCGGGCCGCGCCACCAGAATGGCCGCAACAAGTGCATCATCGACAATCTCGGGGATCGGCACCGCCCCCTCGGGCAGCGTGTCGGTTCCCAGCACCATGACACGTACACCGGCCTCGGCCAGAGGTGCCACGGCATCACGCACGCGGGCATCATCGCCCTCTGCAAAAATCACCGCACCCGGCGTTTCGCGAACCCGCGCACGGGCCAGATCAAGAACAGACATACGCCACCTTTCAATTTCCGGCGCGACGGTATTGTTTGGGGCAAGGACATGCAAGGAGACTGCGTCATGAGTGAAGATATCCGCATCAACCGGGGCCTCAAGGGCGTTTATTTCGAGCGCTCGGGCGTCAGTCACATCGACGGTGCCAAGGGCGAGCTCAGCTATCGCGGATATTCGATCCATGACCTCGCGACGCGCTCCACTTTCGAGGAGACCGCCTATCTGCTGATCCATGGCGAGTTGCCCGATGCGGCGGAACTCGCCGCCTTCGATCAAACGCTGAAAGCGGGCCGCGAACTGCCCGGTGCGATCTACGATATCATCGGGCGCCTCAAGGACGGGCATCCGATGGATGTGCTCAGGACCTGTGTTTCCGCACTGGCCGCGCTGGAGCCGTCAAGCAGTGATGCCTCCGAGGAGGGTTTTTTGCGAAACGGTCTGCGCCTGACCTCGCAGGTGCCGATGATCATCGCCGCCCATGAGCATATCCGAAATGGCAGCGAGCCGGTTACCGCTGACCCCGCGCTCGGGCATGCGGCCAACTGGCTGTGGATGCTGAAGGGCGAGAAGCCGTCCGAGGATGCCGCACGGCTCTCTGATGTCGACTTCATCTTGCATGCGGAACACGGCTCGAATGCGTCGAGCTTCGCGGCCCGCGTCACCGTCGGGACCGAGGCCAATTTCCACGGCGCCTGCGTCACCGCCCTCTCCACCCTTGCAGGCCCCGCCCATGGTGGTGCTGCCGAAGACGTCATGAAGATGGTGGAGGAGATCGGCACGCCCGAGAATGCGGCCGCTTATGTGAAGGCCAAGCGCGGTAATCGCGAGGCGGTCACCGGCTTTGGTCACCGGGTCTACCGCGCCGAGGACCCGCGCGCGCGTCACATGCGCGACGGTGTGGCCAAGCTTGGTGCCGAGATGGGCCAGCCGCAATGGTTCGAGATCCTGCAGGCCGTCGTCGAGGCCATGAAGCCCTATGCCCGCCACGGCCTTAATGTGAATGTCGATTTCTACTCGGGTGCGATCTACCAGCTTCACGGAATTCCGATGGACCTCTATGTGCCGATCTTCGCCATAGGCCGCGTGCCGGGTTGGCTGATCCAGTGCATCGAGCAGCATCGCACCAACATCCTGATCCGCCCGCTGACACTCTACAACGGATCAGAGCCACGGGACTATGTCGCGATGGAGGATCGGTGAACCGGGGCCGTTGCCTTCGGCGGCGAGAAGGCAAGGTCGGCTGCAGCGGCCATTGCGAAGCGCGCCGACGAGACACCGGCCGTGGTCGAGGCCGAAGAGGATGATCCGAAATCGGAGGCAGATGTCGCGATTTGACGCGACTTCAGGACGTCATCGCGAAGTCCGAGCGTCAGGAAACCTTGACGCTGGACCTGTTTGTGACGACCCTCGCTGAATGCGATCTGCCCGAGGCAATGAAATGGCTCGGAGATGCTTGTCACAGAGTCTATCGCGAATAGGTCCAACACATGATCAAACTCACGCGCCGAACTTTTTTGTGCTCCGCTGCCGCCGCGACCATCCCAAGCTGGGCAAACGGATCGCCAAGCATCCTGCGGTCCGGGCCGGTCCGCTTGCAGGTGCTCCCGAAAGGGCAGAGTGCGACCGCGCTATGGGGCTTCAACGGATCGTCACCCGGGCCGGAGTTGCGCGTGCGCCAGGGCGACACGCTGTCCCTTCGCTTCGAAAATGGCACTGACCAGCCATCGTCCATCCATTGGCACGGCATCCGGCTTGAGAACGCGATGGATGGAGTGCCGGGGCTGACCCAGCCTCTGGTGCATCCGGGCGAGAGCTTCGACTACGCTTTTGCGGTCCCCGACGCAGGCACCTATTGGTATCACTCACACCATCAGTCATGGGAGCAGGTGGCAAGAGGCCTCTATGGGCCACTCATCGTCGAGGAAGCCGAGCCGCCAGAGGTAGATGCCGACATCACCGTGACACTTGACGATTGGCGGCTCGACGAAAGCGGTGCGCTGATGGGCGGTTTTGGCAACATGCACGACCTCTCCCATGCCGGACGGCTTGGAAACTTCGCCATGATCCTGCCGTCGCAGGACAGCGTCCGGCTTGGTGATCGGGTTCGTCTGAGACTGATCAACACGGCAACGGCGCGGATTTTCCCGGTGCGCATCAAGGGCCTCGACGCCAAGGTGGTGGCATTGGATGGCATGCCGCTTGAGAAGCCCCGCGATCTGACAGACTTCCAACTTGCTCCGGCGCAGCGCATCGACATCATCGGCGATGTGACGGCACAGGTGGACTTCCTGTTTGTCACGCAGGATGGGTTCCATGATATGGGATCGCTTGAGATTGACGGGAAGAACCCGGCTCCGGCAACGTCCGAGGTGATGGCCCTCCCCTCGCCCGGTGTTGCAATGCCCGGTACGACACCGGACCAAAACCTGTCGCTCCGGATGGAGGGAGGTGCCATGGGCGGTCGCCACGCGGGCGAGGACATCTGGGCGTTCAACGGAGTGTCCGGTCTTTCCGACACGCCGTTTGCCACCTTCAGGAAAGGGGAAACGGCGGTCATCGATCTGATGAACGACACCAGTTTTGCGCACGGCATTCACCTGCACGGGCATCATTTCCATGAGCTTGACGAGGACGGCTCGCCTGGTGATTTGCGCGACACGTCCCTGGTCGAACGCGGTGCATTGCGGAAGATCGCTGCCGTCTTTGACAATCCGGGCAAGTGGTTGCTGCATTGCCATATGCTCGGGCATCAGGCCTCGGGCATGAAGACATGGGTCGAGGTGATATGAGACCAGCAGCGATAGGGCTCGTTCTCCTGACTGCTCTGCCTGCCCGCGCGGCACACGAATTTGACGAAAGAGATCTCGCCAAGGGGCGGTCCTTGTACGTCGAACAATGCGCGACCTGCCACGGAGCCAACCTTGAAGGTCAGCCGAACTGGCGCACGCGCGATGAAAATGGCGTTCTGCCCGCACCCCCACATGACGAGACCGGGCATACCTGGCACCATGACAACACACTGCTCTTCGAGTACACGAAACTCGGCGGGGCCGAGGCATTGGCGGCACGTGGAGTGACCGGCTTCAAAAGTGGAATGCCCGCGTTTTCCGGCGAGATCAGCGATGACGAGATCCGGGATATCCTCGCCTATATCCAGTCGACATGGCCCGAACGCATTCAGGAAATTCAGCGCGGACGAAATCCGCCACACTAGCTGGACCTGCGCGCCAACTCCCGGTAACGAGCCTCACTGCTGACAGGCTGCTCCCGCCATTGGTCCATGTCGGGGATATCCGTGTTCGCTTGATGCGCGGGCCACAAAGCTCTCCAGCGGCAATTGATTTGAATGATTGATGCTCCCGGCCCTTTGAAGGACCGGGATTGCACTCGGCCCGCATCACCCAACGCAAGGCAAACCCACTGCAGCGCGTCCTTCATCCGTCTTGAGTGAGAAATCCCGACCCAGATAGGCGTCGGCCGCAGGGGTGCACAGCCACGCGATGGCCTGCGCGACCCATTCGGGCGGTATATGTGCCAATGGGTCAAGTTGGCTCACCGGATTGATGCCGGATTTCCTTATGGCGACCTGCATATCGGTGGCGACCGTTCCGGGGCTCAGACCGATGACACGCACCCCCTCCTCACCATACTCCTTGTGCGCCACGCCGGTGAGCCTGAGAACCGCGGCCTTGGTGGCGCAGTAATGCGACCAGCCTTCGAGAAACGAGTTTGCAGCGCCCGACGAGATATTGATGATCGTCCCCCCGCCTTGCGCCTGCATGACAGGTATCGCATAGCGCAACCCGTGATAGACGCCCTTGACGTTGACATCGACAACGGCGCCCCAAGCCTCGGGGTCGCTATCGGCGATGCGCGAAATGGGGTCGATCAGCCCGGCATTGTTGACCAGAACATCGACACTTCCGAAAGTGCCCTGCGCGTGGCTCATCAATGCCGCAACGGCCAGGTGGTCGCTCACGTCACATGACAATGCGCTGGCTTTCCCGCCTTTCGCGACAATATCAGCGGCGATGGCCTCGATCGCTCCGCTCGATCGGGCTGCACGAACGACCTTTGCGCCATGTTCAGCGAGATAGCGTGCTGCTGCCTCACCGATGCCCCTGCTTGCACCGGTGATCACGGCTGTCTTTTCTTTGAGACGGTTCATTTCGTTTTCCCTTTTGTTTCAGGCCGCAACCGCAGCCAGATCGGCCTCGGCCTTGCTGACATTCGCCGCGACGGTTTCCGGATCGGCGGTGGTGGCTTGGACAGAGACGACCTCGACGTCCTCGATGCCCAGGAAAGACAGCAGAAAGCGCAGATAGGGTTCGAGAAAGTTGGCCTGTGTGAACGGTTGGCCGTCCAGATACCCGTCGGCCCCGTATGCGCAAACAACGATAGCGCGGCGGGTCCGCGTGAGACCGCGAAACGCGCCATCCTCATAGGCAAAGGTACGTCCGATACGGGTGATCTGATCAATCCAGCATTTGAGCGCTGCGGGAACGGAAAAATTGTAGATCGGGACGGCCAACAGCAGCGTGTCCGCGTTTTGCAATTCATCGATCAGTTCATCAGACAGCGCCGTTGCTGCGCGCATCTCGTCGGTCATCGCGTCTTCGGGCGTGAAGAAGCCTGTGATGGTGCCTTGCGACAGAACCGGAACGGGATCCTGCCCCAGATGGCGAAACACCACCTGACCCTGTGGGTTGGCCGCTCGCCAATGCGTCTCGGCCTGATCAGCAAGTTGGCTGGAGTGGGAGCCTTCGACCCGTGAACTGCTGTCGATGCGAAGAAGAGTAGACATGGGGACCTCATTGGTTGGAACGAGATCGTTCTATTTCCTGCGCAACACGCGAAAAACAATTGATCTGATATGAATGTCATGCAAATTTTGCACGAATGGACATTGCCTCTCTCAAGACTGTCCTGCTCGTTCGGACCCATGGAAGCATCGCAGGTGCGGCACGTGCACTTGATATCGACCCGTCTTCGGTGTCCCGAACGGTTGCCGGAATAGAGGCCGATCTCGGCATCCGGTTGTTCCAACGCACAACGCGCCGCCTCACTGTCACCGAAGAAGGTCAGACCTATCTCACCCGTCTTGAGCCGTTGATCGAGGAAATGGATGCGGCGCGTGAGGATGCGCGCGGGTTGCGCGGTCAGCCTTCGGGCCTGTTGCGCATCACCGCGTCAGTCGCCTTTGCGCACCAGATGATCGTACCTCTGTTGCCATCGTTTCAGGCACGCTACCCCGACATCACCATCGATCTGCGAAGCAGTGATGCCAATCTCGACCTCGTCGAGAACGGGATTGATCTGGCCATCCGGCTTGCTCCCGCGCCGAAAGGCGATCTTGTCTCAACCCGGTTGATGCAGACACGCTACCGTGTTGTGGCAAGTCCGGAGTTTCTCGTTGAGCAAGAGCCGGTGGCGCACCCGACCGATCTCGCAGGACTGAATTGCCTGCGGTTTGCACTTCCGGGACTGCAGGACAACTGGACATTCCGCAGCGGCGATGAAGCGCCTTTCACTGTCGCCGTTCGCGGCAACCTCATGTTCTCGAACGCGCTGGCTCTGCGCCGTGCGGCCGGTATGGGCCTTGGCGTCGCGATATTGGCCGACTGGCTGATCGGAGATGATCTGCGAACCGGCCGTCTTGTCGCGCTTTTTCAGGACTACGACTGCACTGCGAGCGTGTTTGAGACAGCCGCCTGGGCGCTCTATCCGAACCGCTCATACCTTCCCCAGAAAGTACGGGTTATGATCGATTTCCTGAGAGGCAACATGCCTCCAGCTTCGCGCCAGCGACCGTTCGCTGCGGGACAGAAATCGGGAGATATGGGCTCAGACGACTTCCGCCAGGATCATCATTCTCGGAAACACGGCGAATGATTGCGGCACGAATGGAGCGGAAATTCAGAACCGACGATACCAATTGGTTCGCGGCCAGATTTTGGCCTTGCTCTCATTCTGCTGCGAGCGGCGAACCGCCCGCAGCCAATGACCTAAAGCTTGGCGCGTTCGGCCCTCAGTGCGCGCCAAAGGCAATAGCACATTATCAACACCACAATGGTGAAGGGTATGCCCGTGGACACCGCCGCACCTTGTAGCGCCGCCAGGCCACCGCCGAGGAGCAGTGCTATCGCCACAAGCCCTTCGAGGGTACACCAGAACACGCGCTGCACCACAGGCGCATCCATCTTTCCACCGGCTGTGATCGTATCGATCACCAACGACCCGGAATCGGACGATGTGACGAAGAAGATGATAATCAGCACCAGAGAAATCGGCGCGATGACCGAATAGAACGGAAGCTCTTTCAGGAACCCGAACAGTGCTCCTTCGGGCTTGTATGCATCAATGACTGTCGCCCTGACGCCTTCCGCGCCGCCGGCGTTCAGCATGTCGATGGCAGCGCCACCGAAGGTCGACATCCAAAGCGCACAGACCATTGTCGGAGCAATGAGCGCGCAAAGCACGAACTCGCGCACGGTACGGCCCCTTGAGATGCGGGCAATGAACATGCCAACAAAGGGTGACCACGAAATCCACCAGGCCCAGTAGAAGGTCGTCCATCCATGGAAGAAGCTGGTATCTTCACGCCCGAATGGATTTGACAGAGCGGGTAGCAGCAACACGTAATCCGTCATGACGCTGAAATAGCGTGAGATGGCAGTACCGATCCCTGTCACCAGCAGAACAAAGATGAATAGCCCCACGGCCATGACCATGTTGATCTCTGAAAGCCGTTTCACCCCGGCATCCATGCCAAGGCAAACGGACCCGAGTGCAATGAGCGTAATGCCTATGATGAGAAGCACATAAACCGTGTTGCTTGGTTCAATACCGAACACCTCATTGAGACCTGCGGCAACCTGCTGAGCACCAAGTCCGAGGGACGTCGTCAAGCCGAACAAGGTTGCAAACACGGCCAACGTATCAATTGTATGGCCCCACCAGCCCCAGATGCGCTCTCCGAGAATTGGATAAAACGCTGATCGTAACGTGAGCGGTAGGTTTAGGTTATAGGCGAAAATCGCGAGCGCGAGCCCAACTGCCGCATAGACTGCCCAGCCCTCAAGGCCCCAATGGTGAATGGTACCCACGATCCCGATATACTCATTTCCCGGTGTTTGATCGTCGATGCCAAGCGGGTGCGCAGCTCCTCCTTCAGCGAAATTGTAGTATGTCGGCTCCAATACACCAAAGAACAACAGGCCGATACCAATGCCGGCCGCAAACATCATCGCAATCCAACCGGCGTAGGAATAGTCTGGTTTGGCGTCCTTTCCACCGATCCTGACCGAGCCGACAGGCAGGATGATCAGCGCGAGACAGAACAGCGTAATCGCGTTTACAGACAGCACCAGAAACCAGTCGAAGGTGCTTGTCAGCCAGGGTCGCAACCACCCGAAAAATTCGGCCGACGCTTCCTGGTTGGCAAGTGACAAAAGCACGAATGCCGCAATGAGGACGCTTGAGATCAGAAAAACCGGATTGTGTATGTCGAGACCGAACGGCCGGATATTGTCCTGACCCAGTTCGTATTCGGTTTCGAAGTCCCAGATTCTAGGGTCCGGATCGAGCCGCTTTTTTGTGTCTGACATGATGGCTTCCATTGTTGGGATATCTCGATGCTACATCCCTGCACGCCCCTCTGGCAAGTTTCGGCCAATAGGGCTGATCTGGAACTTGCGAACCGTTCTCGCTAGATCCTTCAATTGTTGGTGCTGAGAGAAGACAGCAATGGGGCCCTGAACTGCCCCTGGACGGCGTCCTATAGGATCATGGTTTTCGGAAACATACCGGATGACCGCAACGCGGGACGGAGCGCCAATTCGCTCCAGTTGCCGGATGACATGGTGTGTTTGCGGTGATCGCTCTCCTCGGGCAAACGAGGTCCAGTAAGCTGGCCTCACAAATCGCAAGCCGTAGAGGAGAACGACCATGTCCCATTATGTTGGCCTGGATGTATCCCTCAAATCCGTCTCGATCTGTGTTGTTGACGCGCAGGGCACGATCCTGGCCCGTGGAGAGACAGCGTCGGATCCAGATCGGATTGCTGCCTTCGTCCATGAGCATGCATCCGATCTGGAGCGCGTTGTCCACGAAAGTGGAATTCTGGCCATTTGGCTGACCCGCGAATTGGAGAAGCGCGGCCTACCGATAATCCGCATTGATGCTCGCCTCGCGCACAAGGCCTTGTCTGGGCGGATCAACAAGTCCGATCTGGGCGACGCGGAAGGGCTAGCACATCTGGCCCGCACCGGTTGGTTCACCCAGGTCCATATTCGAAGCGAGGCCTCTGAACGGGTCCGGGTGTTGATCGGCACGCGGGAGCGTCTCATCAAGATGCGTAAAGATCTGGAAGGGCATGTGCGCGGGATTCTGAAGACTTTCGGTATTTACATGGGCTCGGTCCATCGCACGAAACTGCGGCAGGGATTTCTCGACCAGCTTGCTTCAGCAGCTGAGACCGGTCCGGCAATCAGTGTCATCACCGAAATGTTCAACCCGATCCACAAGGCTCTCTGCGCAGCAACGGAAGCGATGGACGACGAACTCAAGGCCATTGCGCGTGAGAGCGATCTTGCCCGTCGCCTCATGACCGTACCGGGCGTCGGCCCCGTGGTCGCGCTGTCACTTATCGCAAAGCTTGATGATGCCCAGCGGTTCAAGAGATCGAGGGACGTTGGCGCGTTCCTTGGCCTCACGCCAAGACGACATCAATCCGGCGATATGGATTGGTCTGGGCGCATCTCGAAATGCGGCGATCGCAATCTGCGGCGATTGCTCTACTCGGCCGCGACGACGCTGATCACCCAGGTGCGAAAGCCTTCACCTTGCTGGTGTGGGCCAAGCGCTTGCAGGACCGCAAGGGCTTCAAGAAAACTACCGTGGCGGCATCACGCAAACTCGCGGTCATCCTGCACTGCATCTGGCGCGACGGAACCGTCTTTGAAGTGAGCATGGAGGCCCAAACCTAGCGCAAAACCGGAACACCTGCCCGAGAGAGGAGGCAGGTTCGGCGTCCTTCGGGACGGAGGCGGATCAAGCCAGCCTAAAGCGGCAGACGTGGCCATTGGCCAACTTCGCGAATGACACTTTGGCCGATCAGCTCCCGGACGCCATCATGAAGCGGCATCACCGACTTCGTAGAGAACCACGGCCCCGAAAGACAATGAGCCCAAATCCTTGACTCACCCGCAAACAGAGAACCGCTTTGGGGTGGAATCTAAATTCAAACAGCAAAGCGCCCGATGCGTTGCAACGGGCACTTCTTTCTCAAGTCACTTCAAGATTACTTGATAGCGAGGATGTCGAAATTGTGGACGTTTGCCACCACACCGTCATCCCATCCGCCTGAGACCAATTCTGAAGCCTTTTCATTCAGTAGTCCGGCGACTTGTCCGGCAAAGTGCGCTTCGCGGCCTGAGTTGTCGGCAAAGATGTCGAAGATTGCAAAGTTGTTCTCGTCAATCTGCAGCGCCGCCCAGAACAGTGTCTTGGGTTCGGTGTCTGCGACGATGGAGCCGGCTGCGGTCAGCAAGGCTGCCAATTCGGGGCCTTTGCCTGGAGCAGCTTCGAGCTTGATGTAAGTTGCGGTCGTTGCCGTGTAGAGATCAACCGGTTCCTTCACCGACAGGACATCGGAGTTGTTGATATTCGCGACAACACCGTCGTCCCATCCCCCGGCGACCAGCACGTCAGCGTTTTGGTTCAAAGCCGCGGCAACAGTTCCTGAGAAGTGAGCGTTGCGTGCTTCTTCATCTGCGAAGATGTCAAAGATCGCGAGTGTATCGTCAGCTTGAAGTGCAAACCAAAGCACAGTGCCCGGCTCGGTTTCGTTCACAATCGGTGCCGCTCCGGTCAGAAATTCGGCGAATGCTTCGGTCTGGCCTTCAGCGGCGGGCATGGCGATGTAGCTAGCAGCGTGATTTTCCATTGGGTTGTCCTGTGCAATTGCAGAAGTTGTGATCAGAGCCAGTGCGGCGAGTGTCTGAAGGATTTGCGTTTTCATGGTCGTCTCCTGAATTGAAGTTCATCGTGTTTGGTTTCGATGCACTCTTGTTCCATGCTGGATGCCTCGGACTCCAATTCCGAACTTCTATTCTTTGATAGACATGGCCTATCGAAGTTGTTTTGATGGCTTGGATTGAGATGTGACGGAGAATGCGGCGATGGAAATGAACCAGATCAGGTATTTTCTCGCTGTCTGCGAGCATCGAAACTTTACCCACGCAGCCAGTGCCTCCAATGTCTCCCAACCTTCCTTGACGACTGCGATCAAGAAGCTTGAAAACGAGCTTGGAGGTGACCTGTTTGTAAGGGACCGTGCGGGATGCAGGCTTACGGCCCTCGGAAAACTCATGCAACCAAGGCTGCAGAAGGTTCATGATGAGACGCGACAAGCCAAGGCAGAGGCGGTCCGTCATATGCGTTTGGAGCGGGTTCCAATCTCTGTCGGTGTCGGCGAAACGATTGGACACAACAGAATTTCGGCAGCTATGGAGCGTATTCGTACGCGATTGCCGCAAGCCGAAATTGAATTGATCGTGGCATCATCTTCCGAGCTTCTCGTCGGGTTGCGAGATGGTGAATTTGACGTCGTAGTCACGGCAGAGAAGGTCAGTGAAGACCTCTATCGAATAGATCAGCTCTATGAAGAGGACTACAAGGTGGTGGTGTCAAGGTCGCACCCGTTGTCTGAACTAAATGCCATTTCTCTTTCGACTCTTGCTGAAACTGACATGCTTGACCGACCAAATTGCGAAATGCGGGATGCTTTGCATGGGACATGTGCGGATCATGGTCACGAACTCTACGCGGCCTATCGATCAAATCGCGTGGATTGGTTAGTTGAACTTGCGCGGCAAGGGTCAGGTGCGGTGATCTTGCCGACCACGGCAATTCCCGCAGACATAGGCCTCGTGTCGATACCCATCGACGGCCTTGAAATTTCGCGAACTGTTTCTGCTCTTCGTTATCGGCACCAAACGACGAGACCAGAGACAAATGATTTGATCCGTGAGATTACGCGCACGCAGGCGTAGTGAAGTCGATAACCGACATTTGCGCATCGTGCAGCATCTGGAACTTTGGGCTCGGAGCAATCATCTGACGGTTTGGCCAGTCAGGGCTGTTGGTTGTTTTGGTAAGATGGCCGCGACGGAGGACGGAGCGCCTGTTGACCACCAATTGCGGACAACGGATTTGGCAGATTGACCGCATGGACGGACCGGTACGCTTGGCACGACTTGCTGTTATTCGCGGCCCACGCTCAAATTAATCGCAGATCACCGTTGAACCGCAGCCGAGATATGGGGGCATGGGTACACCACCGCTTTTCTCGATCTGCCCAGACTTACCGGCAGTATCCGGCCATTTGCGACCGGGCGGGATCAAATGTCGCAATCGGTTCATGCCGGGCCATCACAAGCTGGGGCTCGTGTCGCTGCGCCGTGACATCGGACATGGGTCTGAAACTGGAAAAGACCTCTGTGTGGATTTGTTGCGCCCATCGTCAATATCGCCGGAAGCCGCCACTTGCGATTTTGTGATCATTGCTTGAAAACAAGGGAAGCATCCCATGAAAGCACTTCATCTCTTTGCAGGCGCAGTCTGCGCGGCCGCGGGGGTTCATAGCCCCAAGCCTGGCGGCCGCATCGCCCGTCGCCGACTTCGGCCTGACCCCGCCAACGATGGAAACGGCCCCGGTCGCCGCCGAGGGCGACGGTTCTTTCGAGGTCGCCCGGCGTGGCCGAGCATTCCGAGTGCTGGGGCTAGGGCCTGCGATTCGGCCCCCTGGACAGATGATTGTCAAACTATGGTCTGATGCCAGATCCCCCGCTCGGAGCTAACGCTTTGAGCGGGGGACAGGGCTCTGATTCTGGGCGACTTCTATTTTATGGAAAACCATGTCGAAGCTTTTCAGGATCATATGTATGGCCATCCTTCTCCTGCCATTTCCTATCAGCGTTGAACTGACGGCGGACGGCAATTTCGGCTATGGAGTAGACTATGCCTATGCCGAAAAGGGGCGCGGACGCGGTGGCGATGATGATGACAATAGCGGGTCGGGCAGCGGAAATGATGACGATGACAATGACGGCAGAGACAGGGATCGCCGTGGCTCCGAGCAACGGGAAGGCACCCTAGCCGATCTGCACCTGCGCTATGCGAACGGTTGGGATGAACGGATTCTGAACGGTCGTTACCGCCTGGTGGACCCGCAGGGCCGGACTGTCGCTAACCGAAGAGCGACGCATGAGGATCTGGCCCGCATGCGCGCCCTTGTTGGGCAATAATCACTTTTCCGCCCACGCCTTTTGCGCAATCAGCGCGGCTTCGACCCGGTTTCGCGCCTGAAGTTTGCTCAGAATAATGGTCATGTCATTCTTGCCCGTTTTCTCCTGAATGCGCAGATCCAGTCCGACTTCTTTGTTGCTCTGGCCCGCCGCAACGCCCCTCAGGATCTCTTCCTCGCGCTTTGTCAAATCATCAATCGGCTGGCGCTCGGCAGGTTTCTGATTTTGCATGATCCGCAGCATCTGAGCCGCCAGACCGGGCGATACATGCGCCTCGCCTGCGGCGATTCTGGTTAGGATGTCACGCAATTCGGCCGCGGATACGCCCTTGAGCACATAGCCTGTCGCGCCCGCTTGCATTGCCGCCGTGACGTCTTCGCTGTCCTCTGACACGGTCAGCATCGCAACTGCCCCCGCCGTGCCCGCCTGCGAGATGTGTGCCGCGGCAGAAATACCGCCGCCCGGCATGGACAGGTCCAGAAGGGCGATATCGGGGACGTGTACTGCTGCAAGCTCTATGGCCTCGTCCGCTGATCCGTCGACACCTACAACCTCCAAGGCGCCGGTCTCTTCGATGCTGTGGATAAGGCCATCGCGGAAAATCGGATGATCATCGGCTAGAATGATGCGGATTGTCATGTTGCATTCTCTTCAAAGGGAAGTGTCAATGAAAGTGTCGTACCCTTGCCAGGCGCAGATGCGATAGCAAGATTGCCACCGATGCTTTCAGCCCGGTCGGTCAGCCCGAACAGACCCTGGCCGCCATCGGACCGCACCTCGTGGGGGCGGGCAGGATCAAACCCGCGCCCTGCGTCGGCAACGGTTATGGTGAAGGACTGCAAATCCGATGCGGCAGAGACCCGGACCGTATCAACCTCTGCGTGACGGGTGGCGTTGGAGAGCGTTTCCTGCAGAAATCGAAACACGCACAGCTTCTGGGCATAATTCAGCTCCGGCTCGGTTTCAAAGGCGTGATCGACCGAAACGTCAAGCCCGGTTTGCCGATGATGGTCCAGTATCGCCCGATCGATCAGTGCGGTTGCCTTCAGATGATCAAGGTCAGGCAATGCCATCCCTCTGGAGATGATACGCAGTTCGTTGAGCGCCTTGGCGAGCGCTTCACGCACCAGATCAGCATTCTTTGTCGGCGTATGCGGCGCATTCAGCGCTCTATCCAGCCGCAAGGATGCCAGCGAGAGATACTGCCCAGGCCCGTCATGAAGGTCCGATCCAATGCTGCGGATTGCCCGTTCGGTCTGAGCCGTCGCGCGGGAAAAAACCGCCACCGCCCTTTTTCGCAGGTTTGCGTTCTGCGGGGATATTTTCTCTGTTTTGGCAAGTTGCTCGGTCAGCGCCAACTGCTGCTGCTTGATGGTGCGGCCTCCGGCCTCTACACCCGCTCGCCAAGGGCGGTCCCGTCAAAAATCTCCGCCAGCACCTGTCGGGCGGGCGCAGAAAGGGTATCGGTCTCCGCAAGCTCCTGACTGAGCGAAGAAATGAAACTTACCATGAAGAGCGCGGCGGATGACGCGGAATTCTGGATAACCGCATCTTCGATGCGCTGCGAAATCCAATTGCCGACAAAGACCATCGCAACGATCATGACGATCGCGCCTGCCAACAGAAATTGGCCCGGTAGAGTTAAATCGCGCCAATGATGGGCGTCGGTCAGTCCTTTCATTGAACCAGTTTAGCATTCGATGTCTCGTTGGGACACAGACCAAAGTCCAATGACGGCTTTCGTTCGATGTTGTCGGCATTGGTCGCTGAAGTCCGTCAAAACAGACGTATCCCTCCGCAGCAGTTCCCGTCATCACATCTTTGAATGAAATGGTCGCTATCGTCTTCCGGTTTTCCGGTTGACATTCGGTGCTCCAATCAGGTGCGAGGCCTGTTTGCACATCGGATTGGTGACCTGATTGACCATGCTGCCAGCTAGCCCGGCGGGCTCAGAAAGGGATCATACCAACGTCAGCTGCGGTCGAGCATCCCGATCCGTATTCGTTGCGTTCAGGGCTTTCTTGCCACGCAGGACTTTCGTCACATCTGGCGCGTTCATCGCCCGCATCAGCGCGCTGTAGTCCATGCTCATTTTCATCTCGGACCCGACGGGCATTGTGGCTTTGGCAGAGCCCGTGACGGTGTGATCGCTCGTTGCGCCCAAATAGGTTACTCCCGAAGGAAATCCCAGACCACCCGGATCCGTATCTTGCTTTCCAACCGCAAGGATTGTCCGGACCTTGCGATCATCGCCCCGCACCAGACGCAACATCCCGGGCGCCGGGGCAACCGGTTGCCTGGGTGGCGCACACGGTTTGGATCCGGTTTCGATGACTTCGGCGAAAAACGTGAAGGCGTCTGCATGAAGCCCGCTGATCGGTTGTCCCGTCAGCGGTTCGACACCGAGCAGGATCGCCTCGCCCAGCCGCAGATTGTTCGTCCGACCCGTTGGCTCTTCGCCCAGCGCCCATGGCAAGCCGGTCGAGCTTCCTCCCGAGACCAACTCGACATAGGGGCCACATGCACCTTCGAGATCATCGGCCAGCCTCGACAGCAGGGCCATGTCATCCGGTGTCGGTGCCGCATTCCCGAGGCATGCGAAATTCGCGGCGATCCCCTTGAGCCCGACACCCGGCGTCGCGACAACCCGCGAGGCAACGCCCGCGAGGTTCTCCGGCAGGATGCCTTCGCGCATATCGCCCATTTCGACCATTAGGATAACGCTGTGTTCCTTGCCCTGCTGCTGAGCGATCGCGGCGAGCTTCAGGATCGTGTCGATCTCCGTATTGTAGCTGGTGTCACAGCACCCGACGACATCCGCGACCTCGCTCTGCATCGGCGCGCGGATCATTGAGAGCGGACATGTGACCCCAGCCTCGCGCATGCGCCGCACATTGGCGACCCGCGCATCCGCAAGGCCAACCGCGCCGCCGTCCAGCATCGCCCGAGCGACGCCGGGATGACCGCAAACAGCCTTGGTCACACCGGTCACCGAAATCCCGCAGAGACCAAGACGATCAACGAGAAAACGCGTGTTCCGTCTGATCTTTCGCAGATCGATCTCGACACGCGGTGCCGTCATCCCGCAGCCACGAGAGGCACCGGCCGCAGTCGCGGAAAGGCGGACAGCACCATATCGGTCAGATGTACCGCAGACCGGGTGAGCGCGTCGGTGACCGGAATGCCCAGATCGTGTGAAAAGGTCCTGATGGCCGCACTCACTTCGGCATCGCCCATCCCCTCGTGATTGATCGTCATGCCGATCACCTTGGTATCTGCAAAGGCTTCGATCAGCGCGATTTCGTCCCGCGGGTCGGGCATCGGCATGGCCGGGAAGTCACAGCGATGGGCCCGCTCCGGCGCATGCTGGAGGATGACCGCATGCGGCTGGCTGCCGCGCAGAATGAAGGCCGAAGTGCAAAAGGCCGGATGGCTGAGCGCGCCTTGCCCTTCGATCAGGATGACGTCTGGATCTTCGCCCCGTGACGCTTCAACGATGACGCGCTCAAGTTCACCGCAGCAGAATTGCGGCGGCACGGCATCCATCGCGATCCCGTACTTAGCTCCCTGCATCAGGCCGGTCTGGCCGGTGCCGACAAGGATCGTGCGGATGTCCATTGCGTTCAGTGCCTTGGCCAGAACGGTGGCCGTCGTGCGTTTTCCGATGGCGCAATCCGTACCCAGCACGGCTATGCGGACCGCGCCGACCCCGGTTACGCTCCCATCGAAGAGGCGCATATCCTTGCTTGGCCGGGGTTTGCGGATATCGCGGATCGTCACATCGGCAAGCTTGGCGGCGGTCGAGATTTCGGGATCATCACCGAGATATTCGTGCAGACCACTGACAATATGCATGCCGAGCGCGATTGCATCCAGCACGACCTCCCGATCGGCAGGTGACAGGGTCCCGGTTGAAGGCGCCATCCCATAGATCAGCGTGTCGGGGATTTTCGCATGAAGCTGAATCGCGGCATCAAGATGCTCGACAACGGGAATGCTGTTGTCGATGCCATCCAGAACCTTGCCGCTGTCGTGCCCGTCGAGTGCGCTATCGATCACCGAGAGAATGCGGTAGGCCTGCGAAAACCTGACAAGGCCGTTTGCGGTCTTGCCGTCGATCTGGCCGAAGTTCCTCTCGCAATAGACGACCGCCGTCGGCACCCGACTGGCAAATACTGCGTTGGCATCGGGCCGGTGGGCGGTGGACATATCAGGTGGACCCTGACGACCCATGGGTGAAAGTCTCGTGGTCGGTGTCTGTTCACTGCCTGATTTCATTGTGTTTCCTTTTTCCGGCAGCCATGCGCCTGTCCGGAACGCATCAACTCTGTTGCGTCCGGGGCCTCTTGAGCCGCGTTTCGATCTGGATCGCGAGAGTTACTCGTTCAGGACACAGCGGCCTTGAGACAGCTGAAAGTTTCGATGGCATTCCCACCGGTTCCCCGACCTGTCGAGATGCGCATTGGCGGGAAGCTCGATCAATGTGCAGCCGTCTTCAGAGGTGGCAAAACCGCGATCGCACTTCCATCCCGGCCCGTAACTCGCATCGTCAAAGTAAGCGTTCTGGGGAATGGCAACCGCCGCACAGGTGTTGTCACGCTCAAAGTATCCCCGCTCACACGACCAGGGTTGCCCATAGCCCGAGCCGTTCAGAAACGCGTTTTCCGGCACCGCGATGGGCGCACAATTGTCGCCGGCGACCTCGTAACCCCGGTCGCAAAGCCAGACGGACCCATAAGTACTATTCGTCAGATATGCGTTTGGAGGCAAGACGATCTCCAGACAGAGATCGTCTGTCTCCATGTAGCCACGCAGGCAGCTCCAGCTCTTTCCCGAAGGATCGAGATAGCCGCCCGCGGGGACCGCAACTTCGAGACAGGACGTGCCATTGATTTCCTGAAATCCGTGCAGACACTCCCAACCGGCACCATAGGTCCGGTTCGTCGCATAGGCGTTCTCAGGCACGACGATGGCGACGCACTCGTCCACGTCGCGCCGATATGAGCGGTCGCACTCCCATCCGTCGCCATAGCTTTTGGCGTGGGCATTGGGGGGCATCGGGATCGTTTGGGATTGCACTGGAGGCCATGATCCCAAGGCAATGAGGGCCATGATGGCAAAGGCCAGTCGCAGCGGTATTAAAGCCAGTGTACCGGGCTCCGCCTTTGGCAATTCAACAGCCCTCGATGAGGTCGGCGAAGCCGCCCGCAAACTACGACGCATCCAGATCCAGTCCTTTTATGCAGGCCTGCGCGAGATCGCGGTTCGGGGCCTCGGAACCGGGCATTGTCGCCCAGCCCGTTGCCATCACGGCGTCCCGCCGCTTGTAGGTCGAGGCTTCACGGACGGTTGCGATTTTTGCGATACGTTCGCTGTCGGTCCGGGACATATCAAGGCAAACGGGCACCAGCGCCGCGATCACATCGTCATGTGCCAACTCGCTCGCCATCTTGTTTGCGCCGCCCAAGGTCATCCAGCCTCCCCAGGAAAATCCGACGACGCCGACAAAGGCCGCGCCCATAAGCGCGCCGTAGATGCCGGGTTTCAGCCATTCAGGAGTGGTCATTAATGGTCCTCCAGCGGGGAAAGCGCCGCTTCGCTATTTTAGGTCATTTCGGAGAAGATCCGGTCGAAGCTTCAGCATTCCGGGCCTCCATCGGGTCAATTTTCGGTCTTGTCGGGGCCGCCGTCTGCAGGACGCACCAGAAAAGAAGCCCCTTCGAGGCGCGGCACTTGGGCTTAGTATAGATACGTCCCACAGGCGCCATGCTGATCGAGGTTAGCGCCGAACCGGTTCATTCGGGCAGAATACCAGCAAAACCCTCTTCCACCTCATGTCGGCGCGGCGCGTCCAAGCGGATGAAGAGCCGCTATACAGGAATATGCGAGCGCAGCCTGACATGGAGACAGCGCCGCCCAAGGCCCGGCGGCAGGCAGTCGGATCATCTCAGAAGCGGTCGGGTCTGATCGAGATATGCCGGATCGAAATCCGCCAGCGCAACCAGCCCTTCATAATTGTCGAACGCGACAAACGCGTCCCGAAAGGTGACCAGCCCCTCCTCTCTGAGCTTCCGCAGGACACGATTGACATGGATCGCACTCAGCCCCAGCGCATCGGCAAGATGATATTGTGTCAGAGGGCAGGCATAGCCCGCTCTGCTGCCAAGCCCGACAAGTGACAGCCGGACGCCAAGTTCCAGAAGGAAATGCGCCATGCGCGCATCCGCATCCCGCCGTCCCAGCCCGACCAGATGCTCGACGACCATCGCTTCGTCGCGTGACACGGCCCAGAGAATCGCGGTGGCAAGCCGAGGCGTCTCTGCGAAGGCTTGCAGAAGATCGCTCACCAGCACCTCCGCCGCTTCGATATCGACGATCGGCTCGATCCCGTGATCAGACGTGTGCAGCAGGACGCTGCGCAGCCCGAGGAAATCGCCAGGTATCTGGAAATCGACGATCTGTCGTGAACCGTCAGGCTGAATCTTGTAGGACACGACCCAGCCCGCCGCGAGGATATAGGCCGCCTGTTCCGATTGCCCCTGATGAACGAGGTCTCGCCCGGCGGCAAAAGACTTGCGCCGCAGATGCAACCTTTCCAGAACGGCCAGTTCAGCCTCCGACATCGCAACAAATGCCGAGAGTTTTCGGGTGAGCGGACTGGTTTCGATGGTCATCATTGGCTCCTTCCGAACCGGCGAATGCAGCAAGACGAATTCGGCGCAGAGACTGCTTTCGATCAGTCCGGAACGCCAAGGCCACTTTAACGATGGTCAAGATCGTCAGGATCTCACCCAATCTCGATCCGATGCCCATAAAAGGAATGACCTATGTCAGATAATCACGACCCTGCGGGCATGGCTGCGCTTTCCATCTGCGAGGCTCTCTTGCTTGCCATGAACGATCGCAACCTGCTTCCGGAAAAGGAAATCGTGGGAATTCTGCAAGACGCCGCCGCGACCCACGAGAACGCAAATGGCACAGAGGCGAAAAAGCGAACCCATGTCGCTGCCGCCAACCTGATCAACGACATCATCGGTGGTGGCGACCTGTCGCTGCGCTCGTAAAGCGGTCTGCCACCCTTTCCGGGGCCGGTCGCTCAGTCCGGTGCCGGATCAGCAGGCGCTGTGTCCTGAGTGCGGCTCTCTTCGGTTTCAGCCTTTGATTTCCGGGCTCTTGCTTGCGAGGCCTTCTTCTTGGCCGCTTCTTTCCTTGCCAAGTCGTGGAACCACATTCCGGCCTTCCCTTGCGGACCACCAGCGTATCCGGCAGACTGCCAGCCCTAGTGGATCAATGCCTCCATGGCAAAGGAAACATTGGTCGCCGGGCGGGCTGCACCTTGTAATCCACCGGGTCAGGAGCCACTTATACTGGGCTACTGACCTCCATTCGACCCTCTGTTTTCCTTTACCGGCTCACAGCGCTCGACACTGTCGTGAGAAGCCGGGCTGCCGCATTTCGTGGGCAGCGATCAGATAAGGAAAATTCACATGGCCAATGGCACAGTGAAATGGTTCAACTCCACCAAGGGCTTCGGCTTCATTGCCCCTGAATCCGGCGGCAAGGATGTGTTCCTGCACATCTCCGCACTTGAGAGGGCTGGCATGACCAGCCTCGCCGACGATCAAAAGGTAACTTTTGATCTTGAGGCAGGCCGCGACGGCCGCGAAAGCGCAACCAACATCGCGCTCGCCTGATCCCCGGTTGTGGGCGTTCCTATGGAGCGCCCCATACCGCAACCATGTCTGCGCCGGACGGGACCCGATACGACGGCGCAACGCCTGACAAACACTTCCAGGGCAAGCTATCAAGCCTCCGCACTTTCAGAGCGTCTTCTGACGCCGCCCATTCGATGCGACACGGACCTTCCGGGTCTGCATTTCCGGATTGTGTACGAGCGAGACAATCATGTCGCCATGATGCCACCAGCCCGGCGTATCGCGGTGGACGGAGGCTTATCTGCATCGCCTGACGTCGCCATCAGCCGAAATAACCGGAATCGGGAAAAGGACCCTCAATGACAAGCTCTCATTCAGCAGACCCATCGAATGCAGGCCAAGACCTTTTCAAAGGCATCGCGAAGAAAAAGACCGCCAAGCGCGGCAAGCAGGAGGTCCGACCGCAGATCCAGGTGGGCGAATACGGCAGATATCTGATCAAGTCCGGTCTCCTCGCAGGCAGGTTCGTCGCGCGCGCCTTTCCCAAACCACCTACAACAGCACGCGGATTGATCGCCGAGGCGAGCGGTCCGACCGAGGATGCCGCAATCATTGCCTTGCATGACATGATCGACGCGCGAGAAAATCACAGGGCCGAAATACGCCGGACCGATAGCCTGACCGGCAAGGCGGTGCCGAGCGTCGAAGAATTCGTCGAGGCAATCGGTCAGGTTACTCTGACCCTGCCGCAACGCGTAATGCTGGCGGCTTTGTCTCAGGCTGGCGCTGAAGGGATGACCGAAGCCCACATGGCGCATGCGGGCAGCTACAAATCCGAGGCATCGGCCAAAAGATCGCTCGCAAGCGCAGGTCAGTCGATGGCCGCCTATCTTGCCTCGGGCACGATTTCGAGCGGCAAGATCACCGGCTCCGACGGCATCTTGTTTCTGGGCTTCAGAGACGCGCCGCGAGGTGATGAAGGCACCGAAAGATGGATACTCCACCCAGAGATGCGCGATGCAGTCGAGGCTGCGCTGTGATCGAACGGATTCGCCACCCTTGGCGAGGCCAAACGGCCACATCGCCGTTGGGCCTGAAGCCACGCTGAGCTTCGCTGGGATGATCGACATCTGAGTGCTGGATGAACAACTACCAGCCGTTCGCCCTTCAAGACCCGCCAAAGTCAGCGGCAAGCCCAGATTGACAGTCGCAGCGTTATGGAGAGATATCTGCTTTTATCCGACTTCTCAGGAAACTAGACTTGACCGATGGAACTGTCATTGGCGAATGGGTGGACGCAAGTTGAACCCAAAGAAACACAATTCGAGCTTCTAGTCCCCGATCAACCGGACGGACAACGACTGGTTGCATGTGACACTGGTTTCAATCGCCAGCGAGAGCTTGGTTCCTCTGGTGGTTTAAACTGCCCGGTCGCTGTGGATGAAACAGGAAACCGAGTATTCCAATCGGCTGATGGCATTGTCGCCTATGACTTAGGCAGAGTCGAGCAGAGCGAATGCAAGATCAATCATGATCTGTCGCCGATTTGGATGCTTGAGTGTGTTTCGACGGGACCTGAGTTGTTGATGCATTTGTTGGGCGATGACCCAAATCAATGTTTCGTAGCGCGGTTGGACATCGAGAATGGAAGTACCCGCAAGGAGCTACTACCCCAAGGAACGTTCATACCCCTTGATGTCAATCGCACACAAGACAGGGTTCTATATAGCACCCTAAAGGGTGCTGCAGTCTACGATGTGAAGAGAGCGCTCAGAACGGTCACATCAGTTGATCTCCCAGTTCAGGTTTTGGGTGGAGTGTTTGATGCCAACGAGCAGAGAGTTGTTTTAGCTGGGCAGGGACTTTGGGGATGGAATTTAAGAACCGGCGAGATTATCCGGCTTTGTGAGCATGGGTCTTGCCCGGCAATTGATGGCGCTGGTGGCATGTGGTTCAGCCTCAATGGTGGAACTTTGGCCAAGCTGGGCGCCGAAGCTGGATCGTTCGACGTAATTGTTGAGCTTTCAGGGTTGAACACTTCGGACGTGACAGGTGGAAACTATGCCCAGCCCGTTATCTTCAGTCCCGACGCGAGGTACGGTCTAGCCACCCTTACGGGCAGCACTGAATTGAAGGGGAAAGAGCTGGCAGAAGCAGAGGCTTTCTGTAAGCAGGTGGGTCAGCCGTTTTCGGAATTTCACAAACATCATTACCACCACTACCTTTGCGTACTTGACCTCGAATTGCAGGAGATTTGGTGTAGTGAAGGCTACACACACAATGTTGCCTGGATAGCCAGCGAACAGATCAGCCACACAACCGATTCTCCTCCACAAAGCGGACACTAAGACGCTCATCATCAACAACGGCTTTATCCGCGACCCGGTCATCCTCCTTGTTTGATTTGCTGCAGAATACATGAATATTTGCTCGTTCCGCCGCAGGACTGCATCGATTTTACGCCGTTTGAACGCGACCCGTTCCACGCCCCCATGCAGCGAAGGATTGGCTGGTCGGGGTCTAAGCGGCAATCTGATCCAACGCCAGCTCTCTTCAGATTCTCCGTACAACGCACACTCCCGTGAAACCGGATCGGCCCGACCGCTCTTGTCATGCCGTGGCGGTTCGACGTCCTGCATAACACCTATGCACCGTTTTGGGTTGATCCTGCCGACAGAAGCCGTTGAATGATCCCAGTCCTTTCACGCTGGGGTTCCAGATACGCATGGCTTTCATCCGCCCCGAGCTTCGCGCCCTTTTTCACCGGTTCTTCAGCAACTGGACCGAGGTCTATGCCGTGATTTTCGGCCTCTGGTTCGGGCTCTGGCTGCTTTGGGAGGGGATCCGCTTTGGCGCAATCACTCCGATACTTGCCGGGCTTGCCGCGCTGGCTGTCACGGGGCTTGCCTTTTACGCCTTCCGCCAGCGCGCCCGTTTTCCCCGTGGCGGAACCGCACCCGGCGTGATCGAGGTGACCGAGCATCGGATCGGCTATCTCTCGGCAGAGGGCGGCGGCTTTGTCGATCTTGATGCGCTGACGCGGCTGGAGGTCATAACCACCGATGACGGCCCTTTCGCACCTGACGTCTTCTGGGTCTTCATCCATGATGCCGGTCCGCCACTGCTTGTCCCGACCGAGGCGGAAGGCTCCGACATCCTCTTTGACGCGCTCGCCTCCCTGCCCGGCATAAGCTGGGAGACCGCCCTCACAGCATTTTCATCGACCGAGCCCGCACGCTTTTTGGTCTGGGAAAAGCACGGGGCCGGGCCTGTCTCGCTGACGCTCAAAGACCCCGGCTAGACGCTTCACTGACTGCGCCCGACTTGCGCTTGCCCATGCGGAGCGCTAAGTGCGAATTCTGGACGAAGTTGATGGAGAGCCTTCTAGGATGTCAATTCCCCAATCCGGTGGCGGCCCCATCGAGGATTTCTCCCAACTCGCCGGCTATCTGGAAGACGGCTGCAAGCCCGCCGCGGATTGGCGCATCGGCACCGAGCACGAGAAATTCGGCTATTGCTATGCGAAGATGCAGCCCCTGCCCTATGACGGCCCCTGCTCGATCCGCGCGATGCTCGAAGGGCTGCGCGATCGGTTCGGCTGGGCAGAGGTAGCAGAGGCCGGTAACATCATCGGGCTGGAGAAGGACGGGGCGAATGTCAGCCTTGAGCCTGGCGGCCAGCTGGAGTTGTCAGGCGCACCGCTGGAGACCATCCACGAGACCTGTGACGAGGTGAATGTCCATCTGGCCCAGGTGAAAGAGATCGCCGACGAGATCGGCGCGGGTTTCATCGGGCTTGGCGCCTCGCCCGACTGGACCCACGAGCAGATGCCGATGATGCCCAAGGGCCGTTACAAGCTGATGACCCGCTACATGGGCCAGGTGGGCACCCATGGTACGCAGATGATGTACCGGACCTGTACCGTCCAGGTGAATCTCGACTTCGCCTCCGAGGCCGACATGGTGAAAAAGTTCCGTGTGGCGCTGGCGTTACAACCCGTGGCAACCGCGCTATTTGCAAACTCTCCGTTTTTCGAGGGCAAGCCGAACGGACACCTGAGCTGGCGGAGCCGCATCTGGCGCGATCTGGATGCCGACCGCACCGGCACGCTGCCGTTTGTCTTCGAGGATGGCATGGGTTTTCAGCGCTATGTGGACTACGCGCTCGATGTGCCGATGTATTTCGTCTATCGCGACGGAGAGTATATCGATGCGCTTGGCCAATCGTTTCGTGATTTCCTCAAGGGCGAACTGCCCGCCTTGCCGGGTGAGAAGCCCACGCTCAGCGACTGGGCCGATCATCTGACCACGATCTTCCCCGAGGCGCGGATCAAGAAATTCATGGAGATGCGCGGTGCCGATGGCGGGCCGTGGCGGCGCCTGTGCGCCCTGCCTGCCTTCTGGGTCGGGCTGATCTACACGCAGTCCAGCCTCGACGCCGCCTGGGACCTCTGCAAGGGCTGGTCGGCGGAGGAACGGGATCAGCTTCGCATAGACGCCTCGGTGAAGGGCCTGAAGGCGGAGATCGCCGGGAGAAATCTGCAAGACATTGCCCGCGACGCGCTGGAGATCGCCAGATCAGGACTGAGCGCCCGGGCGCGTCCTGGCGCGGGTGGTTTGATCCCTGATGAGACCCATTTTCTCAACGCATTGCACGAGATTGTCGAAAGCGGCAAGACACCCGCCGAAGAGTTGCTGGACCGTTACAACGGCGACTGGGATGGGGATCTGAGCCGGATCTACAAGGACTACAGCTACTGAGCAGCCGCGTTCGACTTATGTGAAATTGGGGCTGGATCGTGTCGCTTCTGGTCCGGCGGACACGGGGCGCATGAAAAGGCCGGGCAGATCTGCCCGGCCTTCTTTTCGCTGACGCTTACTCGAAGACCTGTTCGGAAACGCCACCAAGCGGGTCCTCACCAAACCGGTTGGGACCGACAGTGCCGCGCTGGCAGAACCAGACCAGCAACAGGATGACACCAACGATCGGGACAAGCGCGATCCAGTACCACCAGCCGCTCTTGTCCTTGTCATGCAGGCGGCGCACAACTGCGGAGATGCCTGCAATTGCCAGGAACACCAGGAACACCAGCGCCGCAATGCTGATCACGGCCATGATGATTGAGCCAAAGCCGCCGGCCTGACTGAGTACCGCACCAAGTGCGACCAGACCGAGCTGCGCCACGAAAGACACGATTACATTGAACAGCGTGAACCACCAGTACTCTGACCTTGGTGCGCGGCCAGAGAACGTGATCCAGTCACGCATGCACTTTTTTACCGCTGGCATGAATTCCATCTTACTACCCTCGTTCTTATGTTTTGGTGCGCGGACTATTGAACGAAATCGCGCGAGGTTCAAAGCCTGTCAGGGATTGACGGTCGAAACTGCGCCAGCGTGACCCGGTTTCCACACTCCGCCTTGTTTTTGCCGCAATTACTCGAAGATCGTCGCATTATCCGGGTTCAGCGGATCGGGGCCGAACCGGTTCGGTCCTTGTGTTCCGCGCAGACAGAAGATGATCACAAGTGCAAGCCAGCCGATATAGGGAATAATCCACAAGAGCAGCCACCAGGCAGACATGTTGCGGTCATGCAGCCTGCGCCCCGCCGTGCAGAACCCGGCGAGCGCCATCCAGCCCAGCAAGGCATAGAGCGGAAAAATCAGCAGAAAGCCGATAACGCCCACGCTGGCAAGGGCGCCCGCTCCCAAGTTGTCGCCAGCGTTTTCAGACAGCGCCAGCCCACCAATGGCAACGCCGAGCACTGCAAAGATCGCTACAAAGATGATGATGTTCCAAAGGAAAAACCACCAGTATTCCGACCGCGACGCGCGGCCCTCGAAGGGTTTTCTGAGATTATGGCCAAAGGCCTCGCCAAATTCCATTGGTCATGCTCCTCGAAGTGATGCGGTCTATCTGCCTGAATTGATTATTCGAAGACTTCAGCGCTGACCTCCGTCAGCGGATCCTCGCCAAATCGATTGGGTCCGTCGGTGCCGCGAAGGATCATTACCACCAGCAGAAAGAGCCCGAGAATGATCGATGTGATCGACAGAACGAGGCTGATCGTCATCATCCCGGCAGTTTCAAAACCGATCTGGACGAAGCTCAGAATGACGGCGCCGCCCATCCACCAGCCGCTCATGTTGCGGTCATGCAGTCTGCGGACGCCGGCCGAAATGGAAGCCATGTAAAGATAGAGCAAGATAAGCCCTGCAATGACGCCAACGACAATGCCCGGGATGACGAAATTGCCTCCGTCTCCGATCAAGAAAAGGCCGCCCAGCAAGAAGCCTCCGAAGATCAGGACGATCACGAAGTAGATGATCAACAGAAACAGTGCGAACCACCAGTATTCGGATCGCGGCGCTCGACCGGAGAAGGTGATCCAGTCGCGCAGACATTTCCTGATTGCCGGGACGAATTCCATTCCTTTGCCCTCTCCGTGCTTTTCCGCCACGATATCAGCGACACCGAAGCACCCCAAACAGAAGGCCGCCGGAGCGCCTCCAAAATCCGCTCAGCGTGACCCTATGCCCACATCCTGGACATGCAGCCTCATTCGAACACCTCCGCGGAGAACCCGTTCAGCGGGTCCTCGCCATAGCGGTTCGGGCCTTCGGTGCCCTTGAGCAGGGTCACCACAAAAAGCGCGACCGAGCCTCCGATGGATGCAAAATTGATGTAATTCGTGGCCACTGCGGTTTCCTCGGCAAATCCGGCAGCCGCCGAAAGCAGATAGGTCAGGCCAAGCCACCAACCGCTGAGGTTCCGGTCGTGAAGGCGTCTGACGGTGACGGAAATCTGTGCGATGAACACGAATATCGCGATCGGACCAAGCAGGATCAGAAGGGCCAGAACCGCGCCGTTTGTTTCGCCGGAATAGACGACGGACACATCAAATACCATCACGGAAAGGACGACGCTGGCGATCACACCAGCCAGAAGCAAGATATAAGCGAGATAGAACCACCAGTATTCTGAACGGGGCGCCCGCCCCGAGAACGTGATCCAATCGCCCGCGCATTTGCGGACCGCCTGAAAGAATCCCATGTTTTCCCAACCCCGATTAACAACGCCCTGCACACGCGCTCCAACTCACCCCCGGGGCGCCTGACGGATTTGGCAGGCAGAGATTGGCAATTTCATGGCAGATGATTGTTTTTGTGAACCTATTTAGACCCTTGTCCGATCTTTGGTTCCTGGCCGGTGCGCAGGCGCGCGATGTTTTCACGGTGTCGCCACCAGATCAGCGCGGCCAGCAGAACACCCAGCCAGATCGCGCCTGGCATGCCGAAAATCGCCAGCCAGACTGGCGCAGAGGCCGATGCGACCAGTGCGGCGAGTGAGGAAATCCTTGAGATCATCGCGGCCACAAGCCAGGTCGCACAGGCAGCCAACCCGGCGGGGAAGAGCAGCGCGAGCAGGATCCCGAGATAGGTTGCCACCCCCTTGCCCCCCTTGAAGCCCAGCCAGACGGGGTAGAGATGTCCCAGAAAGGCGCCGAGCGCCGCCATCTGCGCGGCAGTCTCGCCCAGAAGCAGACGCGCCAGCAGAACCGCGACACCGCCCTTGCCTGCATCCAGCAACAGCGTGGCCAGCGCCGCGCCCTTGTTGCCGGTGCGCAGCACGTTGGTCGCCCCGATATTGCCCGACCCGATGCTGCGCAGATCCCCCAGCCCGAGAGCGCGCGTAATCACGATCCCGAACGGAACCGAACCCAGCAGATAGCCTGCAACCAGTCCGACAATGGCCGAGATCATGTTGCTTCCCTTTCGAAAACGGTCGTGCCGCCGACCAGGGTCCGCTCGACCCGGCCCTGCATCCGTTGCAGATCATAGGGCGTGTTCTTGGATTTCGACCTGAGCCTGGCCCGGTCCAGCTGGAACGGCACATCGGGGTCGAAAAGCACGAGGTCCGCAGGCGCATCCTTGGCCATCCGCCCCGCCTCGAGGCCGAGACGACGGGCGGGGTTCAGTGACAATGCGCGGAACAGTCCGGCAAGGCTCAGATGCCCCGCATGCACCAGCCGGAGCGAGGCAGGCAGCAGGGTTTCCAGCCCGACAGCCCCGCTTGCAGCCTCCTCGAAGGGCAGGCGCTTGCTTTCCTCGTCCTGGGGTGTGTGCATCGACGATATGATGTCGATCAGGCCCGATGCGACCGCCTCGACCGCCGCCATTCGGTCATCCTCGGCTCGCAGGGGGGGCTTCACCTTGAAGAATGTTCGGTAGTCGTCGACGTCGAACTCGTTGAGCGTCAGGTGATGGATCGACGTGCCTCCTGTGACGTCGAGCCCCACCGCCTTCGCGCGCGCAAGCACCTCAAGCGAGGCGCTGCAGGTGACCTGATCGGCGTGATATCTGACGCCTGTCGCGCTTACGAGTGCGATATCCCGCTCCAGTCCCATACGCTCGGCCAAAGGCGAGACCGAAGGCAGGCCCAGCTTGGAGGCAAACGGCCCGGATGTGACACATGTGCCCGCACTCAGCACGGGCTCCTGCGGATGCGCGATCACGAGTGCATCCAGAGATCGCGCATAGGTCATGCAGCGTTGCAGCACCCGTGTGTTCTGCGTCACGTGATCGGTATCCGTGAACGCCACAGCACCTGCATCTTTCAGAAAGCCGATCTCGGACATCTCGCGGCCCGCACGGTTTTTTGTCAGCGCGGCCATCGGCAGCACGTTGACGACAGCATCCGAGGCCGCCCGGCGCTGCACGAACTGCAAAATCTCAGGACTGTCGATCACCGGGTCGGTGTCGGGCCGCGTGACCATGGTGGTGATCCCTCCGGCGGCGGCGGCCAGACCGGCGGTGCGAAAGCTCTCCTTGTGGCGCTCGCCCGGTTCGCAGACCTTCACGCCGATATCCACGATCCCCGGAGCGAGGCAGAGACCACGACAGTCGATCCCGTCGCCATCGATATCGCCGATCTCCGCGATCCGCCCGTTTTCGATCCGGACAGCCCCTTGTGTCTCGGTTCCGGCTTCGGGGTCGATGATGCGCGCGTTGGTCAGGATCATTCAGGTGTCGCCTTTTGTCCCTGTGCGTCCAGTTGCAGCCTGCGCAACAGGCGGTACACCTCGTGCCCGTCCTCAAGCCCCTCAAAGCCCACCTGCGTGGTCTGCTTGCCGTCATCCGAGTCGTAGGACAGGGTCTTGTGGAAATAGACCGCCTGGGTCTTTCCGATCTCAAGCTCCAGCTTTGCCCGTGGCTCGATCTCGTAGATCTCGATCTTGCGCTGCATGAAATTGGTGGCGACGAACGCCCGCTTGTTGCTCAAGGCATAACGCGTGCGCCGCCGCATGATCGGAATCCACATCCATGGCGCAAAGCAGCAGCCCACGCCTATGGCAAAAAACGGCAGGCCGAAGAGCATCAGAAAGAACCCGTTGCCGAAATCGCCGATATCGACATCGGCCCCCAGAAGCGCGCGAAACCCCGTGCCGATGATAAACACTCCGGCACCCAGAAAAGGCAGACCGAAGAGCGCCAGAAAGATATGCCCCGGCGTCAACTCGACCCGGGCTATCGGCGCGTCCTCCCACAAGAGTTTCTCGTCGGGATCGAGAAAATCCTCCCAGGCCTGACCCTTGCCGTAATTGTCGTATCCTGAGCCCGACGTCACGTTTGACATGCCTGCCCTCCGGTCACACCATCACCTCCGCATCGCGCATACGCCAGGCTTTCAGGTTGCGCGCCAGCAGGTCCATGGCGGCCATGCGCACAGCGACGCCCATCTCGACCTGCTCCTGAATGACCGAGCGGTTGATATCGTCGGCCAGGGTTCCGTCGATCTCCACCCCGCGGTTCATCGGGCCGGGGTGCATGACGATGGCATCTTCCTTTGCGTGGGCCAGTTTCGCCTCATCAAGGCCGAAGCGGTGGAAATACTCACGCTCGGACGGGATGAAGGCGCCGTCCATGCGTTCCTTCTGGAGGCGCAGCATCATCACCACATCGGCGCCTTTCAGCCCCTCCTCCATGTTGTCGGTGATCTCGACACCGAACTGGTCGATGCCGGATGGCAGCAGCGTCGGCGGCGCGATCAGGCGGATGCGGTTTTCCATCTGGCCCAGAAGCAGGATGTTGGAGCGTGCGACGCGGGAATGGGCGATATCGCCGCAAATCGCGACGGTCAGACGGTGCAGCCGCCCCTTTCGCCTGCGGATCGTCAGGGCATCCAGGAGCGCCTGTGTCGGGTGCTCGTGCCGCCCGTCGCCTGCATTCAGGACCGAGCAGTTGACCTTGGAGGCCAGCAGATTGACCGCACCCGCATTGGGATGGCGGACCACGAGGATATCGGGATGCATGGCATTGAGCGTCAGCGCCGTGTCAATCAGGGTCTCGCCCTTCTTGATCGAACTGGCCTGCATGGCCATGCTCATCACATCCGCACCAAGCCGCTTGCCGGCCAGCTCGAAGCTCGCCTGGGTGCGGGTCGAATTCTCGAAGAACATGTTGATCTGGGTCAGGCCGGTCAGCACATCGAGATGCTTGTTGGTCTTGCGGTTCTGCGCCACATAGGCTTCGGACAGATCGAGAATTGTGGTGATCTCGGGTGCTTTCAGCCCCTCGATACCCAGCAAGTGGCGGTGTGGAAACACGAATTGAAGCTCCGCAACGGGTCCGTCGCGGACGCTTATAGCAGCCCCGTCTGCGAAGTCGAGAGGATCAGCGCAACAGCGCGTGACCTGTCATGTAGCACAAGAACAGGATCACCGGCATGGCCAGTGCAAGCGGCGCAATCAGCGCCTTGCGCAGGTTGTCCCAGGTCTGGAGCGGACGGTCTTCATCCACGAGTTTCGGCATGAAAATCCTGGCCAGCGCCCAGATGAACGCCATCGCCAGCAAACCGCCGACAATCGTCGAAAGGCGAGGATGCGCCATCGCCCCGGCCCAAACCGAGTACGCAAGTACAGCCCAAAACATAGCTGTCAGAACAAACGCAAAAACAAGCTCTCCAAAGCCCTCGACCGGGCCTTCCTGGGTCGCTTGGTCGAACAGACGGTCATCGGTCATGATGCCCTCCTTTTACGCCCCCACCCTGATTTCTCAGGTCCCCCGAATGGGTTTTGCGGCGCGAGAATGCGGCAGCTTTGCCTCTACGTCAAGCGGTTTGCCGGGACTGGCATGATCGCGCCGAGCGACATATGTTTGGCCCATGAGGGAGAATCCCGCCTTGCCAGACGCCGACCCGGAGATCCATTCCGCCTATGCAGCGCTGCTGTGGCAGCATGAAGCGGGTGTTGATGAGGTCATGGAGGAGGCCCCCGTCAACCGGTTTGATGCGCCCCCACCGCCTCCCAGGGAGGCACCCACCATCGCGACACCCGAGCCATCCGGTCGAACGGAGACCGGGCAATTGGCCTCTGCCTGCAGCGATCTGGCCGCCCTGAAAGCGGCGATGGGGGCCTTCGAGGGCTGCGCGCTCAAGAAAGGCGCGCGCAATCTGGTCTTTGCCGATGGCAATCCCGAGGCGCGTGTCATGATCGTGGGCGAGGCCCCCGGACGCGACGAGGATCAGCAGGGCAAGCCGTTCGTGGGGCGTTCGGGTCAGCTTCTGGACCGGATGTTTGCCGCCATCGAGCTGAGCCGGGATGCGGACACTGCATCCCAGGCGCTTTACATCACCAACACGATCCCGTGGCGTCCACCGCAGAACCGTGACCCATCGAGTGACGAGATTGCGATGATGAAGCCGTTTCTGCTTCGCCATATCGAACTCGTAGCGCCTGATTTCATCGTTCTGATGGGTAATCCCGCAACCAAGACGCTGCTGGAGACCACCACAGGCATCACCCGGATGCGCGGCAACTGGGCCGAGGTCATGGGCGTCCCGGCCCTGCCGATGTTCCATCCTGCGGCGCTGTTGCGGGACCCGCTGAAGAAACGCCCCGCCTGGAACGATCTTCTGTCCCTTCAGGCAAGGCTCGGCTCGTGAAGATTCTCGCTTTCTCGGACATTCATGCCTCTGCCTCGCGCACGGCTGATATCATCGCAGAGGCCCCGAAAGCTGACCTGATCATCGGGGCTGGTGATTTCTGCAACCGGCGGCAGGGACTGGAAGATGCTGTCCGCCTTTTCTGGCCATATGCGGACAAATGCATCTTCGTGCCCGGCAATGCCGAGAGCGCGGACGAGTTGCGCGCAGCCACAGAGGCCACCGTCCTGCATGGCGACAGCGTCGAGCGGGACGGGCTGACCATCGTCGGTCTGGGCTACGGCGTGCCGCGAACGCCCTTTGGGGAATGGTCCTGTGATCTGACGGATATCGAGGCGGCTCAGATGCTGACACCCTTCGAGCGCGCCGATATCCTGATCAGCCACTCACCGCCCAAGGGGATTGCCGATCAGACCTCGCAAGGACTTTCCATCGGGTCGGAGGCGATCCGCAACTGGATTGCCCGCGTACAGCCTGCCCATGCGGTCTGCGGCCATATCCATGACAGTTGGGGGCAGAGCGGGATGATCGGTCGAACTCTCGTACGGAATCTGGGACCAACCCCGAACTGGATTGAAATGAATGTCGAAAATTGACGAAAGCCGGGAGTTCATCCCGGTGTGCATCGCGGTGCTGACCGTCTCGGACACCCGCAAGCCCGACGACGACCGCTCCGGCGATGTGCTGGCGGAACGGTTGGAGGCGGCGGGGCACATCCTGGCTGAGCGGGCCATTGTCACCGATGACCGGGGAAAGATCGCCGACAAGCTGCGGGGCTGGATTGCGAGCGAAAGCGTCGATGTTGTGATCTCCACGGGTGGCACCGGTCTGACGGGGCGCGATGTGACGGTCGAGGCGCACAGGGACGTCTACGAGAAAGAAATCGACGCCTTCGGAACCGTTTTCACCCATGTCTCCATGGCCAAGATCGGCACCTCTGCGGTGCAGAGCCGGGCCTGTGCAGGGGTCGCGGGCGGGACATATCTGTTCGCGTTGCCCGGCTCGCCGGGCGCGTGCAAGGACGGCTGGGATGATATCCTGCGCTTGCAACTCGATTACCGCCACCGCCCCTGCAACTTCGTCGAGATCATGCCGCGCCTTGAAGAGCACAAGCGCCGAAAATGAACGGGTTCAGGCCATTTGGCGAGATCAACGAAAACGCCGAGGCCCGTGGAGCGCTGACATTGGCTACAGATGCGAAGGGGCGTCTCCTGCTGCAGCTTCGCGATCCGTTTGAGCATATCTTTTGGCCCAGCCACTGGTCGCTCTTCGGGGGTCAAGTGGAGGATGGTGAGGACATCAAGGAGGCCGCGGTGCGCGAGTTCCGGGAGGAAACCGGGATCACGATCCACGCGGATGATCTCGCGCCCTATGCCTGCGCCACATCGGTCAGCCGCAACAACGCGCTGTTATACGTGTTCCGACTTGGCCACCCGATCGAGCCGCATCAGATATCGCTTGGCGAGGGAGCCGGTTTCGCCTTTTTTGAGCCGAACCAAGTGCCGGCGCTGAAACAGGTTCCATCCGTCAAGCCCGTAATCGAGCACTGGTTGAAGGAAATTTCTGCGTGAAAATTTACTTTTCTCGACGGAAACCCAGATCTTAGGCGTATGATCGCCTGTAGCGTTCGAAAAAGGGCTCATTGAATGCGGTTTCTGACCCGGTCTCTTGTTGGGCTGTTCCTGCTGGCGCTTTCGGCCGGACTTCTGCTGCTGGCGGCGGGCAATGTCATGCGCGCGATTGATGCCCGTGGCGACGACAACGGACGTACAAGGGCCGCACAGGAACGCGAGTTCGCCGTCAATGTCGATACGCTGACCGCGCAGGCAGTCTCCCCGATCATCATCGCCTATGGCGAGGTGGAAAGCGCACGCACATTGGAAATCCGGCCCGCGACGTCGGGTCAGATTCTTGAGATGTCGGACGGCTTTCAGGATGGTGGCTCGGTGACCGAGGGTGAAACGCTTTTTGTGATCGACCCTGCGGATGCGCAAGCCGATCTGGAACTGGCCCAGAATGAGCGGGCCGAGGCGAGGGCCGAACTGGACGAGGCCGTGCTGGCGCTGGAGCTTGCCAATGCGGATGTCTCGGCGGCAGAGGCGCAGCGGGACTTGCGGGCGGCTGCCCTGACCCGGCAGGAGGACCTGCTGGCGCGCGGCGCAGGCACGTCAGCCGCAACCGAGACGGCTGCACTTTCGCTCTCAGCCGCGGAACAGACCCTGGTCAACCGCCGTCAGGCGCTGGCCACTGCCAAGGCGCGGATCGACCGGGCACGGATCACACTTGAGCGGCGCGAAATATCGGTGACCGCCGCCGAGCGGGCGCTGGCAGACACCCGGCTCACCGCTCCGTTCTCGGGGCTGGTGAGTGAGGTCTCATCCGTGCGTGGGCGCCTGGTTAATGCCAATGAGAAGCTCGGCGTGCTGATTGATCCTGATGCGCTTGAAGTGGCATTTCGCGTCTCGAATGCGCAGTTTGCGCGGTTGATTGACGAGGCCGGTACGCTCAGGCCCGTGTCGGTGACGGCAACGCTGGCGCTCGAAGACATCCCTATCACGGTGACCGGTCAGGTCGTGCGGGTCGGAGCCGAGGTCGGAACCGGACAAACAGGGCGGCTGATTTATGCGGCTCTGAATGCGGGCGGGACTGCTGCGCTGAGGCCCGGCGATTTCCTGACCGTGCGGATCACCGAGCCGGAGATCGCGGATGTCGCGGTGATCCCGGCCACAGCGGCGTCCAATGACGGGCGCATCCTGTTGATCGGCGAGGGCGACCGGCTGGAAGAGGCAGAAGTCACCATCCTGCGGCGTCAGGCGGACAGTCTGATCATCGGCGATGCGCCTTTCGGGCGGGAGTACGCGACCGAGCGGCTGCCCCAGATCGGGGCTGGCATCAAGGTCCGCCCGGTCCGACCCGGTGCCGAGATGGCAGGGCCCGAGATGATCCGTCTCGATCCCGAGCGCCGCGCCCGCCTGATCGTGGCCGTCGAGGCCAATACCCGTATGCCAGCCGAGGCGAGGGAGCGCGTTCTGAACCGTCTGGCGGAGGACGAGGTCCCTGCCGAGACAGTCGCCCGGATCGAGGCCCGCATGGGCGGCACATCCGAGCCCGAGGGCCAGACCATCACGCTGGCGCCCGAACGCCGCGCGCAGCTTATTGCCTTCGTGGAAGCCAATGAGCGGATGCCTGCGGATGTGAAAGAGCGTCTTCTGGCACAGCTCAATCAGGATCAGGTTCCCGCTGACATGGTTGAGCGGCTCGAAAGCCGGATCGGGGGATAGGCGATGGCGCTGCAACCCAAGGGCGTGACGGGCATCCTGTCGTATTTCACGCGCCACAGGACAGCGGCTAATCTGCTGCTCACGATCATGATCGTGCTGGGCTTTGCCGCCTCGACCCAGATCCGCTCGCAGTTCTTTCCCGATGTGATCGTGGACAATGTCTCGGTTTCGGTCAGTTGGGACGGCGCGGGGCCCGAGGATGTGGACGGCGCGATCATCGCCCTGCTGGAGCCCGCACTTCTGGCCGTGGAGGGCGTTGAAAGCACGTCATCGACCGCGCGCGAGGGCTCGGCGCGAATTTCGCTCGACTTTGAGCCGGGCTGGGACATGGCGCGCGCGGCCGATGACGTGAAAACGGCTGTGGATGCGGTCAACAACCTGCCCGATACGGCAGATGATCCGGTTATCCGGCGTGGGGCCTGGCGCGATCGGGTGACCGATGTGGTGATCTCGGGGCCGGTGACGCCCGATCAGCTTGGGCGCTTTGCCGATGAGTTTGTCGCGCGCCTTTTCCGCGAAGGGATCACCCGCACCACGATCCGGGGCGTTGCTGCACCGGTCATCGAAGTCGCTGTCCCTGAAGCCAAGCTGATCCAGCATGACATAGCCCTGCGGGACATCTCGAACGCCATTGCCGAGGAGGCCGAGGCCGACCCGGCCGGTGATGTGGCAGGTGGCGCTGCGCGGGTGCGCACCGGCGTCGAGAAACGCACAGCCGAGGATATCGCGGGCATCATCGTGCGCGCCGATGGCGAGGGCGGGAAGCTCTATGTCTCGGACCTCGCGACGATCACGGTCAAGGGTGCAGACAGCGGGCGCACCTATTTCAAGGGCGCGAACCCGGCGGTTTCAATCCGCGTTGACCGGGCCGATCAGGGCGATGCGATCTCGATGCAGGCCAGCGTGGAACGGGTCGCCGCAGAGATGCAGGAGGTGCTGCCCCAGGGCGTGCAGATCGAACTCATCCGCACCCGCGCCGAGGCGATCACCCAGCGGCTCGATATCCTGCTCGACAACGGGTTGATGGGACTGGGACTGGTGGTCATCCTGCTCTTCCTGTTCCTCTCGGCCCGCACCGCATTCTGGGTGGCCGCCGGTATCCCGGTGGCGATGCTGGCCACGATTGCGCTGATGTATGTCTCGGGCCTGACGATCAACATGATCTCGCTTTTTGCGTTGATCATCTGTCTGGGCATCGTCGTCGATGATGCAATCGTCGTGGGCGAGCATGCGGATTTCCGCAGGCGACGTCTGGGCGAGGACCCCGTGACCGCCGCCGAGAACGCCGCCAAACGCATGTCACTGCCGGTCTTCTCGGCCACCATCACCACGGTGCTGGCATTTTTCGGGCTGGTGGCCATTGGCGGGCGTTTTGGCTCGCTGATTGCGGATATTCCGTTCACCGTGATCGTGGTGCTGCTCGCCTCGCTGATCGAGTGTTTCCTCATTCTGCCCAACCACATGGCGCACGCCCTGAAAGCACAGGCCAAGGAGCATTGGTACGACTGGCCCAGCCGGATGTTCAACCGGGGCTTTCGCTGGTTCCGCGACACGATCTTTCACACCCTGATCGGCTGGGTGATCCGGCTGCGCTATCCCGCGCTGGCGGGCGTGGTGGTGATCCTGTCGCTCTCGGCCTCGATGTTCCTGCGCGGCGATGTGACCTGGCGGTTCTTCAACGCGCCCGAGCGTGGCTCGATCTCGGGCAATATCGCGATGCTTCCCGGCTCCACCCGCGAGGACACGCTGGCGATGGTGCGCGAATTGCAACGGGCAACGGACACGGTCGCCGCGAAGTTCGAGGCGGAGCACGGCACCAACCCGGTCACTTTCGCGCTGGCGGAAATTGGCGGCACCACGGGACGCGGACTGTCAGGGCAGGAAACCAAGGAACCCGACCAGCTCGGCTCGATTGCGATTGAACTGATTGATGCGGACCTGCGCCCCTATTCCTCCTTCGCCTTTCTGGGCGATCTGCAGGACGAGGTGCGCCGTCATCCGCTGCTGGAAACGCTCAGCTTCCGGGGCTGGCGGCAGGGCCCAGGCGGCGATGCGCTGGATGTGAAGTTCTACGGCGCGGATGCACAGACACTGAAGGCCGCCTCCGAGGAACTGAAGGCGGCTGTGAGCCGGTTCCCTGAGGTCAGCGCGGTCGAGGACAATCTCGCCTATGACAAGACCGAGCTTGTGCTGGAGCTGACACCGCTTGGCAACTCGCTGGGCTTCACCATCGACACGATCGGGACCGAACTGCGCCAGCGCCTTGGCGGGATCGAGGCCGCGACCTTCCCGGTCGGCGTCCGGTCCGGCACCATCGAGGTCAAACTGCCGGATGAAGACCTGACCGCCGATTTCCTGACCCACACGCGGATGCGCACGCCTGACGGGGCCTATGTGCCGCTGTCGGAAATCGTGACCGTGCAGAGCTCGCTGGGATTCTCGTCAGTGCTGCGCGAGAACGGACTGCGACAGATAACCGTCTCGGGCGACATCTCGGAGGATGATCCCGAGCGGGCGCAGGCGGTGATGGAAGCGCTGCGCGGCGAGATCCTGCCCGACATCTCGGCCAATCGGGGGGTCGAGTGGGTTCTGGGGGGCCTCGCCGAGCAGGAGCAGGAATTCCTGAGCGACGCGCTTCTGGGCTTTGCGCTTTGCCTTCTGGGCATCTACCTGACACTCAGCTGGATTTTCTCAAGCTGGACACGGCCCATGGTGGTGATGGCGATCATTCCTTTCGGGCTGATCGGCACGGTCTATGGCCACTATGTATGGGACGTGCCGCTGTCGATTTTCACAGTGGTCGGGCTGATCGGCATGACCGGTATCATCATCAACGATTCCATCGTTCTGGTCACCACGATTGACGAGTATTCCGAGACCCGCGGGCTGGTTCCGGCGGTGATTGACGCCACCGCAGACCGCCTGCGCCCGGTTTTGCTGACCACGCTGACGACCGTGCTGGGCCTTGCACCGCTGCTTTACGAGACCAGCCAGCAGGCGCAATTCCTCAAACCCACCGTGATCACGCTTTGCTATGGTCTGGGCTTCGGGATGTTCCTTGTGCTGCTGGTCGTGCCATCGCTCATCGTCGCACAGCAGGATGTCGGGCGGATGATGCGCTCGCTGCGGCGAAGTGCGACCGGCCCGGTGAGTGTTCCGGTGCGGCTTTTGGTGCTTGGCGCTGGCCTGCTGAGTGCTGCCATTGTGGCGGGCACCATGGGGGTCTGGGCGTTCAGCGGTACGGCCCTGCCCATGGTCTTGGCAGCCCTGCCGGGCATGCCGGACCTTTTGGCCTCGCTTCTGATGATGGCAGGCGGTCTGCTGGCGGTGCTGGTGCTGAGCTGGCTGATCGCGATCATCCTGACCCGACCGGGCAAGCGGCTGCATCCGGCGGAGTGATCCCTCAAAACCGGTTCGATATCTCGATCAGGTTGCCATCGGGATCGCGCAGATAGATCGAACGGATCGGGCCCTGCGCACCGGTGCGCGCGACAGGGCCTTCCAGCACTTCGACGTTATGCTCCGTCAAATGGTCCTGCCAGTCCTCAAGCGTTTGATCGGATAGGAAACAGAGATCGGCGGAGCCGGGGGTGGGGGCGTCAGCCTTCGGCTCGAACTCATGGCCCGCTTCATGCAGATTGATCTTCTGGGCGCCGAATTTCAGCGCCTGTCGGGTCGAGCCGTCGGAGGGGCGGAACGTCTCGACCTCCATCCCCAGAACGTCGCAATAGAAGGCCACCGTCGCCGGGATATCCCGGACCGTGAGCACCAGATGATCAAGCGAGGCAAGCTGCGGCATGGGCGTTGGCAGACCATGGGCCGAACGCATCTGTCAAGCGAGATGGTGCCGGACCGAGAAGCTGGGAGGCAGCGGGACCGCACCCCCGGTGACCATTTCAGCAAGCGCCTCACCAACCTTATGCGCAATGCCGAAGCCGATCTTGAATGCCCCGTTTGCCACGAAAACCCCCGGCATGTCCGGCAGTTCCCCCAGCATCGGGTCGCGGCGCGGCGCTTTGGGCCGGACCCCTGCCCAGCGCTCGATCACCGGCGCGTCTGTCAGAGCCGGGCAAAGCGCCCGCGCCTTGGCGATCAGATCATCCAGCAAAGCATCCGTAGTATCGGGGTCATCAAAGGCGTTCTCGCTGGTGGAGCCGACGGCGACCCGGTCCCCCTCATGCGGGATGATGTAGATACCGTCCGAAAAGATCGTCGGTTGCCGGGACAGCCCGGCTGCCCGCAACAGAGCCGCCTGCCCCTTGACGCCGCGCCGCCCAGAGGCGAGATGCTCCAGCCCCGCCACCCCTGCCGCCAGAATGATTGCCCGCGCCGAGTAAGTCTCGCCTGAGGCGCGCACGCGACCGGGCGTCACCTCCTCAACAGGAGTATCGCAGGCGATCTGCCCGCCAAGCCGGGTGATAGCCCCGGCCAGCGACCGGCAGGCATCGCGCGGCATCAGCCGGGCGGAAAGGCTGTCATGGATCAGCCCGAAGCCCTGATCGGCGAGCCAGTCATCCCCCGTCGTCTGTACCGACCACTCTGCCTGCCCAGCCCAGAGCCTCTCGGCGTTGACACTGCGTTCCTTGCCCAGCCGCAGCGCCTCCTGCGACAGGATCGGCATCAGGCGGCCGGAGCGACGATAACCCGAGGAGAGGCCCGAGGTCGCATCGACCTCTGCCCAATGCGCCTCCGCCGACAGGAGCGCGTCCAACTGAAACTGCTTCTTGGGGTTCCACTGGTCGGGCACATGCGGCGACAAGGCCCCCACGATCCCGCCACTGGCCCCTGCCCCCACCGAACGCGCCTCAAACACTCGCACGCTCAGACCGCGCCGCAGGCAGGCATAGGCACAGCTCAAGCCGAAAATGCCCGCACCTGCGACAATCACATCTGCGGTTTTGTCCATTGCCAAGCCGGTCTCTCCAGATATGGTCAGCATGAATGACATATTCATGGAATACCACGCGATGCCAAGTCTTAGCTGGCGCGATGGCGCAACGCCGGTGTCAGATCAGTTTGACGACCCCTATTTCTCGATCCGCAACGGGCTTGAGGAAACCTGCCATGTGTTCCTCGCGGGCAATGATCTGCCCCGGCGGTTCAGACCGGGGTTTCACATTGCCGAACTCGGCTTCGGCACTGGACTGAATGCGCTGGCGAGCCTCGCCTTGTGGCGGACGTCCGGGCAGGCGGGCATCTTGCATTTTTCCAGCTTCGAGGCCTATCCGCTGAGCGCCGACGAGACCGCGAAAGCGCTGGAGGCCTGGCCGCAACTTGGCCCGGACGTCGATTGGCTAGTCGCCGCACTGCGTCAGGGGCAGACCGAGATCGACGCCCCCGGTTTTCACCTGTCGCTGATCATCGGGGATGCGAACGAGACCTTGCCCGACTGGAAAGGCCGGGCGGATGCATGGTTCCTCGACGGGTTCTCACCCGCCAAGAACCCCGAGCTCTGGAAAGCTGGTCTCATGGCCGAGGTCGCGGCCCACACGGCACCGAGCGGTACATTTGCCACCTATTCGGCTGCCGGTCATGTGCGGCAGGCGCTTGATCGCGCCGGCTTCGATGTGGAACGGATGCCGGGCTATGGCACCAAGCGCCATATGAGCCGGGGCGTCCTGCGATGACCACGCAATCGGTGCGTCTGGGTATCGGCCTGATGATCCTGTCGACCTTCGTGCTGGCGACCCAGGACGGGATATCGCGTTATCTGGCCGAGGCTTACAATGTGATCACCGTGATCACGATCCGCTACTGGTTCTTCGCGGTGTTCGTGGTTGGTGTCAGCACAATGCGCAAGGGGGGTGTGCGTCGGGTCGCACGGACCCATCACCCGGTATTGCAGGTCTTTCGCGGCCTTCTGCTGATCGCGGAGATCTGTATCGGTGTGCTGGCTTTCACGCTGCTCGGACTGATCGAGACCCATGCGATCTTTGCCTGCTACCCGCTCCTGGTCGTGGCTCTTTCAGGCCCGATGCTGGGCGAAAGCGTCGGATGGCGGCGCTGGCTCGCGGTCGGGATCGGATTTCTGGGCGTGCTGATCATCCTGCGCCCCGGTCTGCAGGTCTTCTCGCCCGCAGCCCTCCTGGCGCTCGCTTCGGCGCTGATGTTCGCGATCTACTCGCTCGTCACCCGCTATGTCAGCAGGCGCGACAGCGCGGAGACGTCGTTCTTCTACACCGGTGTCGCGGGCGCGCTCGGGATCAGCCTGCTGGCTCCGTTTGCGTGGAATCCGATGCAGGGCTGGGTCGACTGGGGCTGGATGCTGATGCTGGGCTGCACGGGGGCAATCGGGCATTTCCTTCTGATCAAGGCGCTGGAGGTAACGGAGGCCAACACGCTCCAGCCATTTGCCTACTTTCATCTGGTGTTTGCCACGATCTACGGGCTCGTTCTGTTTGGCGAGGTTCTGGAAACACCGACCCTGATCGGCACCGTGGTGATCGTGGCCGCAGGCATCTACACCATCCTGCGCACCGGCCGGAAACCGACCCTGGGAGAGCGCCGCGGGACGGTATGAGTGCAGGGGACCGGCCCAACGGGAAGGTCTGATCCGCAAGGATCGGGCCTGACGGGCGGGAGGGCCACGCCTAAGATCCGCGCAAATCCCGGCTCAGTTGCAACGGCACCGCCTGACGGTTGATCCGCATCCGATAGACATGCAGCCCCTCAAGCACGCGCATCACGTAGTTCCGGGTCTCGCGATAGGGGATGCCCTCGATCCAGTCCACCGGATCGACACCGGGGCTGCGCGGGTCACCATATTCCCCGATCCACTGGGACACCCGGCTCGGCCCCGCATTATAGGACGCCGCCGTGAGGATCAGCGAGCCGTCAAAGCGTTGCATCATCTGCGCAAGATAGGTCGTGCCGAGCCGCGCATTATAGGCCGGGTCCTGCGTGAGCGCCGCCTTCGAATACCCTATGCCGAGATCGCGGGACACCTTCTGCGCAGTGCCGGGCATCAGTTGCATCAGCCCGCGCGCACCCGCCGGGCTGATCGCTGCAGGGTTCAGCTCGCTCTCCTGACGCGCGATTGCCATCGCCAGTTCGGGCCGGACCGGACCCGCCTGCTGCGCGAGCGATGTGACAGGATAATAGGCCTGCGGGATGACTACGCCCTCGCGTGCCTGCGCCTTGGCAATCTTCACTGCCGCGAAAGGTCGCCCCAGATCGAGCGCAAGCTGGGCAAGCCCCGCACTTTCCTGCGCATTCAGCGTCTCATTGGCATGCAAAAGGAAACGCTGCATCAACTGGGTCTCGCCTGCCTGATGGAGCGCAATCGCCGCCTGCACGACGCTGGAGCGCGCAAAGCCGCTGTTGCGCCAGTCAGCCGCGCGCGCACTGCCTGCAATGCCGCGATCAGGTGGCAGCCCGGCGCGTTCTGCACTCAGCTGCCCGTAAAAGCTGGTCTGATGCGTGGCACCCAGCCCATAGGCCTGACGGGCAGCCGCCGTGTTGCCGGACGCCTCATGCGCACGGCCCAGCCAATAGCCTGCACGGCCCAGCGAAATCGGCGTAAAGACCGCCTGCCGGAAGCGCTCGAAATGCGCCACGGCGCGCTGCGGCTGGTTCAGCCTGGTCAGCGCGACATACCCCGCGAGCCATTCTAGATCGGCATAGTTCGAGCCTTCGGTCATGAAATGCTGGCTTGCAAGCTTGTAGGCGGCATTCACCCGCCCGTCCCGCATCGCGCGCCGCGCCAGACCCCGGCGGCGATTGCTCCATGCCTCCGGCTGTCCAAGGGCTGCACCCGAAACCGATTGTGCGAGGATCAGCGCCTCGGCATCATCCCAGCGCGACTTCGACGTGCGCCACAGGAACCGCTCATAGGCAAGCCCGCCATCCGTCCTGAGGGCGGTTGGCACAGCGGCAATCAGCCTGTCCACGCCGTTGACCTTGCGCCGAAGCCCGATCCGCGCCTTTGCCAGCGCCTGCTGACCGGCGGTGAGATAGGGCAGCATCACTTCGGCCTCTTTTGTCAGACCGCGCCAGAGCAGCATGTCCGTCCGGGCCCAGTGATGGCGGCTCAGCGTCTGGGTGTAGTCGGCAAGCAGCCCTTCGCGGGCAGATTGGTTGAGCGACAGGGTCATCCATGCGCGGACAGCCTCCGCCTGACCCTGCGCCTTCTGACCGCTGGTCCGGTAGGCCCTTGCCAGAAGGATCGCACCCCGCCCGGTCTGAGGCTTCAGATCGCGAAAGAACGTCATCACGTCGCGTGCGGGAAGCTGCGCGGGCATCACCCGTTCGGCCTGCTTGCGCATCAGCGGCAGACCCGGCCAGTCCGACATCCGGCCCAGAAAACTGTTGTATTCCTGCCAGGACCCCTGCCCGTCGCGCAGCCGCATCCATGTGATCACCAGTTCAGGATATCGGCTCTGGGCCTGACGGGAAAAGCCGGTGGCCTTGTTCCAGTCCCCCTGCCTTGCCGCTTCCATGGCATTGGCGAAGGCCTGTCCGTCATTGGCGCGTGCGACGCCGGTCAGCACAAATGCAACGCACAGACCCATGGCGAGGGTTTTGATCATGGCCTGAAAGTCCTGCTCTCGTTTTTCGTATTTTGCCTCCCATACCACAGATCGCGGGCATCGTCGCAATGGGAATGGCCCGCCGAGTTCAACTTTTGTAATAATTGGCGGTGATGCGCCGATCCTGATGTGTCGGATCACATATTGTCACACCGATGCGGGCTTTGCTCGCTTGAGTTAGCGGCGCAACCTCGCTAGGGTCCGCCAGATTTTTGCGCCCGTCCCGTGACGTGCCAACCGACCCGGAGGCCATCTGATGTTCAAAGGTTCCATACCTGCACTCGTGACACCTTTTGCCAATGGCGGTGTCGATGAGAAGGCCCTTGGCGATCTGGTGGAATGGCATATCTCCGAAGGCTCTCACGGCCTGGTGCCGGTGGGAACGACCGGTGAAAGCGCCACGCTCAGCCATGACGAACATGACCGCGTGATCGAGATCGTGGTGGACGCCGCTGCCGGGCGCATCCCGGTGATTGCCGGTGCGGGGTCGAACAGCACGGCGGAAAGCCTGCGACTTGTCGAGAATGCGGGCAAGGTTGGCGCCACAGCGGCGCTGGTGGTCACACCCTATTACAACAAGCCGACGCAACGCGGGCTGGTCGAGCACTATACGCAGATCAGCGAGGCCTCCAAACTGCCGATCATCATCTACAACATTCCGGGCCGTTCCGTCGTGGACATGACGCCTGAGACGATGGGCGAGCTTGCGAAACTGCCGAACATCGTCGGTGTGAAGGATGCGACCGGAGACATCGTTCGCGTCAGTCAGCAACGTGCGGCCTGCGGAACGGATTTCTGCCAGTTGTCGGGCGAGGATGCCTCGGCCCTCGGCTTCAACGCGCATGGCGGGGTCGGCTGCATTTCGGTTACTGCAAATGTCGCACCACGCCTCTGCTCGGAGTTCCAGAAGGCAACTCTCTCGGGTGACTGGAACCGGGCGCTGGAGTTGCAGGATCGTCTGCTGCCGCTGCACGAGGCGATTTTCCGCGAGCCCGGCGTTGTCGGCGCAAAGACCGGCCTTTCGATCCTTGGGAAATGTTCCGACAAGGTGCGCTCACCGCTGACCACATGTCTGCCGGAAACCCGCAGCGAGATCGAGGCCGCAATGCGCCACGCAGGTCTTATGAACTAGATTTTCTAGCTGTCGGCCATGTTTTGAAAGACATGGGCGACAATCTTGTCCCGTGTCAGTTCCAACGTCAGCAGCTCTGCATCCGTCATTGCGTTCAACCGCTCGATCTCGCGCCCTCGATGCACCGCGGTTGATGTGCGCTCCGGCTCGTTTACCAGCCATATGGCCATCTGTGTCAGGCGTTCTGTCAGGGATCTGTCGGACCGGGGAGAATTCCCCGCAAAATGGAGTGGTTTCAATGTCATGGCCGCACCAAATCATGTATCATCAATGACACCGGTCTATCATCAGGGCGACATGGTGTGATGTGAGAAAGTGCACCTGCGGGAAAGCGGATGCCTCTTTTTCTGACCATCATTCTGCTTTAAGCCAAATGGCATGTTGGATCAGATCTCCTTCCAGACAGCGCAGGCACGACAGTGGGATGTCGTCATTGTCGGCAGCAGCTTTGCCGCCCTCTTCTTTGCGCTGGGGCTGCCCAGGAACACCCAGGTGCTTTTCGTTGAAAAGGGTGTCGTCGAGCCTGACAGCCAGACGCTCGCGACCCAGGGGAGAACGATGGAGACGATTGCCCAGACCAACACGTCCGGGCTGGAAAAGAACTGGGTTTCACACGCGCTCTTTGGCGGGAACTCGAACTACTGGTGGGGTCAGACGCCGCGATTTCATCCCGATGATTTCCAGACCGCCTCGCTTTTCGGACAAGGTGAGGACTGGCCGTTGAGCTATGCGGAGCTTGAGCCATATTATGCCGAGGTCGAGGCAATGATGGAGGTCAATGGCAGCCCCAGCGCAGCCCTGCCCCGCAGCACGCCCTTTCCCTATCCACCGCATGTCCCGACCCGCACGGAGGCCTATTTCCGCGCCCGCGATCCGGGCTGGATCGCAGCCCCTTCCGCACGCAGCACCGGCGGCAGTCGCCCGCCTTGCTGTGCCAACGGAATTTGCAACATCTGCCCCATCGGCGCGCGGTTCTCGATCCCCAATGCGATTGAGCGACTGGCGCGCCCCGGCATGGCGCTCTTGAGCGAAGCGGAAGTGCGCGCAGTCGTGATCGAGGCCGGGCGGGCCACGGGGGTCAGCACGCCGAAAGGGGAGATCAGGGGCAACGTGATCGCCGTGGCCGCCAACGCGCTGCACACGCCTGCGATCCTGATGCGCTCGGACCTGACGCTGCCTGCGCTGGGACGCTATCTGCACGAGCAACCCGCGCAATATGTGACCCTCGATTTACCGATCCCAGGCCTTTTCGGCGGCACATCGATCACCGGGCATGGCTATGGGCTCTATTCCGGAGCGTTTCGCCGGGAGCATGCAGGCGTGCTGATCGAGATCTTCAACGTACCCGCCAAGATCCGACCTGAGCGCGGACGTCTGACCCACCGGGTCAGCCTAAAGCTGATCGCCGAGGATCTGCCCAAGGCCGAAAACAGGGTGATGCTGGGTACTGACGGTGCCGCGCATATCACCTGGACGGGACACTCGGATTATGCTCGGCAAGGGCTCGCGCGGGCGATTGAGCGCCTGCCCGAGGTGATCCCGACCGATATCGAGGCGGTAATCCCCGGCAAGCTGACCACGACGGAGGCGCATATTCAGGGCACGACACGCATGGGCGCTGATGCTGACACATCTGTTGTGGACAAACGCTGTCAGGTGCATGGGGTGCAGGGTTTGCTGGCATTGGGCGCAGGGGCTTTCCCCACGGGCTCCGCCGCCAACCCGACCCTGACGCTCTCAGCATTGTCACTGATGGCGGGGCGGGCGTTGTGAAACTTAGCCGGAGAACCATGCTGATCAGCGCCATCGCTGCGGCCACGATCGGCGGCGCCTTGGCCATGCGCCGGGCCTTTCCCACGTGGCTGAAAGGTGAACTAGAAGCGGTGTTCGGCCCTGAGATCGCCAAGCATTCCGAGACAGCGCGCTTCATCGCCGATATCACCGAGATGTTTGAAAACGGCCCGGCCCCTGCAGCGGTGCCCGGCCTCTCGGAATGGACCCGCCAGCCGGCGCGCCCTGCCGCAATCCTTCCGTCCCAGATCTGGAACACCGCCTTTTTCACAGAACTCTTCGCCCGCTCCACCAATGCGGTGCGGACGGATGAGACGGGCGAGGCGCTGATCTACGACCAGCTCTTCCTGCCCAGCGAAGCTGCGTGCTCAAACCAGCTGGCAATTGGTTCTGAACTTGGCTAAATAGCCCTCATCTCCCCTTCATTCTCAATACCAGCGAGATCTTGCCCGGCTATAGATGCTTCAAATGCCGCTAGACGCTTGTGGATAGACATCAGTTCGATAATTGTTGGCCACGAATTGATCAGAAACTGGAACGAGTTTTCGACGCGACCGAAGGCATTGATAATCTGTTGAAAGACACCCAGCGTGATAGCACCAGCAACGACAGTTGGACCCATTGCAAACAGAGGGATAAGATTCCCGATCTGTAGATACGTGTACCGAATTACGTTGAAATAGACGTACTCTAGAAAGAGCCTGTAGTAATTTCTGCGCACGTTCCCGAAGAGTTCGGCCAGCGTCACCGGCTCAGCGCGCATTTCGTCATCCTCACCATAGACAAGTTCCTTGCGAAACGATGCTTCCACGCGCTGGTTTCGAAACTCAAGCCCTGGCAAGCGCAGACCCGCCAGATAAACCAGCCCTGTCCCAAAGACAGACCAGCCAATTGCGATGACGACCAGAGCTTGCGGAATGGCTCCAAAGATCGGGATTTCTTTGACGTTTTCGGACAAAACCCAAAGGATGGGTAGAAAGGCAATCAGTGTCATGAAACTGTCAATGACACTTACGCCAAGGCCCTCGACAATGCGCGCAAACCGCATTGTGTCGTCTTGCACCCGTTGGGAAGCGCCTTCGATATGTCGCACCTGCTTCCAGATTGCCACATAACGCTCATTCATGGCGGTTCGCCAGCGAAAGACATAGTGCTGCGTGAAGTAAACCTTCAAAACAGTGACAATCATGTAAGGCATGACAATCCAGAACGCAGTGAGAATGGTTCCGTAGTATTCATCTAAGGAAACTGAGTTCGGTTCTGCCAGCGCCCGCTGAACCATATCGAAGAAGTCCCGATACCAGCTATTCAACATCACATCGATTTGAACCTGATACCAAGTCACGAAAATGATCAGCGCTGAGCCAAGCACAGACCATCGACCCCATCTGTGTGGTGAGTAAAGCATCCAAAAGAGACAGAAGGCGGCGTAGCTGAGTGCCATATATTGATAGAACCAAAAATTCTGGGCTGGTTCTCGCGTCTCATCAAATGCCGTCTGGACATCCTCACTGATCGGTTCGACGAGCGCCTCAGGAAATCCGTATCCAAACAGGCCGCCAAGGCTGAGGGTCGCGCCCCAATCAATCGCCAAGCCGAACCACAAAACCACGCAAAAGATCGACCAAAGGACAAATGAAAGAAAGAACCACTTCGGATTGGGGAAGAATGAATGAAACAAAAGCTGCGCTCCTTGCGGTCATTTCGGCTAACCTTGGCGCATAAGCGTGCAAGATCAAGCCTTATTCCCCTCGCGCGGCTTTCACTAAACTGACAAGTCGGGGACGGATGTCGCCCGGCCCGCGCAACGGAGGGTCGAACCAGATCCGCTCGACCCTGTCACCCAGGCAGAGGTCGATACCGTCGGGATCAAGCCCCGTGAGGCTCCACTCACCGGGCTCGGCCCCGCAAAGACCGGTCGCATAGGTGGCCACCGCATCGCGGTGATCCTCGTTCATATGGGCAACGGCTTCGCTTTCGCTCGTCAGATCGCCGGTCAGCAGATCCTCACGGCTCATTGCATAGGCCTTACCAAAACCGGCGTTGAGAGACGCCCCGGTGACATTCAGGCGCCAGAAGGCAAAGTCGGGAAAATCGGCGTAGAGCGCCGCTTTGGGATGACGGCGCAAAAAGCGTTCGCGCACCTCCACGGTCCGCTCCGCCCTTGCGGTCACGGAGATCCGCGGATGGGCCAGCGGATCACCGCGTCCCGGCTCCCCCAAAAGGATGGAGCAGCGCGGGTCCGCCTCCAGCGCACCAAAATGTGCAGACAATTGCGAGATCAGAATGACCGGATGCCCCGGCACATCTGTGGCAACACTTACCCGTGAGGCAAGCGGTACGCCGGTTTGCGGTGAAATCACCGCCAGCGCTCCATAACGCGCTGTTCTGATCAGCCCACGCGCCTGTCGCCGGGCGGCCTCGTCAACCTCATGCAAGACATCTTTGTTCAGCAAAATGCGCTCCCCATATAGACTTGAGCCGCAAGCAGGCTTACATCGCTCGCATCATGGCTGCCAGAAAATCCAACCCCAACCTCAAACTTGTCGCCGAGAACCGTAAGGCGCGCTACAATTACCATATCGAGGACGATCTCGAATGCGGGATCGTTCTGGAAGGGTCCGAGGTCAAGTCCTTGCGCGAAGGGGGCGCAAACATAGCCGAAAGCTACGCCACCGTGGAGAACGGTGAACTCTGGCTGGTCAATGCGTCCATCGCAAAATACGAAAAGGCCAAGACCTTCAGCCATGATGAACGCAGACGTCGCAAACTTCTGGTCTCCAGGCGTGAATTGTCAAAGCTCTGGCAAGGCATCGGACGTGAAGGGATGACGCTGGTCCCGCTCAGGCTCTACTTCAACGAAAAAGGCCGGGCCAAGCTCGCCCTTGGCCTGGCCAAGGGCAAGAAGATGACGGACAAGCGCGAGACAGAGAAAAAACGCGACTGGAACAAGCAGAAGGCCCGGTTGCTGCGCGAACGGGGCTGATCCACCAAAAGAGCATTTTGCGCTGCCCGCGCGGGGGGATATTTTTGCCAAAAAGAAGGCGCCTTCATTTTTCTTCAAATTTCCCCGCCGGAGGCATTTGACGCCATGAAGACCTTGGCAGGCAGGCGCATGAGCGAGTTTGCGCGATATGCGATCTACTACATCTTTCCAGATGGCCCGCTGGCCAGTTTCGGTCACGGCTGGCTGGGCTGGGATGTGGTTGCAGGCGTCAGCCGTCCCCATCCCGAGGTCGAAACAGTCGCCCTTCCGGTTTCTCAGATTACGGAAGTGCCGCGCAGATACGGACTGCACGGGACATTGAAGCCGCCCTTTCGACTGGCTGAGGGCACCGATCCGTCAAGCCTTGCACACAACGTGTCAGACCTGGCAGCGCGGAGCCGCCCCTGCATGGTCGACGGATTGAAGCTTTCGCAAATCGGGCGTTTTCTTGCGTTGACACCTGTCGGGGATATGACGGGGCTTTCGGCGCTGGCGTCCTCCATCGTCGCCGATCTTGACCCCTTTCGGGCGGCACCGACCCAGGCGGAGCTTGCCCGGCGCCGCAAGGCCGGTTTGACCAAAGGGCAGGAGGCCAATCTCGTCCGTTGGGGATATCCTTATGTGATGGAAGAATTCCGTTTCCACATCACCCTGTCCGGGCCGCTGTCGGACGCGGATCTGCGCACAACTGAGCAAGCTCTCCGGCCGCATCTCGACCCGCTTTTGCCAAGCCCGTTCAGCATTGACAGCATCGCGCTGGTGGGCGAGGCGCATGACGGCCGATTTCACCTCATCCAGCGCTATGCCCTGACCGGGCCCTGACCTCAGCCGAGCGAAATGCTGGCAGCGCTTTCGGGCAGTTCCTCGTCGAAGCAGCGCTGGTAGAACTCGGCCACCGTCTCGCGCTCAAGCTCATCGCACTTGTTGAGGAACGTGAGACGGAAGGCAAAGCCGACATCACCGAAGATCTCGGCGTTCTGGGCCCAAGCGATCACGGTGCGCGGGCTCATGACGGTTGAGACATCTCCGTTCATGAAGGCCGACCGCGTCAGATCAGCGACGGTTACCATGCGGCTGACGATCTTGCGCCCGTTCTCCGTATCGAGACGCTGGTTCTTGGACAGGACGATCTGGGTCTCGGCATCATGTTCCAGATAGTTGAGCGTCGCCACGAGTGACCAACGGTCCATCTGGCCCTGATTGATCTGCTGGGTCCCGTGATAGAGGCCGGTCGTATCGCCAAGCCCGACCGTGTTGGCGGTCGCGAAAAGCCGGAAATAGGGATGCGGATGGATCACCTGGTTCTGATCGAGAAGCGTCAGCTTGCCGTCCACCTCTAGCACGCGCTGGATCACAAACATCACGTCGGGACGCCCGGCATCATATTCGTCAAAGACAATCGCTGTTGGATTGCGCAACGCCCAGGGCAGGATACCTTCCTGAAATTCCGTGACCTGCATGCCATCTTTCAGCTTGATCGCATCCTTGCCGATCAGATCAATCCGCGAGATGTGGCTGTCGAGATTGACGCGCACACAGGGCCAGTTCAACCGGGCCGCGACCTGCTCGATATGGGTCGATTTGCCGGTACCGTGATAGCCTTGGATCATCACGCGACGGTTATGGGCGAATCCCGCCAGGATGGCGAGCGTGGTGTCGGGGTCGAACTTATAGGCGGCATCAACCTCGGGCACACGGTCGCTACGGTCCGAAAATCCCTTGATTTTCATATCCATATCGATGCCGAACGCCTCGCGGATATCCACATCCACAGTCGGTTCCTGCGCCAGTTCCATCGCCCCATCAGCCATTTTGCCACCTTTCGTCAAGGGTGGAACCCGCCCTTGCGTGCTCCAGCGGCCTGAATGCAGGATTATACCGCCCTCTGCAAGCTTTGAGATGGTACGCATCGCCACAGGTTCGAGCACGCCTCGGGTCCCTTTGACCGCGCCGTCACCATGTGACATCACGGAGGCTCGACAAAGGGGATAGCTGCAAGTGACACATGTTTTCATCACCGGATGTAACCGGGGGATCGGACGCGCACTGGTCGATGCCGCTCTGGCGCAGGGCTGGACCGTGTCCGGCAGCACGCGGGACGGCGTTGCGGCACCCGCGCTGTCGGGTCACCACCTGACCTTCGACCTGCTCAACCTAGATCAGGTGACAAAGGTTATAGGTGACTTCCCCGATCCGCTGGATGTACTGATCAACTCAGCGGGGATCATCGGCCCTGCCAACGGCGATCAAAGCACGCTGAACATGGATTTCGCTGGGTTCGCCAATACGCTTGCGGTCAACACGTTGGCGCCTCTGGCGGTCAGTCAGGCCTTCCTGCCCCATCTGCGACGGTCCGGACGCCCGCGGATCCTGTCGATCTCCAGCCAGATGTCGGCGATGACCCAAGCGAAACCCGACCGGATCGCCTATCGGGCCTCCAAGGCTGCACTCAACAAGGTGATGCAGGGGCTCGCGACGGATCTGGAGCCCGATGGCATTCCCGTCGCGCTGATCGATCCCGGCTGGGTACGGACCGACATGGGTGGGCCGGCGGCAGATCTGGACGCGGACACCGTCGCGGAGGAGATCATCAGCTTCGCGGGCAGGATCACAATCGCCGAGACCGCCGGATTTTATCTGTGGAACGGTGAGCCGCGCCCCTTCTGATCCATTTACCAGACCTGTTCAGTTAACTTTCAGGTTACCTTAAGTTTTCGTAAATTCCTCCCAGATTGATTGAGGAGTGAATTATGAAGGTTTATCAGAAATGTCTGGCCGCGCTGCTCGGTGCCTGCCTGGCGACAAGCACCCATGCGGGCGATCTGCCCGATTTCGCAACGGCGACCAAGATGTCTGACGACAGCTATCCACTGGTGCGATGTGCCGCCCTTTTCTACTCGGTCATCGACTACTCCGCCGGTGCGGATTTCCAGGCCGGGACGGTGGCGCGTTCCAAACGGGCCTTCACGTTTCTCACCGAAGGTGCGGCAGCGTTGAAGGTACAGTCAGGCGGCATCGACCAACAGACGGCCTGGTATGAGGTTGCGCGCGATCTGACCGATCTGACGGCGGCTTACAAGTCGCGCTATGCGCTGAACGTCAAGGCCTCGGGTCAGGCCTTTGCAGATGACCCCGCATGGCTTTCGGACCGGGCGCTTTGCACGGCGATGCTGCGCGACGACCAGCCCCTTTAAGTGAGCGCCAAGCTGGGTTAGACAGGGACGCTGCCGGGTGTCGGCAGCATCCCTGGAGCCCAAGCGATGAGCAAACCGAACGACAATCCGGCTGATCCGTTCAAGAAGGCGCTGGCCGAGGCGACCAAAGCAATGGCCAATGATCCGGAAATGTCGGTCACGTTTTCGGTTGATCCGCCGGGCCTGACCAACGACACGGCACGCCTGCCGCAGGTGACCCGGCGCATGACCCGCGACGAGGTCATGCTCGCCCGTGGAACGGCAGATGCCTACGCTCTGCGTCGCCGGTTTCACAATCCGTCAACCTTCAACCGATATGCGCCCACCGGTGAAACAGCCGCCGCGCTCTATGAGGCGATGGAGACCGCGCGCTGCGAAGCCATGGGCGCACGTGCGATGCCGGGAACCGCGGGCAATATAGACGCCAAGATCGCGTCCGAGGCCAAGCGGCTTGGCTTTGCCGAAATATCGGAGGCCGCACAGGCACCGCTCGCCACCGCCGCGGGCTATCTCGTGCGCCACCTGGCGACCGGGCGGGACCTGCCTGAGGGCGCCCAGAACGTCATGGAACTGTGGCGCGGATTTCTGGAAGGACAGGCAGGAGAAAACCTCGATTGCATCGGCGATTGCCTTGATGACCAGACAGAGTTCGCACGCCTCACACGGCAGGTGATCGAAGACCTCGGCTATGGCGATCAGCTTGGTGACGATCCCGATCTGGAGGATGATCAGGACGATACGACCAGCCCGGATCAGGAGGACCAGTCCGACGCCGAAGATCCCGGTGGCGAGGATCAGGACGAGGCGGAACAGTCCGAACAATCCGAGCAGGAACAGACATCCGAGCAGATGGACAGTCAGCAAGCCGAGGTCAGTCTCGACGACATGGACGATGCGGACATGGCCGAGGATGTGGATGCCGAAGATGGCGAGCCACCCACCGACCGCCCCCCGCCCCCGATCTCGGACGCCGATCCCGACTACAAGGTCTACGCCACCGCGTTTGACGAGGAAATCCATGCAGAGGACCTCGCCGACCCGGTGGAACTGGAACGGCTGCGCGCCTATCTCGACCAGCAGCTTGAGCCCCTGAAGGGCGCCGTATCGCGGCTGGCCAACAAGCTGCAGCGACGGCTGCAGGCCCAGCAGAACCGCAGTTGGGAGTTCGACCTTGAGGAAGGCACCCTTGATGCCGGTCGTCTGGCGAGGGTCGTGGCCAATCCCACCACACCGCTCAGCTTCAAGCAGGAGACGGATACCGAGTTTCGCGACACCGTGGTCACACTTCTGCTCGACAACTCCGGCTCGATGCGAGGACGCCCGATTTCAATTGCCGCGATCTGTGCCGATGTCCTGGCGCGGACGCTGGAACGCTGTCAGGTGAAATGCGAGATCCTGGGCTTCACGACGCGCGCCTGGAAAGGCGGGCAGAGCCGCGAGCAATGGCTGAACGCCGGACGCGATCCCCTGCCCGGTCGTCTGAATGATCTGCGCCATATCGTTTACAAGGCCGCTGATGCGCCTTGGCGCCGTGCGCGACCCAATCTCGGGCTGATGATGAAAGAGGGCCTGTTGAAAGAGAATATCGACGGAGAGGCGCTGGAATGGGCCCACCGACGGCTGCTTGCCCGGCCCGAGGCGCGCCGTGTGATGATGGTGATTTCCGACGGTGCGCCGGTTGACGACTCGACGCTTTCCGTGAACCCGGCCAGCTATCTGGAGAAGCATCTCCGCGACGTCATCGAGATGATCGAGAAGCGCAGGATGGTGGAACTGATCGCCGTGGGCATCGGTCATGACGTGACGCGATATTATGATCGTGCGGTCAAGATCACGGATGTCGAGCAGCTTGCCGGTGCAATGACCGAACAACTGGCCTCGCTCTTTGACACCAATCCGATCCAGATCAAGCGCCGGATGCGGCTGGCAAGCTAGAATCCTTCGGGATCAATCGCGCCGGCCACATCCGACAGGCTCCTTTTCAGTTCGCACAGGCGTTCAGATCCGATGACCGATGCAAGGGCCTGTTCCAGTTTTTCGAAATAAGCGACCGTGTCTTCGACGATCGTCAGCCCGGCCCTCGTGAAAACGATCAGCGACGAGCGTCGGTCTGTGGGATCGGGGCGGCGTTCGACAATTCCCCTGGCCTCCAGTTCCTGCACCAGCTTGCTCGCCGCCTGCTTGGATATGCCGAGCCGGTTGGCAAGATCGGTGACCCGGCTTCCCGCCACTTCGACCTGGATAAGCGCCTGCTTCTGGGCCGGGCTGAGCGTCCGGTCCAGATCGGACAGGGCCGCAAGATCAGCGCTGATCGCCATATTTATCCGCGCGATCAGTCGGCCAAGAGAGGCCGAGCGTCTTGAATCCAGGGGATCAGCAGCCATCGAGGCTCAATATGGTCAATTAAGTTGACTTTCTGGCAAGAGTAGCTATAGTCAATTTTATTGACCATAAACCGTGTCCAACACTGCTGCAAGAGAAACCCATGCACCGACGCTCGCTCATCGCGGGTCCGCTGATTGCGACCCTTGTCTCCCGCCTTGCCCGTGCGGCTGATCACGGTCCGGGACATATCTCGGCGGGCGCAGTTACATTCGACTGGTTTCATCGCGACGGGCGGTTGTTCGGAACCCTGACTGCGCCCATGCCGGGATGGCTTGCCGTGGGCTTCAACGCTGATCAGCAGCTTGCAGGTACACGCTTTGTCATCGCAGCCCTGATTGAATCGAGGCTTCGGGCAGAGGAACATGTGGCCCTCGTTCCTGATCATCCGGAGATCGGCACATTGGGTGGCACGTCCGGGCTTGCCGATCTGTCTGCGCGGCAGCAGGACGGGCGCACCAGGCTGGCATTCAGTCTGCCTCATGTCGGAACAGGGCTGCATGCAATGGACCTTTCGCCTGGGACGCGAAGCCATCTGATGCTGGCATGGTCACATGATCCGGATTTTGATCATCACTCGGCCTGGCGTCGTCACTACGACGTCACGCTCTGAGATCAGCCGAAAAACCCCGCGACAAAGACAAGGACGGACATCAGTAGAACCGCTGTGTTAGCAACCAGACCGCCCATTCCCATACGATCCCTGACGCCAGCAAGGTTCCAGCCAATGAGGCCCATGGCGGCCAGTCCGGGAACCAGACCGTTGCCCATGAACAGGGTCGCAAGCACCGGGAGCACAACAAAGAGCACACCGGCCGGGACCGCATAGCTTCTCACCAGCATCTCATTTCGCGGCGTCAGAGGAGATGGCGTTCGGGCGGAAGGCGTCTCGTCTTCAATCGGTTTTGCGGGCTCTGGCTGCTTGGCGGGCTTATGGTCCGGTTTGGCCCTTGTCGAACCTGCGGCATGGAGCCTGTCCGCGAAATCCCCCAGCTTGATCCTGCTGTCGAGGAAGTCGGAGAGCACCCCATCCACGGCCCTTTCCGGGCCGGACATCTCGCTCGGGCGCTTCTCTGAAACCTTAACTGCAAGCTCGGCCGCCTTGGCGCTCAGCGTGCCATCCGCCACATGCCCGTAGAGCAGCCGTCGCGTCTTCGCGGCCCGGTCACCGCGCGGGTCCTTGCCGCTTTTCGCGATAACGATATCTCCGTGACCGCCGACCTCTCGTTTCGGGGTCTGCGGCGCATCCACGCGGATATGATCACAGACATAGTGGTAAAGCCCGTCCATGGTGATATGCCCGTCACCGTCACTGTCAGCGGCCCCGCTTTCAAGGCCCGCAATCAGATGCTTGGTGAAGACGCCATAGCGGTCGCCCTCCTTTTCCTGCGCGGTCTCGATCGCATCCGCTGCCGTGATCAGATAAGCGCCTGTCCCGCTTGCCTCCATGCGCAGCCGCTCCTCTACCGAACCGCGACCGACGCGGCCCGCTGCCGCGCCGCTGTAGCAGCAATCAAGCAGGACGACGGAGCGTTTCGCGGGGCATTTGCCGAGCAGGTTCCAGATGAAATCCGACGGAACAGAGGTGCTTTCCAGAAGATCGACCTCGCTGTCGCTGGTGCACAGATGCAGCGCAAAACCGTCATCCAGCTTGCCATGGCCGGAATAGTAAATCAGTACCGTATCGGTTGGGGAGGCCGCGCGGAGAAACCCGTTGAGGCCGCGTTTCACCGCACCGCTGTCGGCATCTTCAAGGCAAACCACCGTCTCGAAGGCACCGCGCTCCGGGTCGCCCAACTGCTCGGCAAGACCGCTGACATCATTCAAAGGGCAGCGCAGGTCGGGAAGGGCCTTCTCGTTCGGGAAGGCTGCGTTGCCGATCAGGATGGCGCGCCTTGCCCCGCTCATGATCCGTCGAACACAGCCTTCAGTCGCCGTGTTGTCTCTTCAAGCTCAGCGGGTGCGAGGTTTTCCGCGCTCACGGTCATGCTGGAACCGTTCGCGTCTGTGAAACTGACACTCGCCGTGCGGTTCCGCCCCAGATAGTGTTGCAAAACCTGTATCAGCGCGGTGACCGCACCTGATGTAACCAGGCCCATGACAAAGGTTCCAAGCGCAATCGAGGCACCCTTTTGACCCGGCTCCGGCGGCGCATCTGCGCTTCGTTCAAGCGTCAGGTCGCTGGAGAATGAGACCAGTTTCTGAAACGCCGCACCCTCTTGCGCGGCTTGCTCGGCGGGCACCTCAAGTTCAACCAGAACAGACATCAGAACATCACCACCGAATGGCTACAGGACCAAAAAAAGAGCTCAGTTGGTGGACACCTTTCTAAGGTAAGGCGATGTCAGCAAACCAGCAGGATTGTCACGTTTGAGCCAAAACAGGGGTCAGGACCAATACTCGCCTGCCGCATCGTGGACCTGATCTGCCAGAGCCTGCGCGGCGGGGGACACATGGGAGCCTGTGCGGTGCAGAAGATCAATGCGACGGGTCGCCTGCGGATCATCCACAGGAAGGAACACCACCCGTTCCCGGTCGAGCTCTGCCGCCAGTTTTGGCAGAACCGTCACGCCGAGGCCGGCATCAACCATCGCAAGAAGCGAAACCGTATTCTGCACCGTCAGGGTAGCCTGCCGGTAGATCGCCTGAAACACCGGCGAGGCAATTCCGGCACAAAGATCGTTGGCAATCAGGGTCTCGCCCCTCAGGCCCTCCCATCCCAGCGGAGATTTCGAATGCGCCAGCGGATGGTCGCGCGCGCAGACAATTCCGAACCTGTCCTCAAAGAGCGCGGGCCGATCCGGTGGGATCATGCTGGCGGGAACGGTCGCAACCCCGATATCGATCTCATCGAGCCGCAGCGCGTTGACGATACTGGTGGAATCCATATCCCGCAGATCAAGTTGCACCTCGCGATGACGGTCCCGGAAGGCCTTGAGCGCCAGCGGCAGAATTGTTCCAGCAACCGACGGAACGGAGGCCAGCCGCACCAGACCCGCCCCCGCAAGGGCAAAACGCTCAATCGTCTGCAAGGTGCGGTCGAAGTGGCGCAGCTCCATCTGCGCCTGCTCCAATACGAACGCACCGAGCGGGGAGAGGCGGCTTTTCCGGTCGCTCTGGAAAAGCGGCTGTCCCAACTGCTCTTCAAGCTGTTTGAGCATCATTGAGACAGCCGACGGTGTCCGGTTCAAACGCTCCGCCGCCCCGGCGAGGGAGCCACTTCGGGCAACTTCCGCAAAGCAACGCAGCATCTCGATCTTGATGGCCAAATTTCAGTTTTCCTGAAATTAAGTTCAATAATTCGACTTTGACTGAAATACGACTTCGTGTCCATACTACGCGAACCCCTCAGATGTCCCGGAGCCAGCCCAATGACCAATCTCAAACACAATCTCATCGCTGGCGAATGGGTGGCGGGTGAAGCGGAAATTGAGAACCGTAACCCGTCAGATCTGAGCGATCTTGTGGGCATGTTTGCACAGGCCAGTGCAGTGCAACTATCGGACACGCTGGCGCAGGCACGGATCGCACAGGCGGAATGGGCAGCCTACGGGATCGAGCGCAAGCAGGCGGTCCTGATGGCCATTGGCAACGAATTGATGGCCCGCGCCGAGGAACTTGGCACGCTCCTGTCCCGCGAGGAGGGCAAGCCGCTGGCCGAGGGCAAGGGAGAGGTTTTCCGCGCCGGGCAGTTCTTCACCTACTACGCCGCAGAGACCTTGCGGCAGATGGGCGATACCGCGGACTCGGTCCGCGCCGGTGTCGAGGTGGACGTGCGGCGTGAACCCGTGGGCGTGGTCGCAGTGATCTCACCCTGGAACTTCCCGACTGCCACCGCGTCATGGAAGATCGCACCCGCGCTTGCCTATGGCAATGCGGTGGTCTGGAAACCGGCCAATGCCACACCTGCCTCGGCGGTAGCCCTGACGGAAATCATCGAACGGCAGGACCTCCCAAAGGGGCTTTTCTCGTTGGTGATGGGATCAGGGCGCGCTATCGGGCAGGCGTTGGTCGAAAGCCCACAACTGAACGCCATCTCCTTCACCGGATCGGTACCGGTGGGCAAGGGGATCGCACGGGCCGCCGTGGAGAACCTGACCAAGGTGCAGATGGAGATGGGCTCCAAGAACGCCCTGGCGGTGATGGATGACGCAGATCTCGATCTGGCGGTCAGCCTGGCACTTGGCGGTGCGTTTGGCGGGACGGGCCAGAAATGCACCGCGTCTTCGCGACTGGTGGTCCATGAAGGAATCCATGATGCGTTTGTCGAGAAGCTGGTGGCCGGGGCCAACGCGATGGTGGTCGGGCACGCGCTGGAGGACGGGACACAGATCGGGCCTGTGGTCTCGGAGGGGCAATTGGGCGAGAACCTCGACTATGTCTCCGTCGGCAAGGCGGAGGGCGCCGAGTTGCTGTGTGGCGGTGAGCGGGTTGAGCGCGCAACACGGGGCTATTTCATGACGCCCGGCGTCTTCGCAGGCACCACAAATGACATGCGGATCAACCGCGAAGAGATGTTCGCGCCCTTGACGGCCGTCATCAAGGTTGGCGGTTATGACGAGGCGCTGGCCGTGGTCAATGATACCGAGTTCGGCCTGACCTCGGGCATCGTCACCCGCAGCCTCGCGCGGGCCACGCATTTCAGGCGCAATGCGCAGACGGGATGCGTGATGGTGAACCTGCCAACCGCCGGAACCGACTATCACGTCCCCTTTGGCGGGCGCGGCCACAGCTCCTACGGACCTCGTGAGCAGGGCACCTACGCCGCCGAATTCTACACCACCGTCAAGACCGCCTACATCGCCGCCGGGACACCCGATTGATGCGCATCGACAACCTGCAATACGCCAACTGGTCGGAAAAGATTTTCCGGCAGATGCGGCTGGGCGGGGTCGATGCGGTGCATGTCACCATCGCCTATCATGAGAATTTCCGCGAGACGGTGCTGAATATCGAGCGTTGGAATCGCTGGTTCGAGCAGTATCCCGACCTCATCATGCATGGCCGATGGGCCGAGGATATCGACCGTGCGCGAGAGACCGGGCGCACGGCGGTCTTCTTCGGTTTCCAGAACCCCAGCCCGATTGAGGACGATATCGGTCTGGTCGAGATCGTGCACACGCTGGGCGCACGCTTCATGCAGCTGACCTATAACAACCAGTCGCTGCTGGCGACGGGTTGCTATGAGGCCGAGGACACAGGGATCACCCGGATGGGCCGCCAGGTGATCGCCGAGATGAACCGCGTCGGGCTCGTCATCGACATGAGCCATTCCGCCGATCGCTCGACCATCGAGGCGGCCGAGATATCCGAGCGGCCCATCGCCATCACGCACGCCAACCCGCATGCCTGGGCACCCGCCTTGCGCAACAAGCGAGACGAGGTGATCCGGGCCGTGACCTCACGAGGCGGGATGCTGGGGTTCTCGCTCTACCCGCATCACCTGAAAGGCAAGTCCGACTGCACGCTGGAGAGCTTCTGCCGGATGATCTCAGATACTGCCGACAGGGTCGGCGCAGAGCATCTGGGCATGGGCTCGGACCTTTGTCAGGACCAGCCCGACAGCGTGGTCGAGTGGATGCGGACAGGCCGTTGGAGCAAGGACATCGACTATGGCGAGGGTTCCGCAACCACACCGGGCTTCCCGGCCATGCCTGACTGGTTTCAGGACAACCGGGACTTTGGCAACATCGAAAAAGGTCTTGAAGCGGTCGGATTCGAGCCCGCCGAAGTCGCAGGCATCATGGGCGGAAACTGGTATCGGTTTTATGCTGAAAACTTCAGGTCGCGGGGGTAGGACCGGATGATCGGCTCAGAAGAAGCAAACAGACAACCGGTCGAGCGGCGACCGGCGGCGACCGTGATGCGCCTGGCGCGCCTTGGCAGCCTGCATCAGTCCCGACTGTCTTTCATGCGCATTCTGACCCGCCGGATGCGCGACGAGAACTGGACCTTCTCACGCCCCGTCTTCCGGGTCGACGACAAGGGCGTCGGGCACGCGGTCTACTCGGCCCATGGACCGCAGCGCACCTACTCGCTGATTGCCTTCGCCCATGACCTGCCAGCAAATCAACGGTCGGACCGGGTGATTGCGGAGGCGTGGGATGCGACTTTCGCGCTCTTTGACGGGGTGCCCTCGGATGCGGATATCGAGCGCCTGCGCCGGAACATTCCGCTTCAGGAAGCGGGCCGCGTGAGTGCGCGTGAATTGTCCGTCTCCCGCGCCAACCGGTCTGTCCGGCTTTGGGAACATGTGGTCACTGCACTTGCGAGCGGCCGGCAACCGGACCCGGCGCAGATAGCAGCCGTCGGCTATCTGATGCGCACGACCGCCGTTTACGGCTCGGGCAAGCTTGGGGCGGCGGACCGCGAACTGATCGCCGACCGGCCCGAATTTGCCGAACCTTTCCAGTCCGAGATGCTGACGGTCTATCTGATCCGGACCTTCGTGCGCGATCTGGTACAGCACATGGCCGACACGCTTGGCGAGGGTCGGGCGGTGCGGCTTGATGCGGATATCGCCCGCAGCCTGGGGATCGGCAACTCGACCGGGCTCGGCATGGCACCGTTTCTGCTCAACCATCCGCAACTCTTCAACAACTGGATCATGGTGCGCGAAGAGGCAATCGCACGGGTGCGCGGCGTCATCGAGGCCTCTACGGACGAGATTGCCTGCTTCCGTGATCTGCTCGCCGCATCCGTGCGCTCGGCCAGGATCTGGCATTCGGAGCATCCGATACAGATCGGGAAGCTGGCTGCCCTGCAATCCGATCTGGACCTCCTGACGGCACATGTCGCGGATTTCGACTTCGCCAAACCGAGCCCGTGGGACCGTCTGTTCACATGGGCAGAGAATTCCCTGTCGCTGGAAGGCCACGAATGCCTCGCGTCCCTGATGCTGGAACCCTATGGGTCGCTCATCGACGGGCTGTCGTGCTGCATGTCGTCGGATACCGCGCCGCACCGGATCGATGGCTCCATGCGCCTCTCTGAGGCGCAGAAGCATCTGACTGACATCTTTGGCTGGGCTCTGGAGATCGACTGGGAGGCGCGGGAACACTGCGCGCGCGCCTGGTACGTGTCCGAGGAAAAGCTGGAGCCGCGTCTGGGTGAGCGGTTCGACGAACCGATCGCACCCTATGAGCAACCTTTGGCTCCGGGGCGCGATGCGGCGAGCCTGCATCAGGCGCTGCAGGCGTGGACCGGGGGCACAACTGTCGCGGAATTCCTGCTCCGCCACCCCGAGCATCGCCATACCATGCGGCGGCTACAGATTGCAGTACACGCGCCCTATGCCGAGATACGCGACAATACGATCAGCGCGGACGTCCTGCCCATCGACATGCTGCGGTGCAAGCTGTCCTTCTTCGGCGCGATACACTTCGATCCGCGCTCGGACCGTTGGGTGCGGATCTGCATGTTCGGCAATGCTCCCTACCCCGAGGAGCTGGCAGAAGGCGATGCCGATTTCTGGCCCTACCCCGATCTTGAGGACGCAGGCAAGTGGACAGGTCATTGAACGAGATCGAGGCCATGTCGAGACGCGCGGCCCGCGGGGCGGGGTTCGACTGGGGCATGGCCGAAGATGCTGGCAAGGCTGCGCGCTGGCTGGCCTCCCATGGCTTGCCGGGCCCCGCACTGCTGGCCGATCTGCTGATGCTCAATGATGGCATCCCCCCCGCCGATCTTGCGCCGGTTTCGCTTGAGGATACCTGGCGCGCGCCATCCGGGCGGCTTTGCCCGCTGCTGGCAGGTGCGGCCCTCAGCGATCAGTCCGCAAAGGGCAAGGTCAAGATGTGCGACGTGAGTTTCCCTTTGCTGCTTCTGCCCTTTGCCGCTGCTGCGGCCGATCACCTGCGGCGGCCGATGGCCCTGACATGGCAGGGCGTTCGGGTCGGAACTGACGGGGCGCGGGTGCAAACGTCCGGTGCCAGCGACCTTGTCACGACGGCCCATGCGAAAAACGTCGTTTATGCCCCGGCAGAGGCTCTGAACGACGCTACGACGCCTTCCGTTCGGGGAGAGGTGTCAGCCGATGCCTGGGCGCTGCTCTCGAAACTTGCGCACCGGACCTATGCACCCGCAACCGAAGCCTCGCGCCTGCTGGGTGCCGGTGCCGGGCTGTCGGACAATGATTAGGGGAAACAAGGCCGTATGAGTGAAACACAAAACCTGAGCCTGAGCGAGATCGAAGACCTGGCCATGCGCGCGCTGGTGGCAGCGGGAACCGCGGATGCGAATGCAAGACCGCTGGCCGTGGCCACCGCTGCGACCGAGGCCGACGGGATCGCCAGCCACGGCCTGGCCTATATCCCGATCTATGCCGAACATGTGAAATGCGGCAAGGTGAACGGCAAGGCGCAACCAAGCCTGCAAAAGACACGCCCCGGAACCCTCACCGTCGATGCAGCGACCGGCTTTGCCCATCCCGCGATTGATCTGGGGTTTCAGGCCCTGATCCCGCTTGTCCGCGAACAGGGGATCGCTGCACTTGCCGTCCGGAACTCGTACAATTGCGGCGTTCTGGGATATCACACATACCGCCTCGCTCAGGCCGGTCTGATGGGGATCGGGTTCACCAATGCACCCGCTTCCATTGCGCCGTCGGGCGGGCACAAGCCCGTCGTCGGCACCAATCCGTTCTCGATTGCGGCACCTGGCGGCGGTGGCGAGGCCGCCGTCCTGATCGACCAGAGTGCCAGCACAATCGCCAAGAGCGAGGTGATGAAACATGCCCGTGAGGGCAAGCCGATTCCGGTCGGCTGGGCGCTGGATGCGGACGGCAACCCGACGACAGACCCGGAAGTCGGGCTGAAAGGCTCCATGGCGCCCTCGGGCGGCTACAAGGGCGTCGGCGTGGCCCTGATGGTCGAGATGATGGCCGCTGCAATGACCGGGGCCACACTGGGCACCGCCGCCAGCCCGTTTTCCGGCCCCGTTGGCGGTCCGCCCAAAACCGGACAGTTTTTCATTGCAATTGACCCCGGTGCCACTTCCGGGGGAGACTACGCCAATAGGTTGAGCGATCTGGTCCACTCCATCCAGGACCAGAGCAGCGCCCGCCTGCCGGGGATGGGGCGCAGCGCCAAGCGTGAAAACGCACGCAAATCAGGTGTCGATGTGAACATTGCAACGCTGGAGAAGATTAATGCACTCCTGCGCTGAAACCCGCATGCCATAACAGACAAAAAGGGCCGGAGAAGTAACAAGAGACGCCTATAATAAGAAACCAACAGGGGAAGAAAATGTCGATAAAACCACCATTTACAGATCTTGAGATCAAGAAGGCCCCCTCGGGCTTTTACGAGGGGTACTCGCTGCCGATTGCCCTGATCTCCAAGGTCAGCATGACGCTTCTGGTGCTCTGGGCACTGGTCTGGCCGGGGAACGCAAACTCGGTTCTCTCATCTGTCAACGGCACGCTTTTGAACGGGTTCAATACGTTCTACATCATTGCCGTCGGCATCTTTGCCTTCTTTCTGTTCGTGCTGGCCGCCCTGCCGGGAACGGGCCGCAAGAAACTGGGTGGCGAAGGTGTGAAGCCCGAGTTTTCCAACTTTTCCTGGTTCTCGATGATGTTCGGAGCCGGTCTCGGCGTTGGACTTATGGTGTTCGCCACCGCTGAACCGCTGGGGCTCTGGGGGTCCAATCCGGTCATTCTGGACGGAGATGTGGCGGCAAACAGCGAGGAGGCCGTTACATCGGCCTATCGCTACACTTTCCTGCATTACGGATTTCACGCCTGGGCAATCTACGTGGTGACCGGTCTGTCACTGGCCTACTACGCCTATACCCGTGACATGCCGCTCACAATCCGCTCGGCACTGACACCGCTTCTGGGCAGTGCGGCCAACGGGTTCCTCGGCCATATCGTTGATGTGCTCGGTGTCGTTGCCACGATCCTCGGCGTCTCGGTCACAATCGGTTTCGGAGTGTCCCAGTTTGTGGACGGGGTTTATGCGGTCTCGGGCATGGAATGGCTGATGAACGGCGAGACCGAAGCCCCCAAACCCAGCACCGTCGGTCTGATCAGCGCGCTGATCGTCATCATGGGTCTGTCGATCCTGTCAGCCGTCTCGGGTGTGGGACGCGGGATCAAGTATCTCTCAAACCTCAACCTCGTGCTTTCGATCATCCTTCTGATGACCTTCGTGATTTTCGGCTCATTCGCCTTCGCGATGACCAAATTCGGGGTCGGACTGGTCGACTACATCCTGCATTTCGTGCAGATGTCCTTCGGCGCCTACGGTCCGCAATCAGCAGAGGCGTTTGCCGCAGGTATCCCGGACGCGGTCAAGGCGCTTCCGGCGGAAGATCTGGCATCGGTCTATGGTGGGGCGACAAACGCCTGGGGCTCGCTTGAGGGCTTCCGCGAGGGGCTTCCCGCCTCTGTCGCGGCTCTTGAGAACGCAGATGAGATCACTGCCGCTCTCTATGAGACCGGCACGCAGGGACGTCAGTTCGGCTGGCAGGCAGGGTGGACCACCTTCTACTGGGCCTGGTGGATCGCCTTCTCGCCCTTCGTGGGTCTGTTCCTGGCGCGCATCTCCAAGGGTCGTACCGTGCGCGAGTTCATCCTGGGCTGCGTGATCGCGCCTGCCATCGTCTGCTTCCTGTGGATGACCATCCTGGGCGGCACCGCGATCGATCTGGAACTGAACGGCACAGCGGACGGGGCCATCATCGGGGCCACCAACACGGCCAAGCTGTTCGCGACACTGGGCCAGATGATCGAGGGGGGGTTCCTGTCGGGGCTGACGATCATGTGCGTGGTGCTGATCATGACGTTCCTCGTCACGTCGGCTGACTCCGGCATTCTGGTGATGAACACCATCATGTCCGGCGGCGAGCAAGAGACCGGCATCAAGCACCGGATCATCTGGGGTCTGATCCTGACGGCCGTGATCGGGGCGCTGATCATCGCCGGCAACTCAGGTGCCGAGGCCAACCCGTTCGGTGCCCTGCAGAACGCCATGATCATCGGCGCGCTGCCCTTTACCATGGTGATGGTGCTGATGGCGATTTCGCTGGCCAAGGCGCTTTATCGCGATGGTCAGCGCAGTAAGGCGGTCGAGGCCGTGGCTCAACCGGGCGAGTAACACCTGCGGGGGCCGCCACGGCGCGGCCCCCTCTCCAACCAATCCTTTGGTTGAATTGAAACACCCCTCTCATCCGCGCATCATGAAATCTGGACATCTGTCAGGGAGGACTTCCGATGTGCCAGATTTTCGCCGGGCAGGACCCGGATAACTACGAGCCGGAAACCCGGCGCCTGCGTCTCAACGGTCAGAGCACGAGTATCCGGCTGGAACGGTCCTTCTGGGCCATTCTCGATGAAATTGCGGAAAACGAAGGCGTCGCGACACCTGCTTTCGTCTCCAAACTTCATGCGGAAGTGCTTGAACTCAGGGGTGAAACTCCAAACTTCTCATCCCTTCTCCGCTGCGCCTGTCTGGTGCACCAGCAGCGCAAGCAGACCGCCGAGCCATCGATCGCGGCGGAATAAACCGGTGCTGTAGTAGTCCGCTACTACCAAAAGCCCGAATTGCCCGGCCAACCTGATCAAAACGCAGACAACATGCGTTGGGGAGGACTGAATGGCAAAAGCAATTCATGCGATGATTCGCGTCCTTGATGAGGAACGCTCGGTCGCCTTTTACAAAACCGCATTTGATCTCGATGTCGCCGAACGCCTGGATTTCGACGATTTCACCCTCCTCTACTTGAGCAACGGCGAGACCGGTTTCGAGTTGGAGCTGACGATAAACAAGGGCCAGGCCGAGGCCTATGAGATGGGCAACGGGTACGGACATATCGCGTTCAGCGTCGATGATCTGGATGCCGAGCACGCCCGTTTCGAAGCCGCAGGTCTCGCCCCCCGCAAGATCGTCGAGTTCGAACGCGATGGCACGTTGCTGGCGCGGTTCTTCTTCGTTCAGGACCCCGACGGATACCAGATCGAGGTGCTCCAGCGTCACGGCCGCTACCAATAATAAACCTGAGGAGGAAACCCAAATGACACTCAATCCGAGAGAGCTGACGCGGCGGGATCTGCTGTCGCGCGGTGCAGCCGCAGGAACCGCCTTCGTGGTCGGCAGCGGCTATGTTGCAGGAACCTCGACCGCCTGGGCGATGGAAGTGGCGCATCTGAAACCAGCCACGATGGCCACGCTGATCCATATGGCACGTGACATCTATCCGCATGATCATGTGGCCGACGCGTTCTACGCCGCCGCCGTCAAGGGCTATGACAGCGCCGAGGCCGCACCGATGATCGAGGACGGCATCGCGGGGTTGAACGCAGCCGCGCAAGGGGCAGGACATTCAAGCTACGTCGATGCGGGATGGGAACGGGACCGTGTGGACATCCTGCGCGACATGGAGAAGAGCACTTTCTTCCAGACCATCCGGGGCGGGCTGGTGACCGGGCTTTATAACCAGAAAGAGGTCTGGCCGCTCTTCGGTTACGAGGGCGAGAGTTATTCCAAGGGCGGCTATATCGACCGCGGCTTTGACGACATCAACTGGGTCTGAGGGGGAGATTGAGACATGACTGCACCATTTGACCTGAGCGATGACAGCGTTGTTGTCGTGATCGGAACCGGCGCGGGCGGCGGCGTTCTGGCCAATGAGCTGGCCCAGAAAGGCGTCAGCGTCGTGGCACTGGAGGCGGGCGGGCGTTATCTGCCCGAAGACTACATCAATGACGAGTGGGAAAGCTTCGGACAGCTTGCCTGGCTCGACGCCCGCACCACGTCGGGTGACTGGCGGGTTGCCAATGACTTCTCGGGGCTTCCGGCCTGGATCGTGAAGGCCGTTGGCGGCACGACGACCCACTGGGCAGGCGCAAGTCTGCGCTTTCAGGACCATGAGTGGAAGGCCGCCTCGACCTACGGGCCGGTGCAGGGCGCAAACCTGCTCGACTGGCCCATAGACCCGCGCGAGATGGACGACTACTACACCCGCGCCGAGGACAAGCTCGGTGTGACCCGCACCGGCGGGCGTGCCGGTTTGCCGGGGTGCAACAACTACAAGGTCTTCGAGGCCGGTGCCAAGGCGATCGGCTACAAGGAAGTCCATACCGGCCGCATGGCGATCAACTCGGCGGATAATGACGACCGTCCGGCCTGCCAGCAGACAGGCTTCTGCTTTCAGGGCTGCAAATGGGGGGCCAAGTGGTCCGCTGCCTACACGGATATTCCGCGCGGTGAAGCCACCGGCAATCTGGAGGTCCGCGACCGCGCCCATGTGCTCAAGATCGAGCATGATGCGAGCGGCAAGGTCACCGGCGTGCTCTACGCCGATGCGGACGGCAACCAGCACCTGCAAAGGGCGCGGGTTGTCTGCGTGGCGGGCAACTCGATCGAAAGCCCGCGTCTGCTGCTGAACTCCGCCTCGTCCATGTTCCCCGACGGGCTCGCCAATTCCTCCGGTCAGGTGGGGCGAAACTATATGCGGCACATGACCGGCTCGGTCTATGCGGTCTTTGACCAGCCGGTGAAGATGTGGCGCGGCACGACCATGGCTGGCATCATCCAGGACGAGGCGCGCCACGATCCCTCGCGCGGCTTTGTCGGCGGGTATGAGTTGGAAACGCTCGCACTCGGCCTGCCGTTCATGGCCGCCTTCCTCGATCCCGGCGCATGGGGGCGCGAATTCACGACCGCGCTCGATGCCTATGAGAACATGGCAGGCATGTGGATCGTGGGCGAGGATATGCCTCAGGAAACCAACCGCATCACGCTGAACATGGACGTGAAGGACCAGTACGGGCTGCCGGTGCCAAACGTTCATTTCGACGATCATCCCAATGATATCGCGATGCGCAATCACGCCTACAAGCAGGGCATGGCGGTCTATGATGCGGTCGGCGCGACCCGGGTCTTCCCGACACCGCCCTACCCGTCCACGCATAATCTGGGCACCAACCGGATGTCTGAGAACCCGCGCGACGGGGTGGTCAACGCCCATGGCCAGACCCACGACATCACCAACCTGTTCATTTCCGATGGCAGTCAGTTCACCACGGGTGCGGCAGAAAACCCGACGCTGACGATTGTCGCGCTTGCCATCCGGCAAGCCGATCACATTGCAGGCGAACTGAGCAAAGGCACATTGTGATGTCAGCGCTCTAAACGTGTGTCCGGGGCTGACTTCCTGCAGCCCCGGACACCATTTTGGGAGGATAATAATGAAGAAACTGCTTTCAACAATTGCCATTCTGGCGCTTTCCACCAGCCTTACATCCGCGCAGACCGCAGATGTCCCCGACAATCTTGAGAAGCTGTCGAATTTCCAACAGACAGGTGTCACCGAGTTCACATACATCGAACAAGGCGGGGCCTATGCCGATGGGATCAAGGCCACGCTGGAGAAGATCCGGCTGCCCGACGGCTTCAAGATCGAACTTTACGCTGTCGTGCCGGACGCCCGTCACATGGCGGTCGGGCCGCAGGGCATCGTAACCTTCGTGGGCACCCGCAAGGACAAGGTCTGGTCGGTCACGGACCGCAACAAGGATCGCATCGCAGATGAGGTGAAGGATTTCGCGCCGTCGCTGACCTTCTCCATCCCGAACGGCCCCTGTTTCTCCAGGGACGGGTTTCTCTATATTGCAGAGCAGAACCGCGTACTGCTCTTCCCGGCAGCCGAGTTCTTCTATGAAAGCCCGGACGTCGCGGCATTCAATCTGGTCGCGAAGGGCGATCTGATCCCGCCCGCGGAGGAGAGCTACAACCACACAGCCCGGGTATGCAAGATCGGGCCCGACGGGATGATCTACATCTCGCTCGGTCAACCGTTCAACGTGGCCCCTCCCGAGAAACTCGACCTTTACAACGAATGGGGCATCGGCGGGATCATTCGCATGAACCTCGATGGCTCCGGGCGCGAGGTCTACACTTACGGCGTGCGCAACTCGGTCGGGCATGATTTCCATCCGGTGACCGGAGAGCTTTGGTGGACCGACAATCAGGTCGACGGCATGGGCGATGACATCCCGCCCGGCGAGATCAATCACCAGACCGCCGCAGGCCAGCATTTCGGCCATCCCTGGTTCGGCGGAGGTACGGTGCGCACCAACGAATATGCCGGTCAGGACGTGCCGGTCGAAGTTGTCCACCCGGTATTCGAGACGATTGCCCATGCCGCCGATCTTGGCATGTCGTTCTACACCGGCAGGATGTTCCCCGAGAAGTACCGCAATGCCATCTTCTCGGCCCAGCACGGATCGTGGAACCGGACAACGCCCGTTGGCGCGCGCGTCATGGTGACCTTCATCGATGACGAGGGGAATGCCATAACCGAGCCGTTCGCCGAGGGCTGGATCGACGAAAACGGCGAATATCTTGGACGACCGGTGGATGTGGTGAACATGCGCGACGGCTCGATCCTGGTATCCGATGACCTGGCCGGTGCGCTTTACCGCATCAGCTATGGCGGATGAATACGGCCCTGAAGCTGACCCTCGGCGGGCTTTGCCTCGCCGGGGGGGTCTGGGCGTCCGATCTGGACAATGGCCGCAAGCTCGCCGGGCAGTGCCGCACCTGCCATGGACTTGACGGCTATGCGAGAATCCCCATCGCGCCCCATATCGGCGGTGAACCGGCAACCTACCTTGCCGCCCAGTTGGTCGCTTTCCGCGATGGCGTCCGGGTCCATGAGATGATGAGCGTGGTCGCAGAAGATCTCAGCGACGCGCAGATAGATGATCTGGCGGCATGGTATTCGGACCATGACGTGACTGCGGCAATGCCTGCCGAACCGGATGCGGCACCGGGGCTTTGTATTGATTGCCACGGGGTCGACGGCATTGCACTGGAGGAAGACGCACCCAATCTCGCAGGCGAGAGTGCGATATACATCGACACGCAGCTCAAGGCCTTTCGGTTGGGTAAGCGCAGCCATCAGGTCATGACACCGATCGCCGAGCAGTTGTCGGATGCCGATATTCGCGCAGCAGCCGACTGGTATGCCGCGATCACGATTGAAATCGAGGCGCGCGCAGAGTGATCTAGATCTCCGACCGATAGGCAAAGCGGCCTTTGGACATTGTCATCCTGATCGCCGGTGGCGCTGCGTCCGGCCAGTCGATCAAAACCAGATCCGCCCGTTTTCCAACCGCGATTGTCCCACGGTCCGACAGACCCGACGCCTCGGCTGGTCCACGCGAAACCAGCGACCAGAGATCCGGCAGGGGCGCCCGTTTCTCGTCGTTCAGGCGCGCAACGGCTGCCAGCAATGAAGGGTAAAAATAGTCAGAGGCCAGAATGTCACACAAACCCGCCTCGACCATATCACCTGCTGAAGGTGAATTCAGATGGCTGCCTCCGCGAACGGCGTTCGGAGCGCCGAACACGATTGCATCGCCGGCATCCCGCGCGGCCTGTGCCACGCGGGCATTCATTGGAAACTCCGCGATACCTGCACCCAGTCCGCGGTAGTAGTCCCGCGTCTCTACCTGCGTGTCGTCATGGCTGAGCATGGGCAGGCCACGCTCCGTCGCCATTGCGGCAACCTTTCGAATGGAGGCGTCAATTTCTCCACGTCTCCGCATCAACACCTTTAGCTGCTCCAGATACGCCTCGACATCCATGCCAGCACGTTTCGCAGTACTTTCGACCCGGACACGCAGTCTCGGATCGTCCGGATTGGCCATGAGGAATGTCTCGGACTGCTCGAAGGCACGCTCCTGAAGTTCGACATCAAACGATCGCATGGTCATGGATGTGTGATCGTTGAAAGCAATCGAGGGAGGCAACGCTCCGTCGAGCATGCGCTCAATCAGTCCGACGGCATCGAACGCGAAGGTTTCCCACCGCAATTGCAAACGGTTCTCGACACTCAGCCGGTCGGTGAGTTTGGACAGCGCCAAGTAAAATGCCTCGGCCCTTTCGATGGATCGCAGCCCCGGCTCCCAGCCGAGGGTCAGGGCGTGATAAGCCGTTGCGATACCATTCGTCGCCAGCTGCCGGTCTGTATCGAGGATCGCGGCATCCACCGGGAAAAAGACGTTCGGGCGGGGCATGATCTGACGCTCAAACGCATCGCCATGAACATCGACAAGCGCCGGGGCGAGATACTTGCCAGTTCCATCGACGATCTGGTCCGCGGTCGTTGTAGAGCCAATTTCTACGATCAGATCATCATCGACCAGCACATTGGTTTCCATGACTTCGTCGCCAAGTATGACGCGCGCGCCTTCGAACAGAATGGTCACGAACAGCCTCCTGCATTTGTGATGCTACCGCTCTCGCGAACGTACTGGAAAAGGACAGATAGCACCCGCCTCTGGCCGATTCCACATCGTATATCCATTACGGGAACTCAAGCGGCCATTGGAGCCTTGGCGCAACGTGTTGTGCCGATCCCGAGAAATCGGTTACGTCAGCACGCACTTTATCCGATAGGAGCAGGGCTGGTGAGGAAGTGTCTGACGTCAGCGCCTATGGGTCCAGTTAGGGCAATTTGTTAAGAGAGTGTTGTTGGCTCATCGTAACAACTGAGGAGTGGACGATGAGAAAGCGAACGAAGAGCCCCGGCGAGAAGATCGTCAAAGAAATCAGACGCACCACGCGCAAGCAGTATTCATCCGAAGAGAAGATCAGGATCGTGCTGGATGGCCTGCGTGGCGAAGATAGCATTGCTGAGCTGTGCCGTCCTGAGGGCATATCGCAGGGCATCTACTACAAGTGGTCCAAAGACTTCATAAAAGCCGGAAAGAAAAGACTGGCCGGCGACACTGCGCGAGCCGCGAACACGGATGAGGTGAAAGAACTGCGCCGCGAGGCCCAGGACCGCAAGGAGGTGGTCGCCGAGCAGACGCTCGAACTGCGCCTTCTCAAAAAAAGCATGACAGGCGTCGGGGCGACCACGAATGAGGTACCCCGCATCTGAGAAACTGGAGATCATCCGGCTGGTCGAAGAAAGCCATCTGTCAGCGCGTCTGACACTGGCCAAGCTGGGCATCCCTCCGCCGCACTCCCGGCTATATCCGATCACACAGCGTATCTGCGTTCACTACTCAGGCTGTTCGAGGTTGGATTACAACCGTCGGCGCAAAGACCACCTTCATAACCGTAGGAGAACGGATACTGCGAAATCTTCTGCAGCTTACGGGAAGCGCAAATGCTTACAGAACAATGGAGGAAACACGACAATTACGCAACCACGTCACAGTTCTTCGGCTATCCACCACAGAGCCCGGAAACAATCCTCACGATCGAAGTCAAGCCATCATGCACCAACTTCAAACTGGACAACTCAGGTCGCGACGATCAGCGGAATCTCAAGACTGCAAAAGTCGGGGGGCCTTCCAGGCTATTCCTGCATGTCGCATTCATTGTTCTCTAATTCGACGGTGTACCGTCATACTGACCGATGAACTCTAGTTCATGTCCTCAATAAGAGACCGGAGCGACGATGCATCAGACAGCATGTTACGTCCCGCGTCGAGGGAAATTGCCACCAAACTTCCGTCCGATGTGATGGTTTCGGCATCGGCCTCATTCGTGCTGACACTCTGTGATCGGACTTCTGGCTGGCTTGCCGTCTCACCACCTCCTAGAAATCGGGACACAAGACGTGCATCTTCTGGACTCAGCTGCTCCGGATCAACGTCTTCCCAATTTCCGGCAAGAAGCGCATACTTGGAGCGTTGCGGATCATTTCTGGGCAAGTCCGACAGTAGACGGAATGCCGCAGCGTAGTCTCTTTGATCAGCTTCATCCCGGGCCCTTAGCCTAACTGCTTCAAGTCCTACCGCCGCAATCAGCGCATCATCAACCTGTGCCGACTGATTGGTTTCGGCCAACGCCTGCGATCTCATCAGCTGGTGATCGGCGTCTTCGAGTTGCTCTTCCGCCTCAAGAAGAAATAGGCCAGCATTGGGCAACCCAAGCTCAACGAGTTTCTCTATGATTTCCAAGCGCAGCTTCTGGCCGGATGGACTTCCGGAAAAGGCATCCCGATGCGACAAAACCTGTCGCACAAAGACGGCCTCTCCGACCTTGGACGGGTCGGCATCCATCATCAAATCCAAAGTGGCAGCGTGTATCTTTGCAGTTTGCTCCTTTGAGGATGGTATAAAGTCATCAAGTACAGCAAAGGCCTGTTCGAGATCGCCTATTTCAAGGTGCATTCGTGACAAAAGAACGAGCAAATCAATGCCAAATGACGAGCTCTCATGTGACCTGACAGCAATTTCAATATCCTCGATATCAGTTCCGCTGATCTGGTCGCCGTCCTGTAGCATACGGTTGATACGGATAGACAAGGCCTGGTGCGCGGCGGGCACGTCTCTGACGCTGAGGTCCTCGATCACTTCAGTTATTTCTTCAGCACCACCTCGTGAAACCGGTGTTTCCAGAACTTTTCGCATGAGGGTCAGATCTGCATGATCGGAACCCGGCGTTCTGTCGATGACGGTCAGCAACGACGACACAAGGTCGTCACGCCCAGCAGCTTCGGCTTCCTTCAGCAACCTGCCACTGATCAGGTGGCGCACATGAGCGGGGAGTTTCTGGAACGCCTGAAGCAACTGATCGTCAGCATCTTTGCCCGGCAGACTACTCCCCTGGCCTGCGAGCAGTTGCCAGATTGTTACGGCCCCCGGACAGCCCGAAGCAACAGAGATCGGGCCAGTCTGCATTATGTCGCGGTCATCAAATACCGCTGCGAGGTCGAGAACTATCTCTGACTTTGGTCCTCTCAGAGCGAATGCATCAACCACGGAACGCGCTTCCGCCGAGAAACCAAGAGCGACATAGACACGCGCAAGCTGAAGCGCCTTCTGCTGATCGACCACACCCGCATTGTCGATGACCGTTCTGCGCAGTTTTGATATCTGCGGAACAGGGTCCCCGGCATCAAGCCAGAGCGAGAGATCAAAGTCCGTTCTGCCGGGGCAGGTTTTGGGATCCTCCATCGTTTTTCCCGCATCGTTGCCAGGCAGTCGCTCATTGGATCTCTCCAGGGCATTGCGCAATCGGAGCTGCAGCGCCGCAAAATCCTGGCCGTCGCTGGCCTTGGATTGACTGGAAGCTTCCGCGGGGCTGCCTTCAGATTGAGTTTCTTGAGAAAGATCAGGCTGAAGTGTCGGCGCTTGAGTTGAGAGCAACCCCTCGCTCGTCGCAAATTCGACCTGTGAAAGCAGCCGTTGTCTTGCCTGCTCGATTTCCAGAAGTATCCCGGATGGACCCAACGCATTGTTTTGCGATGATTTTTCAGTTTCATCATCGGAACCGGCATTTGAAGATTCGGGTAGTCCCTGGAGTTCCACCACAGGAGTTTGCGGCAATGCGGGGCGCGCGGACTGTTCTGGCAATGCCTCTACCGTTGTCGGATCCCGGGGGATGACCGGTTTCACACTGTTCAATACGGATTTCGAAGAGGTTCCACCTTCAGCCCGGCGTATGTCGACCGCCAAGAACCTGCTCCCGATACGGTTGGTGTCGACGACACAGTCGCAGGCAAGTGTCAGCAGCAGTCTTGTCGTCTCGTCCCTCGTGTCCGAGCGGACGGCGAGCAGCCGAGTTCTGGGAATGCGATTGAAAACATCACCGACGTCATAGCGACTTGTTTGCCCGGGAAGTGAGAGGACAACCTCCCTGCCCTCCTGGTTCGTTACCCAGTCCTGGCTTTGCGTTAGAGGTATGACAAGGCGCGAATAATTCGGATGTTCGGATGCCCTGACCTGCAAGGCGCTTTGTGCCGCCGCTGGTGTCGATGTGCAGAACATCAATATGCTGGCGAAGGTCGCGATCAGGTATCTCAAACGGTTGCCTCCTGCCGACCGGCTCTGAGAGCCTCATCAAGGTGGTTGAAGCTGGGGCGCTTTCCGTGCGGGGTGTTCTGGCGCCCAACCTCGACACAAACATTCGGCGGATGTTTATGCAGATTGGCGACCATGACTTCGCGGATCAGGGCATAGAAATGCTGATCCTCGTCTATCACGGCCTTCACCTTTGCAGAGAAGGGGCCGACGATACCATATGCAAGGAAAACACCAAGAAAGGTGCCGACCAGCGCCCCGCCAATGAGTTTCCCCAGAACTTCAGGCGGCTGGTCAATGGACGACATCGTCTTGATCACGCCAAGCACAGCGGCAACGATGCCAAGAGCGGGCAGCCCATCGGCCATGGACTGCAACGCATGCGCCGAATGCTGCGAGTGGTGATAGTTGGTGTCGATGCGGTTCTCGAGAACCTCCTGAACCTGGTGAGGGTCATCATAGTTCATCGCCGCAGACCGCATGGTGTCGCAGATGAGTTCCACCGCTTCGTGATCAGCCAGAATACGCGGGTACCGCGCGAAATGATCCGATGTTTCAGGCCCTTCGATATGCTCCTCCAGTTCCATGGGGTTCTGGCGGGCAATCCGGATGAGCGTGAACATCAGAACAAGAAGATCCTCATAGTCCTGCGCCTTCCAGTGAGGGCCCTTGAACACTTTACCCATATCGCCCAGTGTCTGTTTGATCCCGCCAATGTCATTGCTGATCACAAAAGCGCCGGTTGCGGCCCCCCCGATCATCATGAACTCGAATGGCAGCGCCTTGAGGATCAGGGTCATTTTGCCGCCAGCAATGATGTAGCCGCCAAATACCATGATGAACACGATTGCAATTCCGACAATGCCGATCATCCGAAGGCCTCAATCTCTTTAAGTGTTGGCAACAAAGGTCCGTCAATGCATCGCCGGAATTGTTTAATTTTCCTTCAACCAAGGACTATTCAGTTGGGGCCTCTATGTTGCGGCTGGCCATGATGAGACTCACCGAGTAGGCCGCATCGGTTGTCATGTTGGAGAGGATCTCGGCTGCCGCCTGCGGGTTCATTCGGATCAGGAAACCTGCGGCGAAATTCACGTCCATCGCGTTGAAAATCTCCGCCGCGTTCTTGGCCTTCATGTTCTCGTATACCGATGTCAACTGCACAATGTCGCGATCTGCGGCCTCGTCAGCGATCGCCAGCGTCGCGGCGAGTTGCTCCTCTGCCCGGATCAGCTTTGCAGTCTGTATCTCAATCCTTTCTTCCGCGGTCTCCAGCAGCTTCAGGCGGATCTCGATCCTGCTCGCTTCATTGTCCAACTGCTGCTGGCGTTCGCGAATTGCCATAAGCAGAATGTCCGGATCCTCCGCAGGCGCGCATAAAGCGCCCCCCGTCTGCGAGACCATGACGGGCTGTTCGCTTTCCGCCATTTGTTGAGCCAATGCAGGAGCGACGCCTGCGCCACGCAACAGAACCGAGCCGACGAAACAGGCAATGACCAGGCCAAGCGCGCCGGTCTGGGCCTTCTGTCGAAGTTGAACCAGTTTGGCCGTCATCTCTCCAGTCCACTCACGATATTGCGCAGGGCATCTATGAGATCCTCCTGATCAGGCTCAGTTGTGGATTTTTCCGCTTCGTCCTGCCTCTTGTCGTCTGCGGTTTGACGATGCTTCAGGACATGATCGCGGGCCGGGGTCTGCTCGCCTTCGTTCTCGTGCAGCGACGCCAGCAGCAATTCCAACCGACCCGCCGCGATCTCGGCCCGCGCCGTCGCTTCGCTGAGCTCCCTGGTGGTTGCCCCGGTTGCTGCCTTTGCCTCGGCAAGCGACGCCCGGGTCTCGTCAACCTGTCGGGAAAGCGTTGCGATCGCGCCGCCCAATCCGCTCTCAAGGTTCTTCAAGCCCTTGAGCCTGCGCGACAAAACCCAGCAATAAAGTGCCGCCGAAAACGCTCCGGCCATCAACAATCCGTCAGCAATCAGTTCCATCTCACCCCCTCAATTCAATACGAATTCGCTGACCAGCAGGTCATTGACCAGGCCTTCGCCGAGCACGACCTGAATGCGGCGCAGCATGTGGGCTCGCAAACGGATCATCGCGGTCGGCTCCTCCAGTTCGGCCTCGTCGACGGCACGCAGATAAATGTTCAAAGTGTCCATAACTCGCGGGATCAGCGCTTCCACCGTCTCTTTCTCAGAGCTGGGAACTTCCAGATGTCCGACGAATTTGAGGTGAGTCGCAGACGCGTTTGACCCAAGCGAAACGATGATCGCATCAAGCGGAACGAACGCGAGATCGGAGCTGACGGCCTTGGCCACCTCCTGCTCATGACCGTCGCCCAGAAAACCGTCCAGAAGCCCAAGATACATGGACGCAAACCCGCCGCCACCGGCAAGAACCGCGCCCAGAATCATGACCATGAGGCCCTTCTTCCCGGACTTTTTCGGGGCGTCCTCTGCGATATTTTCTGCATCATCAGCCATATCTGAATCAGACCTCTAAAAATCTATGCTTTCCGGCTCTTTAAGCAGATCAGAACTAACCAATTATTAAGCCTGACGGCTCATCAGTGGCGTCAAGACATCACGACCAGAAGGCGTGGTGAACCATGATGAGGTACGCAGTGAACCAACTTCTTTCGATCTGGGGCGCACTCGATTTTCAGAAGCGGGTAATCGTTCTGATGGCCGTCATTGCGACCGTCGCTGCAGTGTTTGGTGTCGCGCGCATGGTTTCGACACCACAGCTTTCGCTGCTCTATTCCGGGCTCGATTCGGCCAGTGCGGGGGAGGTCATCACGCAACTGGAGGCGGAAAACGTGCCCTTTGAGGTGCGGGGGCCGGCAATCTACGTTGCGACCGACCGCCGGGATCAGATCCGCCTCACACTTGCAGCAAAGGGCGTGCCTGCGAACGGGGCGGTGGGGTATGAGCTTCTCGATACTCTAACCGGCTTCGGCACGACCTCGCAGATGTTTGATGCCGCCTATTGGCGTGCAAAGGAGGGGGAGCTTGCGCGGACGATTGTCGCCTCTCCTGATATCCGCTCCGCAAGGGTGCACATCGCCAATCCCGTGAAGCAGCCGTTTTCGCGCGCCAGCAACACGTCCGCGTCTGTCACAGTGACCATGGGCAACGGCACACTTGATAACACGCGCGCCCGCGCAATCCGCTTTCTGGTGTCTTCCGCAGTAGCCGGTCTGGCCGCTCAGGATGTGACCGTGATTGATGCATCTGCGGGTGTGATTCTGTCGGCAGGATCCGAAAGCCCGACCGGACTTGCCGGAGCAGGCAAGCCTGATCCGCGTGCGATCAGTCTCAAGACGAATATCGAGCGTCTGTTGGAGGCGCGCGTCGGTCAGGGGCGGGTCGCGGTCGAGGTCATGATCGATGCCGATATGGACAGTCAGACAATCACCGAACGGGTCATTGACCCGACCAGCCGGGTCGCGATCAGTTCGGACAGCGAAGAACGCACCGAGCAGGCGCAAGGCACCGGCAGTTCCTCCGTGACCGTCGCTTCAAACCTTCCCGATGGCGACGCTGGCGGAGATGGGTCAAGCTCCAGCAGAACCAACGAGCAGCTGCGCGAGCGCCTCAACTATGAGGTTTCCGAGACCCGGCGCGAGCGCATTATCCTTCCCGGTCAGATCCGCCGCATCACGGTTGCTGTCATGGTCGACGGCATCAGCGCAACTGGTGCGGACGGGGCCCGTACCTGGGAACCGAGACCGGAAGACGAGCTTTCAGCCTTGCGTAGCCTTGTTGAGTCCGCCATCGGATTTGATGCCGCCCGCGGCGATGTCGTGACCCTGCAAACTCTCGAATTTCCGCAGATAAGCGGTGAGGGAACGCTGGTTTCGGGCGCACAATCCGGCCTCATGTCTTCCCTGACCAGCTTCATACCGCTTGGCGTCATGGCGATCGTGGCTCTCGTTCTGGGACTGTTTGTCATCCGCCCGATCCTGACCCAACCACCGGCCCTTCCATCGCCTGATCTGCTGGAAGCTCAGAATGGCGAGATACTTGCGGGCTCCGACACCACACCACAACATGTCGAAACACAGGGCCTTATCGAGCCCGACGCCGGCAAGCTGGCCAATCTGCGCAATGTAATCGCCCAGAGATCCGACGAGTCCGCCGACGTTCTGCGGCGGTGGATCGAAGCCCCGGAAAAACCAACGAAAGCTTAAATCATGGCACTCAATCTTGAGACTTTTACGCCCGAGCGGATCAACCAGGCCAGCCGCCCGCTGCCAACCCTTGAAGCCCTGCGAATGGTCGAGCAAGACGCCTATGAACGCGGCGTTCGGGACGGCGCGGAGGCTTCTGCCCGCGAGCATATGCAGTCCCAAACCACGATCAGGACCCAGTTCGTTGAGGCTCTTCTGGACGAGCGTATGACACAGCAGGCCATCGTGTTGTCAGTGACCAGGGACATGCTGGCCACCTTCGAGAGCGTTGTTCGCACGATTCTGCCGGAGCTCGCGGATCATGCCCTGGTCGAGACGCTGAAAACGCAGCTAGATGGCGCACTTTCAGCCTGTCCTGATACGAAACCGATCCTGTCCTGTGCGCCGGAGCTTGTCCCGGGTGTTGAGGCGGCTCTAGTCGACTGGTCCGGCGAGATGGAAATCCGCTCTGATCCCAAACTCACGCCGCTTGAAGCGAAACTCGCCTGGGACAACGGCTTCGATCACATCGACCTGCAATCGCTCACCGAAAACATGCTCACCCAGATCCAGAACTTCAAAGCAAAATCATTGACCCTTTCTGAGGACGTAAAACATGTCGGATGAACTTGAGGACGCAGTCCCGGAAGACATCAGCGGCGATGAAGACGCCACATCTACGCCTGCGGCGCAGACCGAGCTCAGCCCACCGGGTGCCCTCAGTCCAAGCTCGACCACCCGTCAGAGCGCTTTCATGGGCGTTCCGATCGAGGTTCTCATCTCGGTCGGGAAAGCCCGCCCACTGGTCAGCGAGATCGTGAAGCTTCGCCGGGACTCGGTTCTGGAGCTCAACAGTCGCATTGACGATCCGGTGGAACTTTACATTGGAGATCGCCTGATCGCCCGCGGCGAATTGCAGGAAATGGACAATGATTCCGGCCGCCTGGGCGTCCGTCTGACAGAGGTAGCCGATCTCTCGAATGGTGTCTGATACAAGAAACCTGCTGATCATTCTGGCCGGTGCCAGCGCTGTCCTGGCGCTCGGCGCAAATGTCGGCATGGCTCAGGAGATATCGGTCGATCTTGGCGATGGCGGTTCGCTGAGCCTGCGGACCGTGCAGCTTTTTGTTCTCATCACTTTGCTCAGCCTCGCGCCCGGCATCGCGATCATGGTGACCTGTTTTCCGTTCATGGTGACGGTTCTTTCGATCCTGCGGCAGGCCATCGGGGTACAACAGGCCCCCCCCAACATGATGATCGTCAGCCTGGCGCTCTTTCTGACTTACTTCGTCATGGAACCGGTGTTTGCGGAGGCTTGGGAGAACGGCGTCCGCCCTCTTCTTGACGGCGATCTGGAACCCGAACAGGCATTTGGGCCGACACTTGCCCCCTTTCGAAGCTTCATGGAAGGCCGTGTCGACCCGGAAACGCTGGCCATTCTGATCGATGCAGCTCCCCGTGAGATCGAGGTCGGAACCATCGAGAACGCGCCGCTTTCGCACCTCATACCGTCCTTTCTTCTGTCCGAGATACAGCGCGGCTTCGAGGTCGGTTTCCTGGTCTTTCTGCCATTCCTCATCATTGATCTCGTCATCGCGGCCATTCTCATGTCGATGGGAATGATGATGGTGCCGCCCGCGGTTGTCTCCCTCCCCTTCAAGCTGGCCTTCTTCGTGATCGCCGATGGATGGAGCCTGCTCGCGGGCGCGATGGTCCGGAGTTACGGCCAATGACAGAAAACGCTCTGACCCCTGTCCCCGATCCGCCGATCCCTGAGGTTTGGGACGCCGCCCGCAGCAATGCCTCTCAATCGGTGAGCCAACTGCGTTCAATCGACAAGGCCGCGATTATCCTCACAGCCCTGGGCCCCGAGACCGCAGGTGATTTTCTGAAGGGCATGGACGAGAAGAACCTGACCCGATGCGCCATGGCAATCAGCTCTCTGTCACGCATCTCGGATGACATGCTCGATGCGACCATCGCGGAATTTCTTCTGTCGATCGGCACTGACGAAGAGATCACCGGAGGCACTCACGCGGCCCGCCGCCTGCTCTCCGAGGTGCTCGACGAGAACACGATCGAGAAGATCATGTTCGACGTTGAGGGAGGGCATATCACGGGTGCGTGGAAGAAGCTCAACGATGTCTCCGTTGCCGCACTGGCGACCTTCATCGGCGCAGAGCACCCTCAAACCGCAGCCGTCATCATAAGCGAATTGCGGGCTGACAAGGCGGCGGGTGTGATTGAACGCCTCGACCCGGAGTTCGCCCAGCATACCGTGCTTAGGCTCTCCAATGTGCCCGTGCTTGATGAAAACGTCTCACTGATGGTCGAGCAGATCATCGCAAAGGACTTCCTCTCGGCAATTCAGGGCCGCAAGAAAACTCGCAAGCCGGCAGATCTGATTGCTGGCCTGATGAACAACCTGACCAGCGAAACCCGCGAGAAATTCGTCTCTCATCTCGAGGACATGAAACCCGCGCTCGCCAAGGAAGTGCAGCGCGTCATGTTCACGTTCGCCGATATCCGCCGCAGGGTCGAGGCGCGCGATGTTGCAGCCATAACGAAGGATGTCGATGAACCCGTCCTGATCACCGCCTTGAAGTTTGCTTCTGCGCAAAAAATCGGTTCGGCGGAGTTCATCCTGTCCAACATACCAAAACGTCTTTCGGAACGGCTTGTCGAGGATATGGGGGCCATGCCCGATGTGTCGCAACGAGATGGGGAGGCCGCGATGCAGGAAGTTGTGCGCGGCATTCAGGAACTTGCCAAACTTGGCACGATAAGTCTGATCGAAGAGGACGGACCGGAAGAAGACTGACCCTTCCGGCAACAATCCGGTGGTCCGCGCACTTGCGTCAGCCAGAGCTATCCTCAGACCATTGCGGCAGCTTGACGAGATGCAGCGCCGCAGAAGCAACACTATGCCTTGCTCAAGAAATTCCCAAAACCGACCGACAACGTGGCGAATGTAACACTGTGTGACGCAGATTTGTGTCAAGTTTTATCGCGAGGACGAGCGAGAACCGCCTACCCTCGGAAGGTATCAGGGAGCTTTGAAATGGAGTTGAACACCAAATAGGAGACGATCATGAAACTCGCATTTTCCCTGGCCGCGCTCGCGCTCGGCATCGTTGTGGCGCCGGCTCATGCCCAAAACGGCAACTCGCCCTGTGCACCGCGCGAAAAGATGATTTCCCTTCTCTCGTCAAAGTATTCCGAAGCTCATACCGCCTCGGGCCTCGCAAATTCCAGTTCGCTTGTGGAGATCTGGCGTTCTGAGGACAGCGCGACCTGGACGATTTTGCTGACCCGGACCAACGGGATAAGCTGCATCATAGCCTCTGGGCAGAGCTGGCAGGACATCGAAACCGAGCTGGCGGCCGCCGAGTCCTGAACCAACAGCATCCTTTGGCCTGAGCCTCTCGCGTCCCAAAAGTGCGTCATTCTGAGGGCCCGCTTCTCCGGTTGCTCCCAGCGAAAGGGAGCTTCCCGCGCCGAACAAGTGCAATCACAATCCGCACCATCCGATGGGAGCAGGAAAACACTCAAACAGCGCGCATTGACACGGAAGTGCGGCAAAGATCATTCAGGTTTCATAAAATCGTCGCAAAAAGCCGACTCCTTGTGGTCCATGCTCCCCCGAAACGCGTAGACATGGCTGAGTTCAGAACCTAGCGGCAACATGCGATATCTCCAGATAGCCTTGACCCTATTGCTTTGCGCGGGCGCAACGACGCCTCGCGCGGCGGATTATTTCAGCCTGGGCGTAGGCCTGGGCGTATTGCCGGAATTCGAGGGCTCCGCCGATTTTGAAACGACCGTCCTGCCATATCTGAAGTATGAGGAAGGCAGGTTTGTCGCCGAAACAATCGGCGCCGGGCTCGCATTGACATATCAGGTGCACCCTGCGCTGAAGGCGGGCCCGTTCTTTCGGCTCAACACAGGGCGCACGGACGTGTCCGACCCGGTTGTGGCGACCCTGCCCGAAATCGATCCGACAGTCGAGGTTGGCCTCTTCGGTCAGCTTGCAATTCCACTTGATGCGATCGGATATGACAGCAGCGCCATTCTATTGGCACGGATGACCGGGACGCGGGATATCTCGGGAACACATGACGGCGGCCTTGTCAGCTCCGAAATCGGAGCCTTCTTTGAACTGACGAAAAACCTGGACCTGATCGCCCTGGGGCAATTCAGCTGGGCCGATGACGATTACCTTCAAAGCTTCTATGGCGTGTCGCCCGACGATGCCGCCGCCAGCGGGCTCGACCCGTTTTCGCCCTCTTCGGGCTTCAGGGATGCGGGCGCAATCTTCATTCTCGACTATCAGATGGCCGATGACTGGTGGATCAGCGGGATCATGTCCTACAAGACATTGCAATCCGACGCAGCCCGCAGCCCAATCGTCACAGAGCGCGGCGATAAAACGCAGGTTTTTGCCGGTATCCTGCTGGAGCACCGTTTCTGATCAGGTGACAATCGGCACAGCAGACCATCCGCCCGACACCTAGGATGCCATAATTGCTGCAAAGAGGTGTCCGCGATGAAACCGTTTCTCGTCATGATCGGAATTGTATCGGTTACGCTTTACGGCGACTATCTGATCAAAGTTGCCTCCATGCGACCATCAGGTCTGACCAGCGGCGTCTTTCTGGGCGGGGCCGCGATGTACACCCTTTCGGCCATCGGCATTCTGATCGCGATGCAGCACATGTCGCTGGCCTCGGTCGGCGTTTTCTACTCGGTGCTGACAATCCTCATGATGACCGGGCTGGGTGTACTGGTCTTTGGGGAAAGCCTCACATCGCGTGAGCTTCTGGGGATAGGTTTCGCCCTTGCCGCCCTTGCCTGCATGGGCCGATTTGCCTAAAGAACAGCTACCTGACAGAGGAACCCTGCCGCATGAAGCTGCTTTTGCCGACCATCTTTCTTTTCGGCATGTCGGGAATTCTTCTGGCCCATTCCGGTGCCACGGGCGTGGTTAAGACACGCATGGACGCCATGGTAGAGGTCAGCGAGGCAACGAAGGTTCTGGGCGCAATGTCAAAATCGGGCGTCATTGACCCGCTCATTGTTCAGGCTGCAACCGACACGCTGATGGAGAAGGCAGCTCATGCACCCGAGTTGTTCGAACAGCGCGATCTTTCATCGCCGACCGAGGCACTGCCTGCGATCTGGGAAAATTACGATGACTTCTCGGCCAAGTTCGATGCAATGGGCAGAGCCGCGCGGATGCTGCGTGAAAGCGCCGATGATCGGGAAACCTTCGATGCGGCATTCCGCGCTCTGGGAAAAACCTGCCAAAGCTGTCACGAGATCTATCGCCTCAAGAAATGATCAGCCGCACTTCACTTCCGCGATCAGACCCGCCTCGTCATAGATAATATTGAGCCTTTCCGGATTGAAGTCCTGGGTCACGGCCATGCCGGGCTCGATGAAGCGCACGGCGTCGACCGGGAACGTTATCGCGGCAAGGGCTGCATCCCCTTGGCCGACAAGACTTTGCAGACCGGCCGCGCCGCAATCGCCAGGAGCGGCCCTGCCGCCCGCGACCATATCACATGCGGCCAGACCGAGTACTGCCGCCGATAGTGCCCATTGTCTCATGTCGTTCTCCTGCTCGTCTTTTTCGGAACTGCGGCCAGAGATGCGAAACCCGAGAGGATCAGCAGCCCCAGCCCCGTCAGCGCCAAGCTATCAGGCAGATCACCAAACACAAGATATCCAAGAAGCGTGGCAGCGATCAGCTGAAAATAGACGAATGGCGCCATAAGCGAAGCCTCGGCCCGCGCATAGACATGGATCAGCAACAGATTGCCCAACATGGAGCAAAGCGCACTGGTCAGGACAAGTCCGGCAAGTGGCAAACTGACCGGAGGCATGGAGGCGACACCGAAGGGTGCCAGCACCACGGCACCGACCAGCAGTTGCGACAGGAGCAGCACCTTTGGCGCGGCGACGCCCGAGAGCCACCGGCTCGCCACCAGGTAGCCGCCGTAAAAGGCCCCGGCAAGCAGTGCAAAGCCGGTTCCGGCCGTCATGCCAAATCCCGGTTTGACGACCAGCAGGACACCGGCAAACCCGACGAGCAGCAGGACGGTCCTGAGCGGCGTGATGGTTTCCCCAAGAAGCCATGCCGACAGGAAGTAGGAGATGATCGGGCCGATGAAGAACGCCCCGAAGACGGTTGCGAGACCCTCGGTCTGCAAGGCGGTGAGGATCGAGCAGATGCCGCCGACAATCAGCAGCCCACGCAGTATCACGCGCCAGTCGAGAAGGACCGCGGGGCTCAATCCGTGAACGCCGACAAACGGCAGGAGGACCAGAGCGCCGATCAGAAACCGCGACCAGGCAATGAAGAACGGCGGAACGCCCAGTTCCACCGCCATCAGTTTGCCTGCTGTGTCGCCGCCCGGGATCAGGCTCATGGCCACCGCCATCAAGGCGACGGCCCGGAGCATCAGCCCCGGTTCATCCGGTTTTCGATCAGGTCATCGACCACGGCAGGCTCTGCCAGTGTCGAGGTGTCTCCCAGCGCGCCAAAGTCGTTCTCAGCGATCTTGCGCAGGATCCGCCGCATGATCTTGCCCGAGCGTGTCTTGGGCAGCCCCGGCGCCCACTGGATCAGATCCGGCTTGGCGATCGGGCCGATTTCCTTGCGGACCCAGTCGGACAACTCCTTGCGCAGATCTTCCGATGGCTCCTCACCCGACATCAGCGTGACATAGGCATAAATCCCCTGTCCCTTGATATCATGGGGGTAGCCGACAACGGCACTTTCGGACACTTTGGGATGCGCTACCAGAGAGCTCTCGACCTCGGCCGTGCCCATCCGGTGACCGGAGACGTTGATCACATCGTCAACCCGACCCGTGATCCAGTAGTAGCCATCGGCATCACGACGACAACCGTCGCCGGAGAAATAGTAGCCCTTGTAGTCCGCGAAATAGGTCTTCACGAACCGCTCGTGATCTCCAAAGACCGTGCGCATCTGCCCGGGCCAGCTGTCTTTGATGCAAAGCACGCCTTCTGCCTCGGTCGTTGTGATCTCGGCTCCGGTCTGGGGGTCGAGAATCACCGGCTGCACGCCAAAGAAGGGATTGGTCGCAGAGCCCGGCTTGGTCGCGGTCGCTCCGGGAAGCGGGGTCAGAAGATGACCGCCGGTCTCGGTCTGCCACCATGTATCGACAATGGGGCAGCGACCCTGGCCAACAATCTCATGATACCAGTTCCAGGCCTCGGGATTGATCGGTTCCCCGACAGTTCCCAGAATACGCAGCGCGCTGAGATCTACGCCCTCGACAAACTCGTTCCCCTGCCCCATCAGCGCGCGAATTGCCGTCGGCGCGGTGTAGAACTGGTTGACCTTGTGTTTCTCGCAAACCTGCCAGAAGCGCGATGCGTCCGGGTAGGTTGGCACACCCTCGAACATCAGCGTGATCGCCCCGTTGGCCAGCGGACCATAGACAATATAGCTGTGTCCGGTGACCCAACCGACATCGGCCGTGCACCAGTAGATATCACCATCATGATAGTCGAAGGTGTATTGGTGCGTCATGGCTGCATAGACGAGATACCCGCCGGTGGTATGGACCACGCCCTTGGGCTTGCCGGTGGATCCCGACGTATAAAGGATGAAAAGCGGGTCCTCGGCATTCATCGGCTCGGGCGGACACTCGGCGGATGCGTTTTCCATGTGATGCGCGTAGGAATGATCGCGCCCGTCCTTCATCGACACATCGGCCCCGGTCCGCTCCACCACAAGCGTGGTGACGTCTCCGCAGATATCAAGTGCCTGATCGACATTGGCCTTCAGTGGCGTCTTCCGCCCGCCGCGCGGGGCTTCATCGGCAGTCACAACCAGCTTCGCACCGCAATCCGCAACCCGCGAAGCCAGAGCCTCGGGCGAAAACCCGGCGAAGACAATGGAATGCACCGCACCGATGCGCGCACAGGCCAGCATTGCATAGGCAGCTTCCGGGATCATCGGCATGTAGAGCACGACCCGGTCGCCTTTCGATACGCCCAATGCCTTGTAAACATTGGACAGTTTATTCACCTTTTCGCTCAGTTCGGCATAGGTGATATGGCTGTCATCGGTCGGCTCATCACCCTCCCAGATGATTGCCGTCTGGCTCGCACGAGCTGGCAGATGGCGATCGATGCAGTTTGCAGCGACATTGATCTCGCCATCCTCGAACCATTTGATCGAGACATCCGGATAGGCGTAGGAGACGTTTCTGACCTTGGTGAACGGCTTGATCCAGTCCACACGCTTTCCATGCTCGGCCCAGAACGCATCCGGGTCGGCGACCGAGGCCTCATACATTTGCTTGTAGGTTTCAGCGTTTGCATGGGCGTTCGCCGCCATTTCCGCGGACGGAGCATAGATTGGATCGGTCATGACATTCTCTCGTTCTAAACTTGGGCAGGTTTCTCAGACGATCAGATCGCCAGATATTCCTCGCGCAGTTTTTCATTGTCCAGCACCTCTTGAGCATCGCCGTCAAAGACGACCTGTCCGGTGTCGAGGATTACGGCTCTGTCGGCCAGCTTCAGGGCGGCTACTGCATTCTGTTCCACTAGAATGGTGGTGATACCAAGCGATTTGATCTCGAGCAGAGTTTTCTCGATTTCCTGAACGATCACGGGCGCAAGCCCCTCATAGGGTTCGTCCAGCAGGAGAAGCTTGATGTCCCGGGCCAGCGCCCGCCCGATTGCCAACATCTGCTGCTCGCCACCGGAAAGGGTCACTCCCTCCTGTTTGCTCCGTTCACCGAGCCGCGGAAAAAGCTCGTAGATGCGCTGGATCGACCAACCATGCGGTGGGGCGATCTGTGCGAGTTGGAGGTTCTCCTCCACCGTCAGACCGGGGATTATCCGTCTGTCTTCGGGAACAAGCGCAATGCCGTTAGAGGCTGCCTGATGTGCCTTCATCTCGTGGATCGGCTTGTGATCCAGCCAGATCTCGCCATGGGTCAGCATCGGGTCATCCACCCGCGCAATCGCACGCAATGTCGATGTCTTGCCCGCACCGTTCCTCCCCAGAAGAGCAAGGATCTCGCCCTCGTGGATGTTCATGCTGATGCCCTGAACAATATAGCTTTCGCCATAGTAGGCATGCAGGTCCCAGGCGGAGAAATAGGCCGGAGCGGACCGTTGGACATGATCGGCCTTTGCCTGATCATAAGCTGCCTTTTCACTCATTCCTGTGCCTCCCGAGGGCGGATTTGTTCCATTGGCGGCCTTCTTATCAAAGGCGTCCGGTGCGTTGACGTCAAGCGCGGTCATACCTGGGCCTCGCCAAGATATGCCTCGCGGACTTTCGGATGACCCTTGATCTTTTCCGGCACATCTTCGGCGATCACGGTGCCCTGTGCCAGAACACTGATCTTCTCGGCCAGCGAGAACACGACATGCATATCATGCTCGATGACCACCTTGGTAATGTTTCGGGTCTCACCGATATGCTTGAGCAGGTCGATGGTCCGGTTGGTATCCGCGCGCGCCATGCCGGCTGTCGGCTCATCAAGCAGCAGAAGCTTCGGTTCCTGCACCAGACACATCGCCATCTCCAAGCGTCTCTTGTCACCGCGCGACATGGAGCTGGCGGTCATTTCCATCTTGTCCTGCAGGCCCATGTCTTCCAGCGTATGTTCGGCCAGATCACGAATCTCGGCCTCTCTGGCAACATGCGCGAACGGGTTGAGCTTGTAGGCTCCGTCGCGATGCGCAAATGCGGGGATCATCACGTTCTCCAGTACCGTGAGGTCGGTGAAGATCTCCGGCGTCTGGAACACCCGGCTGACGCCGAGCTGGTTGATCTCATGCGGCTTGATGCCAAGCAGGCTCTGCCCGTCGAAGATGGCCGAGCCGGTGTCGGGGGTCAGTCGTCCGACAAAACAGTTCAGCAGTGTCGATTTGCCGGCCCCGTTCGGTCCGATGATCGCGTGAACCGAGCCTTCCTCGACATTCAGGTTGACGTTGCTGAGCGCCTGCAACCCGCCGAAGCGCTTGTTGACGTTTTGAACCTCAAGAATTCCCATGACCGCTCCCCCTTCACTCAGCCGGTGTCGTGGTGGCGGCGCCAGCGGATTTCTTGCGCCCGCGCCCGGTCACCCATGAACCGATCTTCTGGCCGCCCTGAACCAGCCCGCCGGGCAGGAAGATGACAACCAGCATGAAGAGAACACCGAGCGTCAGATGCCAGCCCTTGCCAACGAACGGGTAGACAATCGCGACCATGAAATCTGCCATTCCGTCCGGAAAGACCGAAAACCAGCCTTCCAGCACGCTCTTGTTGATCTTGGAGAAGATGTTTTCGCAATACTTGATGAACCCCGCACCCAGCACCGGACCAATCAGTGTCCCGGCTCCGCCGAGTATCACCATCAGCACGACCTCGCCGCTTGCTGTCCACTGCATCCGTTCGGCACCCGCCAGAGGATCCATCGAGACCATCAGCCCGCCTGCGAGACCCGCATACATGCCGGAGATCACGAAGCAGGCCAGCATGTAGGGCCGCGTGCTGACGCCGGTGTAGTTCAGCCGGTTCTGGTTGGTCTTGATCGCTTTGAGCATCAGACCAAAGGGCGAGCGGAAGATGCGGATCGCAATGTAGAAGCCGATGAGGGCGACGATTGCGCAGATGTAGTAGCCTGCGTTGAAGGTCCAGAGCCAGTCACCGACCCGCAACTGCCAGCTGTCGCCCATCTCCAGCCCGAAGAGACTTGGCGTCGGGATATTGCTGCTCTCACGTGCGCCGTCCAGGATACGTGGGTCGTTCAACGAGGTCTGCAACCCGGTTTCGCCACCGGTGATCGGTGTCAGCACCGACGCGGCCAGTGCAAAGGCCATCTGCGCAAAGGCCAGTGTCAGGATCGAGAAATAGATCCCCGACCGGCGCAACGACACCAGTCCGATCAGCAAGGCGAAGACCCCGGCCACCAGCGTCGAGATGATGATCGCCGGAATGACGTTGATCGTCAGCAGCTTCAGCATCCAGACCCCGGCATAGGACCCCGCCCCCAGAAAGGCGGCATGCCCAAAGGACAGATACCCCGTCAACCCGAACAGGATGTTGAACCCGATCGCGAAGATCCCGAAGATCGCGAAACGCTGCATCAGGTCGGGGTAGCCCGCATTGAACTGTGCGAGCGGCGAGCCTTCCGGAAACGGGTTCAGCAGGATCGGCGCCAGCACCAGAAGCAGGGCGACGAAGACAAGGCTTCGCATGTCTTTTGCGTTGAGACCGAACATGGATCAGTCCTCCATAACGCCCGCGCGGCCCATAAGGCCCCTTGGACGGGTCAACAGAATTACGATTGCGGCGAGATAGATAACAACCTGGTTCACACCGGGCAGCAGTTCGATCACTTCACGCATGGAGGCGAAGCTTTCCAGAATTCCCAGCAGGAACCCGGCAAGAACCGCCCCGGGCAGCGAGCCCATGCCGCCAACCACGACCACCACGAAGGAGATGACGAGGAAATCCATGCCCATGTGATAGTTGGGTGAGTTGATGGGGGTATACATCACGCCCGCCAGCCCGGCGACAGCCGCGGCGATACCGAACATGATGGTGAACCGCCTGTCCACGTCGATGCCCAGCAGGGTCACCGTCTCGCGGTCGGCCATGCCAGCGCGCACGACCATACCGAAGGTGGTGTATCTGAGGAAGGCAAAGACAGCGAAGATCAGCGCAAGAGCAAAGACGAAATAGAGGATCCTCCAGTAGGGGTAGATGATCACACCGGGATCCATGCCGATCAGCGCGCCGAAATCAAAGGAGCCGACAAAGGCCTCGGGTGCCGGGGTCGGGATCTGGTTCGCACCAAAGTAGAACTTGATGATCTCCTGAAGCACGATCGCAAGGCCGAAAGTCACTAGGATCTGATCGGCGTGCGGGCGCTTGTAGAAGTGCTTGATCAGCCCGCGCTCCATGATCACGCCAATCGCGATCATCACCGGAATGGCAAACAGGATCGACAGCGGAACAGACCAGTCAACGATTGCCTGGCCGGTTGCCTCTCCGAACCAGTATTCCACGTAAGGAACTTCCTTGGGCTTGCCGAAGCTGAAACCGCCCACCGACTGGGCCTCGGCCCCCTCGGGCACATAGCCGATCGTCAGGATGCGGTTCAGTGTGACCGAGCAGAATGCACCGATCATGAAAAGCGCGCCATGGGCGAAGTTCACCACGCCGAGCGTTCCGAAAATAAGGGTCAGGCCAAGTGCGATCAGCGCGTAGGCGCTGCCCTTGTCCAGGCCGTTCAGGATTTGAAGGATGATCTGATCCATGCGGTCCCTCCAGGGTCCTCTTGCCGCCCGCCTGGGCGCGGCCGATTGGAATTGACGTATCGCCTGCGATGCCGCGCCCCGGTCAGGGCGCGGCAGTCTTGATCAGGGCTTAGGTGCCCGCGTTGCAGGACCCCAGTTCGCCGCCGAAGATTGAGGCGTCGTAGGTTACCTGCTCGGTCGGGGTCACATCGACGATCTCCAGAAGGTCGAAATCCGACTCCGGGTTCTCTTTGCCTTTCACGACCAGCACATCCTTGAAGCACTGGTGGTCCTCGGCGCGATAGAGCGTCGGGCCGTTGCCAAGGCCGTCGAACTCGAAACCCTCGAGCGCTTCAACGACACCGCACGGGTTGAAGGTGCCTGCCCGCTCGCATGCATCCGCATAAAGCAGTGTCTGGCAGTAGACCGTGTGTGCAGCCTGGCTCGGCGGGAAGCCGTATTTCTCACCAAAGGACTGCACGAAGGCGTTGGTGCCCGCGTAGCGATCACCCGCGACGTTTTCCAGCGACCAGTGCCAGTTGGTCGATCCGAAGATACCGGCCACGTTCCTGCCCGCACCCTGCGCCATGAGGCGAGAATAGAGCGGCACGACGATCTGGAACTGCTTGCCGTTGGCTTCTGCCGCCCGCAGGCCGAACTGAACGGCGCTGGTCAGCGAGTTCACCATGTTGCCGCCGTAGTGGTTCAGGACCAGAACATCGGCACCCGAGTTCAGAACCGGTGCCACATAGGACGAGAAGTCCGTCTGCGCGAGCGGGGTCTTCACCGCGGCAACCGTTTCCCAACCCATGGCTTCGGTGGAGTTCCGCACTGCTTCTTCAGTGGTGTAGCCCCAGTTGTAGTCGGCAGTCAGGTGATAGGCCTTGCGGTCCGTGCCGTAGTTGTCGGCCAGGATCGGAGCAAGCGCCGCGCCGGACATGTATGAGTTGAAGAAATGACGGAAACCGTTCGCCTTCTTGTCCTTGCCGGTCGTGTCGTTGGAGTGGGTCAGACCCGCCATGAAGATAACGCCGGCCTCCTGGCAAAGCGCCTGCACGGCCACGGCCACACCCGAGGACGAACCGCCGGTGATCATCACCGCACCGTCCTTCTCGATCATTGAGCGCGCCGAGGCACGGGCCGCATCGGGCTTGGTCTGCGTGTCGCCGGTGACGAATTCCACCTTCTTGCCGAGAATACCGCTGCCCTTGAGCGCTTTGGACGAGAACGTGTTCATCATCCCGCCATCGCCGCCACCATTGAGGTGCTCGACGGCCAACTGATAGGCGCGCAACTCATCCGCACCCTCATCCGCATACGGGCCCGACTGAGGAACGTTAAAGCCCAGTGTCACCGAGCCGCCGGACGGCTCGTTGGTGTAGGCGCGCGCGGCAGAGGTAAAGATCGTCGGCATCGCAAGGCCGGCGCCGACAGCGGCGCTGGTCTTAAGAAGACCGCGACGGTTCATCTTGAATCCAGACATTTATGTCCTCCCATGGGATTATTGTCGTCATCGCTCCGGACAACGAGGCACTTTCTTGGCCCACCGCAATGATCACGCATTCTGTCAATTCAGCAATAAATTATTGCTTTTATTGATCTTTGATGTAAATTATTTTCTATATTGCGCTGCAAGATTGTAAATAAATTTACATTGCGCCGCAGCAAGTCCTTGAAACCGCTCAGGAGTTTACCTTTGGTCAACACGCTTGCCGGCACCCGTATCCGTGAGGCGAGGCGGCGGGCCGGGTTGTCCCAGACGGCTCTTGCGGCGCGGGCTGGAATCTCGGCGTCCTATATGAACCTGATCGAGCACAATCGGCGTGGTGCGGCGGGCAAGGTGCTTGTAGCCATCGCGCAGGCGCTCGGCAGCACACCATCGGCGTTCTCGCGCGATGCCGATCTGGAGCTTCGGTCAGATGTTGCCGAAGCCTCGGTGCTCGGTGATGTCGATCTTTCGACCACGGAAGACCTGATCGGCAGGTTTCCCGAATGGGCCGCGCTGATTGCGCAGCTTCACAGACATATCAAACGGCAGGATCAGGCGATCTCCGCACTCTCGGATCGTCTGACCCACGACCCGTACCTGCAGGAGAGCGTGCATGGAATGCTCTCCACGATCACCGCCATCCGCTCCACCGCGTCCATTCTGGCACAGGTGAAATCGGTGCCGGAGATCCAGCAGGACCGGTTCCATCGTTCGGTACATGAGGAAAGCATTCGTCTGTCAGACGTGGCGGAGGGTCTGGCAACCTATCTGACGCAGGCCAGCACCCTGCCCGACCGGGCGGTGACGCCCGAGGAGGCACTCGATCAGCTACTCAACCGCAACCGCTGGCATTTTGACGCAATTGACCAGGAGGTCGAAAAGCTGAGCGATGTGCCGCCCGAAGCAGCGCAGGACCGGTTGGCACAGGTCGTCGAGGAGATTGCCTCATCCGAACCGGGGCTGGAGGACAACACGACCCGAATCCGATTTACGGGCTGGCTGCAACAATACGCCCACGATGCTCTTGCCATGCCGTTTGACCATCTCGTCGAGGTCGCGCGGGATAGCGGCTTTGACCCGATCGTCATCTCGCACGTCTTCGGCGCCGATCTGCATGCAGTCTTCCGCAGACTGGCCACGCTCAAGCGATCCCGGATCGAGGCACCGACATTCGGCCTGATCACCGTCAACGCCGCAGGCTATCCGGTGTTCCGCAAGACCCTTCCGGAATTCGCCCTGCCAAGGCACGGCAATGCATGCCCGTTGCTGCCACTCTTCGCTGCGTTCTCCCAACCCACCGTGGTTCAGCAGCACCGGCTTGCACTGGACAATGGCCGGCAGTTTCACAGCCTGAGTGTTGCACTGCCGCGCAATCCCAGACGGCTCTCGGAGCCGCCGGAGGTGCTCGCCTCGATGCTGATCGTGGCAGAGACAGACAATCCGTTCCCCCCGCTTGCCGACGCCCCTAGGGCGGTCGGTTCAAGTTGTCGTATCTGTGCGCAGCCAGATTGCCGGGCGCGCGCCGAACCCCGGATCATCACCCAAGGATCAAGATAAAGCGCGTGACAGCAAGGCGGGCTTCTCGCTACTCTCAAGGCCAAGCCGTGACCACCAAGGATCATGGCGCGTAGGGAGGATTAACCGGTGAACCGGCGCGTACTGATTGTCGAAGATGAACCCAATATCGCGGAGTCGCTGCGGTTCCTGCTGACCCATGATGGGTTTCAGGTCAGCCTAGAGAAGGACGGCGCCAAGGCGGTGGCCCGGGTCGATGCAGGCGAAACCGATATCGTCGTGCTCGACCTGATGCTGCCCAACCGCAGCGGTTTCGATATCCTGCGCGACCTGCGCAGCGGCTCGCATGCCGAGCTTCCGGTGCTGATGCTGACCGCCAAGGGACAGGCCACCGACCGCAAGACTGCCGAGGAACTGGGCGTGTCGAAATTCATGACCAAGCCGTTTTCCAATGCCGAGGTCGTGGCGGCCGTGCGTGATCTGGCAGGTGTGAATGAGTGACCGCCCCGATCTTGCCGAACGCGCCTTCCGCGAAAGCCGCAAGCGGGATACGGCCTTTGTGCTACCGATGCTGGGGCTGCTGCTTATCGTGTCACCCATCGTCAATATCTTTGCAGGCATAACAACGGTCTGGGGCATTCCGGCATCGGTCTTCTATGTCTTCGTTGTCTGGCTCACCCTGATCGGACTGACATGGCGGCTCTCACGGCGACTGCTGGCCGAGGACTGAGATGTTCTCCTCGAACGCGCTTGTCGGCTTTTGTCTCGCCTATGCCTCGGTCCTCTTCCTGATTGCCTTTCTGGCCGAGCGCAGGGCGGCGCGCGGGCAGTTGGGATGGTTGCGCTCGCCGATCGTCTACACGCTTTCGCTGTCGGTTTATTGCACCGGCTGGACCTTCTACGGAGCGGTCGGCACGGCCTCCCGCAGCGGGCTGGACTACATCCCCATCTACCTCGGACCATCGCTGGTTTTCTTTGGCTGGTGGCTGATCATCCGCAAGCTGGTGCGGATCGGGCATGCACAACGGATCAGCTCCATCGCTGACCTTCTGTCCTCCCGCTATGGCAAGAGCGGTGCCGTGGGCGTCGTGGTGACGCTTCTGGCCGTGGTCGGCTCGACGCCCTACATCGCACTGCAACTCCAATCGCTGACCCTGAGCTTCACCGCATTTTCCGCCCAAAGTGCGGAAGTACCGGCCCTGGGAGCCGAGGTCACGGCGTTCTGGCTGGCGGTCGGGCTCGCCGCCTTTGCAATTCTCTTTGGCACCAGAAACGTGGATGCGAACGAACAGCACCATGGCGTCGTCACAGCCATCGCGGTGGAGGCGGTCGTGAAACTCGTGGCCCTTCTGGCGGTTGGCATCTTTGTGGTCTGGGGGATCGGTCTGGAAGGCGGCGTATTTGGCGGAATAGAAGCCTCAGCGCTGAACACCGACCGTATCTTCACGCCCCGATGGGTCACACTGACCTTTTTGTCGGCAAGCGCCATCATCTGCCTGCCAAGAATGTTTCAGGTGATGGTTGTCGAGAATGCGGACGAGCGGCATCTCTTCACCGCCGCCTGGGCCTTCCCGCTCTACCTCTTCCTGATCTCGCTTTTCGTGCTGCCTATCGCCCTGAGCGGCCAGCAACTGCTGCCCGAAGGATCAAACCCGGATCTTTTCGTGCTGAGCGTGCCGCTCAGCCGCGGTCAGGACGAGCTGGCGCTTCTGGCTTTCCTCGGCGGGTTCTCGGCGGCCACTTCGATGGTCATCGTGGCGACAATCGCGCTCTCGACAATGATCTCCAACCACATCGTGCTGCCGCTCTGGCTTTCGGTGAACCGGGGCAGGACCGAGATGTCAGGCGATGTGCGCAACGTGCTTCTGACCAGCAGGCGGGCCTCCATCGGGATCGTTCTGGCGCTTGGATACCTCTACTTCCGCATCACCGGCGGCTCGGCGGCCCTTGCCTCAATCGGTCTCATCGCCTTTGCGGGCGTCGCGCAACTGCTGCCAAGCCTGATCGGAGGCATCTACTGGCGCGGTGCGACGCGGACCGGCGCTCTGGGCGGGATCGGGATCGGTTTTCTGATCTGGGCCTACACGCTTTTTCTGCCGTCGTTCGAAGGGTCCTTTCTGCTGTCGGCCGGGACGCTCGCCAACGGTCCCTTCGGGCTGGAAATCTTGAAGCCACAGGCGCTGTTCGGAATGCCCGCCTCAGATCCGCTGGTCCACAGCGTGTTCTGGAGCCTTTCACTGAACACCGCCGCCTTCATATGTCTGTCGCTTCTGAGCACGCCGCGCCTTCTGGAACGTGTGCAGGGCAGCCAGTTTGTTGATGTCTTCCGGCAGGGTTCGGGTGGGCTGATGCTGCGCCGCTCGGCGACATCCGAGGATCTTTTCACACTGGCGCAGCGCATACTTGGCGCGGACAAGGCCCATCACATGTTCGCCTCCGTTGCCCGGATGCAGGGGCTGCCCAGCGGCCTGCCACGACCGACCGACGATCTGATCACCCAGTTGGAGCGGGAACTGACCGGCTCGGTCGGGGCGGCTTCGGCGCATGCCATGGTCGGGCAGATCACAGGTGGCGGCCAGATCACGGTCGAGGCCCTGATCCAAATGGCCGACGAGACCGCCCAGGTCGTGGAATATTCGCAGCAGCTGGAACGTCAGTCGAAAGAGCTGGAGGAAACCGCGCAACAGCTCCGGACCGCGAACGCACAACTGACCGAACTGTCACGCCAGAAGGATGACTTCCTCTCGCAGGTCAGCCATGAACTGCGCACACCAATGACCTCGATCCGGTCCTTCTCGGAAATACTTCAGGAAACCGGCGATATCAGTTCGGAGGAGGCGCAGCGCTTCATCGGCATCATCCATCAGGAGAGCCAGCGCCTGACCCGCCTGCTCGACGAGATCCTCGATCTCAGCTTTCTGGAGTCAGGTCGGGTCAAGTGGGACCTCAAGCCGGTGGCGCTGCACGAGGTTGTCGAAAGCGCTGTCGCCAGCACCGAGGGACTGCGCACCACGCAGAATGTCGCGCTGAAGGTCGAGGACGCGCATCTCGAAACACCGGTGATTGCCGATTTCGACCGGTTGGCGCAGGTCCTGATCAACCTGATCTCCAATGCCGTCAAATACGGTCAGACCCAGAACCCGGCGATCCGCCTGACCGCGCACCGTGTCGGGCCGAAGCTCTACCTCGATATCGCGGATAACGGTCCGGGCATTTCGTCGGAGAACCGCGAGCGGGCATTCGAGAAATTCGCCCGCCTGGACGAGGTGACCCTGTCGGGCAGTGCGGGGCTCGGCCTGCCGATCTCGCGCGAGATCATGCGTAATCTCGGCGGCGACCTTGCACTGATCAATGCAGCCAAGGGGGCGACGTTCCGGCTGACGCTACAGGCCGCCTAGGCGTTCACGCTGCGCCAGACATCAAGGATCATCCGTCCCGTCATCAGGTCGAGATGCGCGCCGCCGCCGTTCTTGAAGAGCGTGATCTCGCTATCCGAGCTGCGCCCCACCCGGCCCGGAACCAGGTCATAGAGATCGCCGCGGACATCCTGGCGCCTGATGGCCCCGGTCATCAGCGGGATCTTCAACTCGCCGATATGATCAAGCGTGGTCTCGAAGCCGTCGACGAAGATCGATGCCCGTTGCAGGGCGATATCATCCGCCTCGCGCATATCGGCCTTGAAGGCCCCGATCAGGTCGAGATGCTGACCGTCCCGCAACCACTCCCCCTTTATCACCGGCTCACGGGCCATGGTGGATGTGGCGATGATATCCGCCTCCGCCACTGCTTTTTCCAGATCGGTGACGACAGGAACACCAAGCGACGCGGCGCGCTCTTCCGTCCGGTTCCAGACGGAGATCTCGATGTTCGGGAAAAGCGCGCCATAGGCTTCGATGAGCGAGGCGGCCACCGCACCGGCCCCGACGACCAGCAGACGCGACGCGTCGGCGCGGGCGAGCAGACGGGCCCCGAGGATCGAATCTCCTGCGGTTTTCCATTTGGTCACCAGCGCACTGTCGATCACCGCCTCGACTTCGCCGGTATCGTCGTCAAAAAGGATCATCGCGCCATGGACGCTGGGGCGGCCCTTTGCCGGATTGCCGGGCAGCACACTGACCGACTTCACCGCGATCCCCTGCCCGTCGATCCAGGCGGCACGGCTCAGCATCGTGTCGGCCCCGCGGGTCAGGAACTGGTCCGAGATTTCCGGTTTGGGGCCGCGGTGACCCTCGGACAGGGCTTCGGTCAGCCGCACCCAGTCCAGATGCGGCTCGACGTCCTCGGCCCTGATGAAAGGCGCGCTCAACCGGCAGCTATGGCGCGGGCGACCTCGTCGAGACGATCTTCGGGGAAGCCAGCCACGTTTACACGGCTGTCTCCCACGACATAGATCGCATCCTCGTTGCGCAGCTTGAGGATCTGCTCGGGCGTGATGCCAAGACGCGAGAACATGCCACGATGCTCGGCGACGAAATCGAACCGGTCCGAGTTTGTCGCCTGCCTGAGCGCCGAGGCCAGCCCTTCTCGCAGGCTGAGCATGCGAAGGCGCATCTCCTCGACCTCCGCCACCCAGTCAGCCCGCAACTCCGGGTCGGACAGGATGATCTGAACCACGGTCGCACCGTGATCCGGCGGGAAGGAGAAGTTCAGCCGGTTGAGCGAGGCCAGTGCGCCTTTGGTCAACACCAGCGCATCCGCATCCTTGCTGAGCGCCAGTGCGACTCCGACCCGGTCCCGGTAGAGCCCGAAATTCTTGGAGCAACTCGCCGCGATCAGCATCTCGGGCACCCGAACCGCCATGGCACGCACGCCGGCTGCATCCGCATCAAGCCCGTCGCCAAAGCCCTGATAGGCAAAATCGATGAAGGGAATGACCGCTTTCTCAAGCACGAAATCCGTGAGCGTGGCCCATTGATCCGCACTCAGGTTCGCGCCTGTGGGATTGTGACAGCAGCCATGCAGAATGACCACGTCCCCCGCCGAAGCCTTGCCCAGATCCGCCATCATTGCATCGAAATCGACCCGGCAGGTGGCTGCATCAAAATAGGCGTAGGTCGCGCCCTTCAAGCCCAGATGCTTGATGATCGCGGGATGGTTGGGCCATGTCGGGTCGGAATACCAGACCTTTGCCTCCGGTGTGGCCAGCTTGACCAGTTCGAGCAACTGATGGATCGCGCCCGTGCCGCCCGGGGCTTGCGCACCGGTGACCTGCTGGGCAGGCACCGCATCGCCGAGGACCAGATCGCGCATCAGATCCACGAAATCCAGATTGCCCAGAAGCCCCACATAGGACTTGCTGTCCTGGCTTTCGACGAGCCGCGCCTCGGCGGCCTTCACGGCCCGCATCACCGGGGTTTTGCCATCCGCGTCCTTGTAGACGCCAACCCCCAGATCGACCTTGCCGTCACGGGTATCCGCCTTGAAAAGGCCGATCATCTCGATGATCCGGTCAGGCGGTTGCGGCGTCAGGTTCTTGAGCATGGCGAGGCTCCTGATGAGAAGGACGTCAGTCCGTTGCGGGAATGGTTGCTCTATAGTCCTGTCGGTTGACGGGCACAAACCCCATCTTCTGATAAAGCGGCAGGGCGCGCGGATGATCGAGCGTGCAGGTGTTCACCGTCACCTTTTCCACCCCCGGCTGGTCCCAGGCGGCATGGATCGCCGTCTGCAGCAGATACTTGCCAAGCCCGAGGCCGATCGCCTCCTGCACCAGCCCGAAATAGGAGAGATCGCAGATGCCGCCGAGCCGGGTGTCGAGCATGAAAAATCCGGCGGGCCATCCGCAGTACATCAGCGTGAAGATCGTGACCTTCGGGTCCTTGACGAAAGCTGTCAGATCATGGTCGCTGGCCTCGTTCCACTCGGTCCAGTGATAGGGCTTGCCGACCGCGTTGTAGAGCGCGAGAAACCACCATTCAGGCGGGTCCTCCGCCGCGATCAGTGCGGTCGGTTTGCTGCCGGGCACAGAGGGACGTGGATAGCTAGGCCGCTCGGTCATTTCCAGAAAGGTGACTGAGACGACGACTTCCCTGGTGTTCATCCTGTCTCGACCTTCAGATCTGGATACATGCCCCATTCCGACCAGGAGCCGTCATAGACCGCATGCTGCCGGTGGCCCAACCGCTCAAGCGCGAGCGCAAGAATTGACGCGGTCACGCCCGACCCGCATGTGTTCACGACAGGCTTTGACAGATCGACACCCGCCCCCTCAAAGGCCGCGCGCAACGCATCCACATCGCGCATGGTCCCGTTGGGGTTCAGCAGGTCGTTGTAATAAACATTCCGGCTGCCGGGGATATGGCCCGAGCGCAAGCCCGGCCGTGCCTCGACTTCTTCACCCCGGAACCGGGCGGGTGACCGGGCATCCACGATCTGCGCATCTCCCAGCTTGGCGTGGGCCGCAACTTGGCTCACATCACGCACCAGCCCCGCGTTACGCCGCGCCGTAAAGTGACGGTCGCGCATCACGGGTGCCATATCCTCCAGCGGTCGGCCTTCCGCGCGCCATTTCGGCAATCCGCCATCCAGCACAGCGCAGTCGGTCTTTCCGAAAAGACGGAAGAGCCACCAGACCCGCGCAGCCGAGAACAGCCCGGCACTGTCGTAAACAATGACACGATGCCCGTCGCCGATCCCCATCGCACGCATCCGCGAAATGAACTTCTCCACTGGCGGTGCCATATGCGGAAGGGGTGAGTTCAGATCGGCAATCTCATCGATATCGAAAAACCGGGCGCCGGGGATATGCGCTTCGTCATACTCGGCACGAGGGTCGCGGTTGTCGGCGGGAAGATACCAGCTTGCGTCCAGGATCCGCACATCCGGTGCGTTCAGATGCTTCTCCAACCAATCGGTCGAGACCAGAAGCTGTGGATCACTGTCGCCCATGTCATTCCCCTCGCTTTCAATCGGGGAATACTAGGGACTTGTCAGGCTGGCAAGTCGGCCCGGGCCGGAGGCGAGGCCATCGGCAGCCCTCGTGCAATCCACCCCGGCCCGTCAGGAGAGCCGAAAATGCCCTCAACGACATTGAGTACATTCGTAAAGCCCGCTTTGCGGAGTCGCCTGACGAGCCATGTGGTCCGCCCCGAAACCGCCGAGATGAAAGCCAGCGGCACGTCCGGTGCCTCTGCCAGCAGCCCTTCGATCCGTGCGACAAAGTCGGGCGCGCGCATATCGAGCGCCATCGCGCCCTCCGGGATACCCATGTCGCGCATCTCGGCAAGTGTTCTGATATCGATCAGCCGAAGGTCCCCACTGCAGGAGGCCGCCCAGGCCTCCTGCGGAGAGATGACTTCAATGTCCTGGCGCGCGATACGGGTCCATGCCACCAGAGTGGACGCGAGATGTTGAATTGCAAATGCCTGTGCCATGTCCCTGTCAGAGCCTCCCGAGTTCCGTGTCGATCTTAGACTGATACGCATCACCCCGGCTTCACAGTCGGTTGAAAGCGATCACGGATGCGCGACCTGCCTCCAACGACATGAAATCAAACGAGAACTTTTCTGTGCGATGGCGACTTGCACCGCCCCTGACAGTTGCTAGTGTTTCAGCACTGCAAGCAATGGGAGTGTCCTGATGGCGACCCAGATCCTGATCGGCACGGGCCTCATCCTTCTGAACACGCTCCTTGCCGTGCTGTTTTTCTGGGCCCTCACCGCCACGCTGCTCCGCCTTCGCAACTGGGCCGTCAAGCCGCCCCACGGTCTGCGACTGGGCCTCCTGACGCTCGGCTCGGTCCTGTGGCTGCAGGCAATGCTGTCGCTTTGCACCTGGTTCTGGGCGCTCTGCTTTTTCTTCATCGGCCTTTTCGAGACCATGGAAGAGGCGGTCTATTTCGCGATCATCTGTTTCACGACACTTGGTTTTGGCGATGTGATACTGGGCGAGGAGTGGCGCCTTCTGTCCGGAATGGCCGCCGCCAACGGACTTTTGCATTTCGGGACGGTCACCGCCATGCTTGTCGAGGCGTTCCGCCGTATCCGGCTTGAACAGACCCAGGGTGTGCTTGACTGAGTGACAAAAAACACGCACGCATTGAGACCGGTTGTCTAGTAATTCAGCATTCGCGTTTGGTGGAGTAGATGAAGAAATTTTCTAGGCGCGCCCTTCTGTTCATGGGTGGTGCCGGTCTGGGCGGCTACGCCGTTCACCGTTTTCATACCGATCCGATCCCGTTTGGGCGGCCCTCCGGGCCCGCTGACGTCTCCGGGCCGCTGGTCCTCAATGATGCCAGCCTGTTGTCACCGACGCCGGTCGCCTCGCATGTTACACTGGACAAGCGTATTGCAGGGCGGGAGGTCAAGCGCCTGCAAAGCCTTCTGCTGGGTGCGCGCGAGAAGTCTTTGCCAGTGACTGCAAGCCGGGCCCGTCACTCACAAGGCGGTCATTCCCTGCCCCGCGACGGTCTGGCGCTGACATTCCGTCAGGATTGGCTGGAAATCGACCGAGACAGCAGGACCTACCGGGTTTCAGCAGGCGCCAACTGGCATCGGGTCATCGCAGCCCTCACGCCCAGCAGCTTCTCGCCCGCCGTGATGCAGTCCAACAACGATTTCGGTGTCGCCAGCAGCTTCAGCGTGAATGCGCATGGCTGGCCGGTTCCGTATTCGGGATGCGGCTCCACGGTCGAGGAAATCACTCTGATGCTTGCCAGCGGCAAGTCGGTGATTTGCTCCCGCGCGCAGAACAGGGATCTGTTTTACGGCGCAATGGGCGGGTATGGCCTTCTGGGCATCATCACCGAACTGAAGCTGAAAATGGTGCCTGACACCGTTCTGGAACCGCGCTATGAAACCGTCCCCCCCGGCGAGTTGGGCGCGGCCTTTGCCCGGATGGCCGAGGGCGATGGCGAGGTGCAGATGGCCTATGGGCGCATGGACATCTCGCGCGACCGGTTTCTCGATGATGCAGTGCTCGTGAGCTATCGTCCGGCCGAGGATCAGACCGACCGGCCAAAGGCCTCAAGTGGCGGCCTCAGCCGCAAACTGGAACGTCAGTTGTTCCGCGCCCAGCTTGACTCCGACCACATGAAGCATTCGCGATGGTGGATGGAGCGCACTCTCGGCCCGCGACTGCGGGGCGGGCCAACGACGCGAAACGCGCTTCTGAATGAACCGGCAGCAAGTCTCGCCGATCGCGACCCGCTGCGGACCGACATCCTTCATGAGTATTTCGTGCCGCCTGATCGGTTCGCCGCGTTTGTCGCCGCCTGTCAGGAGGTGATCCCGTCTTCCTATCAGGAGCTTCTCAACATCACGCTGCGCTATGTTCGCCGCGACCCGGAGAGCGTGTTGAGCTATGCGCCCTCCAACCGGATTGCGGCCGTGATGCTGTTTTCGCAGGAACGCTCCCACCGGGCCGAGCGCGACATGGCCAGAATGACCCACGCACTCATCGAGCGGGTACTGGACCTTGGCGGCACCTATTATCTGCCCTACCGCCCTCATGCGACAGTGGAGCAGTTCCGCACCGCCTATCCACGCGCGGAGGAGTTTGTCACTCTGAAACGTCGGTATGATCCGGATCTGGCGTTCAGAAACGGGTTTTGGGACAACTACCTGAGCCGCGTCTGAGGATCAGAGTTTGCGGGTAAGCCGGACGAAATCGGCCTCCGTCATCGGCATCCGGGCACCGGCCTCCACATCGAAGAGAGAGCGCTCCACCCGGGTCAGCGCGCCGAGATAGATATGCAGCCCGTGGCTGGGGGCATCGTTCATCGCCTGCACGGTGTGGATATCCTCGGGCCCGAAGACGTGGAACTCGCCTGCCGCCAGAACAAGCTCGCCGCAGGAGGCAATCGTTCCATCAACCTGGCGAAACAGCCGGTTGCGCTCCTGCCCGTCATAGACGCCGAGGATCGCGGGCATCTGGTGGTCATGAGCGGGCAGTATCTCGTCGGGCAGAAAACGCTCGTGCCAGATCGAGACGGTCTCATCCTCGAAAAGCAGCACCTCGTTCTCCACGAAGTCCGCACCGTCGGATGCGATCCGTGACGGGTTGGTGAGCGCGTTCATCATCAGCGCAATCGACGCCTCCAGCGGGTCAGGCCCACCGGCTGCGGCACGCGCGGCAGAGACAAAGCCTTCAAGTGTCATCGGTTCAGTCACTGGCCATCTCCCGGCGTTGGCGGACGGCGAGCAACTCATGCACGTCCTTCAGCCCGCCGCAGCCGCCACGACCGGCAATCGCGGCCGCACCGCAGGCATTACCCATTTCAAGACATGTCTCAGGCGGCGAGCCGCGCAACCACTCGTCCAGAAACCCGCTGTTGAACGCATCGCCTGCACCGGTTGTATCCACCGCCTCGACCCTGGTCGCAGGACGCGAGATCCGGGTGCCATCGACCAGCACATCCGCGCCGTCGGCCCCTCGCTTGATCACGGTCATCGGCGCGAGTGGATGCCGCGCCCCATTTGCCAGCAAACGCTCCGCCTCCGGTTCATTGGGCAGAAAGACGTCGATCTCGGCGACCAGATCAACGGCACCCGGCGGCAGGACATCCTCCCAGCCGCAATCGAGTGAAGTGCTGAGACCGCATTGCCGTGCGCGATCAAGCAATTCCGGATGCTCGACAAGGGTCTGCAACTCGCCGATATGCATGTGCCGGACACGGCGTTTGCGGATCTGCTCGACGGTCGGGATCGGGACAGGCGCACGGGTCCGGCGGGTCAGAAAGGCGCGGTCGCCCTCGCCCGCTATGGCAACTGTCAACTGAACACCGGCTGACTGGGGCTGGGACGCGCACAAGGCCTGATCCACGCCGAGCATCGCAATCTCGTCGGCGACGATCCAGTCAAAGGGCGGAGAACCGAGACTGGCGGCCAGATAGGTATGGCGTCCGAGCGCCTGAAGATAGGCGGCCGTGATAAATGCTCCGCCGCCTGCATGGACACTCACATCTTCCGCTAAGACCTCGGTGCCCATGGTCGGCATCCTGGGGGTGCCGGTGAAGACGAGGTCGCAATAGACCCGCCCCACGCAGAGGATCGTATATGGGGTTGTTGCATCGTTCACCGGATCGCCTGCCCGGTTGCCGCATCGAAAATGTGCACCCTGTCCGGTCGGGCGCGAAGGCGCACGGTCTCACCCACATCGGGCGGCCTGCGACCATCCGCTTTCGCAATGATCTCGCCGCCCTGTGTCGTGACATAGATCAGGGTCTCGTGACCCAGCGGTTCGCGCACTGCAACCTGGCCCTCGACGAGCGGTTCTCCGTCGTCGAGGTGCAGGTCATCAGGGCGCACACCCAGAACCAGAGGTACGCCGTTGGGGGCTAACGGACCACGGAACTGGATGCCGGAAGGCAGGCTGATGCCCCCTTCCGCGCCAACGCCTTGCAGCATGTTCATCGATGGAGCACCGATGAACTGAGCAACAAAGGTATTGGCAGGCGCATGGTAAACCTCGTCGGGCGTGCCGACCTGCTGGATGTGACCATCCTTCATGATCACGATCCGGTCGGCCATGGTCATCGCCTCGACCTGATCATGGGTCACGAAGACGATGGTGTTGCCGACCCGCTGGTGCAGCTTCTTGATCTCAAGACGCATCTGCGTGCGCAATTGCGCGTCGAGGTTCGAGAGAGGCTCATCAAAGAGGAACACGGCCGGGTCACGCACCATGGCGCGCCCGATGGCCACCCGCTGCCGCTGACCGCCCGAAAGCTGGCTCGGCTTGCGCGACAGAAGCTCGGTCATATCGAGGATGGCCGCGACCTCGTCGATGCGTGCCTCCTTGTCGGCCCGGCTCATCTTCGCGGTCCGCAGTCCGAAGCCGATATTCTTGCGCACGGTCATATGCGGATAGATCGCGTAATTCTGGAACACCATGGCGATGTCCCGCTCTTTGGGCTCCAGGTTGTTGACCACCCGGCCCGCGATCTCGATATCCCCGGACGTTGCCTCCTCCAGTCCTGCGATCAACCGCAAGGTGGTGGACTTGCCACAGCCCGAAGGACCGACAAAGACCACGAACTCCCCATCCTCGATGGACAGATCGATGCCATGCAGCACCTCGGTCTTTTCATAGGTCTTGGTGAGTTGTCTGAGCGAGAGAGTTGCCATGGGTCAGGTCGTCTCCAATGCATCAAAGGCACGATCAAGAAGCGTCTGCGCCTCTGCCAGCCGGGCTGCCTTGCGGGCGGTCACGGACTTCAGGTCTTCCAGATTTTGCCGGTAGAGCGTCAGCGCGGCGTCCATCGCGGCAGGCGCGGGACCTCCCAGGCGGTCCCTGCGCGTTACGAATGTCTCGGGTGAGACCGCAGTGGCAAAATCCGCAGCACCCAGCGCGCTTGCCCGACCGGTTTCCGCCTCGAAAGCCTGCTTGAAATGGGAGTGGCCTCGGGCGAGCGACTGTCCCTCGCCGACCACTGCGCGCGCGGTCCTGGCGGCGATCTCATGGGCCTGCCGGAAGCTCAGGCCCTCGTCGCGCACAAGCGTATCGGCAAGCTCGGTGATCGTGATGCAGGCCCGATCTGCGTTTTCGCGCACGCGGGCCTCGTTGATCGAACAGGCGGGCAGGAAGGCACCCAGCAAGGCGAGCATCCGGCCACCACTCTCAAAAGCGGCATAACCTGCCTGCTGCACCTCGCCCTCACTGTCATTCATATCCGTGAAGGGCGTATTGTGCATCGTATTGATGATGGTGTCGCAATGTCCGCTCGTGACACTCGCCAGATGGCGCATATGCTCAATCGGCACCGGATTGCGTTTCTGCGGCATGATCGAGCTGATCTGCACCAGCGCATTGGGGACATAAAGCTGTCCGACCTCGAAGGCCGACCAAAAGGCCATGTCCTGCACCACACGGCCAAGATGGACGAAAACAAGTTTCAGCGCCGAGTAGAGCCCGGTGACATAATCCACCGAGGCAATGCAGCCATAGGAGTTCAGCAACGGCTCCCTGAACCCCAGCAACTCTGCCACCCGGCCCCGGTCAATAGGAAAGCCTGACGTGGTGATCGCGGCGGCCCCCATCGGGCAGTGATCAAGCGCCTCGACAGCAGCCCCGAGCCGTTCAGCATCACGCAGCAACACCTCGATCATTGCGGCAAGGTAGTGCCCGAAGGTGGTCGGCTGAGCAGGCTGGCCATGGGTGTAGGCGACGATCAGGGTGTCCCGCTCGGCCTTCGCCTTGTCGATCAGCTTGCCGGTCAGTCTAAGGATCTGGCCCAGCATGGCGTCCGAGCGGCTGCGCAGGGCCATCTTGAAGAGCGTGTGATCCATGTCATTGCGCGACCGCGCGGTGTGCAGCATCCCCCCCAGATCGCCCAATCGCGCCTTCAACTCTGCCTCGACATAGAAGAAGTAATCCTCATGCTCGCCGGTATAGGTGAGACTGTCGATATCGGTCCCCTCCTCGATGGACCGCAAGGCCGCCGCGATCTGCCGGGCCTGAGCCGCAGTCAGGATGCCGGTCTCCGCCAGCATCACCAGATGCGCCTGATTGATCGCCCCCATATGGGCTGCATAATGCGTCTTCACGCCTTCAAAGAGCGGCGCGAGGACCGTTTCCTTGTAGGTCGGGTCGGGGAAGGTGGATGTGTCCGTCATGACATCCCCTTCAGCGCGGCTCGGACGTCAGCCGCATCGTAGGTCACAAGTTCCAGATGGTTCCCTGCCGGATCGAGAAAGTTGAAAGTGATTGCCTCGCCAAAGTCATGATGATGCGAAGGGCGCAGCGGAACCTCCCGATCGCGATCAAGGACGAGATCGACCGGCAGGGCCTCGGCAAACACGATGAACGCGGGGCCACTGGCATGAAAGGCAACCGTCCGGTCGCCACCTTCCGGGCGCGGGCCTGTGAAAAGCGAAACCGAATGGGGCTGACCCTTTGCTGCCAGAAAAACCGGATGGTCCGGGGCGGGGTCCTCATTCCGCCAGCGGCCATAGGGTACCAGTCCCAGAACCCGGTTGTACCACTCGACAGCCGCAGGGCGGTCCGTGACATAAAGATGGACGTGATCCAGCCGGTCGGTCGCAACTAGGGGCTTTGATGTGCTCATCCTTTCAGCCCTGCCATAACGACGCCTCGAATGATAAATCGCTGGAAGATCAGGAAGACGATCAGCGTGGGAATGGTCGAGATCGCGGCCCCGGTCATGATCAACTCCCAGGCCACGTCGGCCTCATCCCCGAAGCCCGAAAGGCCGACGGGCAGCGTGTACATCTCCACCGAGTTGGTCACGATCAGCGGCCAGATGAACGCCGTCCAGTTGCCCAGGAAGACGAAGATCGCCAGCGCGGCGAGCGCCGGTTTGACCAACGGCATCGCCACCGTCCACCAGATCTGCAACTCGTTCAGCCCGTCGATCCGCGCGGCCTCGATGAAATCATCAGGCACGGTCTCGAAGAACTGCTTCATCAGGAAGGTGCCGAAGGCCGTCATGAGGCCGGGGAACATGATACCCCAATAGGTGTCGAGCCAGCCGAACTGCTGGCTCATCAGATACCACGGGATCACCAGCATCTCGGTGGGGATCATCAGCGTCGAGAGGATCGCGATGAAGATGATGTAGCGGCCCGGAAAGCGGAATTTGCAAAGCGTGTAGCCGACCAGACTGTCAAACAGCAGATTGCAGATCGTCGTGATCGTAGCGATGATGATCGAGTTGATGAACCAGCCGTAGAACCGCCCATCCTCCAGAACGAAGGTGTAGTTCTCGATGGTCGGCTCAACCGGGATCAGGTTGACGTTGTAGACCTCGTGCGGCCATTTCAGCGAGGTCGAGATCATGTAGGCGATCGGCATCACCATCAGGATGCCGCCGCCGAAAAGCAGCAGCCAACGGATGATCTGGCCCATGTTCGCCGGTTTGCGGGGTGCCTTGGCGCTGAGCAGCGCCTCGGAGGACGCGCGGATTTCCTCGACAACGGCCATCTAGCGGTCCCTCAGGATGCGCAGCTGGATCAGCGAGACCACCAGCAGGATCACGAACAGCACGACGGTCTGCGCGGCAGCATAGCCCATGTCATAGCCTGTGAAGGCGGTGTCGTAGATCATCAGCACCAGCGGTTTGGTCGCATTCAAAGGCCCGCCGGGATTGTTGGTCGTCATGTTGAAGACATGATCGAAGATGCGCAGGAACCCGATGGAGGAGAATACGACGATGAAGACAATCGTGGGTTTGAGAAGCGGCAGCGTGATCTCCGAGAGCACCGTCCAGGTAGAGACCCCATCGATCCGGGCAGCCTCGTAGTAACTGCGCGGGATGGCGCGCAGGCCCGCCATGAAAATAATCACCTGAAATCCCAGTCCGGCCCAGACCGCAGGGGCCAGCACCGAGGGCAATGCGTTGGTGGTAGAGTTCAGGAACTCGATCTGCGGAATGCCGAGCGAGGCCAGGAAATTATTGAAGAGCCCGATCGGCACGGGTTGATAGAACCAGCGCCAGACCCAGGCCATGGCCACCGCCGAGGTCATGAACGGCAGGAAGTAGAGCATCCTGAGAAACCCGTGCATGAAGCGCAGCTGATCAAGGTGGTAGGCGATCACAAACGAGATCACCAGGCTGATGGGCGTGCCGAGCAGCAGGTAGAGGAATGTGTTCTTGAAGACTTTCCAGAAGACCGGGTCGTTCCAGAGTTTGATGTAGTTTTCCAACCCGGACCAGTTCCGCTCGCCCAGCAGATTCCAGTCCTGAAAGCTGATCAGGATCGCGTTGCCCGTGGGATAGAACCGGATCACTCCATAAAACAGCACCGGCAGCGCCAGAAAGGCCCAGGCCCAGACGATCTGCTTTTGTTTGATGGAAAGGTTGCGGTACATCGCCGGTCCCTGTGGGCTGAGGATATGGCACCCCGGCTGGCTCAGCCGGGGTGCTGTGCGCCCTTACTCAGCGTAATACTCATCAAGCAGCTTTTGTTCGGCCTCTGCCGCCACAGCCAGACTTTCAGCAAGCGGCTGGCCTTCGATGTCCGTGCGCGCAACCATATCCACCAGGATCTGGCGCTGGCCGGACTCGTTGGCGAACACAGTGGTGTTGGCGTATTCAAGCCCCCGGATGAACGGGCCGAAGACCTCGTCATTGGCATTGGCTTCGGTCATGCCAACGGACGGCTTGGCGGGCAACTCGCCCACCACATCGAGCCAGATCTGCATCGCCTCGTCAGAGGTGACATATTCCATGAACTTGACCGCCGCGTCGTACTTCTCGCCTTCCGCCTTGGTGGTGATCGCGTTCACCCAATAGGATGAGTAGTTCGATTTGGTGCCATCAGGACCGGCGGGCAATTCCGCCACGCCCCATTTCAGGCCGCGTGTCTTGTTGAGCGAGCCGATGCGGAACGAACCGTCGATATGCATTCCAGCGCGTCCGGCCTTGAAGGCCGCCTGTGGTTCATCCATGAAGCCCGAGGCGGTCACATTATGGGTCTTCTCCAGCCCCGCATAGAATTCCAGAGCCTTCATTCCGGCATCGGTGTTGTAGTTCACGGTCTTGTAGCCGTCGGTATAGGGCTCTCCCCCGAACTGGCGGATCAGGACCTCGCGGAACCAATGGTGATCCTGCGCCGTCATCCCGGTGGTGATGCCGACTTGCGTGATGTTGCCCGCGCCATCGACCTGCGTCAGTTTCTTGGCCACTTCGACAAGCTCATCGAGCGTAGCAGGCGGGCTTTCGATCCCGGCATCGTCGAAGAGCCGTGTGTTATAGAACAGCGCCAGCGAGCGCACGGCCGTGGGCAGCGCCATATAGGCATCGCCGCGCCGCATCGCGCCGACCATGGGGAAGAACTCGGTCTCGATCCTGTCGACAGGAAAGGCATCGGTCGGCAGTGGCTGGATCAGGTCCGCCTCGACATAGTCGTTCAGCCAGCCATAGAAAAGCTGGACCACATCCGGCCCCTCGCCCGCCGGGATGGCGGCGGCCACCTTGGTGCGATAATCCGCATATGGGAAGTGGGTCATCTTCACCGTGATATCCGGGTTCGCAGCCTCGAAATTCTCGATAAGCTGCTCCATCGCACTTACGCGGGCGTCAAAGAAATACTGCCAGTATTCGATCTCGACCGCGTGAGCAGCCGACCCCAGCATAGCAGCAATACCTGTTGCGGCACCCAGTGCCCAACCTTTCACCGATGTCATGTTTCAAACTCCCTGAGCAACTGTTGGCAAGACTGGCAAGCGCGGTTTCCCCGCGTTTCGTGGTTTTCTCAGCAAGCATTAACTCAAGTAAGTTGAACTATCAAGTTAGTTGAGTTAATGCCGGGATATGAAGCCGAAACTGGAAATTGTCGCGGGCGCCAATGCTGGCAGATCCCGGTCGCACAACCGACAGGTCGTGCTGGATTTCGTGCGCACGGCGGGGCAAATCGGCCGCGCTGAGATTGCCAAGTTTTCAGGGCTTTCGACGCAGGCCGTCTCGAACATCATCGCAGACCTTCAGACCGACGGGCTGCTTCTGGAACGGGGTCGGCTGTCATCGGGACGCGGGCTTCCAGCCGTGCAATACGCTCTCAATCCAAAGGGCGGCTACGCTTTCGGTTTCGAGGTGCGGCCCGATGCGCTATTCGTCGCCCTTCTCGGTCTCGACGGTCAATGCGTGTTCTCGCGGCGAATGGGTCTCGAGAATACCTCCCCCGATCATGTCCGGGAACGCATCCGTGTGTTGCAGCAAACCGCACTCGATCAGTCCGGCATTCCGGCGAACCGGACCCTCGGAGCGGGCGTCGTGATGCCGGGACCCTTTGGCGCAACAGGTCTGTCCAATCGCGGGAGCGAATTGCAGGACTGGCAGGACATCGACGCGAAGGCCCTCTTCGAGGATGCGCTCGGCCTTTCCGTTCATCTGGAAAACGACGCCAATGCGGCGGCCATGTCGGAACATTTCACCGGTGTTGCCCAGCGGCTGAAGGCTTATGCCTATCTCTATTTCGGCACCGGCCTCGGGCTGGGTCTGGTCTCGAACGGTCGATTGATGCGCGGCGCCTTCGGCAATGCAGGCGAGATCGGACATGTGATGGTTCAGGGGAACCAGGGTCCTATCATGCTGGAAAACGCGGTCAGCCGTCTGTCGGCCCAAACACATCTGCGCGATGCCGGGATCCACGCAGCCAGCAGCGAGGATCTGGAGGCGCTGCACGCCCAGTCCTGCCCGCAGCTGATCGACTGGATCAGGGCCACCGCCGTGCCGCTTGGCAATGCGGTGGCCATCATAGAGAACCTCTTTGATCCCGAGGTCGTGATCCTGGGAGGGGCGATGCCGGAGCCGATCCTCGACCAGATGATTGCGGTCGCCGCCCTGCCGGAGCGCAGTGTCGCAAACCGTGCGAACCGTCTTCAGCCAAGACTGATCCGCGGCGGCTCGGGACGGATGACCGCAACGCTGGGTGCGGCAACCCTTGTGATCAGCCATACATTCACCCCCCAGATCGCGGTGCAATCATGACAACCTTCGATCAACGCCGGATCGAGGCGGAACGGACAGCACCGCGCATCCTCCAACTCTGGCGGGCCCTGCAGCCTCTGCAATCGACGATCCGCTTCATGAACACCGGGGCCCATCCCGATGACGAGACATCGCCAATGCTCGCCGCCCTCGGTCTGCGCGACGGGTTCAGCCTGTCCTATGCATGCTCGACGCGCGGAGAGGGCGGTCAGAACGACATCGGAACCGAGATGACTGAGGATCTGGGCGCGCTGAGAACAGCGGAAATGGAGCGCGCTGCCGACATCCTCGACATGCGGCTTTACTGGCTGTCGGAAAGCCCCGCGGACACGATCTTTGATTTCGGGTTTTCCAAAAGCGGGACGGAGACGCTGGACAAATGGGGCGAGGACCGGACGTTGGCGCGTTTCGTCGAGATCATCCGAACCGAAAAGCCGGATATCATCTGCCCCACATTTCTAGATATTCCCGGCCAGCACGGCCACCACCGGGCAATGACAGAGGCCGCTCACCGTGTCATACATCTTGCCGCCGACCCGGCCTTTGCTGACTGCACGCTGCCGCCTTGGCAGGTTGCCAAGCTCTACCTTCCTGCGTGGTCCGGGGCCGGTCAGGCCTATGATGATGACCTGCCGCCGCCACCCGCGACACTGACGGTCGAGGCGAAGGGCTGCGACCCGGTCTCGGGGTGGAGCTATGAGCATATCGGCCAGCAGTCCCGCGCCTTCCACCGGACACAGGCCATGGGACATTGGGTTCCGGCAGGAACGGAGCGGGACTGGCCGCTGCATCTGGCCCAGAGCCATGTGGACAGGCCGGATTTGCACCTCCGCTCAGGTCTGTCGGCAACAATCGCCGGGCTTGCCGATATTCCCGAAGCCCACCCTATTGAAAAGGTGCTGCGCGCCGCCGATCAACGACTTCAGGCCACGCGTGATGCCTTCCCGGATACCGGGGGCTGCGCAAGACTTGCAACCGAGGCGCTTGAAATGATCCGTCAGGCAATCAACGATTGTCCCGACCCCGCACAGCCAATGGTCCGGCACAGGCTGGAAGAGAAGGCAGGGCAACTCGCCCGTGTCATCCGCATCGGTCTGGGCGTGGAGGCATTTGCTAATCCCTCGGACATCTGGGTTCGCCCAGGCGGAAGCCTCAAGGTTACCACTGAGACGCGGTCGGGCGTGGCACATTCGCTGAAGACCGGTCTTGACCTGCCAAACGGATGGCAGACCGAAGGTGACACGATCCACCTTGCGCCCGAGGCCGATCTTCACGACGCCTACCGGGCCAGCTACGATCCCAACCGGCCACCAAAGCCCCGCCTGACGGTTCGGGTCAATGCATTCGGGACGGACAGCGAGACATACCTGCCCTTTGTCGTGCCGCCGCTGGCGATGCCGTCGCACACGGTTTCTGTCGCACCGTCCGGCGTCGTGGTCAACCGCGCGACCGACACACGCAGCTTCGACGTCACCCTGAGCGATCTGCACCCGTCTGATGCGGCGCCATCACTCGACCTGCCGGCAGGATGGCGGGCAGACCGGAATGGTCGAACGTTCACGGTCACCCCACCGAAAAACGTCGAGGATGGCCTCTATCACCTTCCGGTGCGTCTTGAAGGCCAGCCAGCAAAAACGATCCGCCGCATCGAGCATCCCCATACGGACGCAACGTTCAGCACCGCGAAGGCAGAGGTCAGGATCCGGGTACTCGAAGCCCGGCTTCCCGATCTGCGCGTCGGCTATGTTGGTGGCGGAAATGACCGGGTCAATGACTGGCTGAGTGCTCTTGGTGCGGATGTCACCGTGCTTTCGGATACCCAGTTGCAAAGCGAGGACACGCTGGCGCAGTTCGATACGATCATTGTCGGCATCTTCGCATTCCGGTTCAGAGCCGGTCTGAAAGACGCAGCGCCGCGTCTGCATCGCTGGGTCGAGGCCGGGGGGCGTCTGGTCACGCTCTATCACCGGCCCTGGGACAACTGGGACCCTGACATGACCCCGCCGAGACGCCTTGAGATCGGCCAGCCATCCTTGCGCTGGCGGGTGACGGATGAGACCGCGAAGGTCGATCATCTTCTGCCCGACCATCCGATCCTCTGCGCACCGAACCGGATCGACAATGCTGACTGGGCCGGGTGGCACAAGGAACGCGGGCTCTATTTCGCCAAGGCGTGGGATGATGCCTACACCCCCCTTCTGGCGATGGCCGACCCGGACGAGGCGCCGCATTACGGCGCGCTTCTGGCCGCCGATATTGGTCGCGGACAGCATGTCCACACCTCGCTGATCCTGCATCACCAGATGGAAAAACTGGTGCCCGGTGCGTTCCGCCTCATGGCCAACCTGATCGCAAAGCCCGTGTGAGCGACCGGCCGCGCAATAACCTGACGGGCAGCCTGTGGCTTCTTGCCGACATGTCACTCAACATCTGGGCCCTCTCCATCGTCAAGGCGATGGGGCTGGATTATCCGGCAACTCAACTGGTGTTTCTACGCGCAGTCGTGGGCCTTGTCGTCATCTCGCCGTGGATCTGGCGGTCCAAGGCGATGTTCCGAGATATCCCTGATCTGCGGTTTCATCTCCTCCGGGTCGCGCTCTCGGCGATCACCCTTCTGGGCAGCTTCTTTGTCCTCGCCCGCATCCCGTTTGCGCTTTTCACGGCCGTCAACTTCACCCGCCCGATCCTGACGATGATGATGGCGGCGGTCTTTATGTCCGAGTTCATCGGGATAGGGCGCTGGATCGCGGCGGCAATCGCCTTCGCGGGCATCCTGATTGCAATAAATCCATGGTCCGTGAATGTCTCCTGGAATGTCTTGATCCTGCTGGGGGTTGTCGCCACAGGCTCTGCCGCCGTGATCGTCACCCGTCGGCTGCGCGCAGCCCCAAGCATCGTTCTGATGGGCTTCTACACAGGCGGTCTCAGCCTGATACTCGCCCCCTTTGCCATCGCCACATGGCAGCCGGTCCAAGCCACTGACGCGCTTCCGCTTCTGGCCATCGGTATCTTTGCCCAATCGGCGCAATTCTGCTTTCTGCGGGCGCATTTCTGGGGCGAGGCGGGCGTGCTGTCAGTGCTGGGCTACACGTCACTCATCCTATCGGCCTCGGTGGGGTACATCGTCTTCGACGAACGGGTTGATCTGCCATTCGTTGCGGGTTCGATCCTGGTCATCCTCGCCGCACTTTCGGTCCAGTCCCGCCCGGATCGGAACCTGCGATTGCCATGACCGTGATCAACGGGATATAGTGGCGGTATCGACAAGAGGAGTGCTCTGACAGTGATCAGCTAGGCAAGACAACCGATCGTGGGGGCGTGTTTTCGTCCCTTCTTGCCTGTCCTTTTCTCGGAGCATCCCATGCAACCCGTTATCTATGACGTCGCCATCTCGGCGGACGGCTTCATCGCCGGCGCATCCGATGATGTGTCTCTCTTTCCTCATATCAGCACCATGGTCGATGACTACTATGCAAGACTGAAGACCTATGCTGTCTGCCTCATGGGTCGCCGCACCTATGAGTTCGGATATGACTTCGGGCTGAAACCCGGCGAGAACCCCTATCCGGCCATGCGGTCGCTCGTGTTCTCTAGTTCGATCAGCCTGCCCGACACATCGGCGGTCGAGGTCGTATCGCGGGACGCCGCGCCCATCGTGGCCGATCTGCGCCAGACAGCGTCCGGTCCGGTCTATCTGTGTGGAGGCGGTGCATTTGCGTCCAGTCTCCTGCGCGAAGGGCTGATCGACCGGTTGAGGCTGAAGCGCGCACCGATCCTGCTGGGTCGGGGCATCCGCCTGTTTGGTCCGCACAGCGAGCATGTGCCCCTTAAGCTTCTGGAGACCATATGTCATGCGGATGGCGCGCTCTTTCAGGAGTTCGCACTTCGCTGACGATCCGCCGATGAGCGCCCTGCGATCCTGCCCAGCGTCACGGCGCTGAGCAGGCCATTGCCACTGAGATAGCCGCTATCAGCCCTTCCCGAGACACCGCACGCCGCCCCGCCAGCGGCAAACAGGTTCGGGAATGGCCGGTTCCGGGTGTCCAGCACGCGGGCGTCTTGATCGACGACAAGCCCGCCCTGCGTGTGAAAGAGGGCCCCCGTGACCCCGACACCGCAAAACGGCGCGCTCAGGGCCGGATGATCGAACCGCCGACCGAATGCGTCCGCTCCGGCTTGCGGACGGTTTTCGACCGCTTCACGCAGGGCAAGCTCCGGCAACCCAAGTTCCTGCGCAAGCCCCGGGATCGTATCAGCGGTCCTGATCGCCCCCTGCCCTTCGGCATCGCGGAAGTCCTGAAACTGACGCGCGATCCCGGCGATACGCGCATCGAAAATCGCAAAGGCAACGCCACCGGGCTGAGCCAGCACGGCCTGCGCAGCCTCCGAATAGCCCTGGCTCTCGTCCCAGAACCGCTGCCCGTCGCAATTGACCTGAATGCCGCCTTCCGTGATGACCGCCCATGTGATCAGTACCCCGTGCGGATGGGCGACATTCCCATGGCCCTGATAGGCCCCCAGATGCCGGGTCTGTGCGCCCAGCGCAGCCCCCCAGTCCAGCGCATCGCCCTTGTTTCCATCATGTCCGAACCAGAGGGCGCGATCGATCTGCGGCATGTGCATGCGTACCTTCTCACGGTCGCCGCCAAAGCCGTTGCAGGCGAGGATCAAACGGTCGCACCCGATCTGCTCGGTTGTGCCGTCCGGGCGGGCAAGGCCTGCCCCGGTGATCTCGCCGTCATCCGCAAAAAGCGTGGTGACAGTCGCATCGCAGAGAATATCAATGTCGAGGGTCTCGGCCCTGCCGCGCAAGGCATCTACCAACTCCCGGCCGGAGCGGGTCGGCAGCCCGTGCATCCGACGCCGCGAGTGGCCGGGGTAGTCGAAATCCGCAACGACCGAGAATGGGAGCCCGTGCCGGTCGCTCAACCAGTCGATCACCGGTGCGGCCTCTCGCGCCATCAGGTCAACCAGCTCTGGATCGTTCTGATGCTGCGCCTTCGCCTGAATATCGGCGGCAAAAAGCACCGGATCGTCGGAAATCCCCACAGCCGCCTGCGCCGCGGTCCCGGCGGCCGGGATCAGCCCGGCCGAAAGCGCCGTTGATCCGGAAGGATAGGCATCACGTTCAAGGACCAGCACCTGCTGCCCTGCCTCCTGTGCACTCAGAGCCGCGACCAGACCACAGGCGCCTGCCCCGATGATGAGCGTTTCGACCTCCACCGGGAAACCGGCAGGCGAAGGCTTGATCGAAGCCACGGCCTAGTCCTGCTCCGATCCATCAAACCGACGCCCCTCGGCCAGCAGGCGCTCGGTGCCGATCACCTCGTTCAGACCGTCGAAATCGAACATACGGTCACTGAAAGGCCGGTTGGACCCGTGCGCCTGCAGGCTGCGATAGTAATCGCGTGCCGCATGCGCCAGCGCCCGCACGATCCCGCCCGGGAAGATCGCTATGGAAAAACCCATCGCCTCCAGATCGGCTGCGCTGCTGATCGGGGTCGCGCCCCCTTCGACCATATTGGCCAGAAGCGGCACCCGCCCGCCCCCGAACTGGCCGGTGATGCGCGCCATCTCGTCGACGCTGCGCGGTGCTTCGATGAAAAGCACGTCCGCACCGGCTTCGACATAGGCCTCGGCGCGGATCAGCGCGGCATCGATCCCTTCCACCGCAATGGCATCGGTGCGCGCGACAATCAGCGTCTCGTCACGGGCACGCGCGTCGGCCATGGCACGGATCTTGCCAACCATCTCGGTCACCGGGATCAGGGACTTGTCGGCAAGATGCCCGCATCGTTTGGGAAAGGTCTGATCCTCGATCTGAAGCGCATTGGCACCCGCACGTTCATAGATCCGCATCGTGCGTTGCGCATTCAGCGCATTGCCGAAGCCGGTATCCGCATCGATGATCACCGGCAGATCGACCCGGTCCCGGATGAGCGCCAGAGTATCGGCCATCTCGGACATCGTGGTGAGCCCGATATCGGGCCGCCCGAGCCGGGAATAGGCAACATTTGCACCGGACAGATAAAGTGCCTCGAACCCGGCATCGGAGGCGAGCGAGGCCGTCAGCCCGTCATAGACCCCAGGTGCCGTCAGAATGCGCCGCTCGAAAAGACGATCCCTGAGCATCACCGCCCCTCACCGATCATGTCGATTGCCTCGGCGCAGGTTCGCACCTTCGTGACGGTCTCAAGCGATACCAGCGTGGCCTCGTGAACGGCATTGTCAAAGGCCGCACAACCGTCCGAGAGCAGGACCGTCTCGATATTGCGCAGATGTGCATCCCGTACCGTGCTGGCCACCCCGCCATTGGTCACGATCCCGCCGATAATCAGCGTTTCGGCGCCTATAGCGCGCAGGACGTATTCCAGCCGCGTCTGGTAGAATGCCGAATAGGCGACCTTCTCGATCGTGTAGTCCGCGGGGGCCAATTCATCGACAAGCGCATGACCGAAGGCGCCGGGCGCAAAATCCCCCTTGCCCAGAAACGGGCGGAGTTCCCTCAGATGCGGTGCAATCAGCGGCTCGTCATCGGGGCCCGGGACCAGTGTGAACTGGGCGGAAACGTACACGCCTCCCTTGCGTCTCAGCGCATCCCTGACCGGCCCGATCCGCCCGGGCAGGGCACTGATCGCGTCGGCCCCGTGACCTGCGCGCCCATAGGCTCCTTCGGGATGCAGAAAATCATTTTGCAGATCAATCGTCAGCAAGGCGGTCTTGGCGGGTTCCATTGGGGGATGTGCGCTCATGTCCGGGCCTCGATGATGACATTGCCAAAGGTATCGACGCTGCCCACCAGATCAGGTTCGATCAGGATGGTCGCATCGGGTTGCTCCAGAATTGCAGGCCCCTCGATCAGCGCGCCCGCAGGCAGGCTGAGCCGCGAATAGATCCGGGTCTCATGCCACTTATCACCAAAATGCACCTGTCGTGTGGATTTCAGCGCCGCTGTCGCCGCACCACTTGTGGTGGGCGCAAGGGTCAGGAGATCGAATTTCCGTCGCCGCCCGATGACCGCGCTGCGCAGGTTCATGACACGGCGAACACCATCCTTGAGCAATCGGCCATAAGCCGCGTGATAGGCGTCATCGAAGGCTGCTGCGATCTCGGCGCGAGTGGGCGGCGTGACACGGGCCCCTTCGATGCGCACCCGAAGCGGCACGGCCACCGTGTGGGTCTGGCCGATATAGGCCATGTCGAGATCGAAGAGCGCCTCCCTGCGCTCAAAGCCCGACCGGGCTGCATCGAGCACCGCCATACCGTCATCATGATGTTTCTGCATCAGAGCGCCCAATGCCACCTCATCCACTTGATCGGCCATCCGGTTGATCGTCTGGACAAAGTCCTGACGCATATCGGAAATCACGCAGCCCATGGCAGAGGTCACACCGGGATAGCGCGGGACAATCGCACGTCCGATCCCGACCTCGGCCAGCATGGCGCCTGCATGCAGCGCACCTCCACCGCCAAAGGGCATGAAGGCAAATTTCTTGGGATCGAAGCCGCGCTCGATGGAGACCAGCCGAAGCGCTCCGGCCATCCGGGAATTGGCGACCCGCAGGATCGCCTCAGCCGCCTGATACGTATCGAGTCCCAACGGCGATCCCACATGGGCGTCGATAGCATGCGCCGCCGCCTCAACGTTGAGCCGCTCCAGACTTCCGCCGATGGGGCTGTCGGGATCAATCCGACCCAGCACAACATTCGCGTCCGTCACTGTCGGGCGGTCATTGCCGCGATCATAGGCGACAGGCCCCGGATCGGACCCTGCGCTTTCGGGGCCGATATTGAGCAATCCCCCCTTATCCACCCAGGCGATCGAGCCACCGCCCGCGCCGATTGTCGCGATCTCGATCATCGGCGTGCGGATCACCATGCCGAAATCGATGCTTGTCTGGGGACTGAGCATCGACTGCCCGCCCGCGATCAACGCCACATCGAAGCTGGTGCCACCGACATCACCTGTGATCACGTCACTGTAACCGGCAGCTTCCGCGATGAACCCCGCCGCAATGACCCCGGCTGCCGGGCCAGAAAGTGCGGTGCGGACCGGGCGTTCGCAAGCCGTCTCCACCCCCATGACACCCCCACTCGACTGCACGATCATGAACTCGCCATCAAATCCCGAACCCTTGAGGGCCGTCTCCAGTCGGTTGAGATATCCGCCGACTTCCGGCTGCAGATAGGCGTTCAGTGCGGTTGTCGAGAAGCGCTCGAACTCACGGATCTCGGGCAGGATCTCGGCGGATGACGAGACATGGGCGTTTGGCCAGATCTCCCTGACCGCCGCCACCGCCCTTTCCTCATTTTCAGGGTTTGCATATGCGTTGGCAAAGAGGATCGCGACGGCCTCACAGCCATCCGAGAGAAGCGTCCGCGCCGCATCACGAACCGCATTGAGATCGACAGGCGTTCTGACGGTTCCGTCTGCCAGCGTGCGCTCGGGCACCTCCAGACGCAGATTGCGCGGAACGACCGGTTCGAAATCCCCGCGAAGCCCCCAGGTGCGCGGCCGGTCGCGACGACGCATTTCCAGCACATCGCCCAATCCCTGGGTCGTGATCACGCCGGTCCTGGCTCCCTTGCGCTCAAGAAGCGCATTCGTCCCCGCCGTCGTGCCATGAACGACCACGGCAATCCCAGACAGATCGTCGGTTTCCTGACTGAGACCGCTGAGAAATCCGGCCGACTGGTCGGGGCGCGTCGTGGGCACTTTTGCCACACTGGCCTTGCCGGTTGCCTCGTCGAGAATGAAGACATCCGTGAAGGTTCCGCCGACATCGACGCCGACCATCTTGCCGCCGGTCATCGCGCTATCTCCTGCCAGGCCGTACCGTAGACAACATCGGCGTGCTGCGGGGTGAGATAGCCAAGGGCGACATCGCGCGCGACAGCCGCCGCATCCCGGTCGCCGGGCGGGCCATATCCACCGCCACCCGGAGTTTCCAGACGGACGGACTGCCCGCGCGCAAGCTTCATGCCGCGCATCTTGGAGGTGAACGGCGGCGTGTGCCAGCCATCGGACTGCTCATAGGTGAATACATTGAGATCGGCATCCCCACCGCCCGCGATACCCCGCGGTGCGTAGCGACCACGCTCTCCGAAGAGGAACGCTTCAGCCTGCTCCTCCAGAAGTTCGATCTCGTAGATCGCACCAAGACCGCCGCGATGCTGACCGGGCCCGGCACTGTCCGGTCGCAAGGCCCATTGCCTGAACATCACCGGATAGGCGGCCTCCAGAATCTCCAGCGGCGGAATTGTCGCGGTCGAAATGGGCGCGTTGCCGTGATTGAGACCGTCGCTCTCGACCGAGCCGCCATGCCCGCCACCGTAAAAGCTGAACATCACCCAGGGCGCACCATTGGCACGCTTGCCTGCAATCGAGAGCGCATTGATCGTGCCATAGGCGTTGGCGACCGCCCGCTCCGGCGAGACCTGCGCAAAGGCAGAAAAAATCACGTCGATCATGCGCAGAATGGTCTCGGTATAGCCGCCCACGGGGGCAGGAAACTCCGCCGCCAGAAGCGATCCCTCAGGCACCCGCACCTCGATCGGTCGCATCACACCGGCATTGGCGGGAAGCACCGGAAAGATGTGCTTGATAGCGACATAAGCTGTCGCGACCGCAGTCGGCAGCGCGATGTTGACGGGACCCGCGGTCACTGGTGCCGTGCCATCGAAGTCGAGCATCATGCGGTCGCCCTCGATCTCCAGCGCCACCTTGATCGGCAGCGGCGCATCGGTGATCCCGTCATTGTCGAGAAAGTCCTCGGCCTCCCAGCGTCCATCCGGCAACGCCTCAAGCTCGGATCGCATCAGCGCTTCGGCACGGTGACCGAGAGCATCGAGCGCGGACCGGATCGTCTCTGCCCCGTAGCTGTCCAGCAGCTCATCCAGCCGCTTCACGCCCAGATCAAGGGCACCGAGCTGCCCGTTCAGATCACCTTGCGCGGATTGCGGAAGGCGGGTGTTGCGCATCAGGATATCGATGATGTCGGTCTGCACCTCGCCCGCCCGGACAATGCGTACCGGGGGCAGGATGAACGCCTCCTGAAATGCGTCCGTTGCGACAGGATTGTAATTACCGGGCACAGCACCGCCCACATCATGCCAGTGCCCGACCGAGGCGAGATAGCAAAAGAGCTGTCCGTCCCGGAAATAGGGGCGCACGAGCCGCATGTCCGAAAGATGCGTGCCACCCATATGGGCGTCGTTGAATATGTAGATGTCTCCATCGGCCAGATCACCGTTCTCGGCAGCCTTCTCGATCACCGCCTTGACCGCAAATGCCATCACGCCAACAAAGATCGGCAGACCCGACTTGCCCTGCACGAGAGTATCGCCGGTCGTTGCATGATAAAGCCCGTGCGACGCGTCATGTGCCTCGGCAATGATGGGATTGAAGGCCGACCGGAAGAGCGTTGCATCCATTTCATCCGCAATCTGCTCCATGCGACCGGCAAGCACCGCCAGCGTGATGGGATCGATCTCGGTCATGGCAGCTGATCCATATCCGTGACAGTCGTCATTCGCACTCCATCCACATATCTGTATTTTCTGTAATACAGATTTTTGATAGACAAAAGTCAACAAACAACACTAGAAAAGATGGACACCGTTGTGGCCCGCTGGTTTCGGGCTATGTCACAAACGGATTGGAGAGTGTGCTTGCGTGAGCCCGAGACAGGTCGACTTCCCGAAGGTGGCAAGGCCCGCCGGGTCTACCTATTGCTCCGTGATGCGATCACCAACGGCGTGCACCCCGATGGCGCATCTCTTCCCGGAGAGCAGAGGCTCAGCGAATTGCACGCCGTCTCGCGCGTCACGGTCCGTCGGGCGTTGGAGGCGCTGGCAAGCGATGGCCTGATCGAGAAGCGCACCGGCTCGGGCTCGATCGTGCGCGCGCCACGGATGGATCAGGGAGCCATTGCCGCCGATCTGACCACGCTCATTCCCCAGATCGCCCAAATGGGCCGGGAGACGACAGCGCGGCTGTTGTCTTTCGCATATGGAGCCGCCCCGTCGGGCGTTGCGGCCGCGCTGAACCTGACCGGAAACCAGAATGTGCAAACAGCCGTGCGGGTCCGGCTCGCCGATGGCGTTCCGTTTTCGCATCTTACCACCTACGTGCCCGAGGCGATTGCGCGGAACTATTCCGAGGCCGATCTTGCCACAACGCCGCTTTTCCGGCTTCTGGAACGGGGGGGCGCGCAGATCACATCGGCAACCCAGTCGGTGACGGCGTCACTCGCCTCTCCGGATGTGGCCGAAGCCCTGGGGCTGTCTGTCGGCTCTGCACTGCTTTCGCTCACACGCATTGTCTATGACGCGGAGCGCAATGGTGTGGAGTATCTCTCCGCACTCTATCGCCCCGACATGTTCCGCCTGGAAATGGGGCTGAGCCGGGTCGGCAGCGACACCGACCGCCATTGGGAGCCGGTCATCGGTGGCTTAAGCCAGCCGGAGGCCGCGGAATGAACCGCCCTCTCACCCTCTTTGACAAGGTCTGGAACCGTCACGAGATCCTGCAGGGTGCGGATGGTGCCTCGTTGCTCTGGGTAGATCGGCATCTGGTGCATGAGGGCTCGCACCATGCGTTCCGCAAGCTCGACGAGCGCGGGCTGACGGTGGCCGAACCCTCGCTCACTTTCGGCGTCGTGGACCATTACGCGCCGACACGGTCCAGGGACCGGATCACGGATCCCGACATCCGCCGCATGATCAGTACGTTGACCGACAACACACAAAGGCACGGCATCCGCTGCTTTGGCCTGAACGACCCGGCACAGGGCATCGTCCATGTCGTGGGACCCGAGCAGGGGCTGACCCTGCCCGGCCTTCTGATAAATTGCGGCGACAGCCACACATCGACACATGGCGCTTTCGGAGCCATCGCCTTTGGCATCGGCGCGACCGAGGTTGCCCATGTTCTGGCCACCCAGACAGTCTGGCAAACCCGGCCGAAAGGGATGCGCATCCGCATCGAGGGTGCGCTTGGTCCCGGCGTCGGTGCCAAGGATATCGCGCTGGGATGGATTGCCGATCTGGGCAGTGACGGCGCACGCGGTCATGCCATCGAATACGCAGGCCCGGTTGTCGAAGCGCTCTCCATGGAAGGTCGAATGACGCTCTGCAACCTTTCCATCGAGGGCGGCGCACGCTGCGGTATGATCGCCGCAGATGCCGTCACGCTGAACTACCTGAAGGGCCGCCCCTTCGCGCCCCGAGACGCTGGCTGGGATGAAGCGGCGGAGACATGGCTCGATCTCGCCAGCGACAAGGACGCCAAGTTCGACCGCGAGGTGGTGCTTGACGCAGCCGCGATCGCGCCGGTGGTGACCTGGGGCACCAGCCCGGAAGACGCCGTACCGATCACGGGGCGGGTCCCGACCCCCGGCAATGAGAGCGAAAACGCCGGCATCCGCGACGCAATCGACTATATGGGCCTCACACCCGGAAGGCCGCTTGCGGGCACGCCCGTCGATCAGGTGTTCATCGGCTCCTGTACCAATGCCCGGATCGAGGATCTGCGCGCCGCAGCAGCCGTACTGTCGGGACGTCACGCCAAAGTGCCCGGCATCGTTTCGCCGGGGTCCGCACTGGTCAAGGCGCAGGCGGAACAGGAAGGGCTCGACCGGATCTTCATCGAGGCCGGTCTCGACTGGGTCGCATCGGGCTGTTCCATGTGCGTGGGCATGAACGGGGACACGGTCGCGCCCGGCAAACGCTGCGCCTCGACCACAAACCGCAACTTCAAGGGACGTCAGGGCAAGGGCGCACGCACGCATCTGATGTCGCCCGCCATGGTGGCTGCCGCCGCCGTGCACGGCGCGCTGGCCGATGTCCGGCCACTGCTCGAAGGCAGGGACTGGGCATGAGCGGCTGGAGCACACATAAGGGTCGCGCCGTTGCGCTGCCCATCGACAATATCGATACCGATCAGCTTATCCCCGCGCGTTTCATGTCCGCCCCGCGCAGTGACGGCTACGGCCAGTATCTGCTGCATGATCTGCGCGACACCCTGCCCGATATGAGCGGGGCCAGCATCCTCATTGCCGGGCGCAATTTCGGCTGCGGCTCATCGCGGGAAGCAGCCATCTATGCATTGGTCGATTTCGGCATTCGCGCGGTTCTGGCCCCCGGTTTCGGCGACATTTTTGCCGCGAATGCGGTCAATAACGGCCTGCTGCCCGCCCGATGCTCACCAGACGCGCTCAGGCGGCTCGCCGGGCACATGCCTGGAAATCTCGCCATCGACCTGAAGGGCCGCAAGATTGAACTGGGAGAGACCTCACTCAGCTTCGATCTCGATCCGGTCTGGCAGCAGAAACTGATCGAGGGCTGGGACGATATCGATCTGACCGGCCAGCACAGCAGGAGCATCGACGCCTTTGGCGAGGCCTATATGCGCAAAACGCCATGGGCCATACCAGCCCCGGAGGCGCACCAATAACGTATCAAGTTCAGGGAGAAGGGTGGCAACAGCCCCCGATAAAGAGGAGAAGACAATGCGAATGACACTGTTTGGCGGGCTGGCCGCCGGAGCGACCCTGATCGGGGCGATGGCCGAAGCCGAGGACACGATCTCGGCGGTTCACGCCTTCCCCGAGACGCTGATCTACACCCAGAGTTTCCTCAGCTTCGTCGATAAGGTGAATGAGGCCGGCAAGGGCGTCGTGCAGATCGAGGTGCGCGGCGGTCCGGAGGCCATCGGCATGTTCCAGCAGCCCGATGCGGTGCGTGACGGGATCGTGGACATGGTCTACACGCCCGGCTCGTTCTACGGCGGCGCGCTGCCCGAGAAGGACGCGATGGTGACGGCGAACATCACGGCCGTTGAGGCGCGTGCGAATGGCGGTACGGACCTGATGAACCAGATCCATCAGGAGAAGATGGGGCTCTACTATCTCGGCTGGTTCGACAGCGGCGTCAGCTACAATCTCTGGACCCGCGACGCGCCGGAATTCGACGATGCAGGCAATCTGAAGGTCGATGGGCTTAAACTGCGCGGCAACGCGGTCTATAACGCCTTCTTCTCGAACTATCTCAAGGCGCAGGTGATTGATCTGCCGACCGGCGATGTCTACTCAGCCCTGCAGCGCGGCGTGGTGGATGCGACCGGCTGGACCCAGATCGGGCTCATCGATCTGAAGTGGAACGAGTTTCTCAACTACCGGATCGAGCCTGCGTTCTTTTCCACCGACCTGGGCGTGATCGTCAACCTTGAGAAATGGAACAGCCTTTCGGATGAGTCGAGGAAGATCCTCCAGGACGTGGCCATCGCCCATGAGCGCGAAAGTGTCGAGGCGCTTGCTGGCAAGCGGGATGCGGATTTCGCGGCCCTTGAGGAAGCAGGCATGAAGGTCGTCTCGCTTGAGGGTGAGGCGAAAGCCAACTACCTCGCCGCCTCCCGCGAGAAGACGCTCGAGCGGATGAAAACCCTGATGGCCGAGCATCCTTCCGGCGACGGGAATTACGACAAGCTGATCGATCTCTACTATGATCCGTCGAGGAACTAGGCTTTGATCGCACCCGGCGCGGATCATCCGTGCCGGGACGCATGCCAGGAAAGCCCTTTTTCATGACATTTCTCATCCGCGCCTACTCAGCGTTGCTGTATGCGATGGCCTTCGTCGCGGGCGGGATGCTTGTGTGGCTGATGGTGTCGGTCATTGCCTCGGTTGCGTTGCGCAATCTCGGGATGCAGCCGCCCGCATGGCTTTTCACGTCCGCGGAATACGGACTGCTCTACATGACAATGCTGGGCGCGCCCTGGCTGGTGCGCGAAAAAGGGCATGTTCATATCGAGCTTGTCACCGCCGCCCTCGGGCCCGCATCGCGCAAGCTGGTGAGCCGAGGGGTGGCGCTTGGATGCGTCGTGGTCTGTGCGGTGCTCGCCTGGAAGGGGGCCGACCTTTTTCTGACCAATATCGAGCGTAATGACTATGACGTGCGCGCCTATTACTTCCCGCGCTGGATCCTGACGATCTCTTTCCCGTTGAGCTTCGGGCTGATGGCGGTCGAGTTCTCGCGCTTCGTCTTCGGGCCCGAGTTGATGCATTCCGGCGATGCGGGGATCCACGACTGATGGAATGGTATGAGGCGCTCGGCCTGCTTCTGGGCACTATCGTCTTTCTGATGGCCATTGGAATGCCCGTCGCGCTGGCTTTCCTTGCCGCCAATATCATCGGGGCCTGGGTCTTCATGGGGGGCGAGCGCGGGGTGGCGCAGCTGCTCAACAACGGCCTCGGCTCGCTCACGAAATTCGCCCTCGTGCCGATCCCGCTCTTCCTGCTGATGGGCGAGGTGTTCTTTCACACCGGCCTTGGCGGGCGCATGTTCAACGCGATTGACCGGCTGCTTGGCAAGCTGCCCGGGCGATTGTCCTACGTAACGGTGCTGGGCGGGACCGGGTTTTCGACACTGTCAGGCTCGTCCATGGGCTCAACCGCCCTGCTCGGCTCGCTGATGGTCCCCGAAATGACCCAGCGCGGTTACAAGAAGCATATGAGCATCGGGCCCATTCTGGGCACTGGCGGTCTTGCCATCATTATCCCGCCCTCCGCGCTTGCGGTCCTTCTGGCCACACTGGCGCAGATTGACGTGGACGCACTCCTGATCGCGGGCATCATTCCGGGACTGATCCTGGCCGGTTTCTATATCGCGACGATCTGGCTGCAGACCCGCCTCGACCCGAGTGCCGCCCCCGCCTACGAGGTGCCTCAGCAGTCGCTGGGCGCGAAACTCTGGCTGTTGATGACCGATGTGGTGCCGATGATCGGGGTCATGGTTGTGATCGTGGTGATGATGATCAACGGCGTGGTCACACCGTCCGAGGCCGCCGCCTTCGGCGCGCTCGGGGTCATCATCCTCGCCGCCGTCTTTCGCTGTCTGACATGGGAGGCGATCCGCAAATCCGTCACGGGCGCTTTGCGGGTTACCCTGATGGCGTATCTGATCGTCTTCGGGTCGGCCACCTTCAGCCAGATCCTCGCCTTCTCGGGCGCATCGCGCGGGCTGATCAACTGGGCGACGGCGTTCGAGCTGGCCCCGGTCGCCATGCTGCTTGTCATGTTCGGCGTGTTGCTGATCCTGGGCATGTTCATGGAGCAGATCTCCATGATGCTCCTGACCGTGCCGATCTATTTCCCGCTTGCCGCCTCGCTCGGGTTCGATCCGATCTGGTTCGGACTGATCATGCTGCTCGCCCTTGAGATCAGCTTCACGACACCGCCCTTTGGGCTGCTGCTCTTCGTGATGAAGGGCGTCTCGCCCAGCGATACGACGATGCGCGACATCTACATGTCGGCGATCCCATTCATCCTCTGCTCGCTTATGCTGGTCGGGCTGCTGATCCTCTTTCCGCCGCTGGCAACATGGCTGCCCGGGCGCGGCTAGCCGAGAAGCGCCCCCACTGCCGTGACACCGGTCAGCCCGGCATTCAGATGGATCGCGTGCGCAGGCCTTCCCGCCACAAATGCCCCGAAGCCGCGTGCATCGCGCAGCACCCTTGCGGGTGCGGATGTTGCCATCCTGATTGCCTGCTCCAGCCCCAGACCGACATCCCGCGTCAGCACCCGCAGCGCCTTTGGCATGTCGAGATCAGCACCCGCAAGCGTTCCGTCCTCCAGCGTCAGACGACCGTCGCGGCGCAGGATCTGCCGACCATTCAGCGTGAACTCCATGATATCGGAGCCGACCGGCGACATTGCGTCGGTCACCAGAAACACCTCGCCCGGTCCCCTCTTTGCCGCAAGAGCAGACCGGATCGTCTCGGGGTGGACGTGAATGCCATCTGCAATCAGCCCCGCCGAAACCCGGCCATCGGCCAGAGCGGCGCCGACCAGTCCCGGCTCCCGACTGCCAAGCTGGCTCATCGCATTAAACAGATGGGTGATGGCCCGCGCACCTTGATCAATTGCGCCGGTCGCGTCATCGAACCCCACATCGCTATGCCCGAGAGAGACGATAACCCCGGCCTCCGACAACGCATGGATCTGCTCACGCGTCACGTTTTCCGGCGCCAGTGTCATCATGAGATTGGGGAGCCGCCCGGCCGCCGCCGTCAGCACGTCAAGATCGCGCGCCTCCATCGGACGGATGAGATCGGCTGAATGTGCGCCCTTTCTGGCCAGGGAAAGATGCGGACCCTCAAGGTGAAGGCCAATGACGCCCGCGACGCCTTGGTCAATCGCCTGAGCCACCGCGTCGATGGCCGCCTCCGTCCGTTCCGGCGTGTCGGTGATCAGGGTCGGCAGCAATGCAAGTGTGCCGACGCTGGCATGAGCCTCGGCCATGCGGGCAAGCGTCCCGACGCTCTGGTCATCATTCAACATCACACCGCCGCCGCCATTCACCTGCAAATCGACGAAGCCGGGCAGGATCGTTCCGCCTTCCAGATGCACTTTCTCGCAGCGCTCGGGCAGATCGGGCTCTGCAACAAGCCCTCCGCAAAGCCCGTCTTCCAGCAGGAGGGCCATGCCGCTGTGCAGGCTGATGCCGTCATGGATATCGGCGCCCATCAGTGCTGTCTGCCGCCGGCTCATACGGTCTCGGTCACTTTCTTCAGATGACGGGGCGCATCAGGGTTTATCCCGCGCCGGGTCGCAACGGTCTCCACCATCGCGTAGAAGCTCGCGACCAGGGCAACTGGGTCGGTGAGCGGATGACCCGTGCGCACCACCGGAAGGGTGCGTGCACGCCGCGCCTTCGAGGATGTCACAAAGACCGCCCCACCTTTGGCCGCAATCTCGTCGGCCACATTGACCAGCACGTCCTCCGCCTCATCGCGCGCGGTCAGAGCGATGACCGGGAACCCCTTGTCCACGATGGACACCGGGCCGTGCAGCACCTCTGCCGAGGAATAGGATTCCGCATGCAACTGACAGGTTTCCTTGAATTTCAAGGCCGCCTCGTTCGAGATCGCATAGGCAGGGCCGCGCCCGAGGCAGAACAGCGAGTTGCGGTTCTCAAGAGCGCCGCACATCTCGTCCCAGTCTTGCGTGACCGCATCGGCCAGAATTTCCGGAAGGCCCTTTATCGCGGCAATCAATGCCTCGTCACGCGCCCATTCCGCAAGCAGCCAAAGTGCGGTGACCAGGGACGTGACAAAGGTCTTGGTGGCCGCGACACTCAGCTCCGGCCCGGCATGAAGGTTCAGCGTATGATCACTTACCTCAGCCAGCGGCGAGGCGGGATTGTTTGTCAGCGCAATCGCAACCGCCCCTTCGGCCTGTGACATGCGCGCCATCTCGACGATGTCCGGGCTCTGGCCGGATTGGGACACCGAGAGGCAGGCACTGCCCGAAAGCCTGAGCCTGCGTTTGTAGACCGATGCGACCGATGGCCCGACCGAGGCGACCGGCACACCGATCAGCAGTTCGCTTGCATATTTGAAATAGGTCGCGACATGATCGGAGGAGCCGCGCGCGACCGAGACGATGAAACGGGGATCCCGGTCACGCAAGGCCGCAGCCGCACGCACCACGTCTGCCGCCCCGTTGGTCAGAAGGCGGTCCACGGCAGCAGGTATCTCGAGAACCTCGCGCCGCATCCGTGTGCCGGTCAGTGTCATTTGAACAGTCATTCCCTCGCGAGGCGAAGTTCGGCTACGAAGTTGTAGGCGTCTCCGCGGTATATGGATTGGGTGAATTCGGCCACGCGCCCATCGGCAAGATAGGATGTCCGCTCGATGCGCAGTCCGGCGGCCCTGGGCTCGACCTGCAAAAGCATCGCATCCTGCGTGCCCAGATTGATGGCCGAGATCTTCTGCAAGGCCCGCACAGGCAGCAGACCGGACGCTTCCAGAACCTCGTAGAGCGAGGTTTCAACGATCAGCGGGTTCGGTAGGATGTCCGTTGGCAGGGACGCACGCTCGATCGCCATGGGTTGACCATCGGCTGTCCGCAGCCGGGCCAGTCGGGCAACCGAGGCGTCGGGTGCCAGCGCCAGTGCCAGAACCTCATCGGGGGAAGGCATGAACAGTCCCCGCTCCAGCCATTGCGACGCAGAACTCATCCCGCGACGGGACATATCCTCGGAAAACGAGGTCAATCGCGACAGGGATTGTTCGATCTGCGGGGTCTGCGAGGACACGAAGGACCCCGAGCCCTGTTTCTGGATAATCACGCCGTCATCGGCAAGCGCCTGTATGGCCTTGCGCACGGTCACCCGCGACAGATCGGTGATATTTGCGATCTCGCGCTCGGGAGGCAACGGGCTGCCGGGTTGCAATACGCCCTGCTCCACCCCGTCTGACAATCGTTTGCGAAGCTGCACGTAGCGCGGCCCCCCATCGGTAAGCAGCCAGTTCTCGGGCGCAAGAAACTCGGCCACGCTCATGCCCGCACCTCCGCCTTTTGCGCCGCCAGATGCAGCGCGCCATCGAGCGCCGATCCGCGCGGCTGGGTCAGGTTGGCCATAAACTCGGAAGGAAGGTAGGGCCGATAGAAGCGACCCAGACCACCGCTCAGACACACCCGGTCACCGGGACCGCACCCAAGTCGGCGAAGCGCCCGGATCAGATAATCCGCACCATGCCGCATGAGGTCCTCGGCATTTCCATCGCCTCTTTCGGCGGCCTGCACGATTTGCGGCGCGAATTTCGCATAGTCGCCCGGATCGGCCGATACGCTGAAGGCGACAATCCGCGCAGGGTCGTTCTCGAACTGCGCCATGACGACCCTTGTCAGATCGCTATGCGCCAGCACGCCGTCATGGCATTGCAAGGTCACGTCCAGCAGATTGCGCCCCAGCCAGGCACCCGATGCCTGATCGGAGACGTAGAACCCCCACCCGCCGACATAAGTGGTCTGCCCGGCGCGCGCTGCACCTGCAAACGTTCCGGTTCCGACCGAAAGCAGGAACCCGTCCTCGGCCCCCAATGCGCCTGCGAGTGATGTCGGCATGTCGTCCGTCACCGTACAGGACGGGAATGGCAGCGCGGCCCTCACCCTCGCGGCGACTTCATCGGTAACCACTCCGGCCAGTCCGATATGAACGGAGGCACCATCAAGCATTGCCCGCGACACCGCCGCCTCATCAAGCGCGAGTTCGACGGCCCTTGTGACATTGGAGATGGCGAGATCGAAACCGGTTGCCACGTTTGCAGGCCCGGCCTTCGCCACTGCGAGAGGGCTGGAGGCCTTGCGAGCCACCGCAGCCCGGCAGCCGCTCCCGCCTCCGTCAACGCCGATCAGCAATCTCTCTGCGTGGTCCTTCATAAGATACCCATACAATACCTTTAAGGCCATGAAAAGACCTCTTTGATACCTATGTGCCCTCAAAAGGTGATGAATATCCAAAGACCCCCATATTCCAAACTAATGGTAGACAAAAGGTATTTAATAGGTATTAGATTTGGAGAGGGAGAATCACATGGCTTTGCCGCAAACAGAGAAGCTGCAATCCGGGTCAGCCAGCATTGATGCCTTGGCGCCGCCCGATGCGTTGCAATTCATGTTGAGTTCCCAGATTGAAGCCCTTCAGACCATCAGGCCGGAACTGCCGCAGATCGAGCGCGCAGCCAGGCTGGTGGCAGAGACACTCCGCGCCGGTGGTCAGCTTGTCTATGCGGCGGCGGGAAGCTCCGGGCTGATGGCGCTTGCGGATGGGTGCGAATTGCATGGCACCTTCGGCATTCCCGAGAGCCAGATTCAGATCCACATGGCGGGCGGCATCCCCACCGACGGTCATATGCCGGGCGACACGGAGGATGATGAGGACGCAGCCCAACGCGTTGTCGCGGGGCTTTCGAAGGCCGATCTGGTCATCCTGCTGAGCGCGAGCGGCACGACACCCTATGTCTGCGAGATCGCCCGACGCGCCCATGCGGCCAGCATCAGGATCGTGGCCATCGCCAACAATCCGGGCACGCCGCTGCTTGAGGCCGCCGATATAGCGATCTGCCCGCACACGCCGCCCGAGGCATTGGCCGGTTCCACCCGGCTTGGCGCGGGAACGGCCCAGAAGGTCGTGCTCAACATGATCTCGACACTGTCGGGCGTTCTGCTTGGGCATATCCATCAGGGCATGATGGTCAATCTGCAGCCAGACAACAAAAAGCTGAAAGACCGGGCCGCGCGCATCGTGAGCCAACTGGCGGATGTCACGACAGCTATGGCTGAGGAGGCGCTCGCGGCCTCGGATGGCAACACCAAGCTCGCCACGCTCATTGCACTTGGCGTAAACAGGGCGGAAGCCGCAGAGATCCTGAATGCACATGGCCAGCATCTCGGCCCAAGCCTGAAACAGATCAAAAACCAAACAGGGAGACTATCATGACCAAGTTTACGATGACCGGGGCATTGCTCGCCTCTACGCTGCTGAGCGTGCCTGCCTTCGCGCAGGATGTGACGCTGACAATCGAGAGCTGGCGCAACGACGATCTGGCGATCTGGCAGGAAAAGATCATCCCCGCCTTCGAGGCGGCCAATCCCGGCATCAAGGTGCAGTTCACGCCATCTGCTCCGGCCGAGTACAACGCCGTGCTCAACTCCAAACTGGACGCGGGCTCGGCGGGCGACCTGATAACCTGCCGTCCGTTCGACGCCTCGCTGGCGCTTTATGAGGCCGGGCATCTGGCGGATGTTTCCGATCTTGAGGGCATGGCAAATTTCTCGCCCGTGGCCAAATCGGGCTGGAGCACGGATGACGGCTCCGCCCAGTTCTGTGTGCCGATGGCCTCGGTCATTCACGGCTTCATCTACAACAAGGATGCGTTCAACGAGCTTGGCATCGAAGAGCCAAAGACCGAGGCCGAGTTCTTTGCGGCACTCGACAAGATCAAGGAAGATGGCAGCTACACGCCGATGGCCATGGGCACCAATGACCAGTGGGAGGCGGCCACCATGGGCTACAACAACATCGGCCCGAACTATTGGAAGGGCGAGGAAGGCCGTCTTGCGCTGATCGCAGGCGAGCAGAAGCTGACCGATGAGCCCTGGGTCGCCCCGTACCGGCAACTCGCAAAATGGGGCGCCTATCTGGGTGACGGATACGAGGCCCAGACCTATCCCGACAGCCAGAACATCTTCACGCTTGGCCGGGCCGCGATCTATCCTGCCGGTTCGTGGGAGATCTCGGGCTTCAACAATCTCGCCGATTTCGAGATGGGGGCCTTTGCCCCGCCGGTCGCGAATGCAGGCGATGAATGCTACATCTCGGACCACACGGATATCGCGATCGGCATGAACGCCAAGACCGAGAATGCCGAGGCCGCAAAGACCTTCCTGAACTGGGTGGGCTCTGCCGAGTTCGCGTCGCTCTACGCAAACGCGCTGCCCGGTTTCTTCTCGCTGTCCGACCATGAAGTCGCGATGGAGGACCCGCTTGCGCAGGAGTTTGTAAGCTGGCGGTCGGAGTGCAACTCCTCAATCCGGTCCACGTACCAGATCCTGTCCCGCGGCACGCCGAACCTAGAAAACGAGACCTGGAACGCCTCGGTTGCGGTGATCCGCGGCAACGAGACGCCGGAGGAAGCGGGTGCGCGTTTGCAGGAAGGCCTCGCTAGCTGGTACGCTCCACAGCAGTAACGAGCGTCAATGACCCCGGATGTTTCCTCCCTCGTCCGGGGTCAAGTTAACCCAGGAACCCCCATGACACAGCCAAAGCGCTCTTCCCGCATCAGGTGGCACATCATCGTGTTTCTGGCACCTGCCGTCCTGGTCTACACGGCGGTGATGATCTATCCGCTGTTCAACACGCTCAGACTGTCGCTCTACACCGAGGTGGATCAGGCGCGTGTGTTTGTCGGGCTGGACAATTTCCGCACGCTTTTCGGGGACGCGATCTGGTCAGACCAGTTCTGGAATGCGCTTGGCAACAACTTCTGGTTCTTTCTCATTCATATGCTGGTGCAGAACCCGATCGGTATTGCCCTTGCGGCCATCCTTTCGCATCCCAGGCTGCGCTTTGCGGGATTCTATCGCTCCGCGATCTTCATCCCGACGATCCTGTCCTTCGTCATCGTCGGCTTTGCCTGGAAACTGATACTGTCGCCGATCTGGGGCATCGCGCCCTCGATGCTGGATGCGGTCGGGCTCAAGTCACTCTATGCCCCCTGGCTGGGGCGCGAGGCCTATGCGCTGACAACCCTCTCGCTGGTCTCGGTCTGGCAGTTCGTGGGCATCCCGATGATGCTGATCTATGCAGCGCTGCTGTCGATCCCCGAAGAGATACTGGAGGCGGGCGAGTGTGACGGGATAACCGGCTTCTCGGCTTTCTGGAAGATCAAGCTGCCGCTGATCCTGCCCTCCATCGGGATCATCTCGATCCTGACATTTGTCGCCAATTTCAACGCTTTCGATCTGATCTATGCGGCCCAGGGTGCGCTGGCAGGCCCGGATTTCTCCACCGATATCCTGGGTACTTTCCTTTACCGCACCTTCTTCGGCTTCCAGTTGCAACTCGGGGACCCGCATATGGGCTCGACCATCGCGTCGGCCATGTTCGCGATCATCCTGATCGGCGTGTGCATCTACCTGTTCGGCATCCAGAGCCGGATGCGGCGCTACCAGTTCTGAGGTGATGAGATGAGCGCCCGCCTGAACCGCACCAATGTTATCGCAGCCCATGGCGTGCTGATCCTCTATGTACTGATCGCCCTTTTCCCGGTCTTCGTGATCGTCATCAACAGCTTCAAGAGCAGGCGTGCCATCTTCCGCGAACCGCTGGCCCTGCCCGACGCGGAGAGCTTTAGCCTGATCGGCTATGAGACGGTTCTGAAACAGGGGGATTTTTTCCTCTATTTCCAGAACTCAATGATCGTGACGGTGGTGTCGCTCTTCTTCATCCTGCTTTTTGGCGCAATGGCCGCTTTTGCACTGGCCGAGTACCGGTTCAGGGGCAACACGATGATGGGGCTCTATCTGGCGCTTGGCATCATGATCCCGATCCGCATCGGCACGGTGGCGATCCTTGAGATGATGGTCTCGACCGGGCTGGTGAACACGCTGATGGCGCTGATCCTGGTTTACACAGCGCAGGGCCTGCCACTCGCCGTCTTCATCCTCAGCGAGTTCATGCGTCAGGTGAGCGACGATCTGAAGAACGCGGGGCGTATCGATGGGCTCAGTGAGTACCGCATCTTCTTCCGTCTCGTCCTGCCGCTGGTCAGACCGGCCATGGCGACAGTCGCGGTCTTCAACATGATCCCGATCTGGAACGATTTGTGGTTCCCGCTGATCCTTGCACCGGCGGAAGAGGTCAAGACCCTGACGCTCGGCTCCCAAGTCTTCATCGGGCAGTTCGTGACCGACTGGAACGCGGTTCTTTCAGCCCTTTCGCTGGCGATCCTGCCGGTGATGGCGCTCTACGTGATCTTCTCGCGCCAGCTTATCCGGGGCCTCACATCAGGAGCGGTGAAATGAGAGTTCTGGTCGCAGGTCTGGGCAATATGGGGCGCTCCCATGCGCTGGCCTATCACAAGCAGCCCGATGCGCAGCTTGTCGGTCTGGTCAACCGCTCGGAAGTCGATCTGCCGGACGGGCTTGAGGTCTATCCCCGCTTCACCGATTTTCACGCAGCTCTGGCCGAGGCCCGGCCCGATCTGGTCTGCATCGCCACCTATTCCGACAGCCATGCGGACTATGCGACAGCGGCCATGGAGGCAGGCGCCCATGTCTTTGTCGAGAAACCGCTGGCCACCAATGTGGCAGATGCCCAGCGTGTGGTTGAGACCGCTCAAAGGGCGGGCCGCAAGCTGGCTGTCGGGTACATCCTGCGTCATCATCCAAGCTGGGTGCGCCTGATCGAGGAGGCCCGCAATCTTGGGGCACCCTATGTCTTCCGCCTCAATCTGAACCAGCAATCCGACGGGTCCGCATGGGAGACCCACAAGGCGTTGATGCAGACCACCTCTCCCATCGTGGATTGCGGCGTGCATTATGTCGATGTCATGTGCCAGATCACCGATGCAAAACCGGTCCGCGTGCACGGGATGGGTCTGCGGCTGAGCGACGAGATCGCGCCCGACATGTACAATTACGGCCAATTTCAGGTGATCTTCGAGGACGGTTCGGTCGGCTGGTACGAGGCTGGCTGGGGACCAATGATGTCCGAAACCGCGTTCTTCGTGAAGGACATCGTCAGCCCTGGCGGCTCGGTCTCGATTGTTGATGGCAACAAGGGCGCGTCCGATGATGTGGACGGGCATACTAGGGTCGGCGCAATCCTCGTCCATCGTCGCGAGGGCGACAGGCTGATCGAGATGCCGGGTGAGCCCGGCCATCAGCAGCTTTGCGATGCCGAGGCCGCTTTCATGCTGCGCGCCATCACAGAGGATATCGACCTGACACGCCATATGTTGGACGCCGTGCAGTCGTTGCGCATCTGTCTGGCCGCGGATGAAAGCATCCGGACCGGCAAGGCAATCGAACTGGGAGAGCTTTCATGACCGCCATGAAGCTGGAAAACGTGAGCAAGTCCTTCGGCCCCGTCGAGGTTCTGCGGGATATCAGCCTGACCGTCGAGGATGGCGAGTTCGTTGTCTTCGTGGGCCCCTCGGGCTGTGGCAAGTCCACACTTCTGCGTGTCATCGCGGGTCTGGAGGATGCAACCGAGGGCACCGTCACCATCGGTGACGAGGTCGTCAATCACATCCCGCCCGCCAAGCGCGGGATCGCGATGGTCTTCCAGTCCTACGCGCTCTATCCGCATCTGAACGTCCGCGACAATATGGGGCTGGGGCTGAAGCAGGAGGGCCAGCCGAAATCCGTGATAACCGAACGCGTCGCGAAGGCCAGCCGGATGCTGTCGCTCGACGATTATCTGACACGGCGACCCTCTGAATTGTCAGGCGGTCAGCGTCAGCGGGTTGCCATCGGGCGTGCGATCGTGCGGGAGCCGAAGCTCTTTCTATTCGACGAGCCGCTCTCGAACCTAGACGCCGCGCTTCGGATGAACACACGGGTCGAGATTGCCGATCTGCACCGCACACTCAGTGCGGCAATGATCTATGTGACCCATGATCAGACCGAGGCCATGACACTTGCCGACAAGATCGTCGTGCTCAGGGACGGACGGGTCGAGCAGATCGGCTCCCCCATGGAGCTTTACAACAACCCCGCCAACAGGTTCGTCGCCGGGTTTCTGGGCTCGCCTTCGATGAACTTCCTGAAACACGCGCTTCAGGACCGCGCCGACGTGACCCTTGGCATCAGACCCGAGCATCTGCGCCTTGGTGGCGCGGGGCGGGTTCAGGGCAGGGTCACACATGTGGAACGGCTGGGGGGCGATACCAACCTGCTGGTCAGAACCTCTGCGGATGAACGCCTGACGGTGCGGCTCTTCGGGCAGCATGACGCATCGGTCGGCGATGATCTCGCCCTGGATTATGACGATCAGCATGCCTTCTACTTTGACGCCGACGATCAGCGGATCGCATCCTAGCTGCCCAGCACGACCGGTTTCGGACGCCCCATACGGCAGAGGTCGCAGGTCCGGACCGCCTCGGGCACGCCCTGCTCGGCCAACGCGCGGAAGCTCGGCAGCGTGAACGGATCGGCGGCGTCCAGATCGGCCTCATATCCCATGTCCTGAAATGACGCGATTGAGAGACGGCTGAGCGGGCGACTTGCACCCGACAGAAAGCCCGAGAGTAGTTCATCTCCGAAGACAAGCTCCCGCCAGTGGCCTTCCCGCGTGCCCTCTCCGCCGGTGTTGGCGATAGGAACGGGGCGTGAAGTCGTCTCGCCTATGAGGGTCGCATATTCGCGCGATGCCGCCGCACCGGTGAATTGCGGGTTGCTCGTGCCGCTTGCCCGGATCAGTCCGAATTGTCGCCAAAGCGTGCCGAAACCCAGCACATGTCCCATCTCGTGCAGGATCACATCCTCCAGACTGCCCTCGGCGTCCAGCCGGTCCACATCCGCCGTGTCGAACTGCATAATACCCTTCGCGGGCAGTCGGGACCCCGGCAGCAGAAGTCGCGGGCCCGCCTGGCCAAGAACCCCCGCAGCCCCGTCAATCGGATCAATGGACGCTTCGATGAGAAGACCGTTCAGCGTCTCGCCTTCCACGGCGACCGGCGCGAACCCGGTATCGAGAATGCCGTCCCAACGCTCTGCCGCCTGAATGAATATGCTCTGCCGATCCGGTGAAATCGATCCGGTAAATCTGACCGTGATCATCTGCCTGCCTCCCTGTCCGGTCCGCGCACAAACAGAGCCTAACACAGGCCGGTGCGGATTGAACGGGCATGGCGGCCCGCAGGGCGCTTTGGCGAATTCCTGCGTTCCGCTATGCGCAGGGGTTAGCCGAGGCTCTGTGCAATCAGTGCCTCGAAATCGGATGCATCGCGCAGTGTCGCGACCGCATCTGCATCGACCGTTATGCCCCACTGCGCAGCGATTGCCTCGTAGAGCGGCAGGCGGTGCGCCATCAACTGCCGGAAGCCCCAGCGGATGAAGTCGTCAGGGTCGACGTCGCGCTCATCTATTCCCCGCTCCGCACAGTAGCTGCTCCAGATGTCGCGCAGGAAATCCTCGCGGTAATACATCGGCTTGGGTGCCTTGTCGAAACGCGCCGCGAGCGTCTCGATATGATCTTCCGCGCCTCTGATCCAGATCGGCAGCAGGTCTTCGCTCAGCGAGCCCAGCACCGGGTCGTCCGCATCGGACGGATCAACAACCTCGCAGAGAGAACCCGACGTGTCGGCCACAAAATGGGGGTAGCCATAGATCTGCCGCGCCTTGTTTGCGAAGAGCGCGGCATCACGGGTCGCCGCCTGCTCGGCCTCGCGGTGCTGGCGCTGGCGGACGACATATTCCTCGAACGGAATGCCGCCCTTGTCGGGATTGCCGGGCTTGCCGAGATAGGTCGAAAGCGGGGCGAGATTGTTGAAGGTGATATTGGAGGCGATATAGATCGAGTCCGACATCAGAAGCTCGCGCAGGAACGGATTGCGCATCGCCTCGCGCTTGAAATTGTCGACGATATGCTCGCCCATGTAGCGCGTACCGATGCGGAAATCGACAGAGTAGTGGAACCAGTCACCGCCCGAGCGCAGCAGATTGGACAGGTGGGTCTTTCCCAGACCCGACATGCCAAAAAGTGCGACGCGCTTGTGCTCGGCACGCATCCAGTCCTGTGCGGTTTTGTAGATCATCTGGCCTCTGCCCCGGTTTTTAGCCTTGCTAGCTTGGCTTGGACCTTTGGGCAAACCGAAAAATCCGGCCATCGAGCACCAGAAGGCCCAGTGCGAGTGTACCAAAGCCGAGATAGGAGAGCGGTTGCAGGGTCTCGTCGAGGAAAACGGTACCCAGCACAATCGCCGTGGGCGGGATCAAGAGCGTGACCAGCATGAGGTTCGCCGAGCCCGCCATCTCCAGCACGCGGTAGTAAAGCAGATAGGCCAGTGCAGTCGAGATGATGGCGAAATAGCCAATGGCAAGCCATGTGTCGAGCGACAAAGCGAGTTGATAGGGGCCGTCGACGGCGGCCGCGAGCGGCACCATGATCAGGCTGGAGGCGGTGAGCATACCGGCGGCAGCCATCTCGGGCCGCAATCCCTGAAGCCGAAGTTTTGCCCAGACACCCGCCAGCGCATAGGAGATGGTTCCGGCGATCACTGCGAGCTGCGCCACGGATCGAAGGGAGAAGTCCGCCAGCGCGTCGGGGCCTATGGCCAGGACCACACCGGCAAAACCCAGGGATGTGCCGACAGTCTTGCGCAGGGTCAGCCGCTCATCCACCAGAAAGACTGCTGCCGTGACCACTCCGAAGACAGCCGTGGCCGCATTCAGGATCGACGTCAGACCAGTCTCGATATGCAACTGCCCCCATGCCATCAGCGAAAACGGGATGGCGTTGTTCAGACATCCCATGACCAGAAAGCTGAACCAGATCCGCGGATCGCGCGGCACCGGCAAACGACGCGCAACGACCACCACCCAGAGAAGCAGCGCGGCCCAGAACACCCGATGCGCCACGACCGTGAACGCTCCGATTTCACGGAGCGCAATGGCGATGGAAAAGAACGACCCGCCCCAGATCAGTGACAGCAGGATCAGTTCGGCCCATGCACGCGGCGAGATGGAGGATGGCGGTGTCATATCCGAACGCTACGCAGGCCCGTTGCGGATCGCCACCCGGAACATGCGCAAGAAAAAGAAAGCCCCGCCCGCAGGGCAGGGTTTCCAGGATCAAGGGTGAGTGGGTTCAGAAGCTCCAGCCAACCCGCAGGCCGGCGGCAATCGCGGTGTTGTCGTTATACTCAGTGCCGGCGAAGTTCGTCGCATCGCCCAGCATGATGTACTGCACACCACCTGTGATCTTCATGTTGTCGCGCGTGTGCGTCGCGGCCAGACCAAGGCTGGTACGCCCGTCAATCGGCCCGAGTGTCGTAAGCGTGGTGTCGGTTGCAGGCTCATAGCTGACCTGAACCGCACCTGACCATTCGTCCGAGAACCGGCGGCCGACGCCCAGCGTGTAGGTCGTCCAGTCCTTCTCGTAGTCTACCAGAGGCGCGCCAACGTTCGCGACGAACAGCGGCGGTTCGATTGCGAACTCGGACCAGTCAACCCAACGGATCGACCCGAAAACAAGCGTGTCTGCCGCCACACCGGTCTGAAACTCCAGATTGATGGCCTGTGGTGTGTTGATGTCCGTGGTCTGGTCAAGCGAGCCGGGCCCGAAGGTTTCTGACGTATCAAGCGTGTGCTCGATCTCGGAATAGTAGGTCAGAGCCACCCGAAGGGCGATATCGGGGCGCTGGTAGGCCGCACCAAACATGTAACCGACACCGTAGTCACGGTCGGCTGTCACCGCATAGGGCGCGGGGAGGAAGCCAAACTCGGCCTCAGCCTCAACTGACTGCAACCGCAAACCGGCATAGGCCTTCACGTTGGGATTGAAGTCATAGGCCAGAACACCTGTCAGGGCGATGGCGTCCAGTGTCGCAACCGTGCCGCTGTAGCCCGATGTTGCAAGCGTCGGATAGGACGTGTCCACACCCCAGGGCTGATCGAGGAACAGCGCATATGAGAGGTTCTCATTGATGTCCGCCTTGTATGCGGCCCCGAGTGTCGCAAAGGTCTCCAGCAGATCGCCCGTGTCACCACCTGGAGGAACTGCCCCGCCCGTACCGCTGACATCCGGAGAAGCAAATGTCGCGCTCAGTTCGAAATAGCGTCCATCTTCGAACAGAACGCGGCTGCTTGGAACCGCTCGCTCGATGCCACCCGATAGGGCGGATGTGGCAAGAAGCGTCAGTGCGGTTGCACCTAGCGCTGAGATTTTGAGTGACATTGGGTTTCCTCCGGGGTCTGTTTCGCGACTTTTCGCCGCAATTTCTGATCCCAGAGTACGGAAAGGACTCAACTTCCGTCAACAAATGACGCCGCGTCAGATTTTTTCCGACGCGGCGATATGTGTCAATTTTACAAGGTCTTTTTGTAAGCGGCGCTTACTTGTTCATCGCATCAAGCGAGACCTTGAGGATGGACTCGGCTTCTTCCCGGTCGCCCCAACCAATGACCTTGACCCATTTTCCTTCCTCCAAGTCCTTGTAATGCTCGAAGAAATGCTTAATGCGGTCGCGGGTCTTCTGGGGCACGTCATCAAGCTCCTGAATGCCGGCCTGAAAGGGATCGACCTTCTCGACCGGAACGGCGATCAGCTTGTCGTCCATGCCGCCATCATCTTCCATTTTCAGTACGCCCACGGGACGACACCGGATAACCGAACCGGGCATCAGAGAGAAATCGTTGAGCACCAACACATCGGTCGGGTCGCCGTCGGCGTGCAGCGTGTTGGGAACGAAGCCGTAATTGCAGGGATAGAACATCGGCGTATTGACCACACGGTCAACGAAAACCGCGCCGCTTTCCTTGTCGATCTCGTACTTGACCGGCGCACCGCCTGCGGCCCCGCCGGGGATCTCGATCACCACATTGATGTCCTTGGGTGGGTTCTTGCCGGCAGGAATTTTGTCGAGGTTCATGGGTCAAAGGCTCCTTCACAGACCTTGAATAAGAGTTCCCGCGCCGCCTAGCATGGGCTGTCGTCTTGTGAAAGGGGTCAGGCGAGGGCTTTTTGTCGCCGCTGCTCGAAGGTGATGTTGACCAGATTGCCCAGAATGATCACGACCGCCCCCAGCAGAACCTGCCATTCGAACCCTTCCGCATAGAGCCACATGCCCAGCCCCGTGACCACCGGCAGACGTGCGAACTCCATCGGTGCGACGATGGTGGCGGGCGCAAGCGAGAGCGCCGAGGTCAGGCTGAGATGCGCGGTCAGCCCGCAGACACCGACCGTGCAGACCCAGATCCACATCGCGGGTGATGGCCACGGAATGCCTCCGGGAAGCGACAACACCAGACCGAAGAGGCTTTGCAGGAGGGTCATCCAGAAGAGCACGCAGAGCACCGTATCGGTTCGCGAGATCGTCTTGGTGTAGAGCGTGTTGATCGCGAAACCGAGCGCCGCGAGCAACCCTGCCGCATGGCCAAGCTCGAATGGTGCGACACCGGGGCGGGCGACGATCAGCACGCCTATGAAGCCCATCACCGCCGCCAGAACACGCACCGCTGTCATGCGCTCGCCCAGAAAGAAGGGGGCGAGCACGGCAACCCAGATCGGGTTGGTGAACTCCAGCGCCACCAGTTGTGAGAACGGGATCACGGCCACGCCATAGAACCACAGGTTCTGGCCTGCGAAGTGGAACACGTTGCGCTGTATGTGTTGACCGAAGCGCTTGGTGCGGACCTGACCCAGACCCTTGGGGCTAAGGGACAGCAGACCAAGCACAATGAAAAAGCCGATGACCGAGCGGTAAAACATCAGCTCAAACGTGTTCAACTCCGCCGAGATCTCGCGCCCCGCCACCGCCATGGCCGAGAAGGAAGCAACAGCCCCCAGCATCCAGAGAGCCGCCAGCAGTGGTCGTGAAGTTTCCGTCATGGCGCGGACAGTGTCTTGGCGATAGGCTCTTGGCAAGAGAGGGCTTTGTAATGCGCACAATACTGGCGACCTGTTCCCTGATGCTCTGGTCCACGGCCGCGCCGGCAGCCTCGGTCTTTGAGCAGATCACATCGGTGACCGACACCATCTTCGAGGGTCTGCCGCAGATCAGAACACGTACCCGCTTAGGCGACGTTTGCGGCGGAGACGCGGGCTCCGGCCCTTTTGTGCGCTACTGCACATCCCAAAACCGGATCTACGCGCGGCAGAGCCTTGTGGAGGATGCAGGCAGTGAGGCAGCGGCAATCTACATGCTGGCGCATGCCTATGGCCACGCCCTGCAGGTTCGCCACGGGATCGCAGACGTGGCGCTGGCCCGGATCCGTTCTGATCGGCCGCGCGAGGCAGAGTATCGCGGCTGGGTGACCCGTCAGGTCGAGTGTTTTGCCGGGGTGCTCTGGTCCCTCTCGACGACAGGTCAGGGAAGTCCCGCCGGTTGGTTCGCGGACGAGCCGTTCACCGGCAGTCACTGGGGATCGGACCCGGTCTCGGCCCGGGCGCAGGTCAGCATCGGTCTGGAAGAGCGCGACCTCTGGTTCCGGAGAGGCCGCGACAGCGCCGATTTTGCAAGCTGCGATGTAGCCGAGTTCTCGGCTGCTCCGGTTGCCGAAGCGGCACGTTAAGCTTCGTTAAAATTGCCTGATTTACGACTTCGTAAGGGATCACGCTCCATACCTCGGGGACTAGGGAAAGGAGTGTATCATGTGGCTTAAAACAGCGTTCTTTTCAGTAGGTGTAATGGCCCTGTCCGTGGCAGGCATCGGCATTCTTGCAGCCCAGGACTGGAGCGGCGATCTCAGCGTCTCGGAGATCAAGGAATGTCTGCAGCGTGAGCGCTCGATCGAAGAGATCCTCGCCGAAATCGCCGCTCGCGAAGACCGGATGGGCCAGAAGATGGCCCAGGCCGAGGAGTTGACCCTGCGGGCCTCGAATCTTCGGGGAACCGCGCGTGTCGATGCCAGTGCGCGCGTGAGCCTGATCAATATCGAACTGCAGATCGAAGAAGCCATGCAGATCCGGCAGGCCGATGAGGAAAGGGTGAAATCCGCCCTTCAGGCGCATGAAATCGCGGTTCAGGGGTTCAACAAGAGCTGTGCGGGCGGAACCTACAAGCCGTCACGCCTGCAGCAGGCCCGGGCCGAACTTGGATGGGATACCTGAGACAGGTCTACTCCCACTCGATCGTGCCGGGCGGTTTGGATGTGATGTCGTAGGTCACGCGGTTGATGCCGTTGACCTCGTTGATGATGCGCGTCGCGGTCTCGCCCAGAAACTCGTGGGTGAAGGGGTAGTAGTCCGCCGTCATACCATCAACGGAGGTGACGGCCCGCAGGGCGCAGGCAAAATCATAGGTTCGGCCATCCCCCATCACGCCAACGGTCCGCACCGGCAGAATGGCAACAAAGGCCTGCCATATCTCATCATAAAGCCCGTGCCTGCGGATCTGGTCCAGGTAAACCGCGTCGGCCTTGCGCAGGATCTCGATCTTTTCTCGGGTGATTTCACCGGGGCAGCGGATCGCCAGACCAGGTCCGGGGAACGGATGCCGGCCGACAAAGCTGTCGGGCAGCCCAAGCTCACGTCCCAGCGCCCGCACCTCGTCCTTGAAAAGCTCGCGCAGCGGCTCGACCAGCGCCATATCCATCCGCTCGGGCAGCCCGCCGACATTGTGATGTGACTTGATGGTGACCGACGGCCCGCCGGAGAAACTCACGCTTTCGATCACATCGGGATAGAGGGTGCCCTGCGCCAGAAACCGTGCGCCGCCGACCGATTTGGCGTGCTTCTCGAAGACATCGATGAAGAGCTTGCCGATGGTCTTGCGCTTCACCTCCGGGTCCGAAACCCCGGCGAGCGCATCAAGAAACAGGTCACTCTCGTCGGCATGGATCAGCGGAATGTTGTAGGTGTCGCGGAACATGCCGACGACCTCGTCCGCCTCGCTCATCCGCATCAGGCCAGTATCGACGAATACGCAGGTCAACTGATCACCAATGGCCTCATGGATCAGCACCGCCGCGACCGAACTGTCGACGCCACCGGAGAGCCCGCAGATGACCTTCTCGTCCCCCACCTGTTCCCGGATCTTGCGGATCGCCTCGTCCTTGTAGGCGCCCATGGTCCAGTCACCTTTGAACCCGGCCATATCGGTGAAATTGCGGTACAGCCGCGCCCCGTTGGGTGTGTGATGCACCTCGGGATGGAACTGAACGGCATAGAAGTTGCGCGCCGGATCGGCGGTTATGGCATAGGGCGCATTGGGCGAGGTTCCGTAGACCTCAAAGCCCGGCGCAAGCTGCGTGACCCGGTCGCCATGGGACATCCAGACTTGCTCGTCTCCGGTCTCGAACCAGCCGTCGAGCAGGGGAAGCGAGGCATCGGACGCCGTGACAAAGGCCCTGCCGAATTCCCGCTCCAGACCCGCTTCGACCTTGCCGCCAAGCTGATCCATCATGATCTGCTGACCGTAGCAGATGCCCAGCACCGGCACCCCCAGGGTGAACACCGCCTTGGGCGCCCGGGGGCTGCCCTCGTCCAGCACGCTGGCCGGACCACCGGAGAGAATCACCGCCTTGGGATCGAAATCGTTCAGAAAGCCGTCGGTGACATTCTGGAACGGATGAATTTCGCAATAGATGCTGGCCTCGCGCAAACGCCGCGCAATCAGCTGCGTAACCTGAGAACCAAAATCGACGATGAGAAGACGGTCATGGATGTCTGATGTCATGTCGCGGCTTTTAGGCAAGCGCCGCAGGTGATGCAAGATCAGATACAGGGCCGCAGCAGCGTGTCGCCCTCGGGCTCGACCAGCAGAAGAATACCGGCATCCAGAGCCGTCAGCGAGAACTTTCGCCGCTCCGAGAGCCCCTCAAAAACGCAAGCCCCGGTCAGATCGAACTTGTCGCCCTCGCGGGTGAAGGTATCGAGCACGCAAAGCGAGGTTTCGGTGCGGATGACTGCCGGCTCCAGAATATACGTGGAGGCATTCTCGGCATCGCAGCTTGGCCCGCCCACATAGAAACCCGCCAGTTCGGAGAACGCATCCTCGACACCCGGCTGGCTGCGCGCGGGCGCGACAGACCCGCCCTCGAATGACCCTTCCGTCGGTTCACAGGAGGCAAGGGCAAAAAGAAGGGCGAGGGGGAAAAGTCGGGAGTTGGTCATGTCATCTCCTGTCATTGTCGCGCAGGTGTCGTTCTTGACCCCTGCATAATCGGAAATGTCGAAAGGGAACAGCGGCTTTGCGGTATTCTGCCGACTGTGAGGCCCTGTCGCGGGCCGGAAGCTCAGAGCTAAAGAGGGTTTCGGGGATGTCGGATCAAACAGAAGTGGCGCGGGAAGGCAGACGCCGGGGACGTGGCGGCGGAGGGGCCGCACGCAGGGCGGAGCGCACCGCACCAAGCATCGAGACCGCCCGGTTCATCACCCGCAATATCCCCGATTTCGAAATCCTGAACACGGAAGCACTTGAGATCATCGAAGCCAATGCCGAGGTTGTGCTTGAGGAGATCGGTGTAAATTTCGTCGACAATCCGGGCGCTTTGCAGCGCTGGCGCGACGCGGGGGCTGATGTTCAGGGCGAGCGGGTACACATCCCGCGCGGACTGGCACGGAAGCTCTGCGAAAGCGCGCCGGCAAGCTTTGTCCAGCACGCCCGCAACCCGGAGCGTTCGGTCGAGATCGGCGGGCGCAATCTTGTCCTCGCTCCGGTCTACGGGCCGCCTTTCGTGCGTGATCTTGAGGGTGGCAGACGGTACGCCACGATCGAGGACTTCCGCAACTTCGTGCGGCTGGGGTATCTTTCGAAATGGCTGCACCACTCTGGCGGCACGGTCTGCGAGCCGACGGATGTTCCGGTCAACAAGCGGCATCTCGACATGCTTCACGCGCATATGACGCTGAGCGACAAACCCTTCATGGGGTCCGTCACCGAGCCCAGCCGGGCGCAGGATTCCGTCGATATGTGCAATATCCTCTTTGGTGAGGATTTCGTGCGCGGCAACACGGTGATGACCTCGCTGATCAACATCAACTCGCCGCTGACATTCGACAGTGTGATGATGGGAGCGCTTGAGGTCTATGCATCCAACAATCAGGCTTCAATCGTCTCGCCTTTCATCGTCGGCGGGGCCATGGCGCCGGTCTCGGTTGCCGGGACGCTGACACAGGTTCTGGCCGAGGGGCTTGCGGGCGTGGCCTATTCCCAACTGGTCCGCCCCGGGGCACCGGTGGTCTTCGGTGCGTTCGTCTCGTCCATCGACATGAATTCCGGCGCACCGACATTCGGCACGCCCGAGGCGTCCAAGATCCTTTACGGCGCAGGACAGCTCGCGCGACGGCTCAACCTGCCCTTCCGTTCCGGCGGATCGCTCTGCGGATCGAAACTGCCCGACGCTCAGGCGGCCTACGAGACCGCGAACACGCTCAATGCCGCCCTTCTGGGCGGTGTGAACTTCATGCTGCATGCCTGCGGATGGCTTGAAGGCGGGCTGGTGGCGTCGTTCGAGAAGTTCATTCTCGACGCCGATCAGCTCGGCATTCTGCATTCGGTCGCTGCGGGCGTCGATATCAGCGAGGATGCCCAGGCCATGGGCGCACTCCACGAAGTCGGGCCGGGCGGCCATTTTCTGGGTTGCGCCCACACCCAGGCGAACTTCAAGGATGCCTTCTGGCGCAGTCAGGTGCTCGACTATCGCCCGTTCGAGACATGGGCCGACGACGGTTCGCCCGACAGTGTTCAACTGGCCAATCAGCGCATGAAGAAGATGCTGAGCGAGTATCAGGCACCCGAGTTGGATGCCGGAATACGGGATGGGCTTGATGCCTATGTGGCACAGAAGAAGGCCAGCGAGCCGGACGCGTTCGCCTGATCACGCCGCGCGCAGGTTCAACTCCGCCAGCAATGCCGTGAGGCAGCCGACATGGCGCTCGGCCGAATAGGTCGCGTCACCATTGCGCCGGATTTCCTCAAGCCGCATCTCTTCATCGCGGAGCCGGTCGACCGTCCGCCCGGTCTGGGCGTTGTCCTTGAGAAGACGGCGCAAATCCCGGTCTCTCTTGTAGTTTGCCAGCCCGCTCCGGGCTGCGCGGACAAGAATTCTGGGGCGTTTCATGGAGACAGGCTTAGGTTGAACGACGGTCATGATCTTGTCCTTTTTTCAATCATACACAACACCGTCGACTATGGCCTGACGCGGTCCCCTGTTGCGGAAAACAGGCTGATAGCGTTCGATAAAAACCAAATATTAAGAAACACGATAAAACCATATTTCATTAAGGTCTCATTTACTAATTCAACCATAGGTAGATTTATCGTAAATTTTTAACCAGTAGGACGATCCGGCTTTGAGGGCTTCCGTTAATTATGATCGTGACGATTTTCCAAAAGCTCCTCACAGGACAGTTGGTCAGTTGCAGAGCTTGCCCCAAAGGGTTGTTCAGTATCTGGCACACACCACCGGTCAGATCCCTCTCAGAGAACTGGCCCGTGCCCAGAACCGCCATGCATCAACTGTCCTGAGGCAAATCCGAAAGGTGGAATCAGAGCGCGACGACCCGCTCAATGACGAGGGACTCGAATGGGCCGGCACCGTCTTTTCGGCATGCATTGAATCAGAATTTAGTTTGAAGGAGTTGGCTCAAATGGTGGCCGGAGTTGCAAAACAACATGTGGAGATCGATCCGAGGGTTGAGAAGGAGGCGAAGCGGATCCTGCGCCGATTGAGCGAGAAAGGTGCATTTCTCGCCGTCGCACAGGACATGGCAAAAGCGGTTGTCATGCGTGAGACCACGCCGGGGACGCAGACCCGCATCGCGGTGGTCGATCGCGCGGTGGCGCATCAGTTTGCCTTGCAGGACTGGATTTCATGCAGTTCGTCCGGCCGGGTCGCGAAGTATGAAATTACGCAGGTCGGTCGCGCGACGCTGAAACGCATCCTTGCAGAGGATCAAAGCGAGCGTCAGTCGAGATACGAGCTTGCCGAGGCGCCCTCCCCCTTCCGCGCGCAGCATCAGGAAGATGCCGAGCGTCTGGTGATGGATGATGACAGCCGCAAGGTACGCAAGATCCGCACCAATCTCGCCGAAAGCCCGCTGGCGCTGCTCGGGCGCAAACGCGATCGCGCGGGCACCCCCTATCTCACGCCAGCCCTGATCGAGGCGGGCGAACGGCTGCGCGAGGATTTCGAACTTGCACAGATGTCACCCCGCATCACGCAGAACTGGGAGGCTTTCCTGACACCCAGCGACAAGGGTCAGGTGCCCGGTGGCGGCCCCGCATCCGGCCCGACTGCGGCGCGCAACCGGGTATCGGACGCGCTTTCGGCCATGGGTCCGGGCCTGTCAGACATCGTGTTCCGGGTCTGCTGCTTTCTCGAAGGCCTGGAGGCAGCCGAGCGCCGCATGGGTTGGTCAGCCCGGTCCGGCAAGGTTGTATTGAGGATCGCTCTGCAACGCCTCGCCGATCATTATGGGCTGCGCTGAGTTTCAGCCGCAGCCACAATCCCCGCGAAGTCCTCGGCCTTCAACGAGGCTCCCCCGATCAGCCCGCCGTCGACATTGGCAATCTCGAAGATGGCGGCGGCGTTGGCCGGTTTGACTGACCCACCATAAAGCAGGCGTATCCCGCCCGCGATCTCTGCGCCGAGACGACCTTCAAGGCTGGCGCGGATGTCGTCATGAACCTCCGCGACCTGATCCAGTGTCGGTGTTCGCCCTGTGCCGATGGCCCAGACAGGCTCGTAGGCTATGACCGTGTTCTCAGCCGTCGCACCCTGGGGAAGCGAGACCTGCAATTGCTGACGGATCACCGTCAGGGTCTCCCCGGCATCGCGCTCGGCTTCTGTTTCTCCAATGCAGACGATGGCCAGAAGGCCCGCCCGCCAGGCGGCCTCGGTCTTGCGTGCGACGTCCGCGTCGGTCTCACCGTGATCGGTACGCCGCTCCGAATGGCCCAGAATGACCGCTTGCGCACCCGCCTCTTTCAGCATCTCGGCAGAGATATCCCCGGTATGGGCCCCACCCGTTTCCCAATGACAATCCTGCGCGCCGAGCGGGATGGATGTCTTTCCCTCAAAAGCCGCAAGAAGTGTGACCGGCGGGCAGATCAGTATCTCGGATGCCGGGTCGGGATGAAGACCTTCCAGTTTGCTCAGCTCCGCAATCGACGCGCGCGCGCCGTTCATCTTCCAGTTTCCGGCAATGAGTTTACGGCGCATCAGGCCCTCCCAGCTGTGGATTTGCCTCAAATGACGGAACTGCAAGGGGGAAGTAAAGGGCTACATACCCTCGAATTTGATGGATTCGCCGCAACCACAGGCTTCGGTCACGTTGGGGTTTCTGAACTTGAAACCAGCCTCCAGAAGCGAGACCTCATAGTCGATCTCTGTGCCGAAGAGAAACATCTGGGCCATGGGGGCAATCATCACGCGGGCGCCGTTCTGCTCCACCACCTCGTCCATGGGATCAACCTCATCGACATAATCCATGGTGTATTCCATACCCGCACAGCCACCCTTCTTGACGCCGATGCGCAGGCCCTTTTTCTCGCCGTTCTCCATAAGCTGAACGATATGAGCCGCCGCCTTGTCGGTCAGTGTCACTGCCTGCTTGCCGGGAATGCTGAACATCTCAGGGCCTCATACTGCCAAAACCTTAGTCTTAAGGTAAGGAATGGCGGCGACTCCTTCAAGCCGCAGGACCATTTAGTCCGCCGCCGGCGGCGCGGCGGGCGCATCCGAGGAACTTGGCGGTGTCAGCGCCCCTCCAAGACCCGGCGGGGTCAAGGGTTCGTTGGCTGGCGCCTCACCGGCTTCGATCCCGAGCCGGTCAATGACCGAATCATCGGCAGAGTTCTGGGTCGCAATGATCGTGAGCGACAGAGACGTGATCAGGAAACCGACCGCCAATGTCCATGTCAGCTTCGAAAGAGCCGTCGCCGATGCCCGTCCGGTCGTCAGTCCGCTTCCGCCACCGCCAATACCAAGACCGCCGCCTTCCGAGCGCTGCAGAAGCACTGTCAGAATCAGGCCGAGCGCCAGAAGCAGATGAACAGTCAGAACGATGTTTTCCATGGGCGTACGATATCTTTGGCGTTTGTCGATACGGGTTCGCGGGTCTCTATCCTGTCAGGTGGCCCTTGTCGATGGGGAATCAAGCCTCATTCGTCGATATCATCCATGTCCACCTGACCCGAGAGACGTCTGCGCACCAGCGACCAGCTGAGCCCGATCCCCAGAATGAACGAAAGCGCGATGAGCCCGACCCAGGTGAGCACACCGGGATTGTCCAGATTGATGATGCCGAAATCAATCAGCACCCAGACGATGGCAGCCACCAGTGCCCCCACCAGAATGATGCCAACCGCCCCGATGGAGCGGAATGTGGCCCGCAGAAAGATCACATATGCGATCAGCAGGACAATACCCGCGAGCGCCACAAGGGGAAGGGAGACCCCGTCGCTCAGCGCCCAGCGAACGAAATTGACGGAGGTCGGATTGTAGGTCGCCATCACAAGCAGCAAGGCCGCCAGCCAGCGGATCAGAATGTTCAACACCGATGATCTCCCTCGTCCCTGCCTCCGGGCCATGCCGGAGGCAGGAGTGTTTTGACCCTAGTTCTTGGCCTTGTCCACCATCTTGCCCTCGGAAATCCAGGGCATCATTGCGCGCAGCTGCTCACCGACCTGCTCGATCTGGTGTGCATCGTTGCGACGACGGGTGCCTTTGAAGAACGGCTGACCCACCTGGTTCTCGGACATGAAGTCGCGCACGAATGCGCCGGTCTGAATATCGTTGAGGATCGCCTTCATCCGGGCCTTGGTCTCGTCATAGGGCAGAACACGGGGGCCGGAGACATATTCACCATACTCGGCGGTATTGGAGATCGAGTAGTTCATGTTGGCGATACCGCCCTCATAGATCAGGTCAACGATCAGTTTGACCTCGTGCAGGCATTCGAAATAGGCCATCTCAGGCGCGTAGCCAGCCTCGACCAGGGTTTCGAAGCCCATGCGGATCAACTCCACCAGACCGCCGCAAAGAACAGCCTGTTCGCCGAAGAGGTCAGTCTCGCACTCTTCCTTGAAGTCGGTCTCGATGATGCCCGAGCGTCCGCCACCGATGGCAGAGCAATAGGACTTGCCGATTTCAAGTGCTGTGCCTGTGGCGTCATTATCGACCGCCACCAGGCAAGGAACGCCGCCGCCCTTGACGAACTCACCACGTACCGTATGGCCGGGGCCTTTGGGGGCCATCATGATGACATCAACGCCGGGCTTGGGTTCGATCAGGCCGAAATGCACGTTCAGACCGTGTGCGAAGGCGATCGCGGCCCCCTCACGCAGATTGTCATGAACGTATTTTTTGTAGGTATCCGCCTGCAGTTCGTCAGGCATCGTCAGCATGAGCACGTCAGCCCAGGCGGCCACTTCGGCCAGCCCCATGACCTGAAGACCCTCACCTTCGGCCTTGGCACGGCTCGGCGAGCCCTCACGCAGACCGACCGCGAGGTTCTTGGCACCGCTGTCGCGCAGATTCAGCGCATGGGCATGGCCCTGAGAACCGTAGCCGATGATCCCGACCTTCTTGTCCTTGATGAGATTGATGTCGCAGTCACGATCATAATAGACCCGCATGGGTTCCTCCTGAGTTTGATTTGGAGCAAGCATAGGAAGAATGGGTCGTTGATGGTTTCTGAATTTGCTGATTGTCGGACATTTATGATATTTTCATTCACAAGATAGCTGAATATAAGAAATTCATGCACATCACCGACGATATCGACAGGCGTATCCTGCGCCTCATGCAGGCAGACGCGACCCGCCCCATTGCCGAGATCGCCAAGGATGCCGGGCTTTCGACCGGTCCCTGCTGGCGACGGATCGAACGGATGGAGCGTGAAGGCGTGATCCAGGGACGACGCGCAAGCATCAATATGCGCGCGCTGGGATATGAGGTGGAGGTGTTTCTGCGCATCACGCTCGACAAGACGGAGAGCAATGCCTTTGACGCCTTCATCGCAGAGGCCCGCAAGATTGCGGAGGTCCGCACGATTCAGACCCTTCTGGGCCGGGTGGATATCCGCATGGACGTGATTGCACGCGACCTCAACCATTATCAGGAGATCTACAAGACGCGCATCCTCGCCCTGCCCCACATCGCCGATATCGAGGCGCTGATGCTGGTCTCGGAACTCAAGAACACCGAAGCGCTGCCGATATGATCGAGTTGGACGAAATCGATCGCGACCTGTTGCGGAAACTGTCCCGCGACGGAGGGTTGAGCGCGAAGACATTGGGTGATCGTGTCGGCCTCTCGCAACCGGCGGCCTGGCGTCGGGTGCGAAGGCTGGAGGAGGCCGGCGTGATCGCAGGCCGCTCTGTGGTGCTGGACCGCAGCAAGCTCGGCTTCGATGTCGTGGTGTTTCTCGGCGTCAAGCTGGCGGGCAAGGGCCGTGTCTCGCTCGGCGATTTTGAGCGTGCGGTCTGCGCGATCCCGGAAGTGCAACTGGTCCAGCATGTGCTCGGCGTCTATGATTACCGGCTGAAGGTGGTTGCCCGCGACCTCAGCGACTTCGAGCGCATTCTGCGCCGCCGGATCATGACGCTTCCGGGTGTCGGCGAGGTGGAATCGAACGTGCTTCTGTCAGAGGACGTGAAGACCGACGCCCTGGTCTGAGCCGGTCTTGAGCGTCAGGAAACCGCTATGATCGCTTCCTTGGTCATCGATCCCGGCACGACCGTGACTGGCACCGGCATCTCACCCGAGCGGCGTCCAACCAGATCAGTAACCAGCGGGCCCGGGTTGCTGCCCTTTGCATCGGCGCCCAGAACCAGAACGCCCACTTCCGGGTCGGACTGGATATGCTTGAGGATCTCGGTCACCTTCTCGCCCTCGCGGATCACGAGGCTGGGCTTGATGTGCTCGTTTTTCTCCAGCACATCACTGAAAATCTTGAAATGCTCCTGGATGCGCTCATGTGCCTCCGCCCGCATCATCTCACCGATCCCGATCCAGTGCTGGAACTCCTCGGGCGGGATGATGGCCAGCATCTCCACCGCACCGCCGGTCTTGGAGGCACGGATCGCCGCGTAGCGCATGGCATTCATGCACTCCGGCGAGGTGTCGAGGATCACAAGAAATTTGCGCAAGCGGTGGACTCCCAGAGGCTTTTGTCGGGAGTGTCCGCGAGAATGGCGCAACTGGCAAGAAAAAGCAGCGCCGCGGGGGCGCTGCATTTCATCACATCACCGGCTTTGCAGAAAACCCATGATCTCGTAGGTGCGATCAAGGATCGGCTCGGCAATCTCGGCGGCCCGGTCGGCGCCCTTGCCCAGAATGCGGTCGATCTCGGCCTTGTCGGCCATCAGTTCCGACATGCGTGCAGCAATCCCGCCGACTTTTTCCACCGCCACATCTGCGAGGGCAGGTTTGAACTGCCCGAACTGCTGACCACCAAACTCCGCAATCACGGCTGCGGGTGTCATATCCGCAAGGGCCGCGTAGATGTTCACGAGGTTCTCTGCCTCGGGACGACCTTCAAGACCCTCAAGGGTCTCAGGCAGTGGCTCCGGGTCGGTCTTGGCCTTGCGGAACTTCTTCGCGATCGTATCGGCATCATCGGTCAGATTGATCCGTGACATGTCGCTCGGGTCGGATTTCGACATCTTCTTGGAGCCGTCGCGCAAGGACATCACCTTGGTCGCCACGCCCTCGATGATCGGCTCCGGCACCGGGAAGAAATCCGGCTCCCCGAAATCATTGTTGAACTTGATCGCAATATCGCGGGTCAGTTCCAGATGCTGTCGCTGATCCTCGCCAACAGGCACATGGGTGGCGTGATAGATCAGAATGTCGGATGCCATCAGGGCCGGATAGGTGAAAAGCCCGACGCTTGCCTCTTCGGAGTTCTTGCCTGCCTTGTCCTTGAACTGCGTCATCCGCCGCATCCAGCCCATGCGGGCGACACAGTTGAAAACCCAGCCCAGCTGGGTATGGGCGGGCACTTGGCTCTGGTTGAAGAGGATCGACTGCGACGGGTCTAGCCCGCACGCGATGAACGCCGCCGCAAGCTCGCGCGTGTTGTCCCGCAATTCCTCCGAGCCCGGCCAGCTTGCCGTCACCGCGTGCAGATCGACCATGCAATAGATGGTCTGATAGTCCGCGCTCTGCATCTCAACGAAGCGTTTGACCGCCCCGAGATAGTTGCCGAGCGTCAGATTTCCGGTCGGCTGAACGCCGGAAAAGACACGTTTGGTGTGGGCAGTTTCTGCCATAGCCTTAGCTCTCATGTTGCTCTACAAGTGCGGCTGCTTATCGCCCCCCCTTGGCGCGTCGTCAACCAGAGGTCAGTTCCCTTGTTCAACCCCGATGCGGATACCTCCCCGATCAATCCCCTGCCGCCGGTGATCATTGTCATGGTGGCGATTATCGCAGGCATTGAACTGATCCTTCAGGCCGGTGCCCATGGGTATATCGGCGGGCCGCAGGCGGTTGGCTGGCGCAACGAACTTGTGCGGGAACTGGCTTTCTCCAATCGCTATCTCGACTATCTGATCGAGAGCCGGTCGGTCACCTTCGACGGTATCTGGCGGTTCTTCACCTATACGCTTGTGGGGCGCGGCGGCACCAACACGCTGATCGCCTGTGTGATCCTTCTGGCCATCGGCAATGGAACAGCACGGCTCTTTGGCTGGCCTGCGATGGTTGCGGCCTATCTGATCTGCTCGGCCTTCGGGGCATTGGTCCATTATCTGACAATGCCGCAGGGGCTTATCCTGATCGGGGCTTTCCCGCCGGTCTACGGGTTCCTCGGACTTTTCACATGGTCGCTCTGGATGGTGGACCGCAAGAATGGCGGCAGCGGATTGCCGGCGTTCAAGCTGATCGCCATCCTGACGCTGTTCCAGTTGACGGTCCTGTTGCTTTTCGGATCCAGCGATGGGTTCGTGGCCGAGCTTGCGGCCTTCTTCGCAGGCTTCGCCATCGCGTTCCTCATCGGCCCCGGCAGCAGGGCGCGGCTGGGTCGCTGGCGACGCGGACTGCGCGAGCGTTAGGAGCGCCGAAGGGCAGCCTTCAGATCACGCGGCCGCATGGCGCCCGTGACCGCAGCCGCCGCCATGTAGGTCACCATTCCCAGCGCCACCAGCCCGAACAGGGCGAGATAACGGATGCTTGGCGTCATCAGAAGATCGTCCAGCGCCCAGGCAGCACCCAGCAACACAGCCCCCATGATCAGCGCGGCAATCGCGAGTCGCGGCAGGGCGCGCAAAAGGCGCTGATCGAGGGTGGACGCATTCTCGAACCGCCGCGCTCCGAAGAAAAGCAGGGCAAACATTGCCCAGCCCGCGGTCGTGGTACCGATGGCCGCTGCCAGATAGCCCACGAAAGGCGCAAGGCCGATCGCCAGGGCCGCATTCACCACCATGGAGACCAGCGCATAGTAGAACGGGGTCCGTGTGTCCTCACGCGCGAAAAAGATCGGCGACCAGACCTTTTGCAGAACGAAGGCGGGAAGTCCTGCACCGTAGATCGCCACGGCCAGGGCGGTCGCCGCTGCATCGCTCTGATCGAAGGCACCGCGTGAGAACAGGACCGAGACCAGCGGGAACGGGATCACGATCAGGGCTATGGCAGCAGGCAACGTGAGCGCCAGCGAGAACTCGGTCGCCCGGTTGACGGCATTCAGTCCGCCCTCCTGATCTCCCGCGCTCAGGCGTCGGGACAGATCCGGCAGCAGCACGATACCAATGGCGATGCCGACCACGCCGAGGGGAAGCTGGTAGAGCCGGTCCGCGTAGCTGAGCCACGCCACCGCGCCTTCGAAATGGGAAGCTACCTGCCGTCCGACCAGCAGGTTGATCTGCACCACGCCCCCGGCAAGAGCCGCCGGTGTCGCAATGATTGCAAGACGCTTCAGCTCGGGCGTCAGACGCGGACGCCGCGGGATGATCCGAAGACCGGCCCGATGGACCGCAATCCAGACCAGTGCCATTTGTGCGATACCGGCAAAGGGCACGGCCCAGACCATTGCCGTGCCGACATCCCAACCCATCCTGTCCGCGCTGACCAGCACCGTGACCAGAATGACGTTGAGCAGGACCGGCGCGGCGGCAGCAGCCGCGAACCGCCCCATGGCGTTCAGGACACCGCTCAGAAGTGCCGCCAGTGAGATGAACAGCACATAGGGAAAGGTGACGCGCCCGAAATCCACAGTCATACCAAAACGTGCGTCACCGGCAAAGCCGGAGGCCATGGCCCAGACCAGCCACGGCATTGCGACCTGTGAGAGGACGGTCAGAACGATCAGGATCGTGGCAAGACCGGAAAGCGCATCGCTTGCAAAACTCTCCGGGTCGTCGCGCGCTTCCAGCTTCTTGGAGAACATCGGCACGAAAGCCATGTTGAACGCACCTTCGGCAAAGAACCTGCGGAACATGTTGGGCAGGGCAAAGGCGATCAGAAACGCCTCCGCCACCGGGCCCGTACCAAGGAAAGCCGCGATCAGGATATCACGGACGAAGCCGAGCACCCGGCTGGCGAGTGTCCAGACCCCCACGGTCATGAACGCTGGCAACAGGCGGATCTTTCGGTTCACTCCGCCGCCCTCTCGCTGCCCTGCCGGATCGCCTCCATCAGGCGTTTCTCGATGGCCCGCTGTTTGGATCTTGAATGCAGTTTAAGGCCGACGAGATCCTTCACGTAGAAGGTGTCGACCACCTGTTTGCCGTAGGTTGCGATGATGGCCGAGAAGATCGAGATGTTGTTGGCCGCAAGCGTGCGTGTCAGATCATAGAGCAATCCGGGGCGGTCGCGTGTGTCCACCTCGATGATCGTGTAGATTTCCGAGCCCTCATTGTCGAAGGTGATCTCGGTCGGCACCACGAAATCACGGTCCCGCTTCTTGATCCTGTCCTTGTCGCGAAAGGCATCGCGCGCCACAACCTCGCCGCGCAGCGTCTTGCGGATCATGCTGCGCAGGCGGGTCAGACGGGATTTCTCGTAAGGTGCCCCGCCCTGATCCTGAATCCAGAAAACCGCCGTCGCGATCCCGTCCCGCGTCGTGTAGGTGCGGGCGTCCACGACATTTGCGCCGACCAGCGCCAGCGCACCGGCCAGCCGCGAGAATATGCCGGGATGGTCCGGCATGACAAAGCAGCACCGTGTCGCGTCGCGTTCCTTGTCCTGATCGATCTGGCTGACAGGTTCATCGGACTTGATCTTTTTCAGCAGTTTCTGAAACGCTAGCTGGGTGGTCAGGTCCAGTCCGACCCAGAAGCCGTCATAGTGGCGGTCTGCGGCGGCCTCGTCACCGTCGAGCGCCTCGATGAAGGCAGCCTTCGCTTCCTCCACCAGTTGGGGTCGCGACTCCCGCGCACCCCCCGACAGGTGATCGAGGGTGAGCGCATAAAGCTCGCGGATCAGCATGGCCTTCCAGTTGTTCCAGACACCCGGCCCGACCCCGCGAATGTCGCAGACCGTCAGGACCGTCAGCAGTTTCAGCCGCGAGGGACTCTGCACAATCGCCGCGAAATCCGAGACCGTGCGAGGATCGGACAGGTCACGCTTCTGTGCCACATCGGACATCAGAAGGTGATGCCGGATCAGCCAGACAACGGTTTCGCATTCCGCCGCATCAAGACCGAGCCCCGGACATATGTGCTTTGCCAGCTTCGCCCCAAGCTCCGAGTGATCCTCGGGCTGGCCCTTGCCGATGTCGTGCAGCAGCAGTGCGATATAGATCACCCGGCGATTGACCCCGGCCTTGAGGATCCGCGAGGCGATGGGAAGCTCTTCGACCAGTTCGCCATTTTCGATCTGGTTGAGGTTCGAGATGCAGCGGATCGTATGCTCATCTACCGTGTAGTGGTGATAGACGTTGAACTGCATCATCGCGACGATGCGCCCGAATTCCGGTATAAACGCCCCCAGAACGCCAAGCTCGTTCATTCGACGCAACGCCCGTTCGGGGTTGTTGTGTCCCAGAAGAAGCTCAAGAAACAGCCGGTTGGCCTCCTGGTTCTTGCGCATCTTGGGTCCGATCAGATCAAGATTGGCCGCAATCAGCCGCATCGCATCGGGGTGGATCAGGTAGCCGGTCTTCAGCGCCTCATTGAAGAGCCTCAGAATGTTGAGCGGATCCTCGTGGATGCATTGGGCGTCGGCATAGTCGAGCCGTCCGTTATTGACCACATAGCCCTCGGAGACCTTGGGCTCCCCGAAGCTGAAGGCATTGAGGATCTGGTGTTTCAGGGAGGGACGGCGTTTGACATGTTCCGCCTCGAGCGAGGTCATGAAGATACGTGTCAGTTCCCCCACTGCGCGGGCATGCTGGAAGTAAGTCTGCATGAACCGCTCGACGCCGCGCTGGCCGTTCTGGTCCTCAAAGCCGAGATTGGCCGCGACCTCGACCTGGGCGTCAAAGGTCAACTGCTCGCTTGGACGCCCCACGACAAGATGCAGGTGGCATCGTGCGATCCAGAGAAACGCATTCGCCGCCTCGAAGATATCGAATTCGTCCTGTGTGAAGACCCCGCGCGACAGAAGGTCCCTGGGCGAGGTCGCATGGTGGAGATACTTGGATATCCAGAACAGGGTCTGCAGATCCCGCAACCCGCCTTTGCCCTCCTTCACGTTGGGCTCCAGCATATAGCGCGCGCCACCGTGGCGACTGTGGCGCAGTTCCCGCTCCTCAAGCTTTGCTTCCACGAATTCGGGGCCGGTCTTGTCGAAAAGCTCTGACCAGAGCCGGGTGTCGAGTTCTTCGGCAAGAGCCTTTTCGCCCGAGAGATAGCGGTGTTCCAGCAAGGCCGTGCGGATGGTGATATCAGTCTTGCCGAGCCGCAGGCATTCATCGACGGTGCGCACGGCCTGACCGACCTTCAGCTTGAGATCCCACAGGATGTAAAGCGTGCTCTCGATCACGCTTTCACCCCAGGCGGTCTGTTTCCATGGTGTGAGAAACAGAAGATCAACGTCAGAGAAAGGCGCCATCTCTCCCCGGCCATAACCGCCCACCGCCAGCAGGCAGATCCGCTCTGATGCGGTCGGGTTGGGTTTGGGATGCAGCCATGTCTGAACCATGTCGGCCGCTATGATCACCAGCATATCGGTCAACTGCGTATAGGCAGAGATCGCCAGATCGGCGCGGGTCGGATTGGCGAGCAAGGCCGCCTTGATCCGTTCGCGCACGAGGCTGTTCTGCGCGCTCAGGCGCTCGACAAGGATGTCTTTGCGGCCTGCGGCGTCGTCAGCCTCCTCAAGCTCGGCCCAGATCTCCTGCCGAAGCGTGTTCGGATCGGGCAGCGCAACAAAGTCGTTCAGCGTCAGTTGTGCCGTATCGGGTGCCGACTTGAGCAGTTCAGGAGCCACTTGCGCCAAAGCTCCTGCGCGCAGGGTCAAGGACCTGCGCCGCACCGTCGCGAACCTCGAAAATCGCCAGAGCGCGGTCACTGGTGCCATCCGCCCGGAACCGGAAGATGCCGTTGACGCCGGCAAAGCCCTGCGGCTGTGTCAGACGCGCTGTGGAGAAGGGATCATTCGCACCCTCGGCCTTCGCCTCGGCAATCAGTGCGCCGACAGCGGCAACCCCGTCATAGGCAAGGCCCGCCAAAGGGTGCGGCTGGGTGCCGTACTGGCTGAGATAGCGTTGCTCGAACTGCGCCTGAAGCCCCGGATCGGAGGCCGCGAACCAGCCCCCCTGGAGACCCGGCTGCGCCATCGCCTGAGGGCTGACATCCCATCGTTGCAGCCCGACGAACTGGGCATCCCTGACGCCTAGTCCGCGCAGGGTTTCGGTTGCATAGTTCAATCCACCGGTCGGGCCGTCTGTGAAGATCACCGCATCGGCACCCGCGCTTCGCATGCTATCGGCAATACCCATTGCTGTTTTGGTGATCCCTTCGATGGAAAGCGGATAGGCGCCTGTCGCCACAAGCTCGGCATTGCGGGCGTCGGCCGCCTGGGCGACCGCGCGCCGGGCCTGCTCGCCTTCAACGCCTTCGGGATGGACAACGCCCAGTCGCGACAGCCCTCTGGCAGCAGTGAAACCGACAAGCCGCTCGGCCACTGAGCTATAGGTCGTCCCGAGGATATAGACGTTGCCCCCGGCGATCTCGGGATTGTTGGACAGGCTGAGGACAGGCACATCGCCCGACGCGGCAACCGGCGCGACCGCCGTGGTGGCAAGGCCAAAAAGAGGTCCGACAATGATGGCGGCTCCCTCGTCGAGCGCCTGGCGGGCAGCCTCGGCCGCCTGTGCCGGATCACCGGCGGTCGGGTAGATGCTGAGCACGATCTCGATGCCTGCAAGATCGCTGTGCGCCATCTCGGCCGCGTTCGCGATGGCCCTGCCGATGGCCTCGCGCTGGGTGTCGTTCGACCCTGTCGGTGTCAGAAGCGCCACACGCACCGGCTGACTGAGATCAAGCGACGGCGGGTTATCGTTCTCGGCGGGTGGTGGCGTGTCGCAGGCCGCAATGATCAGACCGATCAGAAATGCGCCCGCCAGTTTGAATGACCGAATGAAAGACATGAGAGATACGGGTCCTGTTTATAAGCCCTTGCCGCCAGGGCAGACTGCGCCGCACAGTAGGGACATCTCTAGATCAAGTAAACGGACTGAACCCAGATATGAAACTGTCCCCGGCGCTCTATCTCGTCTCCACACCTATCGGTGCCGCCGACGATATCACCCTTAAGGCGCTGGATATCCTTCGAAATGCCGACCTGCTGACCGCAGAGGACACGCGACAGGCCCGCAAACTGATGGATATCCACGGGGTTCCACTTCGCGAGCGGTCCCTGCTGGCCTATCACGACCACAACGGCGCGCAGATGCGGCCGCGCATCCTGCAGGCCATCGCCGACGGGAAATCGGTCGCTTATGTCTCGGATGCCGGTACGCCACTTGTGGCAGATCCGGGCTATCGCCTCGCAAGCGACGTGATCGGCGCCGGGGAGACGGTGTTCAGCGCACCAGGTGCATCTGCCATGCTTGCCGCATTGAGCGTCTCGGGCCTGCCGAGCGACCGCTTTCTCTTTGCTGGCTTTTTGCCGACCAAGGCCGGCCAGCGCGCGGATGTGCTCGCTGAACTCGGTACGGTGCGTGCCACACTGATTTTCTACGAATCTCCCAAGCGCCTCAAGAAGACGCTTTCCGCCATGGCCGAGGTGTTGGGGGAAAGTCGATCTGCCGTTGTCTGCCGCGAACTGACCAAGAAATTCGAGGAGGTCGTTCGCGGCACCATCGGCAGTCTGATTGATCACTATGGGAGCCTGCCGGATCCCAAAGGAGAGATCGTTCTTCTGTTGGGGCCTCCGTTGAAACCCGTGATCACGGACGCGCTGATCGATGCCGCCTTGCAAAAACGACTTGGGGATCAGAGCGTTAAGGATTCAGTAGCTAAGGTGTGCGACGAATTGAACGTACCGCGAAAGCGGGTCTATCAACGCGCCCTCGCGCTGAGCGACCAATCATGAAGGACGAACATGCAACTTGAACTCTGTCTCGATCCGCCTGCAGCAGCCTTCACACCTTCCAACTCCTCCCTGCGCGCCAATGGTCCAAAGGTCCAAAGGGGGCGGCAGGCGTTTCAAAAGGGCGTTCTCGCGGAACTTGCCGTTGAGCGGCTCTATCATGAGAGGAACGCCAAGGTGATCGGTCGCCGGGTCCGCACACGCGGAGGCGAGATTGACCTGATCCTCGAAACCAAAGACGAAGTCATTTTCGTGGAGGTAAAGGCCCGACGAAGCCTGGAAGAGGCCGCCCATTCGGTCAGCCGCCGACAGATCGATCGCATCGGAACAGCAGCGCTCGATTGGCTGGAACAGCAGCACAGGCTGCAATCCGCGATCCGCTTCGACGTCGCACTCGTGGATCGATACGGGACGGTCGAGATACGCGAAAATGCTCTTCTCTTTGATGGCTAGCTGACGGATCAGCGCGCACCTTGCCTGATGCGCGAGGCTTTTCCCCCTTGCAACTTTGCAGGCATTGACCCACCTCTTGTCACGAACGCTGGCAACAAGAGGTCGGGCCATGTCCCTCAAGATCGCCTTCCAGATGGATCCTATCGAGGCCATTGATATTGAGGGAGATTCCACCTTCCGGATCATGGAAGAAGCGCAAGTACGCGGGCATTCGCTGTTTTACTACACGCCCGATGCGCTCAGCCTGGAGGGCGGGGTGGTGTCTGCCAGTGGACACTGGACCCGGGTGAAGCGGGATCAGGGCAATCATGCCGCTATGGAACCACGGGAGCGGGTCTCGCTCCATGATATGGACGTGGTCTGGCTGCGCCAGGATCCGCCCTTTGACATGGGCTATATCACCACAACCCATATTCTCGACCGCCTGGCCCCCGACACCCTCGTGGTCAACGATCCATTCTGGGTTCGCAACTACCCCGAGAAGCTTCTGGTTCTCGAGTTCCCCGATCTGACGCCACCGACACTGATTGCGCGCGATATCGAGACATTGAAAGCGTTCAAGGCGCGCCACGGAGATGTCATTCTGAAACCGCTTTACGGCAACGGCGGTGCAGGCGTGTTCCGGCTGGATGCAAATGATCGCAACCTGAACTCCCTTCATGAGCTTTTCTCGGGGATCAACCGCGAACCCCTGATCATGCAGAAGTTCCTGCCTGCCGTGTCCAGTGGCGACAAACGCATCATTCTGGTCGACGGGGAGCCTGTAGGCGCGATCAACCGGGTGCCCGCAGAGGGTGAGACGCGCTCCAACATGCATGTGGGCGGGCGGGCCGAGAAAATCGGTCTGACCGACCGCGACCGGGAAATCTGTGCCGCGATAGGACCGCTTCTGAAAGAGAAAGGCCAGATTTTCGTGGGCATCGATGTGATCGGCGACTATCTGACGGAGATCAACGTCACGTCCCCCACGGGCCTGCGCGAACTGGAGCGATTTGACGGTGTCAACGTGACCGCCAAAATCTGGGAGGTGATCGAGCGGAAGGTGGCGGCGTGAGCCTTCGCCTCAAGGTGCTCAATCTCGGACTTCGCTGGTTCGAGAAGCGCAGTCTCGCACGGATGACATCCGTTGCCGAGGCCCGCAGCCGGTTCGAACGCCAGGCGGAGCGCAATTTTCGCATGCCTCCCGACACGCACAGTCAGACGGACCGTCTGAAATCGGGTGACCGCGAGGTTCCGGTGCTGTGGGTCTCACAGGGCAAGCCCAGCCGCCGGTCGGTTTTTCTCTACTTCCATGGTGGGGCCTATGTGATCGGATCGCCGAAAACGCACGCGGCCCTCGTTGCGCGCATCGCCGGGTCAATCGGCGCGCGCGGCCTTTTACCTGACTACCGCCTTGCGCCGGAGCATCCCTTCCCCGCTGCCGTTGACGATGCTCTTGCCTGTTACAAAGGTCTGCTCGAGGCCGGATATGCGCCCGAGAGAATTCTGCTTGGCGGAGATTCTGCTGGAGGCGGGCTGGCGCTCGCGCTTTTGCATGTTCTGAAAGTCGAAGAGATACCACGACCGGCCGCCTGTTGTGTCTTTTCACCCTGGACAGATCTTTCGCTTTCAGGGCTTTCGATCGAACAAAACCAGCGGCTTGACGTTGTCCTGCCCCGATCGCGAATGGAAGAAATGGTTGGGAGATATCTCAACGGAACCGAGCCGACCGATCCGCGCGCCTCACCTCTTTTCGGCGATTTCAGTCTATCCTGCCCCATCCTGATCCAGGCGAGCCGGTCCGAAATGCTGCAGGATGACGCCATCCGAATGGCCGAGATGATACAGGCCTCGGGTGGCGATGTGGTGCTGGAGATGTGGCGGGACACTCCTCATTGCTGGCAGATTTTCCAGGGCCTGCTACCAGAGGCGGACAAGGCTCTGGCCTCGGTGTCGCAGTTCCTCGGCAAGCATATCCCCGACGCGGGAAACGGGTCCTAGGCAGGCTCAGCAACCCGGCGATCATCGCTGACCAGGCGATAGGCCGCTGCCTCGGCAATATGTGGTCTTTGCACGGTCTCGGACCCGCCGAGATCGGCGATGGTGCGCGCGGTGCGCAGAACACGGTGATACCCTCTGGCGGTCAGCTGATAACGGTTTGCGATCTGGATCAGGAAATCCCGTGCCGCGGGTTCCGCCAGCACATGGGTCTCCAGGACTTCACCTTCGGCATCCGCATTCATACGCACATCCTCGATCCCGGCGTACCGGTCTGTCTGGATGGCGCGGGCCGCCGCGACCCGCCCGGCGATGGTTTCGCTGGCCTCGCCGTTCGGGGCATCTGCCAGCTCGAACACAGCGACGGGCGGCACCTCTACCCGCAAATCGAAGCGATCAAGGAGGGGACCGGATATCCGACCCAGATAATCCTGCCCGCATACCGGCGCCCGCGCGCAGGCCCGACCGGGATCACTGAGATAGCCGCAACGGCACGGATTGGCCGCCGCGACCAGCATGAACTTGCAGGGATAGCGAACATGCGCGTTGGCGCGGGCGACCACGACATCCCCCGTCTCCACCGGCTGCCGCAGGGTTTCCAGCACCATGCGCGGAAATTCCGGCATCTCGTCGAGAAAAAGGACGCCATTATGGGCAAGGCTGATCTCACCCGGCTTGGCACCACGACCGCCTCCTACAATCGCCGCCATCGACGTGGTGTGATGTGGCGTCCGGAAGGGCCGGTCCCGCGAAATGCCACCTTCTTCGAGGAGCCCCGCAAGCGAGTGGATCATGGAGGTTTCCAGCATCTCGGATGCACTCATCGGCGGCATGAGGCCCGGCAGACGTGCGGCCAGCATGGACTTGCCCGCGCCCGGCGGGCCGACCATGAGCAGATGATGACGGCCGGCCGCCGCAATTTCCAATGCCCGTTTGGCCTTCTCCTGCCCTTTCACGTCGCTCATGTTGCGGACATGGGCAGACGGTCGGACAGCACCCGGGACGGCGGGCGGAAGAACAGCTTTTCCCGTGAAGTGGTTGACGCAGGCCAGCAGGCTGTCGGGGGCAATGACGGTTGCTGCATTGACCCAGGCCGCCTCCGCCCCGCAGCTGATCGGGCAGACAAGCTGGCAATCGGCCTGGGCTGCCGCAAGCGCGGCTGGCAACGCCCCCTGTACCGTGATCAGATCACCGTTGAGCGACAACTCCCCCAGCGCCACGACCGTGGCCGCGATGTCCTTGGGCAGCACATCCATCGCCGCAAGGATGGCCAGCGCGATCGGCAGATCAAAATGCGATCCGTCCTTTGGCAAGTCGGCAGGTGACAGGTTCACCGTGATCCGCCGCGAGGGCATCGCTAGGCCCATCGCGGTCATTGCCGCACGCACCCGCTCGCGCGCCTCTGACACCGCCTTGGTCGGCAGACCGACAATCTGAAACGACGGCAAACCGGGGGAGAGCGCACATTGCACCTCGACCAGTTGCGCGTCCACGCCCTCAAAAGCCACCGTGCGGGTTGCCGAAATCATACCAAGCTCCCAATTGCCCGAAATCCAGACATGCGGCGGCTTAACATCCCGTTAACCAGCAACAGAATTCGCTCGCATCCGTCGGCAACGGAGTTTTGATTTGGAAAGAATGCGGGCTCGACTATCATCGGCGGTTCCGGGGTGTTGGAGGGACAGTCGATGAGCGGGACACTGACAGAGGCCTTCGACGCGGACCGCGACATTCTCCTGAATGCACCTGACGGCAAGACCAAACTCGTCTGGTATGTCGATTTCGCCTGCCCGCATACGCGTCTCATTCGCGACGTTCTGCTGCGATCCGCCGGGCGGTTCGGGAATCCCAACGTCTCGGTGGCAATTCGTTTCTTTCCCTCCGAACAGGATCACGACGGCGGCGAGCTTGCGGCACGGGCGGCAATCGCTGCGGACGCGCAGGGAAAATATTTCGAGATGCACCGGGCGCTCTTTGCAATGCCCTTGCCCTATTCCCGCCCCCTGATCGAAGAGGCGGCGAGCGACATCGGGCTGGATCTGGACAGTCTGAAATCGGATATGGCCGCCGAGGCAACGACCGAGCGCCTGCAGCAGGACCGGAAATCCGTCACCGAAAGCGGCGGCGCCGACACACCGATCTTTTTCATCGGCAACCGGCTCTATACCGGCACATGGGACGAGATCTCGATCAACGAGGCGATCGAGAAGCCGCTGGGCTTTCGCCTGCTGCTGCGCAGTCATGATTTCTTCAACTGGGCGGCATCGGCCGGGCTCGCGCTGGTTCTGGCAACAATTGCCGCGCTGATCGTTGCCAATATCGGCTTTCACGACGCGTATGAGCATCTGCGCGAAACGCTGGTCAGCATCACCGTCGGCTCCTCGGTCTTCGGGCTGAGCCTGGAAGCATGGGTCAATGACGGTCTCATGGCGCTGTTTTTCCTGATCGTGGGCATCGAGATCAAGCGGGAGATCATTGACGGCGAACTGTCCGATCTCTCCAGCGCAGCCCTGCCCATCGTCGGGGCCATAGGCGGCATGCTGATGCCCGCCGCTCTCTATGCACTGGTCAATCTGGGGCAGGATACAATCGGCGGATGGGGCGTACCCATGGCGACCGATATCGCCTTCACGCTGGGGATCATGGCGCTCTTGGGGGACAGGGTTCCCACATCGCTGAAGGTCTTTGTCTCCGCTCTTGCCATCGCGGATGATCTGGGGGCAATTCTGGTGATCGCGATCTTCTACGGCCACGGGTTCCATCTGGAAATGTTTCTTCTCGCCTGCGTCGTCATGGCAGTGATGATCGGTCTGAACATCGGGCGGATCTATGCGCGTGTGCCCTACATGGTTCTGGGCGTTCTTCTATGGTTCTTCATTCACGAATCCGGTTTGCATGCGACCCTCGCAGGCGTTCTGACCGCAGCCGCCATTCCGTCGCGGCGCAGTGGCAATATCGCAGGGGTCGCGGCCCAGACCCGCGCGGTGTTCGAGACCGAGCTTCGCCGGACAGCGGATCAGGATGCGGCAGAGGCCACGGTGGACAGCGCCGCGCTCAACCGACTGCAGACCGCCATCGAGCGATTGCGCGAACCCGGCTACCACGTCCAGCATGCTCTGGAGAAATGGTCGAACTACATGATCCTGCCGCTCTTCGCCTTCTTCAACACGGGCATCCTGATCTTCGGCTCGTCATTCTCGCCAGCGGCACCCGAAGCCATGGGCGTGATCGTCGGTTTGGTGATCGGCAAACCGCTTGGTATCTTTCTTGCGGCCTTCATCGCCGTGAGGCTGGGCGTGGCGCAACTGTCGTCCGAGATCAGCTGGTTCCAGATCCTGGGGGCCGGATGTCTGGCGGGTGTCGGTTTCACGATGTCGATCTTCATCGGCTCAGCTGCTTTCGAGGGTGCGCAGCTTGAATCCGTGAAGCTCGCCATTCTGATCGCCTCCACCCTGTCGGCAGTGCTGGGCTGGATCATCCTGAGCCTCTCCCACAGGAAGATAGGGCCCGAAGCCTGAGCATCTCAGCCGATCAGATCCAGCAGGTCTTGCGCCGAGCCCCCTTCATCTAGAACTGACATGAGATCGGCGGCCATCGGATCATGCAATTTCTGTCCATCCGCATGGCATCGAGCCACGTAAGCACACCACGCCGAAAGCGCCCATTCCACATGCGGTGAGGCGAGCCCGATCACCTGCCGCTCTCTCAGGGTGGCAATAAGCCGAATGGGAAGTTTCTGACTGCCATCCTGCGCAATCTGGTCCAGCCGGTGCGCCAGCGCCGGGTTGGAGAACCGCTCCAAAAGCGCCTCGCAATAGGCCGGGGCATGGGCGGCCATCTCGGGCGGCAGAGTCGCTATGGCCTCTGACATCAGCCCGCTGATCTTCTGCCGCAGATCCGGGTCGGCAATCGCCTCATGGACATGGGAATGCCCCTTCAGGAGCCCTGCATAGGCCAATGCCGAATGGGAGCCGTTCAGCAGCCGCAGTTTTCTCAACTCATAAGGCGTGACAGACGGCACAATCACGGCACCGACAGCGGCCCAGTCGGGAATGTCGCTGGCGAAACGGTCCTCAAGCACCCATTCGGAAAAGCCTTCCGCGGCAACAGGTGAAGCATCGGCCCAGCCGGTTTCACGCAAGACCTCCTCGCGCAGTGCATCGGTGGTCGCAGGGACGATCCGGTCCACCATGGTATCGGGACAGGCAACGGCCTCGTCGAGATATCCGCCGATATCCAATCCCAGCGCCCGGGCTTCCGCCCGCAGAGCCGTCTCGAGCGCGCGGCCATTGCCGGTGAGATTGTCGCAACTTATCAGGGTGACCGGTGTCCCGTGATCCGCGCGCAAGGCAAGACCCTCGGCAAGCACCGACATTGACGACGGCGCGGAGCCCGGTAGATATCCCTTCTCCGTGATCGTCAGCGTGATGACCGGCGTGTCCCGGTCCGCAATGGCCGATCTGACGGCAGCGGGATCTTCCGGCTCCACCAGAATGTCATCGATCACGGATATACGCCGGTAGGTCGATCTGCCGCCGGCCCGCTCGACCAGCGTGTAGTCGTATTCCTGCGGCCTCAAGGCATCCCGCATCGCCGGGCGACGAAGGCTGACGCCCCTGATCCGCCAGTTTGACCCGGTCAGCGCATTGGCCTTCACCGTGTAAATCGCCTGATGCGCACGATGAAAATTGCCCAGCCCGAGATGAAGCAGTGTTGGCATGTCTGTCCGATCTGCAATTCCTCTGCACCGCGACCAGCGATATGATAACGGTGCAAAAAGACAAGCAAAATGGGAGCGGCAATGCAGGTGGCAATCATCGGCGGCGGCATGGTGGCAGAGACCCATCTGCGCGCTTTGGGTGAGTTGGCAGAGACCCTGCAGGTGCGGGGCTTCTACCTCAGGGATCAGGCGAAACGCGCAGACTTCGGAGCGCTTGCCGGACGCATTCTGGGTCATAATCCCATCGCCTATGACAGTGTTGAGGCTGTGGCTGCGGATGAGGTGGATTTCTGTCTGGTTCTGACCCCGCCGGATGCGCGGGCCGAGATCGTCCAGTCCCTGGCGGCATCCGGGAAATCAATTCTGATGGAAAAGCCACTGGAACGGACACTGACTGCCGCCACCGAGATCGTCGAGATCTGTGAGGCCCATGGCGTGACACTCGGCACGGTCTTTCAGCACCGGATGCGTGAGGCTTCCCGTCGTTTGACGGACAGTCTGATGCAGGGGGACTTCGGTCCAATCGCTATTGTCGAAATTTCCGTGCCGTGGTGGCGGGACCAGAGTTACTATGATGAACCCGGGCGCGGCACGCTGATCCGGGATGGTGGCGGTGTGTTGCTGACGCAGGCCATCCATACGCTTGATCTGATGCTTTTACTCACCGGTCCCGTTACGGAAGTGCAGGCCATGACCGCAACGACCCGGCTGCACCGCATGGAAACCGAAGATTTCGCGACCGCGGGGCTGAGGTTCTTAAACGGTGCGGTGGGAACACTGACCGCCAGCACCGCACTCTACCCGGGCAATGCGGAGACCATCATCCTGCATTGCGAGGCGGCCGTGGTAAAGCTTTGCGCAGGCGTTCTCGACATAAACTGGCGGGACGGCAGGCAGGAGCAGGACGGCGAGATCACCGCCACCGGCGGCGGTGTCGATCCCATGGCCTTCACACACGCCTGGCACCGCGATCTGATCGCCGATTTCGCAGGCGCGCTGCATGAAGGGCGTTCGCCAGAAGTCAGCGGGGCCGAGGCGCTGAGGGTTCATCGGCTGATTGATGCGCTGCTTCGGTCCTCTACGGAAGGTCGGACCATCAGGCTCGAGGGCATGGAATGACAAGAGTTGCCATTGTCGGTGCCGGGATCGGGCAGGAACATCTCAGGGCCTATCTCAGACTGCCCGAGCAGTTCACGGTGAGCGCCCTTTGCGATCTCGATCGGGATCGGGCCGAGGCTGCTCTTGCCGCCGAGGCCGCGACCGGGGTTCGGATCGTGGGGCATGTTTCGCGTCTGTTCGATGATCCTGAGCTTGATCTGATCGACATATGCCTGCCGCCACATCTTCATTTCGAGGTTGCCCAAGGGGCGCTTCTGGCCGGAAAACATGTGGTCTGTGAAAAACCGCTGGTCACCTCCTTTCGCGATGCGGACCGGCTCGCCGAGATTGCGCTGCAAGCTGAGCGACGTGTTTTTCCGGTCTTCCAGTATCGGTTCGGGACGGCCTTCTCCCGGCTCAGGGCGCTTCGTGAGGCGGGACTTCTCGGGCGTCCCGTTCTGGCCAGTCTGGAGACCCATTGGAACAGGGGAGCGGACTATTATGCCGTCGACTGGCGCGGAACATGGAAGGGCGAACACGGTGGGGCGGTCCTTGGTCATGCCATCCACAGTCATGATCTGCTCTGCCATCTGTTTGGTCCGGTGGCGCGTCTCTCGGCCGTTTGCACCACGCGCGTCAATCCGATCGAGGTCGAGGATTGTGCCGCGATCTCATTCGAGATGGAAAACGGCGCGCTGGCGACAAGCTCGGTCACATTGGGGGCGGCCAACGATACCAGTCGCCTGCGTCTGATATATGACTACCTCACCGCCGAGAGCGGCTCGGCCCCTTACGCCCCGGCCGAGGATACTTGGACTTTCACCTCCAGAGATCCCGAGGGCCAGGAGCGCGTCGATGCCGTCATACAGTCGGTCACAGCCGCGCCAGCGGGGTTTGAGGGGTTCCTGCTTGAGATCGCGAACACATTGGCCGGACAGCCCGCCACGCCGGTCACACTGCCCGAGGCCCGCCGGTCGCTCGAACTGGTCACCGCGATTTATCTGTCCGCCCGGACGGAGCGCCCCGTTTCCCTTCCCTTGCCTCTGAACGGGCCCGGATATGATGGCTGGGCTCCCTGACACCAAGTTCTGACTGGACGCATGGTCGGATTTTGGGAAGACTTGACCTCACATCTCAGGTGCCCCCACAGATGGAAGTGACATAGGTTTGATCGAGTACTCGCATAGTCTGTCATTGGTTCTGGCCTCGATCATCGTAGCGCTCATGGCCGGCTTTACCGGCCTGTCGCTGACCAAGGGAATATCGGACCTTCCCGTCCCGGTGCGAAAACTGATGATTGTGCTTTCGGCCATTTCGCTGGGCATGGGGATCTGGGCGATGCATTTCGTGGGGATGCTGGGGCTGCAGCTTCCCATCCACTACTACTATGATGCAGCCTATACGCTGGCCTCCGCGCTGATCGCGATCCTGATCTCGGGGCTGGCGCTGCTCATCCTGCATTTCCGTCCGCGCACCCGCTCGCATCTCGGCTTCGCCGGAGCAACGCTCGGCTCGGGGATCGTGGCCATGCATTATACCGGAATGGCGGGGATGCAGCTCTGCCGACCGATCTACAGTCTCTGGGGGACCGGCCTGACCGTTCTCATCGCGCTGGCCGCCGGTATTCTGGCGATCACCGTGGCCTATGGCGAGCGGACACGGCGGCGGATTGTCCTTGGCACCATCGTCTTTGGCGGTGCGGTCACCACAGTACACTACAGCGCCATGGGCTTCACCGGGTTTGTCCAGACGCGCGAGGTGATCGGGTTCAAGCCCGCGCTTGAGAACGCCTCTCTCGCCCTGCTGGTCATTTGTGCGGTTTTCGTGATCTGCGGCGCATTTCTTCTGTCGAGCGTCACCTTTCTGGCCCCCGGCGAGCCAACGGTCGAGGAACCGCAGGCAGAGCCCGACATCCCCCGGCTTGTCCGGCTACCCTATGAACGGGATGGCCAGACTCTCTTTGTCGATGGCGCGGACGTGGCCGCGATCCGGGCGGAAGGACCCTACACCATCCTCTATTCGGGATCGGAGAAGTTCTTCTGCCCCTGGTCGATCTCGCAGGCCGAAAAGCGGCTGCCCGAGGGCATGTTCGTGCGCACCCATCGCAGCTATCTTGTCAACGGGGCGCATGTTGCCGGGTTTGAGCGGAAGAAGGACAACGGCATCTGTACCTTCATCGGAACCGGAAGCCTCAGCAAGGTCCCGGTCAGTCGATCCCGTCTGTCAACCGTTCGAAAGGCGCTCGGCGTCTGATCGCAACTCGTGCAGCTATTTCGCATCTCGTTTGATTCAGACGGGACCTTGACGGTTGGGCCTGCGGCATCCTGACCAACCTGTCTACCCTCACCGGAAAAATGATCAGGGCACAAATGCCCGGGCAACAGATAGGGAGGATAGGCGTGATCCCATCCAGTTTCGAATACCACAGACCCGGCGATGTGGCCGGTGCCGTGGCTTTGTTGAGCCAGTTGGGCGAGGATGCGCGCGTCATCGCGGGCGGCCACAGTCTCATCCCCATGATGAAGCTGCGCATGGCCGCGTTGGAGCATCTGGTCGATCTTCAGGATATCGACGAGATGAAGGGCATCTCGGTCGAGGCAGGTCGCGTCCGCATCGGTGCGATGACCACGCAGCATGAGTTGCTGACGAGCGATGTGCTGGCCGGGGCCGCACCGATTGTCCGCGAGGCCTCGCTACAGATCGCCGATCCGCAGGTGCGCTACATGGGCACAATCGGCGGCAATGTCGCCAACGGGGATCCGGGCAATGACATGCCCGGCCTGATGCAATGTCTGGACGCGACATTCACCCTGCAGGGACCGGACGGCACCCGCGACGTTCAGGCCCGCAGCTTCTATGAAGCAGCCTACATGACCGACCGGGCGGATGAGGAAATCCTGACCACGATCAGTTTCGATGCAACCGATGGCGGCTATGCCTATGAGAAGCAGAAACGCAAGATCGGCGACTACGCGACGGCGGCGGCGGCGGTTCTGTTGACCAGGGACGGTGGCAATTGTGCCTCCGCGTCCATTGCCATGACCAATCTGTCGGATACGCCGGTCTGGTCGGAAGCAGCCGGGGCTGCGCTTGTCGGAACCGCGCTCGACAAGGCGGCGGTTGATGCCGCCGTGGCCGCGATGCTGGTCGATATCGACCCGACCGAGGACAACCGCGGGCCGGTCGCATTCAAGAACCATGTTGCGGGCGTCATTCTCGACCGGGCCATCGCCCGTGCCTGGGACCGGGCCTGAGGGGGAACACAGATGTCAAAGATGCACCTGAAACTGACCGTGAATGGCGAGGCGGTCGAGACGCTGGCCGAGCCGCGCGAGTTGCTCATCCATGTGCTGCGCGAGCGGCTGAACCTCACCGGGCCCCATATTGGTTGCGAGACCTCGCATTGCGGCGCGTGCACCGTTGATCTGGACGGCAAGTCGGTCAAGTCCTGCACCGTCTTCGCGGCACAGGCGCAGGGTGCCGAGATCACCACGATCGAAGGTCTGGGCAATCCCGACGGGCTGCACGTGCTGCAGGAGATGTTCAAGGAACACCACGGCCTGCAATGCGGCTTTTGCACACCAGGAATGATCACGCGGGCGTGGCGTCTGTTGCAGGAAAACCCGAACCCCACCGAGGAAGAGGTGCGGTTCGGCATGGCGGGCAATCTGTGTCGCTGCACCGGGTATCAGAACATCGTGAAATCCATTCTCGCCGCTGCCACCGAGATGAATGCCGCTAAGGAGGCTGCAGAATGAACGACCTGACCCCCACCGCCGAAGAACGGGCCGCCTCGCTCAAGGGCATCGGCTCGACCCGCAAACGGGTCGAAGATGCGCGCTTCACGCAAGGCAAGGGCAACTATGTCGATGATCTGAAGATGGAAGGGATGCTGTTCGGCGATTTCGTCCGCTCGCCTTATGCCCATGCCCGCGTCGTTTCGGTCGACAAGGAAGCCGCATTGGCGGTGCCGGGCGTGGTTGCTGTGCTGACGGCAGAGGACCTCGCGCCGCTGAACCTGCACTGGATGCCGACGCTTGCGGGCGACAAGCAGATGGTGCTGGCCGACGGCAAAGTGCTGTTTCAGGGACAGGAAGTCGCCTTTGTCGTGGCCTCCGACCGCTATGCGGCAGCGGACGCGGTTGAACTGGTCGAGGTCGAGTATGAAGAGCTTGAGGTCGTCGTTGATCCCTTCAAGGCGATGGCACCCGACGCGCCCGTTCTGCGCGAGGATATTGCAGATGAGAAAGAGGGCGCGCATGGTCCGCGCCGCCATCACAACCACATCTTCACCTGGGAGCAGGGTGATAAGGACGCGACCGAGGCGGTAATTGCAGAGGCCGATGTCGTCGCCGAAGAAATGGTCTATTACCACCGCACCCATCCCTGCCCGCTGGAGACCTGCGGCTGCGTCGCCTCCATGGACAAGGTGAACGGCAAGCTGACGCTCTGGGGCACGTTTCAGGCCCCCCATGCGGTGCGCACGGTGGCCTCGCTGATCTCGGGCATTGCCGAGCACAATATCCGGGTGATCTCGCCCGATATCGGCGGCGGGTTTGGCAACAAGGTGGGCGTCTATCCGGGCTATATCTGTTCGGTCGTGGCCTCGATTGTCACCGGAAAACCGGTGAAATGGGTCGAGGACCGGATGGAGAACCTGATGTCCACCGCCTTTGCGCGGGACTACTGGATGCAGGGCAAGATTGCGGCCACGAAGGAAGGCAAGATCACCGGCCTCTGGTGTCACACCACAGCTGATCATGGAGGTTTTGATGCCTGCGCCGATCCCACCAAGTTCCCGGCCGGTTTCATGAATATCTGCACCGGGTCCTACGACATCCCGGTGGCTTATCTTGCCGTTGACGGGGTCTACACCAACAAGGCACCGGGCGGTGTGGCCTATCGCTGTTCCTTCCGGGTAACGGAAGCCGCCTATTTCATCGAGCGTATGATCGAGGTCCTGGCCATCGAGCTGAACATGGATGCAGCCGAGCTGCGCCGGATCAACTTCATCAAGGCCGATCAGTTTCCGTATAATTCCGCTCTGGGCTGGGAATATGACAGCGGTGACTATCACACCGCTTGGGACAAGGCGCTGAATGCGGTGGGGTACGCCGATCTGCGCAAGGAACAGGCCGCCCGCCTTGAGGAGTTCAAGGCTGGCAAGACCCGCAAGCTGATGGGCATCGGCCTCACCCATTTCACCGAGATCGTGGGCGCAGGCCCCGTTAAGAACTGCGATATCCTCGGGCTGGGGATGTTCGACAGTTGCGAGATAAGGATCCACCCCACCGGCTCGGCGATTGCGCGGCTCGGGACGATCTCTCAGGGACAGGGGCATGCGACGACCTTTGCCCAGATCCTCGCCTCCGAGATCGGCATTCCGGCGGATGACATCACGCTTGAGGAGGGGGATACGGACACCGCACCCTATGGTCTGGGAACCTACGGTTCCCGCTCGACACCCGTTGCGGGCGCTGCGACCGCCATGGCAGGCCGCAAGATCCGCGCCAAGGCGCAAATGATCGCGGCCTATCTGCTGGAGGTGCATGACGACGATGTCGAATGGGACGTGGACCGGTTCGCCGTCAAGGGTGCGCCCGAGCGGTTCAAGACCATGAAGGACATTGCCTTCGCGGCCTATAATCAGGCCATTCCCGGGATCGAGCCGGGGCTGGAGGCAGTCAGCTACTACGACCCACCCAACATGACCTATCCGTTCGGGGCCTATATCTGCGTGCTCGACATCGATGTGGACACCGGCGAGACCGATATCCGCAGCTTCTATGCGCTCGACGATTGCGGCACCCGGATCAATCCGATGATCATTGAGGGGCAGGTACATGGCGGCCTGACCGAGGCGCTGGCCATCGCGATGGGACAGGAGATCGCCTATGATGACATGGGCAACATCAAGACCGGCACGCTGATGGATTTCTTCGTGCCGACCTCGTGGGAGACGCCGCATTACACCACCGATCACACAACCACGCCGTCGCCGCATCATCCCATAGGCGCAAAGGGTGTGGGCGAAAGCCCGAATGTCGGCGGGGTCCCGTGTTTCTCCAACGCGGTCCATGACGCCTTCCGACCCTTCGGCCTGCGGCAGAGCCATATGCCGCATGATCACTGGCGGGTCTGGAACATCGCGAACTCTCTTGGTCTGCATGACTGAAAGGGACCTGTCCGGGGGACCAAACCCCCAACGCATCCCCCGGACGGCAATGGCTGTGACATGACCTGGCAAACACTCAGAACCGATCTAGCGACGCAGGGCTATATCGCCGGCGATGATCTGGCCATGGCACTGCATCTGGCCGGGTCGCTGGAGCGGCCTCTGCTGCTTGAAGGGGAGGCCGGTGTCGGCAAGACCGAGCTTGCCAAGACGCTTGCAACCCTCAAGTCCACGCAGTTGATCCGCCTGCAATGCTATGAGGGGCTGGACGCCAGCCATGCGCTTTATGAGTGGAACTATCAGCGCCAGTTGCTCGCCATTCGGGCCGCTGCCGAGGAAGGCGTGACAGGCCGCGAGACCGAGGACCGGATCTTCTCCGAAGACTACCTGATCGCGCGACCCCTGTTGCAGGCCCTGCAACAGGACGCGCCACCGGTGCTGCTGATCGACGAGATCGACCGGGCCGATGAGGAATTCGAGGCCTATCTGCTCGAAATCCTCTCGGATTTTCAGGTCACGATCCCCGAGTTGGGAACGATCGCTGCCAAAACCCGCCCGCATGTGATCCTGACCGCCAATGGCACGCGCGATCTGTCCGACGCGCTCCGCAGGCGCTGTCTCTATGCCTATCTCGATTATCCCGACCGGACGACGGAGCTTGCCATTCTGGCGGCCCGCCATCCGGGACTGGAGGCGCATCTCTGTGGTCAGATCGTGGGCTTCGTGCAGGCCCTGCGGCGCGAGGATCTGGAAAAGAAACCGGGCATAGCCGAGATGCTGGATTTTGCCGCTGCTCTTGCAGGCATGGGGTTGAATGATCTCACGGATGACCCCGTCGCGCTTCAGAAAAGTCTTGTCACTTTGCTCAAGACCCAACGGGACCGCGCGGCAGTGCCAGCAGAGGTCGCAGCGCGCCTCGCAGGCAAGGCAGCCTGATGGGACGCGTGCGCTTCGCCACACGCGCCGACGGTCCGGCTGAGCGCATGACAGGTTTCATCGCGCATCTGCGGCTCAACGGGTTTGTCGCGGGCGTTGACGAGACCGCCAAAGCGATGGACGCCCTGGGACGGCTTGATGTCACCGATCTTGCCGCATCCCGGCTGGCGCTCAAGACACTTCTCTCGGGTTGCCGGGAGGACTGGGTCCGCTTCGATGAGGTCTTTGACAGCTATTGGAGCAGTGGCGGGCGGGTGCGCCACGAAACAGCACGCCAATCGCGGGCCGGTCCGGACAGCAGAACCACCCGCCGCAGTCTTGATCTGCCAGGACTGAGCGATCAGTCCGGCAGCCCCGACATGGCTGACAACGGAACGGGAGAGGCCGACGGCGACGGCACAGGCCGCCTGATGGCATCAGACATCAAGGCGCTGGCCCGGCGCGACCTCCGCGAGTTTGTCTCGCCCGAGGACATTGCACTGGCCGAGGCCGCCGCTGAACAGATCGCGAACGCCATACGTGACCGCCACGCGAGGCGCTATCGCACTGGGAAAGGTCCGGTGCTCGATCTGCGCCGCACGATCCGCGACAGCGTGCGCACCAGCGGCGAGCCGATCCGGCTGCATCGCCGTCACAAGCCCGACCGCCCGGCGCAACTGGTCGCGCTCTGTGATGTCTCCGGTTCCATGACCGTTTATGCCCGCGTCTTCCTCGCCTTCATCAAGGGGCTGATGAGCAGCGCGAAAACCACGGATGCCTATCTGTTTCACACCAGACTGGTGCGGATAACCGACGCGCTGCGCGACCGCGACACCCTGCGCGCCGTCAATCGACTCTCGCTAATGGCCGATGGCTTCGGCGGCGGCACCAGGATCGGTGCCAATCTGGATGTGTTCAACAGGCTCTATGCGAAACGACTGGTCTCGGGCCGCTCGGTGGTGATGATCCTCTCGGACGGCTATGACACGGACCCGCCAGAGCGGATTGCGGCAGCGCTCAAGGCACTCGGGCGACGGGGGTGCCGCATCCTGTGGCTCAATCCCCTGAAAGGTTGGAAGGGCTATGAGCCGGTTGCCCGTGGCATGGCTGCCGCCCTGCCCCATCTCGACCATTTCGCCGCGGCCAACACGTTGCAATGTCTGGAAGACCTCGCACCACAACTGCGGAGGCTCTGACCGATGGGCGAGCCTGATGACATCCATGATCTGATTGCACGGCTCAAAACCGAAGGCCGCCCCTTCGCGATAGCGACAGTCGTGCGGACAGTCGCGGCCACCGCTGCAAAGGCGGGTGCCAAGTCCATCATACTGGAAGACCGCAGCATTGCGGGTACATGGATTGGCGGCGGATGTGCACGCCGCTCGGTGCTGGACGCCGCAGACAAGGCGCTTCAGGACGGGATCCCGCGTCTGATCTCGATCCAGCCCGAGGCCAACCTGACCGATCAGGGTGTGAGATCGGGCGACGAGAAGGACGGCATCAGCTTTGCTCGCAACATGTGTCCCAGCGAGGGGACGATGGATATCTTCGTCGAACCCGTCCTGCCGCTGCCGGAACTGGTGATCCACGGTCAAAGCCCGGTTGCGGACGCTTTGCGCAAAATGGGCGCAGGTCTTGGCTACGTGATCGCGGACCGGCCGGATACCGCCGAACCCCGTCCGCGCTTTGTGGTGGTTGCAACCCAGGGCCAGGGAGATCTGGCGGCACTGACAGAGGCGCTGAGCACGCCTGCCGACTACCTGTCCTTTGTGGGCAGCAGGCGAAAGTTCGAAACCCTTCGCAAACGTCTTGCAGGCAGCATGAAGGCGACAGACCTGGAGATTGTCCGCGCACCCGCCGGCCTCGATATCGGCGCAATCACACCCGAAGAGATCGCATTGTCCATCCTCGCCGAGATCACCGGGATCCGGCGAAAGGGTCAGCGCGGCTGAGAGGTCACTCCAGCGACCGCGCCTCGTCAAAAAGCATCACCGGAATGCCGTTGCGGATCGGGAAGGCGAGGTTGGCGTTGCGGGAAATCAACTCACCCGCCTTAGCGTCATAGACCAGCAATCCATGGGTGACCGGACAGACGAGGCTTTCCAGCAGTCTGCGATCAACCTTGGTAGGATCTTCACCACTCATTGCACCGCCCCGTCCTCACCGCCGGCCAGCGCGAACTCCATCAGGGTTACCAGCGTCTCCCGCCGGTTGCGCAGACTGGGCGCTTCGAGGAGAGCCTGTTTCTCCTCCGGGTCAAACGGGCAGAGCATGGAGAGCGAATTGACCAGAAGCTCCTCATCAGCCTCGCGCAGCGAGCCCCAGTCGGAACTCAGTTGTGCTGTCTCGAAATAGCGCGCCAGAACATCAAGGAATTTCGGGCGGTCAAAGGCGTCGTCAATCTCGCTCTTGCCGAGGTCACGCACGAAACTGTCCCAGTCGACATCCGCACGGATATAAGGCGTGAAGCCATCCTTCTCGCCGCGGAACCGAAACCGGCTGATCCCCTGCAGCGTGATCATGTAACGCCCGTCCTCGGTTTCCTGAAAGCTCACCACGCGACCTGCGCAACCGATCTGGTGCAGACGCCCGTCAGACTTGCCTTCCGGCACAACGACAGGCTGCACCATCCCGATCAGCCGGTGGGTCGATTTCAGAGTATCATCCAGCATGGCCAGATAACGCGGCTCGAAGATATTGAGCGGCAGACGCGCGCGGGGCAGCAGAAGCGCACCAGGCAGCGGGAAAACGGGTATGGTGCCCGGCATGTCGGCCAGAGTGAAGCTTCTGATCATTTTTTTCCTAACGATTTACACCTGTATTACTTAGGCGAAAATCATGGAAGACAAGCGCCGCCGCCCGCGCTGCGCCACCGGGTCCTTGGCACCGAGCGAGTCGAACAGTTTGAAAAGCTGCTCCTTGGCGGCCCCGTCGTTCCATTCCCGGTCGCGGCGGAACAGATCGAGCAGCTCATCGACAGCCCCCTCATGGTCGCCCGCCCCGATGAGCGACATCGCCAGATCAAGCCGTGTCTGGTGATCGTCCGGGTTGGCCTCGAGTCGCGCGCGCAACTCTCCGCTCTCACCTGCATCCGCACTTGCATCCGCCAGATCAAGCTGGGCCCGCAATCCGGCCACCAGCGGGTCATCCTGTTTGTCATCAGGGGCCATGTTCAGCATCGCGCGGGCCTTCTCGGTATCGCCCAGGGCAATGTGGGCACGTGCCAGACCGGTCAGCGCACGGAGGTTGCCTTCCTCTTCCCCCAGAATCGCAGCATAGGTCTGTGCGGCATCCGCCGCAGCACCCTCGTCAAGCATCTGGTCGGCCATATCGAGCGCCTCCGCCAACCCGCCATCACCTGCGGGGCTCTGGGCCACGACCCGGTCGATGAACTCCTTGATCTGGGCAGGCGTTTGCGCCCCCTGGAAACCATCAATCGGCTGTCCATTCACGAAGGCATAAACCGTCGGGATCGACTGGATGCGCAACTGGGCCGCAATCGACTGGTTCTGGTCCACATCCAGCTTGACCATCCGGACCTTGCCGCCGGCTGCCGTGACCGCGGCCTCCAGCGCAGGACCCAGCGTCTTGCACGGACCACACCACGGCGCCCAGAAATCGACGATGACCGGCACCGACTTGGAAGCCTCGATAACATCCTCCATGAATGTCATCTCGGAACCATCCTTGATCAGGTCCCCTCCTGCGGCAGCTGCGTCTTGTCCAAGCTCTAGCATGGTCGGCCCTCCTGACTGTGTGTTCCCAGCCATATAGTCTGTTCTTCCAGCCTGTGCCAGAGCCGGACAATCCCTATCTTCTTGGGTCAAATATCCCCGCCGGAGGCAATCGGCCCGGAACGGGCTCATGGGAACACGCCGTCAGGCGTTCACTCCGGAGAGCTGTCCCATCAACGCGCGATGCCGGTCCAGAAAGGCAGCCTTGACCTCCATCGGCGGTCGCAGATCCAGCGCCAACCGGCACATCTGCTGTTGAGCCGGGCGCAGAAAGAACCTGTCCGCTTCGGTCTCGCCAAAGCCCGCGATCTGCGTCGCCTCAAGCCAGGCGGAGATCCTGTCCGCCTTCTTGATCTGCCGCTTGACCGAGACGGGCAGGACCGCAGGCAGACCGAAGCGCAGATGCACAGCCGCTGTCAGCCGTTCGTCCATCGCGCTATAGTCCGGGCCGACGGCGGCCTTAACCGGGGATATCATGTCGCCGATGACATATTCCGGTGCATCATGCAGCAACGCGGCAAGCCGCCATCTGACCGGTGCCTTCGGCGCGATCTGCGAAAACAGCCGTTCCACCAGCAGCGAATGTTCAGCCACCGAATAGGGGAAATCGCCCCGCGTCTGGCCATTCCAGCGCGCCACGAAAGACAGGCCATGGGCGATGTCCTCGATCTCGATATCCAGCGGTGCCGGGTCCAGCAGATCCAGCCTGCGGCCCGAGAGCATGCGCTGCCAGGCGCGTGGCTTCGGCATGGTTATTCCTCTCAAAGTTCTTCGTGGAAAATTAAGCGCAGCCAGCAATGTTGTCGAGACCCCGACCTGATGCTAAGGGACACCGCAACCGCCGCATTTTCAAGGCAAGGAGCCGCATGCCATGACAACCGACTACATCGTGAAAGACATCTCGCTGGCCGATTTCGGACGCAAGGAGCTCGATATCGCCGAAACCGAGATGCCGGGACTGATGGCATTGCGCGAGGAATTTGGCGAAGCCAAGCCGCTCAAGGGCGCCCGGATCGCCGGGTCGCTTCACATGACGATCCAGACAGCCGTGCTGATCGAGACACTGAATGCGCTCGGTGCCCAGGTTCGCTGGGCGTCCTGCAACATCTTCTCCACCCAGGATCATGCAGCCGCGGCCATAGCTGCCGGTGGCACGCCGGTTTTTGCCATCAAGGGTGAGACACTGGAAGAGTATTGGGACTATGCGGACCGGATCTTCTTCTTCGAGGAAGGCACGGCAAATCTCATCCTCGACGATGGCGGCGACGCAACCATGTATGTCCTGCTCGGTGCACGGGTCGAAAACGGCGAGGAAGACCTGATCGCCGTGCCCAAGTCGGAGGAGGAGGAAGCCCTCTTCGCCCAGATCCGCAAACGCCTCGCCGCGAACCCCGGCTGGTTCACGAAACAGCGCGATGCACTCAATGGCGTGTCCGAGGAGACGACCACAGGTGTGCACAGGCTCTATCAGCTTGTCGAGCAGGGACAGCTGCCCTTCCCGGCGATCAATGTGAATGACAGCGTCACCAAATCGAAATTCGACAACAAATATGGTTGCAAGGAAAGCCTCGTGGACGGCATCCGGCGTGCCACCGACACAATGATGGCGGGCAAGACAGCCGTGGTCTGCGGCTATGGCGATGTGGGCAAGGGCTCGGCCGCGTCGCTGCGCGGTGCAGGCGCACGGGTCAAGGTGACCGAAGTGGATCCCATCTGCGCGCTGCAGGCCGCCATGGATGGCTTCGAGGTCGTCACGCTTGAGGATGCAGCCCCGAGTGCCGACATCTTCATCACTACGACCGGCAACAAGGACGTCATCCGCCTTGAGCACATGCGCGAGATGAAGGACATGGCGATCGTCGGCAATATCGGCCATTTCGACAACGAGATTCAGGTGGCCGCCCTGAAAAACCACAAATGGACGAACATCAAGGATCAGGTGGACATGATCGAGTTTCCCAACGGGAACCGCATGATCCTGCTGTCGGAGGGACGCCTGCTGAACCTTGGCAACGCAACCGGCCACCCGTCCTTCGTCATGTCGGCCAGTTTCACCAACCAGGTGCTGGCGCAGATCGAACTCTGGACCAAGGGCGCCGACTACGAGAACAAGGTCTACATCCTGCCCAAGCATCTTGACGAGAAGGTTGCGCGACTGCATCTGTCGCGGATCGGGGTGAAGCTCACGGACTTGAGCCCGGATCAGGCGGAGTATATCGGCGTTGAGCCGAGTGGTCCTTTCAAACCCGAACATTACCGCTACTGACGCAAGAGCTTCCTGCCTCCGGCGGGGATATTTATGCCAAAAAGAAGGCGGGCGTATCTCGGCGGAGGCAGAAATTGTTTTGACGGATCGGGCGCAAGATGCTGTGATGTGCATACAAGCAAGGAGAAAGACATGATCAGGATACTTGGACTTGTATGCGCAGGCGCGATGTTTGCCGCATCAACGGCTGTGGCCGGTGGCTGCTGGGGTGAGGCTCATTCCCAGGATGCATTCGAGCAGACCGCCCAATCGACGCAACCCTCCGAGCCGCAGATCTCCACCCCGGTTGAGCCGATCGTGGTCGCCGGTCTGGAATGTGACGGTCTGACAGGTGATGCGAAATCCGACTGCCTGGTGCAGATCACACCGCTGGACGAATAATACTGCACTGAACCTCCTTCCATCGGGAAGGCAATCATCAAGCCGTGATCGTGTTGTGTGTGAACTCACGCAACATTGTGTAACGAGTGATGAGGTCGGGTGTTACGATCATCTCAGTTTTTTGGAGGATTGATGATGAAAAACCTGACACTTGACCGGCGGGGGTTCCTCGCGACAACCGCGCTTGCAGGCACGGCGTTTTTGCCGGCGGCAACTGTGGCGCGTGCGTCCGATGGCGGCGGCTACGTTTTTGAAGTCACAAAGACCGAAGACGAATGGCGGGCTATCCTGACCAATGACCAGTATGACATCCTGCGCGACAACGGAACGGAGTGGCCAGGGTCAAGCGCCTATTGGGACGACTATGCAGAGGGTGCATTCCACTGCGCCGGCTGCGATCTGCATGTCTACGATTCCGAATGGCGGGTCGAGCTCGACAAGGGGTGGGTGTTCTTCGCGCACGCCCAGCCAAACGCTGTCCTGACCGACATCGACAAGGCGGCCAACTATTCGATGAACCCCGACAACAAGCGCACGTTGATGGAAGTGCACTGCAGGCGGTGCGGTGGCCATATGGGACACATTGTCAATATCGAGAGACAGATGGTGCACTGTATCAACGGCACCTCACTGAACCGGAAAACGAAGTCTACCTGAGATCCATCCGGCCCGCATCCAGACTTCGCTGGCCCCTCTGCCGGAGGGGCCTTTTTTTTGTCTCAAGGCATCTGTCAGCGACACACTCGATCACGGCCCCGTCAGATATCTGTAGGATTTCGTTACTAAAAAAATGTGAGGGGATGAAACATTGTCAAATGCGCGCATTCGGTTGCTGACACAAAGCTCACATGTTTCAAATCGCGAAAATGCTGCGCGTGATAATTGTTACAGAACGTGCCGTTTCGGACTGTACACGTTACGGCGCCTTGATTTCCCGGCCTGTGATGACTCGTGAGCACGATCACGGAAACATCATGTCAATCCCAAGTTTCTGTGACTTTGCGTGAATTTCAACGTGAATTGAGAGCATACGGTTTCTGAGTAGCTTGGCCTCACTCGCCGCAATCGTTCGGTGGGGACATTGAGAAAAATGTGAGGAAAAAACATGAAACGCACTCTCGTATCTTTGACCACCGCAGTCGCTCTTTCGACCGCATCACTCGTTGCAATGCCCGCTGTCGCAATGGATCAGGAGTTGAGCATGCTGGAGACAGCCCTCAACCGTGGCCTGAGCGCCATCAACGTTGACGTGGATACGTCTACGCTGACCTTCGCACAGCTTGCACAGATCAAGAACGTGCTGGAATCCAGCGAGTCGACCACGAACAAAGCTCAGCGCGTTCGCGCAATCGTCGATGACGGCCCGATCATCACCGAGCAGCTTGGCATGCTTGAGTTGTCCGTGACCCGCTCGCTGGAGAAGATCGGCGTTGAAGGCGTCATCATGAGCAATCTCTCCCTGACACAGCTCAACCAGATCAAGAACGTTCTTGAGAGCGGTGAATCCACCAATGAGCAGGCGCGCCGCGTGAACGCGATCATCGAGGACCGTCCGGTCATCAATGAAGAGCTGAACATGCTGGAACTGGCTGCTTCGCGCGCATTGGGTCAGATCGGTCTTGATGACGTCGACACAACAACGCTATCGCTGACACAGCTGTCCCAACTGCAGTCGATTTTCGGCAGCGACGAGTCGACCAATGAGAAAGCCCGCAAAGCCAAGGCTATCATCGGCAACTGATCTTCGCGTCAGCTTATGACGTGTTGTGAAGCGGGCCTCGCAAGGGGTCCGCTTTTTCTATGGACCCGCGCCGGAAGTGGGCTGCTTTTGAGCTAATTTGTCACCTCTAATTTCTTGCCTCAAAGGATAATCTGGTGGATAAAAGACGCTGGTTTCGGGGTTAGAAGGCCTCGTTTGACGGCACTACCGTCAGTTTCTCATATCCCATAGTTTTCTGTTATCGCCACGGGTTGAGGGGCACGTGCAAGGCTTTGGCGCCGGGTCTGTCCGGTGATCGGATCAGCAGATCGGGAATCCAGTTGGGGCAACGGCTTTCGATTACATGCGACCAGATTTGCAGTCAGAGGGTTCTGCAACCAGATCAGGAGCTTTGTACGTGGGTGCAAGGGGCGGCGTGATGGGCATCGCGCCGCCCTTTTTTCCGCAGATCAGCCCGCGCCCAGGCGGACCAGAAACAGCGTGATGCCCGGAAAACCGACCAAAACGACCACCCGGATCAAATCGCTCAGCACAAAGGGTGCAACCCCGCGATAGGTCTGGGTCATCGGTACATCGCGCGCCATGGAATGAATGATGAAGAGGTTCATGCCAACCGGCGGTGTAATCAGACCCACCTCGACAACGATCAGCGCAAGAATACCGAACCAGATCGCGGTTTCCTCCGGCGACATGCCAAAATCAAGGGCCTCGATGATCGGGAAAAAGACCGGAATCGTCAGCAGGATCATCGATAGCGAGTCCATCACACATCCGAAGACCAGATAGAAGAACAGCATCGCGCTGAGCACAACGAGAGGCGCGAAACCCTGTCCGGTCACCCAATCAGCGACCAGTTGCGGCGTCTGTGTGAACGCAAGAAAGGTGTTGAAGAGCTGCGCGCCGAAGATGATGAAGAAGATCATGGCGGATGAGGAGGCAGTGGAGAGGATACAATCGAGAAAGGCAGCCCGCGTGATCCCGCCTGTCGCGATGCCATATGCGCCTGTTGAAACCGCGCCGACAGCAGCTCCTTCCGTGGGCGTGAAGATCCCCGCATAGATCCCGCCAATCACCAACAGAAAGATCGTCACCACCGGCCAGATGCGCAAGAGCGTGCGAAACCTGCGGCTCCACGGCACGCGTGGGGCGGGCTGGGCCGAGGACGGATTGCGCCAGACATAGATCCACACGGTCGCCATATAGCCGATGGCGGCAAGGATGCCGGGGATCAGAGCGGCCTGGAACATCTTCACGATGTTCTGCTCGGTGATGATCGCATAGATCACCAGGATGACCGACGGCGGGATCAGGATGCCAAGCGTGCCGCCTGCGGCCAGAACACCGGTCGAAAGCGCGTTGGAATAGCCGTATTTGCGCATCTCGGGCAAGGCCACCTGCCCCATGGTGGACGCGGTCGCCAGCGACGAGCCACAGACAGCCCCGAACCCCGCACAGGCACCGACGGCGGCAACCGCCATACCTCCGCGCCTGTGGCCAACCCAGTCCGCCGCCGCCCGGAACAGATCACTGCTCATGCCCGACTTGGTTGCGAACTGCCCCATCAGCAGGAAAAGCGGTACGATTGAAAGCGAATAGTTCGAGAACGTGTCATAGGTCAGTGCCTTGAGCTGCCCCAGGACCGCGTTGGGATGGCCAAGCACCACCCATGTTCCGCAGAACCCGGTGATTGCCATAGCCGCCCCGATGGGCACCCGCAGAAAGATCGCAAGCAGCATCAGTGCGAAGGCGATCAGTGATATCTCAAGGCCGGTCATGCGTTTGCGGCCTCCCGCCCCTCCAGCGTCCAGCTGAGGCTCCGCCAGACCGCGAACAGACATGTCACCACAAAGAGCAGCGCCGCGATCATCGACAGGACATACCCGTACCAGACCGGCAGCCCGAGAATGAATGTGGTCTCCACGGAGAACGGCTTGTAGCCGAAGCCAAGCACATCACGGGTGGATTGTTCAAAGAACGGTATGCGCTCGCCCATGCCGAGCCAGAGCCGCCAGGCAATCACAATCGAGACCAGCATGATCAGCACATCGCCAACCAGGCCGAGGAAGGTCCGTATCCGGCTCGGGAAACGATCCACAAGGATATCCACAGTCACGTGACCACGTTTGAGATGGCAATAGGGCAGGAAGGAGAAGATGGCCACGGCGCACCCGATCTCCACCAGTTCAAAATCGCCCGGCACGGGACCAAGCCCCAGCGGGATCAGCGCGCGCCCGATGATCGAAACCACGGTGAGAAGGCCCATGAGGGTCAGAACAACGCCGCCGAAATAGGCAAACCAGCGGGTCAGCCGCTCCAGATGCGTTTCGACTTTGCCCAGGGCAAGAGGGGCGAGGCTAGCCATTCAGCATATCGCCGAAAGGATGGAAGCGCGGGCGTTCAGGGCCTCGACGTCCATGCCTGCAATCTTCTTGTAGTCGGCAGCCATCGTTTCCAGCTCTCCGGGCTTCATTACGTCCTCGATGGTTACAAATCCGTCCGGCGCGCGGGCGTCAACCACATCAAGCACTTGATCGGGCCCATCGGAGCGATTGGCAAGCACTAATGCCGATGTTGCTGGCCGTCGCGTGGCTTCGTATGCCTGAAGCGCCGCCTCGGTCGGCCCGTGCTGTGCAATCTCGCGCGCCAGCACGCGCGCATCCAGAATGGCCTGAGACGCACCGTTTGAGCCGATGGGATACATCGCATGGGCGGCATCGCCGAGCAGGGTCACCCGGTCGAAGGTCCATCTCTCCAGCGGGTCCCGGTCCACCATCGGATATTCCAGTATCTGATCGGCAGAGCGGATCGTCAGCGGAATGTCGAGCCACGGGAAGTGCCAGTCAGCAAATCTTGGCAGGAAGTCGTCCAGCACACCCTGCCGGTTCCAGTCCTCCTTGCGCCACAGATGATCCTTTGGGAAATGCAGGTCGGCGATCCAGTTGATCAGCGAGCCATTGTCCGTGTCGGCAATCGGATACCCGACCCATTTCACCCGTTTCGTGCCCGCAAAGGCAATGCTGCGCCCGGTCAGGTATCGTGGGCCGCGGGTCACGCCGCGCCACATAACGGTCCCGCCCCAGGCCGGGCCGCCCTCGTCTGGATAGAGCTTGGCGCGGATGGTCGAGTGGATGCCATCGACCGCGATCAGCAAATCGCCGGCCAGCGTCTCGGTTCCCGAAGAGGTCTCAACCGCAACGTCCACGCCGTCTGGTCCGCTTGTCCAGTCCGTGACCATCGCACCTGTCCGCAGTGTGCCGGTCGGCATCCGTTCCTGCACGCTGCGCAGCAGAAGCATCTGCAACGCGCCCCGATGGATGGAAAACTGCGGCCAGCGGTAACCGGCTGCCTCGCCGCGCGGCTCGGACCAGATCGGCTTGCCGTGCTTTGAGAAATAGGCGACCTCTGCCGTTCTCAGGCCGATCTTGTCGAGTTCGTCGAGCAGGCCCAACTCCGTCAGTTCCCGCACCGCATGGGGCTGCAGGTTGATGCCGACGCCCAATGGCCGGATCCGCTCGACCCGTTCGAGGACCCGCACCGGTACGCCGATCTGATGCAGGCTGAGCGCAAGCGCCAGCCCGCCGATACCGCCCCCCGCGATGATGACGCTCACCTGTCCCTCCATGCAAAAGGGCCGCCCCTACCGGCGCGGCCCCTCATTGGCATTTACGGCTTACTGGTCGTATTTGGCAACCATCGCCTCGGCATCAGCGACCATGGCAGCCCCGTCGAGCCCCTTGGCGGTCATCTCCTCGACCCAGGCGGCCGTCAACTCGGCGCCCATGGCCTTGATCCGGGCGAGCTCCTCTTCGGAGAGTGTGTGGACCTCGTTGCCCGCAGACCTGGTGATATCCAGCCCGACCTCATCGCCTTCATCCATGGCACGCCCGGCCCAGGCTGATGCATCAATCCCGGAATTGGCATCGATGATGGCTTTCAGATCGTCAGGCAGGCGCTCATAGCTCGCCTTGTTCATGGCCCAGATGAAGTAGGTGTTGTAAAGCGCACGGTCACCGCCGATCTCGGTATGGCTGTCGGCCAGTTCATGCACCTTGAGCGGGGGCACGATCTCCCATGGGATCACACCGCCATCGACGACACCTTTGGACAGGGCCTCGGGGAACGCGGGCACCGGCATGCCGACCGGCGTCGCACCCATCGCTTCCAGCAGCGCATTGGCCTGACGCGACGGTCCGCGCAGTTTCAACCCGTTGAAGTCCTCGACCATCTTGATCGGCGCACCGCGCTTGTGGATGACGCCGGGACCATGCACATGGACCGCCAGAAGATGCACGTCCGAGAACCGCTCGCCCATGTATTTCTGGGTGTATTCCCAGGCCGCACGAGAGGTCGCCTCACCGCTCATCGAACTCATGAACGGGAGCTCGAACGCTTCTGATTCCGGGAAACGGCCCGGCGTGTAGGACGGGATCGCCCATCCGCCATCAATCACGCCATCGCGGATCTGGTCATAAAGGGAGGGGGGCGAGCCGCCCAGTTGCATGCCGGGATAGAGCTCTATCTTGATGCGGCCGCCGCTTTCTTCCATGACCTTTTCCGCCCAGGGCTCCATGAACCTTGCCGGAACCGACCCTTTGGGTGAGATGAAATGCTGAAAACGCAGTGTGACGTCCTGAGCCAGACCGGCACCGGCACCAAGCGCCAGGGCGAGGGCTGCAGCCGTCAGGGACTTGAAGTGAACTGACATGGATCCTCCCGAGGGCGCAACGTCATCCGACCCGCGCCCGTTGAATTGAGTACTTGCAGCGCAAAACCTAGACTGTTCTTGTCGCAGATGGCAACAGGCTCGCCCGTCACCGTTCAACAGCCGTCTTTGGATACCCGATGAAACCACCGCATTTGCGCCCCAAACCCGACACCCCCAAACGCCCGCCAAGGAAACCGCTTCGTGTCCTCATGGCCTTTGTCAGCGGGATGGTGGCGCTGATGATCCTGCTTGCGGGTCTCTACCTTGGCAGCGGTCAGTTGCCCGACGCTTGGAACCCGTTCACACCGCTTGACCCACGGGCCGAGATCACGCCGGTGACAACCTTCAAGCTGAGCCGTACCGCCGCCGACCCGCAGCTTTGCCTTGCGGCCCTGGAGGACGCGGGAACCGCATTCACACGGCTTGCGGATCAGGAAGAAAGCGAGCAATGCCATATCCGCACCCACGTGCGCCTCAGCAAGGCGGCGCGGGCGTCGCTCAGGCCGGTGAGCACCCGGTGCGATATCGCGCTGCGCATGGCGATGTGGGATCGTCACAGCATCCAGCCGGCCGCGCGTGCGCATTTCGGGCAGGAGGTCGCGGCGCTCGGGCATTACAGCAGCTATTCCTGCCGCACGATGCGGACAGGCAAGGGCCCAAGTCGCATCATGAGCGCCCATGCCACCGCGCGCGCCATCGACATTTCTTCGGTCGTGCTCGCCGATGGCAGAACCCTTAGGATGAAAGACACATGGGATCGAGGTGGCGACGCAGGCTTCTGGCGCGATGTCCGGGACGGGGCCTGCAGGTGGTTCCGCACGGTCCTGTCACCGGACTATAATGCGCTTCATGCGGATCACTTCCACCTCGCGCAAGGTCGGTGGGGCACCTGTCGCTAAAGCAGTGTCAGCACAATGCCCATGATCGTCGCCCCGACGATGGTATAGGTCCCGTCGATCACCGTGAGCGCCATCGGCCGGTTGGAGAACCCGTAACAGGTCGCAAGCCACGGCAGGGCGATGAACGCCCCCAGACCGGCACCGCTGAGCGCGCCCTCACCAATGCCGGACACGCCCGAGGACGCAAAGATATGGCGCATCATTCCGGCAACCAGAATCGACCCGACAAAGCCGATGATGAACGGCTTGGGATCGCGCTGATTGACTTCCTCCTTGGTGATCCCGGCTGCCGCCATCCATGGATTTGCCATTGTGGAATACCAGACGGCACCCCACGCGAAGCTGGCAACCGCAGCGACAAAGACTGATACGAACTCCATGACATCCTCCGCCTGTTTCTAGGCGGAGTATTGCAGCTTTATCCGCGTCCACCAAGTTTCAGGATCAGGTCCCATTCCGGTTTGCGCACCGGTTGCACGGAAAGCCGCGAATTGTTGACAAGTACCATGTCCTTCAGCTTCGGCTCGGCCTTGCACATGTCAAGCGTGACGGGGTTCGGCACCGGCTCGACGGCTTTGATATCGACACATTCCCAGCGTGGATCATCGGTCGTGCTGTCAGGGTGGCAAAGCTTGCAGACCTCCACGATGCCGACAACCGCCTTTTCCTTCATCGAGTGATAGAAGAAGCCAAGGTCACCAAGCGCCATGTCGCGCATGTGATTGCGCGCCTGGTAGTTGCGCACACCATCCCATTCCTCACCGGCCTCGCCCTTGGCAACCTGGTCGTCCCATGACCATGTGTTCGGTTCGGATTTGAAAAGCCAGTACTGCATCATATCACCTGTTTGAAGGGCCGGATTTCAACGGATGCGAAAAGCCCGGCCATGGCATAGGGGTCCTTTGCCGCCCAATTCTCCGCCGCTGTCCTGTCGGCCACATCAAGCAGGATGAACGAACCGTTCATCGCGCCCGCGTCATCCAGAAACGGTCCCGCAAAGGTCACCAGACCGGTCTCGGCGACGTAGGAAAGATGCGCGTCCCGATTGGCCTTTCTTGTCTCAAGATGGTCCGGTTTGTCGTTACAGATCAGAGCGAAAGGCATCCGTCAGTGTTCCTCCTTCAAGGGGCGGCTCAGCAGGTCCTGCATAGCAGATGACACTGATATCTGGCCATCCAGAATAGCCGAGACGGCGCGCACGATGGGCATCTCGATGGCTTCGCTGTCTGCAAGGGCAGATGCGGCACGCGCGGTCGCGAGCCCCTCGACCGTGGTGCCGGGCGAGACCTGACCGGCCTGACCAAACCGTAGCCCGGCAGAGAAGTTGCGCGACTGCTCGGTCCCACAAGTCAACGCCAGATCACCAAGCCCGGAGAGACCCGAGAGCGTTTCCGCCTGCCCGCCCATGGCCAGCGCGAGCCGGGACATCTCGAAAAAGCCGCGGGTCATCAGCGCCGCGCGGGCGCTTTCGCCCAGACCGGAGCCAATGGCGATGCCACAGGCCAACGCAATGACGTTCTTCAGCGCGCCACCGATCTGTGCGCCAACAGGATCGCTGCTGAGATAAAGCCGGAGCGTCTCGGTCGAAAGGGCCTCTTGCAGGTTCCGGCCAATCTTCCGGTCCCGCGCCGCCAGGGTCAGGGCCGTCGGCAAACCGTTTGCGATTTCAGACGCAAAACCGGGGCCGGTCAGCACCGCAAGCGGCGCGGCAAGCCATCTGGACGCGATATCGGTCTGCAATTCAAGCCCGTCCACCGAGATGCCCTTGGCAGCGAGCACAACCGGCACGTCAGGCAGATCCCGTCCGCTTGCGTTCAGAAAGGACGCCGTCATCTGCGCCGGAAGCGCGAGCACCAGAATCTCCGCATCCGACAGATCAGGCAGTTCACCGGTTGCCGTCAGACCTTCGGGCAGAGTGGCTCCCGGAAGACGCTTGAAGTTCCGGCGCTCCCGCTGCATGCAGGCCGCCTGCTCCGCATCGCGCGCCCAAAGCAGCGTCGGGGTCTTGCGGGCAAAGCAAATACCAAGCGCGGTCCCGAAAGCTCCTGCCCCGATCACCCCGATCCGGCTCACGCCTTGGCGCCTTTCCTGCCCGAGCCCAGCATCGGCGCTGCCTGTTGATCGAGCGGCCATCGCGGTCGCGCAGAAAGCGTGAGATCGCTTCTTGCGCCCTGTCCATACTGTTCCAGCCCTGCCCAGGCGATCATCGCGGCATTGTCGGTGCAAAGTGCAAGCGGAGGTGCGGTGAACGCGAAACCGGCCTCTCCAGCGACCGTCTCCAACCCGTTTCGTATGGTCCTGTTGGCCGCGACACCGCCCGCAACCGCAAACGTCGTCCGGACACCTGTCTGCGTTGCAAAGGCCAGGCAGGCGCGTCGGGTTTTCTCTGCCAGCACATCTGCGACTGCTGTCTGAAACCCCGCGCAGAGATCGGCGCGGTCCTGGCCGGAAAGCCCGCCCTTGTCGCCAACAACCTCGTCCCGCGCCCGGCGCAGGGCGGTTTTCAGCCCCGAGAACGACATATCGCATCCCGGCCGGTCGAGAAGCGGCCGGGGGAAGGCAAATCGCGCGGGGTCTCCCCGCTCCGCCTCACGCTCGACAAGTGGCCCGCCGGGATAGCCCAGCCCAAGAAGGCGGGCTGTCTTGTCGAACGCCTCGCCCGGGCTGTCATCGATGGTTCCGCCCAGCCTTGTGAACGCCTGCGGGCCCTCAACAACCAGAAACTGGCAATGCCCGCCGGAGACCAGCAGCAGCAGATAGGGATAGGCCAGCCCGTCGGTCAGCCGGGGGGTCAGGGCGTGCCCCGCCAGATGGTTGACGCCCAGAAACGGCTTTCCAAGTGCTGTGGAAAGACCCTTCGCGCACATCACACCGGACAGAACGCCACCGATCAGCCCCGGTCCGGATGTCACCGCGATCAGGTCGATATCTCCAAGGGTCTTGCCAGCGGCCTCCAACGCCTGCTCGATGCAGTGATCAAGCCGCTCGGCATGGGCGCGCGCTGCAATCTCGGGCACCACTCCGCCAAAATCGTCATGCAGCCCCTCCTGCCCGAACACGATTGAAGAGAGTATGCGGCGATCATCGGTCACCAGCGCTGCAGCGGTGTCGTCACAGCTGCTCTCGATGCCGAGGCAGAGGCGCGGCATGATATCCTGCTGAGTCCCGGTTTGCGCTTTCATGGCAGCGGAGGTAACACCGGGCGGGATGGCGCGCAATGGGAGGGGCGATGACCCGCAGGATGCTGATCACACGGCCGCGCGCCCAATCCGACCGCTTTGCGGATCTGATTGCTCCACTCGGATGGGTGCCGGTCTTTGCACCCCTGACCGAGATCGTACCGATGACCGATACAGCCGTTCCGTCCCATTATCAGACCCTGCTTTTCACATCCGCCAACGGGGTCAGGGCTTTCGCCTATCGGGTTGATCCTGCCGGGCTGCGCGCGCTTTGCGTCGGTGACCGGACAGCGGACATCGCACGGGAACTGGGGTTTGATGCGGCCTCGGCAGGCGGCACGGTCGATGATCTTCTCGGGCTGGCCTTGCGCGATGGCGAGGAGCCCTTCCTTCACGTGAGGGGGGTGCATGGCAGAGGCGATCTTGTGGGGCATCTGAGCGATGCCGGCAGACAGGCGAGCGAGGCTATTCTCTATGATCAGCGGCCTCTCCCGCTCTCGACCGCGCGTCTGGATGACCTCGCAGGTGGTGCAATATCTGCGGTCAGCCTCCTGTCACCGCGCGCCTCCTGCCTCTTTGTTGAGCAGGTTGTGGGAAAAATTCGCTCGGATTTGCCGTTTTTCTGCCTCTCGCAGGCGATTGCGGAGCTATTGCACAGAACCGGTTTCACGCAGGTTTTTACGGCCCAAAAGCCTGACATGGCGTCGCTGATCGCCTGCATCAGGGACCATCCGTCCGGCGCATCGTGAGTCGTGCTGCCGCTTGTAGTGATGCCTGCCAGTGCCTACAAATATTACCAGCGGTAAGGGATTCTCCGTCCGAAGGCGATGTGGCGGAGACATAAGCAAGCGAAAGCAGCACGACGCATGGCGAAAAAGAAGTCTGAAACCCCGGAAACAGAGGCTGAGCCTCTTGACGAGGTGCAGTCCGACGGTGACGAAAGCGTTGAGGACACGGCGGATGAGCATCCCGAAGAGGAGGTCATGGCCGAGACGGTATCGGAGGAGGCCTCGGAGGCTGACACATCTCCCGACGAGGTTCCCGATGAGGAGGAGCCCGCTCGCGAGGATGAAGCCAGCCATGAGGCCGAGGAACTGGCGCATGAGGAAGAGGCACACGGATCCTTTGCCTCAAAGGTGCTCACCGGGTTGATCCTGCTTCTGGTCGGCGGCGGCATCGCGCTCTGGGGCGCACCGAAGATCGCACCCAATCTACCTTCGGGTATCGGCCCGGTGAAGGCATGGCTGATGCCGGGACAAAGCGCGGCAGAGGCAGAGATCGCCGCTTTGCGCACCGAGTTTCAGACCGCACTGGCAAATATGCCGGACCCGGTCGATCAGGCCACGATCGACACCGCCATAGCAGACGCGCTGAACACGGCACGCGGCGAGATTGACGTGCAGATCCGCGAGATATCCGACCAGATGGCCGGCACGGATGGTGCGGAAATCGAGGGGCGGCTGAGCGCCGCCGAGACCCGGCTCCGGGGCCTCACCGCTGAACTGAACGAGCTGAAATCAGCGATGATGGGCCTCTCGGGTGGCGTGCTTGACGAGGAATCGCTCGCAGAGGTTGCCGGTTTCAGTGCTGCCATCGAAGGGCTGAAGGCCGAGATTTCCGATCTCGCGGCCCGTGACGGAGCCCTTAGCCAGCGACTGGAAGAGGTGACCGCTGCGACCGAACAACAGGTCGAGCGCGCGCGGACGACGGCCCGCAATGCCCAGGACACCGCCCTTGTTCGCAGCGGTCTGGCCAATATTGATGCGGCTCTCAGCAACGGCGCTCCGTTTGTAGAGGCGGTGGACACACTCGGCTCCGTCGATGGTGTCGAGGTTCCCGCAGCGCTGGCCGATGTGGCCGAAAGCGGCGTGGCCTCGCTTCCGAACCTGCGCAGTTCTTTCGGAGACGCCGCTCATTCGGCCATTCAGGCGGCGATTACGGCTGAGGCCGGTAACGAAATCGGCGGACGCCTTTCGGCCTTTGTTAAAGCGCAGGTGGCCAGCCGGTCGCTCACACCGATCGAAGGCGACAGTACCGATGCGGTGCTGAGCCGGGCGGAAGCGGCCCTCAAGGCGGACGATCTGGCAGGGTCACTGAGTGAACTGGAAAGCCTCGAACCGGATGTGGCGGCTGCCATGGGTGACTGGATCGACAGGGCACAGAAGCGGATGAATGCCGAACGGGCACTGAAGAACCTGACCGGCACGCTGCTGGCCGAAAACTGATAGCGAGGGGCGAGCGATGCTTTGGTCACTGACAAAGGTTCTGATTTTCATCGCTCTGGCAGCGGCGCTGACCTATGCCGCGAGTTTCATTATCGAAACACCCGGAGAGGTGCGCATCGCCTTTGGCACGCGGGAAATCTCGCTCTCGCCCATCGGTTTTCTGGTGGTTCTGCTTGTCGGGCTTCTGGCCGTGTGGATCCTGCTGAAGATCGTGGCACTTGTGATCGCCGTGTTACGGTTTCTCTGGGGGGATGAAACCGCAATCTCCCGCTATTTCGACCGGAACCGGGAACGCAAGGGATTTGATGCGCTGACCGACGGGATGATCGCGCTTGCCTCCGGCGAGAGCCGTCTGGCGCAGGTCAAGGCGTCAAGGGCCGAGAAGCTTCTGAACAGGCCCGAGTTGACCCGGCTCTTGAATGCACAGGCGGCGGAGCTTTCGGGCAACACGGATCGCGCCACACAGTATTACAAGCAGATGCTGACCGATGACCGGTCCCGCTTTGTGGGGGTCCGGGGGCTTTTGCAGCAGAAGTTGAAGGAAGGCGATACCGAAACCGCTCTGAAACTGGCCGAGAAGGCCTTTGCGCTGCGCCCCAAACATCATGATGTGCTGGACAAGCTCTTCGAATTGCAGTCGGACAAGGCCGACTGGACCGGTGCGCGCACCACCCTGCAGGCCAAAATCCGCGCCGGTGCGCTGCCACGCGATGTCGGCAAGCGCCGCGATGCGGTGCTTTCGCTCGCCGATGCCCGGATTGCGATCGAGGACGGCAACGAGACCCGCGCCCGGGATGCCGCCATTCAGGCCAACAAGCTGGCCCCGGGTTTCGCGCCTGCGGCCGCGCTGGCCGCAGAGCAGAAGATCAGATCGGGTGACAAACGCGGCGCGACCAGCATTCTTCGCAAGGCCTGGAACGCCGCGCCGCAGCCGGATCTTGCCGCAGCCTTTGCCGCGATTGAACCAGATGAGACACCGGAGGCGCGTCTGAAACGCTTTCAGACCCTGATCAAGAGCAATCCCGCCCATGCCGAGAGCAAGATGGTTCTGGCCGAACTGATGCTGGCGGCGGAAGACTTTCCCGCCGCGCGCCGCGCGCTGGGTGATCTGGCAGAAACCGATCCGACGGCCCGTTCCCTTGCCATCATGGCGGCTGTCGCGAAGGGAGAAGGAGCGCCCGATCACGAGGTGAAGGCATGGCTTGCCAAGGCCATCGGCGCTCCGCGTGGCGAGGCCTGGACCTGCGAGAACTGCAATCATGTGCACGCCCATTGGCTGCCAACCTGCGAGAACTGCAAAGCTTTCGACACGCTGGAATGGACCATGCCGCCACAGACGCCAGAGATGCTGGCCTCATCGGCTGCCATGCTGCCCCTGATCGTCGGTGCGCTGGAGGCAGCATCCGAAGAGCCGCAGGACGATCCGGTCGAAGCCGACGCCGAGGATGCGGAGATTGCAGAAGATATCGACGACCGGAGGGCAGGGGCGGCCTGAGCTACAATTTGCGCCAGTAATCGCTGGTGTATTTGTGCGGCAATTGCAGGTTGGTCGCGACCCGCGCCTGATAGGCATTGTGCCGCAACAGATGCAGCCCCGAGAGCGGTCTTTCGTTCCTGAGGCCCTCCCAAATCCAGCGTCCAACCTCTTGGGCAAACAGGCCGGGCCCGGTCGCCATCCATGTCTCGACACCCTGGGCCGGTTGATCGAGGTTGCTCATCGCGGTGCAAACACCGTCCAGGATCGGGTGCCCGGGGGTGGTGGCGATGAAGTTGTTGGCGATGGTGGAATGGCCCGGCTCGTGGGTCAGCACAATGTCAGCCCCGTTGAACCAGTCGAGGACGTCGCGGCGCGGGCGCTCATCAAGATCGACATAAAGCCCCCCTTCCTGACGCAGATAAGCCGCGCGGAAGATGTCCGACCGGCTGGCGGGGTTGTCTGACGCATCAAAAGCGGCCACCAGATCCGGCGCTTTTTCAGACAGCCAGAAACGGGCTGAGCCGGCATCGAACCGGGCATGAAACCAGCCCGGCAACCGCATGGTCCATTCACAGAGAATGGCCTCAAGCGGCTTTGAGGTCTCACCTTCCCAATAAGTCATCAGTTTTGTCGGAATATGCCGGTCCCCGGACGGGTCAGACGGTGTCAGAAGCTCCGCATGCACGGCCCGGTAGAGAAACTGCATCCACGCCCCCGGTGTTGCGGGGGCCTGTTCCAGACTGGCATCGATCTGTGCCCTGATGTCAGGCGCACTGGTGAAATGCTGTGTGGGTTCCGTTGCCTCCAGCACCAGATCGGGGACATCGCGCCGAGCCGAGAGTTCAACGCCGTTCACCCGCCCCAGTCGAAGCTCGAAGAACCTTGACCGGGCGCGCTTGGCGGCCTCCATGTCGCCGGACAGGAAATGGATACGGCCTGTTGCAACCCATGTGCCCGGCCTTGTCGGATGAAGTGTCTCCAGCATGTTGGCTATCGCCGAGGCCGCACTCAGATCGCCCGTCTGCGCGGCCAGGCTCATGCGAAGCTCCTTCGCCCTCATGCGCGTCAGAAAATCAGGCGTGGCGGTGGCTTCAAGGATGACGTCGGCTGCTTCCAGATCGCCCTGCGACAGTGCAAGCTCGACGGCCTTGAGCCCGACCGCCCCCATCGTGGGCAGCCCCTGCCTTGTCGCCATCTCACTTCTCAGTGGATCAAGGCCCCGATCATGAGGGAACGCGCTCAGCCGCGCGTCCAGCCGTCCGTTCACGTCCTCCCAATGCCCCTGACGGAAAAGCGCTTCGATCAGCAGGCGAAAGAGCGCGGTTGACGCGGGAAACAGGCGCACTCCGATTTCGGCCCGCTTCTCGGCGCTGACATGATCGCGCGCCGCCAGCGCTGTTCGTGCCGAGAGGACATGAACCGCATGGGATTTCCGCACATCATCCATGTCGGCAATCTGGGGACCATACCAGTCCTGGGCTATTTCAGGCTTAGACGACGCGAGGATAAGCCTGCACGCATCATCGCGTTCCAGCCCCGGTTTCCCCTGCCCTTCAAGCCATTTCTGATAGAAGTCCTGCGCCGTGTTGAAATCATTGGCGGCCAGCAACCAGCCAAAGACCTGTGAACGTATCGGGTATTGCGGGACCGGGTCGGCCTCAAACGCCGCAACCAGCGCCGAAGGACCATCCTCGCTGAACGCAAGCGAGAGGTAATATTGGGCAAGTCTCGGGTCATCGCCATGGGTCTGTTTCAGCCTTGGCAGAATGGTCGGGTCGGGGGTGCCCATCTCACGCAAGAGCGCATGCTCGGCCAACCCGTCCATCAGGACAAATCCCGGCTCGACACTCCCGCTTTGCAGAAGCGCGAGCGCATCCGCGTCCCGCCCCTGCTCGCTCAGAAGCTTTGCGGCCAGGTTTCTCTTGCGCCCGGTATCACGTGTCAGCCTTGCAAAAGCGTCGGCATGCGCCGGATCAAGCTGTGCGCGGATGTGGTGAAAGTCGATGCTGCGAGGAAACCGCTGGCAGAGTTTTTCCACCAGAGGCAGCAATTCGGCCCGGTAGTTCAGGCGCATCATTTCCCGCGACAGCCGGAGCGAGACGGCATAGTCCTCAAGACATCCGCTCAGCATACCCCTCAACGCCTGCTCACATGATTTCCCTGCAAGCAGGATCTGCGGGATATCCCGCAGCAGGAGATCGGCCTGGCGGTTGAGGTTCATGAGTGGATCGACCGGTCTATGACGCCAGCACCTCCCTTGCCAGGGACTTGTCGGGCCCCCATTGGACGACAAACCGTTCATAGGCAGCTTTGGCCCCGGCATGGTCATTGGCTGCCAGCAACAGGCGAATGACGCGCCGTCCCTTGGTCGCATTGGGCTGAAGCTTCTGGCTCAGGGTCAGGCATTCCAGTTCCCGTGCCGGCTGATCCAGCCGGAACCACAGATCCGCCATGGCGCGCATCGCGCCTGCACCATGGGTGAAGGGATCATCCCGAAAGTCCGGTGCGCCAGCCAAAGCGACAAGCGCATCGCCTGAATGATCCAGAAAACTCCGCGCGATGCCTCGCAGATCAAGGGCAAGCATCAGGTTGAGTGGCGGGACGATCTTGCGGAAGTCCATCGGATTGTCCGACAACTCCGCCATGAAGTTCCGGACAATGAGGTGGTTGACCTGGAAGAACCGGAAGAAGTCCGCGTGGAGATTGAGCAGATCGGACGGCGCATCCTCGACGGTCGGGCCGGGATAGCTCGCCAGATCAAGGAGGTTGATCCCGCTCCAGTTGCTCGTCAGGCGCTCCAGATCCTCCAGCGCAGCGTCAACCAGCTTCTGGTTCTTGGCGCGAAACGGTCCGTAGTCCTGCACGGGCGTTCCGTCCTTCGCCAGACGCGCAACAGCGCGGTAGCGCCATCCGGAGGTCCCGTCATCGAAGAACCGCAGGAATGTGGTGATGCAGTCACCGGACCGGACCGCAAGAACTCGTTGCCTGTCACCAAGATCAATCATGAGGCGAAACTGACCGCTCCGGCGGGTCTTTGCAATGGGCGCGTCATCTTTGCAGGGCGGTCAGGCACCGCTCGATCCGGGATGCGGCCTCGGTCAGTGCCGTGTCGGACGCCGCGAAAGACAGCCGGAAATATGGCGACATGCCAAACCCCTCGCCCGCCACAACCGCGACCTCGGCCTCCTCCAGCAGCAGATCGACAACGTCCCCCTCCGAAGTGATCTTTCGGCCCGCCAGGGTGGATGACCCGAGCAGCTTCTCGACACCGACAAAGAGGTAGAACGCCCCGTCAGGGCTTGTCACATCAAGGCCCGGTATCGCGCTGAGCCGTTCAACCAGAAAATCCCGTCGCGTCTGGAAGGCCTGCCGTTGCTCCTCGACCGTCTGAAGGCCACCATCAAGAGCTGCGAGGGCCGCGGCCTGACTGATCGAGGACGGGTTGGTCGTGGACTGGGATTGCAGGATCTTCATTGCGGAGATCAGCGATGCCGGACCACCTCCATACCCGATCCGCCAGCCGGTCATGGCGTAGGCCTTCGAGACACCGTTCACCGTCAGCACGGACCCGGCCAGATCTGGACAGACCTGGACCAGCGTCCGGAAGGGTGCCTGCCCATAGGTGATATGCTCGTAGATATCGTCACTGATCGTCAGAATGTCGGGACGGGTCCGAAGCACCTCCCCCAGGGCCTCAAGCTCGGTGCGCGAGAAAACGGCACCGCTGGGGTTTCCCGGCGCGTTCAGCATGATCGCGCGGGTGTTGTCCGTTATCAGATCCGCAATACCTGCGGCGCTCGGCTTGAAACCGTCCGCTTGGCTGCAAGGCAGCAGAACCGGCGTCCCGCCTGCCAGCTTGACCATATCGGGATAGCTGACCCAACTCGGGGTCGGGATGATCACTTCATCACCGGCCTGAACCGCGGCAAGGATCGCATTGAAGATCACCTGTTTCGCACCCGTCGAGACGATGATCTGGTCGAGGTCAAACGCAAGCCCGTTCTCACGCTGGAACTTGCGTTGAACCGCCTGTTTTAGGGCTTTCGTGCCGTCTACTGCGGTATAGCGGGTCTCGCCCGCCCGCATGGCCTCGATCGCTGCGTCCTGAATGTGACGGGGCGTGTCAAAATCTGGCTCTCCCGTTGTGAGCGAGATCACCGGCTTGCCCTCCGCAATCAGGGCTGCAGCACGCGCCATGGCCGCCCCTGTCAGGGACGCCTTGATACGCCCCATCCGATCTGCAAGTTTCATCCGCCGCCCGTTCTGGCTGTTCCCCAAACGGGCCAAACCCTAAGGCTTAACGGATGCAAGGAAAAGGGGATTCAGGTCCTAAGGTTACGCAGATGGGTCAGCAAGCCGCTCGTGGAGCCGTCCTTCTCCCCGACATCGCCACCCTGCACAAGCGGCAGCATGGCATTTGCAAGCTCCTTGCCAAGCTCGACACCCCATTGATCAAAGGAGTTGATGCCCCAGATTGCCCCCTCCACGAACACCCGGTGTTCATAGAGCGCCACGATCCGCCCGAAGGTCTCCGGTGTGAGTTTACGGTACATCAGCGTCGTTGAGGGGCGGTTTCCGGGGAAAAGGCGGTGCGGACTGGGGGCCTCCTGGCGGCCCAGCATCAGGGCCTCGGACTGGGCCAGACAATTGGCGATCAGCAGGTCATGGTGATGCTGCAGCTCCGGCTCATGGCTCTCTGTGGCGATCATGAACTCGCAGGGGATCACCTGCGTGCCCTGATGGATCAACTGGTAAAATGCGTGTTGCCCGTTGGTTCCCGGCTCGCCCCAGATCACCGGGCCGGAGGCCTCGGTCAGCGGGTCACCTGCAAGGTTCACAAGCTTGCCATTGCTCTCCATATCCAGTTGCTGGAGATAGGCGGGCAGCCGGATCAGCCGCTGGTCATAAGGCAGCACCGCGCGCGAGGGATATCCGCAGATGTTGTTGTGCCAGATGCCGACCAGCCCCAGCATGACCGGCAGGTTATGGGCCAGAGGGGCGGTCTGGAAATGCTGGTCCATGGCATGCGCGCCGCTCAGAAATTCCTTGAAGCGCTCAGGCCCGATGGCCAGCATCAGGCTCAGCCCGATCGGCCCCCAGACCGAGTAGCGCCCCCCGACCCAGTCCTCGAACCCGAAGACCCGCTCGGGTGCGATATCAAAGGCCGCCGTCTTGTCGGTGGCGGACGAGAGAGCCGCGAAATGCTGGCCTGTCTTCTCGCCCACCGTCGCTTTCACCCATGCCTGCGCCGTTCGCGCATTGGTCATCGTCTCGATGGTGGTGAAGGTCTTAGAGGCAACGATGATCAGCGTTCTAGCCGGGTCGAGCCCTTTCAGTGTGTCATGCACGTCCGCCCCGTCGACATTGGAGACGAAATGCGTCCGTGGCCCGTCATGGTACGGGGCCAGCGCCAATGTCGCCATGACAGGGCCAAGGTCCGAGCCGCCGATCCCGATATTCACCACATCCGTGAAGGCCCCGCCATCGGCTGCCGCAATTGCACCGCTGCGCACGCCGTTGGAGAACTCCGCCATCCGGACCAGCGTCTGCTGCACGTCCGGCATGACATCTTTGCCGTCCACCAGAACCGGCGTCCCGCTTTGGTTGCGCAGCGCGGTATGGAGCACCGCCCGGTCTTCCGTGACATTGATCGCCTCGCCCGAGAACATCGCGTCCCTGCGCGCCTCGACACCGGTCTCGATGACCAGACGCAGCAAGAGGCCCTTCGCCGTGGCATCAATCGCCGTCTTGGAGAAATCCAGCACCATGTCGTCGAGACTCGCCGAAAAAGTCTCGAACCGGGCGGGATCATCCGCCAACAGGTCGTCTATCCGCGCGGTCTGGCTGGCCCGATGGGCCTTGAGATCATCCCAGAGGTTCATGCGCCGCGCTCCAGTTTCGCCGCGTCCCGCGCCAGCGCTTCGATCCGGTCCCATGCACCTGCGCTGACCAGATCATTCGGTGCAACCCAGGAGCCGCCCGCGCAGAGCACATTTGACAGCTTCAGATAGTCATTCGCATTTCCCGGGCTGACGCCGCCGGTCGGGCAAAAGCTGATCTGCGGAAGTGGCGCGCCGATGGCCTTGAGCGCGGCCGCCCCGCCTGACGCCTCGGCCGGGAAGAATTTCAGCACATCATACCCACGCGCCAGCATCTGCATGGCCTCGGTGGCGGTGGCGGCTCCGGCGAGCAGGGGCAGCCCCTCGTCCTCGCACGCCGCGATCAACGCATCCGTTGCGCCCGGTGACACGCCGAAGGTCGCGCCCGCTGCGACGGCGTTCTTCACATCCTGTGGTGTGATCAGCGTGCCCGCCCCGACGACCCCGCCGGGCACCTCGGCCATCGCCCGGATCGCGTCCAGGGCCGCAGGTGTTCTCAACGTGACCTCCAGCGCAGGCAGGCCACCGGCAACCAGCGCCTCGGCCAGCGGACGGGCATGAGCCTCATCCCTGACAACGAGCACAGGAATGATCGGCGCCAGTTCGCAGATCTCTCGGTTTTTGCGGGAGGCATCCTGAGCAGTTATCGGCATCGTAAATCCTTTGTCCCCCAGCGAGGGGCGTTACCACATTGTTTTCTGAGCGCGATCAGGCCAGGCCTCATCATAGGCCCTGCCCCCGACATCGCCATTGGTTTGGGCTGCGAGAATATCCCCCGGTGTGGGTAGATGCGCAATATCGGCGGGCGGGTTCCACAGCCCTGCGCGCATCACCGCACGGGCGCACTGGAAATAGACCTCACGCACGTGAAGCACGATGATCGACCGCGGGGCCTTTCCGTCAACGGAGAACCGGGTTTTGAGGGCTTCATCGACGGATATCTCTGCCTGCCCGTTGACCCGGATCACCGTGTCAGAGCCGGGTACGAGAAACATCAGCGAGGTTTCCGGGTTGCGCACGATGTTGCGCAGACTGTCGATCCGGTTGTTGCCCCGCCTATCCGGCAGCGCGAGTGTCTTGGGATCAAGCACGGTCACGACAGCGCCCCGGTCGCCGCGCGGCGAACAGTCGAGCCCTTCGGGACCGGTGGTTGCCAGCGCGCAAAACGGTGAGGCTTCGATCCACGCCCTGTACTGGGGCGTGATATGATCCGCGACCTTGACCAGAGACGGCGCTTTGGGCTGTCCGTAATGCGCCTCAAGCTCTTCGATTGTGCGGATCACTGACATTGAGGTCCTTTCAGAGCGCGGTTGCGCCCGCCTCGGCACGACCGACATGGGCGCGGAACACCTCGAACAACTCGCGGCCCGTGCCATGGGTGTTGCTGCTCAGATCGGGCATCATGTTTGCCCTGTCGAGCGCACCTTCCGTAAGGCAGTCGAGTGTGCCGTTTGTGGCGTCCACGCGCACCATATCGCCATCCGCGATTCTGGCAAGCGGGCCGCCATCCAGCGCCTCCGGGCAGACATGAATGGCAGACGGCACCTTGCCGGACGCGCCCGACATCCGCCCGTCGGTGACCAGCGCCACCTTCTGCCCGCGATCCTGAAGAACCGCCAGAATGGGTGTCAGGGAGTGCAGCTCCGGCATCCCGTTCGCCTTAGGCCCCTGAAAACGGACGATGACGACGACATCGCCGGTGAACTCCCCTGCGCGGAAGGCAGCCTTGACCTCTTCCTGCCCGTTGAAGACGCGGGCCGGGGCCTCTACCACCTGCCGCTCGGGCGCCACGGCAGAGACCTTCATCACGCCCGTACCGAGATTACCCGAAAGCCTTGCCAGCCCGCCGGTCGCATTGAACGGGTCGCTGATCGGTTTGAGGATCCTGTCATTCAGGGTTGTCGGCGTGCCCTCCTCCCAGACCAACACACCATCTTTCAGTTTGGGTTCCTGCGCGTAGCGCGCCAGCCCGTCGCCTGCGATGGTTTTGGTGTCGGGATGCAGGAGACCGGCCTCCAGCAACTCGCCGATCATGAAACCGAGCCCGCCTGCGGCATGAAAATGGTTCACATCCGCCAGACCGTTGGGATAAACCCGCGCCATCAGAGGTGTTGCATCCGAGAGCTGCGCGAAATCCGCCCAATCGAGGATCACGCCCGCCGCCCGCGCCATCGCGATCAGATGGATCAGCAGGTTAGTCGAGCCGCCTGTGGCCATCAGCCCGACAATCCCGTTCACGAACGTCCGCTCATCAAGGATGTCGGCGGCAGGCGTGTATTCATTGCCAAGAGCCGAGATCGCAAGCGCCCGTCTTGCGCCCTCGATCGTCAGCGCCTCGCGCAGATCGGTGCCGGGATTGACAAAGCTGGCGCCGGGCAGATGCAGCCCCATGAACTCCATCAGCATCTGATTGGTGTTGGCCGTGCCATAAAACGTGCAGGTGCCGGGGCCGTGATAGCTGTCCATCTCGGCCTTCATCAGCGCGTCGCGCCCGACCTCTCCGGCGGCGAACTGCTGGCGGATCTTGGCCTTCTGATCATTGGGCAAACCGGAGGTCATCGGGCCGGCTGGCAGGAACACCGCAGGCAGATGCCCGAAGGTGGCCGCGGCCATCACCAGACCCGGCACGATCTTGTCACAGACGCCCAGATAGACCGTGCTGTCGAAGACGTTGTGAGAAAGCGCCACGCCTGCCGCCATCGCGATCACATCGCGGGAGAAGAGCGACAGCTCCATCCCTGCCTGGCCTTGCGTGACCCCGTCGCACATCGCAGGCACACCGCCTGCGACCTGCGCTGTTCCTCCTGCCTCCCGCGCGGCACGGCGGATCAGTTCAGGGTAAGTCTCAAACGGCTGATGCGCCGACAGCATGTCGTTATAGGCCGTCACGATCCCGATATTGCCCGCACTGCTTTCAACAAGCCTGTCCTTGTCCCCACCCATCGCGGCATAAGCGTGGGCCTGATTGCCACAGGTCAGATGCGCACGCCTCGGCCCCTCGTCACGGGCCCGGCTGACGCGCTCCAGATAAGTCGAGCGGGTACTGCTGGAGCGTTCAACAACCGCTTTTGTGACGATGTTAACGCTATCATTTAAGCTCATGTCTCAAATCCGCTTGTCATGGGTCTCAAACTTTCAGGCTTCGATATCGCGCCAGCGGCGTCCGTCGCGGTGCATCAGGGCGAGTGCATCCTCGGGCCCCGAACCGCCAGCATCATAGGGCTGCGGCTTCTTCTTGGCTGCCGCCCAGTTCGCCAGTATGGCATCCGTCCACGCCCAGGCGGCTTCGACCTCGTCCCCGCGCATAAACAGCGTCTGGTTACCGCGCACAACATCCATAATCAAGCGCTCATAGGCATCGGGCGCTTCTGCCGCATCCGGGCCGAGCGCATCGGCAAATGTCATGTCGAGCGGCACGTCGACCAGACGCATGCCCCCCGGCCCCGGTTCCTTGATGGTCATCCTCAGCGTGATGCCCTCATTGGGTTGCAGGCGAATGACCAGCGAATTGTTGTTGTGATGTTTCTCTTCCTCAAAGATCGAGTGCGGCACGTCCTTGAACTGCACCACGATCTCGGACAGCCGCGCCCGAAGCCGCTTGCCGGTGCGCAGATAGAACGGCGTGCCGGCCCAGCGCCAGTTGGCAACCTCCGCCTTGATCGCAACAAAGCTTTCGGTATCGCTGTCGGGGTTTTCGGCATGTTCCAGATAGGACGCCTCGCCATTTCCGGCGCGGTACTGGCCGCGCACCGTGTCGTGAGGCAGCACCGGCTGCAGTGCCCGGATCACCTTCAGCTTCTCGTCGCGCACCGCGTTGGGTTCGAACTTGGACGGCGGCTCCATCGCAGTCAGGCACAAGAGCTGCATGATGTGGTTCTGCACCATGTCGCGCATCGCGCCGGACCGGTCATAGTAGCCCCCACGACCTTCGACCCCGATGCTTTCGGAAACGGTGATCTGTACATGATCGACATGCTGCGCATTCCAGACCGGCTCGAACAGCGCGTTGGCAAAGCGCAGCGCCATCAGGTTCTGGACGGTTTCCTTACCGAGATAATGATCGATCCGGTAGATCTGCCGCTCGTCAAAGCAGGCGCTGAGCTGGGCGTTCAACTCCTTGGCCGAGGCCAGATCATGTCCCAGCGGTTTTTCGACCACGATACGACACTCGGAGGTTGCCAGCCCGGTGCTCGCCAGCTTCTGCGAGATTGTGCCAAAGAGCGACGGCCCGACGGACAGATAGAAGGCCCGCGTGACATCGCGCATCTTGTCCTGCAACTCACCCCAGCCCTTGTCGCCGGTGGCGTCTATACTGACATAGTCCAGGCAGTCAAGGAACCGCTCAACCAATTCGGAGGGGCGCTTGTCCTCGGGCACGAACTCAGCCAGAGCGTCCGCGATCAGCGCCTGATAGGCTTTCCGGTCGAGGTCGCCGCGTGCCGCACCGATGATGCGGGCATCATCGGGCATCTGTCCGGCACTCAGTCGCCGAAAGAGGCTTGGCAGGATTTTACGGCGCGCCAGATCACCTGTCCCACCGAAGATCACCAGATCGAACGTCTCGACCGGAATAATGCGCGAAACCATGTAACGCCCCTTCGTCGCTGGGCCTGTCCTGTCGGAAAGACCATATTGAGCGGCCATATCGACACCGCATCCATAGTGACCATCCGCGAAGGGCCACGCGGGCAGGTCAGTCGCGCCGGAAACTAGCCATAGTTGAACTCAAGTCAACAACTAGTCCGCCCTTGTGACAAATTGGTCTATCTGGGCGAGTAGCTTCAGCCGGTTGATACCAAGCTGCGAGGATCGGAGCCCCCGCAGGCGGCTGTACTCCTCGCGGAACCTGCCAAGCTCCATCGCCAGATCGATATTCTGCTTCATCTCGCTCAGCGTCGTGGCACGGTTATGGAAGCTGCGCGACAGCACCACCCATTCCGAGCCGAGCCGAGCATGCTCGCTCAGGATCAGATCTGCGGCAACCTGCCCACTGCCCAGTCGACCGATGCCGCCAATGCCAAAGGGAACACCCCTGGCACGCAAAAGGGCGGCCGCATCATCGAGATACCCCTCGGCCAGCGGACGGAACATGAAGTCCGCCCCCAGATCGAGGCTCAGATCATTCAGGCCGATCAACAACTCGTCCGGCGGGCAGAGATCAAGGACCGTTCCGATATCGCGCACCGACGGCACCGTTTCGGCCAGCGGCATCACCCGCGCCCGTCCGCGCACCAGATCATGGAGGCGCATGATCTCTTCCACCCGGCGGTACATCGGCAGCATGATGAGGTCGGCACCCATCGCAATGGCCTCGTCAATCTCGGCCTTGCTGCCCTCAAAGAGCGGGTTGATCCGCACCATCAGATCAGCGTTTTGCGCGACTTCCCGCACGATGGCCACATCACCGGGTTTGTGACGGCTTTTCCAGCTGTCGAGATGGCCCTGACGCTCTTCCTTGCCCATCCATTCCAGATCGACCATCAGCCGCTCCACGCCGGCCTCATCCGCATGGCGCGCAATGTCCGGGTCGTTCACGATCAGGATAAACTTGATCATGCGCGTGCCTGGGCAAGGGTCGCAGGATCGCGGTCCACGAAGAGGCGGAACCAGATCTCAAGCGAGATCAGGGCGCGGACCTGCCGCGTATAGTTGGCACGTCCGTTGATGTGGCTCTCCACCATCGTGGTCAGTGCATCCATGTCGAAAAGCCCACGTGCGGCCAGCCGCCCGTCGAGCAGCATCTCGCGGCAGAACCCGGCCAGCGCCTGCTTGAACCATTCGCCAATCGGCACGGTGAACATTTGTTTGCGCCGATAGGTCAGCGCCTCGCCAAGCATCGGCAGCATGGCGGATTTGTAGACCGCCTTGGTCTCTCCATCTGCCAGTTTCAGCGCGCCCGGAACCTGAAAGGCGAACTCCGCCATGCGGTAATCGAGAAACGGCGCGCGCACCTCCAGCGATGACGCCATCGACATCCGGTCCGGCTTCACCAGATTATTGCCCGGCAACAGCACCGTCGTATCGCCAAAAAGCACCTGATTGATCGGGTCCTGATGGGCCACCGAGGCCATTGCATCGGTCAGGGGTGCGTAAGGATCAGCGTCAGCAAAGGCCGCGCCCAGATCGCCTGTGAGCAGCCCCGCCTCACCGCTTTGCAAAAGCCCTGACTGCCGGGCATAGGTCTGGTGCCAGTCAGCGCCGAGGGCATCTGTCCGACCATCCGGGAAGATGCCCAGATACTTCTCGTATCCGGCAAAGAGCTCGTCCCCGCCATCGCCGGTGAGCACCATTTTCACATCGCTCACCGCCAGCCGGGACACCATGTCCATCGGCATGAAAGACACGTCACCATGGGGCTGATCACAGTGATAGATGAACCGGGGCCAGAGCGTCGTGATATCCGGGTCGGCGATTTGGGTGCGATGGGTGGTGCCAAAAAGGTCGGAGGCCGCTTGGGCAAATTTCGTCTCGTCAAAACGCGGATCATCAAAGCCGATGGAGAAGGTCCTGATCTCGCCGGGCAGATGTTTGCGCATCATTCCCACGACGGAGGTCGAATCCAGCCCGCCCGAGAGAAACGCCCCGAAATCCGCGTCCGAGCGCAGCCGGATACGGGTCGCATCGTCAAGCAGATCGAGAAGCCGCGCTTCGGCGTCTTGCCGCGTCATCTCAGGTTCAGGCGCGATCTGTGACAGGTCCCAGAAGCGCTTTGTCTCAATCCCGCCGCTTGTGATCCGTGCCATTGAGCCGGGCATCAGGTGGGTGATCCCGGAAAAGGCTGTGCCAGGCGGCGGCACATAGTTCAGTGCAAAGAACTGCGCCATCGCGGCATGGTTCGGGACAACCGGCATGCCGGCTTCAAGGATCGACTTGATCTCGGAGGCAAAAAGGATGCGCCCGTCATGCTCGGCCAGATAAAGCGGTTTGACCCCAAGCCGATCACGGTAGAGATGAACCTCACCGCTTCTTTTGTCATGCACCGCGATGGCGAACATGCCGTTGATCCGCGTGATGAAATCCGGGCCCCAATGCTCATAGGCGCGCAGCAGCACCTCGGTGTCACCAGTGGTGTGAAAGGTTTGACCGGCGGCGCGGAGTTCATCGCGCAGCTCGATGTAGTTGTAGATCTCCCCGTTCTGCACCAGCACGATCTGGCGATCATCGGAATAGAGCGGTTGGTCACTCGCGGTTGTCAGGTCGATCACGGAAAGGCGGCGATTGCCGATAACAACACCACCATCGGCGTCATATCCGTCCGCATCCGGGCCGCGATGTGCAATCCGGGCCGACATCGCCTCTATGGCCTGCGTCGGCAACGGGTGTCCTGTCAGAGAGAAGGCTCCGAAAATGCCGCACATGGGGTTTGCCTTCTGATCTGCTCAAGTTCGGGCCATTCGGCCAAGATGTAGTGAACTCACCGCGTCTTGGCAATCCGGGCCACCGGGCGCAGCATAGGCCACCAGAGCGTCATCAGCACAAGCCAAGCGATGATTGCAAACAGGCTGCCTGTCAGCGGCGAAAGGTCAGCGGGACCCGTGAGAAACCAGCCCAGAAGGGCAAGCCCCAGCAGGGCGAAACCGACACCTGCCCGCAACGAGAATGCCGCCCTCAAGGCGGCGAGATCGGGTCGCGTGGCAGCAAGGCTCAGCACCGCGCCGAGTATGTGAAAGAGAATGAAGCCCGCCATCACAAAGACCCCGCCAAGCAGGGCGACAACTGCCGAGATCACCAGAGCAATCGCCAGATTGACGAGTGCGCGGACCGAGCGTCCCTCGACATGCAGCGCCGCATCACTCAGCGCACGGATGGCGAGTGCGGGGAGGGCAAGAAACATCAGACTGCCAAGTTGAACGATGCGCTCGACCCCTTCGGCGCTCATGGCTCCGCGCTCGTAGATCAGCCCGGCGAGCGGCCTCGCGAAGACGATGCCAACCAGCAATGTGGCCAGCGAAAGCCCGACCAGCGCCCAGAACGCCCTGGCGAAGAAGGTGCTGTCGGATGTCCCGCCCTGGGCGGCATCGGTCAGATGCGGAACAAGCACCGTTATGAGCGCCGAGAAGAGCAGCGCGTTCGGAAGTTCGAACAGACGAAGCGCGAACGCGAAGCTCGCCAACTCGCCTTCCCCATTGGCGGACAGCAAGGTTCGGAAGATGAGCGGGGCGAGTGCAACGATACCGGTTGCCAACACCCCGGAACCGAAACGGATCATGAGCGGCGGATCGAACCCGGACAGCGGTCCGACAAGCGTTGGGCGGGCTTGCGCCCAGATGAATGCCAGGCGCAGACAGATGCCCAGAACCACGCTGAGAGCCAGCGCCCCGAAATTCCGATCGGCGTCAAAGACCGACAGCAGTCCGATGATAACGCAGAGATTGAGGACCAGAGTTCCGAGACCCACGACAAAGAACTGCTCGCGCGCCTGCAGATACGCCCCCATGACGCCGGAGAGGGCGGCAAGAGGCAGCGCAAGGGCGACCAGCCGGATATCAGCGTGATAGCTGGCTGCGACCTGTTCGGGCATGGCGGGCGCAAGTGTCTGGAAGACAAGACCGGGGCTGATCATCAGCAGACCGGCAAGCGCGGCAAAGACCAGCACGCTCATCACCGCAAAAAGCCGGAAAAGGCTTTCGCGTTCCTCCACCTCCGAGCGCCGGAAAGCCGGAACAAGAACGGCACTGAAACCGCCCGAGACGAGCAGAACCACCAGCAGATCAGGCAGGGTCAGGACGAGGACCGCGACATCCGCCGCCTCGCTGATCCCCACCCTGGCCGCAAGCACTGCTTCGCGCACGAAACCCGAGAGCCTGCCCAGAAGCAGGGCAAGGCTCAGAAGGATCGAGGCTTTAAGAAAGCTGCTCATCGTGGAAGTGCCCAAGGATCATTTCGGGCACCCTAGCGGGGATGATCCGGCTCAGACCAGCGATTTCAGAATATCGCCGAGATCGGTCTGTTCCCACGAAAACCCGCCATCCGCCTCGGGCGCGCGACCGAAATGGCCGTAGGCGGCGGTGCGCTGATAGATCGGGCGGTTCAGATTGAGATGCTCGCGAATGCCCTTGGGCGTCAGGTCCAGTGCCTTGGCCACGGCTTGTTCGATCTTCGACTCGTGGACCTGGCCGGTGCCGTAGGTATCCGCATAGATCGACAGCGGCCTAGCAACGCCGATCGCGTAGGACAACTGGATCGTGCAGCGATGCGCAAGACCGGCTGCCACGACGTTCTTGGCCAGGTAGCGCGCGGCATAGGCCGCGGAACGGTCCACCTTGGTCGGATCCTTGCCGGAGAACGCGCCTCCGCCATGCGGGGCAGCCCCGCCGTATGTGTCCACGATGATCTTGCGGCCGGTCAGACCCGCGTCACCGTCCGGGCCGCCAATCACGAAGGCGCCTGTGGGGTTCACATGCCATTCGGTTGCAGCCGTGACCCAGCCATCGGGCAGTGTTTCACGGATATAGGGCTCCACCACTGCGCGGACATCATCGGAAGTCATGTTTTCGTCGAGATGCTGGGTGGACAGGACGATGGATGTGACCTCAACCGGCTTGCCATCCGCATAGCGGATCGAAAGCTGGGACTTCGCATCGGGCCCCAGTGTCGGCTCGGTGCCGTTCTTGCGGACCTCGGCCAGACGCCGCAGGATCGCGTGGGAGTAGTGGATCGGGGCGGGCATAAGCTCGGGCGTCTCGGCACAGGCGTAACCGAACATGATGCCTTGATCGCCCGCACCCTCTTCCTTGCCTTCACCGGCATCAACGCCTTGGGCGATATGCTGGGACTGCTCGTGCAGAAGATTGGTGACCTCAAGGGTCTTCCAGTGGAACTTGTCCTGCTCATAGCCGATATCGCGGACGCATTCACGCACGATATCCTCAACCCGCCCGATCACGGTCTCCGGCCCGCGCACCTCACCGCCGATCACGACCCGGTTTGTGGTTGCAAAGGTCTCGCACGCCACACGCGAGAACGGGTCTTCCTTGAGGAATGCATCAAGCACACCATCCGAGATCCGGTCGCATACTTTGTCGGGATGTCCCTCAGAAACCGATTCCGAGGTGAAAAGGTAATCATTGCGCGTGGTCATATCCGTGCCTTTCGGGCTTCTTTTCTCGAAAAACGTCGTTAACTCTTTGATGCCAGACCTGCAAGCTTCAGGTATGCAAAAGCCCCCGGGGGTTGGTCTCCGCCGGGGGCTCGACTGGTTCGTTAGCAGATATCAGTTAAGTTTCTGCAAAAGCGCGTCAACAGAAGCCTTTGCATCACCATAGAACATCCGCGTGTTCTCCTTGTAAAAAAGTGGGTTCTCGATGCCGGAATACCCGGTTCCCTGTCCGCGTTTCGAGACAAAAACCTGCTTGGCTTTCCAGACCTCAAGAACCGGCATGCCCGCAATCGGAGAGTTCGGGTCTTCCTGCGCGGCCGGGTTCACAATGTCGTTGGAACCGACAACGATGGCCACATCGGTGTTCGGGAAGTCCTCGTTGATCTCGTCCATCTCCAGCACGATGTCATAGGGCACCTTGGCCTCGGCCAGAAGCACGTTCATGTGCCCCGGCAGACGACCCGCAACCGGATGGATCGCGAAGCGAACGGTCTTGCCCTTCGCCCGGAGCCGTTTGGTCAGCTCGCTGATCGACTGCTGCGCCTGGGCGACCGCCATGCCGTAGCCCGGAATGATGATCACGCTGTCGGCCTCATCCAGCGCGGCACCCACGCCGTCGGCATCAATGGCAATCTGCTCGCCCTCGATCGCCATCTGCTCACCCGATGAGCCGCCGAAGCCGCCAAGGATGACGCTCACGAAAGAGCGGTTCATGGCCTTGCACATGATGTAGGAAAGGATCGCACCGGACGAGCCGACAAGCGCGCCGACCACGATCAGCAGATCATTGCCCAGCGAGAAGCCGATAGCAGCAGCAGCCCAGCCGGAATAGCTGTTCAGCATCGACACGACGACCGGCATATCCGCGCCGCCGATCCCCATGATCAGATGGTAGCCGATGAAAAGCGCTGCAAGCGTCATCAGAACCAGCGTCCACGAGCCTGACCCGCCGAGATACATGATAAGCAGAATGACCGAGATCGCAGCGGCCGCAGCATTCAGCATATGCCCGCCCCGCAACTGTTTGGCCGCGCTGTCGACCTTGCCCGCAAGCTTGCCGTAAGCAACCACCGAACCTGTGAAGGTGACGGCCCCGATCCAGATACCGAGCACAAGTTCAACCTTCAGAATGGTGATCTCGACCGGTGTTTTCTTGGCCACAAGCTCGGCAAAGACGCCCTCGACGCCGGCGCCTGCCGCCTTGGCTGCCTCGACCATGCCGATGGTCATGTCGGCGTTGAAGCCGACGAAAACCGCGGCAAGGCCCACGAGCGAGTGCATGATCGCCACCAGTTCGGGCATCTGGGTCATCTCGACCTTGGTCGCCAGTTGGTAGCCGACGACCGCGCCGATCCCGATCAGGATGATCGAGAGGGGCCAGAGCCCCGCGCCGGGGCCGAAAAGCGTGGCCAGAACCGCGATCGCCATGCCGACGATGCCGTACCAGACCGCGCGTTTGGCACTTTCCTGTCCCGACAATCCGCCAAGGCTGAAGATGAAGAGCACTGCGGCGACGACATAAGCCGCTGTTGTAAATCCGAAATCCATGTTCCGCCCCTAGCTCAAGATTTCTGGAACATGGCGAGCATCCGCCGTGTCACGAGGAAACCGCCGAAGATGTTCACGGCGGCCATCAGGATACCAACCGCGGCGAGGATCATGATCAGCCACGAACTGGACCCCACCTGCATAAGCGCACCCAGAATGATGATCGACGAGATCGCGTTGGTCACCGCCATCAGTGGCGTGTGGAGCGAATGGCTGACATTCCAGATCACCTGGAAGCCGACGAATACGCTCAGCACGAAGACAATGAAGTGCTGCATGAAGCTGGCAGGTGCGACCAGACCCACCGAAAGGATCAGAGCGGCGCCGATGGCCAATAGTCCGACCTGTGTCTTTGTCTCCTTCTGAAAGGCTTCGCGTTCAGCAAGCGCCAGTTGCTCGGGCGTCTTCTGGACCTCTTTCTTCTTCTCGACCTTCGCGATTGCGGCCACCTTGGGCGGCGGCGGCGGGAAGGTGATCTCGCCTGCATGCGTAACCGTGGCCCCCCGGATCACGTCATCTTCCATGTTGACGTTGGGCTTGCCATCCTTGTCGGGCGTGAGGTCGGTCATCATGTGGCGCAGGTTGGTCGCATAAAGCGTCGAGGATTGTGTCGCCATCCGGCTGGGGAAATCGGTATAGCCGACGATGGTCACGCCGTTGTCGGTCTCGACCTTCTCGTCCGGGACCGTCAGATCACAGTTCCCGCCACGCTCGGCTGCCAGATCGACAACAACCGAACCTGGCTTCATTGCCTTGACCATATCCTCAAGCCAAAGCTTGGGCGCATCCCGACCAGGGATCAGCGCTGTGGTGATCACGATATCCACATCCGGGGCCTGCTCGCGAAAGAGCGCCAGCTGTTTCTCGCGGAATTCGGGGCTGGAGGGGGCGGCATAGCCGCCGGTCGCGGCACCATCCTGACTGTCCTCGAAATCGAGAAACAGGAACTCGGCACCCATGCTTTCAATCTGCTCGGCCACTTCGGGGCGCACATCGAAGGCGCGCACGATCGCGCCCAGCGACTGGGCCGCGCCGATCGCGGCCAGACCGGCCACACCCGCACCGATCACCAGCACCTTGGCCGGCGGCACCTTGCCCGCAGCGGTGATCTGACCGGTGAAGAACCGGCCAAAGTTGTTGCCCGCCTCGATAACCGCGCGATAGCCCGCGATATTGGCCATGGAACTGAGCGCATCCATCTTCTGTGCGCGGCTGATCCGGGGGACCATGTCCATGGCCAGACAGGTCACGTTTTTCGCCTTCAGTTTTTCCAGAAGCTCCGGGTTCTGGGCAGGCCAGATGAACGAGATAAGGGTCTGGCCGTCCTGCACGTTCTTGAGTTCCGCCGCAGTCTCGGGGGCGCGCACTTTCAGGACGATATCGCAATCCTTCCAGAGCGCCGCCGCCCCACGGATCACTTCGACACCGGCATCCTTATAGTCCGCGTCGGAAAACCGCGCGGCAACTCCCGCCCCGCTCTGGACCGCAACATCATAGCCCAGTTTCTGCAACTGGCGGGCGCTGTCGGGCGTGAGCGCGACGCGGTTCTCGCCTGCAAAGGTTTCCTTGGGTGCACCTATTTTCATGTTCTTCCTCGTCCCCGGTTGCCCCTGTCCTCAGCGTGTCAGGGAGTCATCACTCTACCCAGAATCGCTATTCAGAACACCGTTTACTGATTTTTTTTCGCAAGTGCGATGCGGCAAGTTCGATCTGCGCAGCAATCTTGCGCGAAAGACTTGCGCAATCAGGCCCCGGACCTAGGATGAGCGCATCAAGGAAACGCTGGAGAGGCACTATGGATCCGTTAACGATGGTTTTTTACGGGGTGGTGTGCGGGCTGCTCGGGGCCTTTGCACCGAACCTTCCAAGTCTGGTGATCCGCCTGATCATTGGCGCCGGGGTGGGTGTGGCCAGCGCCTTCGTCTTGCCGATCCTCAGAGGTGCCTTCTTCTATTGAGGCCGCGGCCGTTCTCCCATGAAAAGGTCGCGCTGATGCTTCACAGCCGCCGAGATATGGCGCAACAGCACCCTGATGCGAGCCGCATCACGCAGGTCACGATGGGTGAGGATCCAGAAATCGGGATAGTCGAATGTATCAAATCCCGGAACCCGCGCCAGTGTCACATCCGTATCCCCTTCGAAACAGGGCAGTCGGCACGCACCCATGCCCATGCGAACAGCCGCCTGTGCAGCCAGCTTGTCCTGCGCACGCAACACGATCCTTGAGTTTGGATAGACATCCAGAATTTCACGTGCCGGCTGTCGTTGACCAAGATGACCGATCCAGTCGAGGCTGTCGCTGTCTCCGAGATCGGCGATATAGCCCGGCGCGGCGTAAACGGCCGCTCTCTGCCCCACAAGACGCGCGCCGAACAGCCCCTCACTGGGATGATTGGTCAGCCGGATCGCTATATCCGCATCACGCCGGTGCAGGTTCAGTACGTCATTGGTCCCGATCAGATTGAGCTCGATCAAAGGGTAGTCTCGCCGGAAATCCGCAAGTATGGGGGCCAGTGGTCCCATCAGCACCATCAGCGGTGCTGTCAGCGTCACCGATCCACCCAGCCTGTTGTCCCGCCCGGCCAGATCGCGCGACATCTTCAGCATTGCCGCTTCCATATCCTCGCCCGCCTTCAAGGCTTCGAGGCCCGCATCCGTGGGCTCGAAACCAGATTGCATTCGGTCAAACAGACGGACACCGAGGCGTTGCTCAATCGCCGTTATGCGGCGTGAAACAGTTGCATGATTGACCCCCAACAGGCGGGCCGCGCCGCTGACGCCGCCCTCCCGGACAGTTGCCAGCACAAATCGAAGGTCATCCCAGTCCGTCATATGTGCATTCTTGCACATCTATTGAGAGAAATTGAGCATTTTTTATCATCCCGGCGCGCGTTATGGCTGAGATCGAACATCACCTTCGAGGAGATCGGAAATGACAGCCTACGCAATCGTGATCCTGCACGGCGTAAAGGATGCCGACAGTTTTGCCGCCTACCGCGACGTCGCGGGCGAGGCCCTGGCCAAGCATGGCGGAAAGCTCTCGCATATGGCGAACCCCGCCGTTCGGCTGGAAGGTTCGCTCCAGACGCCCATGACCGCGCTGCTTTCCTTCCCAAGTCCCGAAGCGGCCCGGGAATGGCACAGTGACCCCGCACTTGCGGACATCCACAAGCGGCGCACCGATGGTGCCGATCTTTCAATCTTTCTGGTTGATGAGGCCGTCTGAACCTACCCGAAAAACCGGGGTTTCAGTTTGAGCAGGGTTTCGCAAACCTCCTGCGACGATTGTCGCCCGGCCCCGATTGCCGCCTCTATCGCGCTGGTCTGGAGAAACGCCGCGATCAGTTCGGGATGCCGGGCGGCATAGCCTTCGCCGAATGCCTCATCAATGAAGCCCACGGCATTTGTGAAGTAGTGCTGCGTGGTGGCAAGAGCGTCGGCTTTGGTCTGATTTGGCATATCCGCACCTGGGTTCGAGATGCGGGTCAGATAGGCTGATCTGCGCTCCCGGCAAGCAGGCCCCGCCTCAGGCGCCGATCAGGTCCATGATCAGCCGGGCGATATTACCGGACGCGCTGGCCGGGTTGTGGAACATGTGATCCAGCGGCAATTCCAGCGCTGATCCGGTATCTCCGGTCGAAGCCAGACGCCGCGTGATCTGCTGCACGGCATCCGCAGGGTCGGAGGCGATGTTCGCCGCCGGATGCTGTCCCAGATCGTACATCGGACCGCGCCCGGGGTCGAACTCCAGAAACAGCATCTCATGGCCTGAGAACAGCGCTGAAAGCGTTACGGTCGTGCTGTCCGTGATCACCAGATCCGAGGACTTGATGAGGTTCAGCACATCGCCACTAAGACGATAGACGACGTTTCGGGGACGAACGGCGTCGAACGGCTCCAACTCCACAGTCTGGGTCGAGGGGTGGAACTTGACCACGAAAAGCGCATCGGGCCGAAGTCGAGCGGCCTCGTTGATCACCGGAAGGCTCAGGTCAAGGCTGAGCGGTGCCGGGAAAAAGCTGGCCTTTGGGCCGTTGTGGCGATCAAGTTCCGGGTCGCCCGGAAGCAAAGCCATCTCATCGGCCGTCGCAGACAGGGCCGGTTGTCCGAGCGGGTGAATGCGGTCTTCGGGAACACCAGCGTCTGTCATCCGCGATCCGACGAAGCGGTTCAGGACGACAATATGATCCGGCAGGGTCTCGGGAGGAGGTGCGATGACATCCGGCTCCAGCGCATCGCGCCCCAGCACCGTATAGCCGAAGAGATCATCAACGCGCATCGAGGGAACGCCGAGCGCTCCTGAGGCCGCGACACTTGCCCCTTCCATGCGCACATTGCAGGTCGTAATGGTCAGACCCGGTCGGGTGCGGTCCAGCAACCCGCGCATGAACCGCGTGGGGAAGAAGGCGGCACGGCCTTCGCGGGCGAACCGATCATGCGCCTCGGCCTCGCCGCTGTCCGCCATGAGGTCGAGCATGGAGATGCCGTGATAGGCGCAGCTTTCCTCAAATGAGATCGGTGCGCTGTCGGACCAGCTTCCTTCGACCAATGGGCGACCGACCCTAAAAGCATCCGCATAGGTCGGATCGTCGTGAATGCAGCCAAGGCATGTCAGATGCGGGATGTCATGGGCAGCAAGGACCTTCTGCGCCGTTGTGAGCCCGAGGACGACAGCCTCGATCCCGTGACGTTCGGCCAGCGCCCGCCACAGGCGGACCACAATCTGCACATGGCCCCCGCCATAGGTCACGAAAATCGGCAATCTGGGAGCACCCGATGTCATGGCGCCATATGACCGGGTGAGCCCATCAAACGCAAGTCGCTGGACAGGTTCGACAAAACAGGAAACACTCGATCGGTATGGAAGAACTGGCGCAAGACGTTGATCTGATCGAGCAAGGGCTGTCGATTTGGCAGCAGGCGGCAGAATTTGGCCTCAGTCTTCTGCAGCCTTGGCGATTTTACCAGATACTCATTCTGCTGGCCGTCTTCCTGGCGGCGCATTTTCTCGCCCGGGTGATAGAGCCGCGCCTTCGGCGCTGGATGCGCGGGCTTGAGGGGATGCGCGCCTCTCAACTGCGGTTTTTGATCACGATTGCAAAGCGCACCCGGTCAATCATCTTCATTCTGTTCGGCTGGGCGGTTTATTTGGGGATGCAGGCCGCCACATGGCCGAGCCGGAGCTACCTGATCGGGCTGGTCATGACGCTGGTGACCGCGCTTGTCTTTGTGGCCATCGCATCGCGCCTGATCCGCCACCCGCTGCTGCGCAGCGTGGTGACATGGTGTGCCTGGATCTACGCGACAATGGAGATCCTCGGGGTACAGGAAACGGTGACGGGCGTGCTGGACAGCATCGGCCTATCGCTGGGGGGCAGCCGCATTACCCTGCTGCTGGTCATTCAGGCGGTCCTGACCATTGGTGTCCTGCTGATGCTGGCGCGCTGGGCCAGCAAGACGGTAGAGCAGCGGCTGGTCTCCAACGAGCATATTTCGCCGTCACTCGAAGTGTTGATCGAGAAGATCGCCTCCGTCGTCTTCTATGCCATTGCCTTTGTCATCGGTCTGCAGGTGCTCGGCTTCGATCTTTCGACACTGACGCTTTTCTCGGGCGCAATCGGGCTCGGGATCGGGTTCGGGCTGCAAAAGGTGGTGTCCAACCTGATTTCGGGGCTGATCGTTCTGTTGGATAAATCGATCAAGCCGGGAGATGTAATCTCCTTGGGCGATACCTTCGGCTGGGTGACGGAACTGAACGCGCGCTATGTCGGAGTGAACACCCGCGACGGGCGCGAGTACCTGATCCCCAACGAGGATCTGATCACGTCCCAGGTGGTGAACTGGTCGCATTCATCCGATCTGATCCGGCTCGATATCTATTTCGGGGTCAGCTATCATTCCGATCCACACGAGGTTCGCAAGCTCGCCCGGGAAGCGGCCAGCAGCGTACCGAGGGTCGTCTCGACACCGGCTGCGGTCTGCCACATTGTCGGGTTCGGCGACAGTTCCATCGATTTCATCCTGCGGTTCTGGATCCGCGACCCGTCCGGCGGGCTCACAAATGTGCGCGGTGCGGTCTATCTGGCGCTTTGGGACACGCTGAAAGAAAACGATATCGAGATCCCGTTTCCGCGACGCGATATCACGATTGTGGGGGATGCACCCGGGACGGATTGATCTGCGCGCGCGGCGGGCTGCCTCCGGCGGGGATATTGTTTGGAAAAATGAAGGTCAGGCGAGCGCTTTGGTGAGCGTGTCGCGGATAGCTGCGACGGTCTGGTGCGCGTTCGCGGTGATCAGCCTTGTGCGCAGGGAAGCGATCTCGTGATCGGCGCCGTCGAGGGTCCCGCTGCTGCCGCCTGCTTCCTCGACGATGAGTGCACCTGCTGCATGATCCCAGGGGTTGGAGCCTTCGCTGATACAGAAATCCGCGTGTCCCATGGCCAGCATACGGTATTCATGGCAGGAACAACGGAGGGAATTCGTCCGCCCGAAGCCCGGCAGAGTGGCGGCAAGTCTCTGCCTTAGATCAGGTGCAAACTGAAAGAGTGGCAGAAAGCCCGCGGATTCGGAGATCGGGCGCTCAGGACTGACATGCAGGCGTTGTGGCGCATCATTGTCGCGGCAGAACCATGCGCCAGTGCCCTTTTGGGCAATCACCCAGTCTTCCATGACCGGGTCATAGAGCAGGCCCAGAATGGTCCGCCCCCTGTCGACCACCGCGAGGATCACCCCGAAATTTGCAAGACCGCTGGCATAGTTCGCGGTGCCGTCGATCGGATCGATCACGACGCAGGTCTCGCGTGTCTTCAACTGGTCGAGCACATGCGCGTCCTCGGCCACCGCCTCTTCCCCTATGACACCGGCCTCCGGCAGGATCCGTTTGACGGCAGCGGTAATCGCGGCTTCGGCGGCGCGATCGGCCACCGTAACCAGATCATCGGGACCCGATTTCGTATCGATGCTGCGCGCATCAAGCCGACGGAAGCGCGGCATGATCTCGGTCCGACCGGCATCGCGGACCGCTGCAATGAGAGCCTCGACGGTCTCGTGGGAAAGCCTCGTCATTCTGCCGCAATCTTGGAAGCACGAAAATCGGCCAGCGCCGCTGGTTCATCCGTCTGGATCACCGAGACGCCCGCCGAAAGCAATGCGCCCCACACAGACGCCGGGTCGGTGATCGCCCTTCTGTCGGTCAGATCACAGCAGGCAACCGGGTCGAGCGTGTTGACCCAGAGGCTGATACCCGCCGCGACAAAGCGATCTGCGTTACGTGCGATTGTCGTCAGGTCATCGAACTCCGCCTCGACCACCGAGACATCGAGCGTCTGCAGCAATCCGATCAGATACTCGATGGTATCGGCAGAGAAGCGGGTCTTTGGCATCACCATGACACCGTATTCCGCCTCAAGCTCCAGCAGGTGATCCGCCTCGGCCCTGCTGTGCACGTCGATCTTGATATCGACCTGATCCGACATGCCCTCGGCTGCGATCAGCGCAGCGGTGGCCTCCATCAGATGAGGGTGTTTGACGTCCACATCGAGATAGACCCGGGATCGTGCCGCACGAAGCGCCTCGCGCAATGTGGGGATCGGATAGGTACCGGGCGCATCGCCGGAGCCGTCTGCGGGCCGAAGACGGATGTCCCTGAGCACCTCGACACTCAGGTTAGATGCCATCTCGTTACGCCCCGCCATACGGTTCAGGTCATCATCATGCAGAAGGAACAGCACGCCGTCCGCGCTTTGCTGGACATCTATCTCGACGATCTCGTAGCCTTGGGCGATGGCCCGTTCGATGGAGGCGATCGTGTTCTCGGATGTGCTCCGCCAGTCGCCTCGATGCGCCACGATGGCTGGCCGGACGGGCGGACTGCGCATGAAATCGCGATAGGGTTTCATTCCTGACGTTACGAAGGCGTGGTCGCGGCCATGCTGTCACGCGCGGCGAACGCCTTGTCCCAGGCCGCAAGGTCGGGGCGGCCTGCCCGCCAGTCGCGTGCGTCATGGCGAAAGTCGAGATAGCCCAGCGTGCAGCCAACTGCCACTTGGGCAGCATCCAAGGGGCCGGCGAGATGGGCCATCCAGCGGGCCTCGATCGCATCGAGCGCGCGGTCGATCTTCTGCCACTGTGCCTCGATCCAGTTGCCGTCCTGGGTTGCCTCGGGCCGACAACGGATCTCATAGACCATAAGGACCGCGGCTTCCATGATGCCGTCCGCCGTGGCCTCCAGCGTCAGGGTCTCCCACAGGCGCGGCGCGGCCGGATAGAGCCTGCCGCCCGCGACATCGTCGAGATAGCGGCAGATGACGCGGCTGTCGTAAAGGGTGGCCCCACCTTCGCGTTCCAGCGCGGGGATCTTGCCCAGCGGGTTCTTGGCCGCAAGCGTGCTGTCCGTTGCCATGGGGGTCGTCGCTGCCGACACGATCTCGACCTGATCCATGAGGCTCAGTTCGTGCAGGGTGACCATGACTTTGCGCACAAACGGCGAGGCCGCAGCGTGATAGAGCTTCATCGGAATGTCCTTATGATGTCAGTCGATCTTGCGGAACCGGATGCGCCCGAGCGCGGTTGCGTCGATCTCGAACCCCGGGCCATTGGGGCCCAGCCGGAAGGTACGGTTGAGGCGTGCCGAACCATGGGCGTTGGCTTCCCGCTCGGCGCGCTGCGCGGTGACCTCCACCCCGTCGGGCGTGTCATTCATCGCGGTTTCGCGGTAGATATTCTTGGGCTGCACCGATGTGCGCCGCTTCACATAATAGGCGATTGCAGCGACCGCACCCATGCGGGCAGCAGTCCAGACAATCGGGGCAAGTGGGGCGGCCATGGCAGTCTCCTCTCATATGCTTGCAGCTAATATAGGCGAGAATTGTGGCGGACCCAAATCATCCTTTGAGCGTCTCGCGCATTAATTCCCTCAGATTGCCGATCTCCATACCGATATCCGAGGTGCTCAGGCCCTCGATTGCCCCCTCAACCGCCGCTCTTTCCTTGTTCTGATTGAGCTTCCAGGTTCCGTCGATCTGCGTGATCCTCATCTCGATCGGCACAATCATCCGCTGAAGCCGATTGAGTGCATCCGACGACATCTTGGCGTCGGTCCAGGGCGTCTTGGGCAGCAGACGTTCTTCGAACTGAGCGGAGAGCCGTGCTGAGTGGGGCTGGAGCTCTGATTGATCCAGCCGGTGCAGCGTTCCGCGCAGATGCACAGCGATATAGTTCCATGTCGGCACCTGATCGAGGGTGCCGTACCAGTCGGGTGATATGTAGGCATCGGGACCGGAGACAATCATAAGCGCCTCTTGCGGCGCTTCAACGGCCTTCCAGATCGGATTGGACCTGACGATATGCGCCTCCAGCCGCGATCCGTCGTCGGCGAGGACAAACGGGATATGGGAGGCGAGCGGACCGGACGACCCGCCAAGCGTCAGGATCCCGAAGCTGCGTTCACGGGCGAATGTGATGTTTCGCGCGGTTTCGGTCTTCCGAAATATCTGATTTGGATGAATCGCTTCCGCTCCTTTGCAACAAGCGGGTGCTGGATAGATGCGGAGTTTTGCCCGCGTCCAGAGAATTCCTGTTCGGGATACAATTTTATGGACCTTTGAGGATGACCTTTCGGCGGCTATATCGAAGCGTATCCGATCAAAGGGAGACAGGCATTGAGCGAGTTTGACGGGAAAGTCGCGCTGATCACCGGCGCAAGTCGCGGCATAGGTGCCGCAACTGCGCGGATCTTCGCAGAGCGAGGGGTGGCGGTTTGCCTCGCAGCCCGAAGCGAGGCGGATCTTGAAGCGGAGGTTGCAGCGATCGAGGCCGCTGGCGGACGGGCGATTGCCATTGCCTGTGATGTCAGTCGATACGAGGATGTTGCCAGCGCGGTTTCCGCGACTTTGGACCGGTTTGGGCAGCTGGATTATCTGGTCAACAATGCAGGCCTGATCGAGCCGGTCGCGCGCCTCGCCGACAGCGACCCGGAGGCATGGGGGCGCGTGGCAGACGTGAACTACAAGGGTGTCTACCATGGGCTGCGGGCCGCCATTCCGGTGATGCTGGATCAGGGCGGCGGCGTGATTGTTAACATCAGTTCGGGCGCAGCCACGAATGCGCTGGAGGGGTGGAGCCACTACTGCTCGTCCAAGGCCGCAGTTCTGTCGCTGACCCGGTGCGTTGACAAGGAGTATGGCGCTGAGGGCATCCGCATCGCGGGTCTGAGTCCCGGAACGGTTGCGACCGACATGCAGGTCGTGATCAAGGCATCCGGTATCAACCCGGTCAGCCAGTTGGACCCATCTGTGCATATCCCGGCTGAGTGGGCGGGCAAGGCCGTGGTCTGGCTGTGCTCGGATGCGGCAAGCGACATCGCGGGAGAGGATTTTTCCCTGCGTGACGAGGCAAACCGGAAGCGGGTGGGGCTTTGACGCCCCACCGGTTCAAACGAAGGTGACGGTATCGGACAGAGGAGCGGTCCTGATCCGCTCGCCTGTCAGCGCATAGATCGCGTTGGCCAGTGCCGGCAGGGCGGGCGGTGTTCCCGGCTCGCCTGCACCACCCATCTTGGGTGCGGTCTCCAGAATGGCGACCTCGATCTCGGGCGATTGCCACATCCGCATCGCGTCGAAGTCATAGAAGTTGCCCTCCTGCACCTCGCCATCTGCAAAGGTGATCTTCTGGCCCAGCGCCTGTGAGAGACCAAAATTGATGCCCGAGATCATCTGGGCCTCAAAATTGCGCGGATCGAGCACCTCGCCGGGATCAGCCGCGCACCAGACCTTCTCGATCCTGATTGCGCCATCCTCATCACGGAGCTGCACGACCTGTGCAACCCAAGTGCCAAAACTGAGCATATGGGCAATGCCCTTTGCCGTACCATCGGGTCCGGGCGTGCCCCAGCCAGACATCTCGCCCACCTTCTCCAGCACCGCTTTTGCCGGTGCATGCTCGGGCGCCTGAAGCAGCGAAAGCCGGAATTCCAGCGGATCGCGGCCCGCTTTCTCCGCCATCTCATCCATGAACGCCTCATGGAAGTATCCGTTCTGTGAGTTCCCGACCGAGCGCCAGAAGCCCACCGGGATCGGCAAGTCGACAACAACACCCTGATAGCGCCGATTGGCAATCCCAAGCGGCTGGTTGAAGAGACCATCAAGGATAGGCTCATCATCTGGCGGTGCCGGAAAGGACGGGAACGTCCGTCCGATGACGCTTGGCATGATTGCAGGTGCGGCTGACCGGATATCGAGCGCGACTGCCTCGCCGTCCCTGATGACCGCGCGCATCTTCGCCTCCACCCGGGGCCGGTAGACGTCATGGCGGGTGTCTTCTTCGCGCGTCCAGGTCACCTTCACCGGACGCCCGTCCGTCTTGGCCGCAAGGGCCGCGGCATAAAGCGGGAAGTCCGCCTCGCCCCGTCGTCCGAAGCCACCACCCAGATGGGTTGTGTGCACGGTTACGTCCTCGGTTTCGATCCCCAGCAGGGAGGCTGCAACCATCTGCGAAATGCCGGGTGCCTGCGTCCCGAGCCAGAGTTCCAGTTTGCCATCCCTGAATTGCGCCGTCGCGTTCATCGGCTCCATCGTGGCGTGGGCCAGGAAGGGCACCTTGTAGTCCACCTCCAGAATATCGTCTGGTTCAGCCTCGGCGAATACGGTTTCGACATCGCCGCTTCCACCCAACTCGAACGCCTCGCCATCGGCCAATGCCGCATCAAAGAGCGCTCCCATTCCCGCGTCATCCAACGGGTACGGGGCATCCTCCCAAATCACATCCAGCGCCTCGGCACCCTGAAACGCGGCCCAGGTGTTCTCGGCGATGATCCCGAACCCCTGACCCGTGTTCGTCTTGATCTCCTGCACGTCAATGACGCCGGGAACCTGCAATGCGGGATTGATATCAACCGATTTGGCACCGACCCCAAAGCGCGGTGACATCTTCACAGTCGCATGAAGCATGTCGGGCAGTTGCACATCGATCCCGAAAATGCGGCCACCCGTGACCTTCTCGCGCCCCTCGACCCGGTCGACAGGTTTGCCGAGCAGCTTCCACTCGGACCTCGGCCGCAGTTCCAGATCAGAGGGCGGATTCAGCAGAGCCGCCTGCGCGGCCAGCGCACCGTAGGTGAGCGTCTCGCCATTGGCCGGATTGGTGACGACACCGTCCGCTGTCTGCAAGCTCCCGGCCGACACGCCCCACCGCTCGGCCGCTGCCGCCTTCAGCATCTCACGCGCCACACAGCCTGCCTCGCGCATCTTCTGAAAGGCATCGATCGTGGCCGAGGACCCGCCTGTGACCTGCAGCCCCAGAAACTTAGAGACCACACCCATGGTGCCACGCAGCGCCCCGGCCCCGAAGCTTTCGTCAAACCACGGGAAGGGCCCACCCATCCTGAGCATGGCCTGGTTCAGATAGGCAGGACTTGCCGGCCCATGCTCGACAACGACATCCGACGGCGTCACGTCAAGCTCTTCCGCCACCAGTGCGGCGAGTGTGGTCTGGATGCCCTGACCCATCTCGGCCCGCGGGGCGATGATGGTGATCGTGTTGTCAGCGGCGATCTTCACGAACAGATTGAAGGTCGTCTCCCCTTCAGCCAGCGCGGCCTCAAGCGGGTTCTCATATGGTTTGCGGTAATAGTAGTAGCCGACGGCAAAGCCACCTGCGGCCACGGCACCGATCCCCAGAAACGTGCGTCGGGTATATTTCGCGATCCGTCCCATGGCTCAGCCCTCCAGATTTTGAGCGGCGTCTTTGATCGCGGCCCGGATTTTCGGATAGGTCCCGCAACGACAAAGGTTCGTCATCGCGCCGTCAATATCCGCATCCGTGGGCTGCAGCACCTCGTCCAGCAACGCAACGGCGGCCATGATCTGCCCGGACTGACAATAGCCGCATTGTGGCACCTGATGGGCAAGCCAGGCCTCCTGAACCGCATGTAGCTTGTCGCCATCGGCGAGACCTTCAATCGTCGTGATCGCACCCTCGACATAGCCCACCGGCTCCGAGCAACTGCGCACCGGCACACCATCAACAAGCACCGTGCAGGCCCCGCAGGCCGCCACGCCGCAGCCGAATTTCGGACCCTTGATGTCAAGGATATCCCGCAGAACCCAGAGAAGCGGCATCTCCGGGTCGGCCTCGAAATCATGTGTTACATCGTTGATGGTCAGTTTCATGGCGCTTGTCCTTCGGGCAATAAGTGACCTATGGTCTCTTATGTGGAGCAATGGTGTTAAAGTCAAGATTGCAGTGTGGAATATTTGCAAAACCCCACGCCAACCCGTACCAAACCGGGGAAAGGAATACCTCCCCGTGACCAGTAAAGCATTCCAGCGGGCGCGCAGCCCCGAACACAAGGCGCAACGACAGACCGCCATTCTGGAGGCAGCGGCCCGTGTTCTGGAACGCGACGGCATTGACGCCACCACACTGAACGCAATCGCGCGCGAAACCGGGCAGGCAAAATCCAATCTCTATCGGTATTTCGAAAGCCGGGAAGATATCCTGATCGCCCTTCTGGGCGTGGACGCCGTGGTGCTGATCGACGGTCTCTGCGTCGAGTATGCCACCCTTGAGGAACCGGACGATCTCGCCGCCATGGCAAGGCTTTTTGCGAGGGCCTGCGCCAGATCACAGCGATTCTGTCTGTTGATCAGCCAGACCGCCCCGATCTTGGAGAAAAACATATCCGTCGGCCGCATCGTGGAAATCAAACGGGGTTTCACCGCGATGCTCGACAAAATGGGCCAGGCCATCTACACGGCAGCCCCGTCGCTGGGGGAAGAAGGCGCGCATTCTGTCGTGCGGACGGGAACGACATTCGTCTCGGGCCTCTGGCCTGCCGCGACCCCCACCGGCCATGTCGCCGAGGCGCTCGAACACCCTGAAATCTCGCACTTCAGACAGGATTTCGAAACGGAGCTGGCAGATATCATGCTGACCGTGATGACGGGCCTTCAGGCGCGCGCCTGATCAGCTTCATTTTTCCTCAAGTATCCCCGCCGGAGGCAACAATCCTCTTCTACGGCCACGCCGTTCACACGAAAAGCGCATCCTCGCTGCATGTGCGCGGGCGTATCTCAACAATGGTCCCTGCGTTCCGGGGTTGGGCAAACCGGACCTGTGCGAACCCTTCGGTCCGCCCCATGTCCTCACGCTCCATCAATACCGATTGCGGCTTGCCAGCCTGATCACTCAGATACATGGCCTGCCGGACATCGCCAAGCCGCCTCAATGCGGCGGCCCGCGCCTTGATCACCGATGTCTCAAGCTGAGGCATCCGCGCGGCGGGTGTTCGTCGCCGGGCCGAATAGGGAAAAACATGCAGCCAGGTCAGACCGCAGGCCTCGACGAGATCGAGTGAATTCTCGAACATCGCATCAGTCTCGGTCGGAAAACCCGCGATGATATCGGCGCCGAAAACCATATCCGGTCGGGCTGCCCTAACGTCCGCGCAGAACCGGATCGCGTCGTCGCGCAGATGCCGCCGCTTCATCCGCTTTAGGATCATGTCATCGCCCGCCTGCAGGCTCAGGTGCAGATGCGGCATCAGTCGGCGTTCGGAGCTGATTGCATCGATCAACGCCGCATCGGCTTCAATCGAATCGATCGAGCTTATCCGCAGGCGCGGAAGGTCTGGGACGAGTTTCAGGATGCGCTGGACAAGATCGCCCAGCCTCGGGCCTCCGGGCAGATCGGCACCCCAACCCGTCATGTCCACACCGGTCAGCACGACCTCCCGATAGCCACGATCCACCAGCCGCCTGATCTGCTCCACTACGACACCGGCAGGCACCGACCGGGAATTGCCCCGCCCATAGGGAATGATGCAAAATGTACAGCGATGATCGCAGCCGTTTTGCACCTGAACATAGGCCCGGGCACGGCTGCCGAAGCCGTCGATCAGATGCCCTGCCGTTTCGGTCGCAGACATGATGTCGTTGACCTGAACCTTCTCCGTCTCGCCAATGAAATCCGCTGCACCTGACAGACGTTCCCATGTCTCGCCCTGCATCTTCTCGAGATTGCCGAGAACAAGATCGACTTCATCCATCGCCTCATACGTCTCGGGCTCGGTCTGGGCCGCACATCCGGTGACAATCAGCCGGGCACCCGGGTGATCCCGGCGCAGGCGTCTGATGCGCTGTCGCGACTGTCGCACGGCCTCTGCCGTCACCGCGCATGTGTTCACGACGACAGCGTCCTCAAGTCCGGCTGCGGAGGTCAACTCTCGCATTGCCTCGGTCTCATAGGCGTTCAGCCTGCAACCGAAAGTCTCGAAGACAGGCGGTTTCATGACAGCCCGTTCAGAAATTCCGCGCTCAACCGGCCCTCGAAGACAAGGGCCGTCGGGCCGGTCATCCAGACACCGTCCTCCTGCCAGTCCACCTCCAGCGGACCGCCATCCAGATGGATCGTTACGGACCGCTCGGTCAGTCCCTTGCGATTTGCAATGACGGCCGCTGCGCAAGCGCCCGAGCCGCAGGCCAGAGTGATCATCCCGCCCCGTTCCCAGACCCGCATACGCATGTTGGTGCGATCAATGATCTGCAGAAACTCGACATTGGTACGCTCGGGAAAAAGCGGGTGATGCTCGATCACGGGGCCGATCGCGTCGAGATCGAAGGCATCCACATCGTCTACGATGAAAGCGCAATGTGGATTGCCCATGCCAGCGGCTCCCGGCGCGCCGTCAATCGGCAAGGCGTTGAGATCGACATCCCGCGCCAGCGGAACCGTCTCCCAGCTGAGTTGTGGATGACCCATATTCACCGTGATCATCCCGGCCCCAGCCCGTTTCGCAACCAGATCGCCGCGACCTGTCCGCAAAAGGACATTCTCGACACCTGTTTCAGTCATCAGAAGCTCCGCCACGCAGCGGGTGGCGTTCCCGCAGGCATCCGCCGTGGACCCGTCTGAATTCCAGTAATCGACCTCTGCTGCCACGCCGGAACCCTCACGAATGACGGCAAGCTGATCAAAGCCCACGCCGCGATGTCGGTCGCCCAATGCCCGGGCCAGAGCCGGGGTCACAGGATCCTCTGCCCCCCGGGCATCCACAACGACAAAGTCGTTCCCCAGCCCGTGCATTTTGAGGAATCGCAAACCGCCATTTATGCCATGCGTGTCTTTCATCCGCAGCTATATAGGCGCGTTTGCGATCCGGCACCAGAGCGTCGCTATGCGCCGACCTCATCCCTGAAAGTTGCAAAATGCTTGTCCCAACCGGCATCGAGCCCGCTCAGCAGAGCGAGAGCCTGATCTCCGGCGGCCGCGCCGATCCCCTCATGGGTCAATGTGAGCCGTGTCGCGCCACCTATGTCCACCAGGTTCCAGGTCACAACCGTTTCCGCCTCGCCGAAAGGCGCAATGCAGAACGTACAAACCAGTTTGGAGGGCGGCGACGCCTCCATGACCCGTCCCCAGATCTGGGGACGCTCCTGCCCGTCTTCGCCGATCCGGATGCAGGTGTATTCATCACCCGCCGCCAGATCCTCGCGCGTCGGATGAAACCATGTCGCGAGCTTTTCGGATCTGGTCAGGTAGTCCCAGACCTTCGCCGGCGCCGCATTGAGAATAATGGTCTTGGTCAGAGTGTCGGTCATTTCGTGTCGTCTCCCTCAGCTTCAACAGCCGATTTCAGATTGTCCAGATGGGTGTCCCAGAAGTCGCTGAAGTGATTCAACCAGTCCTGGGCCGATTTGAGCGCCTGCGGTCGCAGCTTGTTGATGGTCTCCCGGCCCTGCCGTCTCACCGAGATCAGATGCCCCTCTTCAAGCACAACGAGATGCTTCTTGACGGCCGCCCGGGTCATCTCGAAGTGCTCCGAGACACCGGCAACCGTCATGTCCTCTCTGGAAAGCATCACGAGAATATCGCGTCGGGTTGGATCAGCGAGCGCCCTGAAGGTGCCCTGTAAAGCAATCATGACGCCCCCCTTTGTGCCGGATTTTGCAGGGCATTGCCCCCCAGATGTGTCTTCGCTTCAGGGTGTTTCATGCGATCTCCTTTGTGATACTTTTCGGTATTACTTAAATGGTACCAAATAGTATCATGTCAACCCTGATTGCATGCCCTCCGCACGCTCAACAGTCTGACCCTCACAGGAGAAAGAAAACCCAGACAAATCCCTTGACCCGACCAACCCGACCGCCTATTGAGGCGCTTCGGATGGGCCCGTAGCTCAGTTGGTAGAGCAACTGACTTTTAATCAGTGGGTCACAGGTTCGAATCCTGTCGGGCTCACCAATATTTTCAATGACTTAATGTGAAATCAAGTAGAGACTAGAGTGGTTTAGTCTCTACTTAGTCACTCCAACCCTCTACGTTTTAGTGCCTATATATGATCAGCTACCCGCCGTTGGCCGAGGTCACCGAGTGTTACATTACAGTCAGTCAAACTTGCCATTGGCAGCGAGCGCAAAATCAAGAGGTGTTCAAACCAACACTGTGCGGACAAAACTCTCTTGGCCGCAATCAGCTAAGGCTGGACGGTTTAAATTGCACTCAACTGAAGCGCAGGGCGCCCATTCCTGTAAGGAACGGGCGCCAATTGTTAGGTGATCCCAGGACCATCTATCACTTTTCTCCGGTTCTTAACCGACGAGCGCACCGTCATCACGCCAGACCGCCACGATTGCGGACCGTGGCAGACCCTCCCCATCGGGGAACGATCCACCGGGGTGCTGAATGCCAACGAACATTGTCTTGCGGTCCGTCGACCAACAGAGACCTGTCACCTCACTGCCGTTCGGGCCTGTGAGGAAGCGCTGGATCTCTCCTGTCACCGGATCGCCGGCCAGCATCTGATTGTTGCCCTGACCCTCGAAGTCGCCTTCGTTGTCATCGTTGCCGTCGGTTTGAATCCAGACAAGACCCGCGCTGTCGAACATCAGACCGTCGGGCGAGTTGAACATGTTCCCCTCATTGACGTTCGAAGATCCCTTGTAAGCGCCCTCCTGCGTCGCGGGGTTCCCTGCCATGACAAAGAGGTCCCAGCGAAACGCTTCGGTCGCGTGGTCATCATTGGCCGGGAACCAGCGTACGACCTGACCGAAGTTGTTGACATCCCTTGGATTCGGACCGTTGACGCTGGTGTCATCCCCGCCTGCATTTGGCTTCACACCGCGGTTCCTATTGTTGGTGAGCGCGGCATAGCCCTCTGCCGCAATCGGGTTGACCTGCACCCACTCGGGCCGGTCCATAGTCGATGCACCTACAGCCGAGGCAGCCATGCGGGTGTGGATCAGGATCTCGACCGCGTTCATCCCGGTGCTTTCGGGCGTCAGCGCAAGCCATTCGCCAGTGCCGTCCCAATGAAACTTGGCCGCATAAAGAGTGCCGTCATTGAGAAGGTTTTCTGTGTCCTTGCCGGGGGCATAGGTGTCGTTGGACACGAACTTGTACAGGTACTCACCACGCTCATCATCGCCCATATAGACCACGACATGCCCAGACGGCGCGATGGTCACTGCTGCGTTCTCGTGCTTGATCCGTCCAAGTCCAGTGCGCTTTTTCGGCGTCGAGGTCGGATCAGAGGGATCGATTTCAACCACCCAGCCGGCCCTGTTGGGCTCGTTCGGGTTCTTCGAGATATCAAAACGCTCGTCCCACTTGTGATAGTCGTAACCCCAACCTTCAACGCCCACGCCATAGCGCTTCATCCCATCGGTGAGTTCGGCAGTCTCGTCGGTCGAACCGAAATATCCGTTGAAGTTCTCTTCGCAGGTCAGGTAGGTGCCCCAGGGTGTGGGGCCAGAACCGCAGTTATTCATCGTGCCCAGAGACATCGTGCCGTTTGGATCGGCTGCTGTTTTCATCAAGTCATGACCAGCTGCCGGCCCTGTGATTTCCATCTGCGTGTTGTGATCGATCCGTCGGTTGAAGGGCGAGTCCACGACGATCTGGTACTGGCCGCTGTCATCGGGGGCCACTTCAAAAACCGTCACACCTTGAATACCTTGGAACAGGCGAACATCATCCAGGCTCTGTGGCGTACCGGCGGCGTCGCCTTCGTAAGGAAGGTTGGTACGGCGATTGGCGTATTCGTTATTGACCGCGACCACTTCGTGACCGTCGATGTTGTAGAGCCACATGCCATCGGTGTTCTCGCCGAACACTTTCGAAGCATTCTCGGCTGAGTGACCCGAAGCCGGGTCGAAAGGTGCAGCATCGGACGTGAGCGCATCTCCCCAACGCGCAACAACAGACCAGCTATATCCCTCTGGCACATGAACGGTGCTGTCCGTAGCAATTCCAATGGGAGCGAAGGCGAATCTGCTGGTTCCCATCGCGTCGGCCGAGGTCGTTGACAGAAGAGTGCCAGTGCCCATGGTTGCAGCGCCTGAACCGAAGGCCAAAGCTCCGCCAAGGAATCCTCTTCGCGAAATCGCTTCCTCAACGACACGATCAAAGTCGGACTCGGAGGGGCGTGGGTCGTTTAACTCATCCCAGTCGTCCGCAGAGATCTCAGTAAGGTCTACGTCTTTCATCGGTCATCTCCCTTGATGTTTCTTGGTTCACTAAAATATCCGGTCCGCAATACACCGCGTTGGAACGTCGCTTATTGCGGAAGCGAAAGGCCGGAAACACAGCCGTAAGAAAAGCCTAGGTTGATACTCTGTTCCCGAGCAAGATTTTTTTGCTCTTAGCCCGAAAGCCACTTGCGCTCGATTTTGCCTACTGATGGCAAAGAGCGTTTTACGTTCGATGGATGCCTCAGATGTCAATTATGGGTTCGTTGCGGACTTCGGGTGCGCAGCGATATCGTGCGTTAGACTCACTCTGCCGGCATCGAGTCGGCAATCTTCTGGCCGCGGCGGACTGGAGGAACCGTCATGAAAATACCAAACCTACCCGCCGTTCGACCAAGACAACCTGCCTGGAACAAGGGGCGGATCGGCGGCCAGAAGCGGCCACTTCTTCCGAAGCATGTATGGGCTATTCGTGTTGGTCTTGAGATTGCTGAAAACCGCCGGGATCTTGCCCTGTTCAATGCGGCCGTCGACAGCAAGCTGCGCGGCTGCGATGTCGTTCGACTGAAGGTCGCCGATGTGTACGCCGCCAGCCAGCTCAAGGAGCGCACATCAACACTACATAGCAAGACTGGAAAACCAGTGCGCTTTGAGATCAACGAGGGCACGCGCATCGCTTAAACAGTGGCCCGCAGATCCCATGATGACCGGGCAGGAGTATCTGTGGCCAGGACGCTTTCACGAACCACTTCACATCTCGACCCGGCAGTATGCTCGACTGGTCCGCGATTGGGTTACCTCTATTGGACTTGAGCCGAGCGCATAGCGTCACCCAACCTTTAGTTGATACCTACGTCCCGAAGCCGACGTCCATCGCTGATCCCGATTCCGCAGTGCAACTTCTACAAAGCGGACTTTCGAACTAAGGCCGAAACGGTTTCAGCGGATCAATGCGGTACCTCTTTCTAAACTCCCAAAGTACCGTCCCGAGCGTCGCTTCAAAGGTGCCTTGATGGATCTCATCGACTTCTTTTCCTTGTGAGGATAGCGCCAAGCGGTGAATGCGTCTTTATGCTGACGTCAGACATACGGCAAGTCTGTCCCGCGTGATAAGCTGGAGAACGACGTCGGAGACCTTGTGAAGTCTTTGCAGCCGACCAAGGGGCTGATCACGCTCGCAACAGAAATGTTCCGTGATGCCTGGGCGGGTCTGAGAGAACAGGCGGCAGAGAACGCAGCAGCGACAAAGCTCCGAATCCAGGATATCGAGAAGCAAACGGAAACTTTGCTCGGACGCATTATGGAGTCGTCCAACTTGGCCGTCATCGAACCCTATGAATCGAAGATTGGAGAACTTAACAGGCAGAAAGCACGTCTGTTGGAAACCTTGGAACAACAGCGCGAACCAAAAGGCAGCATGCCTGAAAAATATGAACCGGCCCTGATGTTTCTCTCAAGCCCTTGGAAAACATGGGAAAGTGGGAGTGTTGCAGCACGCAGACTAGTGCTCAAACTGGCCTTCACAGTCCGTATCAGATACTGCCGGAATGAGGGTTCTAGAACCGCCGAATTAGCGTTTCCGCTCAAAGCGTTAGGGAGTCTCACAGACCCTCAAGTCTGTTATGGTGCGGGCGGTGGGACTCGAACCCACACGGGCATACGCCCCTCAGATTTTAAGTCTGGTATGTCTACCATTCCATCACGCCCGCACAGAACGTTTGCTCAAGGTCTCAGATCGTCGCGTTCGGTATACTGCATACCTGAGGGAACCAAAGACTTTAAGTGCATCATGTCGGTCAAATCTCTCCGGCAAATACCGGCCAATGCGATCAGACAAGTGCGCGGACCCGTCTTGTTGCTTCAGTCAGACTTTCTTCATTCTGGCTGCGCAGCACGATATTGCATCCGAACCGCCCGTCCTGTTGGAACGGATAGGATCCGATGGACACATCCGGGATCGCCTTTGCAATCTCGCCCAGGGGGCCCGCAATGTCGCTCTCGCCGCGATCAATGCGCACGGTTTCCGAGATCAGGGGCGCACCGCCAGTCAGGCTCGCCAGCACGCTTTCAACCATGGCGTTGAAAACGCTAGGCACCCCGGCCATCACATACACATTGCCGATCCTGAAGCCCGGTGCCTTGGAGACCGGATTGTCGATCAGATCCGCCCCATCCGGGATCCGCGCCATCCTCAGTCGGGACGGATTCAGATCGGCCTTCCCCCCTGCATAGTTCGTCGCCAGAATGCTGCGGGCATCCTCGCGCACATCGATGCCAACACCGAACGCCTCGGCTATGCAATCCGCCGTGATGTCATCATGGGTCGGGCCAATGCCTCCGCTGGTGAAAACGTGATCATGCGCGTCCTTCAAGGCAAGGATCGCGGTCACGATTGCAGCCTTGTCGTCGGACACAACCCGCACCTCGCGCAGGTCCACACCGTGATCGGTCAGCCGCCCCGCAAGGTGATACATGTTCGCATCACGGGTGCGACCGGAAAGAATTTCGTCTCCGATCACCAGCATGGCCGCAGTGGGGTTTTGCATCGCACATCTCCTTGAACCTGTGACGCGGGCGCGCTAGCAGGGACCATGCAGTTCGACAGACCCCTTGTCCGCGGTATTCTCCTGCGCAGATATAAACGCTTTCTGGCCGACGTCACGCTCGAAGACGGGCGTGAGGTGACGGCCCATTGCGCAAACCCCGGCGCCATGCTCGGATTGAAGGATCCCGGCATGGCCATCTGGGTGGAGCCGAACGACAACCCCAAGCGAAAGCTCAAATTTGCATGGCGCCTTGTGGAGTTGCCGGACGGGCATTGGGCCGGGATTGATACGAGCATCCCTAACAGGGTTGTCGGCGATACGCTGCGGTCGGGAGATATCGCCGAACTGGCCGGATATGCGGATATCAGAGCGGAAGTAAAATATGGGCAGAACAGTCGGATCGACTTTCTGGCCACAGGACCCGGTCGGCCCGATACATATATCGAAGTCAAGAATGTGCATCTGAGGCGCGATGGGTCCCATGCCGAGTTTCCCGACAGCGTCACCGCACGCGGCGCGAAGCATCTGCGCGAATTGTCTGAAATGGTAGCCCAGGGGCATCGGGCGGTGATGTTCTATCTGGTGCAACGCACGGACTGCACGGCCTTCCGCCTCGCGCCCGATCTCGACCCGGCCTATGCACAGGCCTTCGCGGCCGCCCGCGCGGCAGGTGTCGAGATGATATGCTACGACACGGCGATCAGCCCGGCGGGGATCTCGATCCGTTCACCCCTGCCGGTCGATATTCCTTAACTCCGGCCAAATACCGATCTTTCTTACCGCTGCATTTTCGGCTAGATATCGGACGTTCACGCAGGAGGTACGCCTTTGGAAGGGCAGACAAACAGACGTCTCAACAAGGACGGCATTCGCATCCACGATCCGGCTGACTTCGCAGGAATGCGGAAGGCAGGCCAACTGGCTGCGGAAATTCTGGATATGATCGCGGATCATGTGGTGCCGGGCGTTGCGACAGCTGAACTCGACAAGATTGCGCATGATCATATCGAAGCCGTTGGTGCGACCTCTGCCACCATTGGCTATCGCGGCTATCAGCACGCGACCTGCATTTCCGTCAACCATGTTGTCTGTCACGGCATTCCGTCACCCAAGAAGCTGCTGCGGGAAGGCGATATTCTGAACATTGACGTGACGGTCGTGGTGGATGGCTGGTACGGAGATACCAGCCGGATGTTTGCAGCAGGTACCCTAAATCGTAAGGCTGAGCGGCTGGTCAACATCACCCATGATGCGCTCATGCTCGGGATCGAGCAGGTCAAACCGGGCAACACCTTTGGCGATATCGGTGCCGCCATCCAGAAATACGCCGAAGGGGAGCGGTGCTCGGTCGTCAGGGATTTTTGCGGGCACGGGCTTGGTCGCGTTTTCCACTCCGCCCCCAATGTGCTGCATTATGGCCGTTGGGGGGCCGGGCCGAAGCTGGAGCCCGGCATGTTCTTCACCATTGAGCCGATGATCAATCTGGGCCGCCCCGAGACGAAGGTGCTTGCCGATGACTGGACGGCTGTCACGCGTGACAAGTCGCTGTCGGCCCAGTTCGAGCACTCCGTTGGCGTGACCGAGACCGGCTGCGAGATCTTCACGCTATCTCCGGCAGGCCGTTTTCACCCGACATGGAAATCTTGAAGGCACGAGCGCAAAGTTAAGCATTCATTAACGCTGTTTGCGCCAGTGTCGAGCTATGTCTGGACAGGATGAGTTTGAGTTTGGCGAGGCGGCCTCGGCGGCATTTGAGGGCGAGGCGATCTCGTCCGGGTCGGGGGTGCAGCACTACAGCAGCCACCGGTCGCGCCTGAGGGATCGCTTCATGCGGGCCGGAACCATTGCGCTGGCCGATTATGAGTTGCTGGAGCTCGTGCTGTTCCGCGCCATCCCCCGCAGGGACGTCAAACCGCTCGCGAAGGATCTTCTTGCCACCTTTGGGGGCTTCAATCAGGTCATCTCGGCTCCCCCGTCGCGGCTCGCCATGGTCAGCGGCATAGGTCAGGCGGCTATCCAGGAACTCAAGATTGTGGAGGCGGCAGCGCACCGTCTTGCGCAAGCGAGGGTGCTGGGCAGGGATGTTCTGTCATCCTGGGATGAGTTGATGCAGTATTGCAAGACCTCCATGGCGCATCGCGACACCGAACAGTTCCGCATCCTCTTTCTTGACCGGAAAAACACGCTCATCGCGGATGAGCAACAGCAGGACGGGACGGTGGATCATGTGCCAGTCTATCCGCGCGAAGTCGTCAAACGGGCGTTGGAGCTGAACGCGTCAGCGCTGATCCTCGTCCATAATCACCCGTCCGGCGATCCGACACCCTCTCAGGCTGACATAAACATGACGCAGCGGATTCTGGCAGCAGCCGAGACGTTGGGCATCATGGTTCATGATCATGTGATCATCGGCAAAGGCACAGACAGCAGCTTCCGCAGCCTGGGCCTTTTGTAGATAGCTTAAAGGGCGGGGGTTTGTTCCCGCCCTTTTGTTGTGGTGATTACTGGGACGACTGGA
>CANLSM010000002.1 GCA_947493745.1 uncultured Paracoccaceae bacterium | reverse complement strand
GCCAGAGACATAACTTGAGCCGTTGTCGCTGAGCAGACGTGGCTTGTGAACGACATGCACCTGATCACAGCCGGAAGCCCGCAGAGCCAGGTCCAGCGTATCGGTGACGTCTTCAGCGCGCATGTTGGTGCAGAGTTTCCAGGACACGATGTAGCGGCTGTAATCGTCCAAGACAGTGCTGAGATAGAACCAACCCCAGCCCAGAACCTTGATGTAGGTGAAGTCGGTCTGCCAGAGCTGGTTGATCCCGGTTGTCTTGTCTTTGAACTCATTTGCCGCCTTAAGCACGATGAAGGCAGGGCTAGTAATCAAGTCATGGGCCTTGAGTGTGCGATACACTGTAGATTCTGACACGAAGTAGCGTTCCTGATCCGTGAAGGTCACAGCCAGCTCGCGCGGTGATAGCTCTGTCTCTTTCAAGGCGAAGTCGACAACCTTTCGTTTCACCTCATCAGGCACACGATTCCAGACGTGCTTTGGCTTGGGGGATTGATCCTGCAGACCGGCCTCACCGCGCTGCAGATACCGATCATACCAGCGGTAGAATGTGGTGCGGGGGATACCCAGCTTGGCCAATGTCCGGCGTGCCGAAAGATGGCTCTCTTCGACCAACCGAATGATCTCTAGCTTCTCAGATGCGGGGTATCTCATTCGTCGTCGCCCCCATCGCCTGTCATGCTTTTTTTGAGAAGTCGCAATTCGAGCGTCTGTTCCGCAACCACCTCCTTGAGGTCCTTTGCCTCGCGGCGCAGTGCCTTCACTTCGTCCGTGTTGGCGGCCCGCGCCGTGTCACCGGCAAGCCGCTTCTTACCGGCTTCCATGAAGTCCTTGGACCATTTGTAGTAGATGCCCTGTGATATCCCTTCACGGCGGCACAGCTCCGCAATGCTGTCCTCACCACGCAGACCATCCAGCACGATCCTGATCTTCTCTTCGGATGAATAGTGCCTGCGCGTGGCGCGTTTGATGTCTTTGACGATCTTCTCGCCAGGGCTCTTCGTTGTCTTTCTCATCGTCCACTCCTCAGTGGCTACGATGAGCAACAAACCCTCTCTTAGCAAATAGCCCTATTTGGACCCATAAACGCTGACGGCAGACAGCACGTACATCTATATGGAAGGCAGATGGTGGACCGCACCGAAGCTCTAAGCGGCCAGAAAATCGAATGAAAGACGGCCCCCAACGCGGGGCCGTTTAACTTTTTCACCTTTATCTCCGGTCGTTTGACTCCTTGCTGGATCGTATGTTTGACGCGCTAGCATAAGGAGAAATCGCTATGGCAGAAGATGTCGCTTGGACCAACGCTCTTAGGGGCCAACTCGACAACGTAAATCGCGTGACTGATCTTGGAGGCACGGCTCGCCTCTGCGAGTGGGCGCGTCCCGCAACGCAGGATCAGGTCGCACTCGCGAACAAACTCGCGTCTGGGTTTACGCTCCAACACGCGAACACGGTTCCCAATATCGACGTGGCGATGGTCGCTGTTTGATTGGGGTGAACCTAAAGGGTGGCGAAACGCATAAATGTTTAAACGGCCCTCACGCGGGGCCGTTTTACTATTGCAGACTCAGAAGGTTATGAATATACGCGCCCCCGATGGCTTTGCAGTCGCCCAATATCGAGCAATTGCACATTTGATTGCACATAAAGAATTGGCAGGCCCGCAAAGGCATCAAAATATGTCATGAAATCAATGACATGCCCCTATAGCTCAGCTGGTAGAGCAACTGATTTGTAATCAGTAGGTCCGCGGTTCGAGTCCGTGTGGGGGCACCATCAACCACATGAAATAAAACGATAAACCCGCCCCGTCAGCTTTGACGGAACGATTGAACTTTTCTCGTGGCATCACCATGGCATCAGGCTCTGACAGGCCCGAGGACCTCGATCTGGGTCCCCTTGGGCAGCAACGTCGCCATTTTTTCTCGGTTGATGCCACGGATTTGGTGCGCGTCAGCACCTTCACCCAACGTTTCGCCCCGGGCAGGCGGACGCGGCTCTCGAACACGTCGCGCTTCCAATGCGCGGCGACGATCTCCCAAGGCCGCCGGGCAGCCCACTGCCGGGCGGCATCTGCGTCCTCGAACAGCTCCGGGCAGAGGGCGACGATCACCGCCGTCGAGCCGGGCTGCTGGCGGGGCGGCAAGGCGATCCCCTTGGCCTCGGCTAGGCGGACATACCAGCACTTCCGCGCGAGCCGGGCGCGCTGGCGGCGGTTGGGGAAACGCTCCCCCGGGAGCAGGCTAGTCTTCATGTCGGGTCCTCCATTGGGCCGTAGTCGCCGTCCCCCATAAGACGGGCCGGGAGGGTCAGGCCCTCGCCAAGCGCAGCCGTCAGTTTCGCCTTCGCCTCGGTCGTGCTCTCGGCATCCACAATGGCCACCAACTTCGACCGGCTGCCCGGGAGCTTAAGCCAGATGCGGAACGGGTTGGCGAACTGAAGCCGGGACTGCAGCTCCTCCGGCGTGTCGCCTGACCGTCGATGCTCGGCCAGGTCGGCGGCCCTGCTGAAGAGGTCAGGGAGGAGCGCAGCAGCCAGCTGGTTGCTGCCCCGCCCGGAGCGGTAAAGCAGGTCAGGGACAACGCCATGACGCTGGGCTGCCGTCTGCATCCAGGAGGTCGCGTCTTCCCAGAAATCGTGCTGGTCGATCTGCTGCGGCATGGGCAGGTCGTTGAAGACGAAGGTGTCCAGCGGCTCCGCTTCCGAGCGGTGCAGACCCCGCCCCCGGTCGAGCTGGATCATGCTACCGTGACACTCCGCCCGGAGCACGGCGTCGAGGTGCGGGTCGGGGTGGTAGCGGGTCGTCGATCAGCTGGTGCTCGGGGTCGAAAACAGGGGGTTGGCGACGAAGTGCGGCTGGACGGCGTTGTAGAGCATCTCGTCCACGACCTTCCCGGCCATGTAGGGGCCAAGCCAGTGCTTGACCTCCCAGCTCCAGACCGGGCGGCTCAGCATGAAGAACAGGTGCATCTTGGGGTAACCGCCCTCGGCGCGCATCCCGTTCGAGAACTGCACCACCACGCCCGCATCATGGAACTCTTGGGGCAGATGCTCCTCCAGCGCCTCGCAGGCCCAGTGCTCAGGGTCATCGAGCCAGTCGCCCGGGAAGGCGATGGGGCTGCCCTTGTCGCCGTCGATGTCCACCATGAGCCAACGGCGGGGGGCTTCGATGAAGGCCCGGTCAGAGCTGTTGCGGTTGGCGATCCGGGCGACCGGGAAGCGGGTGCCCTTCTCCAGCGCGCCCCGGATCAGCATGGCGTTGGCCGGGACGCGGCGCATGAGCTGGGCGATCTCGTCGAGGTCGCCCATGCCCTCCAGCGCCAGTTTCTCGAAGGTGGCCGGGTGCGCCACGTCGCGCTTGCGTCCGTAAGGGGTGCCGTCGGGGGCGGTCTGATACCAGAGCTTGGTCAGCGGGGTATCGACCGGGGCGAGCAGGAAGACGCCCTTCTCGGGGTCGTCGCCGCCTTCAGCGGCTTTGAAGTCCCCGAGCATCGCGTTGGAGCTATTCGAGGGGACCAGCTCCCCGTTCTTGTTCAGGACCTTCGGGGGGTGTATATCATCCCCAAACCCAAGTCAAGATTGAGCGCTGGCACCAAACCCTGAAGAATCGCATCCTGTTGGAAAACTACTTCCTGCCCGGCGATCTCGAAACTCAGGTCTCGGCCTTCGTCGACCACTACAATCACCAGCGGTACCACGAGAGCCTCAACAACGTCACACCTGCCGACGTCTACTTCAGCCGGGACAAAGCCATTCTACAACAAAGAGAAAGGATCAAACGAAAGACGCTCGATGCGCGACGCTTGCATCACCGCAAACACGCCGCATAATCAAACCAACCAGATGAGCCAAACACTCTCTTACTTTAAGCGGCCAGTGGTGCCAAAAACCCTGACGACGGACACGACAGACGAATTCGCTTGGCTGCGGGTTTCAGAGCCCGATTTTGTGCCCAGGAAAGTGGTACGCCGGATTCCTCTCTCTACAACAAGCTCACCATAATCTTGGTTTCCATGCCACATTCGTACAGCAAAACTATGTGTATGTATGGTCAATGATGTTCCGTACCGAAATGCTCCACAGCATCTTGTCGGAGTTTCTCAGTCTTTGGAGAAGAAGTGTGCGTCTGTGAGAAGCGGTATTGGAGCGGGCGATGAGATTCGAACTCACGACCCTAACCTTGGCAAGGTTATGCTCTACCCCTGAGCTACGCCCGCGCTCCGTTACGTGTCGCCGTTATACGCATTCCGATGCGGGCCGCAAGGGGCAAATTTGCGATATCGGAGGTTTTGCGCAAACCGGTCTGGAGGTTTTTCGACCCTTCCCAAACAGAGCTATGGCGCCTGCGCATCTCATCTCAAACCTCAGTTGCCTGGACGAGTTTTCCGATGGTGTTCCAGTTGCGTGCCGTCCCCGGCTGCCCAAGTCTCCGTTCCAGCAATGCGGGCGTCAGCCTGGAACGGCCTACACCTTCCACATAGTCAATGTAGACCTCGCGCCCGTGGACCGCGATATGTTCCGGCCCGGTATGATCCATGAGATTGGAGCCGGTCTCCTCCACCTCTCGTTCGAGAAAGAGCACCAGCATGTGGTTGGGTCTCTGATCCGCAGCTTCCGGAAACGGATTGCGCGCGAGCGCCTCTGCCAGTTCGAAAGGCTGCCGGAGAAAGACATCGTTCCTGAGGCCGTGATCCGCGACGATGCGGTCCAGCCTGTCGATCACCTGATCTTTCGGCTCTGGCGTGCGAAACACCAGATTGCCGGTCGCCAGGATCGTGCGCACATCCTGAAAGCCCGCCTTTTCGCCAGCGGCGCGAAGCTGAGCCATCGACATCCGCTTGTGGGTGGCAGCTCCGATACCCCGCAGAAGAGCAATCCATGTTTGCTTCATGCCTCAAGGCTATTCAAAGCGCAGCTTCGGATCAAATCGTGAAAGCGGTCTGGCACCATATACTGACACCAGACAACGTTGCGACGAATGCAGCCGTCACTCCAACTCGACGAGCAGGTCCTTTGCATCGATCTGAGAGCCCGCATTCACGTGGGTCGCCTTCACCACCGCATCACGGTCGGCATAGATGCCGGTCTCCATCTTCATCGCCTCGATCGTCAGCAGCAGATCGCCATCCTTGACCGCCTGCCCGGCGCTCACCGCGACTGACGCCACAACGCCCGGCATCGGTGCCCCGATATGAGCCGCGTTGGCGTCCTCGGCCTTCGGTCGTGTCGCGGTACTGGCAGCCACGAGCCGGTTTGGCACCCGCACGGTCCGGGGCTGACCGTTCAACTCGAAGAACACGCGCACCTGACCTTCGGCGTTCGTCTCACCCACGGCCTGCAGGCGGATTTCCAGGGTCTTGCCGGGGTCGATCTCGACCGATATCTCCTGACCGGGTTCCATCCCGTAGAAGAACACCGGCGTCGGCAGCGTGCGCACGGGTCCGTAGATCCTGTGACGGCCCATATAGTCGAGGAAAACCTTGGGATACATCAGGTAACCGCAGAGATCCTCGTCATCGACAACGAAGCCCTCAAGCTCATCGCTGAGCGTCTTTCGGGTGGCCTCCAGATCGACCGACTTCATCGAGGCACCGGGGCGCGTGGTGATCGGGGTCTCGCCTTTGAGCACCTTCTTCTGAATGCCTTTGGGCCAGCCACCCGGCGGTTGACCAAGCGAGCCACGCATCATTTCCACGACACTGTCGGGGAAGGCCATGTCCTTCTCGGGGTCCTCGACATCGGCGCGTGTGAAGCCTTGGCTCACCATCAAAAGCGCCATGTCGCCCACGACCTTGGAGCTTGGCGTCACCTTGGTGATATCACCGAACATCGCGTTCACATCTGCATAGGTCTTTGCGATCTCGGGCCATTTCGCTTCCAGCCCGAGACTGCGTGCCTGCGCCTTGAGGTTGGTGAACTGACCGCCCGGCATCTCGTGCAGATACACTTCGGAGGCCGGTGCCGCCGTTCCGCTCTCGAAGGCTGCATATTTCTTGCGCACACCTTCCCAGTAGTCGGAAATCTCGCGGACCGCGTCCATGTCGATCCCGGTGTCACGCGGCGTGTGCTTCAGCGCCTCGACAACGGACCCCAGACAGGGTTGCGAGGTTCCACCCGAAAGCGCGTCCATCGCCACGTCCACCGCGTCCGCGCCGGCCTCCGCCGCCGCCAGAATGGTCGCTGCCGCAACCCCGCTTGTGTCATGGGTGTGGAAGTGGATCGGCAGGCCGACCTCCTCCTTCAGCGCCTTGACCAGCACTGTGGCCGCTGCCGGTTTCAGGAGGCCGCCCATATCCTTGAGACCCAGCACATGCGCACCGGCATCCCGCAGTTCCTTGCCCATCGCGACATAGTATTTCAGGTCGTATTTTGCGCGGTTCGGGTCGAGCACGTCTCCGGTATAGCAGATCGAGCCCTCACAGAGCTTGCCGGTCTCCAACACCGCATCCATCGCGACACGCATGTTCTCGACCCAGTTGAGCGCATCGAAGACGCGGAACAGATCCACGCCAGACTTCGCCGCCTGATCGACGAATTTTTGCACCACGTTGTCAGGGTAGTTGGTATAGCCCACGCCGTTCGAGGCACGCAGCAGCATCTGCGTCATCAGGTTCGGCATCCGCTTGCGCAGATCGCGCAGCCGCTGCCAGGGACATTCCTGCAGGAACCGGTAGGAGACATCGAAGGTCGCTCCGCCCCAGCACTCCATGGAGAAAAGCTGCGGCAGGTTATGCGCATAGGCGTCCGCCACCTTGATCATATCATAGGAGCGCATGCGTGTGGCCAGCAGGGATTGGGGCGCATCGCGCATCGTCGTGTCAGTCAGCAGCAGTTTCTTCTGCGCCAGCATCCAGTCGGCAACCGCCTTGGGTCCCTTCTCCTCCAGCAACTGCCTCGTGCCAGGTGCGGGCGCATCGGCGCGCAGCTTCGGCGGTTCTGGCCGGAACTCCTGCTTGGCCGGCTTGGCACGGCCCTCGGTCTCGGGATGACCGTTGACGGTGATATCCGCGATATAGGTCAGAATCTTGGTGGCCCGGTCGCGACGCTTGCGGAACTCATAGAGATCCGGCGTCGTATCGACGAACTTCGTCGTATATTCATTCGACAGGAAGGTCGGATGCTTCAGCAGGTTCTCGACAAAGGCGATATTGGTCGAGACACCCCGGATACGAAACTCGCGCAAGGCCCGGTCCATCCGCGCAATCGCGGCCTCGGGTGTCGGCGCCCAGGCGGTGACCTTCTCCAGCAGACTGTCATAGTAGCGCGTGATTACCGCACCCGAATAGGCCGTGCCGCCATCGAGACGGATCCCCATGCCGGTTGCGCCCCGATAGGCGGTGATCCGGCCATAATCCGGGATGAAGTTGTTCTGCGGATCTTCCGTTGTTACCCGACATTGCAGGGCATGGCCATTGAGCATGACCTCGTCCTGACTGTCCTTGCCCGTGGCCTCGGCGATGGTCTTGCCTTCGGCGAGAAGGATCTGCGCGCGCACGATGTCGATGCCGGTCACTTCTTCGGTTACTGTATGCTCGACCTGCACGCGCGGGTTCACTTCGATGAAGTAAAAATTGCCGCTGTCCTTGTCCATCAGGAACTCGACCGTGCCCGCACAGCGATAGCCGACATGGGCGCAGATCTTGCGCCCCAGCGCGCAAAGCTCGTCCCGCTGCTCCTGACTCAGATAGGGGGCGGGCGCGCGCTCCACGACCTTCTGGTTGCGCCGCTGAACCGAGCAGTCCCGTTCCCACAGATGATACATGCCGCCGAAATCATCGCCGAGGATCTGAACCTCCACATGGCGCGCATTCAACACCAGCTTTTCCAGATACCCCTCGCCGTTGCCGAAGGCGTTCTCGGCCTCGCGGCGGCCTTCCAGAACCTTCTCCTCCAGTTCGTCCGCCGACATGATCGGGCGCATGCCGCGTCCCCCGCCACCCCAGCTGGCCTTGAGCATGAAGGGATAGCCGACCTCATCCGCCATCCGGCGAACCTCGTCCATGTCATCGGGCAGAACCTCGGTCGCCGGCACGACCGGAACCCCGGCTTCCATCGCGACCCGACGGGCCGAAGCCTTGTCACCGAGCATCCGCATCGTATCGGCTGTGGGACCGATGAACGTGATCCCGTTTTCACGGCAGGCATCGACCAGGTCCGGGTTCTCTGACAGCAGCCCATAGCCGGGATGAACCGCATCCGCACCAGACATTTTCGCGACCCGGATGATCTCGGGGATCGAGAGATAGGCCGCGACCGGGCCGAGCCCCTCGCCGATCCGGTAGGCCTCGTCCGCCTTGAACCGGTGCAGCCCCAGTTTGTCCTCTTCCGCGAACACCGCAACGGTGCGCTTGCCCATCTCATTTGCCGCCCGCATCACGCGGATCGCAATTTCGCCACGGTTGGCAACTAGTATTTTCTTAAAGGTCTTCATGGAGGATACCCCTGGGGTCGTCACAAGTGAGGGTGTGTTAACGCAACGGCAGCGGAACTACAATTCCGCGTTAACACGTAGGAAAACTCACAGACCAAACCGACCCCGGGGTGGAAGTATGTAACTGTGTGTAGAGGGGATCTGTAAATGGGACACCATAAAGAGAGTGTTGGGGATTTCGACTTTGTTTGCAGGCTTAAAAACCCTGTTTTGACGATGCAGGAGGTCTGCCCGACCCTGGATCAGCAGGCTGATGATGAGACCGGACCTGATCCGGCACCGCGACCGGTCTGCGAGGTCGATACGGGGCTGGATGTGATCCAGACGAGGTTCTCGCGGAACTGAACTTTCGAGATCCCTGAGGTCTACGTCCTGGCCAAGTCGGCGGGACGGATCAAGGCACGCTCACAAGAAATCCATCACATTCAACCGGTATTAACCATCCATCGCTATGGACAGGAAAAGGTTCAAAGCCGTTGGAGACAGATGTGAGTATTGTACGCGAATATGCAACGTCAATCATCGTTACGGTGATCTCGTTCATCTTCTTCATCATTTGCGTGCAGTTCGAGGCGTTCGAGCTTTTTTATGAGTTTTCACGCGACCATGAAGACTGGGATCTCGATGAGTTCTTCAGCTTCTTTGTTGCTGCATCCGTCGCGCTGCCGATCCTCATGTTCCAATGGAACAGGCGTCTCAGAGCGGCTTATCGCCAGAAAGAGGTGGCCGAACAGCATGCCACGCATATCTCCCGGCATGACGCACTGACAGGGCTCTACAACCGCCGGTATCTCTTTGAAAAACTCGCCAGAAGAATAGAAGATGCGACCAGCGAGGGCACAAGGCCAGCTGTCATCCTGCTCGATCTCGACCGGTTCAAACCGATAAATGACCTGCGCGGGCACGAAACCGGCGACTTCATTCTGCAGCGCGTCGCGGAGCGGATCAAATCGGTCTGTTACGAGGGGCAGGAGGCCGTGCGTCTGGGCGGCGACGAATTTGCGGTTTTGCTGGATGAAACACAGGCTGTCGAGAACGCCCCCAGCCTGGCGCGGCGCATTCTCGCAGCCGTAAACACGAAATACGAGTTTCCCGGGTGGTCAACATCAATGTCCTGCAGCGTCGGTATTGCGGTCTGGACAGAAGGCACTGATGGGGCGCAGCTCGTCAAAAGCGCCGATCAGGCGATGTACAAGGCCAAGAGGGAAGGCCGCGCCCGCTTCGCGTTCTTCAATGAGGAACTGGGAGAAAAGCTGCGCGAAGAGGCAGAACTTGAATCCGATCTGGTCGCAGCCGTGGATGCCGGAGAGTTTCAGCCCTATTTCCAGCCGATCCTGTGCATCGCGTCCGGAAGCCTGATCGGCTTCGAGGTTCTGGCAAGATGGATCAGCCCGACCCGTGGCAATGTGCCGCCTGATGTCTTTATCCCGCTTGCAGAGGATATCGGGCTGATAGGACCGCTGAGTTGGCAGATCCTGCGAAATGCGTGTATCGCGGCAACAAGCTGGGACGACGATCTGACCATTGCGTTCAATCTGTCCCCCAGACAGTTCAGCGACCGGAAAATTGCCCGGAAAATCCAGCGCATTCTGGCCGAAACCGGCCTTCCGGGACATCGTCTTGAAGTCGAGATTACCGAGAACGCGGTGATTGAAGACATTGAAAGCGCCAAGCAAACGCTCGAAGAGCTTCATGATGTGGGTATCCGCATCTCGCTTGATGATTTCGGGACCGGTTTCTCCAGCCTCGCCACCTTGAGCAAGCTGCCATTTGACAAGCTGAAGATTGACAAGAGCTTCATCTCGCGGGTCACCATGCAGCCACAAAGCGCAAAGATTGTCGAGGCGATCGTCGCTCTGGCGAGTTCTCTCGATCTCACGGTAACGGCGGAAGGAATTGAAGAACTTGATGAACTGAACTTCCTCAGCGCGCTCAATTGCCAGCACGGTCAGGGTTATCTCTTCGAGCCGCCAATGCCGCGCGACAAGGTCAATCTGATGCTTGAGAATGGCCGAAAGCCGGTCTTTCAGCCCGACACATCCGTCACATCCGGGGGGCTGAACTAGGTCCCTGGCCGGAACATGCAGACAGCAACCTCTAGTCCTTAACGGCCCCGCCTTTGGGCGGCGGCGTCCATCCCCGCTCCGTCCGGTCATGATATTCAGTTCTGAGACCGCGCATCGATTCCTCGAGCCGCGCGTTAATCTCACGAGCCTTTGCCGCGTAACGTTCGTTCTCCATCACAGAAATTTCCGGATCCCAGAGACGCGCAAGCTCCGCCAGATTGTGGCGATCAAGTTTGACATAAGCGCGTGCCGCGCGTTCGGCCTGAAAGGGATGGTGACCCAGCTTTTCCAACGCATAACGCCCTGCCCTGACCGAACTGTCAAAGGTCTCGCGCACGATGTCCCGCGCACCCGCCGCATAGAGCGCATATGTATGCTGCCTGTCATGGGCACGTGCCACGATCTTCACATGCGGATACTCGCGCGTGACATGTTCGACCATCTGGACGGATTTCTCCTGATCGTCGAGGGCAACCACCAGAACCTGCGCATCCCGAATGCCGGCTGCAAGCAACAGCTCGGGCCGTGAGGGATCGCCGAAATACCCTTCGACGCCGAAATGCCTGAGACCGGCGATCAGCTCGTTGTGATAGTCGAGCACCACCGTCTTGTGTCCGTTCGACAACAACATCCGATTGACGATCTGCCCGAACCGCCCAAGCCCCGCGATGATCACAGGGCCCGTTTCACCAATCTCGTCTTCCTCGGGCAGGTTCGCGTCGATCCGCTTCGCAATCACCCGTTCATAAAAAATGAAGAGCCCCGGCGTGAACAGCATCGAGAGCGCCACCATCAGCGACAGGCTGCTGCCAAGCTCGGTCGGAATGACCCCGTTCTGCATGGTGAAACTGAGAAGGACAAAACCGAACTCACCGGCCTGCGCCAGCGAAAGCGTGAAAAGCCAGCCCGCCGCACCGCGCAACTTGAAAAGCTTGGCCAACCCGTAGAGCACCGCCCCCTTGACCAGCATCAGGCCCAGCGTGAGGCCCAGTATCGCGAAAAAATCCTCAAACAGCAGGACAAAATTGATCCCCGCACCGACGGTGATGAAGAAAAGCCCGAGCAAAAGCCCCTTGAACGGCTCGATATCCGCCTCAAGCTCGTGCTTGTATTCGCTGTTTGCGAGCACGACGCCCGCAAGGAAGGTCCCCAGCGCCGGGGACAAGCCGACAACGGTCATCAGAAGCGCAATGCCGATCACAAGCAGAAGTGCCGCCGCCGTGAAAATTTCGGGCAGTCTCGCGTGGCTGAGAAACCGGAACATCGGCCGCGTCAGATACTGCCCTCCGATGACAATCCCGGCCACAGATGCGATCACCGCCAGCGTCGCGACCCAGCCGGGCTGCCCGTCCAGAAGGCGGAGCTCCATTTCCTGCTTGCCGCCATGGCCGACCTCGGCTCCATGGGAGACCTCGGCGATCAGCTCCGGTATCGCCAGCAGCGGAATGAGGGCCAGCATCGGGATCACCGCGATGTCCTGGCTGAGCAGCACCGAGAAACTCGCGCGACCGCCGTCCGATCGCGTCAGGCCCTTTTCACCCAGGGTCTGAAGGACAATCGCGGTCGACGATAACGCAAGCGTCAGGCCGATGGCCAGCGCGACCGTCCAGTGAGCAAGCTCTTCAATCGCCCAGATCCTGCCGATCCAATAAGCGGCAAGAGCAATCAGAATGGTCGAGACCGCAATCTGCAGCCCACCAAGCCCAAGCAGTCGATGACGCATTCCCCAAAGCTGCCTCGGCTCCAGTTCCAGCCCGATCAAGAACAGCATCAGTACCACGCCGAACTCGGCAAAATGCAGGATGTCTTCGGGATCGGTGCCGAACGCTCCGAGGATCGGACTGATCGCCACCCCCGCGATCAGGTAACCGAGCACCGAGCCCATGCCCAGCCGGTTCGCTATCGGAACCGCCACGACAGCAGCGAAGAGATAGAGCGTCGCCTGAACCAGAAACCCTTCCATCAACCCATCCCATGCTTTTGCAGAACAACGTTCAGGGTTTCGGCCTTGGCCGCCTCGATCAGCGGCAGCTTCTCGGCGACAAGCGCCTCCAGCAAGCGCCTGAAGAGCGCCACATGACCCGACACACGCCCGTGCTCCTTGGCCGATCTGGCCCCGAAAAGCACAAGCGGCGCAAGATAGGTCATGCCGCAGAGATTTGCTGTCTGTTCAAGCGGCTGCAGCAACTCCCGGATGGTGAAACGGTTGTAGCCATTGTCCCGGTAGGCCTCCGCCGACCCGCCGGTGGTCACTGCGGAGAAAAATGTCTTGCCCTCCAGCGCCGTGCCGCCCTTTCCGTAGGCAAATCCGTATTCCAGAACCAGGTCCTGCCATTCCTTCAGAATTGCGGGGGTCGAATACCAGTAGAGCGGATGCAGGAAGATGATCACATCATGCTCGCGCAGGCGCGCCTGCTCAAGATCGATATCGATGTCGAGCCTCGGATACTCACCGTACAGATCGATCAGTGTCACATGGTCGAGCTGGTGCGCGGCCTCCGCCAGATGCACATTCACCTCGGACCGGTTCTGAGCTGGATGTGCAAAGAGCACCAGCACCTTCTGAGCACGTTCAGCCACGTCCGACATTTCCCCGTTAACATCTCAAACCTAGGTTGGATTGCCACTGCGGTCGAGCGGAACAAGTTGTGAACATTATCCTTTCCTTTCCGCGCCCGGGTCGCTATTTTTCACCCATGAGCGCGTGGGACCGGGACGAGTCGGAGCAATTTGACGCATGGGAGGGGCAGTCTCTCTCTGCCCGGGCTATGGCTGCGCGCCCGATGCCCTATCTCGATCAGCTCAACCCTGCTCAGCGCGAGGCGGTCGAGACGCTGGACGGCCCGGTTCTGATGCTCGCCGGTGCGGGCACCGGCAAGACCAAGGCGCTGACCGCGCGGATCGCGCATCTGCTGAACACCGGCCGCGCGCAACCCAACGAAATCCTGGCCGTGACTTTCACCAACAAGGCCGCGCGCGAGATGAAATCGCGGGTTGGGCATCTGGTGGGTGGCGCGATCGAGGGGATGCCGTGGCTCGGCACCTTCCATTCGATCTGCGTGAAATTGCTCAGGCGCCACGCGGAACTGGTTGATCTCAAATCGAATTTCACGATTCTGGACACTGACGACCAGATCCGGCTGCTGAAGCAATTGCTGCGTGCCGAGAATATCGATGACAAGCGCTGGCCTGCCCGGATGCTGGCCGGTCTCATCGACGGCTGGAAGAACCGCGGCTGGACACCTGACAAGGTGCCGGCCTCTGACGCCGGGGCCTTCAACCATCGAGGCTCTGAGTTTTACGCCCAGTATCAGGAGCGCCTGCGCACCCTGAACGCAGTCGATTTCGGCGATCTGCTGCTGCATGTCGTGAAGATCTTTCAGGACAACCCGGATGTGCTGGAGCAGTACCAGCGCTGGTTCCGCTATATCCTCGTGGACGAGTATCAGGACACCAATGTCGCGCAGTATCTGTGGCTGCGGCTGTTGGCGGGCGGCCACAAGAATATCTGCTGCGTTGGCGATGATGATCAGTCGATCTATGGCTGGCGCGGGGCCGAGGTCGGCAACATCCTGAAATTCGAAAAGGATTTCCCGGGCGCGAAGGTGATCCGGCTGGAGCAGAACTACCGCTCCACCCCGCATATTCTGGCCGCCGCCTCCGCCGTGATTGCGGGTAATGAGGACCGGCTCGGCAAGACGCTCTGGACCAAGGCCGACGAGGGCGAGAAGGTCCGCCTCATCGGCCATTGGGATGGCGAGGAGGAGGCGCGCTGGATCGGAGAAGAGATCGAGGCCTATGCGCGCGGCACCCGCGGTCTTGACCCGGTCTCACTGGATGATCAGGCCATTCTGGTGCGCGCCTCGTTCCAGATGCGCGCTTTCGAGGACCGTTTCCTGACCATCGGCATGCCGTATCGGGTGATCGGCGGCCCCCGGTTCTATGAGCGGATGGAAATCCGCGATGCCATGGCCTATTTCCGCGTCGTGGTCTCGCCCGATGACGGATTGGCGTTTGAGCGGATCGTGAACACGCCCAAACGCAGCCTTGGCGACAAGGCTCAGCAGATTATCAACGCCACCGCACGTCAGCATGGTGTCAGCCTGCTGGATGGCGCACGGATCGTGATTGCCGACAAGCTGATCCCGGCACGCGGCTGCAATGCGCTTGGCACGCTTCTGGATGGGTTCGACCGCTGGTCCGCAATGCTGAAATCCGGCGAGCATTCGCATGTGGAACTGGCCGAGATCATTCTCGATGAGAGCGGCTATACCGAATACTGGAAGCTCGACAAATCGACCGAGGCACCGGGGCGGCTGGAAAATCTCAAGGAACTGATCAAGGCGCTGGAGGAGTTCGAGAACCTTCAGGGGTTTCTGGAACACGTGTCGCTGGTGATGGAAAACGAGCAGGAGGACGCGGTCGAGAAGGTCTCGATCATGACGCTGCACGGTGCCAAGGGGCTGGAATTTCCGTGTGTGTTCCTGCCCGGTTGGGAGGATGGCCTCTTCCCCTCGCAGCGCTCCATGGATGAGAGCGGTCTGAAGGGTGTCGAGGAGGAACGGCGGCTGGCCTATGTCGGCATCACCCGGGCCGAGGAGCATCTCACGATCAGTTTCGCGGCCAATCGGCGGGTCTACAACCAGTGGCAATCCGCCCTGCCCTCACGCTTCGTTGACGAGTTGCCGGAGGCGCATGTGGAGGTGCTGACGCCGCCCGGTCTTTACGGCGGCAGCTTCGGTGCGGCGGCCCCGTCGGAGACATCCGGCATCATGCGCGGCTCCGATCTTCACGACAAGGCCTCGAAGGCGGATGTCTATAACTCGCCCGGCTGGAAGCGGATGCAGGCGCGCAGCGCCAATCGTGGTCTCAGCCAACCGTCCGAGGCGCGCAACATGGTGATCGATGCCGAGGCCGTCTCGGCCTATGGGCTGGGCGACCGGGTGTTTCACCAGAAATTCGGCTATGGCGCGGTGGTTGAGATCGAGGGCGACAAGCTGACCGTCGCTTTCGAGAAGGCAGGTGAGAAGAAGGTCGTGGCGAGCTTCGTTACCGCGGCGGACGCAATCCCCTTTTAGGTCTGATGGCGCGCATCGCAGCCCCCCCGCAGGCCCGAACCGGCCAGAACAGCAGCGACAAAAGCGCCATGAAGGCCATCCCCAGAAGAAACCCGTCCGCCTGATCAATCAGGATCAGATTTACAGCGTTGCGCAGAAAACCCGCCGCGCCCTCGCCCGCGATCAGCCAGCGGGTGAGCCAGTCCGAGATATCGAAGAAAACGGCATATGACGTCTTGGGGTCCTCGATCCTCCACGCATAGAGCCCGGCCGCTGCTGCCCCCAGCATCGTGCGTGCCAGCATTTTTTGCTCTCCCTGTCTGAGACAACCCTGCCCGAGTTAACGGGAGCAGCGGTCGCATTGCAATCGCGGCCTGCGGAAACCCGCTGAGCCGGGTTGCTGTCTGCCTGAGATGCAGGATTTTCCCCTTTTCATTGCCCCGCCATTCGCTATAGTCCTCCGTGATAATTTTTCCTCATGCTTACAGTCGGTTAGCGAGAATGACGACCTCCAGATTCCCCCTCGGGCACCCTCTCTGATGCCATCTCATCAGGTTCTCTGTATCGGCTCGGCGCTCTGGGACATTATCGCGCGCACCGGGCATGCCATGTCGGCGGGCGCTGATATGCCCGGACAGATTTCCAAGCAGATGGGCGGGGTTGCGCTCAACATCGCGCTTGCACTGGTTCGGCGCGGTCAGAGCGCGGCCATCCTGTCTGCCATTGGCCAGGATGCGCCGGGTGACGAGTTGATGCTGAAGGCGACCAAGGCCGGGGTGAACTGCGCCCATATTCTGCGCACCACCGATCCGACCGATACCTATCTGGCCATTGAGGATGTGAGTGGCGAGGTGTTCGGAGCCATCGCCGACTGCGCCTCTCTGGAACGTGAGGGAGATGCGATCCTTGAACCGCTCAGGGATGGCACGCTGGCAGGCAAGGGGGCCCCCTGGCGCGGCAGGATGGTGATCGACGGCAATCTGCCCGAGGCGCTGCTGATCGACATCGCAGGCTCGCTGGAGTTTCATTTCGCCGATCTCGCCTTTGTCCCCGCCAGCCCCGGCAAGGCGGCCCGACTGCGTGAGGTCATCAAGCGGTTCGGGCATACGATCTATGTCAACCGCGGCGAGGCCGAGATCATCTGCCGTCAGGGCTTCGCGACCGCCGAGGATGCCGCCCGTGGCCTGAAGCGGCTCGGGGCCAACAAGGCGATCGTGACCGATGGTGCCAATCGGGTGGCGCAGGTGGATGCGAGCGGGGTGTTCACGCTGGCGCAGAGGCCGGTTGACGCCGACAGCGTCACCGGGGCGGGCGATACCTTTCTGGCGGCCCATATCGCGGCGGAAATCGGCGGCCAGACCGGGCTCGGCTGCCTGCAGGAGGCGACCAGGGCGGCGCGCGACCACATCACAAGAGGCGGGACATGACGGCTCCTTTGACATTTTCGACCGAAGTTGCCGCCGCGCGTGCAGAGGGTCGCGCGATTGTGGCGCTCGAATCCACCATTATCACGCACGGAATGCCCTATCCGCAGAACCTCGAGATGGCCCAGGGCGTCGAGCAGGTGATCCGCGATGCGGGCGCTGTTCCCGCCACCATCGCCGTGATGGACGGTCGGATCCATGTCGGGCTCGAACAGGACGAACTGCTGGCGCTCTCGCGGTGTCCGGACGCGCTGAAGGTTTCGCGCGCAGACATGGCTGTTGCCCTGAGCAGGGGGGCGGTCGGGGCGACGACCGTGGCGGCCACGATGATTGCAGCACATCTGGCTGGCATCGCCGTTTTTGCAACCGGTGGCATCGGTGGTGTGCATCGCGGGGCGGAGCTCAGCTTCGATGTCTCCGCTGATCTGCAGGAGCTTGCCCAGACCCCTGTGACGGTCGTCGCCGCCGGTGCCAAGGCGATCCTCGACATCCCCAAAACGCTTGAAGTGCTGGAGACGCTGGGTGTACCCGTGATCGCCTACGGGCAAGATGAGATGCCCGCCTTCTGGTCACGCGAGAGCGGCCTTTCGGCCCCCCTTCGCGCCGACAGCCCCGGCGAAATTGCCCAGGCACACAGGATGCGGGCCGCGCTTGGTCTGCCCGGCGGGCAACTCGTTGCCAATCCAGTGCCAAAGGACGCTGAAATTCCGCGTGCCGAGATGCTGCCTCATATCGAGCGGGCTCTGCGGGATGCCGAACGTGACGGGATCGCCGCCAAGGCCGTCACGCCTTTCCTTCTGAAACGCATTTTTGAACTGACCGAGGGCGCATCACTGGCATGCAACATTGCCCTTGTGCGCGGCAATGCCGATCTGGCAGCCCGAATTGCGAAGTCCCTGCACGATTGATCAGGTTGTAGTGCATCAAGCTGACCATTAAGTAGGTCGGAGAGTTGAGGAACCCAGAATGGCGCGTAAACCAGCCCGAAAACCCGTGAAACCGGTCAAACCGTCGCTCTTGCAGCGAACACGCAGCAATTTCCTGACCGGTCTGGTCATCGTCGCTCCGGTGACGCTGACGATCTGGGTGATCTGGACCGCAGTCAATTTCATTGATGCGCGCATCGTGCCGCTGGTTCCCGCCATCTACAACCCGTCCACCTATATCGGCGTGAACATCGCGGGCTTCGGGGTGGTGGTCTTCATCATTTTCACCGCCACTGTCGGCGCACTAACGAAGGGGCTGTTCGGACGGCAACTGATCCGCTGGGGCGAAGGTCTCTTTGACCGGACACCGATTGTCCGCTCGATCTACAATGCGGTGAAACAGATTTTCGAGACGGTGATCAAGCAGTCCAACAACTCGTTCAATGCGGCCTGCATGATCCAGTATCCGCGCGAGGGGCTGTGGGCGATTGCCTTTGTATCCACTGACACGCGCGGCGAGGTGCTACAGAAATCCGGCGAGGCTGCGATGGTCAGCGTGTTCCTGCCGACGACACCGAACCCGACCTCGGGTTTCCTGCTGTTCGTGCCCAAGACGGATGTCGTGATACTTGACATGAGTGTCGAGGATGCCGCCAAGCTGGTCATTTCGGCGGGTCTGGTCATCCCGCCCACCAAGGAAGAGATCGCAGCCGGACGCAAGCAAGTCGCCGCCGGAGGCAAATGACCGCCCTCTCACCTGCGCTGACGGGGTTTGCGACCGCCTTTGCCCTGATCCTCGCCATTGGTGCGCAGAACGCTTTCGTGCTTCGTCAGGGCCTGATGCGCTCGCATGTCTTCTGGATATGCCTGGTCTGCGCGCTGTCTGACGCAGTGCTCATTGCCGCCGGGGTCGCGGGGTTTGGCGCGGTCGTGGATCGCTACCCTGCCCTGCCACAGATCATGCTCTGGGCGGGTGCAGCCTTTCTGATGTTTTACGGAGCAACACGGATCTGGGCGGCATGGCGCGGCGGTCAGGTGATTGTCGGCGGTGAGGGTCCGGCGCAGCCGCTGGTTCCAGCACTTCTGACCTGCCTCGCGCTCACCTGGCTGAACCCGCATGTCTATCTTGACACGTTCGGTCTGATCGGCGCGGTCTCGACCCAGTTCGCGCCGGGAACTGAGCGTCTGGCCTTCGGGATCGGGGCTGTAGCGTCCTCTTTCACCTTCTTTTTCAGCCTTGGCTATGGTGCCCGGCTTCTAGCACCCCTGATGAGGACAGAGCGCACATGGCGCATTCTCGATCTGGGCATCGGCCTGTTGATGTGGGCTCTGGCGGTCGGGCTGCTTTGGAAGGGCGTCTAGGGCTGACGACTGCTTTCGCGAGCTCTCAATGCCTCGAAGAACCGCGGTTGGGTCCAGTTCTCCTCCAACGCCCGTAAAAGCACATCCTGCTGGGTCTGCGGTGCGAGACCGTCAACGGGCGGGTCAAGGTCAAGATTGGTCGGGAAGGCATAGCCCTCGGCCGAGGACGCAATCGCAGCGCAAACCTCCGACCAGCGCAGGGTTTTCTCGTCCAGACCGCGGCGGAGTACGGGAAAGAGCGCCAGCGACATTTTTAGGCGGTCCACACTTTCCATGGCGCGCCCGAAGGGTGACGAGACCTGTAGAAGGTTCGCCGTACGCTGAATGTCCGCGCTCCGGTTCTCACCCGCTGCATGAAAGAGTGCGGGTGAAAAGAACACCGCATCGCCTTTTTGCAGAGGCAACTGGATGCAATGCGCCTCGAAATGGTCGCGATATTGCGACGCACTCGCCTTCACATAGCCTGCCGAGAATTTCTGGGAATGCGGCAATAGCTTGGTCGGCCCGCTTTCAACCGGCATATCCGTATGTGCCACCGCCCCCTGCAAAGTCAGGCATGGGGACATGGCATGGACATGGGCAGGGAAGGCCGCAGCCGCCTCAGCCCTCTGAAATCCCAGATGATAGTCGCGGTGCGGGGCCTGTGCTGCGCCGCCCGGGCGCACAAGATTGATCTGCGCGGTCATCTGATAGCCCGGCCCAAGCCAGCTTTCACAAACCGCCGCAATCACCTCGTTGCCGAAATACCGCGCGAAGACGTCGGGCGAGGCCTCGCAGAGTTTCTGCAGCGCATTCCAGATCCGGTCATTGCTGCCCCCCTTTGCAAAATGATCCGCCCCGCCACCGTTCGCCGCCTTCTCATCCGCGATGATCTGGTTGAAGATGCCGGTGGCATCGTCGATCGCTTGGAGATCCGCATAGGCCCCCTGAATGACAAGAACGCCCGGACCGGCACTCAGGACATCTGCCCATTCCCCGAGCAGAGCTCCACGCCTTCGCGTCGTCAGCAGGGGGCGAAGCTCGTTTCCGTCATAAAGAGGAACGCCCTTCTCGAAACGGTTGGTGAACGCCAGATCCGGCAAATCCGCATTGGGTTTCACCAGCGCCTCGAACTCCTTCCAGAGCGTATCGGCGTGCAGGTCCTTGCTTTCCAGGTTCATGCGAGTTGCTCCTACTGACTAATTATTGCACTGCCCAGATCCTTGACCGGCAGCACGCGTACATAGGCGATAATGGCCTCATAGTCCGTCTCGCTCATTTCCACCGGCGCGATTGCGGGCGGCAGGGAGGGGTCGAACGGATTGGTGAGCCCCTCGATCTGGGTGAACGCAGGATGCGGATTGAGCGTATAGAATGCCAGAAACTTGTCCTCCCAGTCGGGAAAGTTCTTCATCGCGCCGAATGACGGCGTCGAGCCGATGCCCCCCATCCGGTTTCGCTCACTGACCACATGACAGCGGCCGCAGTGAAAATGCGCAAGCTTCTCGCCTTCCAGTACATCACCCGAGACGGCTGTCGCCACGGGCGCGGGACCTGCCACGCCAGCCCTCTGAAACGGTGTCTCGCCATCCAGCCTGAAAGATGTCAGCGTGTTCTGACCCACATCGGAGCGGAGCCAGTCCGCAAATCGCTTGCCATGACCTTCGGGCCGTGCCGGGGCCAGCCCGAAACTGCGCCCCTGCCAGACAAAAACGGTGGGGGCCGCCCCCTCGACAATCGCGATCTCGCCGGTCTTGGCCAGTTCCACGACCACCTGGGTCTTGAACTTGAAGCGCGGCAGGAGGTGTTTGAAGATGCCTGTCTCGACAAGCGCCTCGGGTGCGCTGAGGGTCACCCGTCGCTCATCTGCCTGTCCTGCGGCTGTCGAAAGCAGCAGTATTATCAGGATATAGCGCATCCCCTTCTCCCATTGCGAAAAAATCCGCCTTCGCCGCCTTGTCACCGCGCGGCTTTTGGCCAACATAAGGGCGGAGAGACGGATCAGGCAAGGGGAGCAGATGATGAGCGACGACGCCACAAACATGTCGATGCGCAAATTTCTCAAACAGGTGGGGGTCACATCCCAGCAGGAGATCGAGGCAGCGATCCGTGCCAAGGGCGGGTTGGACGCCCCCGTCAAGGCCCGCATGGTGCTGACAATTGACGGGATTGGCCTGGAGCATGTCGTCGAGGGCGAGATAGCCCCCGGAGACAGCGCTTGAGCATCACCCGTGAGGCCGTTCTTGAAACGCTGAAGTCATTTACTGATCCGGCCTCGGGCAAGGATCTGGTAAGTGCCGATCTGGTACGCGCGCTGACCGTCGATGAAGGCGTGATCCGCTTTGTCATCGAGGTGCCCGAGCAGTCGCAAGGTGTCGCGATGGAACCGGTGCGTGTCTCCGCAGTCGAGGCGCTGGAGGCCCTGCCGGGCGTGGCCAAGGTCACCGCCCTTCTGACCGCCCATTCGGCTCCGAAGCCACCGCCCGATCTGCAGATCGGGCGTCATCCCACCAAGACCGCAGGGCCAGCCAAAGTGCCCGGCGTGGACCGGATCGTGGCAATTGCGTCGGGCAAGGGCGGTGTGGGCAAATCCACCGTGTCGGCCAATCTTGCCGTGGCACTGGCCGCAGAAGGTCGCCGTGTCGGTCTGCTGGACGCGGATGTTTACGGCCCCTCGCAACCGCGGATGCTGGGGATTTCCGGGCGGCCGGCCTCGCCCGATGGCAAGACCATCCTGCCCCTGCGCAATCATGGCGTGACGCTGATGTCCATCGGTCTGATGACCAAGGAGGACGAGGCGGTCGTTTGGCGCGGCCCCATGCTGATGGGCGCGCTCCAGCAGATGCTGGGTCAGGTGCAATGGGGGCAGCTGGATATCCTGCTGGTCGACCTGCCGCCGGGCACCGGCGATGTGCAGATGACGCTGGCGCAGAAGGCTGAGGTCACGGGCGCAATCGTCGTCTCCACCCCGCAGGATGTGGCACTTCTGGATGCCCGCAAGGCGCTCAACATGTTCGAGAAGATGAAGACGCCAGTTCTTGGCATGATCGAGAACATGTCCACCCATATCTGCTCCAACTGCGGGCATGAGGAGCATATTTTCGGCCATGGTGGCGCGCGGGCCGAGGCGGAGAAACAGGGCCTGCCCTTCCTTGGGGAAATTCCGCTCCACCTCGATATCAGGCTGGCCGCTGATGGCGGCGCACCGATTGTCGCCTCCAAACCCGACAGCCCGCAGGCAAAGACGTATCGCGAGATTGCCCGCGCGCTGATCGCGGATGGCAAGGCTTGAACGAGACCCCGACCTTTCCGCCGCTTCTACGCGGTGAGGCCGCGCCCGCCGGAGCCGATCCGTTTGACAAGGCGGTCAGTGCTGCCCTTATCGGCACTGATCCAGGGCTTGTGACCTATCAGTTGGAGCCGCACCGGATGCGCGCAGCCGTCGTGCTGGCCCCTGAGGCCCCTTTGCGCGATGCAATGGCGATGGTTTTTGCCACCTCGCTGGGGTTTTCCGATGCGCTCGGCGCGCTGGCCCCACCCGAAGTCGCGGTTCATTTCGACTGGCCCGGCTGCATCAGGGTCAACGGGGCGCGCTGCGGCAAGCTCCGGGCGGCGGCTTCGACCCAGGATCCCGATGCCGAGCCGGACTGGCTGGTGATCGGGCTCGACCTGCCGCTCTGGTCAGATGACGAGCCGGGCACCGATCCCGAAACCACAGTGCTCTACGAGGAAGGCTGTGTCGAGGTCTCGCCGGTTCGCCTTGTCGAAAGCTGGTCGCGGCACAGCCTCGTCTGGATCAATCGCTGGTTGGATGAAGGCATGGCGCCCCTGCACGCGGACTGGCGCGCGCGGGCGTTTCAGATGGGTGAGGACATCTCGCTTGAGCTTCATGGGAAAACCCTGCCGGGAACTTTCATGGGGTTGGACGAGGCGGGCGGAATGCTCTTGCGCAAGGGCGAGGAAACCGCTCTGGTGCCGCTGACCGACATGCTGGAACGCTGATGCCCAAACTTGCCCGAACCATCCGCTTTGATGCCTCCGACGAAAATGTCTTCAGCCGTCCTGCCGACCCGGGCGAATGGGCCATCGCGGGCGGGTTTGAGTTCTCCAACTGGTCGGAGGGCGATCTGACTGGCAAGGCGCGGCAGGCCTTCGCCAATGGCTGGCTGGGGATGACCAGTTTCGGGCGTGCCACCTTTGTTGCCGTGACATCCGTTGAAGGCGACGAGATCGCCACGCTGGCCGCGCGCCTCGCGGATCACTTCGTGGCACTCTACGGTGCGCCTTCCAAGGAGGCCGCCTTGGATGTGGCCCGCGCCGAGATCGCCTATATGGAAGAGCTTTGCGAGGATCACGCGCCCAACACGCTGCTCGCCGTCAGCCGGGAATTGACCGAGGCCGGTGTGCGCGAGCAGTTTCGCGCCATTCAACCGGCCGACGCCGAGCTCGATCTGGTCGCCCAGCACGGCACGCTCGACGACGTCTAGGGACGGTCAGCGGCCCGCTCCAGCGCCGGGTATTTGAGGCCAAGCGTCAGCCCGCGCACGGCAAAAAAGATCATCAGTGCCGCCCAGAGCCCATGATTGCCGAGCGGTTCAAACAGCCAGACAGCCGCGAAGTAGATCGGTGTGGAGATCAGCATCCCGTTGCGCATATCGGCTGTGCGGGTCGCGCCGATGAAGATACCGTCGAGCATCCAGGCGCTTACTCCGATCAGTGGGGCAGCTATCATCCACGGCAGATAGGACCGCGCCTCGGCACGCACATCGGGGGCCGTGGTCATGATGTCGATCAGCAGACCGCCGCCAAGGGCAAAGCAAAGGGCGAGCAGACTGACCATGATCGCCCCCCACTTGTAACACATGATCGCGGCCTGTCGCAGCCGGGCGCGCTGATGCGCCCCAAGCGCCTGCCCGATCAGCGCCTCGGCAGCGAAGGCAAAGCCATCCAGAGCGTAAGCCGTGATGTAGATGAACTGAAGAAGGATCTGGTTGGCGGCCAGCGTCAGATCCCCCAGACCAGCGCTGAACATCAGAAACGACACGAAGCCCGCCATCAGCAGCACCGAGCGGATCATGATGTCCGAGTTCACCGAAGCCATGCGTCTCAGCCGTGCAGGGTCGAAAATGCGCGGCCAGTCGCGCCATTGATCGCCCATGAACGCCGCACGGCAGAGCCAGAGACCGAGGATTGCCCCGCTCCATTCCGCGATAAGGGTGGCGATGGCAACGCCCTCGACCCCCCAGCCGAACTCCAGCACGAAGATCAGATCGAGCAGGATATTGGTGCCGTTCATGACCAGTTGCACCACAAGGACACTGCGCATGCGCTCCATCGCGATCAGCCAGCCGGTCAGCCCGTAGACAGCGATTGCCGCAGGTGCCGACCAGATGCGGATCGAAAGATATCCACGGGCGAGCGTCTCGACCTCGGCACTTGCGGGCGAGACCTTGAACGCCCCCCAGAACAGGATGCCTTGCAACAGGATGAGCGTCATACCGGCTGCGACTGCGAACATCAGCGCACGCACCAGCAGGGCGCCGGTCTCGGGCGCGTCCCCTGCCCCGCGCGCTTGTGCCACCATTCCGGCCGTGCCCATGCGCAGAAAGCCGAAAACCCAGAAGATCGAGGAGAGGATGATCGCCCCGATGCCAACCGCACCGATCGGTGCCGCCTCTCCCAGTTGCCCGACGACGCCGGTGTCAACCGCGCCCAGGATCGGTACGGTTGCGTTTGAGATCACAATCGGAAAGGCCATTGTCAGGACCCGTCGGTCCGTGATCGGGCGGGTGTCAGCCATCGATGCTCGGCATCAGGAAATGCCCCGTGGCCTGTGCGAAGAGCCGGTCGCGGTTGTCCTGCCAGGCCTCGACATGTACCGACGCATAACGTCGCCCGGACCGGTTGATCCGCGCCCGCGCATAGGCATCGCGCGGCAGACCGGTGCGCAGATAGTCGATGGTGAAATCAATCGTCTTGGGCATTGCGGGGAAGTCGCCCGCCTCGATCCGGGCGGCAGTCTCCGGGCTGCCTTCCATCTGCTCCCAGATCATGGCCCAGTTCAGTTCCACCAGCGCTGTGATCTCCAGAAAAGCCCCTGTCACGCCGCCATGAAGCGCGGGCAGGATCGGATTGCCGATCAGCTTTTCGGAGTAGGGAAGCTGGGCGGTCAACTCATCGCCGCGCCGCTCGAACGCAATGCCCAGATATTGCAGATAGGGAATGCCAGCAACCAGCTTGCCAAGCGCCGCATCGCGCCGTTGCTTGATCACCTGCACCGGTTCGGGTTTCGGTCGCGCCATGGCTCTACCCCTTGCCCTTGGGACGCTCGACCGTGAACGCGCCGGAAGCTGCGGCAACGGGATTGTCGATATCCTCGACATAGGCCAGCGCCTTCACAAACGCCACATTGCGGGTGACGCGATAACATTCCGCGCGGGCGAATATGTCCCGGCCCGGCTCGGCCGGGCGCATATAGTCGATCCGCAGATCAATCGTGGCGGTCCCGGCAGGGGCTTCGGAATGCGCCATCACAGCCGCCCCCGAACAGGTGTCAAGAAGCGCTGTCACGACTCCGCCTGCCAAAACCCCCGTGGCCGGATCGCCAACAAAACGGGGATCGTAGTTCACCGACATCAGCGCGTATCCGTCGCCGATCTCCTCCATCTTCATGCCAAGGTCGCGGGAATGGGGAATGGCTTCGATAAACTGACGCGCGAGTCGGGATTTCTGGCTTTCTGTCATGCCAGCCGCAATAGCATGCTATCATTGACCCCGGAATCAGTTTCTTCACTTAAGCTGTTGACGTTAACGTAAACTTTTTCATTGTAGTTGACGTGAACGTAAGATATAGTTCGTTATCCAATTTCAACGCCACCGGGAGGTTATCCATGTCTGAGACCCTCTATACCATCGGAGAGATGTGTCAGGAATTTTCCGTCACGCCCCGCACCCTTCGTTTCTATGAAGCAAAGGAACTTCTGTTCCCGATCCGCGAGGGACAGAAACGTCTGTTCACCAAGCGCGACCGCGCGCGTCTGAAGCTGATCCTGCGCGGCAAGCGCTTCGGCTTCTCGCTCGAAGAGATCCGTCAGTTGCTGAACCTCTATGATCTGGGCGACCAGCAGATCACCCAGATGGCCCGGACATACGAGCTGGGACAGGAACGACTTCAGGCGATGATCGATCAGCGCGAGGAACTGACGGCTGCGATCAACGATCTAAAGGAGCAACTCGCCTGGGGCGAGGATTTTCTCGCCTCCAAGGGCGTCAAGCTCGCCGCCGAATAAGACAACAGACGACCGCTAGGGGAAGCCACAAATGCCAGTCTATAACGGACCAACCAAAGACCTTCATTTCGTCCTGCACGAGACCCTGAAAATTCAGGACAGCGATGTGCCGGGCTATGATGAACTGGATGCCGATTTCACATCCGCCATTCTCGAAGAAGCGGGCAAGATCGCCCGGGATGTTCTGGCTCCCGTGAATGCGACCGGCGACAATGAGGGGTGCCATCTGGAAAACGGCGTTGTGCGGACACCCAAGGGATTTCAGGAAGCGTTCGACACCCTGCGCGAGGGCGGCTGGACCGGTCTGGACTGCGATCCCGAGTATGGCGGACAGGGCATGCCCTATGTTCTGGCCACAGCCGTGGGCGAGATGCATTCAGGCGCAAACATGGCGCTCAACATGTATCCCGGCCTGACGCATGGTGCCTATTCCGCCATTCACGCGCATGGCTCGGACGAGCAGAAGGCGACCTATCTGCCCAAGATGGTGACCTGTGAGTGGACCGGCACGATGAATCTGACCGAGCCCCATTGCGGCACCGATCTGGGTCTTCTGCGCACCAAGGCAGAGCCGCAGGGCGACGGCAGCTACAAGATCTCGGGCCAGAAGATTTTCATCTCGGCAGGCGAGCATGACATGTCCGAGAACATCATCCATCTGGTGCTGGCAAAGATCCCCGGTGGCCCGGATGGCGTGAAGGGCATTTCGCTTTTCATCGTGCCGAAGTTTCTGGTTAGCGAGGACGGCTCGGTCGGCGCGCGCAACGGCGTCACCTGCGGCAAGATCGAAGAGAAGATGGGCATCCACGGCAACTCGACTTGTGTGATGAACTATGACGAGGCGACGGGTTATCTGCTGGGTCAGGAACACAAGGGCCTGCGTGCCATGTTCACCATGATGAACGAAGCGCGGCTGGGTGTCGGCCTGCAGGGCTATGCCCAGGCCGAGGCCGCCTACCAGAACGCGGTGATTTACGCTAAGGACAGGTTGCAGGGCCGCGACGTGACCGGCGTAAAGAACCCCGACGGCCCCGCTGACCCGCTGATCGTGCACCCCGACGTGCGCCGCTCGCTGATGGATCAGAAAAGTTTTGTCGAAGGCGCGAGGGCATTCGTGCTCTGGGGCGCGTCCCTGATCGATGCGCATACTCGCGCCGAAGACGATGCCGCGAATGGTCTGATCTCTCTGATGACGCCCGTGATCAAGGGCTTCCTGACCGACAAGGGCTTCGAGATGACCGTGCAGGCCCAGCAGCTTTATGGCGGCCATGGCTATATCGAGGAATGGGGCATGTCCCAGTTCGCCCGCGATGCGCGGATCGCCATGATCTATGAAGGCGCAAACGGTGTTCAGGCGCTCGATCTGGTGGGCCGCAAGCTCGCGCAGGATGGCGGCAAGCATGTCATGGCCTTCTTCGAGATGGTCAAGACCTTCATCAAGGAGAACGAGGGCAACGAGGCGCTGAAGGCTGGCTTCCTCGACCCGCTGAAGGCTGCATCGAAGGATCTTCAGGCCGCTGGCATGTTCTTCATGCAGCACGGCATGAAAAACCCCAACGCGGCGCTTTCAGGCTCAACCGACTTCATGCATCTCTTCGGCCATGTCTGCCTCGGGCTGATGTGGAGCCGGATGGCGAAGGCTGCCATGGAAGCGCTTGAGGGCGGAGCGTCGGACAAGGATTTCTACGAGGCCAAGATCGCAACGGGGCGCTACTACATGGCGCGCCAGTTGCCCGCGACCGGCATGCATTTGGCCCGGATCAACTCGGGCGCCGAGCCAGTGATGACTTTGGAGGAAGCGGCCTTTTAATACCTCGCCCTGAGGACCAGATAAAAGGATGTCCTGGCTCGATCCGGGGCATCGTCAAAAACAGAACCGGGAGCGATGCATCATGAAAGAAGGCTGGGGCGATGTGGATGCCTTTGATGGTAGTTGCCAATGCGGTGCCTGCCGCTACGAGGTGACCGAGGGCCAGGCGCTTCAGACCGTGTGTCACTGCCGCATGTGCCAGCGTGCCACCGGCAACGCCTTTGCCCCCCTGATCGCGGTCGAGACCGCTCATGTCACGTGGGAAGGCATGCCCAAGCTCTTCCAGTCGTCCAATCTGGCTCAGCGCGGGTTTTGCGGTGAGTGCGGGACCCCGCTCTTCTATCAGCGTCTGGGATGTGGTGAGATCGAGTTCATGGTCGGCACCATCAATTCCGACTTCAACTATTCACCGGTACGCAATCATGGCGCGGAAAGCCGTCTCGGCTGGGTGCTGGGGCTGGCCAACGTCACCGAACGCGAGACGTTCTTCGATGACGGCGAGACGGTTGTCAGCCATCAATACGAGCATGGAGGCTGAGCAGATGTTCCGACTGCTTCTTCTGGTTTTGATTGCCGGTGCAGGTCTGGCTTTCGCACATGAGCGCTCGGTCAGCGATCTCAAGGCGGTTTGCGGTGCCTTTGACAGTATGGAAACGTCCGCTGCCGGGCAGATCCTCAACCAGATCGCAGGCGACGTGTCACCGCCACAGCTTGAGGTGATCCGCGAGCGCTGCGCCAAGACCCAGTTTCATATCGGCATGTTCTTCGGGGAGGACGGCGCATGAGCTTCCCTGCCCTCAAATCCGACTGGATGACCGATGAGCACCGTATGGTCGAGGACATGGCCACCCAGTTCATCACCGAGCAATGGGCCCCGCATTACGAACGCTGGCGCAAACAGGGCGAGATGGACCGCGAGACGTGGAACCAGGCGGGCGAAATGGGCCTGCTCTGCGCCTCGATCCCCGAGGAATATGGAGGCGCTGGTGGCGACTACGGCCATGAGGCGGTGATCTACATGGCTGGCGGGCGCGAGAACCTTGCCAGTTGGGGCAACGGCATCCATTCGGGCATCGTGGCGCATTACATCCTCGCCTACGGGACGGAGGACCAGAAGCAGCGCTGGCTGCCGAAGATGGCCACCGGCGAACTGGTGGGCGCGTTGGCGATGACAGAACCGTCGGGCGGATCGGACGTGCAGGGCATCAGGACCAAGGCGCTGAAGGAGGGGAATTCCTACCGCGTCAACGGCCAGAAGACCTTCATCACCAACGGCCAGCATGCTGACCTGATCCTGGTCGCCGCCAAGACCGACCCAGGCGAGAAGGCCAAGGGTATCTCGCTGATTATGATCGAGGTAGAGGGGGCCGATGGCTTCACGCGCGGTCGCAACCTCGACAAGATCGGGACCAAGGCAGCCGACACGTCCGAGCTGTTCTTCGACAATGTCGAGGTGCCGCCCGAGAACCTGCTGGGCTCCGAGGAGGGTCAGGGTTTCTATCAGATGATGGAGCAACTGCCCCAGGAACGCCTCGTGATCGGCTGCGGCGCCGTGGGAGCGATGGAAGGTGCCGTGACGCGCACCATTCAGTATTGCAAAGAGCGCGAGGCCTTCGGCGGCCCGCTGACCCAGTTCCAGAACACCCGCTTCAAGTTGGCCGAATGCAAGACCAACACGGTCGCGGCGCGGACCTTCCTAGACGCATGCATCGCGGCGCATCTGAAGGGCGAACTGACCGTCGAGATGGCGGCGATGCAGAAATACTGGCTCAGCGATCTGCAATGCAGCGTGCTGGACGAGTGTGTGCAGCTTCATGGCGGCTATGGTTTCATGACCGAATACGCGGTGGCCGAGATGTGGACCGATGCCCGCGTGCAGCGGATCTACGGCGGCACCAACGAGATCATGAAGGAACTGATCGGGAGAAGCCTGTGAGCAAGCGTCTCCCCCTGTCCAAGAAGTTTTCAGCATCGCTGACCGAGGACGCCTATGACCGGCTGCGGGCGCTGAACGAGACCTATCACCTCTCGAACAATTATCTGCTGACGGTTCTGCTCGAAAACCTCGACGAGATCGCGGATGAGGAGAAACTTGCCGCCGTGTTTGAGCGGTTCATTGCTGAGTATGGTGCGCCCAAAGGGAGTATGAAATGACCTATCAACTCCATTGTTTCGCCCAGTCCGGCAACGCCTACAAAGCGGCCCTGATGCTGGAGCTTTGCGGTGCCGACTGGGAACCGGTCTCTGTCGATTTCTTCAATGGCGAGGCGCGCTCGGATGACTACCGGGCGCTCAACGAGATGGCGGAAGTGCCGACACTGGTCCATGGCGAGACCCGTCTGACCCAGTCGGGCGTGATCCTCGATTATCTGTCGGGCAAGTTCGGCAAGTTTGCCCCCGCGAGCGAGGCCGACCGGCTGGAGGTCCTGCGCTGGACGCTGTGGGACAATCACAAGCTGACGGCGAATATCGCAACCGGCCGGTTCCTCCAGCTTTTCCTGCCAGAGGACAAGCGCAACGGGGATGTGATCGGCTTTCTTATGGGCCGGGCAAAGGCGGCGCTCGCCGTGCTTGAAGCGCGCCTTGAGGGGCGTGACTGGATCGTTGGCGACGGGCCGACGACCGCTGACATCTCTTGCGTCGGATATATGTACTTCCTCAGCGAGATCGACGTCACGCCGGGGCCGAACACGCAAGGCTGGATGGACCGGATCGCCGCCCTGCCCGGCTGGAAGCACCCCTATGACCTGATGCCGGGTCATCCGCTGGACGGCGCATGACGATTGTCCTGCATAACATGCCGATGGTCATCATCGCCGGGCTGATCGCGGCCCTGGGCGGGCTCGTCCTGACCCGGGCGGAGCGCGAACGGCCGCGCGGTGGTGGCGCTTACCCGGCGATGCCGCTCGGCCTGCTGATGTCCAACATGATCAGTTGGATCGCCCTGATCCTGATCGGCGTGGCCAGTGTGTTCCTCTTTGGTGTGCTTTACCCGGTTGTTGCAGCGGGGCTGGTGGCGGCAGCTCTTATCGGCGCGCGGAATGTGGGGGCTGACCTGAGCCGCTACTATGCGCTGCGCCTGCCGCTGGCTCTGGCCTCACTTGCTGCTGCCGTAGCCCTCTGGCTGACCGCGCTTATGCTCATTGCCGGTGCCGCCCATGTGTGAGGAACCGTCATGCTGAGCCGCGTGGCCCTTGCCGACATCGCCGGATATCAGAGCTGGCTGTCACCCTACAAGGGATTCAGATGCACCTATGCGGTGGCCCATGGCAGGCCAGGCTATTCGGGGTTTGCCAAGCAGGCGATCACCGAGAAGAGCGCTCTGAATGCGTGGACCCACATCCGGGGAAGGTTCCGGGCCTGCAAGACCGCAGCACTCGCCTTTGCGGACCAGACACCGGCGGAGGACGCGTATGCGGCGCGCAAAAAACGAAGGTATTGTGTCCGCTGGAGTATGGCCGAGGCCGCCTGCGCCAGTTGCAGTTCGATCTCGCTTTGCTCTGCGGGGCCTGTGACGTCAGGTGAGGCTGCGACCGGGACGACTTCAAGCTGCGCCCAGACACCTGACGCCTGCGATATTTCCCCCAGCTGCGATTGTGGCGGCTGCGGATGGTAACCAATTCAATGAACATGACAGACGGGAGAACGCCATGACTGAGGCTTATATTTACGATGCGATCCGCTCACCGCGCGGCAAGGGGCGCAAGGATGGCTCCCTGCACGAGGTCACAGCCGTGCGCCTGTCGGCGCATGTGCTCAATGATCTCAAGGAGCGCAACAATCTCGACACCACGGCCATCGAGGACGTGATCTGGGGCAATGTCACGCAGGTGATGGAACAGGGCGGATGCCTTGCGCGCACCGCCGTTCTGGCCTCCGACTTTGATGAAAGCGTGCCGGGGCTGGCGGTCAACCGCTTCTGCGCATCGGGTCTGGAGGCGACCAATCTGGCGGCCAATCAGGTGATGGGCGGGGCCGGAATGGCCTATGTCGCGGGCGGGGTCGAGATGATGGGCCGCGTGGCCATGGGCTCGGACGGGGCGGCGATTGCTGTGGATCCCGAGATCGCCATGAAGACTTACTTTGTGCCGCAAGGCATCTCCGCCGACATCATCGCGACAGAGTACGGCTTTAGCCGCGATGATTGCGATGCGTTTGCGGTCGAGAGCCAGAAGCGGGCGGCGGCGGCCTGGGAAGACAAGCGGTTTGCCAATTCCGTCATGCCGATCAAGGATCAGAACGGTCTGCCCATTCTCGACCGGGACGAATACATGCGCCCCGGAACCGACATGCAGAGCCTGGGCGCACTCAACCCGTCTTTCCAGCAGATGGGCGAGGTGATGCCCGGCTTCGACAATGTGGCCCTGCTGAAATACCCGCATCTGGAAAAGATCAACCACGTGCATCATGCGGGCAACTCCTCGGGCATCGTGGACGGGGCGGCCGCACTGTTGATCGGGTCGAAGGAGTTCGGCGAAAAGTATGGACTGAAGGCCCGTGCACGGGTGCGTGCCACGGCCAAGATCGGCACCGATCCCACGATCATGCTGACCGGCCCGGTTCCGGTCACCGAGAAGATCCTAGCCGACAGCGGCATGAGCATCTCGGACATTGATCTTTTCGAGGTGAACGAGGCTTTCGCCTCGGTCGTGCTGCGTTTCATGCAGGCCTTCGATGTCGATCATGACAAACTGAATGTGAATGGTGGCGCGATTGCCATGGGGCATCCCCTGGGAGCGACCGGTGCGATGATCATCGGCACCGCTCTTGATGAGCTTGAACGCTCGGGCAAGGGCACGGCGCTGGCCACGCTTTGTGTCGCCTCCGGTATGGGAGCCGCCACGATCATCGAGCGGGTCTGATGACGAGCAAACTGACAGGTGGCTGCGCCTGCGGGGCCGCGCGCTATAGCGTGACGGGAGAGCCGAAGTTCGCCTTCCGCTGCCAGTGCCGTGCCTGTCAGTATATGTCGGGCAGCGGGCACGCAGCGCAGTTCGCCTGCGACGCCGATGGGTTTGAACAGAGTGGCAAGGTGACCGAGTGGACGCGGGAGGCAGCCTCCGGCAATCCGGTGACAAAGGTCTTCTGCCCGGTCTGCGGCACGACCCTTTTCGGGCGCCCTGCCCGCGCGCCGGAACTTGTCATGGTGACCATCGGCACACTTGATGATCCGTCACAAATCACGCCCGAGCGGGTGTTTTATGCCGATGAGGCCCAGCCATGGGATCACCTCACGTCTCAGGAGGGGGCAGCATGACCGACCAAAACTGGCACGTATCTCTGAAACCGGAAATCCTCGATTTCTTCCAGTTCTTCTCCAACCGCTTCCGGGATGGGGATATTCAGAAGGTTTCCGATCTCTATGACGAACCGGCAGTGATCATCCGACCCGACCGGACAGAGATCCTGTCGAGCCGCGAGGACCTGACCCGCGAGGCACGCGACGTGCGCCAGCTATATATCGACCATGATCTGAAATGCATTCTGCCCGATATCAGAGACATCCAGTGCCACGATCCGGGCGGTCTGATCATGGCGGATATCGAATGGCATCTGATCAACACAGACGGCAGGCGGCTGGTCGCCCTGCAGACAACCTATGGACTGCGGCGGCGCGACGGCAAGCTGCGCGTCGCGGTTCACATCGCACATAGTGAGGGCTTCGTTCGCGAAACCCTTGCGACAACAGGAAAAATTCCAGATATGGGAGAAATGGCATGACCAATTTCAAGTATGACGTGGACGCAGACGGCGTCGCGACGGTTGCCTGGGATCAGCCCGACACCTCGATGAACGTGATGACCCGCGAAGGCTTTGGCGAGTTCAGCGCACTCATCGACAAGGCGATGGCAGATGATGCGGTCAAGGGTGTCATCGTGACATCGGCCAAGAAAGACTTTGCCGGTGGCATGGACCTCAATGTGCTGGCGGCAATCCGCGAGGAAGCGGGCGAAAACCCGGCGCAGGGCTTGTTCGATTTCACCATGTCCGGCCACCACATACTGCGCAAGCTTGAGCGCAACAATATGGATGCCAAGACCAACAAGGGCGGCAAGCCCGTGGTTTGCGCCATTCCGGGCACCTGTGCGGGCATCGGAACAGAGGTGGCGCTCGCCTGTCATCGCCGCATCATGGCGGACAATCCGAAAGCCAAGATCGGCCTGCCGGAAATTCTCGTCGGCCTCTTTCCCGGCGGTGGTGGCACGACGCGCTTTGTGCGCATGGTCGGCGCCATGGCGGCCTCGCCTGTCCTGCTTGAGGGGCGGATGCTCGACCCGGCCAAGGCCAAGGGTGCCGGTCTGATCGACGAAGTCGTGGCACCTGACGCCTTACAGGCGCGCGCCAAGGAGTGGGTACTGAACGCGACCGACGCCGATATCGTAAAACCCTGGGATGCCAAGGGTTACAAGATGCCCGGCGGCGCGCCCTACCATCCCGCCGGCTTCATGACCTTTGTCGGGGCCGCCGCCATGGTGCATGGCAAGACGCAAGGTGTCTATCCGGCGGCCAAGGCCATGCTGAGCGCGATCTATGAGGGGGCGCTTGTTCCCTTCGACACGGCCCTGAAAATCGAGGCGCGTTGGTTCACCAAGGTTCTGATGAACCCGTCATCAAGCGCCATGATCCGCTCGCTCTTCATCAACAAGGGCGCGCTTGAGAAAGGTGCCGTCCGTCCCGCGGTTGACGATCAGACCGTCAGAAAGGTGGGCATCCTCGGTGCGGGCATGATGGGTGCCGGTATCGCCTATGTCTCGGCACTTGCGGGGATCGAGGTCGTTCTGATCGACCGCGATCAGGAAAGCGCGGACAAGGGTCTCGGCTTTATCACCGGGCTTCTGGATGAAGGCATGAAGCGCAAGAAGGTGACGCAGGAGAAGAAAGACAAGATCTTGGCCTCCGTCACGGCGACCCCGGATTACGAAAGTCTTAAGGGCTGTGATCTGATCGTCGAGGCGGTTTTCGAGGATCCCGGCCTGAAGGCCAAGGTCACGGAAATGGCAGAGGCGCAGTTGGAGCCATCCGCGATCTTCGCCACCAACACCTCCACCCTGCCGATCACCGATCTGGCCAAGGCGAGCCGGAATACCAAGAACTACATCGGCATCCATTTCTTCTCGCCGGTGCACAAGATGAACCTGGTCGAGATCATCAAGGGCCGCGAAACCGGTGATGTGGCCGTGGCGAAGGCGCTCGATTTCGTGCGCCAGATCCGCAAGACACCGATCGTGGTCAACGATGCCCGCTTCTTCTACGCCAACCGCTGCATCATTCCCTACATCAATGAGGGCCTGCGGATGGTGAAGGAGGGTGTGGAACCCGCCCTGATCGAAAACGCCGCCAAGCAACTCGGCATGCCGCTGGGGCCGCTGCAGCTCAATGACGAGACCTCGATTGATCTGGGTGTGAAGATCGCCAAGGCAACGAAAGAGGCGCTCGGCGCGGACTATGACGATGCCGCCGATGAGGTGCTTTTCAAGCTCTTCGACGAGGGCCGTATGGGGCGCAAGTCAAACTCCGGCTTCTATGACTATGACGAGAAAGGCAAGCGGCAGGGTCTCTGGCCCGGCCTGCGCGAGAATTGGGGCAGCGACGAAGCTGATCCGACCCTGACAACCGTTCAGCATCGTCTTGCCATGGCGCAGGTGCTCGAGGCCGTTCGGGCGCTGGAAGACGGCGTTCTGATGGACATTCGCGAGGGCGACGTGGGGGCGATCCTTGGCTGGGGCTTCATGCCCTGGTCGGGTGGCCCGTTCTCCTGGCTCGACATTCTGGGCGCTGCCCGCGCGGTTGAGATCTGCGATGACCTGTCCGACCGCTACGGCAAGCGCTTTGAGGCTCCGGCTCTGCTGCGTGAAATGGCTGCCAAGGGCGAAAGCTTCTATGGCCGTTTCTCAAGCGAGAGCAAGGCCGCCTGAGAAAATGAGACCGGCCCCTCGGCGAGAGCCCGTCGGGCCGGTCTCACATCACCTGCCCATATGGTTAAAAATGGCAGGGAGAAATTAGCCTCATTTTAAATCCGACATGCGAGGGCTGAGCCAGCAGCTTGGCTGAATCGGAGAACAAAATGCAGGCTTGGAGCGTTGGCAAGAGGATCACACTGGGGTTCGCGATCGTCCTTGCCCTTCTTGCATCGCTCGCCACGTTAAGCTTCATTGCGACCCTGAAACTGTCGTCGGTCTTTGACGATTATCGCACAACCGCGCGCCAGACCCTTCTGGCGAACGAGTTTATCGAGGACCTGTTCGAGGCCCGCCTTGCCGCCCTGAAATACCGCATCAACGGGACCGAAAACTCGGCAGAGGAGGTCAGGCAGAACCTGTCCGAAATCCTGTCAGGGCGCCCAAGGATCGCAGAGCTTTTCGGCAATGATACGGATGTGATGCGTCAATTCGATCAGATGCTGACCGAGCACGCGCAGTATCTGGAAGCCTTCGAGGAAACAAGCCGACTGCAATCTCAATATGATGCACTTGTGGCCGATCTGGCGATGGTCGGCCCAAGCGCAGAGGTCCGGCTGAAATCAATTGTGGAAACTTCCCGTGGCGATGGCGATACGGACGTCTCCTATCGCGTTGCTGCAGCACTGCAGGACATGATGTCGGGCCGCATCCATATGGAGCAGTATCTTCTGACGAATTCCATCGCGGCTTTTGATCAGGCGATCGAAAGCCTCGGCGCCTCAATACGCGGGCTTGAAGCCCTGCAGGCAGAGCTGGAAAGTCCGGAGCTTGGTACTACCGCCACACAGACAATTGGCGATTTGCAGACCTATCTCGCCAAAACCCAGGAACTGAGAACAACCATAGACCGCCGAAATGCACTTCTTGAGGGTGTCCTTGATGTTGTTGGGCCCAAACTGCAACTGGAATACGAGTTGCTTCTGGACGGAATTGCCGCGCAGCAGAATATTCTGGGCCCGGAGGGATCCGCCACCGCATCTCAAACAGAGCAGAATGTCGTGGTGATTGCCATCATGTCTCTCATTATCGGGGTCATCTTGTCCCTGCTCGTCTCGCGCTCGATCTCAAGGAGCATCTCCGGGATGGCAAACAAGATGGAGGCGCTGGCCAGGGATGATCTGGATATCGAGATCACCGGCTCTCACCACAGGCATGAGCTCGGGCGGATGGCCAAGGCCTTGACCGTGTTCAGGGAAAACGCCCTCCGGGTTCGGCAGATGACGCTGGAAAAGGAGGAAAATGACGCACGCGCAATCGAGGAGCGCCGCGCAATGATGGCCGACCTGCAGGCAGCGTTCAGCACCGTTGTGGATGGCGCCGTGGCAGGGGATTTCTCAGGCCGGGTACCAGGTGGTTTTCCCGATGCGGAACTGAATGATCTGGCCGATGGTGTCAATCGGCTGCTCTCGGTCGTGAACGCCGGCCTCGATGAGACGAGGCGGGTTCTGGCACGGGTCGCGGAAGGTGATCTGACGGATCGGATGAACGGCGATTTTTCAGGTGCATTCGGCGACCTTCAATCCAACGTCAATCGGACCGTTGTTCAGCTTTCAAACATGCTGACAAAAATCGCGGAGACAATCCACTCGGTCCGCAGCAACTCGGACATCATCAACACCAGCTCCGAGTCGCTTTCAAGTCGAGCGATGCAGCAGGCCTCCTCACTGGAGGAGACAGCCGCCACGATGGAGGAAATGTCCGCGTCCGTGAAATCCAATGCCAGAAGTTCCAGCAGCGCACGAAATCTGGCTGACAAGGCATCGGATCGCGCAAAGGTAGGAGGTGGTGTGGTCAAAGGTGCGGTCTCTGCAATGTTCGAGATCGAGGAGAGCTCTTCGCGGATCGGGGACATCATCTCCGTGATCGAGGGAATTGCCTTTCAGACCAACCTGCTTGCGCTTAACGCCGCTGTCGAGGCGGCTCGGGCAGGCGATGCGGGCAAGGGATTTGCGGTCGTCGCATCCGAGGTGCGTGCCCTGGCCCAAAGGTCTTCGGAGGCCGCACATGACATTACCCGTCTCATCGAGACAAGCGAGCAGCAGGTAACCGAAGGCGTCAGACTGGTAAATGAGACCGGCTCATCACTGGAAGGGATCGTCTCCTCGATCAGCCTTGTCGAAGACGCCATCGCAAACATAGCGGCCGCCAGCGAACAGCAAGCCTCGGGCGTGCAGGAGATTGCCGCTGCAATTGGTGCCATCGATGCGATCACGCAGAAAAACTCATCCATAGCCGAGCAAACCGCCTCCAGCGCGCATACGCTTGCGCGCGGCGCCCAGGAACTGGAGCAGTTGATCAGTTTCTTCAAGATCACGCCGACCACGACGTTAGCGGCAGCCTAGATCGGCGGGGCGGACTTCATCGTTCAGGAAAAGCGCCCGACCTCATCGCTGATCTGCCCGACCACATCTTCCAGAAGCGTCTCGTCCTCGCTCTCTCCCATGACCCTGACCAGGGGCTCGGTGCCGGATTTGCGGATCAGCAGACGACCGGACTGGCCCAGCCTGCGCTCACCATCCGCGATCACCTTCTGAACACTCGCCTGATCTAGCGGCGCAGCACCGGCCCTGTACCGGACGTTTCTGAGAAGTTGCGGGACAGGCTCGAACGTTCGGGACAACGCGCTGGCGACCTTGCCCGACCGGATCATCGCGGCCAGAAACTGCAACCCGGCAATCAGGCCATCGCCGGTGGTGACGTAGTCGGTCATCACGATGTGACCCGATTGTTCGCCACCCAGATTGAACCCGCCCGAGCGCATCGCCTCAACCACATAGCGATCACCAACCGCCGTTCGAAGTAATTGCAGACCCTTGTCTGCCAAATAGCGCTCAAGCCCGAGATTGGACATCACCGTTGCCACCAGCGTATCTCCCCGGAGGCGCCCGTCCGATGCCCACAGACCGGCGATCAGGGCCATGAGCTGGTCGCCATCGGCAACCTTTCCCGCCTCATCAAGGATCATGATCCGGTCCGCATCCCCATCAAGCGTGATGCCCAGATCCGCCCCGTGAGCCACGACAGTTTCGGCAGCGAGAGCGGTATGGGTCGATCCACAATCCTTGTTGATGTTGTAGCCATTCGGACTGACACCGACCGGGATCACCTCTGCACCAAGTTCCCACAGCACTTCGGGAGCGGTCTTGTAGGCCGCACCATTCGCGCAATCGATCACGATCTTGAGGCCGTCAAGCCGGAGATCGCGCGGGAATGTCGTCTTGGCGAACTCCACATAGCGGGCGCGGTCCCCCTCGATCCGGGTTGCACGCCCGATCTCCTCCGAAGCGGCCAGATCGGGCTCCTTCTCGAGAAGCGCCTCGATCTCGATCTCGGCTGTGTCGGAAAGCTTGAACCCGTCCGGGCCGAAGAACTTGATGCCATTGTCGGTATAGGGGTTGTGCGACGCTGAAATCATCACCCCCAGATCCGCGCGCATGGACCGGGTTAGCATTCCAACGGCGGGCGTCGGCACGGGCCCGAGCAGAAACACGTTCGCCCCGACGGAGGTCAGACCGGCGGTCATCGCATTCTCCAGCATGTAGCCCGAACGCCGTGTGTCCTTCCCGATCACGACCCGATGCTTCCGCCCGTCAGATGCGAAATAGCGCCCCGCCGCCGCCCCGAGTTTCAAGGCCATCTCTGCCGTCATCGGATGCGTGTTCGCACGCCCGCGAACACCATCGGTTCCAAAAAATTTGCGACTCATCTGCGCGCCTCTGTCGTCACTGCCTGCCAAAGCCGGATCGCCTGTTTTGTCTGAGCGATATCATGAACCCTGAGCATCTGCACGCCCTGTCTCAGCCCCTCAAGGCCAACGGCAATCGACCCCGGTGCACGGGCGTCGGCCTGCTCGACCTGCCCGATTGTTCCGATGAAGCGTTTGCGCGAAACCCCAAGCAACAGGACCGCGCCGAGTCCGTGAAAAAGCGAAAGCGCCCGGATCACCTCCAGATTATGCTCCAGCGTCTTACCAAAGCCGATCCCCGGATCGACCATGATACTCGAGCGCGGGATCCCGAACGCCTCACACTCGATCAGGCGTTTCTCAAGAAAATCAAATATATCCAGCGCGACATTGTCATAGAAAGGATTGTCCTGCATCGTTGCGGGATCACCGCTTGCGTGCATCAGGCAAACCGGCACCCCCAGGGAGGCCGCCGACGAGATACTGCCCGGTGAGAAGGTCAACGCACTGACATCGTTGAAGAGATCGGCTCCGGCCACAATGGCCGCCTGCGCGACCTCGGGCTTGCGGGTGTCGATGGAGATCGGAACCTGCGGCAGAGCATGGCGAACGGCCTCGATAACCGGAACGGTTCGGTCAATCTCTTCCGCAGCACTGACGAAATCGGCTCCCGGCCTCGTGCTTTCCCCCCCGATATCAATCATATCGGCCCCTTCGGAGGCCATGCCGATGGCCCTGTCTACCGCCGGTCCCAGACTGTCAAAACGCCCCCCATCCGAGAAGCTGTCAGGCGTGACGTTCAGCACCCCCATCAGGCGTGGCCTGCTCCAATCCAGCCCGCAGATGGGCGCGCGGGGCTGGCTCAACCGATCGCGCATCCGGGCGGGACAATCACCGATTTCCGCGACACCCTCCGTGCCGTCCCTCGTCAGGACTTCCACTTGCGAAAACCGAACCGGTCCGCCTGCGAGCGGCGAGCCGCCAAGAGCCGGATCAGTCTGGGCAATGGGACGATAGTAGCGCTTTGTCATGCCGCCGCGAGAACCTGTGCGACCAGATCAGGAACAGCTCGCCAGTCCGCGAAGGTCGCCGCACCGGAATGGCGATCAAGCACGCCATATCCGGCGCTGTGAAACAGAAAGGAAATCCCTGCGGCCAGAGCCGTTTTTTCATCGACATCGCTGTCGCCGATCATCATCGCAGGTCCGGGCGGCATCCTTGCGAGCGTGGCTGTGATCATCTTCGGGTCAGGTTTCAGAACCGGGAGTGTATCGCCACCGGTAATCACACCGATCATGTCGCCCAGCCCAAGCCAATCCAGAATCCTGCGCGCAGGTTCAGCGGGTTTCTGAGTGATCACAGCCAGTCGATGCCCGTCGTTGACCAGACGGGCAAGCGTGTTCGGGACGTTGGGATAAGTGTTCGTTCCGGTGAGCGGATCGTCAAAGTAGACCATCAGAAACTGCTCCAACAGATCATCAAATCCGCTTTCAGGAACGCCGCCCGTGTGATGCAGAACACCCTTGATCTGGCGTGCCATGCCATGACCCACGAAATTCTTGTAGGTCTCGGCAGGAACCGGGTCTCGCCCGATCCGCGCAAGCATCGTGTTGGCAGCCGCACACATCGACGGCACACTGTCCACGAGTGTTCCGTCAAGATCGAAAAGCAGATTTGCCATATTCGCCCTGTCCTTTGACGTTCAGGCGGCTTTCCATTTGATGGAACAGCCAATGGACGGGACCTGATCTTTCGGACCCTGCCCCGTTTTTGCGATCAACTCCATCGCTGGCACCAACTCGCTGGGGGTGTCCTGACCGGACATGCCCGAGCCGTCGAGACGCCCGCGATATTGCAGTTCAAGAAATGCGTTGAAGCCGAAGAAATCAGGTGTGCAGACGGCTCCGAATGCCTTTGCAATGCTCTGATCCGCGTCATGCAGGTAAGGAAACGAGAAACCGTACTTCTCGGCAAACGGCCCCATGTTTTCAAAGCTGTCCTGCGGATAGGTCTCGGCATCATTGGAGCAGATCGCCGCCACACCGAACCCGGTGTCCTGCAACATGCGCGCATCACGCGCAAGCCGCTCGCCTATGGAGATCACGTAAGGGCAGTGATTGCAGATGAAAACCACCAGAAGCCCGCGCGGCCCCCTGAGATCTCCGACGCCCCAGAGTTTTCCCTTGGTATCGGGCAGAGAGAACTCCGGCGCGGTTGAGCCGAATTCGCCAGCGGGAGGTCGCGCTTCCATCAATGTCTCCGTTCAGATTTCTAGGGCGTCGTAGCCCTGCTTCGGGTCGAAATGAACAACCTCTACGGTGCCTTGCCAAAGCTCCGGATCAGAGCCGATCAACACGAAACGCGCCGCATCGAGCGTTTCGGCCAGCCAAAGGGCAAGGCGCTCGGGATGGGCCAGATCGACATCCGGTTTCTCCACGGCATCAAGGACGATTTTCGATGGCGCCCAGACCGAGAGTTGCTGGTGCTTCATGGCCCAGTCAAGCTCGGTCCGGCTTTCGACGACGACACAGCGCGGATCGCGGGAGGCAAGCGCCCATGCATTCTGTTCGATGGACAGGAGGCCGATCCGGCGGCCGGGCCACCCGTCCAGATGGTTCTCAAAGCCCTCAACTGTCCCGAGACAGATGACCGAAGGCACATCGGCCCCGGCAAGTCTTGCAACCAGTTCGGTCAGGTCATCCCCTTCGGCAACCACATTGCTGAGGAAAAAAACAATCGGGCGGGGATGCTCGGGCGTATCGGCCTGCAAGACAGGACCGATCTGTGGCACCGGCACGGCCCGGCGGGTTCGTGAAATCTCGACCCCGAGCGCGCCGGGGATCCGGTCCAGCTTCTCGATCCGGACCACAACCCGCACCGCGCGGGCATCCTCAAGGCAGCGCTCGGCGATCCTCTCCGCTAGGGTTTCCAGAAGATTGATGCGCTCGGTGCTGAGTTGGGCATCAATCGCCTCAACAATCGTGTCGTAGGACAACACCTTGTCGACATCATCGTTGCTTGCCGCAGTATGCGCCCGAACCTCCAGCACAACGTTGAAACGGACGCGTTGCGTGACCCCGCGTTCCGCCTTGAAGGCGCCGATTTCCACGTCGCGAATATAGTCGCGCACGGATATCCTGTCCCGTGGATCGACCGCAGCCGTCTCGCGTCTCGGGAGGGGCTCCACGACCCCAAGCGTCTCATCCATTGTTTGGTCCAGCCCTGCGGATAACATCTCCCGAGAAGTAATCCGCGCGCGCAAAATCAGCAAGTCTGCAAACACCGCTCGATGTCCGTGACACGATCGGTGTCAATTTTCGGAGTGATCCCACCGGCTTGAAAGACGATCTTGCGGTAATTTAGACACAGTTACCCCCTAAATCGGCCACCTTTTCGCCCAATGGCGAAACTAGCAGGTTGCGATGGCGGGCCGCATCGCGGACCAATCGCAATATTATTTCAACCACGGACGCGGAACGTGTGCATTCGCTCGTGTTGTCCGAACCAGTTCAGGAGTTACCCCATGTGGAAGTCAACATTTGCGGCCGGATTAGTGCTGGCCATGACCACCGGCGCATTCGCGCAGGACGGCGACGCGCCGGTCGCCCCCAATGTCATTGCGGTGAACAGCATGCTTGATCATGCGGTCAGCATGAACTCCACCTTCCAGTCGCAGATCGAGGCGATTGCCCAGTCCAGCGCCCGCATTCAGGAACTGAACGGCCAGTTGAAGGAAGCGCAGGCCGGCGGCCAGTACGATGCGGCGGCGGCTCTCTCGAACGAGGTCAGCGCGATCTCCGCCGAGATCCAGACCCAGATCGCGCAGCTTGCCGCGATGCAGAACCATCTGGATGCAACCTATCTGACAACATCCGACATGCTCAAGGTCGTCAACCTGGCGGCCAACTAAGACGCATGCCCTGCCCGGTCGGACCGGGCGGGGCCTCAGGCGAGTTCGACCAGCCTGACCTTTGCCTCCTGCAATTTCAGCGCTTCATCTTCGGCCACGTTCAGGCGTTCCCGCTGATCGGCGACGACATCCTCAGGCGCATTTGCGAGAAACTTCTCGTTTGAGAGCTTGCCCTTGAGCCCGCCGATCTCCTTGGTGAGCTTGCCAAGCGCCTTGTCGAGACGGGCCAGTTCCTCGCTCACGTCGATGACGTCTCCCAATGGCAGACAGAAGGCGCCGCCCTGAACCGGCAAGGTGACTGCCCCTTTGGGCGCAGTCTCAGCCGTCTGGAACTCGGAGACACGGGCCAGCCGGGCGATGAGGGTGCGGTTGCGCTCCAACGCGCCAGAGGCCGCATCGTCCAGTCCCAGTTCGATCAGCGGGATTTTGGCCCCGGCGGGCACCCGCAGCTCGGTCCGGGTCGAGCGGATGGCCTCGATCAGGCCGATCACCCAGCCCATTTCCCTGTCAGCATCAGCGTCGGACAGATCACCCGGCAACTCCGGCCAGTCGCCATGGACCAGCATCGTCTGGCGTGTCGCGAGATCACCCCAGAGCTTTTCCGTGATGAACGGCATGAACGGATGGAGCAGGATCAGGCACTGGTCGATGGTCCAGGCCATCACGGCCTGCGTCTCGGCCTTCACGTCCGGGTCATCGGATTGCAGGAGCGGCTTTGCGAACTCAACATACCAGTCACAGACCTTCTTCCACACAAACTCGTAGAGCCCGTTGGCCGCATCGTTGAATCGGTAGGCGGTGAGTGCATCATCGGTCGCTTGTACCGCGCGCGCCGTCTCGCCGATGATCCATTTGTTGACGGTCTGGGTGGCCTTGGGCGGCGTGGCCGAAGGGGTCTGGGCAAAGCACTCGTTCATCTCCGCGAACCGCGCCGCATTCCAGAGCTTGGTGCCGAAGTTGCGATAGCCCGCAATCCGCTCGGTCGAGAGCTTCAGGTCCCGCCCCATCGCCGCCATGGCGGTCAGCGTAAACCGCACCGCATCGGCCCCGTATTCGTCGATCAGTTCCAGCGGGTCGAGAACGTTGCCCAGCGATTTCGACATCTTCTTGCCCTTCTCGTCACGGACGAGCGCATGGACATAGACTGTGTCAAACGGCACCTGTTTGACGACTTCCAATTGCATCATCATCATCCGGGCGACCCAGAAGAAGATGATGTCAAAGCCGGTGATCAGGGTGCTGGTCGGAAAATATTTCTGCAGTTCCGGTGTGTTATCGGGCCATCCTAATGTGCCGATGGGCCAGAGACCCGACGAGAACCAAGTGTCGAGGACATCGGGGTCGCGGGTGAGTTCGGGGTGTTCGGAGTCCGGGTTGCCGCCATTGTGTCGGGAACCGATGAAGTTCTCCGAAAACCAGATGTCTTCCTCGGTGAAGCCAGCCTTTGCGTAGTACTTTGCTGCCTGACTCCGCACGGAGGCTTGATCCAGTCCGCAGAAACTCACCGGATCCGTTTCGTAGTCGAGAGATGCCGCCGGAGGCAGTTCCTTATAGGGAACGCCTTTCCAGGGAGAGATCTCCTCGGGTTCACGCAATGCAGGCCCATACCACACCGGCACTTGATGCCCCCACCAGAGCTGGCGGGAGATCGTCCAGGGCTCGATATTCTCCATCCAGTGATTGTAGACCTTGCGGTCCTGCTCGGGCAGGATCTTTGTGCGGCCCGATTTGACCGCCTCCAGTGCCGGACCGGCGAGCTTCTTGGCATCGACGAACCACTGGTCCGTCAACATCGGCTCGATCACGACTTTTGACCGGTCACCAAAGGGTTGGACGATTTTCTTGTCTTCAACCGCGATCATCAGACCCTGTGCATCGATGTCGGCCACAACCGCCTTTCGCGCCTCAAACCGGTCCATGCCACGATACTTCAAAGGCACCAGATTATCCTCGGCCTCATCGGCGCGCATCACACCCTTTGTGTCCATCAGCGGGTAGAGCGGGATGTCGTTGCGCATTGCCACGTCGTAATCGTTGAAATCATGCGCACCGGTGATCTTCACGGCACCCGAGCCAAAATCCGGGTCCGGGTAGTCATCCGTGATGATCGGGATCAGCCGGTCGCAAAGCGGCAGATGCACCATCTTGCCGACAATCGGCGCGTAGCGGGCGTCATCGGGATGCACCGCCACCGCGCCGTCGCCCAGCATCGTCTCGGGCCGGGTCGTGGCAATCGAGATGTAGTCCCGCTCCTCGCTCAACGTGACGTTGCCGTCCTCGTCCTTCTCGACATAGGTATAGGTCTCGCCATCCGCCAGCGGGTATTTGAAGTGCCAGAAGTGACCGTCCTTCTCGATGTTCTCGACCTCAAGGTCGGAGATCGCGGTCTCGAAATGCGGATCCCAGTTGACCAGCCGTTTGCCTTTGTAGATCAGCCCCTTGTGGTAGAGATCGACAAAGACCTGAATGACCGCCTTCTGGAAATTCTCGTTCATCGTAAAGGCTTCGCGGTCCCAGTCGCAACTTGCACCCAGCCGTTTCAGCTGACCGACGATGGTGCCGCCCGACTGCTCTTTCCATTCCCAGACCTTTTCGAGGAACTTCTCGCGGCCCATTTCGCGCCGACCTTCGTTGCCGGCCTCGGCCAGTTGCCGCTCGACGACCATCTGGGTCGCGATGCCCGCATGGTCGAGCCCCGGCTGCCAGAGCGTGTCAAAGCCGCGCATCCGGTGCCAACGCACAAGGATGTCCTGCAACGTGTTGTTGAACGCATGCCCCATATGCAGCGAGCCCGTGACATTGGGCGGCGGGATCATGATGCAGAAGGTCTCGTCGCGCGACGCATTCGCCCCGGCACGAAACGCCCCCATCGCCTCCCACGCCGCGTAAATCGCCGTCTCGGACGCGGCCGCGTCAAAGTTTTTTTCCATCGCCATGTCTGGTCACCTGATCTCGCTGTCGGCTCGCCTTGTAGCGCGGCGGTGTGGTAAGGAAAAGAGCATAGAGTGCCGCAAAGACGAGTTGATGACGTCAAGACAACCTATCGCGTTTCCGAGGTTCCATTTCCAAGGGTCCGGCTGGGTCACATGGGTGCCGGGGATTGTCATACCGGTCGCAGAAATCCACGGTTAAACGTCAGGTGTCGCATCCGGTGGTTTACCTTGCGACCTGAGGCATTATCCTAGGCACATCAGACTCACTTCCCCAAAAAGGTGACTTCCTATGAGCAAGTTCGGTATCAGCCAGTCTGCCCTGCGCAAAGAAGACGTCCGCCTTTTGAAAGGCGAGGGCCGTTATGTGGATGACATCACGCCCGAAGGCGCACTTTTCGCGGCCTTCTTTCGCTCACCTGTCGCGCATGGCACGATCTCGGAGCTCGATGTTGCGGATGCGCGCGAGGCGGACGGCGTCCATCTCGTGCTGACCGCGGCTGATCTGGACGGCAAACTCGAGAACGCCATGGATTTCGATGTGATCCAGAACCGCGACGGCACCAAGGGGGCGGCTCCGCGACGCCCCATTCTGGCGGAGGCGCGTGTGCGCTTTGCGGGCGAGCCGCTGGCCATGATCATCGCCGAGACCCGTCAGCAGGCGCTTGATGCGGCAGAGATGATCCTTTTTGATTTCGAGGAGCTTCCGGTGCATCTGGAAACCGCCATCGGCGGACCCGCGATCTATGATGATGCCCCCGACAATCTGGTGTTTGACTGGGCCTACGGCGATGAGGATGCAACCAGGGCCGCGTTCGAGAGCGCCGCCCACACCGTCTCGATGGAGATGGAGGACAATCGCATCATCGCCAACTCGATGGAGCCGCGCGGCTGTTTCGCCGAGATGGTCGAGGGGCGGTTGCACTTCTCCTATAACGGCCAGGGCGTGTGGGGCACCAAGGCGGCGCTTGCCAGGAAGCTTGGCATGAAGTTAGACGATGTGCGCGTCACCAACCCCGACGTGGGCGGTGGCTTCGGCATGAAGGCCTTTGACTATCCGGAGTATTTCTGCGTCGCCCTGGCCGCGAAGGAACTGGGTCGCCCGGTGCGCTGGATGTCTGACCGCGGCGAGGCGATGCTGTCGGACAATGGCGGTCGTGACCTCGTCACACGGGCCGAAGCCGCCTTCGACGCCGATCACAAGCTCACGGCTGTGCGCATCAATTCAGTCGCCAATATGGGCGCCTATATTTCCACCTTCGCCCAGTATATCCAGACCGATCTGGCGCTGAAGGTGCTCACCGGCGTCTATGATGTTCAGACCGTGTTCTTCGATGTGCAGGGCGTTTTCACCAACACAACCCAGATCGATGCCTATCGCGGGGCCGGGCGGCCCGAGGCGATCTACGTCATCGAACGTCTCATGGACTATTCGGCACGGGTGCTCGGCCTCGATCCGCTGGAGCTGCGTCGTCGCAACTTCATCCCGGCCTCGGCCATGCCCTACACGGCAGTCTCAGGCGAGATTTACGATGTCGGCGATTTCGACCGCGTGCTCGACCGGGCCGTGAAAGAAGCCGATCTCGCAGGCTTCCCCGCGCGCAAGTCTGAAAGCGCGAAATCGGGCAAACTGCGTGGCCTTGGGCTCGCCTATTACATCGAAAGCATCCTCGGCGATCAGAACGAGACCACCAAGATCGCCTTTGCCGACGACGGCATGGTTGAGCTTTATGTCGGCACCCAGTCCAACGGTCAGGGGCATGAGACGGTCTTCGCCCAGATCCTGCACCAGCGCGCCGGCATCCCGTTTGACAAGGTGCGCTTCATTCAGGGCGACAGCGACCTGATTGCAAAGGGTGGCGGCACGGGCGGCTCCCGCTCGGTCACCATGCAGGGCAACTCGATCAACGCCACCGCCGACGAGATGATCACCCGCTTCCGCCCTCTGGCCGAGGAGGAGCTGGAGGTCGCGAGCGCAGATCTGGTCTTCGAGGACGGCGCCTTCCGCGTTGCGGGTACAGACCGGTCGGTCGATATGATCACCCTTGCGGGCCGCGCCCGGCGCGAAGGCAAGACAAACCTGCTGACCACGGAGATGGAGATCACGGTCCCGGCCCGCTCCTTCCCCAATGGTGCCCATTTCGCGGAAGTCGAGATCGACCCAGAGACCGGTGTCACCAGATGCGTGAAATACACCGTCGTCGATGATTTCGGCGTGCTGATGAACCCGATGCTGGCCGAGGGTCAGGTCCATGGCGGCGTAGCCCAGGGCATCGGGCAGGCCATCACCGAACAGGTGGTCTATGATGAAACCGGCCAGCTTCTGTCGGGCACCTTCATGGACTACGCCATGCCGCGCGCCGATGATCTTCCGATGATGCCCTTTCACGCAGAATTGATCCCGTCGACCGCCAACGATATCGGCATGAAGGGCTGTGGCGAGGCAGGCACCGTCGGCGCACTTGCCGCTGTCACCAACGCAGCGCTCGACGCGGTCTGGGACCAGGGCGTGACACGGGTGGATATGCCGCTCACGCCCTTGCGCATGTGGACATGGCTGCAAAATCGAACCATCCGGGCCGCCGAATAGCAGCCCCTTTATTTTTCAAAAAATATCCCCGCCGGAGGCAAAGAACGATGCCACCGGCGGGGAGGTCAATGCTATTTCGATATCTCCCGCCTCAGCGATGCGAGAGCCGTTGATCAGCTGCTTGCCGCCTCGAACTCTTCCAGCATGACAACCGCCTTGTTCATTTCCGGCAGGAAAGTATCCATGGCCTTAGCGAAAGCCGAGAGGTCGCTCAGCGAGACGCCTCGTCCTTCCGAGACTGACACGGCAATCGTTCTGACAGGAACCCAGTGGCTGTTGGCAACCTCAAGCTGCGCCCGGATTTCGGGCGACGGCGCTGCCGGGATACCTGCAATCGGCAGACCTTCGATGAAGGCCCGCAGGGACGTCTCGAACAGTTTCAGGGTTTCCCGCAGCTCGGCCCGTGTCTCATCAATGCGGTGCCCCGAAGATGCCAGACAGACCTCCTTGGAGAGCTTTTGGGACAGCATTCGCTGACGCCCGTAGAGGTCGATCAGAACGGCGGCTCCCATGCCACCCGCACCGATATCGTCGGCATAGGCGGCACGCAGCTGCGCAACCATGTCATTGTTGCGGCTCATGACCTCGCCGGTCAGCCGCATCGTATAGTCGAAATCATCCTCTTCGACCGGTTCGCCAGCAAGTGCGGCGTCATAGATCTTGCCGAGCGGAACCCACAGAAGATCGACATCCCGCCAGACGCGGATGACACTTTCTTCCGTTTCCTCAAACAGACCGATCTCTTCATCTCCGAAGGCAAATCCCTTGTGCGATGCCTGATAGAGATTCTTCGCCCCCACAAGCTTCTCCACGTTTTCGACGGCATCGACACCGGAGCGCGCGTAGCAAAGAAACTTCGCCATGCGCTGGGTCAGCATCCGCTGGCGTCCGGCGATATCAATGCGTTTTGCAACAGTAAGGGGAGTGACTTCGATACCCTGCGCCTTCGCCGGGCCATGAATTGCAGCAGATGCGCCGAGGCCTATCGCTGCTATTGCAAGTGTACGTGTTACACTGTTAAGCACTTTACTCTTCATCTCTTCACCCAATTATTAATGCCGGGCGAACAATCCCTTTCTTTCCTTCAAAAGTATTCAGGCAAGCTCGCAGCAGCGTTACTATCCAACAACAGGCGACTTTCTACCTCAAACTGTGACCAAAAAGAGGCGAAGCCCCGGAATGAAGCACCAAGGTAAATTCATCTAACTGCCTAATAATTAAGCAAATAATGTATACGCGGGGCGCTGCTTCAAGACTTGGAATGCGCTCTGCGCCTCCGAAACCCATGTCGCGAGTGGGTCGTCACTGGTGCAACTTTCAGAATAGATATGAAGTATTTAGCTGATGCGTCCGCGACCGAAACCTTGTGCCTAGGTTCCGGAGAAATAGGCCTGACTTCCACGGTGAAAAACTCTGTCACTGGCAAGAATGGTCTCTGGCCCATAGGCATTGTCAAGCCGAAATGTCGCGTAAATCGGTGCGAAATCAATTGCCGTGGATGCCAGCAATTGCTCGAAATCGGGGATCACAAAATAGATCTGCTGAAAGTCATCGATTCGGTATTCGGTGTTCATGACCCGCTCCAGAGAGAAGCCGATCCGGTTCGGGCTGTCATCCTCCAGCGCGAATCTGGTTTCCCTCGGCGAAGACATGATCCCGGCTCCAAAGAGGCGGAATCCACCCGCCTCCTCGATCAGACCGAACTCGATCGTGTACCAGTAGAGCCGCGCCAGCATCGGCAAGGCCCCCATCTCGATGGCGCGTGCGCCACCGCGTCCATAAGCCTCCATGAACGACGCATAGGCCGGGTTGGCCAGCAGCGGCACATGGCCGAAGACATCATGGAAGATGTCGGGCTCCTCGATATAGTCAAACTCATGTGCCTCGCGGATGAAGGCCCCGGCGGGGAAGCGCCGGTTGGCGAGATGGTCAAAGAACACATCGTCGGGCACCAGATCAGGCACCGCGACAACGCGCCATCCGGTCATGCGTTCCAGCCTGTCGCTCAGTCGTTCCAGATCAGGAATGCCGCTGTCCGAAAGCGTCAACCGCTCAACGGCATGAAGGAAATCCTGACAGGCGCGTCCGGGAAGCAACTTCGCCTGCCGCTCGAAGAGGGCATCCCAGCGCGCATGCTCCTCATCGGTGTATCGGTCCCAGTTTTGCGAGATGGTGTGATCTGCGGCAATCGGGCCGGTTTCCCGGCGGAAGGGCGCTGCAATCTCGGCCACGGATATCTCCTCCAGCTACATTCCTCAGCATAACACCAGCCCAAAAATCCGCATTTCAAAGGTCCACCAGAATCATCACAATTTGAAAGATTTTCTTTACATAGGGTAAATTTGTGAAACAGTTTTATCATGGACGACATTGATCGTGAGATACTGACGCTTCTTCAGGCCGATGCCACAACGCCGTCAGCCGAGATGGCGGAGCAACTCGGATTGTCTTCGGCGACCCTCTGGCGGCGTATCAAAAGCCTTGAAGCCGTGGGCATCCTGCGGGGACGGGTAGCACTTGCCGATCCGGGAAAATGTGGTCTGGGAACGGCGGTTCTGATCGGCGTGACGCTCAAGGATCACAGCCCCGAGCGACGCGCGGCCTTCGAGCGGATGGTATCCACGACGCCTCAGATCATGGAATGTCAGTCGGTCTCGGGTCCGCACGATTATCGGCTGATGGTCAGGGTCAGCACGATTGCGGCCTATGAAGCCTTCCTCATGAACCGGATCCTCGACCATCCTGAGGTCGCCTCGGCCGAGACCTCCTTCGTGCTGCGGGAGATCAAATACACCACCGCCCTGCCCCTCTGACGCAATCGCAACTTGAGCGTGACCCCGCACCCATCATAACATCGCACATATGTCAGACCGTCCAAGCCGCACCCATGTCTTCATCATAGACGGCACACTCAGCCGCCTGATCAACGGCTATGAAACCAATGCGGGCCTGCTCTACAAATTGCTGGAGGAAATGGGTCCCCGGATTGATCAGACGGTCGGCTATGATCCCGGCGTTCAGGGCGATGGCTGGAACAAATGGCTGAACGTGGCTGCGGGTCAGGGCGTGAATCTCTCCATCGAGGCGGGCTATTCGACGCTCTGCTCGCGCTATCAGCCGGGTGACAAGATCATGCTGTTCGGCTACTCGCGCGGGGCCTATGCCGCCCGCTCGCTGGCCGGGTTCATTGACCGGATCGGATTGCTGAAACGACGCCATGCCACGCAGCGCCGCATTCACCGGGCCTTTCGCTACTATGAGGCCGAGCGTCTGACCAATCAGGCGCGCCTTTTCTCGGCCAAGTTCTGCCGTCGCAATGTCCCGATCGAGATGATCGGGGTCTGGGACACGGTCCGGGCGCTGGGGCTCCCCTACCCTGTTCTGTCACGTCTTGCCCCCATGGCGACCGAGTTTCACGACCACCGGCTCGGACGCAATGTGCGCCATGCCTATCAGGCGCTCGCCCTTGATGAGACACGGACGGCCTATGCACCGCTGCCATGGAAGCAGCATGAGGACTGGTCAGGGAATTTGCAGCAGGTCTGGTTTGCCGGAACACACGCGGATATCGGCGGGCAGGTCTGGCGTAAGTCGAGCGCCCGTCCACTCGCCAACATTCCGCTGCACTGGATGCTGGAGCGGGCGGAGCAATGCGGGCTGATCCTGCCGAGCGGATGGCGGGAACGGTTCGAACAGGACGCCTGCGCGCCGATGCATGGCAACAGGCGCGGGTCTGCCAAGTTTTTCGTTTTGAGAAAACCACGGATTGCCGGTGCATGCGGTTCGGAATCCGAGCATCCGACGGTTGATCAGAGGCAGGCCGGTGTTCCGGGATACCGGCCCAAAGCGCGCTGGCTCACCCCAGCATCAGCGCAAACAGAATTGGGGGCGCAAGGATCGTCGTAGCCGCCAGCCCGATCATCAGCCTCGCAGGCAGTTCTGAAAACCGCCGCCACAGCACAACAAGCAGCGCAAAGCAGAGGACAAGCTCGATCCCTCCCATGATCTGGCCATGGGCCTGCGGGTCCCAGTAGCTGACCGGGCTCTCAAATATCCAGTCACTGACCGGCCAGAAATGCGCCCGCCCGTCATCGTGGTGCAGCGGAAAATCAAGGGCGAGATGCAAAAGCCCCGACACGGCGAATGCAATCGCCCAAAGCCGCCCTGACAGAAATGCGATCCAGAGAAGTCCGGCCCAGACGAAGACCGAGTTGTCGATGGCAAAGACCTGTTGCCAGAAAGGGCTGAAATAGATCTGGTCGAAGATGATCCGCTCGCTCGTGCCCAGAACGAGACTGTGCCAGAAAAACATGAAGTAGAGCGAGGCATCCGGCAGGAATGCGCCCGTCAGCGTCGCCACATTCACCTTGTAGGCGTCAGGTCGGGCAAAAACCGCCGAGCCCAGGATAAGGTGAGCGGGCGTATTCAAGGGCCGGACGGGCGGGCTGATCTAGATATCGAGCCGATCCCCGTCATCCTCTTCCAGCGCCTTGGCGATCTCCCGGCGCACCATCTTGCGAATGTTGCGGGTGATTTTCTCGCCAAGTTCACCGCGCAGTTCTTCGCGGACCATCTCTGCCACCAGTTCCTTCAACTGAGGTTCGTCGAAATGGGCGGCGACGGTCGCCTCAGCCTCCTCTTCGGAGAGCGCCTCATCCTTGTCCTTCGCCTCGACAAGGCGAAGACCGACGGGCGGGAAGCTCGCGACAGGATCGGATGCAACCTCTTCGGACGCTGCCTCCTCGGGTGCTGCCTCTTCAGGTGCCTCCGCGTCCTTGCTTTCTTCGGCTTCTGTTTCTGCTTCGCCGACCCGCAGATCCTTGGTCAGGATCAGCGGCGCGGGCTTGTCGTCCCCGTCTCCGGCATCCTCACTGGCCTTACGCGCCTCTGCATCATCGGCCACAAGCTTACGGATGGAAGACAAAACCTCGTTCGTTTCGCCGGGATCGTTTGATCCTTCGCCCTCTGACATTACACGTCTTTCCTGTCCCAATACCTACCAGCGATCAGTCAGTCGGATGTCTGGTACCGGTCCTTGATCCGGTCCAGCGTCCGTCCGCGCACCGTCGAGATCGGCGCGTTCTGAACCTGCTGATAGTTGATGTCGGGATCATAGGTCGGAATGCCCAACCCAAGATACTCGACACTCAAGAGCCCCATCGCGGACAGCAGGCTGTAGGCTGCCACGTACTCATCCCTTAGCGACGATACCAACTGAACCTGCGCATCCCGCAGATCCTGCTCGGTATCAAGCACATCCAATGTTGTTCGCGCCCCCAGCGTCGCTTCTTCCTGAACGCCGTCAAAGGCGACCTGAGCGGCGCGGACCTGCTCCCGGTCCGAGACGACGGTGGCACGTGCCACCTGAAGGTTGGACCACGCATCGGCTGTGTTCTGACGCACGACACGGGCGGTGTTTTGTACCTCCGCCTTGCGGGTGGCGAGCGTTGCCGCCGCCTGACGCTGAAGCGCCGGGAGACGACCGCCGGTATAGATCGGCAGATTGCCCTGAAGCGATATCTGCGCCGACGTGATGTCCTGACCATCGGTGCCGGTATTCAGCCCTCGGGACGCACCTGCGCTCAGCGTGGCGCTCGGACCCTTGGCGGCTCGCGCCCGCTTGAGATCGAACTCGGCCGAAATCTCATCGAAGCGCGCGGCGATCAGCGAGGGGTTTTCACGCATCGCAATCGCCTGCGCCGCCTCCAGCGAGGCCGGAATATTCGGCAACGCGGGCGGCGTCTGGAGGTTGTTGGGCGAGACGCCCACGACCGCGCGGTAGTTGGACTTGCTCGCGTTCAACTGACCTTCGCGAAACGCAAGGTTCGACTGGGCGGCGGCAAGGGCTGCCTCGGCGAGCGAAACATCCGTCCGTGTGACCTCGCCGACCTCGAACCGGTCACGGGCCGCACGAACCTGCTCGCGCAGGACGCGGACATTATTGCGTGCAAGATCAACAAACCGCGTATCGCGACGCACATTCATGAATGCGGATACGGCATCGAGCAGGACATTCTGTTCAGTCGCGCGCAGGTCGTTCCGGCCGGCTGATACCGAGGCCCGCGCGGACTCGACCGCAAACCGCGTCTGACCACCGTCATAAACCGTCAGCTGGGCATTGATCCCGACCGAATAGGTGTCGTTCAGATCCCAGTCATTTCGATTGTTCCCGCCCAGCGCACCCTCGACGGTTCCGTTGACGGTCGCGCGTCGGGCCGCTCTGGCAATTGCGACACCTTCATCGACGGCGCGAAGCCCCGCCCGGCTGGCTTCCAGAACAGGACTGAGCTGATAGGCCTTGATCAAAGCATCTGTCAGCGTATCCGCCCATGATGGCGTCATTGACAACGCGAAAGCGGCGCTTGTCAGAAGCGATACAAGGCGCGATTTCGACATGGTCTGAACTCCTTTGACCCAACTGTTTTGAATCGTAGTTTTCCACAGGTCAAGGATCAACTGCGCGAATGTGGTTTTTGGTGGAGTGTTGCTAAAAGCGGAACTCTTCGGATGCCTCAAATCCGGGCAGGACAGGCGCAAAGGCATCGAACTCGGTCCGCCAGTTGATCCGGCCCGCGGTTTTGAGTCCGAGACGCATGTGCCCGACCGTTCCGGAGACAAATATCGCGGCCACCCGGCCACCCTCCTTCAACTGGTCCGCGAGCGCTTCGGGCAGAACCTCGATCCCGCCCTGGATCATGAGCGCATCATAGAGTCCGTGAGAGGCGTCGCCTTCCGCCAGCCTGCCCTCGTTTATCACGGCATTATCGACATTCTCCGACGAAAGGTTCGTCGAGGCCTCCGCAGCCATGTCGGCATCTTCCTCGACGCCGATCACCATCTCGCAGAGCCGGGCCAGAAGGGCTGTCGAATAGCCCAGCCCACACCCCACATCCAACACCAGGTCATCAGGTCTGAGCGACAGTGCATCCAGCATCTTGCCCATCACCCTTGGATCCAGCACGACCCGCGATCCGCCCAGGCTGATATGCTCGCCCGCATAGGCCACTTCCCTCAGCTCAGAGGGAACGAAGGCCTCCCGCGGCACCGAGAGCATGGCGTCAATAATCGGATACTGGGTCACGTCAGACGGCCTGACCTGACAATCCACCATGGCAACACGCGCGGCAGCGAAATCAATCATCGGCACTTCTCTTCTGGCTGAACGGCTACTTCCAACGCTCTTGCCACAACTGCGAGAGATCAGCAACGGCCCAGTGGATCGAACACGACGCAAATGGCCGCCCTGCCGCAAGGTTCGGGAGATGGGTGACGAGTGGAGGGGTGGGCGCCGAGCAGGTCCGGACGAACCGAACATGCCCGACTGGTTATACCAACCAAACTCGTAACCAGACTTACTACCCCCACCGGACTGACCGGCTCCACACTCGTTACAAGTCTCACTTTATTTTAAAGATCGCTTGCGTCAAGATATTTCTTATGCTGTATTAAATATTATACGGATCAGTTCTGACCCGTTTAGGAGACCTGATGACCGACATCCACGACAACATTGTCCAGCTTATGAAAAGCCGGAATGTCAGTTCGAATGAGCTGTCTGAGATGGTGGAGAAGTCGGATCGCTACATGGCTGGAACCCTGAAGCACAAGCGGGACTTCGGCGTGTCGGTGCTGCGTCGCATCTGCCTTGAACTCAAGGTCACACCGAATGAGTTGCTTGGCATCGATGACGGCCATTTCCAGGCGGCGATGAAGGAAGATGAGCAGTTCCTGGACCGTGAGGTCGAGGTTCTGCTGAAAGCGCTGTCGAACCGCGCCCGGGGAAAGCTGCATCGGTTTGGTGTGGAGCCGACGATCAACGAGATCATTGACTGGTGGAGCGCACAGGGCGGCATTCTGGACGGCGAAAGCCGCTTTTCCGAGTTCATCGACATCTACAAGATGCCCGACACGCAGGCCAACCGGCCGATCCCGGTGAAGATGGGGCATGACAGCCTGGCGGCCCGGACCTTCGGGTTTTCCGAAACCGGCCAGCTCGCAAATCTCTTTGAGGATCTGGACCGCGATAGAAATGAGCGCGTTGTCCGCGCCCACCTTGAAGTCAATTCAGGTCAGCCCCTGCTGTCGCTTGAAAAGGTCGACTTCAGGGTTCCGGGCACGTCTGGCGGCACGGAGCTACGATACAACCGCCTTCTTATCCCGTTTAGAGACCGGGCGGGAAACCACTTCGTTGCGAACCATTCCAGCGCCATCGGCTAGTTGAGCCTGCAGCTTGACAAGATGCTCCAGCTCGGTTCTGGGCAGGCTGACGAGCCATTCATCATCGCGGCGTCCCTCGGGCGCCGCGACCCATTTCCGGATCCCCGGAATGGTTCGGGTGAACCCGTATTTTGCCGCCATTCCCAGGCTGACATGGCGATCCCACATAAATGCGTATAGCCAGTCGGATTCCCATTTCAGCGCGCAGTTGATATGCATGAGCAACATCAGACTGTTCAGGACCTCTCGTGAGCCCCGGTTGCCTTCGCGGATGAAGAGGTCCCCGACATAGGTCAGTCCACCTGTCATATTTGCCAGAACAGAGCTTTCGATCAAGGCAAACGTCTCGCCCGAGATGTTGGGGTAATAGCGCCGATAGGCCCGCCGCCAGAACTCGCTGACAGGTTCCGTGCGCAGGATGTCATGCCGTGCGGCGACGCCGCCGACATACTCGCCATCTTTCATCAGGAACAGCCAGAACGAGTTCTCTTCCGTGAAGTCGTTGTTGGTCGGGTCCATCTTGGGCGTCAGATAGGACTTGCCGATATCGCGGATAGCGAGCTCGACCTCTTCGAAGTCGCTTGTCATGTGTACGGTCAGTCCGGCTTCTTCCAGCCGCGACAACTGCAGCGATGCAGCTTTCAAGTATTCAAGTGTACTCATCTTTCACGTTCTCCGGAGTCGATGGGGCCAAGTCTGCCAGATCACCTCAAAGCTTCAATTAAGGTAAAGTTGTAGGCACTTTGTGTCTCGGATGCAAACTCAACCGCATCTGACTCAACCAAAAAGGTCCTTGTTAATATTGGTTAATTACCTGACAAATAGTGACCTGAGATCACGAAAGCCAAGTTCTGGCACGCAAGGGCGAGGCAGCAGGATCGAAGCCACAGCACATCCGCACCCGAAACTGCGCGGATATGAGCGAGCGGAGCAACCGGAAAGAACGGCCGTTGGACGCGGGATATCCCCTCACCATGCGAGGCCGGAGACGGCAAATCGGAACCCCAATGAAAGTTCAAGCACCCACTTGAATGTTTCGAACTGGTATGCGTAATACGCAGCAGAGAGGCGAGTTGGCGGAGTGGTTACGCAGCGGATTGCAAATCCGTGTACACCGGTTCGATTCCGGTACTCGCCTCCATGCAGTCCATTTTAGACTTAACCTCCTTAAAGCATTGAAATTCAAATATTTCCACCTACCTTAGACGGTATGATGGACTATAACTTGGACTATATCGGGCTGGTAAATCGACCCGATTACCACCCCCCGACCCTTGTCCCGCTTTCCGCTAAAGGTGGAAAGTACTACGTTTGCGTAACGATGCCTGACGCACTGAGGAAAGGTTCTCAGAAGCAAATGATGCGTTCGACAGGTACAACGGACGCAAAGATCGCCAAAACCAAGCTCGTCGCTTTGGCCAATGAAATCTATGCTGAGTTTGATCGGAAGCTTACGGGACTGCATGGCCAGTACGTGGCCGACACCGAACAGGCCGCATACACCTCAACGATTGGCGACTTCTCGAAGGTTTTCACGACCAACCCACTGCTCATCCAGAAGCACGGCCTAGCAGGTCATGCTGAGTATGCCGAACTACTAGGGCCAATCGATCATCAGGGGCTGCTTATAGGCGCTGTTGATGCAGATGATCACGATGATGAGGAAGTTGACCTTGATGCTTTGGCATCAGACCTTGAAGACCTAGAAGATGAAGCCTCTGACATAACCGAACTGCGCCATGTAAGGCCCGCCGCCGAAAAGAGGGCAGCCGAAGAAATCGCAAACCGTGATCGATGTGAAGACTTCGACAAGTTCAAGCCGTTGTTCAAACAAGTCCAATCTGATCTGGATGCTGGGCTAAGAACAACACGACCACCCGAGACAAGTGCAGAGATTGAAGCTGGCCGCTTTTACATCTTGTCGGGTCAGAAAGCCTACGTTGCGGAGGTAGGGAAGCAGTTCAAACAAGACTACGGCGACTGGGATGCGCGGCTTCGTGTGGTGTTCGATAACGGCACCGAAAGCAATTTGCTGATGCGATCCCTGCACAGGGCGATGTCCAAAGACAAGAGCAGCCGTACAATTAGTGACCCAACCGCAGGCCCACTGTTCACTGATATGACAGTAGAGGGTGATGAAGCCAGCGGCATCATCTATGTCTTGCGTAGTAAGTCAGACCTACCCATCGTTGCCCAGAACCGTGATCTTCTGCACAAGATCGGCGTGACGGGTGGCAGCGTCCAGAAGCGGATCGCAAACGCCAAACTGGACCCAACATTCCTGATGGCCGATGTGGAGGTCGTGACTACCTACGAGCTTTACAACATCAACCGTGTGAAGCTGGAGAACTTGCTACACCGCATCTTTGAGGCTGCAAGGCTGGATATTGAGATCATGGATCGCTTTGGTCACCCTGTCACACCACGGGAATGGTTCTTGGTGCCTCTGTTTGCCATTGATGAAGCCGTGGAGCGGATCAGGAATGGATCGATCAAAGGCATGGCATACGACCCTGAAGTTGCAAAAGTGCGTTAACTCTCAATCACTCGATTGGACTATACGAACGACAGTATGCCGTTCACTTTTCTCTTTAAAAACAATACCTATAAAATAGCATTGGGCAATCCGGTACTCGCCTCCAAGATATCGCAGGATGGATATCCCGAAGACTGCCGGTGCCGTGCAATCTCGGTCTATTCCTCGGAGACACCGGCTTCCGCGAACGAGGCCATTCCCGAGTGGCAGGCAATGGCGGCTTTCAGGACCGCGACGGAAAGCGCCCCGCCCGATCCCTCCCCCAGACGCAGACCGAGGGACAGGAGAGGATTGAGGCCCAGGTGGTCCAACAGGCGCGGATGAGCGCCCTCGGCTGACTGATGACCGGCCTGACAATGGCTCAGAGCATCTGCGCTTTCCGAAAACAGGCAGGCCAGAGCGGCTGTGCAGATAAAGCCGTCCACCAGCACTGGGATGCGTTCCTGACGCGCGCGCAGCACCGCACCGACCATGGCCGCAAGCTCCCGCCCGCCGAGGCAGCGCAGGGCCTCAAACCCATTGGGGTTGCCATGCAGTGCAACCGCCCTTTCGATCAGGTCGGCCTTTCGCTGCACACCGGCATCATCGAGACCTGTACCGCGCCCTGCCCAATCGCCAGCGTCCCCCCCGAAAAGTGCCAGTGCCAACGCGGCAGCGGAGGTCGTGTTTCCGATCCCCATCTCGCCGGGGACGACAAGATCCGCCTCCCGACTGACCGACGCCCAGCCGACCGACAGTGCCTCCAGCAGCTCACCCTCCGACATGGCCGGGCCCTGGGAGAAGTCCTGCGTCGGGCGATCGAGATCAAGGGCGCGCACGGTCAGATCTGCACCGACCGACTGGCAGATCTGGTTGATCGCGGCCCCACCGGCTTCAAAATTCAGAACCATCTGTGCTGTGACGTCCGCCGGGAAGAGCGAGATACCTTGTGCCGTCACTCCATGATTGCCAGCAAAAACAAGCACCTGGGGTCGCTCGATCGTCGGGCGAGCGTCACCGCGCCATCCGGCATACCAGATCGCCAGCTCCTCCAGTCGCCCAAGCGCACCGGAAGGCTTGGTCAGCGTGTCATTGCGTGATCGGGCGGCCCTGAGCGCAGTCTCGTCAGGTTGAGGCAGCGTGTCGAGATAGGGCTTGAGATCGGCAATGCCGGAGAAGGGAAAGTCGCTCATTGGGGTCAGGCTTTCAAATGGTCGTTGGCTCGCCGCTCTCTTACCGCTAATTGCTAAGTGGGGAAAAGTTGAAACCGACGGGGCGGCACAATTGAGCGAAGTCAAAGCTGAAAACAGCATCGAACTGCACGACATCTGGGCGGCCTTCAGCCTGCTGACGCGCCTTCCGGTGCCGGTCGATCACACACGCGCCGGTGCGCGGGGGGCAAGAGCGGCCTGGGCCTTTCCTATTGTTGGCCTGGTGCTTGGTGCGATTGCAGGCGGGGTTGGTGCGGGGCTGATCGCTCTGGGCGTCCCTGTCGGTCCGGCGGCAGCCAGTGCGCTGGCGGTGCAAGTACTCATGACAGGTGCCCTGCACGAGGACGGTCTGGCCGACACCTTCGATGCGCTTTTCGGTGGGCAGACACCAAAGCGCAGGCTGGAGATCATGAAGGACAGCCGTATCGGGGCCTATGGCGCAACCGCGCTCGGGATTGCGCTGATCCTGCGCTGGAGCGGTGCGGCAAGCCTGTCGGGCTGGGATCTCGTGGCCGGCTTTGCGATGATCGGTGCCATTTCACGCTCGGCCATCGTGATCATGGCGCTGGCGCTCAAACCGGCGCGCCGTTCGGGCATGTCGGCGGGTTTCGGGCAGCCACCCACGGCCGCTGCATTCATGGCGACCGCATTGTCGCTTCTTGCGGCGATCGGCTTTGCAAGCGCCAGCGGCGTTCTGGTGCTGCTCGCGGCCTTCGTGGCTCTTCTACCGCTCTATCAGGCGCAACGTCGGCTGATTGGCGGACAGACCGGCGACGGGCTCGGCGCATCACAGCAGGTCGCCGAGATTGCCGGATATCTGGTGATTGCCGCCCTCTGGAGCGTATGAAAAAGGCGCGGACCGAAGCCCGCGCCCTTTAAACAAAGATCAGTCTGGATCAGGCTGCGGCTGCGCGTCCGTCCAGCACTTCGCCCACCTTCTGCTGGGCGTCAAACTCTTCCACGCCGTTCACCGCGGCAACTTCGCGTGTCAGACGTTCTAGAGCGGCCTCATAGAGCTGACGCTCCGAATAGGACTGCTCACGCTGATCATCGTTGCGATGCAGGTCGCGTACGACCTCGGCAATGGAAATCAGGTCGCCCGAATTGATCTTCTGCTCATATTCCTGCGCCCGGCGGGACCACATGGCCCGCTTGACCCGCGCACGGCCCTTGAGCGTATCCATGGCCTTGCTCACGATATCGGGGCTGGACAGAGACCGCATGCCAACAGCAGTTGCCTTGTTGGTGGGCACCCGGAGGGTCATCTTGTCTTTCTCAAACGAGATCACGAACATTTCCAGCGAGATGCCGGCAACTTCCTGCGTATCGATCGAAAGGATCTTCCCGACGCCATGCGCGGGATAGACAACGAAATCGTTGGGGCGAAATTCCGAATTTTTCTTCGACTTGCTCATCAGCAAAAGACATCCTTTGTCAGGGTCGGCAGGTGGGCCAACACAGACGTCAAAAAATCCCCAGGGCTGCAGCTACGCAACCTCAGCGGTATCTCACGTCGATGTGCTGGCGGCTTAACATCAGCACCAGGGGTGATGCTGATTTCCTCAGGCCGACCGAGTTTTATGAACATAACATAACAGAATTCTTGGCGTTCTTAAAGCTTTCCAACGACCTACGCCGCCTCGTCGCGAATTTGTCAGTATTTTCAGGCCTGACGCCACGTCAGAATTACGTGAAATTCCCGCAAGAGTTTTCACATCTTTGCGGTTTCTCGAATCAGTTCAGCCGCCTTCGCCGGGTTTTTCGGAGAAATACTTCTCCAGCTTGCCGGTTTCGCCGTCATGTTTCTCGGCATCCGGCATCGGGTCGAGCTTGGTCACGATGACCGGCCACATCTCAGAGTATTTGCGATTGAACTCCACCCATTTCTCCATATCCGGCTCGGTATCGGGGCGGATTGCGTCGGCCGGGCACTCGGGTTCGCAGACACCACAGTCGATGCATTCATCGGGATGGATGACCAGCATGTTCTCGCCCTCGTAGAAACAATCCACCGGGCAGACCTCTACACAATCGGTGTATTTGCAATTGATGCAGGCGTCATTGACGATATAGGTCATTCGAATGTCCTGAGCGGGCGTCGTTCCAACTAGAAATGGCTACGTGACATGGGCTTGGCAAGGTTTCAAGGGGACATTGGTTTTGATGCGTCAATTGCGCGCCTGTCCTTCTTGGTCGGGCGGCCTTTTCCGTCAAATTTCGGTGAACTGGCACGCGGCGTTTTGGGGGCGGGAGGCGGCGTCAGATCTTCATAGAGCGCCTGTGCCTCTGGTGCCGGTCCGCGACGGGTCCCCAGATCCAGCACGCGGACAATGCGGATCTCATCTTCCTTGGGAAACGTCAGGCCATCGCCCCTGCGAACGGACGCTGCGGGTTTGGAAACCCGCGTTCCATTCACACGAACCGCGCCCGAAGCGATCACCTTTGCCGACAGAGAGCGTGTCTTGAAGAACCGTGCATGCCACAGCCATTTGTCGAGCCGGAGTGTCTCGGTCTCGCTCAAGATTTCTCCTTGAGTGCCATCAGGGCTGCGAAGGGATTGTCCGGATCAATGGCCTTTTCCTTGCGGGGCGGTCGCGCGGCAAAGCTCTTGCCACCTTCCTCGCGCCGTTTGCCCTTGGGCTTGCCCGTCTTCGGTTTGGTGCCACCGGGTTTGCGGTTGCGATCCTGATGCGGTGTCTGCCGTTTCTGTGCCCATGTGAAGATGTAGAAGACCTCCTGCTCCGGCTCGGTTTGCTCCGAAGGGATTTCGGCCGCTCCGTCATCTGAGAGAGCCGCGGCCTCGGCAGGCTCCGGGGCAGGCGGCGTGTCTTCCGCCACCGCCTCGGTGTCTGCGATTGTCTCAACATCAGTCATCTCGGAAGGCGTCTCCGCCTTCTCTTCCGCCTTGGCGGGCTCAGCAGCGGGGGCGCGAACCTTTGTTCGTTCCCCCTTTTCAGCCTTGTAGCCCATCCCGCTCATCAGATTAGCGAACTGCTCCAGTGTGAGCCCGGTGATCGAGAGCATATCCGCAGAGGCCTCAAAGCCCCCGCGACTGTCCTCGGACCGGATCATGTCGGCCAGACGTTCCAGCATGTCGATGCGTATGGCGCGGTCGCCCGCCAGACGATACCCCGCCCGTGGATAGTACCCCTTGGGCGCATCGACCATCGCGGGCACCGTCACCAGACCCGGCGGTGGCGCCTCGGGAAACTCGTCCAGCCCGTCGAAAAGCGACGTCAGCACCAGCCGCAACCGCGTCGGTGCCGGTTTCAGCATCAGCGGCTGGAAAAGCGTGAACTGACCGAACCGGACGCCATGTTTGCGCAACAGGCCGCGCTGGTCCTGATCAAGTCCCTTGACGTCCTGCGCCACTTCGCCACGCGGCAGAACACCCAGCGCCTCGACCAGACGAAAGCCGACGCCCCGCGCCATGCCGGTCAACGCCTCGTCGTCACGCATCGCAATCAGCGGCTCGAAAAGCGCGGCGATCTTGCGGTCCATCCAGTGGCCCAGACGTCGTTTGACCTTTTCGGCGACGTCTGCCCCCGCTTCCTCGTCCACAAAGGGCTGGATCTCGGGCGACAGGGCATCGGCCCCCTTCACAAGCTTGCCGACCGCGTATTCGCCCCACATCAGGCCGCCCTGCTCGGTGAAATCAATCTCGGTGTCGGGCGCATTGTAGAACTTGTCGGATCGCAGATTGAACGCAGGCTGAAGAGCGGCAATGGCAGTCGCGCGCAGGGTCTTGGCCTCCTCGGCGCTGGCAGACGGATCCTGATGGAAGCGAAAGCCTTCCAGTTTACCGATGAACTGGTCCTCGACGCGGACCTCACCCTTCTCGTTCACGTCAGCCACAAGGCTCTCCTTCTGTTTCAATCGCCGCATCAGAACAGATGTGCGGCGATCGACAAATCTTTGCGTCAGCGCAGCATGAAGCGCGTCCGACAGGCGGTCTTCTACAGCACGCGTCGCCTCGCGCCAATGGTTTGTGTCATCAACCCAGGTTTTGCGTTGCGCCACATATGTCCAGGTCCGGATAAAAGCCAGGCGCTTGGACAGTGCGTCAATGTCGCCTGTGGTTTTGTCGATCCGGTTGATCTGACCCGCCAGCCAGTCCGGCGGGATTTCGCCGTCATGCAGAAACTCGAAGAGCCTCTCGCAAAGCGTCGCATGCTCGGTCGCAGACACTTTGCGGAAATCGGGGATCTGACACACGTCCCACAGCAACCTGACATCGGCAGGTGCCTGCACGCGGTCCCGCATCACCGGCAACGACCAGAGCGTCTTGAGCGTGATCTGATCATCCGCCTCCCGCGCCCGTACCAGTTCCTCCTCGCCGGAGGTCTGCTCAAGCGACGCGAGCAGCGCCTCCGGCGTGCCGAAATCGAGCCTCGAATTGCGCCATTGCAGTTTCTTGATCGGAGTGAAGCGGTGGTTCTCGATGGCCTGCACGACAGGCTCATCAAAGGGGCTCGCCTCGCCGGTCACACCGAACGTGCCGTCATTGGTGAACCGGCCCGCCCTTCCCGCGATCTGGCTCAACTCGTTGGGCGCAAGCTGCCTGTGTCGCCGCCCGTCAAACTTTGACGTGCCCGCAAAGGCCACATGCTTGATGTCGAGATTGAGCCCCATTCCGATGGCATCAGTTGCCACCAGATGATCGACGTCCCCATTCTGGTAGAGGTCCACCTGCGCGTTGCGTGTACGCGGGCTGAGCGCGCCCATGACCACTGCCGCGCCGCCCTTCTGGCGTCGCAGAAGCTCGGCAATCGCATAGACATTGTCGATCGAGAAGGCGACGATGGCCGAGCGGGCAGGCATCCGGCTGATCTTCTTGGTGCCGGTATAGGTCAGTTTCGAGAACCGTTCCCGCCGCACGAACTGCGCGTTCGGAATGAGCGACGCAATCCGCCCGCGCATTGTCTCGGCGCCCAGAAACAGGGTCTCTGAAAGCCCCCGTGCATTGAGCAGACGGTCGGTAAAAACGTAACCCCGGTCCGGGTCGGCACAAAGCTGGATCTCGTCGACGGCCAGAAACTCGCACCCCAGGTCGACAGGCATCGCCTCGACCGTGCAGACCCAGTACTGCGCGCGGCTGGGCACGATCCGCTCCTCGCCGGTGACCAGAGCCACCACAGACGGCCCGCGCACGGCAACGATCCGGTCATAGACCTCGCGCGCCAGCAAACGCAGGGGAAGACCGATCACGCCGGATCGGTGACCGAGCATCCGCTCGATCGCATAATGCGTCTTGCCTGTATTGGTGGGGCCGAGCACCGCGGTCACGCGGGCATCACGCTCTGACATCGAAGGTGATCCTTAAAGGGCGACTTCGCCGACGCGGCGCTCAAGGCGCTCAATCGCCATCTTCACATGCTCGGGGTGCGGATTGAGCTCGAAAGCGGCTTTGAAGGCGGCCAGCGCCGCATCGTATTCCTGCAATTCCTCGAAGATGATCCCGACACCTGTCAGAACGCCGAAATGACGCGGATTGAGCGCAAGGGCCCGCTGCGCGTCAAGCAGGGCAAGCCCGTATTCATCGCTGAGATAAAAGGCGGTTGCCCGCGCGCTCCACCCTTCGGCGAAGTCGGGCGCGTGATCGGTAAGTGCGGTGAAATGCTCGATCGCCCGGTCGACATTGTCTGCCTCAAGCGCGTCCATGCCCCGCTCAAGCAACAGATCGGCCGAAGCAGAACCTGATCGGGCCCAAAGCTTGAAAATACGGTCCTGCACCCGCTCCCAGTTGGCCTGATCGGCGCTCTTGAGCTCGGCATAAAGCTCATCGAGATCGGTCTCACGCTCCTGCAGAGCGGAAACCGACTGCGCCGACACCGGAGATGTCAGCCCGATTAACGCCACGGCAAGGGCAAAGAGTGTCTTTTGTGTGATCTTCATAACCGCTAGGTTAGCACCTGAAACACAAAAATCGAGCGCTTTTGCTCAGATATCTGCAAAGAAGGACGCGAACAGGATGAGTGACGTGATCACGGCAGCGGTCGCTGCGTTGAACGAAAAGCTGGACGGTCAGGGGATCGATGGCTCGGCGGCTTTTGTGATCGAGGGTGTCGGAACCCTGCGCATTGACGAAAACGGCGCTTCCGCCGATGGCGGTGAGGCGGATGTCACCATGACTGCGGACGAAGAGACCTTCAGGGGCATCCTGTCGGGCGACGTCAACCCGACCTCGGCCTTCATGTCGGGTGGTCTGACCATTGATGGCGATATGGGCATGGCGATGAAACTGGCCGCCGTTCTTGGCTGAAACTGCCCCTTTCTATGCCCGGATCGCCGACGCACCCGACGGGGAGCAGGCGTTCTGGGCCCGGACCGAGGACGGCACCCGCATCCGGGTGGCCATCTGGGCCGGACAGAAGAACGGCACCGTTCTTCTTTTCCCCGGCCGCAGCGAATATATCGAGAAGTACGGCCTCGTGGTCGGCGAACTGGTCCGGCGCGGGCTGAATGTGGTTGTCATCGACTGGCGCGGACAGGGCCTCTCGGACCGTGACCTGCCCGGTCGTACCATCGGCTATGTCGAAGACTTTCTGGTCTATCAGCAGGATATGCAGACCATGCTCGCGCTCGACGAGGTTAAGGCCTTGCCCGGCCCGCGGGTTCTGCTGTCGCACTCCATGGGCGGGTGTATCGCATTGCGTGCGCTCCTGAACGGTCTGGACGTTCGGGGGTCCATCTTCTCGGCACCGATGTGGGATCTCTACTATGCGCCGCTGCTGCGCCCCTTTGCCAAGGCGCTGATACATGTCGGCCCGCATATCGGCCTCGGCAAGAGGCGGGCACCCGGCACGAGCGAACAGAATTACGTGATCGAGCAGGAATTCGAGGGCAACGTCCTGACGTCGGACGAAGAGAACTTCGCCCGCTTGAAGCGCAACCTCATCGCGCAGCCTGACCTGTCACTCGGTGGGCCGAGCCTGCGATGGCTGCTCGCAGCGGACCATGAGATGAAAGCGCTCAGCCGGACGCTGCCACCCGATGTGCCCGCGCTGAGCCTTCAGGGAGACGCCGACAGCATCGTCGTCCAGGAGGTTGTCCATGCGCTGACCGCCCGGTTCAATGAGGGTGAGGTGCTGCTTCGCAGCCATGCGCGTCACGAGTTGCTGATGGAAACACCATCTCACCGACGGGCCTGCTGGGACAAGATCGATGCGTTTCTGATGCGGCTCGGCGTCTCGACCGGGGTCTAGGCGTCTCGCAAAAGCGCAAGCGCCTGCGCATGCGTCCTCGCATCACCGGCCGCGACCGCGCGACCACCCTGCCATACCGGCCCTCCCGACCAGTCGGTGACGATACCGCCTGCCGCTTCGATCACCGCAATCGGCGCCTGAATGTCATAGGCGTTCAGTCCGGCCTCGATCACCAGATCAATCTGACCCATTGCGAGCAATCCATAGGCATAGCAGTCCGTGCCATAGCGGGTTAGGCGGCATTTCTGACTGACCGACTGAAACGCGTCCCGTTCGCGCTCGGAACCGATCTCCGGGAAAGTCGAAAACAGCGTCGCATGGCCGAGATCGGCGCAGTCGCGCACGCTGATCGGGCGCTTGTTGCCACGATGGATATGCTCCGCTCTGCCGGGCGTTCCGAAAAAGCGCTCGCCGATATAGGGCTGATCGATGATCCCGATCTGGGGACCGTCACCGGCATTCACGGCAATCAGTGTTCCCCAGACGGGAAGACCGCTGATGAAAGCGCGCGTGCCGTCAATCGGATCGAGTACCCATGTGATGCCGGAGCGTGAGGGCTTCTCAGCCTCCTCCTCGCCCAGAATACCATCGTCGGGGCGCAACTCTTCAAGGATCGCGCGCATGGCGCGTTCGGCCGCGCGATCAGCCTTGGTCACGGGATCAAAATCCCGACCGCCGGCTTTGTTGTCGGCGATCAGGTCTGTTTTCCGGAAGTATAGAAGAGACACTTCTGCCGCCGCATCAGCCAACTGATGCGCCACGGCGATCAATTCCACCTTCTGATCTTCAGTTATCATGAAATGCACCCTCGCAGCAGCGAGATCAGTGCTTTTCACAGCTTCCCGTCTGGGTCAATCCTGCGTTCAGGCGACGTCACTCAAGACGCGTGCAAGATCGAAAAGACGTCTGCGCTGAGTCTCAGGAATGGCATAGTAGGACCGGACGAGTTCAAGTGCTTCACGATCTGCAAGCAGATCGCCACGCGCTTCGCCGCCGTGACCTTCGGCTGCCCCCTGAGGCTGAGACACTTCGTCCAGACCCTCAAAGAAAAAGCTGATAGAGACTTCCAGAGATTGCGCGATGTCCCAAAGGCGAGACGCGCTGACCCGGTTCATTCCGGTTTCATATTTCTGGATTTGTTGGAACTTAATGCCGACCTTTTCACCGAGCTGTTGCTGGGTCATCCCAACCATCCATCTGCGGTGCCGAATCCTCTTACCTACATGTAAGTCGACCGGATGCTTCATGCTGTACTCCGTTTCATATCTTCATACTTGTTAAACACACGACGCGCGAACGGGATACTCTGCGCGCCAAACAGTTACTAGGAAGACCCCGTTAGACGAGACCAAATGTTGCTTCTGGTGGTAGCCAGCCCTCTCCTGCAACTCGGAGGGGCTGGATCATTCTTACAGCAATAACACATTTCGATGCAAATGACACTCCGCGCGAGTTGATCAAGTTTCCGTTCAACCTTAACTCGCTTCCTTCTGCTTCGCCGCCCTCTTGCGCTCATGCGGATCGAGATGGCGCTTGCGCAGCCGGATATTCGCGGGCGTAACCTCGACCAGTTCGTCATTGTCGATATAGGCGATCGCCTCTTCCAGCGAGAGCCGTCTGGGGGTGGTGAGAACCACCGCTTCATCCTTGCCCGAGGCCCGGACATTGGAGAGCTTCTTGCCCTTCAGCGGGTTGACCTCAAGGTCATTGTCACGGCTATGCTCACCCAGGATCATGCCCTGGTAAACCGCCTCGCCACTGCCGATGAAAAAGACCCCGCGATCCTCCAGATTGAAGATCGCGTAAGGGACCGAAGTGCCGTTTTCCATGGAGATCAGAACGCCAGCGCGGCGGCCCTGAATGTGGCCCTTGTGCGGGGACCAATCATGGAAAACCCGGTTCATGACGCCGGTGCCGCGGGTGTCTGTGAGGAACTCCCCGTGATAACCGATGAGCCCGCGAGAGGGTACGTATGCAACGAGTCGGGTTTTGCCGCCGTTACCGGTTCGCATTTCAGCAAGCTCGCCTTTACGTTGAGCCAGCTTTTCCACAACGACACCGGAATACTCCTCATCGACGTCAATTGTGACTTCCTCAATTGGTTCAAGCGTTTGCCCACCTTCATTGCGCAAAAGCACCTGCGGACGAGAGACACTCAACTCGAAGCCTTCCCGGCGCATATTCTCGATCAGAACACCCATCTGAAGCTCGCCGCGACCCGCAACCTCGAAAGCCTCGCCTCCGGGGGTGTCCTTGACCTGAATCGCGACGTTGGATTCGGCCTCTTTCATCAGCCGGTCCCGGATCACGCGGGACTGAACTTTCTTCCCGTCGCGCCCCGCCAGAGGGCTGTCATTGATGCCGAATGTGACGGTGATCGTAGGCGGGTCAATCGGCTGCGCAGGCAGCGCTTCGGCATGTGCCAGATCACAGAGCGTGTCGGCCACGGTCGCCTTCGTCATACCCGCCAGCGAGACGATATCGCCGGCCTCCGCGACCTCGATTGGCTGCTGTGCGAGCCCCCGGAAAGCGAGCAGCTTGGAGACCCGGAAACGTTCTATCTCGCGCCCGTCACGCGACAGGGCCTTGATCGTCTGACCGGCCCGCAGAACGCCCGTTTCCACCCGCCCCGTCAGCAACCGGCCCAGGAAGGGATCAGCGCTAAGTGTTGTCGCAAGCATCGAAAAATCTGATGAGCGATTTTTTGCTTGTTGCGGTGCGGGAACATGGCTGAGAACCAGATCGAACAGGGCCGACAGATCCTGACGCGGGCCATCAAGCTCCGAATCTGCCCAGCCGGACCGCCCCGATGCGTAGAGCACCGGGAAGTCGAGCTGGTCGTCATCGGCATCAAGTGCCGCAAAGAGATCAAAGACCTCGTTGAGCGCCCGGTCCGGCTCGGCATCCGGCTTGTCGACCTTGTTGACCACAACGATGGGCCGCAGCCCAAGCGCCAGCGCTTTGGAGGTCACGAACTTGGTCTGCGGCATGGGGCCTTCAGCGGCATCGACCAGCAACACGACACCGTCGACCATCGACAGGATACGCTCGACCTCGCCGCCGAAATCGGCATGCCCCGGCGTGTCCACGATGTTGACCCGTGTGCCCTGCCATTCGACCGACGTACATTTCGCAAGAATGGTGATCCCGCGCTCGCGCTCCAGATCATTGCTGTCCATGGCGCGTTCAACGGTCTGTTCATTGGCCCGGTAGACGCCGGATTGTTTCAACATCTCATCGACCAGTGTTGTCTTTCCATGATCAACATGGGCAATGATAGCAATATTGCGCAGCTCCATCGGCTCGCCTTCCAGTTTAGTAAAAACGTGAAAGGCCTGCATTTGATGCAGGCCCGTTGCCGCTCGTGTAGTCTGAGCCCCGTCCCGACGCAAGCGGACATCTCGCCGCAAAACAGTTTTGGCTTGATATGGTGTCCGATATTGCGGATGCAACTCCCAAAACCGGAGGAGATCATCATGAAAGCCATGCGTGTGCATGAACTGGGCGCGCCCATGCGCCTCGACGAGACCGAGGCCCCCTCGCCCGGACCCGGCGAGGTTCAGGTACGCGTGCATGCCTGTGGCGTCAATTTCGGGGATACCCTTCTGGTCAAGGGCACCTATCAGGAGAAGTTCGATCTGCCGTTCTCGCCGGGGATGGAAATCTGCGGAACCATCACGATGTGTGGACCGGGCGTGAAAAACCTGAACGCAGGCCAGCGTATCGCCTCCTATGCGGGCTCAGGTGGGTTTGCCGAGATGGCCTGCATGCCGGCGGCGGCTTGTGTTCCGGTCCCCGATCAGATGAGCGATGTCGATGCCGCCGCCTTTCTGGTGGCGTACGGTACCAGTCATGTCGGGCTCGATTTCAAGGCCGGTCTGAAGCCCGGAGAAACCCTGCTGGTCCTCGGTGCCGCAGGCGGTGTCGGTCTCACGGCGGTCGAGCTTGGCAAGCTGATGGGAGCGACGGTGATCGCCTGTGCCCGAGGTCGCGAGAAGCTGGAGATCGCCTCCCGCGTCGGCGCGGATCATCTGATCGACAGCGACACCGGTGACATCAGAGCCGAGGTCAAGGCGCTCGGCGGGGCAGATGTGGTCTATGATCCGGTCGGGGGCGATCAGTTCACAGCCGCCCTGCGCGCCTGCAAGCCCGAGGCCCGCATCCTGCCGCTGGGCTTTGCCAGTGGCACCGTGCCCCAGATCCCCGCCAACATCCTTCTGGTCAAGAACATCACCGTCCTGGGCTTCTACTGGGGCGGCTATGCCAAACTGCGCCCCTCGGCTCTGACCGACAGTTTCACGACACTCTTTGACTGGTATGCCCAAGGCAGGCTGCGCCCTCATGTCAGCCACACCCTGCCGCTGGCACAGGCCAATGAGGCGCTGGATCTGCTCAGCACCCGCAAGGCCACCGGCAAGGTCGTGGTGATGATGGGCTGACTATTCCGCCGCCATTCCAAGTTCCTGACCCAGATAGGCTCCGCGTACGAAATCAGCCAGATGCTGCGCGAGCGCTTCGTTGGGCCCGGATGCGCAATAGAGATTGACCCGGAACTGCGGCAGATCTGGCAAGGCCCCGCCATGATTGATCCGTTCAAGATAGGGCGTGCCGGACCAGTGCAGATTGGCATGGACTGCCAGATCGGCTGACACGGTCGCATCGATGGTCCGCGTTGAATCCGAGCTCACCGCCATCTCCCAGGCAATTCCTGCCGCATCCAGCGCCTTCTGGACCGGCGTGCGGAAAATGCAGCCATTCTCGAAGGCCAGCTTGATCGGGCGTGACCGCCAGGCCGCCCCGCCGGGCGCCCCGACCCAGACAAGTCCCTGCCGCTGCAAGGTCTCGCCGCCCTCTTCCACCCCGGTCTCGGTCGTCAGGATCATATCAAGGCTGCCGGCTGCAAATTCCTGCTTCAACTGCTTGGTAAAGCTGGAGACAAGCTGAACCCGCACCCGCGGATAGGCCCCCGAGAACCTCTTCAGAACCTGAGGGATGTAGGGATAGACAATGTCATGGGGTACACCAAACCGGATCTCGCCCTCAAAGGCCTCATCCTTCATCCGCCCCCAGACCTCGTCATTGATCTCCAGCAGACGCCGCCCGTAGCTCAAAAGCTGCTCGCCCTGCGGGGTCAGCGAGATGCTGCGCGCCGAGCGGTCAAGAAGCGTCTGCCCCAGCGCCTCCTCCAGCCGCTTGAGCTGCATGGACACCGCCGATTGGGTCAGATTGAGTTGCCCGGCAGCCCGTGTCACACCGCCGGTTTCCGCCACGGTGACAAATGCCCGGATGGCTGTCAGATCAAGATTCCTTGGCATATTACGATTCCTGATACCTTCGTTTAAAAACATTCATTTTCATTATGCTTCAGGATGCGCCACATATCAAGCATCGGAATGCAACCTTCGGCACAATCAGTCAATCGAATGAGGTCATCAATGTCTTCTCTGGCGTCCACAGAATGCTGTTCCACACAGGTCCGTCATGTCGTACCCGCACCGGGGCTCATGCGTCGGCTGATCGATTTCATGGTGGAACTCGACCGCGCCCATCGCGACCGGCACCATCTCAAGACCCTCAGCCAAACACAGTTGCGCGATATCGGTCTGATCCGGGACGAGACCGGGATCAGACCGCTCAACCCGGCTGAAAACGATTCTTCGTCTTTCTTCTAAATATCCCCGCCGGAGGCAACAACTCTGCCTAGCGTGCAGCAAGCGCCTGCGCCGAAAGCTCCTGAACCCGCGGGCCGATATCCTCGACGATGCGCAGAACGCCGGATGCGTTGGGGTGAAGACCGTCAGCCTGCATGAACGCGCGTGCAGCCGCCAGATTGCCGTCATCCGACAGGGCGCCCAGAAATGACGCGTAAAGCAACGTCTCGTGCTGCTCGGCGAGATCGGGGAAAATCGCGTCGAACTCGGTCTTGAAATCAGCCCCGTAATTCGCTGGTGCAGGTAGACCGACCAGCAGCACCGGCAGTCCCCTGGCCCCGATCTGGCTCAAAATCGCGTCCAGATTGGCGCGACTGACCTCCGGCTCGATACCACGCAGAACGTCGTTTCCACCAAGCGCCACGATCACCGCATCCACATCATCGCTGAGCGTCCAGCCCACACGCGCAAGCCCTCCGGCTGTCGTGTCCCCCGAGACGCCCGCATTGATGATTTCGACCGGCACGTCGCCCTGCGCATTCAGCCACGCGTCGAGCCGGGGAACGAAACCATCAGCCTCGGGCAGTCCATAACCCTGTGTCAGACTGTCACCAAGGGCTGCGATGGTGACTTTCTCGTCGGCCTGCGCAAATCCTGCAAATGAAATCATCAGGCCCGCCACAAGACATAACTTGCGAACTGCGCGCCCTGCCCCATATGTGACGCCAACACCTTTCCTCATCATGCGAGCCCTCATGTCCGATCCCGTTCTCAGTCTCACAGATACCGCGCTGACGCTCGATGGCAATGCAGGGCGGGTTGATATTCTGCGCGGCATCTCGCTTGACGTCATGAAAGGCGAGACGCTTGGGCTGGTTGGTCCGTCGGGCTCGGGCAAGAGCTCTCTCCTTATGGTGATGGGCGGACTTGAGCAGGCCACCGGCGGGTCGGTCCATGCGCTCGGTCAGGACCTGACGACCATGAACGAGGATCAGCTGGCGCGCTTTCGCAAACATCATATGGGCGTTGTCTTCCAGTCTTTCCACCTGATCCCGACCATGACGGCGCTGGAAAACGTGGCGACGCCGCTGGAGCTTGCAGGCGACCGCGACGCCTTTGACAAGGCAGCGACCGAGCTGACATCCGTTGGTCTGGGCGCGCGGCTCGATCACTACCCGTCGCAAATGTCCGGCGGCGAGCAGCAGCGTGTCGCGCTGGCCCGCGCCGCCGCCCCACGGCCCGAGATCCTGCTGGCCGACGAGCCGACCGGAAATCTCGACGGGGCCACGGGCGAGGCGATCATGGAGATGCTCTTCGGCCTGCGTGACCGCCACGGTGCGACTTTGGTGCTGGTCACCCACGCTCCAGATCTGGCTGCGCGTTGCGACCGGGTCGTGCATCTGCGCGACGGGATGCTCGACACGCTCGCCGAGGCCGCCGAATGAATCTGACGGTGGCCTGGCGCATCGCGCTGCGGGAGTTGCGCGGCGGCCTGCGCGGGTTTCGCATCTTTCTCGCCTGTCTGGCGCTTGGTGTGGCCGCAATTGCCGCTGTGGGTTCGGTTCGAACGGCCATTCAGGAAGGTCTGACCCGAGAGGCGGCGTCCCTTCTGGGTGGCGATGCAGAGATGCAGTTCACCTACCGCTTCGCCTCGCCTGAGGAGCGGGCCTTCATGCAGCAGAACGCCACCGCGATCTCCGAGGTCGTCGATTTCCGCTCCATGGCGGTTGTCGAGCGCCCGTCAGGCACCGAGCGTGCGCTGGTGCAGGTCAAGGGCGTCGATGACCTCTACCCGCTCTATGGGACGGTCGAACTCACCCCACCGGTCGAACTTCAAACGGCGCTCGAGGGACCGGGCATCGTCGCGGAAAAGGTTCTCGTGGACCGGCTGGGGCTGGAGGTCGGCGACGAAATCCGGCTGGGCGAGCAGAGTTTCACGCTGCGTGCCACGCTTGACTACGCGCCGGACAGTGCCTCGGCGGGTTTTGGTCTTGGGCCGCAGGTGATCGTCCTGAAATCCGCACTGGAAACCAGCGGGCTGATCACACCAGGCACGCTCTTTGACAGCAAATACCGGCTCAGCCTGCCCGAGACAGCCGATATCGGCAGCCTGAAACAACGCGCAGAGGCCGCCTTTTCGGACACCGGCCTGCGCTGGCGCGACAGTCGCAACGGCACACCGGGAATTGCGCGTTTCGTGGACCGTCTGGGCGCATTTCTTGTGCTTGTGGGCCTGGCTGGCCTTGCTGTTGGAGGCGTCGGTGTCTCCGCAGCCGTGCGCGCCTATCTTGATGGGAAAACCGACACGATTGCGACGCTCAAGACGCTTGGTGCCAGCGGTAGCACGATCTTTGCAGTCTACCTGATCCAGATCGGGCTTCTTTCGCTTCTGGGAATTGCCATCGGGCTGATGCTTGGTGCAGGCATTCCGATGCTGCTGGCACCCATGATCGAGGATCGCCTGCCGATCCCGGCCCTGTTCGACATCTATGCAAGGCCGCTTTTCGAGGCCGCATGCTATGGCCTGATCACCGCCCTGATCTTCACGATCTGGCCGCTGGCGCGCGCCAAGGACATTCGCGCAGCCGGTCTTTTCCGGGATGCAACCAGCACCACACGCCACCTGCCCGGCCTGCCTTATATCGCGCTCACGCTTCTGCTGGGTGCGGGTCTGGTCGCCGTCGCCATGTCGTTTTCCTCGGTGCCGAGGCTGGCTCTCTGGGCCGCAGCCGGGATCATCACAGCACTCTTTGTCCTGACCCTTGCGGCGCGCGCGACCACATGGGTCGCGGCCCGATTGGCTCGATCCCGGATCGCGCGCGGACGTCCCGCCCTGCGCCTGGCGCTGGGATCTGTCGGTGGACCGGGGGGCGAGACAGCGTCCGTCATCCTGTCGCTGGGTCTGGGCCTGACGGTACTGGCCACGGTCGGTCAGATCGACACCAACCTGCGCAATGCCATTGCCCAGGACCTGCCGATCGAGGCGCCGGCCTATTTCTTCGTTGATATCCAGAACGATCAGCTCGGCGGTTTCCTTGATCGCTCCGAGGGCGATGACGGTGTGGACCGGGTGGACACCGCACCGATGCTGCGCGGCATCATCACACAGATCAACGGCGCGCCCGCCCGCGACATCGTGGGCGACCACTGGGTGCTGAACGGTGATCGTGGCGTCACCTACTCTGCCGAGCCGGTCCAGGGCTCTGCCCTGACCGCTGGCGAGTGGTGGTCCGCTGACTATACCGGCCCGCCCCTGATGAGCTTCGCCGCCGAGGAGGCCGAAGAGATGGGGCTGAAGCTTGGCGACGAGATTACAGTCAACATCCTTGGCCGCGATATCACCGCCACACTCGCCAATTTCCGCGAGGTTGAGTTCCAGAACATGGGCATCAACTTCATCATGACACTGAACCCCTCGGCCCTTGCCGGTGCACCCCACACCCATATCGCGACCGTCTATGCCGAGGAGGAGGCCGAGGCCCGGCTCCTGCGCGATCTGTCCGAGGCTTATCCCAACATCACCGCAATCCGGGTGCGCGACGGGATAGCACGTGTGACCGAGGCGCTCGGATCGCTTGCAGCCGCCACCCGCTACGGTGCCGCGGCAACGCTGTTGACCGGTTTCGTGGTGCTGATCGGAGCCGCCGCCGCCGGTGAGCGGCGACGGGTATTCGAGGCGGCGGTGCTGAAGACACTGGGGGCCGCCCGCAGCCGCATCCTTGCCAGTTTCGCACTCAGATCCGCCATTCTGGGGGCGAGCGCGGGGATTGTCGCCATCTCTGGCGGCGCACTTGCCGGATGGGGCGTGATGCGGTTCGTGATGGAAGCAAACTATGCGTTCGAGCCGGTCTCGGCCATCGCCATCGTGCTGGGCGGAGCGCTCGCCTCACTGCTGGCCGGTCTCGCCTTTGCACTGCGCCCGCTGGCCGCACGCCCCGCCCGCGTCCTGCGCAGTCGCGATTGATCCCTGCATGTGTTGAACGTCAATGACTTTAGTCTTCACACCATTTGCTGACGAGATGTGCGATTGCGGCTAAGGTCCGGTCTGATCCCAAACCTACCAATGCTGCGCAGTGCTCGAATCTCAGTTCTCTGACTGTGCAGCGATTGCCGTGATCTCGATAAGGGTCACTTCGTCACCCAAGTCAGCACCGACACACGCTCTCTGAGGCCAGTTCTCTTCCGGTCCAATCCACTCGCACCATGCTTTGTCCATTTCTGGTTTCATGGACATGTCACTCAAGAAGACTGTGACTTGTAGCAACGCATCTTTGTTGCTGCCTAGCTCGGACAGTTTGGTTTCCATAAAGCGCAGGCTGTTGCGCGTTTGGGCTTCAATTCCGTCGGCCCCTGCAGGATCGTAAGCGACTAAAAACGCCAGACCGTTGAATGCGACAGCATCGCTACGCCCAGTTGCGCTGCTCAAAATGCGTTTGATGTTCACTATATCTCGCCCGACCCGCCGTTTCTCTGGATGAATTCATAGCAGATTTCTGCCGCAAAGAAACGAACGGCAACAAAGTCCCGCACACCGGACCTCGTGGCAGATATGCCCTACGTTCAGGTCAGGATTATGCAACGCAGACGGCTCCGTAGCTTCAAAAAGTCGACGCTATCGAGGCAAAGATATCGGGCCTTCCGCATTATGCCTTCGAATATCAGGGTAAATCGGTCAGATACCCGCCCGATAACACTTGAAAAAACCGCCGATCGCACCGATATTCAACTGGAAACCAGCGATCGAATGGTCGGTGGCTGGGGAAGGTCAGTCAAAACGGAGGGTTTAATGGCCGAATTTGATACAATCCGTCGCACAGGCGCGGGTGTCCGTACCGCGGAAATCGATGAAGGCCTGCGCGCTCACATGAACAAGGTCTACGGGCTCATGTCCGTGGCCATGGTCGTAACCGGCATTGTGGCTTACGTGTTCGGGATGGACTTCAAGGCCGCTCTGAGCGGGCAGCCGACGGCGATCGTGCCACTTGGCGTGCTTGAGGCGATCTATACGACGCCGTTGCGCTGGGTCGTGCTCTTCGCCCCGCTTGGCATGGTGTTCCTCTTCGGTGCCGCGATCAACAAGATGTCGCAGACAGGGGCGCAGATGTTCTTCTACACCTTTGCCGCCATGATGGGCCTGTCAATCTCGTCAATTTTCGTGATCTACACCGGCATGTCGATTGCACAGATCTTCTTCATCACCGCAATCGCGTTTGCGAGCCTCAGCATCTACGGCTACACGACGAAGAAAGACCTGTCCGGCTGGGGCAGTTTCCTGATCATGGGCGTTGTCGGTCTGCTGGTCGCGTCGCTCGTCAATATCTGGCTGCAGTCCGAGGCGATCATGTTCGCGGTCTCTGCTCTTGGCGTGCTGATCTTCGCGGGTCTCACTGCCTATGACACGCAGAAGATCAAGAACACCTACCTCGCTATGGCAACCGCACCGGGCGGTCAGGAATGGCTTGGCAAGGCAGCAATCATGGGGGCGCTCAGCCTCTACCTCGACTTCATCAACATGTTCCTGTTCCTGCTGCAGCTTTTCGGCTCGCGCGAGTAACCTGAACGTCACTGAATACTGGAAAGGCCGGAGCTTCTCCGGCCTTTTTCATGTCCGCCAGAGCATCCTGACAGACGGAAAGTCGATCCCCCGGGCAAGCGGGATTTCCATCTCCTCGATCTGCTCAAATCCCATGGCTTCATAGAACGGCACCGCTGTTCGGGTCGAGAAACAGTTCAGCCCGCTCAGACCGGCCTCCCGCGCTTGTATCTGACAGACCTGCATCAGACCGCGCGCAATCCCGCGCCGGGTCACATCAGGATCACAGGCGAAATGCCGGACATTCCCCAGACCGGGGTCGGTGCGCGTCTGACCGGGACTGGTGCGGGTCCAGCCGCCTGCGCCCACGATCCGCCCCCCGGCACCTTCGGAGACATAGTAGGTCCCGCTGGTCACCAGCGCCGGTTGGGCACGCGAGATCAGCGGGATCGCCGTAACCAGAACTGAAGGCGGATAATCGGCCGCCAGCAGGCGTGGATAGGACCTGGTCAGGAGCGCGTCGATGGCCGGAATGTCGCCACGCCCGGCAACCCGAATTCTGAACTTCTCCGACATCTCAAAAGGACCCTCAGAAACGAAAAAAGCCGCGTGTGCAACACACGCGGCCTGTCAGTCAGTTCCCTCCTTTCGGAGGGGCGGGGCGAGATTACTTGATCTTGCCTTCCTTGTATTCGACATGCTTGCGCGCGACCGGGTCATATTTCTTCACCACCATTTTTTCGGTCATGGTGCGTGAGTTTTTCTTGGTCACATAGAAGTGGCCGGTATCCGCGGTCGAGTTCAGGCGGATCTTCACGGTTGTTGGCTTCGCCATTTGCTTCGTCTCCTCAGGCCTTGCCCGGCCCGTTTGATCCAGCGCAACCGCACTGGTCTGAAATCTGAGAAGTGCCTTCTACACCGCCACCTCGCAGAGTCAAGGCGTTCCGGCGCTCAGAGTACCGAAAAATAGGACCGTTCGGCGTCGTGATGGAAGAAAGGAACGTCGCGCGAAACATCGGGCCGGGTCACCATCGCCTCAACCTCGGAAAGAACGATCCGGGTGATGAACGGAAGCTCCAGCGCCCGCGCCTGGGTCAGCGAAACCCATTGCAGATGCGAAAGCTCGTCCGAGGCCTCGCTGAAATCATCGAGATCGCCCGCGATCGCATCGGCGGGCACCAGAAAGAACCGCGCATCAAAGCGTCGTGGGCGTCCGATCGGGGTGATGGCACGAAAGAAAAACCTTAAGTTCCTGGCATCTGTCTTGTGATTGTCATGCAAACGCAGCCCGGTTTCCTCCCAAAGCTCCCGAATGGCCGCCGCAACCAGTGCATTCGCCATACCGGCAGATGCCCGGTTCTCCAGCTTGTCTCTCAGCGATTGCGGTAGCGACAGGGACACATCATGGTCCTCGGCATCGACCCGCCCACCGGGAAAGACAAACTTGTTGGGCATGAACACAGCGGTCTTGCCGCGTTGCCCCATCAGCACACGCAGACCATCGGGTCCCTGCCGGGCCAGAACAATCGTTGCAGCGTCATGGATGGGTGTGTCGTTCTGGGTCATCTATGCCGGACCATAGGCAGCCGGGCGCAGGCCGACAACCGGTTTTGCCTAGTGCCGACCGAAGCCGTGCATCCGCTTGGCCCATTGGAAACCCACGAATGCCCCCTTGAGCCGTGGCAGAAGGTAGAGCGACAACAACGTGAAGACGGTCGAGAAACCAACAGCCATGATCCAGCCCTCGGGCCGCCAGAGCTCAAAGACGAACAGCATCAGCGGGGCCATCAGATGCCCGGCGATCAGGATGGTTGCCCAGGCCGGGCCGTCATCCGCACGGTGGTGATGCAACTCCTCGCCACAGACAGCGCAATCCTTCCTGACGGTCAGATAGCCATCCATCATCGGACCGCTACCACAGCTGGGACAACTGCGCCGCCAGCCGCGCAGAAGCGAGGTCCGCACATCGCGGTCGGGGGCATCAATCGTGAAATCGGGTTCATGTATCATTGCGCCAACATAAGCGGGATTTGCGCCAGTTCATCTAGGACAACCTGTCTTGCGTCCGGATGTCGCAACTTTTCTGACATTTGCGCGACGGAAAACACCCGGCCAGCCGTTTCAGCCTTGTATCGAGAGCATGGGGTGCCAGCAGATCCGGTGGCCTCTCGCTCGGCATAAGGACATACTGGCCTGCATGATGGCGTTCGATGGTTCGGGAGATGTGCGCGATGAGACGCTTCTGGCAGCCTATGCCGGTGGTGACCAATCGGCTGCGCGCGTCCTGACGTTGCGGCATACCGGGCCCTGCCTCAACCTGGCCTTCCGCATGCTCTCGGACCGTGGCGAGGCCGAGGATGTCGCGCAGGAGGCGATGCTGCGCCTGTGGAAGATCGCGCCGGACTGGCGGGCCGGTGAGGCGAAGATCAGCACCTGGCTCTACCGGGTCACCAGGAACCTGTGCACCGACCGGCTGCGCAAACGCCGCAACATCGGCCTGGATGAAGCCCCGGAGCCCGCCGACGACACACCGGGCGTTGAGGTCCGGATGATGGAAGGCGACAGGCATGATGCATTGCAGGCAGCGCTTGAGACCCTGCCCGACCGCCAGAAACTTGCGATCACGCTTCGCCATCTGGAGGAGTTGGGCAACCCCGAGATCGCGTCGATCATGGAAATCTCCGTGGAGGCGGTCGAGAGCCTCCTGTCGCGTGGGAAACGAACGCTCGCCAACCGCCTTGCGGGCCGATCATCAGAGTTGGGATATCAGTCATGACCAAGAATCACGAGGATCACGAAAAACTCACCAGAGCCGAGACCGAAGTGCTGGACGATCTCTTTGCAGGGTTGCGCGAGAGGCGGCTCGACATCTCGCCTGATCTCGCAGGTCGGGTGCTGGCGGACGCATTCGAAGCCTCCCCGGCTCCATCCATCCCGCCCGTGCGCAGTTCACTGTTGCCAAGGCTGGCAAAGGCGCTTGGGGGCTGGCGCGGTGGCGTCGCACTCGCCTCATCAGCCATGCTGGGCGTTTGGGTCGGCTATGCGAATGCGGATCTGGTGTCTGGCGTCGACCCGTTCTCGGATGGTGATGTCGTGACCGAAACATTGTTCGACCCGAGCGCTACGCGGTTCGACGAATACATTCTGGAAGGGTGAAGAGCATGACGAAGACCGGATCGGGAAGATGGCGGACCTGGCTTCTTGTGGGCTCTCTCGCACTGAACCTGCTTGTGATCGGAAGCCTTGCAGGCATCGCGCTGAAAGGCGGACCCGCCGGTCCGGTGAACAGCCGGGGTGGGCCGGAGGGGTTGCGGATGATGTTCCAGGCGCTTCCCGAGACGCAGCGGGATACGCTTCGTGCCCAGTTTCGCGCGCGCGAAACTGACTTCAGATCGACCCGCCGCGAGTTCGGCCGCATCCGCTCGGCAATGCTGGAAGTATTGGCGCGAGACCCGTTCGACCAAGCCGCATTCAGCGCGTTGATGGACGAGCAAAGCAACATGATGCGACGCACAACCCGGGAGGGTCAGTCGATTTTCCTGCAGGTCATCGAGGACATGTCACCTGCCGAGCGTCAGCAGTTTGCCGAAAACCTCCGCAAACCCCGCCATCGGCGCAAGTGACCGGCGGCGAAGGCTTCCTCAGGCCACGGCCACCTGATCGAAACGGACACAGTTGCGACCGGCGTGTTTGCAGGCATAAAGCGCCCGGTCCGCGCGATCGACGATCCGGGCCGCCTCAAGTTCGCCGGGATTGACGAAGGCCACACCGACGCTGATGGTCGCTTTCAGCCCCTTGGGATAGCGTTTCTCCAGGAAAGGCCGGTCGGCGACGGCGCGCCGGATCCGCTCCGCGACCTGGGCCGTATCGCTGACATAGGCCCCGGGCAGAGCGACGAAGAATTCCTCCCCTCCGATGCGGGCCAGCAGATCGACCTCACGCAGGACGCTTCGGATACGCTCGGCAAGTTCCCGCAGCACTTCATCACCGGCCTGATGGCCATAGACATCGTTGATGCGCTTGAACTTGTCGAGATCCAGCATCATGACCGAGAAGGGCTGCCCGGACGCCTCCGCCTGACGCAGAAGCTTGGGCATATGTGTCATCATGTAACGGCGGTTGTAAAAGCCGGTCAGCGGGTCGGTGACCGCCAGCATCAGCCCGTCACGCACCTGATGCCGCATCGCCTGCGTGCGGGCCCCCCGGCGCAACTGGACCCGGGTTCGGATCGCAAGCTCTCGGGCGTCGAACGGCATGGCCACAAAATCACTCGCGCCGACATCCGCACCCAGCGCCACGACGCCCTCCTGATCGTTTTCGACAATGGACAGGACCGGGGTGTAGCGCAGGCTCTCCTGCTGACGCAGACCCGCCACGAATTTCAGCCCGCTGGTTCCGTCCGACAAGGTGCGACCGACAACGATGGCGTCCGGCTCGAAGGACTTGAGCTCCTCATTGGCCTCCCCTGTCGTCCGGACCAGTCTGAAATGGGTTCTCTGATGCTCGGAGCTCATCATCTGGCTCCAGCCGACAATCTCGTCCACCTTGCCGATGGCCACCATCAGTTTGAGGGGCTTGGCGCGCGTGCCGGGATTGACCACCGGTCTTTCCGAGATAAGGCCCAGTTCGCGCCCCGTCACATCGCGCATCGTCAGTTCGTCAAAGGTCTGTTTGTTGCGGATAAGAAGTCGGGCACGCGCCACCAGAACCTCTTCCTTCAAAGGCAGTCCGAATATGTCATCGGCGCCCGCGGACAACGCCCGAAGCTGGTCCTTGAAGACAAGATTGCCTGTACCGATCAGCGGAAGTTCAGCAAAACTGTCATCCGCCTTGAGAGCCTTCAGCATCGCGAAATCGGCCGCCGCATCACGGGTCAGGTCGCAGATCAGAAGATCCGGCTGTTCCTTCTCGGGAATATCCCAGAGATCGTCCAGAGTATCGAGCGTCTCAACATCGTAGTAGGCTTCGCTCAGATAGGTCTTGAGCAGCATACGGCGGGTCGAAGACGCCTCCACTATATAGATCTTGCCCGGCAATTCGGCCCTTTCATCTCATCAAGGCACGTGCCCTTAATGGCTGTTAACCTGAGCGAAATTCGTTAATGAAAGATTGAAGAGAATTGGAGATATTTGCGATGACAGTCACGTCAATGTCACCTTCGCGTGCAGAGGACATCGGATTGCAGGCATTGCTCTGGCTCGCCGGGCAGGACGAGTTGACCGGGCACTTTCTGGCCTCGACCGGTGCAGCCGTGGAAGACCTGCGTACACAGGCCAAAGACCCAGGTTTTCTTGGCGCAATCCTCGATTTTCTCCTGACCGATGACAGTTCCGTGCTGGCCTTTTCAGCGGATGCTCAAATCCCGCCCGAAGCCGTTGCCACCGCGCGGGCCCTGCTTCCGGGAGGCGATCTGCCTCATTGGACGTAACCTAAAGGTCAACTTCGATCACGCCATCCTTTTGAGCCGCCCGGGACTGGCAGAGGATGACCGCGCCCTCCCTTTGCTTGTTGGAAAGCACGAAATCGCGATGCTCCACATCGCCCGAGATCAGGCCGCATTTGCAGACCCCGCAAATTCCGTCTGAGCACTTCACATCGATGTGGATGCCAGCGGCGGCCAGCGCATCCGTGGCGGACTGGTCAGCCTTCACAAGCACGTCGCGTCCCGATGCTTTCAGGCGCAAGGTGAAGTCGTGGTTCACATAGTCCGGCTGTTCGGGAACCGAGAAATACTCTTTGTGAACGACATCTTCCGGCCAACCTGCCGCTTCAGCGGTGGCCAGGACCGCATCCATGTAGCGTTCTGGCCCGCAGGTGTACACATGCGCGCCTTCTGCGGGGGTGGCGAGCAGTGCCGACAGATCGGCACGCGTCCCCTCATCGGAGAAATAGTAATGCACCCGATCAGCCCATGGGAAACCCGCAAGATCATCGAGAAACCCCGCATTGCTGCGTTTCGAGCACGAATAGTGCAGATCAAACGACGCCCCGATTGCGTGCAGCCTGTGCGCCATCGCGATCATCGGCGTAACCCCGATGCCACCGCCCATCAAAAGCGTGTGAGAGGCCGTTTCCTCAAGCGGGAAATGGTTGATCGGGGGCGAGATGAAGACCCGCCGCCCCTGGTTGAAGATCCGGTGCATCATGCGTGAGCCGCCCCTGCCCTCATCCTCCCGCAGCACACCTATCTGATAGCGCGACGGGTCCGCCGGATCACCCGACAAAGAGTACTGACGCAGATATTCAGGGGCCACGAGCACGTCGATATGGGCGCCCGCCTCGAGGGGCGGCAAGGGTGTGTTATCGGGAGAGACGAACTCATATTTGGTCACGTCGCCTGCCATCTTCTCGGCCTTGGCCACGACCGCCGGGAAAACGGGTGGCGGGCCGTCGGGCAGCCGGAACTGAGGCACCAGATCGTCTACATCGCCGCTTTTTACGCGCGCCTTGTGCTCCTGCGGGCTCAGCATCGCTTCATAGGCCGCAATCCCGGACTCCCGGTCCATCGGGAACGGATAGGGATAGGGTGGCGGCGCGAGATAGGCGGGATAAACCGCAAGCGTCTGATCCTCGAATTTCAGATCGAGCTCCTTTTGCAGGCCACGCCGGTTCACGACAATCTCGGGCGGGGCGTAGGGGCCCTCGTCCACCATCTGCAGGTCCCACCACCACTTCTTGGTGTCGTTCAGACCTCCCTTGCCGAGCCAGTCATCGAGTGCTGCCAGATGCCGGGCCGCCTTGGGATAATTCATCGCCACCCAGCGGAATGGCCTTTCTGCAAAGAGTCCTTCGAGATTCCACGGACAGGTCTTCATGCAGCGTCCGCACATCGCCCCGCCGGGCGTCGTGACCCGGTAGGTTGTGCATTTCTGACTGTCGGATTTCCAGATCTCGTAGCCGTTGAACATGCGCTTCGGCCCGGCGGTGATCGCACCCGAGGGGCATTCGCGGGCGCATTTGTTGCAGGCCTCGCAGAAGTTCTGAAGCCCGAAATCAATCGGCTTGTCATGGGTCATCGGCATGTTCGTCGTGACCGCCCCCGATTTCAGCCTTGGCCCGAGGAAGGGGTTGAGGATCACTTCGCCGATGCGGGAGACCTCGCCCAGTCCAGAAAGCAGCAGAAGCGGTGGTTGCAGCACCTCGCCATCCATCACCGAATGTACCCGGGCTGTGTAGCCGAGATTACGGATTTGGTTGGCGATCACGCCGCCTAGGAAGGAAAACCTCAGATAGGCCCGCATGGATTGGGCGCACGCAATCCAGTCATCCCCGCTCGCGCCTTCCATGGTCTCGTGGCCCTGATCAATGATCATGGAAATGGCGTTCTCGTGATAGGGCTCCAGCGGTTTCCCGGCGGCATCATAGCTGTAATAGGCCCAGTCCGGGCAGCGCGAGAGGCCGACCGCATCGACACCCAGCCAATAGCTTGTCGCCTTGATGTTGTCGGCATTCGTCTTCGGGTCGAGTGCGGAAGGGTGCACCTCGTTCGCTGCCGGTCCGTTCTGCAGCAGAACCATGGCACCGAGCACCGGGCGAAACGAGAAGGCCGCCGAGGATTTGCGGACATAGTTGCCGTTCTTGGCACCTTCCTGCAACGGCTTTCCCATGTCGCCGAATTGCGCGCGGGCGAACATGTCGGTGCGCTTGGGAACACGCGCAACCCGTGGCTCGTCTATGTAGGTCGTAGGGTCCTCGACCCGTTTGAGTGTCTCGAACGGATGCGGCCCGTCACGGAACCGGCGCTTCGCGAACGGATCGCGGTTGAGCGCGGTTTTGGCGTTGCCTGCCAGTCCCAGCCCCCAGGCCGGTGCGCGCCCGAGCCGAGCGGCGAGACCCGATGGTGCGAGCGGCTGATCAGGCTCCAACCTGAATGTCGTTGTCACCACACTGATCCCGAAACGCTTGCCAAGGAACGGATTGACCAGTTCACCATCGACGATCTCGGCCAGCCCGGCCGCAACCGCCAGCTTGCCCAGATGCACATCCGTTGCTGCCCCAGAATGCGCGCGCGCCCTGCGGCCAAGAAGGCGCAGATAGTTGGCAAGGATCGAGGCGGTCTCGGTCGCACGGATGCAGGCACGCTCGACCTGCGCATCCCTGATCCAGTCGGTACCCGGCTCCCCGCCACGCGGATCGCGCGGCATCTCGTAGAGGAACACAAGCGCGTGGGTGTGATCGTCGCAAGGGGTCGGCGGAGCCTCCATCGCCTCCTTGAGCATTGCCATGATCACATCAATACCGGCAGCCAAGGTCTTGGTTTGCTTGGTTTTCAGATCTTCCTGCAACTGCGCTACATCTGGATTGATCAGCGGCGCGCCCAGCCATGCCTCGCTCGGTATCTCGCAGATACCAACCTGCGAGGCATCGCAATAGTAGCCGAAAGATTTCAGGTGCCGCGACCGCTCGCCCGGGTCATCGGGAACGATCCCGGTCTCGGGCTTGACCAGACCCTCGCGGATCGCATCCATGACCGCCTGATACTCGCGCATCGCGTTCACGATGCTGGTCGGTGCCCCGGGCCGCTCAAACCGGATCTGCGTTTGCTCCGGCAAGACAGAAAGGTCAGGTAAGCCCTTGCGGCGTGGCAGTTTTTCCAGCGGATAGGCACCCAGATGAAAGGGCCGGTTCCGATAGGAGAAAATCTTGGTCATGGGGATCTCAGTCTTGGACTCTGGATCGTCTCAAGAGCGGTTCTGAGACACTCCGGCAGGGGCGTTGGACGTCGGCTCTCACCATCTACATACACATGGACGAAACGGGCCTCGGCGCTCGCCTCATCCTCTTCGTTGCGAAAGAGACCAACTTCATACTGCACCGAGGAATTGCCGATGCGCGTCACCCGCAGACCTGTCGTCAGACGGTCGCGCAATTCCAGACTGGCATGAAACACGCAAGCCGTCTCAACCACCAGACCGATACAGTCACCGTCAGGCAGGTCCAGCCCGGCATGTGCGATCAGCCATTCGTTCACGGCTGTATCGACATACTCGTAAAAAACCACATTGTTCATGTGGCCATAAACGTCCATATCTCGCCAGCGGGTGGTCATGGTCTGAAAATGCGCATAGTCGCCGCGCAGTTGTCTGGGTCTTGGCATCGGGGTCAAAGGGCTCCTTCGCGGGGCAGCCTAACAAGTTGAGGGAACATCTCAAGTGAACAAAATCAAGGCACTGCTCTTTGACAAGGATGGAACGCTCTTTGACTATCAGGCCTCATGGGGCCAGTTTCACGCGGATTTTCTGGGCGATCTCGCCGGAGACGACGCCGACCTTCTGGTCAGGCTTGCCGATGCGACCGGGTTCGATCTGGCAAGCACCCGGTTTCTGGCCGACAGTCCGGTCATTGCGGGCACGCTCGATACGATACTGGATGCCGTGCTGACCCATATGCCCCATCTCGACCGGCAGGCGCTTTTGCAGGATGTGATCGAGGGAACGGCGCAGGCCCCGCAGGTTCCCGCCGTGCCCCTCCCACCGCTTCTGGACGGGTTTCTGTCCAGCGGACTGACACTTGGAATCGCCACCAACGACAGCGAGGCTGCCGCCCTCGCGCATCTGACATCAGCCGGGATCGAGGCGCATTTTGCGTTCATTGCCGGTTATGACAGCGGGTTCGGATCGAAGCCCGCGCCCGGAATGCTGGAAGGGTTCTGCGATGCGACTGATCTGAGGCCGAATGAGGTTGCCATGGTCGGCGACAGCACACATGACCTGCATGCAGGTAAGGCCGCCGGTATGTGGCGTGTCGGCGTTCTGACCGGCGTCGCGACACATGCCGACCTCGCACCACACGCGGATATCGTACTGCCCGATATCGGACATATCCCCGCCTGGCTACGGGCTTGAGTCCAAAGCGACATGGCCCATGTCGCTGGGAGCCATGCCCGCAGCCTGACCTGAGGCTTCACTGAAACGAAATTCGTGGCGACAACAGGGACCAGAATGTCAGATAAGAGAGGCCGAAGGGCCGGGGGCCGTTCAGGCAATACGCGGCGCAGCACGACCAAAGCCATTGAGCAACTCGATTGGCGTATTCCGACAAACCCCGACCGCCCGACGGAGCCGCTGAGCGAGGACGCCGTTGCGGCCCTGCACGACACTGTCATGCGCGTGCTGGAAGAGATCGGTATCGAGTTCCTGAACGAAGAAGCCAAGGACTATCTGCGCCAGGCGGGCTGCACCATCGATCCCGACAGCGACAACGTGAAGATGGACCGCGACTGGGTGATGGAGATGATTGCCCGCGCACCCTCGCAATTCGACATCACGCCGCGCAATCCGGATCGAAGGATCACCATCGGCGGCAAGCACATGTGCTTTGTGAACGTGTCCTCGCCGCCCAATGTTATGGATCTCGACCGTGGGCGACGGGTGGGCGACATGGAAAGCTTCACCGATTTCCTGAAACTCACCCAGTATTTCAACTGCATCCATGTCGCCGGCGGCTACCCGGTGGAGCCGGTGGATGTCCACGCCTCGATCCGGCATCTCGATTGCCTCTATGAGAAACTGACGCTCACCGACAAGGTGGTCCATGCCTATTCGCTCGGACCCGAGCGCGTCGAGGATGTGCTGGAGATGGCCCGCATCGCCAGCGGACTGGAGGAGCGCGCGTTTTTCTCCAGACCCCGGCTTTACACCAACATCAACTCCTCTTCGCCGCTGAAGCATGACTGGCCGATGCTGGATGGCGCGATGCGCTTCGCCCGGCGGGGTCAGCCGGTGGTCGTGACCCCTTTCACCTTGGCAGGTGCGATGGCCCCCGTGACCATGGCAGGCGCAGTCGCGCAGTCCTTCGCCGAGGGGCTGGCCGCAATCGCGCTCTTCCAATATATCAACCCGGGCACGCCTTGTGTCTTCGGCACGTTCACATCGAATGTCGACATGAAAACCGGCGCGCCTGCTTTCGGCACACCGGAATACATCCGCGCGACCCAGATGTCGGGCCAGATGGCACGGTTCTACGGCATTCCGCTGAGGGCCTCGAACGCCTGTGCGGCCAATGCGCCGGACGGACAGGCGATGTGGGAGAGCATGAACTCCCTTTGGGCAGCCGTTCAATCCGGCGTCAATCTGGTCTATCACGCGGCCGGATGGCTGGAGGGCGGACTGATCGCCTCCTACGAGAAATTCGTGATGGATTGCGAGGTGCTCCAGCAGATCGAGCGGTATTTCGAGACGTCCATCACCGACACCTCGACCGCCGGTCTGGCCTTCGATGCGATCAAGGAGGTTGGTCCCAACGGGCATTTCTTCGGCTGCGATCATACGCAGGAACGCTATACGGATGCCTTCTATTCACCCTTCCTGAGCGACTGGCGCAACTACGAAGCCTGGGCCGAGGATGGCGGGCACTGGACCTCCGACCGGGCCAACAGGACATGGAAGGCCATCCTTGAGGACTACACGCCTCCACCAATGGATGAGGCGATCCGTGATGAGCTTGCCGCCTTCGTTGCCCGTCGCAAGGCAGAAGGCGGAGCGCCCACGGATTTCTGATTGATCTTGACCTTGCCCACCCGTTCCGGGTCAAAGAGACATCAGGAATTGGGGGCGGAACGATCAGATGCGCATAGCACTTTTTATCGAAGATGGAGGTCCGCTCGCGCGCGAGACAGCGGATCGGGCTCTGGGCTCCATGACGGAGCGGATCGATATTATCGAACTCACCGGCGACAGCGATGTTTCGGGCATGCTGGGTCTTCTCGACGAGACCACCCACTCCGTTGTTCTGGCGATTGATCCGTGGAACCGCAATCTCGCCGGGACGCTTGAAGGTCTGGGACAGTTTTCGGTCGAGTATCATCCGCAGAACATCGAGGGCCTGCCACATCTGGGTGCCGACGCTGTCTTTCGCGGGCTCGGCGCAACCGGCCTCAAACAGGTCATACAACTGATAGACCAGCGGATCGCGAGGCAGGCCTGATGCGTATTCTCATCCTCAACGGTCCCAACCTGAACCTGCTTGGCCTGCGCGAGCCGCATATCTACGGACACACGACGCTGGCCGATATACGCGAAGAATGTCACCGGGTCGCGGGCGATCTGGATGTCCAGCTCGATTTCCGGCAGTCCAACCATGAGGGAGAGCTGGTGACCTGGATCCAGCAGGCCCGCAACGGGACCGACGCGATCATTCTCAACGCCGGGGCCTATACCCATACCAGCATCGCGATCCACGATGCCCTGAAAGCCTATGACGGGCGCATCATCGAATTGCATGTCTCCAACCCGCAGCGGCGCGAGGCTTTTCGGCAGGTATCCTACATTGCGCCTGTTGCCGACGCGGTCATTGCCGGCTTCGGGACGGACGGATACATCTCGGCGCTGCGCGCGATCGCGGAAGGCTGAGCCAAAGAATGACCTTGCGGGAATCGGGTTCGCCCCCGATCCTCCCCGCACCTTTGTGACGAGTGGAGATCATCATGCGTCTTTTTCCGGCCATTGCAGCAATTGCCGTCGCCGTTCCAAACACGGGTCTTGCTGTGGGAAGCGAGACGCAAACCCCGCCTGCGCAGACCGAAACCACGGCGACATGCTCGGACGGGCAGATCTGGGACGCGGACAAGCAGGAATGTGGGGCGGCGCAGGAAAGCGGTCTCACCGATGATGTTCTCTTCGATGCCGCCCGCGAATTCGCCCATGCCGGTCAATATGAGCACGCGTTGAATGCTCTCGATGCGATGCTTGAAGAAAATACCGCAAGAATTTTAAATTACAGGGGTTTTGCCAATCGCAAGGCCGGACGGCACGAGCTTGGCATGTCCTATTACAGGCGCGCCCTTGCGCTGGATCCGGACCACCACATGGCCCGGTCCTACATGGGTCAGGCGCTTGCGGAAAGAGGCGACCTGTCAGGCGCGCGGATGCAGTTGCGCGAAATCCGGGCCCGGGGCGGGCGTGACAGCTGGGCCTATGAAAGCCTGCGGCTGGCTCTGGCCGGAACCGGGACTTACTGAGCGGCTGTCCGGGCCTCTCCGCGCGCATTTCACCGCTACTTTTCTGATAGGCAAACCATCGCGCTTTGGTCACAACCAGTAGGTTGAATCGCGGACGGTTTCGACAGCCCGAGCCCGGATCAGGTTCGGTATTGTCCCATTCGCCCGTTCGGACAAATTGCCCCATCACCCTGCCTTTGGTGTTGCGAATGTGAAAGCTTGCTCTATGAAGGCGGCAACCTCCCATACATTGATTTGGAAACTATTGTGCTCCAACCAACGCTGGCAGCTTTTGCCGATAAGTTCGCATTGTCCCCCAGCCCGTCTGATGTGCTGACCCCGTCACGGGTCAAGACCGAGCTTCTGTCCGGGCTGACCGTCGCCCTTGCATTGGTGCCAGAGGCGGTTGCCTTCTCCTTTGTGGCAGGGGTTCACCCGCTCGTCGGGCTTTATGCAGCGTTCCTGGTCGGGCTGATCACAGCTGTGATCGGCGGCAGACCCGGCATGATCTCGGGCGCGACCGGTGCGCTGGCGGTCGTCATGGTGGCGCTGGTGGCGCAGCACGGGGTCGAGTATCTCTTTGCCACTGTCGTTCTGATGGGGATTTTGCAGATACTTGCGGGCATCTTCAAACTCGGCAAATTCATTCGCCTCGTCCCGCATCCGGTGATGCTGGGCTTCGTGAACGGACTGGCCATCGTGATTTTCATGGCGCAGCTGACGCAGTTCAAGATCGCCGGTGCCGATGGTGACAAGGTCTGGATGACGGGTTGGCCGCTGTTGACGATGCTGGGGCTTGTCGGCCTGACCATGGCGATCATATGGGCGCTGCCGAAGCTGACACGCGCCTTTCCAGCCCCGCTGGCGGGCATTCTCGTGGTCGCGACACTGGTAATTGCGATGGGGATCGACGTACCGCGCGTCGGCGATCTGGCCTCGATCCAGGGCGGGCTGCCGCTGTTCCATATCCCGATGGTCCCACTCAATCTTGAGACGTTTGAAATCATCCTGCCCTACGCCATCATTCTGGCCGCAATTGGCCTGATCGAGAGCCTGCTGACCCTCAACCTCGTCGGTGAGATCACCAAGCAGCGCGGCGGCGCCAGCCAGGAATGCATCGCGCAAGGCGTTGCAAATACCGTCACCGGGTTCTTCGGAGGAATGGGCGGTTGCGCGATGATCGGGCAGTCGATGATCAACGTGAAATCGGGTGGGCGCACACGGCTTTCAGGCATTTCGGCAGCGCTCTTTTTGCTGATGTTCATCCTTGTCGGCTCCAGCCTGATCGAACAGATCCCGCTGGCCGCCCTCGTAGGCGTGATGTTCATGGTGGTGATCGGGACATTCGCCTGGCAGAGCCTGACGATCCTGCGCCGCATACCGTTGACGGACGCACTGGTGATCGTGCTTGTCACGGTCGTGACCGTATTGACCGACCTTGCGATTGCGGTCGTGGTGGGCGTTATCGTCTCGGCCCTTGCCTATGCGTGGAACAATGCCACCCGCATTCATGCCAACATCCAGACCACGCCCGAGGGTGCCAAGGTCTATCAGATCGAAGGCCCGCTCTTTTTCGGCTCGACGGACGGCTTTCAGGAGCTTTTCAATCCCAAGGATGATCCCGATGCGGTGATTGTCGACTTCCTCAACAGCCGCGTCGCTGACCAATCGGCGCTGCAGGCGATCGAGGAGATGGCCTTAAAATACGAGGCCGAGGGCAAGACCCTGCAACTCCGCCATCTGTCGCGCGATTGTCACCGGTTGCTGAACCGCGCCGGTCAGTTGATCGTCGACAGCGAGGATGATCCCGACTACGGGGTCGCGGTGGATTACTCGGTCAAGACCGGGACACTTGCCACCGGCCACTAGGCTCGGCTGATCCGCCCGCCCGAGACCGGCAACCGCGCACCCGTTGTGGAGGGTGCGGAGGTCGGCAATCCGCGCAACACTCGCACTGCCAGATAGGCAAATGCCTGCGCCTCCAGCATGTCTCCGTCAAGACCGACGGTCTCGACCGGCTCGACCGGGGCATTGAGGCGGCCGCTCAAGCCGCTCAGGATCGTCCGGTTCAGCCGCCCCCCGCCACAGACCAGCCAGCGCGCAGGCGGCTCGGGCATATGACGCAGAGACGCGGCAACAGATGCGGAGGTCATCGCCGTCAATGTTGCAAGCCCATCCTCGGTCGAGTGATCGGCAACCAGGCCAAGCGCCGCCTCAAAGGCGTTCCTGTCGAGCGATTTGGGCGGAATGCGGTCGAAATAGGAATGTTCAAGGAACCGCAGGACAGCTGCTTCATCCACCTGCCCCTGGGCGGCCAGATCACCGTTTGCGTCAAAGGCCTGACCGGTGCGGGCCGCGATGAAGTCATTGATCAGCGCATTCCCGGGGCCCGTGTCAAAGGCGAGCAAGGCGCCAGGCTCCTCCGGTGCGGCCTTGCCCGGATCAACCCAGGTCACGTTGCCCACCCCGCCAAGGTTCAAAAAGGCCGTGACCCTGCTGGCGCCGATAGCGCGGGCACAGGCAAAATGGAAAAACGGTGCCAGAGGCGCGCCCTCGCCTCCCGATTTCAGATCCGCCGTGCGAAAGTCCCAGACCACCGGACGCGCCAGCGCCTTGGCTAGGACCTCGCCATCACCAATCTGAAAGCTGCGTTGCGCCTCAGGATCGTGGTTCAGGGTCTGGCCGTGAAAACCCACGACCTCGGCCTCAGAGAACGGCCTAGCCGCAGCAACATGGGCTTGCTCGACCAGCGACGCGATTCCCTCCTGCCCCGGCGCTGGCCAATGTCCGAGGCCAGAGCGCAACAGCGCCGTCTGCTCGGCCGTGTAGGCACTGAACGAGGTCTCGCCAAGCTCAGAGATCGTCTCCCCATCGGTCAGCACCATGGCTGCATCGACCCCGTCCATCGAGGTTCCGCTCATCAGACCCAGCGCCCATAGGGGCCTGCCTTTTTCCACCACGGCTCTTTCCTTCACGCAGCCATCCGCTATACATCGCCCCCGAGCGCATACAACGGATCAAAGACGATGAGCACCAAGCCCACAAGCGATTTCCTGCACATCATGCAGTCCCGCGGTTTTCTGCAGGATTGCACCGACCTCGCAGGCCTCGATGAGGCTCTCAAGGCAGGTGTGGTGCCAGGCTATATCGGCTTTGACGCGACCGCTGACAGCTTGCATGTCGGCTCGATGATCCAGATCATGATATTGCGCTGGCTCCAGCAGACCGGTCACAAACCCATCGTGCTGATGGGCGGCGGCACCACCAAGATCGGCGATCCGTCCGGTAAGGACGAGTCGCGTCAGTTGATGACGCCCGAGATGATCAACGGTAATATCGATGGCATAAAGCGGGTCTTCGAGAAGTTCCTGACTTTCGGAGACGGTCCGACGGACGCCATGATGGCCAACAATGCCGACTGGCTCGATACGCTGAACTATGTCGAGTTCCTGCGCGACTACGGGCGGCATTTCACCATCAACCGGATGCTGACATTCGACAGCGTGCGCCTCAGGCTTGACCGGGAGCAGCCGCTCACCTTCCTTGAGTTCAACTACATGCTCCTGCAGGCCTATGACTTCATGGAGCTGAACAAACGCTTCGGCTGCGGTCTGCAGATGGGCGGCTCGGATCAGTGGGGCAATATCGTCAACGGCATCGACCTGACGCGCCGGATCAACGGCAATCAGGTGTTCGGCCTCACCACCCCGCTTCTGACCAAGGCGGACGGCTCGAAGATGGGCAAATCGGCCTCGGGCGCGATCTGGCTGAATGAGGACCGTCTGAGCGCCTATGAGTTCTGGCAGTTCTGGCGCAACACGCTGGACGCGGATGTCGGCAAGTTTCTCAAGCTCTTCACCGAGTTGCCGCTGGATGAATGCGCCCGGCTGGGTGCGTTGGAAGGAGCCGAGATCAACGACGCCAAAGTCGCGTTGGCCAATGCGGTGACGACCCTCACCCACGGGGCTGATGCCGCGAGCACGGCAGAGGCCACAGCCCGCGAGGTGTTCGAGAAAGGCGGGCTGGGCGATGACCTGCCCACCGTGACCCTGACCCCGGGTGAAGTGACGGACGGGATCTCGGTCGTGCAGCTTCTGGTCCGCTCGGGTCTCTCGAAATCCGGCAAGGATGCGAAGCGGCTGATCGCCGATGGCGGGGCAAAGCTGAATGATGCCACCATTTCCGACGCAGGCCTGATGGTCAGCCATGAGGCAATTGCCGGGACAGTGAAGCTTTCCGCAGGAAAAAAACGACACGCTCTGGTGCGGTTCTGACGCAAAGGGCTGTCAGGAAGGACCCAGTTTGGCCTAGCCTGCGGGCAAACAGTCCCAAAGTTCCGGAGCAGCCGCGTGCACAGTTTTCCCAATCCTCACCGACACACCGGCTTTCCCGATCTGAGCGATATCCCCGCGCCCAGCGTGGATGCGACTTCTGTCGCCACACTTCTGGCCCGCTGTCCGCATCACGGGTCGACCCCGCTTGTCGAAGTGCCCGCGCTGGCCCGGACTGCATCCGTGGCTGAGGTCTGGGTGAAGGATGAACGCGGGCGCATGGGGTTGGGCAGTTTCAAGGCGCTGGGGGCCGCCTATGTGATCGCACATCTCGCGCAAGGGCCCCAGGGTGTTGCCGTGCAGACCTTTGTCACCGCAAGCGCGGGCAATCACGGACTGTCCGTCGCGGCGGGCGCGCAGGCCTTCGGAGCAAAGGCGGTGGTCTACATTGCCGAAACCGTGCCCGAAGACTTTGCAATCCGGCTTCGCGACATCGGGGCCGAGGTTGTCCGGCACGGCACCGACTACGAGGCGAGCATGACCGCGGCCGAGAAAGCCGCCGAAGATCACGGATGGACGCTTTTGTCCGACAGTTCCTGGCCCGGCTACACCGAGCTTCCGCACCGGTTGATGGAAGGCTATCTGCAAATGGCCGCCGAGATCGCTGATGAGATCCCGCAGCCTCCCACCCATGTCTTCCTGCAGGCAGGCGTCGGGGGCATGGCCGCAGCGGTTGCCGCCTATCTGCGCCATGTCTGGGGTGACGTTCCGCGCATCATCATCGTGGAACCAGAGGCCGCACCAGCCCTGATGGAAAGCATTCGCGCAGACCGGGCCGTCGAGACCTCCGGTCCGGTCTCCAACATGGGACGCCTCGACTGCAAGACCCCCTCTCTGATTGCCCTCAAAGGATTGGCGCGGGATGCGGATGTCTTTGTGACGCTCAGCGACGAAGAGGTCACAGGCGGTCTGAAATCCCTTCGGGAAGCCGGTCTCGACACCTCCCCGTCGGGAGGAGCGGGTCTGGTGGCTGCCCTGATCACCGGCGACGATCCGCATCTCCAACTGACGCCGTCCTCGCGGGTTCTCGCGATCGTCACCGAAGGACCTGATGCATGACGGCAGGCTTTCCCGAAGCCGAGTATCGGTCACGGCTTGGGCGGGCGCAAACGCGGATGGAGGAGGCCAACCTCAGCGCCCTGTTGATCACCACCGAGGCTGATCTTCGCTATTTCACCGGGTTTCTCACCCGCTTCTGGGAAAGCCCGACCCGGCCCTGGTTTCTGGTTCTGCCTGCAAAAGGCGATCCTGTCGCGGTGATCCCTTCGATTGGCGAGGTGTTGATGCGCAAGACATGGGTCGGGGATATCCGCACCTGGTCCTCGCCTGATCCGGTGGATGATGGTGTCACGCTGCTCAACTCGACCTTGCAGGAAATCCTCGGGACAACAGGACGGGTGGGCCTGCCATCCGGGCCGGAAAGCCATCTTCGGATGCCGCTTGCGAATTTCCAGAGGCTGAAAGACGAGCTGGGAGAGCAGCGGATCGCGGGTGACGCGGGCATCGTCGCAGACCTTCGCGCCATCAAATCACCTCTTGAGGTCGAGAAGATACGCACAGCCTGCCAGATCGCGGGGCGGGCCTTTGATCGGGTGGGAGAGGTTGCAGCGGCGGGCATACCACTCAGCACCGTCTTTCGCGATTTTCAGAGTCTCTGCCTGGAAGAAGGGGCCGACTGGGTGCCTTATCTGGCCGGTGGTGCGGGACAGGGCGGCTATGAGGATGTCATCTCACCTGCGGACGAGACGCCACTGGCCGAAGGTGATGTTTTGATGCTCGACACCGGTCTGATGCGGGATGGGTATTTCTGTGATTTTGACCGGAACTTCGCAATCGGACGGGCAAGTCAGACCGCTCAGGACAGCTACAAGCGGTTGATCGAGGCCACTGAGGCGGGCTTTGAGGCCGCACGTCCCCGTACCACAATGGCTGACCTGTTTCATACCATGCAGCCCTTCCTCGGCGGCGGATCCGATGCGGGCAGGCTTGGCCATGGGCTGGGCATGCAACTGACCGAGGGCGCGTCCATCATCCCCAAGGATCACACCGTCCTGCAGCCCGGCATGGTGCTGACGCTGGAACCGAGCCTGCCGATCAGCACCACCGGTCTTCTGGTCCATGAGGAGAACATCGTAATCACCGAGGGCGGCGCGGAATACCTCTCCCCCAAAGCGCCACCAGAACTGCCGGTTCTGGTCTGATGGCGGATTTCGGTTATCAGACGACCGGTTCCATCGGTGCGAGAGCCACTCTTGGTCTGATCGTCCTGCAGGCGGACGAGACCATTGAGCAGGATTTCCGCCGGCTCATACCCGAGCCTGATATCGCACTTTATGTCTCCCGCGTGCCGAGCGGGCTGGAGGTCACCGGCGACACGCTGGCCGCCATGGCCGAAACACTGCCCAATGCCGCGCGCCTCTTTCCGGCGTCGGTCACCTTTGATGTCGTGGGCTATGGATGCACGTCCGGCACGTCGGTCATCGGGACCGACCGGGTTGCGGAGCTGATAAAGGGCGGGTGCAGGACCGCGCATGTGACCGAACCGGTCAGCGCCCTTGTCGCCGCCTGTCGCGCGCGCCGTATTGCCCGGCTCGCCTTCCTCTCCCCCTATATCGAAAGCGTCAGCAGGACGTTACGCGAGACGCTTCAGGCGCATGGGATCGAAACGCCGGTTTTCGGGTCCTTCGGTGAGGCGCGTGAGGAGATGGTCGCCCGGATCGCCCCGACCTCCATTCTTGAGGCTGCCACAGCGCTTGCCGCGGGCGGTGGTGTGGACGGGATATTCCTGTCCTGCACCAATCTGCGCACGCTCTATGTCATCGACCAGATCGAGACCGCCACCGGGCTTCCGGTGCTTTCAAGCAACCTGGTACTGGCCGAGCATATGCGAAAACTGGCCGGTCTCTAGACCTCGATCCGGCTGGGATCGACATGCGCCGGACGATTCTCAAGGGCCAGTTCGGCAACACAAGCAGGCGTTCGCGCGATCACCCGCCCTGCCCTTACCACCGCCAGCCTTGTCGCGCGTAGACGGATCGCCTCGATCGGGTCGGCGGCCTGTAGCAGCACCATGTCCGCCCGGCAGCCTTTCTGTAATCCATAGCCCTCAAGCCCCATGATCCGGGCCGAGTTCGTGGTGATCGCCTCGAAACACCAGGCCATGTCCTCACGGCTGGAGAGCTGCCCCACATGCAGCCCCATCGAGGCCACATCCAGCATGTCAGCCCGCCCCAGCGAGTACCACGGGTCCTTCACGCAATCGGACCCGAAACCCACGGTCAGCCCGGCATCGCGCAACTCGCGCACCCGGGTCTGACCGCGCCGTTTGGGATAGGTGTCGTGACGGCCCTGCAGCATGATGTTGATGAGCGGGTTGGGGATCACGTTCAGATCCGCCTCGACCATCAGATCAATCAGCTTGGAGACATAGTAATTGTCCATCGAATGCATCGAGGTGAGATGGGACCCAGCGGACCGCCCACCAAGGCCCAGCCTTTGCGTCTCCTGCGTCAGGGTCTCGACATGGCGGCTCAGCGGATCGTCGCTTTCGTCGCAATGCATATCGACCATCAAGCCACGCTCGGCCGCCAGTTCGCAGAGGGTTCGCACGGAACGTGCGCCGTCTTCCATGGTCCGTTCGAAATGCGGAATGCCGCCGACCACATCGACGCCCATATCGAGCGCACGAATGGTGAGATCCAGCGCGTCCGAGTATCTGTAGAGACCGTCCTGTGGGAAAGCCACGAGCTGCAAGCTGATGTAATTCTTGATCTTGTCGCGCACCTCCAACAGTGCCTGGACACCCTTCAGGTCCGGGTCGCAGATATCGACATGGGTACGGATGGCCCCGATCCCCATGGCAGCCGCCATATCGCAATAGGTGAGCGCGCGCGCGATGATCTCGTCCACGGTCTGCTGGGCTTTAAGTTCGCCCCAGAGGCCGATCCCCTCCAGCAGCGTGCCGGAGACGTTCATCCGGGGCCGCCCCAGCGAAAGCGTCGCGTCCATATGGAAATGCGGATCGACAAAGGGCGGGCTGACGAGTTGGCCCTCCGCATCCAGCACCTCACCTGCTTCAGCCGCGATCCCCGGCTCCACCGCCTCGATCAATCCGGCCTTGCAGGCGATATCAACACCCTGCCGCCCGTCGGGCAGACTTGCATTCCTGATCAGCAGATCCACCATCGCGATCCCCTTACCTTTGTCCCTTGAACCATGGCACCAGCAGCGCGCGAGGATAATCCGCCCGCCGGGCAACGACCACAAGCGCGATGATCGACAGTACATAAGGCACCATCAGGAAGACCTGCCCGGGGATGAAGGCCCCGGCCTCGGCCTGAAGCCGCACCTGAAGCGCATCGAACATCCCGAAGAGAAGCGCGCCCAGAAGCGCCTTGCCCGGCTGCCAGCTTGCAAAGATCACCAGGGCTATGCATATCCAGCCACGTCCGTTGACCATGCCAAAGAAGAAGGCGTCAAAGGCCGACATGGTCAGGAATCCACCGCCCAGCGCCATTAGCGCCGAGCCCGCGATGACCGCCCCCATGCGCAGCCGGATCACCGAGAGACCTTGCGCATTCACCGCCTCCGGGTTGTCGCCCACGGCCTTCAGCGCAACACCGATGCTGGTGCGTTCCATCACCCACCAGACCAGCGCGACCATGGCCAGCGCCAGCCAGGTGAGCGCCGTCTGCTGGAACAGCACCGGCCCCAGAAACGGCAGGTCCGAGAGAACCGGGATATCGAGCGCCCGGAACGGCTCGATCCGTGGCGGTGAGGTAACCTGTGGCAATGCCGTGCGATAGGTGAAGGAGGCGACCGAGCTTGCGAATAGCGTGATCCCCAGCCCCGAGACATGCTGCGACAGCCCGAGCGGGACCGTCAGTATCCCGTGGAGCAGACCGAAGAGCCCGCCCGCGAATGCGGCCCCCAGCACACCGACCCAAAGCGGTGCGCCGAGCCAGACGGTCATCCAGCCGGTCATCGCGCCGACCACGAAAATCCCCTCGATCCCGAGGTTGAGCACGCCCGAACGCTCGCAAAGCAGCGCGCCCAGCACGCCGAAGATCAACGGTGTCGCGATGCGCAGGGAGGCGGCCCAGAAACTGTCGCTGAGAAAGATGTTGAGGATGTCGATCAAGACACGGCCCTCGCTTTGATCCGTACATGGAACCGGGAGAAGAACCCGCCCAGCAGCACGCAGATCAACGACATGGACACAATCAGATCGGCCAGAAAGCTGGAGACGCCCATCGCGCGGCTCATGCTGTCCGCGCCGACAAAGACCGACGCCACGAATAGGGCCGCGATCACCACGCCGGTGGGCGACAGCCCCGCCAGCATCGCGACCACGATGCCGGTATAGCCGAAACCGGGCGACAGATCGGCGGTCAGATACCCTTTCAGCCCGGCCACCTCGCTGACACCGGCCAGACCTGCCAGCCCGCCGGACGCGAAGGCCACCGCGAGATAGGTGCGGTTCACACGAATGCCCGCATGGCGGGCCGCAGCCGCGTTCTCGCCCACCGCACGCACCCGAAAGCCCCAGACCGTCAGCGTCATGATCACCGACGCAATCAGGGCAGTGCCAAGCGCCAGCAGAAAGCCCGCATGGAGCCGCATCCGCTCCATCAGTTGCGGCAGGATGGCCGCGTCGATGATCGGCTCGGATTGCGGCCAGCCGAGACCCATGGGGTCTTTGAACGGTCCTTCCAGCATCATCTGGACGAAAATCAGGATGATGAAGTTCAGCAGAAGCGATGTGACGACCTCATCGGCACCGAACCGGGTCTTGAGCACCGCCGGTCCCACCATTCCCAGCCCCCCGGCCATGGCACCGGCCAGCAGGACCAGCGGGATCATCAGCGCAGGCGGGCCGTCGATCATACCGGTCCCGATCCAGACAGCGGCCAATGCGCCGAGATAGAGCTGCCCCTCGCCTCCGATGTTCCAGAGCTTCGCGCGAAAGGCGACAGCGGCGGCCAGTCCGGTGAAAATCAGCGGTGTGGCGCGCGTCAGCATCTCGGTAAAGGTGAAGACCGACCCGAAGACGCCAAGGAACATCTGCCCATAGGCGCTGAGCACAGGCGCACCCGCCGCAATCAACGGAATGGCCGCCAGAAGCAACGCCACGCCTGCCGAGGCGACGGGGATTCCGATGGATGTAAGCCGCGACTGGGTGCTGCGGGAAATGATCTCGATCATGCCGCCTGCCCTGCCATCAGCAAACCGATCTCGGCGCGATTGCGGCTTGCGGTTTCCTGCAGATGGCCGCTCTGCATCACGAAGATGCGGTCCGACAGCGCCAGCACCTCGTCCAGATCCTCGGAGATAAGAATGATAGCAGCCCCCCGGTCTCGCGCTTTGAGCAACCGCGCGCTGACATCTGCCGCCGCCTTGAAATCGAGCCCCCGGGTCGGTTGATTGGCAAGCACCAGACCCGGCTCGGTCTCCAGAACCCGCGCAAGGATCAGCTTCTGGATGTTACCGCCGGACAACAGCGCGGCGCGTGCATCCGACCCCGGCCCGCGCACGTCATAGGCGACGCTCAGGGTTTGCGCATTGCGTGCAACGGCCTTGCGCCTCAGGAACCCGGCCTTCTGGATGTCCGGGTCATCCAGCCGCTCGATGATCAGGTTTTCGGCGACGCTCATGTCACGCACAATCCCGTCGTGATGGCGATCCTCAGGAATACGGCCAATGCCCGCCGCCAGTGCCTTGCGCGGTGTGAGCTCGACAATGTCCTGACCGTTGAGGCAAAGGGTGCCGGTGTCATGACCGATGAGGCCGGAGACAAGCTGCGCAAAGGTACTCTGCCCATTGCCCGAGACACCGGCGATGCCCAGAACCTCGCCGGACCGTGCCTCCAGCGAGATGTTCCGCAAGGCGCGGGCAGATCGCGTTGCCGTCACATTGACACCGCGCAAGGTGAGCACGGGTGCACCGGGCGTTCCGGGCGTGCGCTGGGGCATCGCGTGATCCTGGCCCACCATCATGGTGATGATCGCCGCCGTATCAGCCTCCTGCGTCGCGATCTCGCCGGTTTTGCGTCCATGCCTCAACACGGCAATCCGGTCGGAAAACGCCAGAACCTCATGCAATTTGTGCGAGATGAAGATGACCGAGAGACCACCGGCCACCATGCCGCGCACCGCCGCAAAAAGCGTCTCGGCCTCCTGCGGGGTCAGCACGGCGGTCGGCTCGTCAAGCACCAGAATGCGGACATTGCGGTAGAGCGCCTTGAGGATCTCGACCCGTTGTCTTTCGCCAACGCTAAGATCGCGGACCCTGGCATCGAGCTGCGCATGAAGACCCGAAGACGACATCAAAGCCTCAAGCCTTGCGCGAGCCTCGGCGGTTCTGCGGCGCCTCAGGCCGAGACGTTCGGTCCCCAGCAGAACATTGTCCAGCACACTCAGGTTCTCGGCCAGGGTGAAGTGTTGGTGCACCATGCCTATCCGCGCGTCGATCGCGGCCTGCGGCTGTCCGGGCGGCAGAACCGTCCCCTGACCCGCCTCGTCCCAGACCGTGATCCGGCCCGCATCGGGCGTGTATTGGCCGAAGAGCATGTTCATCAGGGTGGTTTTGCCCGCTCCGTTCTCACCCAGAAGCGCCAGCACTTCGCCCCGGTCGAGCGACAGGTCAATTGCATCCGCTGCAACCACCGGACCAAACCGCTTGGTCATGCCCTGAAGGGTGAGAACTTTCATATCTGTTGGGAACAGGCCGCCCGGCCTGCCCCTTCGACACGCGCTGGGGTCACTTGTCCGAAACAGGGGCCGCGTCGTTCACATTGACCCGAAACAGACCATCGCGGATGTCCTGCTCGACGGCCGCCACGGCCTCGCGGATCTCGGGTGAGACCAGGGCATTGTCGATGACCAACGATCCGCCGCCGTACCCCATGAAGCTGTACTGACCATAGTCGGCAGCCTCAAACGTGCCGTCCGCAACCGCCACAATCGCGCGGTCAATCGTGGGTTCCATATGCCAGAGCGCTGAGGCAAGGATCGTATCTGGATAATCGCCGGATGTATCGATCACGTTGCCGATGGCCTTCACGCCGCGCTCGACGGCGGCATCCGAGACGCCGAAACGCTCCGCATACATGATGTCGGCACCCGCATCCATCATCGCAAAGGCACTCTCCTTGGCCTTGGGGGGATCATACCAGCTGTCGATGAAGCTCACGAGAAACCTCACATCCGGGTTGACCGAGCGGGCACCATCCATGAACGCATTCATCAGGCGGTTGACCTCGGGGATGGCATAGCCGCCGACCATGCCGATCACGTTGCTCTCGGTCGTTTCACCGGCGACGATCCCTGTCAGATAGCTCGGCTCGTGGATCCAGTTGTCGAAAACGGCGAAATTCGCGCCGCTCGGCCCGAAGGAAGAGCCCATCAGGAACGCCGTCCCGGGATAGTCGCCTGCAACCTTGCGCGCGGCCCGTTCCAGCCCGAAGACCTCGCCCACGATCAGTTGCTGACCGGCCTCGGCATATTCGCGCATCACACGCTCATAGTCGGTATTGGCCACGTTCTCGGAGAAGGTGTATTCGATGTCACCCCGCGCGGCTGCAGCATTGAGCGCCTTGTGAATGCGGCTGATCCATTGCTGTTCCACCGGCAACGTATAGATCGCGGCAACCTTGACTGTTTCGGCCGCGGCAAGACCGCTGGAGAAGACGCTGGCGGCAACCGCTAGGGCCGCGATGAACCCGCGACGCCCCAGACTGGTAGAGAGAAAAGACATTCAGACACCCCGTTGTTGAAACCCGGACGTCTTGATAAGGCGCAGCACGCAAGATCAGACGTCTCTTTGCAGATGCAATGTGATCGTCTTTTGACCGGACAGTCAAATTCAAACCGCAGAGTTGGCGGGTTTTGCATCCATTTGAACAACCAAGAGATGTCGGGACAGCGTTTGTCCGCCTATCCGGTTGTTCCGGTCGCGGTCGTCAAATACGCTCTCGCACAGGTTCAATATGGAGAGACTTCAATGACATATCCATCACCGGTCGCAATGATCGCAGCCCTGTTCATGGTGACAACAGCGACCGCCGAGAGCGTCAATCACGACGTCAGCGGCTACGACATTGCAGGCGTCACTCTGGGGATGGGCACAGAGCAGGCGATGGACAAGGTGGTCGAAAACCTTGGCGTTGCCCGCGATGATATGCGGGTCAGCAACACGTCCCCCAACCCGGTGACCGGCCAGGACGAGATCAGCTATTTCCAGGCCGAAACGAATGACTTTGAGATTCTCGTGTCACTCACCGCCGCCGTACCTTCGAATGCGGAAACTCCGATGGTCGTCTCTCAGATCAAGTTCACGATGCCCCGCACGCCGGACAACCAGGCCGCGATGAAGACACGGGCGATTGAGAAGTATGGCACGCCAACCCGCGGCAGTGCGGACGAACCGGCGCATTTCCCGACCTCGTGGTGCACGATCCCCGCAGACATGCCAACGGCCTCATGCGCCGCCGTCCCCGGCGCGCGCATCCAGCTAGGCAGCAGCTTCGGGGGCATCGAACTGTCTTTGTTCGACCCGGGCTATGCGAATGCGGTCGCGGACTTTGTGAATGGCGAGAAATCGTCGGCGCCGAAGTTCTGATCCGACGGTCTCAGCAGTTCTGCGACGGCTCCCACAACTCGATCGGATTGCCCTCGGGGTCATGGAGCCGCGCAAAGCGCCCAATCTCGCTGTCCCAATCGGCGCGGGTCTCGACCTCGATCCCCGCCCCTTCCAGCTGCGCGATCATCGCATCCATGTCAGCGACACGGAAGTTGATCATCCATTGCTGATCAAGACGCCCGAAATAGTCGGTGTCCCGCTTGAACGGTGCAAAGACCGTGAGACCGGCGGGCTGGCTCCAGAACCCGTCATCCTTCATGTCCAGACCCAGATGGGTCACATACCAGTCGGTCAGTTCCTTGGGATTATCCGAGCGGAAGAATATCCCGCCGATCCCGGTAATTCTCTGCATGACATCCTCCCTTCAAGCCCGGGGGGAGCATATCGCAAAGACCGGGATCAGGCCACAGCGACCCGGTCTTCCTCATCGTTCAGCTGACGGTGCCACATCCGCGCATAGCGACCATCGGAAGCCAGCAACTGATCATGAGTGCCCTCCTCAACCACTTCCCCGTTCTCCAGCACGACAATCCGGTCGGCATCGACCACCGTTGACAGCCTGTGCGCGATGGTAATCACCGAGCGCCCCTTGCCCATCGCCTTGAGCGAGGCCTGGATGTCCCGCTCGGTCTCGGTATCGAGGGCGGACGTGGCCTCATCAAGCAGAAGGATGGGCGGGTTCTTCAGCAGGGTGCGCGCGATACCGACGCGCTGCTTCTCGCCGCCCGAGAGTTTGAGACCGCGCTCGCCCACAATCGTGTCGTAGCCGTCCGGCAGCGCATTGATGAAATCATGGATCTGCGCCGCCCGTGCGGCCTCGATGATCTCCGCCCGGCTGGCCTCGGGTCGCCCATAGGCGATGTTGTAGTAGATCGTGTCGTTGAAAAGCACCGTGTCCTGCGGCACCACCCCGATCGCATGGCGCAGACTTTCCTGGGTCACGTCCCGCACATCCTGCCCATCGATGCTGAGCGCGCCATGCTGCACATCGTAAAAGCGGAAAAGCAGCCGCCCGATTGTGGATTTGCCCGAGCCTGACGGGCCAACCACAGCCACCGTCTGCCCAGCGGGAACATCAAGGGTCAGGTTGTGCAAAATGGAGCGCTCCGTCTCATAGGAGAAGCCCACATTGTCGAAGCGGATGTGCCCGCCCGAGACCTTCAGTGCCTTGGCGTCAGGCTTGTCGGTCACCTCGGCAGGCTGCTCAAGCAGGTCGAACATCTCGCCCATGTCGACCAGCGACTGGCGGATTTCGCGGTAAACCGTGCCGAGGAAGTTCAGCGGCATGGTGATCTGGATCATGTAGGCGTTCACCATCACGAAATCCCCCACCGTCAGCGTGCCCGCCTGCACGCCGAGCGCCGCCATCACCATGACTGCCACCAGTCCGCCATTGATGATCAGGGACTGGCCGAAATTCAGCAGCGACAGGGAGATGGAGGTCTGGACCGCCGCGGTCTCATATCCTTCCATGGAGGCATCATAGCGTTCCGCCTCACGTCGCTCGGCCCCGAAATACTTGACCGTCTCGAAGTTCAGGAGACTGTCGATCGCCTTCTGGTTCGCGTCCGTGTCGCGGTCATTCATCCGCTTGCGGATCTGCACACGCCACTCGGTGACGCGGAAGGTGAAAACCACATAAAGCCCGATGGTCAGCGTGACCACCGCAAGATACCAGACGTCGAACACGACAAAGAGGATCACTGCGATCATCAGAAGCTCAAGCATCAGCGGGCCGATGGAGAACAACAGGAAGCGCAGCAGGAAATCGACACCCTTCACCCCACGCTCGATGATCCGGCTCAGACCGCCAGTCTTGCGGGTGATGTGATAGCGCAGGGAAAGGGCATGGATATGCGAAAACGTCTCGCGCGCCAGCGCCCGCAGCGCCCCTTGGCTGACCCGCGCAAAAATCGCGTCCCGCAATTGCGCAAACCCGACCGAAAGCAAGCGGATCATCCCGTAGGCGACGACCAGTCCGCCCGCGCCTGCGATCAGCAGAAAGGCCGTGTCCACCTCGCCGTCGGGGGCAAGCCGGTCGACAGCTGCCTTGTAGAAGAACGGCGTGGATACGCTGGCAATCTTTGACAGAACCAGCATCACAAGTGCCGCAGAGACGCGGATTTTCACGTCCCGCCGCCCGTCTGGCCAAAGATAGGGGCCAACCTTGCGGGTGGTGCGCATCGCGCTGCGCCGTTCAACTTGCGAAAGATCGTCACTCATCAGGAGGCCCTTTCGAGAGGCTTTGATCCTGACCTAGTGCGTCCGGGCCGAAATCAAAAGACCTACTCTGTGATCTGATCGGCTTTTGGCAGATCGAAGATCTGGCCGGGATAGATCAGATCGGGGTCCCTGATGATGTCCTTGTTGGCCGCGAAAATCTGGGTGTACTGGAAACCGTCGCCGTAGCGTTCCTGCGCCATGACCCAAAGCGTATTGCCCGGCTGCACGGTTACAGCGCGGACATCCTGAAGGGACGCCGGAAAGACGCGCTGGAACGGGCTTTCCACGCGGGAGGTGACGTTGCCACCGGCGTCCAGCGCATCGATCCGCAGCGTATAACGACCTTCGCGGATATCAGTGACGGTGTTTTTCCAGCTGCCGCTGCTGCTGATCGCGCCTTCGGACACCGGTTCGCCATTGAGATAGATGCGCAACTGTTCGCCAGCGACACCACGGCCCGCGAGCACAACCTCGCCGGTCTCGTCATAGCTGATCGTATCGAGCGACACCCGGTCAAGCGAGGCAGGGCCCGAAGGCTGGATGACGCGCACCCCCTCCTCATCCGCCTTCACGAGCGTCGGCGCGAGCGGAGCCTCCTCTTGCGTGCCTCCGGGAAGGATGAACACCTGCTCGGCAGAGGTCACATCACCGCCCGCCTGTCCGCGCGCGACCAGTTGCAATGACTGGCCCTCGGTGGATGACGGTGTCGAGATGAAAGCCACGAACTCACCCTTGGCATTGACATTCGCGCTGGCGACCTCCTGATCCCCGGAGATGATACGAACCTGCGACCCCGGCTCGGCGCGGCCTGCAACAATGCCCGAGCCCGTGTTGTCGATCCGCACAAGATCGAAGCTCGGCAGGAGCGGCAAGGTCTCCACCGGATCAGGTTCGCCGAGCGTATCGGTCCGGGTGTTTGCGTCGCTGGACCCGATTTCGATCTCGGGGATGGTCGGAACAGTGTCCGCCTGAGCGGTGGCGTCGGTGTCTTCGGGAGCCTCGACAAGAACATCCGGCGCCGTTGCAACTGACCCGACCCCGGCTGATGTGGACGCACCGGTGCCGGGCTGTTTTCTGATACGTTCGCGGTCAATGGCGATCTGGTCGGGGACGTCCCTCAATGAAAAGTCATCGCGGACGATCCCGTTGAACATAAAGCCTGCTCCCACCAGCAGCACGAAGCCCACCAGTGAGGTCAGCGCAATGGTCCCAATACCACTTTTTCCCGAAGTCTCAGACATGCAGGTTCCCGGTCATCTCCAGCAGTCAAATGCCCCGCACTGCGAATTTCGCTCGCTATTTGACTGAGTTAACGACAGGATGCGCGATATTTTGCGTCAAAACAAGGGCGACTCGATGTCTGATATTGCGCCAATTTCGGTCTGTGTCTTTTGCGGCTCACGCCCCGGTCGCAACCCGGCCTTTCACGCGGATGCATTCACGCTTGGCCAGTCTCTGGCAGAGGCCGGATATCGGCTGGTATACGGTGCGGGCGATGTCGGTCTCATGGGGGCGGTCGCAAACGGCGCTCAGGCCGCTGGCGGGCAGACTTTCGGCGTGATCCCGACCCATTTGCTGAAGCGCGAGGTTGGCAAGCGGGATCTCAGTTCGCTGGTCATCACCGAGAACATGCACGAGCGCAAGAAAGTGATGTTCATGAACGCGGGCGCGATTGTCACCCTGCCCGGCGGACCCGGTTCGCTTGATGAGCTTTTCGAGGTCCTGACCTGGGCTCAGCTCGGCCTGCATTCCAAACCCATCCTGCTCATGAACACACATAATTACTGGGATCAGCTGATCGATCTGATCGATCATATGGTGTCCGAAGGCTTTGCCGATCCGGGATTTAGGGAATTGCTGACCATTACCGAGACCCCGGCTCAGACAATTGCAGCCTTGCGCGAGCGCCTTTCCTGACGCAGCCGCGACAGGGTGAAAATCGCGAGCCCCGTCCAGATAAGAGCAAAGGCGACCGTATGAACCGGCGTGAAGGGCTCGGCAAACACCAGAACCGCGACAGCAAACTGCAAGGTCGGGTTGAGATATTGAACCAGCCCCAGCGTGCTCATGCGCAGCCGCTTGCTGGCATATGAGAAAAGCACCAGTGGCAGCGCCGTCAGAACGCCCGAAAACGCCAGCAGCAGGCTGACCTCCAGGCTCTGCCCGAAGGCACCGGCGCTTTGGTGAAGCCAGACCAGATAGATCAGGGCAATCGGAGCCAGCAAAACGACCTCAAGTGCGACGGAAACCACGGGCCCGATCCCCAGCCCCCGCTTGATCAATCCGTAGATGCCGAAGCTGCTGGCCAGAAGCAGGGCAATCCATGGCACCGAGCCAAGGCCGATGGTCAGGATCAGCACCGCAACACTCGCCAGCGCAATCGCCGTCCACTGCGCAGCACCCGGGCGCTCTCCCAACAGCAGAACCCCCATACCCGCCGCAACCAGCGGAAAGATGTAGTAGCCCAGTGAGGCCTCGGTCGCGAAACCGGCGCTTATGGCAAAGATGAACCCGAACCAGTTGATCGAGATCATCAGCGACGAGAGCAACAGCAGCCGCAGACTGCGCGGTTGACGCAGACCGGCCCGCAGCGCCGCGAGACGCCCCTGTATCGCCAGCAATCCGATGAAGAACACCAGCGACCAGAGCGTCCGGTGCGCCAGAATTTCCAGCGGCGCGATCCCGTCGAGCAGCTTGTAGTACAGCCCCGACAGACCCCAGACCGTGCTGGAGCCCGCAATCGCAAGCAGGCCCTTCTGGGCATCGGTCATGGCAATGTCCGGGATCGCGACCCGAGGGTCAGAAAAATGGCGCGAGAGACACCCTTCGCGCCGGCATTATCAGGCCTTCGAGAGCCGCTCGGCCACGTTTTCCCAGTTCACCAGGTTGTCCAGGAAATTGGTGAGATAGGCAGGGCGCTTGTTGCGGAAATCGATATAGTAGGAATGCTCCCACACATCACAGCCCAGCAGTGCTGTCTGATCGAAACAGAGCGGGTTCACGCCGTTCTCGGTCTTGGTGACCTTCAGCGTCCCGTCCGTGTCCACCACCAGCCAGCACCAGCCCGAGCCGAACTGCCCGGCGCCGGCCGCGGAAAACTGCGACTTGAACTCATCGACCGAACCGAATGCATCGGTGATGCGCGCTTCCAGTTCGGACGGCATCGCGGACGACCCCGGGCCCATCATTTCCCAGAACTGGTTGTGGTTCCAAAGCTGGGACATGTTGTTGAAAAGTCCCGACTGCGCGACGGTTCCTGATGCATATGTCGCCTTCACGATCTCTTCGAGCGACTTGCCCTCGTGACCAGAGCCCTCAAGCAGCTTGTTGCCATTGTCCACATAGGCCTTGTGGTGGATATCATGATGAAACTTCAGCGTTTCCTCGGACATGCCGCCATCGGCGAGCGCATTGTGGGCATAAGGAAGATCGGGAAGGTCAAAAGCCATGGGAAGGTCCTCTCACTGTTTGCTTGTTCCTGATATACGCCCTTTACGTCTTGAGAAAAGGCCCAAAGCCCCGCCCCTTCACAATTCTTGTCCCGGTCTGCACCAACAGGCCTGCAAAGCCTCACGAGCGACCCGATCCGTTTTGACGCCTGCAGGGGTCAAAACTCAAAAGGAATGAGCGCGGATACGCGCTCTCAATCTATCTGACGATCAGACGGGCATCAGTGCGGCTGCAATCCGCCGACCTTCGGACAAGAGAACATTGTAGGTCCGGCAGGCAGCAGGCGTCGCCATGACCTCGACACCGATCCCCGCCTCTTCCAGCGGCGTCTTCAGGGCCGGATCAAGATGAGCGATTTCCGCGCCAATGCCCAGAAAGAGCACATCGATCTCGTCTGCGCGCGCCAGAATGGGGGCGATGTCTGGCAGTCCGGCCCATGCCTCCGGCCCGCCTGCAAACATCAATGTCGGTCCTTCATGAACCTCGCCCGCCACGCGAAAGAAACCGGGTCCGTAGGCGTCAATCGGCGGGGCCGCGTCGAAATCCACTTCATTGAGGCGCATGGGCCTACTCCCTCACGATGCTGAGCAACGGAACCTGCTCTGATGTTGCGTTGAAATACAACAACCCCTTTCGATCATAGCAGACCGGCGTCTCATCTACATCCAGCCGCATGATATCCGTGAGAACGGGGATGACATGGCATCCCTGCTGGTTGTTGAAACCGATGGAGGCATAGCCCGCATAAAAGGAAAAACCGCCATTCCAGCCCGAACAGGCAGCGTGTGTCCGCCCGGTCATCGGACCGAAATGCGCCCGCAGATCGACGCCCTCCGGGCCGAGGCACACATGGTCCCAGCCATCCGGCGCAAAGGCGGAAACCGGGCGCGCCTTTTCCAAAAGTGCGTCACGCAAGAGGGTCGCTTCGCGGTTGTCAGGCGAGTTCACAACGAACCAGACCGCCGCCGCCCCCAGCGAGACGCCACCGACCAGAAGCCCCATCCGCAAAGCATGCGAAACCCTTTGAGCGACGGCGACCAGCTTGTCGCCTATGCTGCTCAAGCGTCGATATTGGCGAACTGCGTACCCGCTGGCCCGTCATTCTTGTCCCAGTCCCGTTTCACACCGAGACGCAACAGAATGGCCGAGGCCACGAAGACCGACGAATAGGTACCCACAACCACGCCCCAGATCATCGCGAAGGTGAAGCCGCGGATCACCTCGCCGCCCCATATATAAAGTGCGAGCAGGGCCAGAAGCGTTGTCACGGAGGTCATCAATGTCCGGCTTAGCGTCTCGTTGATCGAGATGTTGAGAACCTCGCGCAGGTCAGTTGTCTTGTAGCGTCGCAGGTTCTCCCGCACCCGGTCAAAGACGACGACCGTATCGTTCAGCGAGTAGCCGACGATGGTCAGGATGGCCGCGATGATCGTGAGGTTGAACTCGATCTGTGTCAGCGAGAACACACCGATGGTCAGCACCACGTCATGCACCAGCGCCGCCACCGCACCGACCGAGAACTGCCACTCGAAACGCAGCCAGATGTAGAAGAGCACCGCCGCAATGGCCAGGACAACCGCCAGCACACCGGCCTGGATCAACTCGCCCGAGACCTTGGCCCCGACCTGATCGGTCTGGAGATACCGGATCCCCGGAAAACGTTCGCTCAGCGTCGCCTTGACCGTTGCGATCATGTCGTTCTGGATCGCCGCATCATCGTCCTGCTGCTCGATACGGATCAGCACGGCGTTACGCTCCGAGCCGCCGGGGTCCGAGATTTCGGTGACCGAGAAATCGCCCAGATCCAGCGCCCCCAGGGTATTTCGATAATCGGCGATGTCCTGAGGCTCGTCGGTATCGACCATCAGAAGCGTTCCGCCCCGAAAATCGATCCCGTAGTTCAGCCCCTGGATGAAATAGTCACCAATCCCCAAAAGGAACAGCAGCAGTGACAGCCCGAATGTGTAGCGGATGTAGCGGAAGAAATCGATCTTTGTGTCGGATTTGACGAGCTTCAGGCGCATCTCAGATCTCCACCGTTTTGGGTTTGCGCATCTGGAACCAGACAACCACAAAGAGCCGCGTCACATAGAGGGCCGTGAACACCGATGTCATGATGCCAAGACCGAGCGTCACCGAGAAGCCTTTGACAGGACCCGAGCCGATTGCAAAGAGGATGACGGCCGCAATCATCGTGGTGATGTTGGCGTCGACAATCGCGGAGAAAGCCTTGTCATAGCCTTGCTGAATGGCCCGCGCCGGCCCCTTGGCGGTACGCAATTCCTCCCGGATACGCTCGAAGATCAGCACGTTGGCGTCCACCGCCATTCCGATGGTCAGAATGATCCCGGCGATCCCCGGCAGGGTCAGCGTCGCACCAATGGTCGAGAGCAGCGCAAAGATCAGCGCGACATTCAGGATCAGCGCGATATCGGCAAAGATCCCGAAAAGACCATAGCTGAGGATCATGAAGACCAGCACCGCAATAAAGGCAATGATGCACGCCTTCTGACCGGCCTTGATGCTGTCCAGCCCAAGTTCCGGTCCGATCGTTCGTTGCTCCAGCACGGTGATTTCTGCTGGCAGTGCACCTGCTCGCAGCAGGATGGCGAGTTGTGTGGAACTCTCGACCGAGAAGTTGCCGGTGATCTGCCCGTTACCACCCAGAATGACGCTTTGAATGACCGGGGCGGTAATGACCTCGCCGTCGAGCACAACGGCGAAAAGATCGCCGACATGGCTCTGCGTGTGCTCGCCGAACTTTCGGCCGCCGCTTGGATTGAACCGGAAATTCACCGACGGGCGTCCGTTCTGGTCAAATCCGGGTTGCGCATCCACCAGATCCTCGCCCGAGACGATGGCCCGGCGTTCCATGATGTAGAAGACGTCCGGCTCATCGATATCGGGGTAGATGATATTCCCCGCCCCGACGCGCGCATTGCCGTTGCTGGTGCGCTGTTCGACATGATGGAAGGTCAATTTTGCAGTGGTCCCAAGAAGCTTGATCAACTCCTCCGCGGATCCCAGTCCGGGAACCTGCACCAGAACCCGTTCGGATCCCTGACGCTGAATGGTCGGCTCCCGCGTGCCGGTCTCGTCCACCCGGCGACGTACGATCTCAAGCGTCTGCTGCATCGTGCGCTCATCAGTCTGGATCTTTTCGGCCTCGGAGAGCGTCATGACGATCTCATCGCCGTCGCGGGAGACCTCGAAATCCTGCGCGCCGATCCCTGTGAGGGTCACAACCGGCTGCGACAATTCCCGCGCGGCAGCCAGTGCCTGAGGCATCGCCTCCACATTGCCGATCTTGACCCGAAGTTCGCCGGGCGTGCTGTCCTGCTTGCGGACCGTGCCGACGGCGTCGATGTCGCGCAGGGTGTCGCGCAGAAGCGGCCACATGCCTTCGACCCGCTCGGCATAGACATCCGCAAGCTGCACTTCGAGCAGAACATGCGCGCCGCCCCGCAGATCAAGCCCGAGATTGACCAGGCCCGAAGGCAGGAAACTGGGCCAGGCCTCGATCGCGGCAAGACGCTCGGGCGTCTCGGGCAGACCACGCTCGATTTCGGTGATCGCGTCATTTGCCTTCTCAACAGTCCCGTAAAAACCGTTGGGCAGTGTGAACACTACGCCCAGAAGACAGATCAGAAGAATGCCAAACTTCTTCCAGGCGGGGAAATCAAACATGCGCGCGTGTCACTTTTTGACGGCTTCTGCCGGTTCGGTCTTGTTGATCACCTGGGTCACGGTGGCGCGGACCACCCGCACCTTGACGCCTTGCGCAATCTCGACTTCCAGTTCGTTGTCGTCGATCACCTTTGTGACCTTGCCGATAATGCCGCCCTGCGTGACGACCTGATCGCCACGTCTGAGGGCGGCCACCATCGCGGCATGTTCCTTCATCTTCTTTTGCTGCGGGCGGATCATCAGGAAATACATGATCGCGAAAATCAGCAGGATCGGAATGAAGCTGATCGCACCACCTGCACCACCTCCGGCGGCCTGGGCATAGGCTGGGGTTACAAACATGAGGTCTCCTTCACTCCCGTGGGCAGTCGAAAAATTTGGCGGACCCTAGCTTTGGGGCAGGGCCTTTGCAAGGTGCCGCAGACGTTTCATTCAAACGATCTAGGCACGCGGCACTGGCACGAAAAGACCTCTGCGGAAATTCAGCTTGATCTGTGCATTTTGAACAAACATGGCGGGTGTTATTGATCATTCGACCGATGACGGAGTATCTGGAGCGCAAAGCAGCGATTCCAGACGAGCAGAGCGACCAGATCAATGCATGATATTCGCAAGATACGGGAAAATCCCGAAGCCTTTGACGCCGCGCTCGCCCGCCGGGGAGAGACGGAAAGCTGGTCCGAAGACATCCTGACGATGGATGCCCGGCGCCGCGAGAAAATTCAGGCCGCCGAAGAGGCCAAGGCCGCCGCGAACAAGGCCGCCAAGGAAATCGGTGCCGCCAAGGCGCGCGGAGATGATGCAGAGTTCGAACGGCTCCGGGCGCTCTCTGCGGCCAAGAAGCAGGAAACCGCAGAGCTCGAAGAACAGGCCCGCGCCGAGGAAGAAACCTTGCGCTCGATCCTGCTGACCCTGCCAAATCTGCCCCTGACCGAAGTTCCGGACGGCGCGGATGAGAACGCGAATGTCGAAATGCACCGCTGGGGCAACCCGAGGAACTATGCATTTGATCCCAAGGAGCATTTCGAGATTGCCGGGGCAGCGGTCGGGATGGATTTCGAGACGGCGGCCAAGCTCTCGGGCTCGCGCTTTGTGATCCTGAAAGGGGCAATGGTGCGCCTGCACCGGGCGCTCGCGCAGTTCATGCTGGACACGCATATCGACAAGAACGGTCTGACCGAGATGTGGACCCCTGTACTGGTGCGCGAAGAGGCAATGATCGGAACGGACAAGCTGCCGAAATTCGGGGATGACAGCTACAAGACCACCAATGGCTGGTGGCTGGTCCCGACCTCGGAAGTGTCACTCACCTACACGGTCGCCGAGGAGATCCTGAGTGCCGAGGACCTGCCGCGCCGCATGACTGCCCATACCCAGTGTTTCCGCTCCGAGGCCGGAAGTGCCGGCAAGGACACGTCGGGCATGCTGCGTCAGCATCAGTTCGAGAAGGTCGAGATGGTCTCGATCACCCGTCCCGATGACAGCCGGACAGAGCTTGACCGCATGACCAAATGCGCCGAGGCACTGCTGGAGGCGCTCGATCTGCCCTACCGCACCGTGGTTCTTTGCACGGGCGACATGGGCTTCGGGGCCGAGCGGACGCATGACATCGAGGTCTGGCTGCCCGGTCAGAACACCTATCGGGAGATTTCCTCCTGTTCGGTCTGCGGCGATTTCCAGGCGCGGCGGATGAACGCCCGGTTCCGCCCTGCGCCCGAGGCCAAGCCGGAATTCGTGCACACGCTGAACGGCTCGGGCCTTGCGGTCGGTCGCTGTCTGATCGCGGTGGTCGAGAACTACCAGCAGGAGGACGGCTCAATCCTGCTGCCCGATGTGCTGAGGCCCTATATGGGCAATGCGACGCAGATCACAGCGGACGGTCAGCTGATCTGACACTGGCATCTGTGCAACACACGCCCTGTCCCGCATAACTCTTTGCTGGACGGGGAATCGCGCACTCTGTACTCATTGTGAAAAAGAATGAGAGCAGTGCAGATGCGTATCCTGGTGACCAATGATGATGGGATCACCGCGCCCGGCCTTGTGGTCGCGGAGCGTATTGCCGCGCATCTTGCCGGACCCGGTGGCGAAGTCTGGACCGTTGCGCCTGCGTTCGAGCAATCAGGCGTCAGTCACGCAATCTCCTATGTGCGTCCCATGCGGGTCGAAAAGATGGCCGACCGGCGCTATGCGGTCGAGGGCACGCCTGCCGATTGTGTCTTGGCCGCCCTTCATGACGTGATGGAAACGCCGCCCGATCTTGTGCTATCAGGCGTCAATCGCGGACATAACGTGGCTGAAGACACGCTCTATTCCGGCACCATCGGGGCTGCGATGGAGGCGGCCATTCAGGGTGTGCCCGCCATTGCGATGTCGCAGTACTACGGCCCGCAAAACGCCGGTCTTGAAGACAGCTTTGCGGCCGCGAATGCCCTGGGCGGCCGGATCTGCGCCCGCCTTGTGGAGCAGGCGCAGTGGGAAGACCGCGGCTACCGGGTCTTCTACAATATCAACTTCCCGCCGGTTCCGGCGGAAGATGTTGCGGGCATAAAGGCCACATTTCAGGGCCACCGCCCTCACCCCAGCTTTGGCGTCTCGGCCCAGGTATCGCCCAACGGGCGGCGCTACCTGTGGCTTGGTCACGGCAAGGGGAATGCAGAAACCGAAGATGGCTCGGACGCGAAGGAGGCGATGAACGGCTTTGCCACCGTGACGCCCCTGCGCGCCGATCTCACAGCAAGGGATGTACTGGATGGGCTTGGCTCCTGCCTCAATGACCTTTGACGAGGCGCAAATGCAGTTCGTCTACCAGCTTCGCGCCAATGGCGTGACTGACAGCGATGTGTTGCGGGTGATGGAGACCACACGCCGCGAGGATTTCGTCTCACCCACCTTCAAGGCACGCGCGGGCGAAGACACGCCTCTGCCGATTGCCTGCGGGCAGACGATCAGCCAGCCCTCCATCGTCGGCCTGATGACACAGGCTTTGCAGGTCACAAAGCGCTGCAAGGTGCTGGAGATCGGCACCGGCTCGGGCTATCAGGCCGCAATCCTGGCGAAGCTGGCACGCAGGGTCTACACGATCGAGCGACACAAACCCCTTGCCCGTGCCGCAAGCCGCCTGTTTCAGGATATGGACTTCACCAACATCACCGTGGTGGCCAGCGATGGCACCACCGGCATGCCCGAGCAATCCCCCTTTGACCGGATCCTGATGACAGCCGCTGCAGAAGATCCGCCCGCCAACCTGCTGGCGCAATTGCGCATCGGTGGCATCATGGTTTTGCCGGTTGGTCAATCAGATACTGTGCAAACCCTTCTCAAAGTGGTAAAACACGAAGAAGGCTTGGACTATCACGCCCTCGGCGATGTGCGTTTCGTACCATTGATCGAGGGTTTGGCAGAAGACATAGCCGACACTTGAAACCCCGCCATAAGGGGTAAGAGCAGTAGAAAAACAGGCGGTTGATATGACCCAATTTCTGACATTCCGTACCCGCGGTCTTTTGATGGCAACAATGGCACTGGGGCTTGCAGGCTGTGAAAACGGCGCGGATATCTCGCGTCTCAATCCGTTTCAGGGCGGCCCCTCGGCAACCGAGGCGGCACTGAAACCCGCCCTGCCCCGGCCTGATCCGGACGCGCGCGGGGTCATCACCTATAACAGTTATCAGGTGATGGTCGCTCGCGAAGGGGACAGCGTCGCCGTGATGGCCGAACGTGTCGGACTGACGCCCAAGGAACTGGCCGATCACAATGGACTGCCCGTGACCTATCGTCCGCGCACGGGTGAGGTTCTGGCACTGCCGCGCAATGTCGGGGGCTCACCGGCCGACAATGTCTGGAGCCCGGACATCGTCTCGTCCGCGATTGATGCGGCACCGCTCGGCTCGCCGACCGGTAATGTACCATTTGACCCGTCCAACCCGGCACTGGCGACCACGGGCACCGCCAATCCGTTCCAGAACGGCCAGCCAAGCCCTGTCATCGACCCGATCCGGCACCGTGTCGAGCCCGGTGAGACAGCCTTCAGCATCGCGCGTCTCTATGGTGTTTCGGTGACGGCGCTGTCATCGTGGAACGGGCTCGACAGCGAGTTGCGGATCCGCGAGAATCAGGAACTTCTGATCCCGCTGGTCTCGCAGGCCAACGTCCTGCCTGCCGCCGTCGAACAACCTCCTGCGGAGACGCAAGTGGCCGCCGTCGAGCGGCCCGCAACCACGACCGACGCCCTGCCTCTGCCGCCGAGCGCATCCCAGCCGCTGCCTGCAAATGAGGAGGTTGCCGCCGTCGAAGTGCCCGCATCCCCCAACCTTGGCCAGTTCCGCACGCCTCCGGGCGGCAAGCTGAGACGCCCCGTCTCGGGCAACGTGATCCGGCCCTTCTCTCCCGGGGCAGGTGCAGACAAGAATGAGGGCATTGATATCGCAGCCGCCGCCGGGACGCCGGTCAGTGCCGCCAAGGATGGTGAGGTCGCACTGATCTCCAACTCGCTCGGCGGGCTTGGAACCATCGTTCTGGTGCGCCATGCCGACGATCTGATCACGGTCTATGGCCGGGTGACCGGTGTGACCCTCAAGAAAGGTGACAAGGTCAGTACGGGCCAGAAAATCGGCGTGATTGCCGACGGGGATCAGCCCAACCTGCATTTCGAGGTCCGTCGCGGAACCGAGGCCGTCGATCCGGCACCTTACCTCTGAGCAGGGCTGACCCGATCCGCCAGGGTCTTTAAACCCGCCTAAAGAAACCCCAACTGTTAACAATGATTAAGTCATTGTTAACAGTTTTTGCAGTTGGTTTTTTCGTTGTACCGAACGGGGCGTTTGCGCATTCCGGCGGCCTGAATGGCGATGGATGTCACGCAGGCAGCAAACCCTATCACTGTCACAATGCCTCCAAATCCATTTCGAGAAGTGCCATTCCTTTGTCCCTGACCGCAGGAAGTGGTCGCGACATGGATTGCAGGGATTTCGCCACTCAGGCCCAGGCGCAGGCCTTCTATGAAAGATTTGCGCCCCGCGACCCGCATCGTCTCGACAGGGATCGTGATGGTCTGGCCTGCGAGGCGCTCCCCTAATCTCCCGGTCTCAGTGTGACACGCTGGCGACCTGCCAGATCGGTCACATACTGCCACGCCACCCGGCCCGAACGGGATCCCCGGGTCTGCTGCCACTCTATGGCCTCGGCCCGCAGCGTCTCGTCGTCGATCTCGATCCCGAAGGCATCGCAATAGCCCCGGATCATCGCAAGATACGCGTCCTGATCACAGGGGTGAAATCCGAGCCAGAGGCCGAACCGGTCGCTCAGCGACACCTTCTCTTCCGTGGCCTCGGACGGGTTGATGGCGGAACTCCGCTCATTCTCGATCATATCGCGCGGCATCAGATGCCGCCGGTTCGAGGTCGCATAAAGGATCACATTCTCGGGTCGACCCTCGACCCCGCCATCAAGCACGGCCTTGAGCGACTTGTAGTGGGTGTCGTCGTGATCGAAGCTGAGATCATCGCAGAAGAGCAGAAACCGGCCCTTGGCACCGCGAAGGATATTCAGAAGGCGCCCGATGGAGGGCAGGTCCTCGCGCTGGATCTCGATCAGCTTCAGGTCAGGATGGGAAACGGACGCCTCCGCATGGGCCGCCTTCACCAGGCTCGACTTCCCCATGCCGCGCGCGCCCCACAAAAGCACGTTGTTGGCCGCATGCCCCGCTGCAAACTGCATCGTGTTGGCCAGAAGCATGTCGCGCGCGCGGTCGATCCCTATCAGAAGCCCCAAGGGCACCCGGTTTACGGATGGAACCGGATCGAGGCGATCCGGCTCCGTATGCCAGACAAACGCGCCCGCACCACCGACGTCAACGCCCGACAAGGGCGCCGGGCTGATCCGCTCCAGCGCCTCTGCGATCCGGGTCAGCGGACCGAGCAGGTCATTCATGGCTGGTTTGCATCGGCGAGGTCGTCATCCTCGTCTTCATAATACCCGTCGGCGCGCAATTGCTCTTCCCGCTTTTTCTCCACCAGCCGGACAAGCTGGATTGAAAGCTCGTAGAGCAAGTAGACGACCGAGAAGAGGATGATCTGGGTGATCACGTCAGGTGGGGTCACGACGGCGGCCAGCACCAGAATGCCGACGACCGCATATTTGCGCATGTCGCCGAGGCCCTGTGCTGACACCAGACCGGCCTTGCCCATCAGGGTGAGCAGAACCGGCAACTGGAAACACAGACCAAAGGCGATGATGAATTTCAGTGTGATGTCCAGCGACTCCCGCACACTGCCCAAAAACACGGTACTGACACCGGACGTCGTGGGTGGTGCCTCTCCCGGCAGCGGCAGACCGCCTGTTGCAGGCAGCCCTTCGGTATTGCTGGCGAACATCGACGCGAGAACCGAGATACTGTCGCTGAACCCGATGAAAAACCGCATTGCCAGCGGCGTCACGACGAAATGGGCAAAGCTCGCACCGAGGATGAAGAGCAGCGGCGAGGCGATGATGAACGGCAGAAACGCGTTTTTCTCGTTGCGGTAAAGGCCCGGGGCCACGAAACGCCACAACTGATGCGCAACCACCGGGAATGACAGCGCCAGGCCGAAAATCAGCGATATCCTGATGAGGACGAAGAACTTTTCCTGCGGCGACGTAAAAATGAGCGTCGGGTTGTCGTTTCCCTGCTCTCTCAGGATCGTCTCGATGGGCTGGACCAGAAACTCCAGAATGGGCTCGGCAACCGTGAAGCAGATGATCATGCCGATGAGAAACGCGATCACCGAGCGGATCAGACGGGTCCGAAGCTCCGCCAGATGCTCGATCAGCGGCGCCGTGCTGTCGTCGATGTCGTCTTTCTGCGCATCCGCCATGGGTCAGGTTTTCTCTGGCTCAGGCGCTGTTTCCGCCTTGGGTGCGTCAGGTTTCGCCTCTGTCTTCGGAGGTGTGTCGGTCTTCTCGTCCTCGCCCATGGCGAAGTTCTTGGCGTAGGTCTTCGCCGATTTGGTCGCGGAATTCAGGCCGATATTGTCGATGTCCTTCAGCCCGCTTGCGGCCTCTTTCAGGCCGGCCTCGTCTGCGGCTTCCTCCATGGAACGCTGGAACTCCCGCGCCATGCCACGCGCCTTGCCCATGAAGCGCCCCACGGTACGGAACATGCCGGGCAGGTCCTTTGGCCCGACGACGATCAGGGCCACGATACCAATGACAATAAGTTCAAGCCAGCCGATGTCGAACATTGATCAGCTCCGCCGCGACATATCAGGCCTTGTCTTTCTCGGCCTCTGGGGTGATGTCACGGGCGTGCTCACCTTCGGCGGCAGCCTCTTCAAGCTCTTTCTTGCCGTCATTGATGCCCTTCTTGAACGAGGTGATGCCCTTGCCCACTTCACCCATCAGCGACGAAATCTTGCCGCGCCCGAAAAGCACAAGCACAACGACGGCAATCAGCAGAATGCCCGGCAGGCCAATATTGTTCAGCATGGAATATCTCCGGTGTCAGGGGGACACGCGCTCTCGCATGCCCCGATAGCTTTTATCTAACGCTAATATCTATGGTGTCCACCGCTCGGGATAAAGCCCATAACCGACCCTTGGGCCCAAAAACTATCGTAAATAAGGGTCGTTCACGCGACTTTGCGCCTTGCAGGGGAAAACGAAGCATCGGTCGCGGCGCAGCGACAGCCAGAGCGGCGTGCCGCGTTTGGGAAGAAAAACACCCGGGATCGTCGCCTTGAGCATGGACCCGTCATGGTCCATGGCCAGCTCAATGATGCTTTCCGAGCCCATGAACCGCGCCCGCTCGACCGCACCGCGCGCTGCCACACCATCCTGCGGTGTCGGCAGAGGACCCGAGCCCTGCCTGTCAAAGTCCATCTTGAGGTGCTGTGGCCGGATGATGATCTCCACATCCGCATCATTCACAAGGTTCGGGGTCAGGAACTGGCCAAACGGCGTGTCGGTCTGAAAGTCCCGAACCACTCCGTGGATCACATTGATATCGCTGAAAAAGGCCGCCGCCTCGGCATCAACGGGATTGTTGTAGATATTGTAGGGCGCGCCCATCTGGACAATCCTGCCCGCGCGCATCAGGGCAATCTGATCGGCCATGCGCATCGCCTCGTCAGGTTCATGCGTGACCAGCAGAACCGCCGTTTCCTCATCCTTCAGTATTTCTAGCGTTTCGTCGCGGATCTCGTCGCGCAGACGATTGTCGAGGCCGGAAAACGGCTCATCCATCAGCATTACACGCGGCCTTGGGGCCAGTGCGCGCGCCAGCGCCACGCGCTGCTGCTCGCCGCCCGACATCTGATGGGGATACTTGTCCTCAAAGCCCTTGAGCCCGACCTTCGCAAGAAGTTCGCCCGCCCGGTCGTGGCGTTCACGTTTTCGCTCCTTCAGGCCGAAAGCGACGTTCTGAAGCACGGTGAGATGCGGAAAAAGGGCGAAATCCTGAAACATCATGCCGATGCCGCGCGTCTCAGGCGGCCGGGAGTGATGCGCGTCAGCCACCAGATCTCCGTCGATGTGTACGGAACCGACGGTCGGGGTCTCGACACCCGCTGCAATCCGAAGCGTGGTTGACTTGCCGCATCCCGACGGTCCGAGAAGACAGGTCACCTGTCCGGCAAAAAGCTCCAGCGACACGTCGCGGACGACCCAGCGGTCGCCGAAACGGCAACCCAGCATATCGAGCTTCAGTCGGGCGGTGGTCTCCAACGCATGCTGCCTTTCATGATAAATTCAATCAGGAATACCTCAGATATCAACGCACCTGACGTTCGGCAAGTCTGCGCTCGGTCAGAATACCCCCGATACAGGCGAGAAACCCCACAAAGAGGACAGCAACGCAGATCCAGAGCAACCGCTCGTATTTGTGGCCCACGCCGAATATCTCCATCATCAGATCGCTGGATTGGTGGAAATAGGCCACAGCGCCCATCATCGCCGCGAGAAACGCAATGGCATAGGACCAGAGCGGAATACGCAACCCGCCAAAGAGGCCGAGCGTCAGGACCGGCACGAGGAACATCGACGCGGTTCCCGAGATCGCCACAGCGGCAAAGAGGTCTTCGGTCTCGGCCAGAAGAAACAGAACCCCGCCCAGCAGAAAGACCACCATGGCAATCCGACCGTTCGCCACGGTTCTCGCGCCCAGACGCATCTCCTCGATCGACAGACGCGCCGCGGATGCAAGGGCAGAGTCCAGTGTCGAGACGGCCGAGACTATCAGCGCCGCATTCAGGCAAAACAGCACGAACGGGCCGAACATCCTTTCCCAGACGGCCTGCATTGCCTCGCCGTCGCCCGCCATCAATCCAGCCTGCACGCCGAAAAGGCCGAAGCCGAAGATGCACAGTCCCGAGATCCAGAAGGCGTGGACAAAGCTCAACCTTGTGGTTTTCTCGTCGGCAAGAAAGCCGCGATCCATCATCACCGGATCATGAGCCGGGTAGGAGATCACCTGCAACAGCGCGACCACCAGGAGGACCCAGCCCGGTCCGCTGCCCGAAATGCCATTCGCGCTCAGCACAGCGCCCCAGGCAAACTCCGGCAAGCTCAGAAGCGCAACAAAGGCTGCCACGAAGACGATGATGAAGACCAGCATCTGCGTCACATCCGTGCGCAGCGAGGCGTGAAGACCGCCAAGCACAGAATAGCCCAGCCCGGCAAGTGCCAGAAGAACCATCGCCGTCTGCGAGGCGTATTCCGTGCCTCCGTAGAGTTCCCCAAAGATCAGGCCCACCACCAGAAGATTGGCGAAGACCTCCGACATCAGCCGCAGACCGACAACAAGATTATAGCCATGCGCACCTGGTCGACCAAACTGATCGGTCAGCCATCCCTGAACGGAAGCCGCACCACCCTTGCGCAGACGCGAGATGATCAGCGCGCCCGTCAGGAAGGAGCCATAATAGGTCGTGTATGCCAGCACACCGGCAATCCCGTAGTAGAAGCCAAGGATGGCCGCATTCATCAGAGAGCGGGCGAATATCCAGGTCGTGACCTGGCTGAGAACCAGCGTCCAAAGGCCCGGTGCCTGCCCCGACCGGCTTGCACCACTGAAGAACTCATCCGCACCGGCACTGCGCGGTGAGATCACGAAACTGGTCACGACAAGCAGCAGGACAAACCCGGTCAGTGTCTCTGGCGCGGCGAAATCTGGCATCTGGCGGGAACTTTCCTAAAGGGGGCTACATTTGCTCCGCTATGCCCCGCAAGGCCCCGCAAGGCTAGACCGTCCCACGCATTTGTGAGCGCCCCTAAAGAGTCGTGTTCACACCGCCACCGTCGATCAGGACATTTTGCGCGACAATGTATCCCGCATGGCGCGAACACAGGAATGCACAGGTGGCTCCGAATTCCTCAGGGGTACCGTAGCGTCGCGCCGGAATGGTCGCTTCGCGCTCGGCGCGGGCTTCCTCGACCGAGACATTGCGGTCCTGACTGACCCGCCCGTCGAGCGCTGCGGCCCGGTCGGTATCGTGGATCCCCGGCAACAGGTTGTTGATGATCACACCGAAAGGGGCGACCTGACGGGCTGTTCCCGCGACATATCCCGTCAATCCGGTTCGCGCCGCATTCGACAGGCCGAGCGCCGGGATCGGTGCTTTCACCGATTGGGAGGTGATATTGACGACCCGCCCCCAGCCCCGCTCGATCATGCCTGGCAGACAGGCCTTCATCAACGCGATCGGGGTCAGCATGTTGGCATCAAGGGCTGCGATGAAATCGTCGCGATCCCAGTCTGACCAGATGCCGGGCGGCGGCCCGCCCGCATTGGTGACAAGGATATCGGGCGCCGGACAGGCAGCCAGCACCTCTGCCTGACCGGCCGATGTGGTGATATCGACGGCGATGGCCGTGACCTGCACGCCGAACCTGTCGCGAAGGGCTGCGGCCGTTTCTTCCAGCGGACCGGCAGTGCGTGCATTGATCACCAGATCACAGCCTGCCTCCGCCAGTGCCTCGGCACATCCACGCCCCAGCCCCTTTGAGGCGGCGCAGACAATCGCGTGTCTTCCCGAAATGCCCAGATCCATGAAATCGATCCCTCCCGTTGGTTGTTGCCCGGAGCAAACGGCTTTCTTCGCAGGATGGCAAGGACGGACCCTTGTTCCGGCGAGGACGCAGGACTATAGAGCGCCTCATGCTGGACCGAGATCACAACACCCCGCCCCTGCCGCCTGAGATTGCGCGTCGCCGTACCTTCGCGATCATCAGCCATCCCGATGCGGGCAAGACCACCCTGACGGAGAAGTTCCTTCTCTATGGGGGGGCGATCCAGATGGCGGGACAGGTGCGCGCCAAGGGCGAGGCGCGCAGATCCCGCTCGGACTTCATGAAGATGGAACAGGATCGCGGCATCTCCGTCTCTGCCTCCGCCATGTCATTTCCGTTTCGTGACTACTGGTTCAATCTGGTAGACACGCCCGGGCACTCGGACTTCTCAGAAGACACGTTTCGCACGCTGACAGCCGTTGACGCGGCCATCATGGTCATCGACGGCGCCAAGGGTGTCGAGAGCCAGACTCGGAAGCTTTTCGAGGTCTGCCGCCTGCGCGACCTGCCGATCCTGACCTTCTGCAACAAGATGGACCGCGAAAGCCGCGATACGTTCGAGATCATCGACGAGATCCAGGAAAACCTCGCCATTGATGTCACGCCCGCCAGTTGGCCGATCGGTGTCGGGCGCGAGTTTCTGGGCGCCTATGATCTGATCCATGATCGGCTGGAGCTGATGGACCGCGCGGATCGCAACAGAAAGGCCGAGAGCATCGCAATCAACGGTCTTGAGGATCCGAAAATCGCCGAGCATGTGCCCGAACACCTGCTGGAGAAACTGCGCGAGGAGGTTGAGATGGCGCGCGAGTTGCTGCCCGCCTTCGACCAGCAGGCCTTTTCGGACGGCACGATGACGCCGATCTGGTTCGGCTCGGCCATCAATTCCTTCGGAGTGCAGGAACTGATGAACGGCATCGGCGACTATGGCCCGCGCCCGCAGGTCCGTCCCGCGACCGAGCGTCAGGTCTCACCAGACGAGACCAAAGTCTCCGGCTTCGTCTTCAAGGTGCAGGCCAATATGGACCCCAAACACCGCGACCGGGTGGCTTTCGTGCGCCTCTGCTCAGGTCATTTCAAACGCGGTATGAAACTCACCCATGTGCGGTCCAAGAAGCCGATGGCGATCTCGAACCCGGTGCTGTTTCTCGCCAATGACCGCGAACTGGCCGAGGACGCCTGGGCCGGTGACATCATCGGCATCCCGAATCACGGCCAGTTGCGCATTGGAGACGCGCTGACCGAAGGCGAAAGCCTGCGCTTCACCGGCATCCCGTCCTTTGCGCCTGAGCTGTTGCAATCAGTGCGTGCAGGCGACCCGCTCAAGGCCAAGCATCTCGACAAGGCGCTGCTCCAATTCGCCGAAGAGGGCGCAGCCAAGCTCTTCAAACCGATGATCGGCTCGGGCTGGGTGGTCGGCGTGGTCGGCGCCTTGCAGTTCGAGGTTCTCGCCTCGCGGATCGAACTGGAATACGGCCTGCCGGTCCGGTTCGAGGCGACCCAGTTCACCTCAGCCCGCTGGGTCTCCGGGCCCAAGGACAAGATCGACAGCTTCATTGCCTCCAACAAGGGCCATATCGCAACCGACAGCGACGGTGATCCGGTCTATATGACCCGCCTGCAATGGGACATTGATCGGATCGAGCGGGACCATCCGGAAATCAAGCTCACCGCCACAAAGGAAATGCTGGTCTGAAGGCAGCCCCGGTGCGCCCAAGAGATGAATGCCTCCGGCGGGGATATTTAACCCAAAAAGAAAAGCCGCCTTCATTTTTCCGGAAATATCCCCGCCGGAGGCAAACTACTCTTCTGAGCTACCTGCCCCCGGACCACCACACATCCGGCATGAACCCGATCCAGTCGCCATAGGCCGGGAGCGTGTCTTTAGGATAGGTGATGTCGCTGCTATGGGCGATGAGGGACACGTCGGAATACCAGAATGGCACCACATAGCGGCCGGACGTCAATATCCGGTCAAGAGCCTTGGTGGCGGCGACAAATTCATCCTGATCATCTGCCGTGAGCAGCGTATCGATCATCGCCTCCGCAGCGGGGGAATTCATTCCCATGTAGTTCCTTGTCCCAGGCGTCTCGACACCCGCCGCACCCCAATAGAGTTGCTGCTCATTGCCGGGGCTCAGCGAGAGCGGCCAGGAATTGACGAAGACATCGTAGTCATACTCGGCCTTGCGGGCCTTGTGCTGGGCATTGTCGACCGTCTCGATTGTCACCGCGATGCCGAGGCGCGACAACGCGTCTATCCAGAGGTTTGCGATCGCCTCATCGGAGGCCGAGTTGAGCATGATCGAGAAACCGAAGACCTCGCCCGCCTCGTTCTTCAGCGCCCCGTCCTGAACGGTCCAGCCGGCGGCCGCCATTTGATCGCGGGCGGCGCGCATGTTGGCGCGGTTACGGTCCGAGCCATCGGAGCTTGGCAGGCTGTAGCCTTCAAGCGCACCGGGCAACAACTCGTCCGCGAAGGGCTCCAGCAATTCCCTGACCTGACCTTCTGCGGCTGTATCACTCATCGCCAGATGGGAATTGGCGAAGTAGCTGGATCGCCGTGGATAGATGCCACCGTTCAGCGTCTTGTTCACGAATTCGAAATTGAAGGTATGGATCAGGGCGTCGCGCACACGCCAGTCCTGAAACTTGTCCCGCCGCGTATTGAACACAAAGCCCTTCATGCCCGAGGGACGCTGATGAGGCACGACAGATTGCATGATCTTGCCATCTGTTACAGCCGCGAAGTCGTAGTCATTCTCCCACTTGTCGGGATTGGTTTCGCGGAACATCGACACTTCACCGGCCTTGAAGGCCTCAAAGATGATGCCCTGATCGCCGTAGAACTCGTAGCGGAGCGTGTCGAAATTGTAGAGGCCCTGGTTGTATGCCAGATCCCTGCCCCAGTAGTCGGGGTTGCGGTCGAACTCGATAAACCGCCCGGCCTCGAAGTCACCGACAACATAGGGGCCTGAGCCGGTCGGCACATCGAGTGTCGGCTCCTCAAAGGGCCGGTCGGCCCAGTCGCGCGGATTGAGGATCGGGCGCAGGCCGAGCAGAAGCGGCAGCTCATTGTCGGGTGAATTGAAGTTGAAGCGGATGCCGCGCTCACCCACTTTCTCGTAGGTCTCGACTTTGCTCCAGGCGGTCTTGTAGCGCGGCAGACCCTTTTCGGCGAGCGTCTCATAGGACCAGATCACGTCATCGATCGTCACCGCAGTGCCGTCCGAAAACCTGGCCTCCGGGCGCAGGTGGAATTCCACCCATTCGCGTTCAGGTCCGGCCTCAACCGATTCGGCCAACAGGCCGTAAAGTGAGAAGGATTCGTCCCAGGACCGGCCCAACAGCGACTCGAACACATAGACTCGCAGTCCGTAGGGCGAGCGTCCTTTCAGGATGTAGGGATTCATCGCATCGAACCCCTCAGCCCCGACACCGGCCTCTCCCTGAACGAAGACACCACCCTTGGGTGCATCGGGGTTGGCGTAGGGAAGCGCCTTGAAATCAGCGGGTAAGGCGGGCTCTCCATACATCGCTATGCCATGTTTTGCTTGGCCAAACGCGAGTGTGGGCGCGACAGCGAGGCCGGCCAGTAGAAGGTGGAACTTGGTTTTGAGATGTCTCATCGCTGCTCTGCCCCGTTTGCTGGAATCGTTTTGGTTTTACCCAAGTTTAACCGGACCGTTCGGGGACACAAATTTTTATCTTGGAGTCTCGCAAAGCGTTTAGTATAAATAACTTACTGCTCGATAGGTTTCTTGCCTGTATGAAACCTGCCTCAATAACTTAACGCCCTCATTGTGAGGGCGTTTTTTTTGGCTCTTCGCAGATCCCCGTCTCTGAATGCAGAATGCGAATCCGACATCTCTTGGCGTGAATAGACTTGACGTCTGCGATGTCTGCCGTGAAATTTAGTTAGATTTTTTCACGAAAGGCGCGCGGGCCGATGAATATCCCTCTCGATCCTCCCGGACAGAGTCTCGGTGCTGACATTCGCGCGCTGCGGCGGTCGCGCGGGCTGACGCTGGCGCAGATGGCCGGGCAACTCAACCGCTCCATCGGCTGGCTGAGCCAGGTGGAGCGTGACAAGTCATCGCCGGACATCGACGAGTTGCGGCGCATCGCGGAAATTCTGCAGGTGCCGCTGTCGCTGCTGTTTGGCGCGAACCCGTCGGCGACCTCTGATCAGGGCCGCGTGGTCCGTTCCGCGTCGCGCAGGCGGCTGGGCAGTCGCGTGCACGGGTTGGAGGAGGAACTGCTCTCTCCTGATCTGACCGACGATTTCGAGATGGTCCACTCGGTCTTTGCCCCTGGTGCCACGATGGCGCAGGACGTGACGCGCCCCACCCAGGAAGTCGCCTATGTCGTATCGGGCCGCATGGATCTGACGATCGGCGGCACCGACTATACCGTCGGCGAAGGTGACAGTTTTCGTATTCGCGGCGAGGCCTATCGCTGGGCCAACCCCTATTCCCAACCCTGCGTGGTAATCTGGGTGATCGCCCCCCCGATTTACTGACCTCGCCGATCCACAACCAGAACAGAGAACCAACATGGCAGATTTTCCCACCACAGCACGTGTCGTTATCATCGGTGGAGGCGCTGTCGGCGCGTCATCCCTTTTCCATCTGGCAAAGGCCGGATGGACCGATTGCGTGCTGCTGGAGAAAAATGAGTTGACCGCAGGGTCAACCTGGCATGCAGCCGGCAACATCCCGACTTTCTCGAACGCCTGGTCGATCATGAACCTGCAACGCTATTCGACAGAGCTCTACCGTGGGCTGGCCGACGAGGTCGACTACCCGATGAACTACCACGTCACCGGATCCGTGCGTCTTGCGCATTCGAAGGAGCGCATGCAGGAGTTCGAGCGCGCTGCCGGGATGGGACGCTACCAGGGCATGCCGATCGAGATGTGCTCGGTCAGCGATCTGAAAAGCCGCTATCCGTTCATGGAAACCCACGATCTGGAGGGTGGGCTCTACGATCCGTATGACGGCGATATCGATCCCGCACAGCTGACCCAGGCCCTTGCCAAGGGCGCGCGCGATCTGGGCGCGAAGATCATCCGCTTCTGCCCGGCGACCGGTGTCCGGCGCGACGGGGCGGAGTGGATCGTCGAGACCGAGAAGGGCGAGATCCGGTGTGAATATGTGGTCAATGCAGCGGGCTACTACGCCCAGCGCGTCGGCGAATGGTTCAAACCTTACGGCGGGCGCACACTGCCAATGATGGTGATGAGCCATCAGTATTTGCTGACCGACGAGATAAAGGAGATCGAGGACTGGACAAAGGAGACGGGCAACAAGTTGCCGCTTTTGCGGGATGTGGACACGTCCTACTACCTGCGACAGGAGAAGACCGGCCTGAACCTCGGACCTTATGAGCGGAACTGCAAAGGGCACTGGATGACGCCGGATGACCCGATGCCCGAGGATTTCTCGTTCCAGCTTTACCCCGACGATCTGGAGCGGCTGGAATGGTATATCGAGGATGCGATGGCCCGTGTCCCACTTCTGGGGACCGCTGGCATCAACAAGGTGATCAACGGACCCATCCCCTATACGCCTGACGGTCTGCCGCTGATCGGGCCGATGCCCGGCGTGCCGAACGCCTTTGAGGCTTGTGTCTTCACCTTCGGGATCGCGCAAGCGGGTGGGTCGGGCAAAGTGCTGGCCGAATGGATCACCGAAGGCGCGACCGAATGGGACATGTGGTCGGTCGATCCGCGCCGTTTCACCGGCCATTGTGATCAGGACTACTGCAACCAGAAAGGCATGGAAGTCTATGGCCATGAATACGCCATCCACTTCCCGCATCATGAATGGCCCGCGGCGCGCAACAAGAAACTGTCACCGGTGCATGACAAAGTGGTCGGCCTTGGCGGTGTGATGGGTGCTTATAACGGCTGGGAGCGGGCCAACTGGTTCGCAAAGCCCGATGACGACACATCCGAGGAGGCCACCCAGACCTGGGCACGTTCCGGCCCATGGGAGGTGCGGGTGCGCAAGGAATGTGAGGCAGTGCGTGATGGGGTCGGCGTACTCGACCTGCCCGGCTTCTCACGCTTCAATCTCTCGGGCGACGGGGCGGCGGAATGGCTGCGTGGCCGGATTGCCGGTGCCCTGCCGAAGATCGGGCGCATGGGACTGGCCTATTTCCCGGACGCCCGCGGCCGGATCGTAACTGAGATGTCTCTCATGCGGCATGACGAGAATGCCTTCACGCTCATCACCGCCGCTGCGGCTGAGTGGCATGACTTTGAGCTACTCAGGAATGCCCTGACCGAGGGCCTCACGCTGACGGAGCACACGAACGAGTACTCCACCCTGATCGTTACCGGTCCGAAATCGCGGGCGCTCTTCGAGACGCTGACGGAGGCCGACCTGACACTGCCATGGCTCAGCCACCAGAAAGCCGTCGTGGCGGGGCAGCCTGCCACACTGGCACGCGTCAGTTTTGCAGGTGAGTTGGGTTGGGAGATCCACTCCGAAACTGCCAACATGCCAGCGATCTACGATGCGGTTCTGGGGGCGGGCGCAACACCTTTCGGGATGTTCGCCCTCAACGCCTTGCGGCTTGAAAAGGGGTACCGCGCCTGGAAGGGCGACCTTTCAACCGATTATTCCCTGCTGGAAGGCGGGCTGGACCGCTTCATCCGCCTGGACAAGCCGCAGGACTTCCCCGGCAAGCAGGCGCTGCTCAATGAGAAACAGCAGGGCGTGAAGAAACGCTTTGTCACGCTGACGGTCGAGGCCGGTGACCATGACGCGCCCTATATGTCCACGCTCTGGCATGGCGATCAGGTTGTGGGCGAGACCACATCGGGTGGCTGGGGCTACCGGGTCGGCAAATCCATCGCACTTGGCATGCTGCGTACCGATCTGACCGACCCTGGCACGAAGCTGGAGGTGGAAATCTTCGGTGAGAGGTTCGGGGCCGAAGTGCAACCCGACGCGCCCCTGTGGGATCCGCAGAACGAACGGCTGCGCGCATGACGCCATCGACCCGCATCGCATCCCTCAACGGAACCGGCGACGACGGCTGGGGCCTTTACATGAAGGCGCGCGATATGGCCGCGGCCGGTCATCCCGTCACCATGCTCACCATTGGCGATCACGACCGCACGACACCTGCTGAAATTCTGGACGCAATGAACCGTTCAGCGCGCGGGGGGCATACGGGCTATGCCTCGGTTCCGGGAACCGACAGCTTGCGTGATATCATTGCAAAACGCGTCACCGACCCGACCGGCATGCCCACGACCCGCGAGAATGTTCTGGTGACACCCGGCGGTCAGGCGGGGCTTTTCGCCGCCATGATGGGCGTGGCCGATCCAGGCGATCCGGTGGTCTTTCTCGACCCCTATTATGCCACCTATCCCGGAACGATCCGGGCGGCCTCCGCTACCCCGCGTGCGGTCGAGATGCAACCCGAGCACGGCTTCCAGCCCGAGCGATCAGCTCTGCAGACCGCCTGCGCCGGTGCCAAAGCCCTTCTGATCAACACCCCCAACAATCCCACCGGTGCTGTCTACAGCAGCAAGACGCTGAACGACATCGCGGCGGTCTGTCAGGCGCAGGACATCTGGCTGATCTCGGACGAGGTCTATGACACGCAGGTCTGGGAGGGCCAGCATATAAGCCCGCGCGTGCTGGATGGAATGCGCGAGCGCACGCTGGTGATCGGCTCGCTCTCGAAAAGCCACATGATGACCGGCTCGCGGCTGGGATGGATCATCGGGCCCGCGCCGATGATCGCGCATCTGACTGATCTCGCGACCAACACAACCTATGGCGTGCCGGGCTACATTCAGGATGCCGCCGCCTGGGCGTTGAGCGAGGGCGACCATATCGAAACCTATGTGGCCCGGACCTACGCGGCCCGCCGCACTGCGGCGCTGGAGGTTCTGCGCGGCTCCAATTCCGTCACGGTCAGCCCCAACGCAGGCGGCATGTATCTGATGCTCGACATCCGCAAGACCGGGCTGAGCGGCGAGGACTTTGCCGACGCGCTGCTCATGCAACACGGGATCGCTGTCATGCCCGGCGAAAGCTTCGGCAATGCGGCGGCCGGGCATCTGCGCGTCGCCCTGACCGTGCCTGAGCCGGATCTGATCGCGGCACTCCGAACACTTGTTGCCTTTGCCGAGACCCGTGTGAATGAAAGGGCCGCCTCATGAAAACACCCCCCTCCAAGGCCCGCGCCGTGATCATCGGCGGCGGGGTCGCGGGCTGCTCGGTCGCCTATCACCTGACCAAGCTCGGCTGGACTGACGTGGTGCTGCTGGAGCGCAAGCGCCTGACCTCGGGCACCACATGGCACGCGGCCGGGCTGATCGCGCAACTGCGCGCAACCAAGAACATGACGCGACTCGCGAAGTACTCCCAGGAACTCTACGGCAAGCTTGAGGCGGAAACCGGGGTCGCCACCGGCTTCAAACGTGTCGGCTCGATCACCATGGCGCTGACCGAGGCGCGGCGCGAGGAGATCTACCGCCAGGCAGCCATGGCGCGCGCTTTCGGGGTGGAGGTGGAGGAGATCTCTCAAGCCGATGTCCGTGAGCGCTATCCACATGTCGAGACATCCGACATGACCGGCGCGGTCTATCTGCCTAAGGACGGTCAGGGCGACCCTGCCAATATCGCGCTGGCGCTGGCCAAGGGTGCCCGGATGGGCGGGGCGCAGGTGCTCGAAGGCGTGAAGGTGACCGGGATTTCCAAATCGGCTGGGCGGGTGACGGGCGTTGATTGGGAGCAGAACGGCGAAAGCGGCCATATCGACGCTGATTTTGTCGTCAATTGCGGCGGCATGTGGGGCCATGAGGTCGGACGCATGGCCGGTGTCAACGTCCCCCTTCAGGCCTGTGAGCACTTCTACATCGTCACGGAAGCCATTGAGAACCTGACGCAACTTCCCGTTCTGCGGGTTCCCGATGAATGTGCCTATTACAAGGAGGATGCGGGCAAGCTACTGCTTGGCGCGTTCGAACCGGTGGCCAAGCCATGGGCCACGGGCGGCATTCCAGACGATTTCGAATTCGACCAGCTACCCGAGGATTTCGACCATTTCGAGCCGATCCTGGAGCGCGCGGTCGAGCGGATGCCGATGCTGGCCGAGGCCGGCATCCACACCTTCTTCAACGGTCCCGAAAGCTTCACGCCCGATGATGCCTATCATCTGGGCGAGGCCCCCAACCTGCACGGTTTCTTTGTTGCGGCCGGTTTCAACTCGGTCGGCATCCAGTCGGCGGGCGGCGCCGGTTGGGCTCTTGCACATTGGATGGAAGACGGGATCGCCCCCTTTGATCTGGGCGACGTGGATATCCGCCGGATGCAGCCCTTTCAGGGCAACAAGCACTATCTCGGCGAACGCTCGAAAGAGACGCTGGGTCTGCTCTATGCCGATCACTACCCATTTCGTCAGATGGCCACGGCGCGCGGGATCAGACGCTCGCCCCTGCATGAACATCTCAAGGCGCGTGGTGCGGTCTTTGGCGAGACCGCCGGGTGGGAGCGGGCCAACTGGTTTGCGAAGCCCGGTCAGGATCCGGTCTACACCTATAGCTGGACCCGGCAGAACTGGTTTGAAAACGCAGCTGAGGAGCATCGGGCGATCCGCGAGGGCGTCGGGCTCTACGACATGTCGTCCTTTGGCAAGTTGCGGGTTGAAGGGCGCGATGCAGAGGGTTTCCTGAACCGGATCTGCGGCGGCGACATGTCAGTGCCTGTGGGCAAGATCGTCTATACGCAATTCCTCAATGATAATGGTGGGATAGAGGCTGATATTACAGTCACACGCCTGTCCGAGACCGCCTATCTGCTGGTCACACCAGCCGCGACGGTGGTCCGCGACCGGAGTTGGCTGCACCGGCATTTGCGCGATGAGGCAGTGGTGATCACCGATGTCACAGCTGCCGAAGCGGTGATCTGTGTCATGGGACCGAAATCACGCGATCTGCTCTCGGCTGTCTCCCCCAACGACTTCAGCAATGCAGCTCAAACCTTTGGAACAATGCAATATATCGAGATTGGAATGGGGTTGGCCCGCGCCCATCGGGTGACCTATGTGGGCGAGCTTGGATGGGAGATTTATGTCGCCTCGGATATGGCAGCGCATGTTTTCGAGACCCTGCATGAGGCCGGTCAGGACCACGGGCTGAAGCTTTGCGGCCTGCACATGATGGACAGTTGCCGGATCGAGAAGGCATTTCGCCATATGGGCCATGATATCTCGGGCGAGGACCATGTGCTGGAGGCCGGGCTGGGCTTTGCCGTGAAGCTCGAAAAGCCTGAGTTCATCGGGCGCGACGCGGTGCTGCGCAAGAAACAGGCAGGACTGTCCCAGCGTCTGTTGCAGTTCAAGCTGACCGACCCTGAGCCGCTACTTTACCACAATGAGCCGATCCTGCGAAATGGCGAGGTCGTGGGGTATCTGACATCGGGCAACTACGGCCACACGCTGGCTGCAGCCATCGGGTTGGGTTATGTGCCCTGCGAAGGCGAGAAGGCTGAGGAGGTATTGGCCTCATCCTACGAGATCGATGTGGCCGGTATCCGCGTGCCCGCCGATGCCAGCCTGCGCCCGATATATGACCCCAAATCCGAGCGTGTGAAGGTCTGACTTGACCGCACCAGCCAATTCTGTACCCCATCGGCGCAACCGGAGGCTCTGATGGCACGTGCATCGCTCAGGATTGATCTCGGCGCGGTCGCGCGAAACTGGCGCGCGCTTGATGCCATGACCAGCGTCGAGACCGCCGCTGTGGTCAAGGGCGATGCCTATGGTCTGGGGATCGGTCCAGTTGCCAAAGCGCTGCAGGGTGCGGGTGCCACGACCTTCTTTGTCGCGCTCGCCGAGGAAGGTGCAGCGCTGCGCGATACCATCGGCGTGGGGCCTGACATATTCGTCTTCTCGGGCCTGATGGGCGGTGACGTGTCGCTCGTGCGCGAGGCCGGTCTGATCCCGCTTCTCAACAGCCCAGATCAGGTCGCAAGACACCTTTCTGACCTGCCAGGACATCCCTGCGGTTTGCAGATCGATACCGGAATGAACCGGCTGGGGCTGGAGGCCGCCGAGTTGATGGAAATCGCGCTTCATCTCCCCTCCCTCGCGCCTCGCCTGATCATTAGCCATCTGGCATCAGCCGATGCGCCCGCCGATCCGGCCAATGCCGCGCAACTGGCGACATTCCATGCCATGACGACGCTGCTAAGCGTCTACCCCCGCTCGCTCGCCGCAACCGGTGGTATGTTGCTGCGAGCGGCCTATCACTTCGACATGACCCGCCCCGGCGTCGGGCTCTACGGCGGCCTGCCCTTCGCGGATGCCGAGCCGGTCGTGCAACTGGACCTGCCGGTCATTCAGGTGCGAGATCTGTTGCCAGGCGAAGGTGTCGGATACGGGCTGAGCTGGCGCGCGACCCGTCCCAGCCGGATCGCCACACTGGCCGCCGGTTATGCCGACGGGCTACTCCGGGCAGGAGGGGCGGGCAAGATCATGGTCTATGCAGGCGATACGCCCGCGCCGGTGGTGGGCCGCATCTCGATGGACCTGATCACGGTGGATGTGACCGAACTGAAGGCGGTTCCACCTGCCCTCTCAATCCTGAACCGGCATCAGCGGATCGACGATTTGGCCCGACAGGCCGGTACAATCGGATATGAAATTCTGACAAGCCTTGGCGCGCGCTATGCAAGAGAGTACATAGGCGGGACCGAGCAGTAAGGCGACATCACACGTGCCCATCATTGTCTTTATGAACAGCTTTCTGGCGTCCATCGGGCGCTCAGTCCTTGGACTGTGCACCGCAGTGGGACGACTCACGCTTTTCGGCGCCGAGACGGTCAGCCATCTCGTGCGCCCGCCCTTCTATCCGATGGAGTTCCTGGCCCAGATGCTGCGCATCGGCTACTTCTCGCTGCCGGTGGTCGGGTTGACGACGCTTTTCACCGGTGGCGCGCTCGCCCTGCAAATCTATGCGGGCGGCTCGCGCTTCAATGCCGAAAGTGTCGTGCCCTCGATTGTCGCCATCGGAATGGTGCGCGAGCTTGGGCCCGTTCTGGGCGGACTGATGGTGGCAGGCCGGGTCTCGGCCTCAATCGCGGCGGAACTCGGCACCATGCGGGTGACCGAACAGATTGACGCGCTCACCACGCTCTCGACCAATCCGATGAAGTATCTTGTGGTGCCGCGGGTTCTGGCCGCGACCCTGTCGCTGCCGGTTCTGGTGCTGATCGGCGACATCATCGGCGTGCTGGGCGGCTATCTGGTCGGTGTCTCGCGACTCGACTTCAACGGTGCCGTCTATATCCAGAACACGGTCGATTTCCTTGAAGCCTGGGACGTGCTGTCGGGCCTCTGCAAGGCAGCTGTTTTCGGGTTCATCGTGGCGCTTATGGGCTGCTATCACGGGTACAATTCGGGCCGGGGGGCGCAGGGCGTCGGTCAAGCCACGACGAATGCGGTCGTGACCGCCTCGATCCTGATCCTGGCGGCCAACTACATCCTCACAGAACTTTTCTTTGCCGCATGACCAAGATCGCGCTGACAGATGTGACCAAGAGCTTCGGGCCGAAACACGTCCTGCGGGGGATCTCGCTGGAGGTTGGCCGGGGCGAGAGCATGGTGGTGATCGGCGGCTCGGGCACCGGTAAATCGGTGCTCTTGAAATGCATTCTCGGGATCATCCGGGCGGACCGGGGCGAGATCCTGATCGACGGCAAACCGCAGGGCCGGGATCGCGATGCGTTTCTGGCACAGTTCGGGATGCTGTTTCAGGGCGGTGCGCTCTTCGACAGTCTCAGCGTCTGGCAGAACGTGGCCTTCCGGCTGATGCGGGGGACTGGCAAGCGCTCAAAGACAGAGGCCCGCGAGATCGCGGTCGAGAAGCTGCGGCGGGTCGGCTTGAGCCCGGATGTGGCCGATCTGTTCCCCGCCGAGTTGTCGGGCGGTATGCAGAAACGCGTCGGTCTGGCCCGTGCGATTGCCGCCGAGCCCGAGATCATTTTCTTCGATGAGCCGACCACGGGGCTTGATCCGATCATGTCAGGCGTGATCAACGAATTGATCCGCGAGATCGTGGTCGAGATGGGTGCAACCGCCATGACCATCACCCATGACATGTCGTCCGTTCGTGCTATCGCGGACCGGGTGCTGATGCTCCATGACGGGCATGTCCAATGGCAGGGACCGGTGGGTGAGATGGAAAGCTCCGGCAACGCCTATCTCGATCAGTTCCTTCATGGTCGGGCTGAGGGGCCGATCGAGGCTGTGCGATGAGGGCTTTTTTGCCTCCGGCGGGGATATTTCCCGAAAAATGAAGGAGTTCGGGCTGTGACCCTGTTGCGTTTTGTCAATCTGGCCCTGTTGATATTGTTCCCGGTGAGTTGGTTCACGCCGCTGGCAAGGGCGGGTCTGTTGCCGTTTTTCAATCTCGACGAGATCTCGGTGATCTCAGGCGTGTTGAGCCTTTGGGAGAAGGATGTCTTGCTCGCACTTCTGGTGGCATTCTTTGCCATGGTGGCGCCGGTCGTGAAGACGCTGGCGCTGGCGGCAGTGCAGTTTCGGCTGTTGAAGGCACGCGCGCTGCCGCTGATCGAGATCATCGGCAAGCTGGCGATGGCGGATGTGTTTCTGATCGCGATCTACGTGATGATGGCCAAAGGCATCGGCGTGGGGCGGATCGAGATCGGATGGGGGCTCTATTTCTTCACCGCGCTGGTGCTGGTCTCCATGGCGGTGACGCATATGAGCAAGTCGCGCTCATGAGCCAGATTGTCACCCTGCTGGCCGGTATCGTGATCGCAGGCGGCGTGTTCGCGGCCACATTGTGGTCGACAGCGCAGGTGTTTCGGCAGGATGGCAGATTGCGGTCTGCGCATCTGGGGGCGGTTGTCCTGACCATTGCCGGAATGACCGCTCTGCAGGCCACCTGGATCCTTGGGTCCCAGATGATCGGCGGGGGGCTGGCGCTTGTCGCGCTCTGCGGGCTGGTGCTGGAGAGCGGCTGGAACCGGGTTCTGCCGGGATTTCAGGTGCTCTTCGGCGGCGCTCTGGCAACGGCCCTGCCCTTTGGTGGAATGTGAAAGGCATGGCGAAGTCATCCACCTCGTTCACCTGCTCGGCCTGCGGCGCGTCCCACAAGAAATGGGCCGGTCGCTGTGATGCCTGTGGGGCCTGGAACACCATCGCGGAAGAGGCAGCGCTGACGGCGGGACCTGCGGGCAAGACGCTGGGTGCGACCCGAGGCCGGGCTGTGCCGCTCAGTGATCTGAGCACGCAGGACGCGCCGCTGCCGCGCAAACTGTCAGGTATCGGGGAGTTCGACCTGGTGCTGGGTGGCGGGCTGGTCCCTGCATCGGCCATTCTGGTCGGCGGCGATCCTGGCATCGGGAAATCGACATTGCTCTTGCAGGCAGCGGCCCGGTTTGCACAGACCGGCACGAAAGCGATCTATGTCTCGGGCGAGGAGGCGGCCGCACAGGTGCGGATGCGGGCCGGGCGGCTAGGTCTGACCGAGGCGCCGTTGCAACTAGCCAACGAGACCAATCTGCGCAACATCCTGACGACGCTTGACCAGGAGCGGCCCGAGGTCGCGATCATCGACTCGATCCAGACCATGTGGGCGGATCATGTGGAGAGCGCGCCGGGCTCGGTGGCGCAGGTGCGCGCCGCCTCCCACGAGTTGACGCAATTTGCCAAGCGGCGGGGAGTCTCGGTCATTCTGGTGGGTCATGTCACCAAGGAAGGGCAGATTGCGGGCCCTCGGGTCGTGGAGCATATGGTCGATACGGTGCTCTATTTCGAGGGCGAGCGTGGGCATCAGTTCCGCATCCTGCGGGCTGTGAAGAACCGCTTCGGACCGGCTGACGAGATCGGCGTTTTCGAGATGACCGGCAGCGGGTTACAGGAGGTGAAGAACCCCTCCGCGCTCTTTCTGGGAGAACGCGAGAACCCCTCCTCCGGGTCAGTGGTTTTTGCCGGGATCGAGGGCACAAGACCGGTTCTGGTTGAAATTCAGGCGCTCGTCGCGCCCTCCCCGCTTGCCACTCCCCGCAGAACCGTCGTGGGCTGGGACAGCGGCCGGCTCGCGATGATACTGGCTGTTCTGGAGGCCCGTTGCGGCATCGGGTTTGCCGGTCGGGACGTCTATCTGAATGTCGCAGGCGGCTTGCGGATATCCGAGCCTGCCGCCGATCTGGCGGTGGCGGCCGCTCTCATGTCGGCCCGTCAGGATCAGCCTCTCCCGGCGGATGCGGTGTTTTTCGGCGAATTGTCGCTCTCGGGTGCCTTGCGCCCCACTGCCCAGCACGATTCGCGCCTGCGGGAGGCCGCAAAACTGGGTTTCACTGTTGCATTTGCGCCAGCGAAGGCAAAAACCCAAGGCGATCACGGTCTAAAACTGCACAAAATGAGCGACTTGAACGACTTTATTGTTCAAAGCTTTGATGCGATAGAGGGCTAGACCGCCGAAATGAGCGGTCTGGACGAGGGTAGATAAAGAGGAAAACCCTATGGAAGGTTTCACGCTGGTAGACGGTGGTGTGCTGTTTATCTTGGTCATTTCGGCGCTGCTGGCCTATTCGCGCGGCTTTGTGCGTGAGGTCCTGTCGATCCTGGGCTGGGTGATTGCCGCAGTTGTTGCTTTTGTCTTTGCAGGCGATATCGAGCCCCTGGTGAAGGAAATCCCTTTCCTGAACGATCTGATCGGCGAGAACTGCGTGCTGGCGAGGCTGGCTGCCTTCGGGATCGTGTTCGCGGTCGCGCTCATTGTGGTTTCGATCTTCACGCCGCTGATCTCGGGCGCGATCCAGAACTCGGCGCTGGGGCCGCTTGATCAGGGTCTCGGTTTCCTTTTCGGGCTGGCGCGCGGCGCTTTGCTGGTCATACTCGCACTCATCGTCTACGAGCGATTGATCGCGGGCGGCACAGGCATCGCCATGGTCGACAACAGCAAGACCGTCGAGGTGCTTGCCCAGACCAAGGAGAAGATCGCCGAGATGGTCCCCGAAACCGCGCCGGACTGGATCGTCACACGTTACGAACAGCTGACGGGCAACTGCGACGGTACGCCGGTTGAGACTGGCGAGACCCCGACAAACGGTTGATCGGCCGGGTTTCGACAGTGAACAGGACAAGGGCCCCGATTTTCGGGGCCTTTTTCGTCTCAGGGAGGGTTTGATGGCACAGACAGCCGGATATTCGGGAAAGCCGCTTTTCCAGAAAATCGGGGCGAAACCGGGGATGCATCTTTTGCACATCGACGCGCCAGAAACCTATCCGGCGCTGATGGACGGTGCGGAGACCCGTCTTGAGGCCGCAACGCGGGACGCTCTGCCCGACACCCGGTTTGCCATCGTGCATTTCTTCGCGCGCCGGCGAGCCGCCCTTGAAACAGGCTATGAAGCGGCCATGAAATGCGTCGAGACCGGCGGCATGTTCTGGGTATCGTGGCCGAAGAAAAGCTCGAAACTCTTTGAGGATCTGACCGAGGACGGTTTGCGCGATGTCCTGCTTCCGACCGGCTGGGTTGATGTGAAGGTCTGCGCTGTAGATGCCGACTGGTCAGGTCTCAAGTTTCTGCGGCGCACGGCGTCCAAATGAAGCAGCGAATTGCGCTTATCAGCCTTGTTGTCCCGGACTATGCGTCCGGGCTTGAGTTCTACGTGGGCAAGCTGGGTTTCGGTCTGATCGAGGACACGAAGCTCAGCGACACCAAGCGTTGGGTCATCGTGGCCCCGATAGGTGCTGTGGAAACCCGCATCCTGCTGGCGCGCGCCGACGGTGAAGCACAGGAAGCGGCCATCGGCAACCAGACCGGCGGGCGGGTTTTTCTCTTCCTCGCGACCGATGATTTTGACCGGGACTATGCGAAATACCAGGATGCGGGCATCGAATTTCTGGAAGCTCCACGGGATGAGCCCTATGGCAAGGTCGTCGTCTTCCGCGATCCCTTTGGCAACAAATGGGACCTGATCGAATTCGTCTGATCAGTCCACAAAGGCCTTCTCGATAACGAAATCACCGGGCTCGGAGTTGGAGCCCTCGGCCATGCCCGCCGCCTCGCAGAGCGATTTGTGTTCCTGCAACATCTCCATTGATCCGCAGATCATCACCCGGTCGGTTGCAGGATCAAGCGGACCGTCACTTGCATCCGCCAGCCGCCCGTCCCTGATCCAGTCGGTCATGCGACCCATCTGCGGGCTCTCCTCCCGGGTTGTCGTGGGGATGTGGTGCAGCTTGTCGCCCACGATTTCCGGCAGAAACTCATGCGTATCGATCCGGCGGATCAGGTCGAAGCCATAGTCCAGCTCCCTCACCTGACGGCAGGTGTGGGTCAGGACAACCTTGTCGAATTTCTCATAGGTCTCGGGGTCACGGATGATGGATGCAAACGGCGCGATCCCGGTGCCCGTCGAAAACAGAAAGAGACGTTTTCCGGGCGTCAGCGCGTCATGCACCAGCGTTCCCACAGGCTTGGGGCGCATGATGATCTGATCGCCCTCCCTGAGATGCTGCAGCCGCGAGGTGAGCGGCCCGTCAGCCACCTTGATGGAGTAGAACTCAAGCTCCTCGTCCCAGGACGGCGAGGCGATCGAATAGGCCCGAACCAGCGGTTTCCCCTCCACGACAAGGCCGATCATCACGAACTCGCCCGAGCGAAATCGAAAGGAGGTCGGACGGGCGCACTGAAACGAGAACGTCCGGTCCGTCCAATGCCGGATGCCATAGACATCCAGAAACTCCATTCCCCGCAAGGCCTTCGGGCGCTCGTCCATGATCATTTCCTGCATCGTTCAACCTGTTTTGCCGATTCTATACCGGTGGTCGGACAGAATGGGAACGCCCGCCATCGGCGCTGCGTCACTGAGGCACGCGGTGCAGTGCAGCATTTGTTGACCTTGGCGCCAAGATGGCTTATGTGAGCAACCAATATGACGAGCGCCAATCCGGGCTCTCGGGCCGCGCAGCCCACATGCGGCCAGTTTTTGTAACCGCCGCAAGTAAACGGACATATATGACGAATTTCAGCGATCTAGAGCTGGACCCAAAGGTCCTGCAGGCCATTTCCGAAGCCGGATATGAAACGCCAACCCCCATTCAGGCGCAAGCCATTCCCCCCGCCCTGCAAGGGCGCGATGTTCTGGGGATAGCCCAGACAGGGACGGGCAAGACCGCCTCCTTCACTCTGCCGATGATCACCATGCTGGCCAAGGGCCGGGCGCGGGCACGGATGCCCCGCAGCCTGGTTCTCGCACCCACGCGGGAACTGGCAGCCCAGGTGTCGGAGAACTTCGAGACTTACGCAAAACACGCGAAGCTCTCCATGGCGCTTCTGATCGGGGGTGTCAGCTTCAAGGATCAGGATCGTCTCATTGACCGGGGTGTCGATGTGCTGATCGCGACACCGGGCCGTCTGCTCGATCATTTCGAGCGCGGCAAGCTGATGTTGACCGGCGTTCAGATCATGGTGGTGGACGAGGCCGACCGGATGCTCGACATGGGCTTCATTCCGGATATCGAACGGATTTTCTCGCTCACGCCCTTCACCCGCCAGACCTTGTTCTTCTCGGCCACCATGGCGCCCGAGATCACCCGCATCACAAATACATTCCTGTCCAACCCAGTGCGGGTCGAGGTGGCCCGGCAGGCAACCACGTCCGAGACGATCATTCAGGCCGTGTGTATGCACAAGCCCGCCCGCCGGGACCAGACCGACAAGGACAAGCGCGAGGTTCTGCGCCGCCTGATCGCGGACGAAGGCGAGGCGCTCACCAACGGGATCATCTTCTGCAATCGCAAACGCGATGTGGATATCGTTGCCAAGTCCCTGAAAAAGCACGGGCTCGATGCAGACCCGATTCATGGTGATCTGGACCAGTCTCTGCGCACCAAGATCCTCTCGGGCTTTCGCGACGGCGACCTGAAGCTTCTGGTCGCCTCCGATGTGGCAGCCCGCGGTCTCGACATCCCGAATGTCAGCCATGTCTTCAACTACGATGTCCCGATCCACGCCGAAGACTATGTGCACCGGATCGGACGGACAGGACGCGCAGGGCGGTCAGGCAAGGCGTTTACGATTGCGGTTCCGGCCGATGAGAAGCATCTGGCCAAGATCGAGGAACTGGTGAAGATCGAGATACCGAAAATCGACAGCCCGCTGAAGACCGAAGCCAGACCGGAGAAGGCGAAAGCCGCGCCGGTAAAGGAAGAAACACCGAAGGAAAAACCTGCCCGCAGCCGATCATCCGGGGGCAAGAAATCCGCTCCCCGCGAAGACAATGGGGGGCGTCGCGGTGGCGGCAGACCTACGGGACTGGGCGATCATGTACCAGCCTTCCTGATGCGCGATTTCCGCAGCAGCATCGCGGCACTTTCCGAACCGGAAACGGAAGCGACAACCGAGACCATCGAGGCCGCACCTGCTGATGAGCCGGGTACCAAGCCCGCTCCCAAGAAGAGGCGGAGCCGCGCGAAGGCGAAATCGGAAAGCCCTGCGATAGAGGTTCCGGCAGAGGATCAGGCCCCCGCACAGGCCGAGGCTTCGAACACGGAAACAGCGTCTGAGGCGCCTGAAAAGCCTGCCCGGAAGCCGCGCAAGCGTGTGTCCGCCAAAGCGGTTATCGAAGATACCAACGGTGAGGATGCGGCCTGATCAGGCCTCCTCGAACCGGTTGATCAGAATGGTTGCCAGCGGCTTCTTGCCCACGAGCGCCTGACATTCCCGGTTGACGATCTTGAGGATGAGGCGCTCGACCGCCTCGTCACTGTCAAGCACCTTTGAACTGCTGCGGTTGATCTCGTCCTCGATTTCTCGTTCCAGAGCGCCGGTCAGACCATCCGTCTCGCCCGGTGCGTCGGGCAGGCCCAGCATCTCGACCCAGACACTGTCGATCAACGAGCCGTCAGCCTCCAGCATCAGCGAAACAATGACGTGGCCGCGCAACGCCAGCCGCATCCGGTCACGCACCACACCGTCCATCGCCCCGATCAGTTGCGACCCGTCAAGATAGACCCGGCCCGCCTCGATATGGTCAATCACTTCGGCCACATCGCCGCTCAGATCGACCATGGTTCCGTTGGGCGCGATCAGGGCGTTGCAGCCCGCCTCACGCGCCAGATCGACATGAGCGCGCATGTGACGATGCTCGCCATGCATCGGGATGATGTTGGCGGGGTTGAGCAGCCCATGCATTTCCTCCAGATCCGGGCGATTGGCATGGCCCGAGACGTGGTAGCGCCCGTCGCTGTCATCAATCGTGGTGACACCGATCTCGCTCAACTGATTGAGAATGCGGCCCACCGAGACCTCGTTGCCCGGGATGGTCTTCGACGAGAAAAGGAACGTATCCCCCTCTTTCAGCGAGAACCCCTGGTAGTTCCCGTTGGCAAGCTGCGCCGTCGCCGCCCGCCGCTCGCCCTGCGACCCGGTGGACAGGATGAAGAGATGCTCGCGCCCGATATCCTGCGCGTCATGAATGTCCACGACAGGCGGAAAATCTTCCAGCACACCGGAAGAAAAGCCGTTTTGCAGCATGGTTCCCATGGCACGGCCCATCACCGCGACCGAGCGCCCGGCATCGGTGGCGGCCTGCGCAAGCGTCTTGAGCCGGGCAATGTTGGAGGCGAAGGTCGTGGCCACGACGAGACCCTTGGCCGAGCGCATCAGCGCCCGCACTTCGTCCACGATATCAGCCTCCGACCGTCCGGGATGCGGCGAGAAGACGTTGGTACTGTCACAGACCAGAGCCTTCACACCCGCCGCCCCGATGGAACGAAAGACCTCGGGTTCATAGGGCTCGCCCACCAGCGGCGAGCGGTCCAGCTTGAAATCACCGGTGTGCACGATCCGGCCCAGATCGGTGTCGATCACGAGCGCCGAGGCCTCCGGGATCGAGTGGGCAACCGGTACGAAACCGACCTCAAAGGGGCCAAGCTTCGTCGTCTCCGGCCACGGGCCGACCTCGTGCACGATGTCGGGGTCCTGCCCGGCCCGCTCCAGTTTCTGTCGGGCAATCGCAGCGGTGAAGCGTCGCGCATAGACCGGCACCTGAAGCTGCCCCATCAGATGGCCCAATGCGCCCACATGATCCTCGTGGGCATGGGTGATCAGGATCGCCTCCAGCCGGTCGGCGCGCTCTGCAATGAAGCTCGCATCGGCCATGATCAGATCAACACCCGGCGTGCCGTCCATCGACGGGAAGGTCACACCGGTATCGACCAGAATGAACCGCTGTTCGCCCACGGGCCCGAACCCATAGAGATACATGTTCATCCCGATCTCGCCCGCCCCGCCGAGGGGCAGGTAGGTCAGTTTACTGCTCATCCTGGTCTTTCTTGTTGCGGGCATGGATCAGAACCAGCCCGTGAATTGTCAAATCATTGTCGACGTGATCGAACACGTCCGTGCCCTGGGCAAAGAGCGTGGACAGCCCGCCGGTGCCGATCACCTTAATCGGCTTGCCCCGTTCTTCGCTGATCCGGGCGCACAGCCCCTCAATCATGCCGATATACCCCCAGTATATGCCCGACGTCATGCAGTCCCGCGTGTTGCGGCCCACCACCTGCGGCGGGCGGGTGACATCGACAAACGGCAGGGCTGCGGCCGCGTCGCTCAATGCCTTGAGGGACAGGTTGACGCCCGGTGAGATCACGCCCCCCACATAGGCCCCGTCATGGGCAACGACATCGAATGTCGTGGCGGTGCCGAAATCGACCACCACCAGATCGCCACCATAGCGGTCATAGGCCCCGACGGTGTTCACCAGACGATCGGCTCCGACCAGCGTGTCGGGATCAACGCGGACAGGAACGCCGATATCGACCTCGGGCTTGCCCACCACAAGTGGCCTTGTGTTGAAATAGCGGTCCGAAAGGAGGCGCAGGTTGAACACTACCTGAGGCACAACCGAAGACACGATCACATCCGTGATCTGGCCCACGACACCTGCATGGCGCATCAGTTCGCTCAGCCAGACGAAGTATTCATCGGCGGTGCGCGCCCGTTCCGTGCGGCAGCGCCACTCGGACACGGAGCCGGTTCCGTTATGCACGGCAAAAACCGTGTTGGTATTGCCGACATCAATGGCGAGAAGCATTTGCTCAACTCCGTTCAGGGGAAGAAAATCTCCGCAGCCGGCAAGACATGCCGTCCATCGGGTGCTTTTAGGACAAGAGCGCCATGGGCGTCCAGCGTCTCAAAGGTGCCGGTGATCTCAGAATGTGGCAGGCGTGCTGTTATCACCTCACCCAGTCGCGCCGCATGGGACAGCCAGGCTGTGCGGATCGGTGCAAACCCGTCATCCGTCAACTTTCGGTCCCAGCGATCAAAGGCCGGGACGAGGGCGTCCAGGAACCTCTCCGGCGTGATCTCGACACCGAGGGAGGATTTCAACGACGTGGGCGGCACGGCTTGCTGCTCCACCTCCGAGCGCGCGGGGGCATGGGCGAGATTGACGCCGATGCCCACGACCAGATGCCTGAGCCCTTCGGCACCACCATCGCTTTCGAGCAGGATCCCGGCCAGCTTCTGTCCCCGCAGCAGCACATCATTGGGCCATTTGAGAGAAAAGGCGTCCTCGCGGCCCGACACTGCGACCAGCGCTTCACGAAGGGCCAATGCGGCGACGAAGGACCGCAGTGCCGCTTCTGCCGGACCATAACCGGGCCGGAGCAAAACGGAGGCAAAGAAATTGCCCTCGCTTGCAACCCATTTGCGCCCCATGCGGCCCCGCGCCGCAGTCTGCCGATGAGCCAGCAGCCACAAGGGCGCAGAATCCGCCGATTTCAGAATCTCGGCATTCGTACTGTCAACCTCGTCGAGAACGACGCGGCCGACACCATCGGGCCACTCGGCGTTGATCAGTTCACCAATGTGGCAGCAGCGGCCTCGGCCAGACCTGCCACGCCGAACATGTTGACCACACCTGCGACCATGATCACAGCGGATGCGGCCAGAAAGCCCCAGTGCAGGATCGGCATGTCGCCGTTCAACGTCTCCGCATCTTCCCCGAAATACATCAGATAGATGATGCGCAGATAGTAGAAGGCCCCGATGGCAGAGGCAATGACACCGGCCACGGCCAGCCAGACGAGCCCGGCATCAACGGCTGCTGTCAGCACATAGAACTTGCCGAAGAAGCCCAGAAGCGGCGGGATGCCTGCAAGCGAGAACATGAGAACGGCGAGTGCCATGGCCCGCCCCGGCTCGCGTTTCGAATACAGTCCCAGCGCGTCGATCTCCATGATCGCGGTGCCGTCCTTCTCCATGTTCAGGATGAAGGCGAAAACACCGATATTCATGGTCACATAGATGGCGAGATAGACGAGCAGCGCCTCCGCTCCTGCCGCCGTACCAGCAGCCAGCCCCATCAGGGCAAAGCCCATATGCGAGATCGATGAATAGGCCATCAGACGTTTGATATTGCGCTGTCCGATGGCCGCAATCGCGCCAAGGAACATCGAGGCCACCGAAAGCAGGGCCAGGATCTGCTGCCAGTCACTGACCGTATCGCCAAAGGCGTCATAGACGACGCGGGCGAACATCGCGGCGGCCGCGACCTTGGGGGCTGTGGCGAAGAAGGCTGTCACGGGCGTCGGTGCGCCCTCATAGACATCCGGCGTCCACATATGGAACGGCGCGGCCGAGACCTTGAAGGCCATGCCTGCGCAGAGGAACACCAATCCGACGAGCAGACCGAAGCTCATATCACCCATCCGCACGATCTGGGCTATACCTTCAAACTGCGTGGTGCCGGTATAGCCATAGGTGAGCGAAGCGCCATAGAGCAACAGGCCCGACGACAGCGCGCCAAGCACAAAGTATTTCAGCCCGGCTTCGGTCGAGCGCAGGCTGTCGCGGCGGAATGCGGCAATGACGTAGAGGCTGAGCGATTGCAGCTCCAGCCCCATGTAAAGCACCATCAGATCACCCGCCGAGACCATGATCATCATACCGACGGAGGCCAGAATGATGAGCACCGGAAACTCGAACTTCATCAGCTTGTGTTTCTCAAGATAGTTGGCCGACAGCGCGAGCACACAGGCCCCGCCCCACAGGATCATCACCTTGCAGAAACGCGCAAACCCATCGCTGATGAACGTGCCGTCAAAGGCCGTCCTTGTCCCTTCCGGGGCAAGTCCGATCCAGGCGCCGACCAGCAGCATCGCCGCAACGCTGGCCCACAGAACCAGCCGCGAAGTGGCATCGTGATTTCGAGTATAGGCCCCCATCATCAGTGTGGCCATGGCGAAAACCGCCAGCACAACCTCGGGCAGGACAGTTGAGAAATCAGCTTCGAACATGGCCCGGCGTCCCTATTGGTTCTGTGCAAGCTGGCTCTCAGCCAGCGCGGTATTGTAGCCTTCAAGCAACGCCGAGACCGACGGCCCGATCTGATCAAGCACCAGTGCGGGATATAGTCCCAGCACGATGGTAAAGACGATGAGCGGTGCGAATAGCAGCTTCTCGCGCCGGTCCATGTCCGAGATCTGACGCAGGCTTTCCTTGATCAGATCGCCGAAGACGACCCGGCGATAGAGCCAGAGCGCATAGGCCGCACTCAGGATCACACCGGTGGCAGCAAAGAAGGCCACCCAAGTGTTGGCCTGGAACGCGCCTGCCATGGTCAAGAACTCGCCCACGAAACCCGACGTGCCCGGCAGGCCGACATTGCCCATCGTGAACAGCATGAAGATAAGCGCGAAGGCGGGCATCCGGATGACAAGGCCGCCATAGGCCTCGATATCGCGGGTGTGCATCCGGTCGTAGATCACGCCCACGCTGAGGAAGAGCGCACCCGAGATGAACCCGTGGCTCAGCATCTGGAAGATCGCGCCATCGACGCCTTGCTGGTTGGCGGCAAAAATCCCCATGGTCACAAAACCCATATGCGCGACTGAGGAATAGGCGATCAGCTTCTTCATATCCTCCTGCATCAGCGCCACCAGCGAGGTGTAGATGATCGCGATCACACTGAGCGTGAAGACAAAATTCGCCATCAGGTCGGAGGCAACCGGGAACATCGGCAAGGAGAAGCGCAGGAAGCCATAGCCGCCCATCTTCAGCAGGATCGCCGCCAGCACCACCGAGCCTGCGGTCGGTGCCTGCACATGCGCATCGGGCAGCCAGGTATGGACCGGCCACATCGGCATCTTCACCGCGAAACTGGCAAAGAACGCCAGCCACATCAGGGTCTGCATGCCGCCCACGATCTGCCAGCCAAAGATGGCGACAGTCTCGGATGAGAACTTGTGGATCAGCAGCGCCTCGATATCCGTGGTGCCTGCCTCGCGATACATCGCGATCATCGCGACCAGCATCAGGAGCGAGCCCAGAAGCGTGTAGAGGAAAAACTTGAAGGACGCATAGATCCGGTCCTTGCCGCCCCAGATGCCCACAATCAGGAACATCGGGATCAGGCCAGCCTCAAAGAAGAAGTAGAACAGGATCAGATCGAGCGCACAGAAGACACCGATCATCAGCGTCTCCAGCACGAGGAAGGCGATCATGTATTCCTTGACCCGGTGCTCGACATGCCAGCTGGCACCAATGACAATCGGCATCAGGAAGGTGGTCAGCATCACGAACAAGACCGAGATCCCGTCGACCCCCATCTTGTAGGTCAGACCACCCAGCCAGCCATGCTCTTCCACCATCTGGAAGCCGGTGTCGGCGGCATCGAACTCGTTCAGGATCGCCAGCGAGATCAGGAAGGTTGCACCTGTTGTGGCAAGGGCCAGCAGTTTCGCGTTCTGTCTGGCGGCCTCATCCTCACCGCGCAGGAACACCAGCAGCACAAAGGCTCCGATCAGCGGCAGGAAGGTGACGATCGAGAGAATTGGGTAGTCCATCAGTTCGCCCCCCCAAGCATCATGTAGGTGATCAGGATGGCCAGACCGATGAACATCGCAAACGCATAGTGGAAGATATATCCCGATTGCGCCCGCCCGACGAGCCGGGTGAAGAACGGAATGATCCCCATGGTCAGTCCGTTGATACCGCCGTCAATCGTGGCCCCATCGCCCTTTTTCCACAGGAAGGTACCGATCCACATCGCGGGACGGACGAAGATCAGATTGTAGAGCTCGTCAAAGTACCATTTGTTGAGCAGGAACTGATAGAGGCCCGGGTTCTGCGCGGCCAGCTTGCCCGGTATCTCGGGCCGCCAGACATAGAACAGAAGTGCCGTCAGCAGGCCAAGCGCCATCGCGACAAAGGGCGCAAGTTTCACCCAGTCCGGCACCTCGTGATAATCGTGCAGCACGTGGTTATCGGGTCCATGCAGGATCGCAGGCCCGAAGAATTCCTTGGCATGGTGGCCGACGAAATCGCCATAGAAGACCATACCGGCAAGGATCGCACCGACCGCCAGAACGATCAGCGGAATGGTCATCACACGCGGGCTTTCATGGGCGTGCTCATGAGCGTGCATGTCGCCGCGCGGCTCGCCATAGAAGGTCATGAAGATCAGCCGCCAGCTATAGAAACTGGTGAACAGCGCCGCAATGACAAGCATCCAGAAGCCATAGCCCGAATGACCGGCAAAGACGCCCTCGATGATCGCATCCTTGGAGACGAAACCGGCAAACCCGATGGGCAACCCGAACATGTCATAGGAGAACGGAATGCCGACACCGGTGATCGCCAGCGTGCCGATCATCATCGCCCAGAAGGTCACCGGGATCTTCTTGCGCAGGCCACCATAGTTGCGCATGTCCTGCTCGTGATCCATCGCATGGATGACCGAGCCTGCGCCGAGGAACAGCATCGCCTTGAAGGCCGCGTGCGTGAAGAGGTGGAACATCGCCGCCTCGTAGAAACCGACGCCTGCGGCGGCAAACATATAGCCCAGCTGCGAACAGGTCGAATAGGCGATCACTCGTTTGATGTCGTTCTGCACCAGCCCCACGGTGGCCGCAAAGAATGCTGTTGTCGCACCGACGATTGTCACGATGGTCAACGCGGTTGGCGCGAACTCCATCAACGGCGACATGCGGCAGACGAGGAAGACGCCCGCCGTCACCATGGTCGCGGCATGGATCAGGGCGGAGACGGGTGTCGGACCCTCCATCGCATCCGGCAACCAGGTGTGCAGGAACAGCTGCGCCGATTTCCCCATAGCCCCGATGAAGAGCAGAATGGCGGCGGTTTCGGCCACGTTCACGCTCATGCCCAGAAACTCGAAATTGCTCGCCGCCATCTCATCGACCTGATCGAAGATCACGTCGAACTGGATTGAATCGGTGAAGGCGAAGATCGTGAAAATCCCCAATACGAAACCGAAGTCACCCACGCGGTTGACGACAAACGCCTTGATCGCCGCTGAATTGGCCGAGCCCTTGCGATAGTAGAACCCGATCAGCAGGTAGGACGCGACGCCCACGCCTTCCCAACCGAAGAACATCTGCAGCAGGTTGTCGGCGGTCACCAGCATCAGCATGGCGAAGGTGAAGAACGACAGATAGGCAAAGAAGCGCGGCTTGTAGCTTTCGCCTTCTTTCCATTGCGGATCATGGTCCATGTAGCCGAAACTGTAGAGATGCACGAGCGCGGAGACCGTCGTGATCACCACCAGCATGACGGCGGTGAGCGTATCGAGCCTGATCGCCCAGTCCACGCTCATGGAGCCGCTGTCGATCCAGCGCATGATCTCGACTGTGTGACTGTCACCGTGATGGGTCAGGAAGACGACCCAGCTCAGCACCGCCGAGAGGAACAGAAGTGCCGTCGCGGTGACAATCGCCGCCTTCTCGCCCATGAATCTGTGGCCGAAGCCGCAGAGGATGGCACCGACAATCGGGGCAAAGAGGATAATTTGTTCCATAGCCCTCAGCCCTTCATCACATTGACGTCTTCAACGGCAATCGTGCCGCTGTTGCGGAAGAAACAGACGATAATCGCAAGTCCGATGGCGGCCTCGGCGGCGGCAACGGTGAGCACGAAAAGCGTGAACACCTGCCCCACCAGATCGCCAAGATGCGCCGAGAAGGCCACGAAGTTGATATTGACGGCCAGCAGCATCAGCTCCACCGACATCAGGATCACGATCACGTTCTTGCGGTTCAGGAAGATGCCGAAGATGCCGATCACAAACAGCATCGCGGCCACGGTCAGATAATGTTCTAGCTCGATCATCCTGTCACCTCGTAGGGATTTTTGGAGCCGCGAAGCTCGGGGTAGTACACACGGCAGCCACAGGTCTCTGCGGTCGATGTCACGTCCACGGGTATGCTCGCCGCAGTCGCGTCGGCAAGTGCAGCTTCAAACGAACTGACGTCCTGCATCAGGGCTGCGACCTCTTCGCTGTGGTTTATGTCGATCGCGCCATCGGTGGAGCCGTGCTGGCGCAAGAGGGTCGCCTGACGCCCCTCGGCACAATCGAACAGGGTCTGCTGAGACAGCACCCATGTGGCGTCCGGGGACTGGAACCCGGTGGAGAGGACGTCCTGCCCGACAAGCCCGCGCCCGAGATCCTGAGGGGGGCCGCTTGAGCTGTGCAGGGAGTTCTCCGCACAATCCGCCGCCGTCAGCGACGACGCGCATCCCAAGAGGGCAAGCGCGATCAGTGGCATTGCCAAGGGGATATGCGGGGTTTGCATCACCATTCCCTCACAATCCGCAGGCATAGCGTGCCATGGCCCGCTCGATACCACTGTCGGGCACCGGGCGTTCAGCCGCATCGCGGGGTTTCGTGGCAACGCTCATCGTGGCAAGGCTGGCGCCTTCGCCCAGGGCCCGCATGGTGCCACGGGCGCAATCATAGGCCCGGCTGATATAGCTCGTACGGCCATCGCGGGTGTCGGAGCGGAACACCGCATCCGCCCATGGCCTGCCGCCCAGTTTGTAGGCCGAGACCAGGCTGATGATACGGCTGTTTCCAACCCGGACCACGACATTGCGTGTATCACCGCGATACTGTCGCCCCTCGGCATAGACCTTCACCGGCAGGCTCTGCGCGCTGAGCGCCAGCGTACCGAGGACAAAAAAGAGCAATGTCAGTATCATCTTCACAGACCCTGCCCCGGTTTCACATCAACCATATCGATGGATGCATCCGGATCGCGGTAGATCTGCTCCAGAATGTTCTGGCGCTTGACCTTCTCGCGATGCCGAAGGGTCAGAACGATGGCGCCGACCATGGCGACGAACAGGATCAGGCCCGCTGACTGGAAAAGAAAAACATATTTCGTGTAGATCAACTGGCCGAGCGCGCGGGTGTTTTCCGTCTCCTCGGGCGGTGGGGCCACCGCATCGCGCAGGCCCAGCATCGCCTCATTGGCCTCCCAGGCCCCGAAAGCGAAACCAAGCTGAATGAGAATGACGAGCCCGATCAGCAAACCAACCGGTGTGTAGCGGTTCAGCTCGCCCCTCAATTCAGCGAAGTCCACATCCAGCATCATCACCACAAAGAGGAACAGCACTGCGACCGCGCCGACATAGACGATCACCAGCAGCATCGCCACGAACTCGGCCCCCAGAAGGACGAAAAGCCCGGCAGCCGAAAAGAAGGTCAGGATCAGCCACAGCACCGAATGCACCGGGTTTTTCGCCAGCACGACCAGCGTACCGGCAACCACCGCCGTGATCGCGAAGAGGTAGAAGGCAAAGGCGGCAAAGCCCATGATGTCGTTCCTTGTTTCAGCCCCACCTTTGCGGTGGGAATACCCTTACCGGTAGGGCGCGTCCAGTTCCAGATTGCGGGCGATCTCGGCTTCCCAGCGCTCGCCGTTCTCAAGGAGTTTGTCCTTGTTGTAAAAGAGCTCTTCCCGGGTCTCGGTCGAGAATTCGAAATTCGGCCCCTCAACGATGGCATCCACCGGGCAGGCCTCCTGACAGAAGCCGCAATAGATGCATTTGGTCATGTCGATGTCATAGCGCGTGGTGCGGCGCGAGCCATCCTCGCGCGGCTCGGCGTCGATGGTGATCGCCTGTGCCGGGCAGATCGCCTCGCAAAGTTTGCAGGCGATGCAGCGTTCCTCGCCGTTGGGATAGCGGCGCAGCGCGTGCTCGCCCCGGAAGCGTGGACTGAGCGGCCCCTTTTCATGCGGGTAGTTCAGCGTCGCCTTGGGGCGGAAGAAATACTTCAGCCCCAGCTTGAAGCCGCCGATGAAATCGGCGAGCAGGAAGTAGCGTGTGGCGCGGGTCCAGTCGATCGTGCTCATCTCAGCACTCCAGTTCCATATCGATAATCTGGTCCATGACACTGTCATAAACCGCGAATTTGTCCTTGATCACCTTTGGCGCGTCCTCAGGCAGTTCGACCCAGAGCGACCAGATCTCGACGGCTGCATAGCGTTCTTCCTCGGCGGCACAGGGTTCCTCGTCATTGGCAAATGCAATGGCGGCAGCGGAGTAGCGCAGCGAGGTCAGCATGGCGTAGCTTTCCATGCCGATGCTGCCAAAGGGCCGGACCTGACCGCCGGTGATCTGCCCCAGCGCACGCGCCAATTCGTCCGTATCGCAGGACACCGATGCAAAGCCCTCTTTGCAGGAAGCCAGCACCGCATCGATATCCTCGACCACCTGCGCATTGGAACCCGTTGCCGTGGCAAGCGAGGCCATCACACAAAGACCGGCGGCGGCCCGGCGGGCAAAACCTGTCGTGCAGGGCCTAAACATCGCACCCCTCCGCACCGCTTTCCTGGTATTTCCGCGAGAAACTCGCCTCGGCCGCGCGCACCATCTTCGGCTGGCTGAGGGACCGCTCATCGAAGGTTGCCCACCAGAAATCCACTATCTCGCGGCTCAACTCGAACGCACAGAAGACAGTGAGCTTCTCCTTGGCGTCCGAGAACGCCGGGTGGATATCATCGGGTACAAGAGGTGTCAGACAGGCTGAAAGATCGGTCTTCGCGTCAAACTGATAGGACCTATCATCGGGGGGAAGATGGCCCTGCCGCATCCCGTTTCTAAGGTCGTTCAGATCCCCGACAAAACCGGCCGTCGAGATGACCCAGTAGTGGATGACCAGCGATTGCAGCTTTGCCTCCTCATCCTCGAAGAAGCTGGACGGTCGGTCGCTTTGCAGAAACGGGCTGGAAAACACACCGAGCGCGACCGCATGCTCCATCTGCTCCCAGTCATCGCCGTCTGCATCGACGTGAAGATGAACATCGACCAGGGGCTTTGAGAGGAAGAGGTCCAGAATGTTCAATTCGACGCCCTCGTCCAGAACCTGCTCCGCATATTGAAACTCGGCACCGCAGGTCGCATCGCGAAAGTCGAACATCTCAGACCAGACACGCTGGATGACGTCTTTGGACTGCACCTGATCGACAAGCGACTGGGCCCGGGCGCTGACGCCAAGGACCAAAACCGCAAGACTGATCAGGACAAACCGCATCATTCGCCCCGGTAGAAGCCCGGTACTTCGTAAAGCGTCATGCCAGCGGCGATGACCACCCAGGCGAGGCTCATCGGCAGGAACACCTTCCATCCGAGCCGCATAAGCTGATCGTAGCGGTAGCGCGGGACGATCGCCTTCACCATCGCGAAGATGAAGAAGAAGAAGCCCATCTTCAGAATCATCCAGATGATGCCATCAGGCAGGCCCGGGATCGGGCTGAGCCAGCCGCCGAAGAAAAGGATCGTCATCAAGGCGCACATCAGCACGACCGCCATCAACTCGCCGATCATGAAGAGCAGAAACGGGGTCGAGGAATATTCGACCTGATAGCCCGCAACCAGTTCGGCCTCGGCCTCGGGCAGATCGAAGGGCGGGCGGTTGGTTTCGGCCAGCGCACTCACGAAGAACAGCACCACCATCGGCAGATGCGGCAGCCAGTACCACGAGAAAAACCCGTAGGACCCGTCCTGCGCCATCACGATATCGGTAAGGTTCAGCGAGCCGGTCGAGAGGATCACACCGATGATGATGAACCCGATTGAGACCTCATAAGAAATCATCTGGGCCGCCGAGCGCAGACTGCCGAGGAAAGGGTATTTCGAGTTGGAGGCCCAGCCCCCCATGATCACGCCGTAAACCTCCAGCGAGGAAATCGCGAAAATATAGAGAATGCCGACATTGAGGTTGGCCACGACCCAGCCCTCGTTGAACGGAATGACCGCCCAGGCGATCACCGCCAGCACGAAGGTGATCATCGGCGCCAGGAAGAAGACCACCTTGTCGGCGCCTGCCGGCACCACGACCTCTTTCACGATGTACTTGATGAAGTCGGCGAAGCTCTGCAGCAGACCGAACGGGCCGACCACATTGGGCCCCTTGCGCATCTGGACCGCAGCCCAGACCTTGCGGTCGGCATACATCAGGAAGGCCAGCGCCACGAGGATGCAGACTGTCACCAGAAGGCATTGCGCGAGAATGATCGTGAAAATGCCCAGAGGCGTGTCGAGAAATGCCATGCGCTTACTCCGCAGCCATGGCGGTCTTGCGATCCGCCGCGAGTTTGGACAATTCAGCCATCAGGGAAGAGGCCCGGGCTATCGGATTTGTCTGATAGTGATCTGCACCGGAAATGGCAAATGCTCCGGCGTCCATCTTGCCCGGTTTCTCGGCCTTCCAGCTGTTTTCAGGAACCGTATCGAGCCGGGCGAGATGGGGCACATCCGCGAAGAGCGCCTTGCGCAGGTCTGCCCGCGAATTATAGGGGAGCGTCTGGCCCAGCTCCGCCGACAAGGCCCGCAGGATGGCCCAGTTTTCCTTGGCGTCGCCCGGCGGGAAACCGGCGCGCTCAGCCATCTGCGGGCGGCCTTCGGTGTTCACGAAAAGGCCGCTTTCCTCGGTATAGGCAGCACCCGGCAGAATGACATCGGCGCGATGCGCGCCCCTGTCGCCATGGCTGCCCTGGTAGATCACGAACGGCCCGGCCGCGATGTCGATCTCGTCGGCACCCATGTTGTAGACGACGTCGCTGTCGGCCAGCGCATCCATCCCACCCTCGGTCGCGAAACCGATATCCATCCCGCCGACGCGAGAGGCCGCCTGATGCAGGACCAAAAGCTTGGAGTTCGCAGCCTCGGCCATGGTCATTGCGGTGCCGAGCGCGGCAGCCCCGTCAGGACCGGATATCGCGGCCTGACCGATGATCATCACGCCGCGCGTGTCGCGCTTGTCAGCGTGGTCCATCGCGGCCAGTTTCTCCAGCGCCGCACGATCCGTCCCGAGTTCCATCACATCATAGGTCAGATCCGCCTCCGGCCCGATCCGTGCGACCCGCGCGCCGTTCAGCCATGCCTTGCGGATGCGCGCGTTCAGAACCGGAGCCTCGTTGCGCGGGTTGGTTCCGATCAGCAGGATCATCTCGGCCGTATCGACGTCCTCGATCGTGGCGGTTCCGACATAGGCAGACCGGTTGTCCATCGGCAGCGCGGCACCGTCGGTGCGGCATTCGACCTTGCCGCCAAGACTGCCGATCAGGCCCTTGAGGGCATACATCGCCTCGACAGATGCAAGATCACCGGCAATGCCCGAGACCTTCTTGTCTTTCACGGCCTCGGCAACGACCGCGAAGGCCTCGCCCCAGCTGACAGGCGTCAGCTTGCCATCGCTGCGGACGTAAGGACGGTCCAGCCGTTGCCGTTTCAGCCCGTCCCAGATGTAGCGGGACCGGTCCGACAGCCATTCCTCGTTCACACCGTCATGGTTGCGCGGCAGGATGCGCATCACTTCGCGCCCCTTGGTATCGACCCGGATGTTGGAGCCGAGCGCGTCCATCACGTCGATGCTCTCGGTCTTGGTAAGCTCCCAGGGCCGCGCGGTGAAACTGTAGGGTTTTGAGGTAAGCGCACCGACAGGGCAGAGATCAACCACGTTGCCCTGCATCTCGGAGGTCAGCATCTGACCGAGATAGGACGTGATCTCGCTGTCCTCGCCGCGTCCCGTCTGGCCCATCTCGGGCACCCCGGCGACCTCGGTGATGAAGCGCACGCAGCGGGTGCACGAGATACAGCGGGTCATCTTGGTGCCGACCAGAGGCCCCAGATCGGGGTCGATAGAGGCGCGCTTAGGCTCCCGGTAGCGCGAGAAGTCCACGCCGTAAGCCATTGCCTGATCCTGCAAATCACACTCACCGCCCTGATCGCAGATCGGGCAGTCAAGCGGATGGTTGATCAGCAGGAACTCCATCACCCCTTCACGGGCCTTCTTGACCATGGGCGAGGTTGTCTTGATTTCGGGCGGTGCGCCTTCCGGCCCGGGGCGCAGATCCTTGACCTGCATCGCGCAGGACGCGGCGGGCTTGGGCGGACCGCCCACGACCTCGACCAGACACATCCGGCAGTTGCCCGCAATCGACAGCCGCTCGTGATAGCAGAAGCGCGGCACCTCGACACCGGCCTGTTCACAGGCCTGAAGGATGGTCAGGCGCGGATCGACCTCGATCTCGGCACCGTCGATGATGATTTTGCGGGTCTCAGTCATAATGTCCTCAAATCGCCTCCAGCCTGGAGGCCTCGGGGTCGTGTTTCTTGATGCAATCCCAGATCGCCGGAAAATCGGCCAAGAAGGGCAGGTCCTGCTCATCTGAAAAAAGCATACCGATACCCGGGCTGTGCGCGTTCACGCAATTGCCCGCAATCAGTGCCGGCGTTTTCACCCCGAACAGGGTCTGCCACCGGAATATCTGTTTGAAATTGCGCCCAATCTCCGCCTCGCCACTCTCGTCCACGAGACCGGCCTGCTCGTAGTAAAGCCGAAACATCTCGACCGCGTGAAGATAGTCGACGCGACAGGTTCGCACCGCATCAGGTCCTCCACCCTTCGACATGCAATACCGTTCCAAAGAGTCGGCCTGCGCCAGCGCAGCCGCCGTCGGGATCAACCACAGACCGGCGCATACGGAGGTGAGGCGCAACAGGGCATTCATTCGAAAATCTCCGGTGCGGGTGCGGGCAGCATCTGCATCGGCCAGGCCTTGAAGGCGACAATCCCCAGCAGAACCGGGTAGATCAGCACGACAAGGGTGGAGAAGAGCGAAAGGATCCCGGTAACGACCGAGCCCACGCTCACCATATAAGCGGAGAGCGGGATGATCAGCACCAGGAGCGGTATCGGACTGTAACACGCCACTGTCCAGCCGATGCCATGACCGGTGCGCGAAAACAGCCGCGACAATGCAAAACTGAAAAAGCCAAGCACCAGAAGCGCAATCAGTCCGGGGATCAGCGCAAGCGTCATACCGCGACCGCCTCCCCGCAGGATTTGGATTTCCAGTGATGCGCCTGTTTCAAATAGGCCCATCCAAAGGCATCCTCACTGTCACCATGGGCCTTGAGATACTCAAGACGTCCCAGGGCCTCGTCCAGGGACGGCTTATGGCCCGCCTCGACCCACCACATCACGAAATGCATGTCGCCCATGACCTCGAACCACTCGGCGCGGCGGTCATAGAACTGCTTGTGAACGGTGTTCCAGACGAAATTCTCCAGACTTTCGACATCCTCCCAGACCGTGAGGTTGGAGATGAACTGCGGATCTCCGTCGATCTTGGCGTCCGTATTTCCCCGCCCCGGTTCGCCCGAGCCTTCCATCATCCAAACGAAACCCGGCATCCGTTTGCCCAGCCCGTTGACCCGATCGAGATTGCTCATGAAATCCGCAACCTTCGGATCGTCGGTCGGGACAAGCAGGCGGCCAGTGTTAAGCTCGGCAAGGTGGCGGGTCATTGGAAAGCCTCCTCTGTTCGCTTCACACGGTCCAGGACGGGCCAGCTTTTGAGCGCCAGAAGGCCCATGATGATAACCAGCGGCAAACCACCAAGCTGCGTCATCATGATAAAGGTGCTTGAGCTGATTAATCCCAGCCCCATCGCAATCGGACCGCCGATGGTCACGGCCAGCGAAACGATCATCGGGACGAAGGACAGCACAGCCCAGCCTGCCCCGTGACCCGAGCGCAGGAATATTCCCATGATCGACAGCGAAACCGCCAAGGGCACGATGATGCCCATGGCAGCCGTAAACCAGAGAAGAGGACCGTCGATCATATCCAATCACCCTGCGGCTGTTTCGTGAAATTGGCGAGATGATGGTTCATCCGCAGGCCTATTCCGCCGCCACGGCGGCACTTACGCGGCCTGTGCGCTTTGCCTTGATCCGATCCTCGATCTCGTCGCGGAAATGGCGGATCAGGCCCTGGATCGGCCAGGCGGCCGCATCGCCCAGCGCACAGATTGTGTGGCCCTCGACCTGTTTTGTGACGTCGAGCAGCATGTCGATCTCCTCGACCTCCGCCTCGCCGCGCACCAGGCGGTCCATGACCCGCATCATCCAGCCCGTGCCTTCACGGCACGGCGTGCACTGACCGCAGCTTTCATGCTTGTAGAACGCCGACAGCCGCCAGATCGCCTTGATGATGTCGGTACTCTGGTCCATCACGATGACGGCTGCGGTGCCAAGGCCCGAGCGTTGCTCGCGCAGCCAGTCGAAATCCATGATCGCCTCGTCACAGAGGTCCCTTGGAAGGCACGGCACGGACGAGCCGCCGGGGATCACCGCCTTGATATTGTCCCAGCCGCCGCGCACGCCGCCGCAATGGCGGTCGAGCAGCTCACGCAGGGTGATCGACATCGCCTCTTCCACCACGCAGGGGCTGTTCACATGGCCCGAGATCGCGAAAACCTTGGTGCCCGCGTTGTTGGGCCGCCCGAAGCCCGCGAACCAGTCGGCGCCCCGGCGCAGGATGGTCGGGACCACCGCGATGCTCTCGACATTGTTCACCGTCGTGGGGCAGCCATAGAGGCCGGTATTGGCCGGGAATGGCGGCTTGAGGCGTGGCATTCCCTTGCGGCCTTCAAGGCTTTCAAGAAGCGCGGTTTCCTCACCGCAGATATAGGCACCCGCACCATGATGCAGATAGATGTCGAAATCCCAGCCGGATTTGGCTGCGTTCGGACCGAGAAGACCCGCCTCATAGCATTCGTCGATGGCGATCTGGAGCGCTTCACGTTCGCGAATATACTCGCCACGCAGGTAGATATAGCAGGCATGCGCGCCCATGGCGAAGCTGGCGATCAGACAGCCCTCGATCAGCGTGTGCGGATCATGGCGCATGATCTCGCGATCCTTGCAGGTCCCGGGCTCGCTCTCATCCGCATTGACCACCAGATAGGAAGGACGACCATCGCTTTCCTTGGGCATGAAGGACCATTTGAGGCCCGTCGGGAAGCCTGCCCCGCCGCGCCCGCGCAGACCCGACGCCTTCATCTTCTCGACAATGACATCGCGACCTTCCTGGATGATCTTGGCCGTGCCATCCCAATGTCCGCGTGCCTGCGCGCCTTTCAGCGAGCGGTCATGCATCCCGTAGAGGTTGGTGAAGATACGGTCTTTGTCAGCGAGCATCAGGCTATCCCTCGTTCTGGCGCGCACGCCAGACCTTGAAAAATACGACCAGCGCCCAGAGGAACGCGGCCATTGCGGCGAGATCGAGAAGAATGGCAAAACGCGGCGAGAGACCAAGTCGGCCGCCGAGCGCCAGACCGCCAAGCCACAAAACAGCAGCAACCCCCATCACGATGGAGGCTTGCCGAAGCTGGCGCCGCTGGCTGTCTTCGCTGGCTTGAGCCACGTTGTGCTACCCTTGTACTGGTCAGGCGCGGACAAGATCGCGCCCAATCGGTTGGGTCAGTAGACGTCTCCGTCCTCGACCCGTTTTGAAAACTCCGTCTCGCCGCCGGAGGCGAGAATTTTGGCCTGATCAACCCATTTGTCGCGGCTGACCCGGCCCTTGAACCCTTCGAGATTGGCATCGACCCAGGCCACCTCATCAGCGCTCCACCCTGCGACCTGATCGAAGTGGTAGAAGCCGAGCGAATTCAGCAGCTTCTCCATTTTCGGTCCGACACCTTTGATTTCCTTAAGGTTGTCGGCCTTGCCGTTGCGCGGTCCGTCAAGCGTGGCAGGCTTGGTGCCTTCGTCCTTGCCCTCGACAATGCCGTCCTTGTCATAATCCTCGGACGCTGCCGGTTCCGTCTTGGGGGCCGGTGCGGGAGCATCGGCCTTCGCCTCGCCCTCATACTTCCAACTGCCCTTGCGGCTTGCCAGTTCCGCCTCACCGGCAAGCGGCGTGCTGGCTTTCACGGCTGGAGCAGCGGGGGACGGCGCCGGATCCGCAGCAGGCTCCTCCAGCGCCGGTTCAGCTTCTGCGACGGGCTCTGAAACAGGCTCCGCCTCTGCCGCCGGAGTTGCGGTTGGCGCCGGTGCTGCCGCAGCAGGCGCCGATTGAAGACTTGGCTCATCAACCCGACCATGCGGGACAACGGCGCCGCAGATGAACTTCGACAGGAAAAACCCGCCAAGACCGAAAATCACCAGACCGAAGAAAATGGCATCAAGGGCGCCAAATCCCGCAAACCATGCCAGCACAATCGCACTGACAACACCAAGAAGGGCCGCGATCAGCCAACAGACCATGGTGCAGAACTTGTTGTCACTGTATTTCTCGTTCGAGTAGCTCATTCAAAGTCTCCCTGTTCGGTGATCCGTTACGGTCACCCTATTTGACTTTGCGAGAGAATTCGGTCTCTCCGCCTTGCGCCAGAATTCCGGCCTGCTCTACCCACGTATCACGAGACACGCGCCCCTTGAAACCTTCCAGATTCTGATCAACCCAGTCCACTTCATCCGCGCTCCACGCCGCGATCTGATCAAAATGATAAAACCCGAGACTGTGCAGCAGCTTTTCCAGCTTCGGCCCGACACCCCTGATTTTCTTGAGATCATCCGGGCCACCTTCGCGCGCAGCGCTCAGGGTCGATGGTTTGGTTCCGGTGCTTTCGGCCACGGCCTCGCGCTCTGCCTCGACTTTCTTGTCAACCTTGGGACGTGCGACCTTGCCGGCCTCGACCTTGGCGGCATCCAGTGATTTCGCTGGCTTGGCGGATTTGGTGACCTTTGCAGGTTTTGCGGCCTTCACGGCCACCTCATCGCCTGTGATCCGCTTGATCGTATCGCCATAGGTTTCGGCCAGGTCGACCGACGCATTGGTCGGATGGCCGCCTGCAAATTCCGTGAGCGATGTCAGCCCGCCAAGCGGCTCCGACGCGAAGCGCCCGTTCTGGGGTCCCGGTTTCGGCACCTCGCCCCGCGCGAATGCATCAAGAAGACTGCCGAAGTTTTCCTCCGTCAGATCTTCGTAGTAGTCCTTGCCGATCTGCGCCATCGGCGCATTCGAGCATGCGCCCAGGCACTCCACCTCTTCCCAGGAGAATTTGCCATCCCCGCTGATCTCGTGCGGGTTCGGCGCGATCCGGTCACGGCAGACGGCAATCAGATCCTCGGCCCCGCAGATCATGCAGGATGTGGTGCCGCAGACCTGAATATGTGCAACACTGCCAACCGGTTGTAGTTGAAACATGAAGTAGAAGGAGGCAACCTCGATCACTCGGATCTTCGCCAGACCGAGCATATCGGCAATCGCTTCAATCGCAGGCTTGGTAACCCAACCCTCCTGCTCCTGCGCGCGCCACAGAAGAGGGATCACGGCAGAGGCCTGCCGCCCTTCGGGATATTTCTGAAGCTGTGCCTCCGCCCAGGCCCGATTGGCGGGCGTGAAGGCAAAACTGTCGGGCTGTTCGGGGTGAAGACGGCGGAGCATGGTTCAGACAAATCCTCTCAGAAGTCCCAGAACAAAGGCAATCGCGGCACCGATCAGGGCCCCGGAGATCAGCTTGTTGCGTCCGCGCGCGCCATATATTGCGCCTGCACCGCAAAGCGCGCCGACTACGATTGTCCATATGTCGATATAGACACTCATCTACCGATCCACCTCACCAAACACGATATCGAGCGAGCCCAGAACAGCACTCACATCAGCCAACTGATGCCCCCGGCAGAGATGATCCATTGCCGCGAGATGCGGGTAGCCCGGCGCGCGCAGCTTGGCCTTGTAGGGCTTGTTGGTCCCGTCGGCCACGAGGTAGACGCCGAACTCGCCCTTGGGCGCCTCAACGGCAGCGTAGATCTCGCCCTCGGGCACATGGAAGCCTTCGGTGTAAAGCTTGAAGTGATGGATGAGTGCCTCCATCGAGGTCTTCATATTGGCGCGGGTCGGTGGTGCCAGCTTGCCGCGCACGAGGACGTCCTGCCCCTTGCAGGCATCGAGTTTCTCGATGGCCTGACGGATGATCTTCACACTCTCGCGCATCTCTTCCATGCGGCAGAGATAGCGGTCATAGCAGTCGCCGTTCTTGCCCACGGGAATGCGGAAATCAAACTCGTCATAGCACTCATAAGGCTGCGCCCGGCGTAGATCCCAGGCCATGCCCGAGCCGCGCACCATGACACCGGAGAAGCCCCAGTCGAGGGCCTCCTGCTTGGACACGATGGCGATATCCACATTGCGCTGCTTGAAAATGCGGTTTTCCGTCAGAAGTCCCGAGATATCATCCAGCGCCGCTGGAAACTCCTCGGACCACTGGAAGATGTCGTCGATCAGATCCTGTGGCAGGTCCTGATGCACACCGCCGGGCCGGAAATAGGCGGCGTGAAGACGCGCGCCGCAAGCCCGCTCATAGAAGACCATCAGCTTCTCGCGCTCCTCGAACCCCCAGAGCGGAGGTGTCAGCGCGCCCACATCCATGGCCTGCGTCGTCACATTGAGCAGATGATTGAGCACCCGACCGATTTCGCAGAACAGCACCCGGATCAATTGGGCGCGGCGCGGCACTTCCGTGTCCGTCAGCCGCTCGATCGCCAGACACCAGGCATGTTCCTGATTCATCGGGCTTACGTAATCGAGCCGGTCGAAATAGGGCAGGTTCTGCAGGTAGGTGCGGCTCTCCATCAGCTTCTCGGTGCCGCGATGCAGCAGGCCGATATGCGGATCGGCCCGCTCGACAATCTCGCCATCCAGCTCAAGCACCATACGGAGCACACCATGGGCCGCCGGATGCTGCGGGCCGAAATTGATGTTGAAATTCCGGATCTTCTGCTCGCCCGAGAGCACGTCATTGCGGGAGCCGTCCATCACGCCTCCTCCTTCTTCTCGTCGCCCGGCAGGATGTATTCGGCCCCTTCCCATGGCGACATGAAATCAAACTGGCGATAGTCCTGCGTCAGTTGCACAGGCTCGTATACGACGCGCTTCTCCACCTCGTCATAGCGCACCTCGACATAGCCCGTGGTCGGGAAGTCCTTGCGCAGGGGATGACCTCTGAACCCGTAGTCAGTGAGGATACGGCGCAAGTCAGGGTGGCCGGAGAACAGGATGCCGTACATGTCAAAGACTTCACGCTCATACCAGTTGGCCGCCGGGAACAACTCCACGATCGACGGCACGATCTCGTCCTCGCGGATCGGGACCTTGATCCGAACGCGCTGGTTCTGGGTCATCGACAGAAAATGGTAGACCATCTCGAACCGCTTGGACCGTTCGGGGTAGTCCACCGCCGTGATGTCGATCAGCGTCGTGAACTCGCAGGATCCGTCGGTCTTGAGAAACTGGATGAAGGGCACAATCGCGGCGGTCGTCACCGTCAAGGCCAATTCATCATTCTTCACCTCGGCCGAAATGAGCGCGTCCTCATGGCGCGCTCCGATCATTTCGCTGAGTTCGATAAGGGCTTGGCTCATGGAGATATCCTAGCGCACGATGGTTCCGGTCCGCCGCATCTTGCGTTGCAATTGCAAGATGCCATAAAGCAGCGCTTCCGCTGTTGGCGGACAGCCTGGGACATAAACGTCCACCGGCACGATCCGGTCGCAACCGCGTACGACAGAATAGCTGTAGTGGTAGTATCCACCACCATTGGCGCACGACCCCATGGAAATCACGTAACGCGGCTCGGGCATCTGATCGTAGACTTTGCGAAGTGCCGGAGCCATCTTGTTGGTCAGGGTGCCGGCGACAATCATCAGATCCGACTGACGCGGGCTGGCACGCGGTGCTGTCCCGAAACGCTCCAGATCATAGCGCGGCATCGAGGTGTGCATCATCTCGACCGCGCAGCAGGCCAGACCGAAGGTCATCCAATGCAACGAGCCGGTGCGCGCCCAGTTGATCACGCCCTCTGTCGAGGTCAGCAGAAATCCCTTGTCCTGCAACTCATTCGACAGAGCCCGCGTGGCGGCTTCCTTGTCCGCACCGGCGGTGTTGAGGCTGGTGCTCACTCCCATTCCAGCGCTCCCTTCTTCCACTCATAGGCAAATCCTATAGTTAGAACGCCCAGAAAGACGATCATCGACCAGAAGCCGAAGACGCCGACTTCCTGAAAGCTCACTGCCCAGGGGAACAGAAACGCCACTTCGAGATCGAAGATGATGAACAGAATGGCGACAAGATAAAACCGCACATCAAATTTCATACGGGCATCGTCAAAGGCATTGAACCCGCATTCATAAGCTGAGACCTTCTCGGGATCAGGGTTGCGCACAGCCACGATCACCGCAGACAGCATCAACACCAGTCCCAGCCCGATTGCCAGTCCGAGAAACACCAGAATGGGCAGATACTCGCGCAGCAGTTCTTCCAAGATGAAGCCTCCTTCCGCCAGGCAGGTCCGGTGTTAACCATCACACCAACCGCGTCTGGACTTGACTACATTTCGCAGTCGCGAAGGTCAACTCGGCAGGCAGTTATTTTGTGCCGCATTTTTCCTATGCGGCAGACCCTGCCCGGAACGGCAATTGCAGGCCTGCCGAAATGCCGCAAATGCCTCCGGCGGGGATATTTTGACCAAGAAGAAATAAAGACCAGCTCTCCGAAAGCCGCCCTTCATCTTTCGCCAAATATCCCCGCCGGAGGCATTGGTCTCTTTTGTCCGCTACTCGGCGGCATCCATGTAGCTCTCCACCGGAGGGCAGGAGCAAACGAGGTTGCGGTCGCCATAGGCATTGTCGACGCGATTGACCGGTGCCCAGTACTTGTCGACCCGGAATGCACCGGGCGGAAAGCAGGCGACCTCGCGGGAATAAGGCCTGTCCCAGTCACCAACCAGGTCTTCCATGGTATGAGGTGCACGACGCAGCGGATTGTTCTCCGCATCCATCTCGCCATCCTCGATGGCTTGCGCCTCGGTTCTGATGGACAGCATCGCTGCAATGAATCGATCAAGCTCGGTCTTTGGCTCGGACTCTGTCGGCTCGATCATCAGGGTGCCCGCGACAGGCCAGCTCATTGTCGGAGCATGGAAGCCACTGTCGACAAGACGTTTGGCAACATCATCAACGGTCACTCCGGCGCTTTCCTTCAAGGGTCTGGTATCGATGATGCACTCATGTGCGACATGACCGGCCGCGTTTGAGTAAAGTATCGCATACGCACCCGAGAGCCGCTTGGCGATGTAGTTGGCGTTCAGGATCGCGACCTTGGTGGCCTGTGTGAGGCCCGCGCCACCCATCAGAAGACAGTAGGCCCAGGAAATCGGCAGGAGAGAGGGCGATCCGAAGGGTGCGGCGGATACTGCGCCGTCCGTTCCCTCGCACCAATGCCCCGGGAGATGTGGCTCCAGATGCGCCCGCACACCGATGGGGCCCATTCCCGGACCGCCTCCGCCATGAGGAATGCAGAAGGTCTTGTGCAGGTTGAGGTGGCTCACATCCGCACCGATACGGCCCGGTTGCGCAATACCCACCATTGCGTTCAGATTGGCACCATCAAGATAGACCTGCCCGCCATGCCTGTGGGTGATCTCGCAGACCTCCCGCACGGTTTCCTCAAAGACACCGTGGGTCGAGGGGTAGGTGATCATGCAGGCTGCAAGATTTTCGGCATTTGCCTCCGCCTTGGCGCGGAAATCCTCGAGATCGATATCGCCCTTCTCGGTCGCCGCAACCACAACAACCTTCATGCCGACCATCTGGGCAGACGCCGGGTTGGTGCCGTGGGCGGAGGTGGGGATCAGACAGATATTGCGATGCGCCGCCCCATTTGCCGCATGATAGCGGCGGATCGTCAGAAGCCCCGCATATTCGCCCTGCGCACCTGAGTTGGGCTGCATTGAGATCGCGTCATATCCGGTAATCTGGGTCAGCTTCTCGCTCAGATCGTCGATCAGCATCCGGTAGCCTTCGGTCTGATCCCTCGGCGCGAAGGGATGGATATCGGCAAACTCGGGCCAGCTGACCGGCATCATCTCGGCGGTGGAATTCAGCTTCATCGTGCACGAGCCGAGCGGGATCATCGCGCGATCAAGCGCAAGATCGCGATCCGCCAGACGGCGCATGTAGCGGGTCATCTCGGCCTCGGCCCGGTTCATGTGAAAGACCGGGTGGATCAGATACTCGCTCTTGCGCAACAGAGCATCGGGCAGATGATAATGCGGCGAGAAGTCGTCGTCCTTCATGTCACCGCCGAAGGCCCGCCAGACCGCCTCGATCGTTGCGGGGCGCGAGCGCTCATCAAGGCTGATGCCGATCCGGTCCGATCCGATCTGGCGCAGGTTGATGCCCTCCGCCCGAGCCGCGCGCAGGATCACGCCCTGCATTGCGCCCACCTCGACCGTCACAGTGTCAAAGTACTGTTCGGGCCTCACCGTGAAGCCCAGCCCTTCCAGACCACGCACGAGGCGTGCGGTCTTGCGGTGGATGCGTTGCGCGATGGCCTTCAGGCCCTCAGGCCCGTGAAAAACCGCGTACATAGACGCCATCACCGCCAGAAGCGCCTGCGCCGTGCAGACATTCGAGGTCGCCTTCTCGCGGCGGATATGCTGCTCGCGGGTTTGCAGGCTGAGCCGATAGGCCCGGTTGCCGCGCGCATCAATTGACACGCCGACGATCCGGCCCGGCATCGAGCGTTTCAGCGCATCGCGACACGCCATGTAGGCCGCGTGCGGGCCGCCGAAGCCGAGCGGGACGCCGAAGCGCTGGGTCGAGCCGACGGCAATATCGGCGCCCATCTCTCCGGGCGCCTTCAACAATGTGAGGGCCAGCAGATCGGCGGCCATGACAGAGATCGCGCCGACTTCCTGCAAGGCCGCAATCTGATCGGAGAAATCGCGCACCTCTCCATATGTGCCCGGATACTGGAATATCGCGCCGAAAACCGCAGAAGGGTCGAGATCGTCCGGACTGCCCACAACCACATCCCAGCCCAGCGGCTCAGCGCGGGTCCGGATCACGTCGATGGTCTGGGGATGACAGTTCTCATCGACAAAGAAGGCCGTGGACTTGGACTTCGAAGCCCGTTGCGCCATCGCCATCGCCTCGGCTGCCGCTGTCGCCTCGTCCAGAAGCGAGGCATTGGCGACATCAAGCGCCGTCAGATCCGCGACCATGGTCTGGAAATTCAGCAGCGCCTCAAGTCGCCCCTGACTGATCTCGGGCTGATAGGGCGTGTAGGCAGTGTACCAGGCCGGGTTCTCGAAGATATTGCGCTGGATCACCGGTGGCGTCACCGTGCCGTAATACCCCTGCCCGATCAGCGAGATCAGCACCTTGTTCTTCCTGGCGACCTCGCGCATCCGGAAGAGCATTTCCTGCTCCGACAGGGCGCGGCCCCAGTCAAGCGGCTGCTCCTGCCGGATCGCGTCGGGCACGGTCTGCGAAATCAGATCATCGAGACTTTCCGCCCCCACGACCTCCAGCATCGCCTCCATTTCCGCGGGCGACGGGCCGATATGGCGGCGATTGGCGAAATCATAGGGCTGGTAGTCGATGGGGGAGAAGGTCATGGCGCAATCCTCAATCGGTCAGTTTCTTGTACTCATCTTCATCCATCAGCCCGTCGAAATCGGACGGATTGGCCAGACGCATCTTGAAGAACCAACCATCCTCAAGCGGGTCTTCATTCACCAGACTGGGCTCATCAACAATCTTGGGGTTCACTTCGGTGATCTCGCCATCGAGCGGCGCGATGATGTCGGAGGCCGCCTTGACGCTTTCGATCGTCACCACCTCATCGCCTTTCGCGACCGTGATGCCCTCACTTGGCAGTTCGACGAATACCAGATCGCCAAGCTGGGCCTGCGCATAGTCGGTGATGCCGACGATAACCTCTGCACCATCCTTTTTGAGCCATTCATGCTCTTCGGTATATTTGATCACGGGATTGGACCTCCTCTTTAACGTTTGTATCCGGGGGTTATGAAAGGCATCGCTGCGATTTTCACGGGCAGGTACTTGCCACGCAACTCCGCAAAGATCTGTGTGTCGGGGGATGCCTGTGCCGTCGGGACATAGCCCATCGCGACCGGTGCGGCGCAGGACGGGCCGAAGCCGCCGGATGTGATCTGGCCGATGGGTGTGCCGCCCGTGTCATCCATGTAGAGCGCTGTTCCGCCACGCATCGGCGCGCGCCCTTCCGGCAAAAGTCCAACGCGGCGGCGATCTGCACCGTGGTCCAGTTGGGCCAGTATGACCTCGGCACCCGGAAACCCGCCGGCACGCGCGCCTCCGCTGCGGCGGATCTTCTGAATTGCCCAGTTGAGTGTTGCCTCGACCGGCGTCGTGGTCGGGTCGAGATCGGAGCCGTAAAGGCAAAGCCCGGCCTCCAGCCTCAGCGAATCCCGCGCGCCGAGACCGATTGGCATGACGCGCTCATCCGCACAGAGTTTCGACCAAAGCCCCACGACATCTTCCTGTGCCACCGAAATCTCATAGCCGTCCTCGCCGGTGTAGCCGGAGCGGGAAACGGTCACGGCAGCCCCGAAAAGCTCGGTCTCGATCATGTCCATGAAGCGCATGTCGCGCATCGGATGGCCGCCGGGCAGAATGTCATGGGCCAGCGGTCCCTGTAGTGCGATCAGGCCACGATCCAGAACCTCCACCTCGCAATCGGTCATACCGCCCTGCAGACGGGCGATGTCGGCCTCCTTGCAGGCCGCGTTGACCACCAGCATCAGGGCCTCGCCCATGCGGGCAAACATCAGATCGTCCTCGATCCCGCCGACATCATTGGTGAAAAGCCCATAGCGCTGACGGCCATCGCCCAAACCCAGCACATCCATCGGGATCAGCGCCTCAAGCGCCCTGGCCGCAGTCTCGTAGTTTCCATCAGCGGCGGTGATACGCACCTGCCCCATATGACCGACATCGAAAAGCCCGGCGGAGGCGCGGCAATGCAGATGCTCCTTGAGGACGCCGGGCGCATACTGCACCGGCATTTCATACCCGGCGAACGGAACCATCTTGCCACCATTGTCACGGTGCCACTCAGCAAGGCCTGTCTGTTGAAGATCGGTCACGGCGCACTCCTCTTTGGACCCGGATGGGTCTTGCGCCTCCTCTGTCTCTTTGCCTGAGATCGCTATCCCTTCGGCGGGGGTTTCCCCCTCTCTCCAGAGTGTTGCAGATCATCGGTCCTTTTGCCTGAGAGTTTCCGAGGCGGTTGCTCCTTCGGCGCTGATCCAACAGCTCTCCCGATAATCTGGCGAGACGCTATTCCGAGATACCTCTTCGTTGCAAGAAAAATTTCAGGAGCGCTTTAGCTTTCGCCCGTAAAGCTCCAACCGGTGAGAGACGATCTCATACCCAAGATCGCGGGCGATCTGTTCCTGCAGGGCCTCGATCCGGTCGGAGGCAAACTCGATCACCTCGCCACTGTCCACATCAATGAGGTGGTCATGATGCTCGGTGTCGGCATTCTCGAACCGGGCCGGGCCGTCGCCGAATGCATGACGCTGGATTGCACCGCAATCCTCCAGCGCCTTGAGCGTCCTGTAGACAGTTGCCAGCGACAGGCGCTTGTCCTCCAGCACAGCCTTCTGAAAGATCTCGGTCGCGTCGGGATGCCCGTCACTGGCCGCAAGAATGCGCAGGATGATCCGGCGCTGCTCGGTTATACGCAGCCCCGCCTTTCGCAGGTTCACTTCCAGATCGGTTGCGGCATCTCTTGAGGTCATATTGCGAAAATTCCCCAATTGAGACGCAATTGCAATAACCCCGTGACCTGAAATCTCTTATTGCAAATGATTTGCATTAACATATGTTGCGGCCATGACCCCAAACACTGGAGTTCCCATGATCCTGCGAACCGCCCTGATTGCCATGCTCTGCCTGCTGGTCTCGCCTGCCACGGCGCAGGAACGGATGAAGGTGGTCACGACCTTCACCGTCATTGCGGATATGGCACGCAATGTGGTTGGTGACCGCGCAGACGTCGTCTCGATCACCAAACCGGGTGCGGAAATCCACTACTACCAGCCGACCCCGCGCGATATCCTCAAGGCGCAGGGGGCTGATCTCGTGCTCTGGAACGGGTTCAATCTGGAACAGTGGTTCGAGAAATTCTTCGTGACACTTAAAGATGTGCCCGGCGTTGTGGTGACTGAAGGGATCGAACCCATGTCGATCGGCACCGGTCCCTATTCCGGCAAACCCAATCCGCATGCCTGGATGTCGCCCACCGATGCGCTGATCTATGTCGACAACATCCGCGATGCCATGATCGAGATCGATCCCGACGGCACCGACGCCTACACCGCAAATGCTGAAATGTATAAGGCCGAGATCACGGCGACCATCGAGCCGATCCGCAAAGCCCTCGATCAGATCGGCGAGAACAAGCGCTGGCTTGTGACCAGCGAGGGTGCGTTTTCCTATCTTGCACGGGATTTCGGGCTGAAAGAGCTCTATCTCTGGCCGATCAACGCGGACCAGCAGGGAACGCCGCAGCAGGTCCGCGCCGTGATTGACACGGTCAGACGCGAGAACATCTCGGTCGTCTTCAGTGAAAGCACGGTTCCCGACGCCTCTGCCAGACAGGTCGCGCGTGAAACCGGTGCCGAATATGGCGGTATTCTCTATGTCGACAGCCTGAGCGGCCCGGACGGACCGGTTCCGACCTATGTCGACCTGCTCCGCGTGACGTCCGAGACCATCGCGGAGGGCCTGACCCGGTGAAGGACATGCCCCAAGCGCCCGGCCTGCTGGTCGAGAACGTGACCGTCACCTATCGCAACGGGCACACCGCCCTGCGGGCGGCCAGCTTCGATGTGCCCTGCGGCTCCATCACGGCGCTCGTGGGGATCAACGGTTCGGGGAAATCCACGCTTTTCAAGGCGATCATGGGGTTCGTCAAAACCGGCGAGGGGCATGTGGACATTCTGGGCGCGCCCGCAAGTCAGGCACTCGCCCGCAATCAGGTCGCCTATGTCCCGCAGGCCGAAGAGGTCGACTGGGACTTCCCGGTCCTTGTCGAAGATGTGGTGATGATGGGGCGCTACGGACATATGGGCTTCCTGCGCCGACCCGGTGCGAATGACCGTGCCAAGGTGGATGAGGCACTCACCCGTGTCACCATGCAGGACTATCGCAAACGCCAGATCGGTGAGTTGTCGGGCGGACAGAAAAAACGTGTCTTCCTCGCCCGCGCCCTTGCGCAGGACGCCCAGATCATCCTGCTGGACGAGCCCTTCACCGGCGTTGACGTGAAAACCGAGTACCAGATCATCGACCTGCTGGGCAGTTTGCGCGACGAGGGCCGCGTGATGCTGGTCTCGACCCACAACCTCGGCTCCGTACCGGAATTCTGTGATCGCGCCATCCTGATCAACCAGACCATTCTGGCCTCGGGGCCAACCCGCTCCGTCTTCACGCAGGCCAATCTGGAAAAGGCCTTCGGAGGCGTATTGCGGCACTTCGTTCTTGAGGGTGCCGACCTGCACCATGATGACGAAGAAGATCAGCGCCGCGTGACCGTGATCTCCGATGACGAGCGTCCTTTCGTGATCTATTCCGACGGGGACGGAAAGTGAGCACGCTGCTGGAGCCTTTCACCTACTCCTACATGCTCAACGCAATGTGGGTCAGCGCGCTGGTCGGCGCGATCTGCGCGTTTCTCTCTGCCTATCTGATGCTCAAGGGCTGGTCCCTGATCGGCGATGCGCTGGCGCATTCGGTCGTGCCCGGCGTGGCCGGTGCCTACATGCTCGGCCTGCCATTTGCCTTTGGAGCCTTCCTCGCAGGCGGTCTCGCCGCCGGTGCAATGCTGTTTCTGAATGCCAGAACAGCGCTGAAGGAAGACGCAGTGATCGGGCTGATCTTCACATCTTTCTTCGCGCTTGGCCTCTTCATGGTCTCCCTCAGCCCCACATCGGTCAATGTTCAGACAATCATCATGGGCAATGTTCTGGCCATCTCGCCTGAGGATATCCTCCAGCTGGGCATCATCGGCGCTGTCACGTTGCTTGTTCTGATGATCACCTGGAAAGACCTGATGGTGACCTTCTTCGACGAGACCCACGCCCGGTCCATCGGGCTGAAACCTGACCGGCTGAAGGCGCTCTTTTTCATTCTGCTCAGCGCGTCAACCGTGGCTGCGCTGCAAACCGTGGGGGCCTTTCTGGTGATCGCGCTGGTGGTGACCCCCGGCGCGACAGCCTATCTGCTGACCGACAGGTTTCCCAGGCTCATCCTGATCTCGGTCTTTATCGGCGCACTGACCTGCTTTTTCGGAGCCTATATCAGCTATTTTCTGGATGGCGCGACGGGCGGGCTGATCGTCCTGCTGCAGACGCTGGTTTTCCTTCTGGCATTCCTTTTCGCACCCAAACACGGCTACCTTACAGCCAAGCGCCGCGCCCGCGAGGCGCTGTCATGATCGAGACGCTGCTCCTGCCCGTGTCCTTCGAGTTCATGCAGCGCGCCTTCCTGACCACATTGGTCGTGGCAATTCCCATGGCGCTTCTGTCCTGTTTTCTGGTGCTCAGGGGCTGGTCGCTTATGGGCGACGCGATTTCCCATGCAGTCCTGCCCGGTGTCGTGCTGGCCCATATCGTCTCCCTGCCCTTTGCCGTCGGCGCTTTCGCGGCCGGCATGTTCTGCGCGGTCAGTGCCGGGTTCCTGGCCGAGAACAGCCGCGTAAAGCAGGACACCATTCTGGGGATCACCTTCTCGGGCATGTTCGGGCTGGGGATCGTGCTCTTCGCCAATATCGAGACCAACATCCATCTCGATCATGTCCTTTTTGGCGACATGCTGGGGCTCAGCCGGGCCGAGTTCTGGCAGACGGCGATACTCGCCGCACTTGTCGGCACCGTCATTTCACTGAAGTACCGGGACTTCATGCTGCATGCGTTCGATCCGCAACAGGCCCGCGCGCTGGGTCTGCGCGTCGGCTTGTTGCACTATGGTCTGCTCGCGCTGATCTCGCTTGCCGTCGTGGCGGCGCTCAAATCCGTGGGCATCATTCTTGCCATCGCATTTCTGGTGGCCCCGGGCGCGATTGCCTTCCTTTGGTCGAACCGTCTGGAGACGATGCTGCTGAGCGCGGTAGGTCTGTCGATTCTCTCTGTCATCGGCGGCATCTATCTCAGCTTCTGGATCGACAGCGCGCCGGCGCCAACCATCGTTTTGATCCTTACAGTTGTGTTTTTTGTCACGGTTCTCTTTAAGCGGAAGAAATAATACCGCGAACCGGTGCGGAATGGTTAACAAATTTGAGCAACTAAAGCCTTGATTCCGATGCGAATTTGATTTGGCGTTAACTATTCTATCCATATTGTGTCGGCGCAGTGCAAAGTTGCCGAAAAATTGACAAAAACTGGTGCGATAGGTAGCTTGTGTGAAGCGCAGATTGGGTTTTTGCGCAGACAAGAATGCCGAAAATGGCAACGTGTGTGTGGTAGTTTGTATGTGGGGCGATAATGTCAGTTTGGGGATGTAAACGGTTCTTCCGGGACCAGCGAGGCAGTGCGTCTGCCGAGTGGCTGGTCGCCGTAGCAGTCGTGGGACTGCTGGCCGTTCCGGTCGTGACACTCGTGTCCGAAGGCACGAAGGATCACGCGCAACCGGTTGCCGATCATCTTAGCGAAGACAGCACCGATGCTGTGGGCGGGCTTTCCGAAAACCAGTTGGCGGGTCAAGGAGACGCGGACGGCCAAGGGTCTGACGCAAGCGGCATCTCGACGGAAATCGCAACACTCAGTTCGTCCGGAACAGGCGGCCAGAACGAGCCTGCCGGTGTCTCGATGGGCGTCGGCGTGCCGATCGAAAGCGGCGCATTCCGCAATCAGCTTGGTGTTGATACGGCTCCGATCACCGTCCGCCAGCCCGCGACAGGCGGCCCGTCCTTTGGCATCACGGTCGAAGGTGGCGGAGGCTCGATCCAGAGCGAGGGCGGCCAACAGACCGTGCCGATCCTTCGGGCAGCCCCGGCGAGCGAAAGCAAGATCGATGTCGCCGAAGAAGATCAGGCCGCTGAAGAGACAGTGGTCGCGGATGCCGTCATCCGGCCCGATCTGATTGATGTCGATCTTGATGATGGCGCGGACGACAACAAGCGATCCAAGGACAAGACCAAGGACATCTCGGTTGGTGCGAAGAACGCGGTGAAGTTCAAGTTCTGAACAATCTGCGTTTTGCCTCGCCGGTCAGACTCTACGAAACTCTTGTTTTCCAGTTCAGCATCGCCGCATCCGGCGTGATGAGCGCCAGGTTGAGCGCCGCCAGTTTGCGCTGCCGCTGATAGCCGTTCTCAAATCCGTCACGGTAGGTCTGCTCCAGCCGCAGCGCGCCAAGGAAGTATCTTTGATGGGACTGGTAGGATGCACCGGCTTCCTCCCACCACGCGGCCACCTTCGCCGGATCGGGCGTGGGCAGTTCATCATCCATGTCAAGCTCCACCAGGTCATCGGCGGGATCGTCATTCGGCACCGTGTCGCTGTCGCCCGGTTCTCCGTCGAGGTCCATGAAGTCGATATCAACGCCGGTGATCAGCGACAGGCTCTCGCCTGCCAGACGGGCCATGAGCGGCGTTTCCATCTGACGGATCAGCCAGGGCACCAGCGCGGGATCACCCAGAAGCCCGGCGCTTCGCACAAGATATCGCGGGTCGCTCTCGGTGTTGCCGAGTTCCTTGAGCCAGGTTCGTGCGGCGTCCTCGCCCATAGCCAGAAGCGCCAGATCGAAAGCTGGCCATTGATCCGGCCCCGGCCTTGTCGCGATCTTCTGCAACTGCGGCAGTGCGGAAAGGTCGCCAAGCAGCACCCGCGCAAAAACCGCAGCGCCTGATGAGGTAAGGTCCCCCGACTTCAGTTCTGCCAGAAGATCAGATCGCCCAACCTCTCCGGCCAGTCGTGCAGCCCGGTCCCGGACAGCGGGAACGTCGCGCAGGAATTCCACAAGCTGCGGACCCGGATCCACGCGATGGGTCGAGCACGCGCCCAGCCCCAGCAGACGCGCCTGGGGCCGGGGATCCTTCAGAAGTGATTGGACCTTGCCCCGCAAATCCGATGGCAAAAGCCAGCCAAGTGCAGAGATGGCAGCGCGGACAAGCGGTTGATTGTCCTCTTCGCCCAGCGCCTCGAGAACGTCGTTGATACCCGACATCGTCTCCCGACCGAAAGCGATCGCCGCCAGAACGAAAGCTTCGCCGGGCTCCGGATGTGCTGCAAAGGCCTTTTGCGCCTCGGCCCAGCCGACATCGCCCGCGATCCGCAAACCGTCGATATTGGCCTCCAGCCGTTCATCGAGCCGCCCGAGAAATTCCCGGTTGTAATGGGGCGCATTGACGGCCGTATTCCGGCGCGACCACAGGATGGCCGCCTCCTCGGCATGCAGCTCGACGATGAGAGGTATGTGGCGAACGGCTCCCATCAGTTCAGCTGGACCGAGCCACCCTTGATCCGGTTCATCCCCGAAGAGCGGCTGGAGATGTACGCCCCGCGCAGGATGATCTTGCCGGCGCGCGTGAGCGTGATCGAGGCCTTGCCGCATCTCAGCACGACCTCCTTCTCGCCGGTGATCGCCACCCGCTCAGCCTGCCCGTCAACGGAGATATCGACCTCGGGCTCCTCCTCGACGATCATCGGCGGATCTGCTGGTCGCAAAAGCCGCCCCAGCACGATGGGGCGTGAAGGATCGCCCCCCTCGAACATCAGCGCGACCTCGCCACCGATATCGTCATTTGCCAGCGGAACGGTGTTGCGCGCCGGTATCGCAGCTTCGTGGAGGTTGCCGGGGAAAACCACCCGAGGCACCCCGTCGTCGAGGCCCATCAGGACGCCAATCACGACGCCGTTGAGGGTAGTCTCTTTCTTTTTGTCATCAATCTTTGCTGTCACGACCGTTCACTCCTGATCATCGGTTCTATGCAGGGGGTACCCGCTCCCAGTCTCCACCATCTCTCGTTTCGAAAATATCCTTTGCGCCGACAGACCAAAGTACTTCGCTCGAACCCTCCATCAGAGCGAAAGTCGTCTCGGCATCCCCACCCACATCTACCGGTGCCAAGCCATCATCATAGCGGAAAACACCCCTGTTCGTTGAGCAATAGACCTTCCCCTTGAATACCTCACACCCCCAGAAATCGTCCTCGTGCAGCCCATGATCAACAACACTCCAACTACCGCGCGACCCAACTATATAGAGTCCCAGTTGCCCCACGATATGCACCAAGCCCTCTTCGGTGATGCAAAGGTCGGTAAGTGCCAGATTTGTTGGGCTGTCCTGCATCGCCCATTGCCTTCCATCATAGTGCCAAATCTCTCCAGCATAGCCTACCGCATAAATGTCAGATGAGGATCGTCCATCCACTGCGAGAAACCCGATGGCGTCCTCGATTTCATCGCGAGGAACGAACACACCGGCGTCAATGGCAGTCCAGTCGCCCTTCCCTTCGCGCACATAGACATGGCGGGCCATACCGACTGCATATATCTTACCGTCAATAATACGACCGTTGCGCAGGGTCAGAAGATCTGACGGGCCCTCATCAGAGACATCAATATCTTCAGTCGTCTGCCCGTCGGCGTCAAAATTGTATACTGTTCCATTTGTCCCGACGCTGACAATAATCGGTGCTGGCTTCATAAGCAGCCACGAGCCGCAAATTGCCCCAGGATAGGTCATTGACTGCCATTCACCGTTCATACGTTTGAATACAATACCGTGGTCGGTGTTTTCTTCCGCCAAATCATCAAACATTGCTCCCACCAGTGCATAATTGTCAGAAACGACGGTTGCGTTGGTGAAGGTGTAGGGGTCTTTAGGTTGGCTCATTGCGTTCTCCTATGGCGGTCCGGTCATCGGGGGGGCAGGATACCGATCCAGAGCGGCCTCTCTCTGGGCTTCTTTCATTGGCTGCTTGCGATTTGGAGTGTGAAGACTCTTCTTGTCCGCGTCAGGACCGTAGAAAGCATCCATTTGCGCACCGATACACTTGTCGTCACAGGTGTTTCCCGGATTTGCATCATTGAACGACTTCAATGCCATTTCTTTGCCTGCGGGGTAGGAAAATGGCTTCCCAATGAGACGGTTCTCCAAGACGCCACGGGTGCCATGCGCGATGCCATGTTTGCCACTGTAACGCGATCTGTTAACACACATGCACGGAGCACCATGGTAAGGACCACCGGCTTTTTTGTACCGGGCTCCATCCTTTTCGGCCAGATGGCTGAAATCGGCTTCCAGGACTCCCTTTGGCCTTATCCAATGATCCTCGATGAGATGGTCGCCCGTGTTGTCGGGTGGGCAGCACATTTCCTTGTCCTTGCCCTTCGGCACCAGTTTGCACGTCTTCGCTGCCTTGCAGTCATCATCCGCGCATTCTTTGGCTTTGTCGCCGCCGTGTTTTGAGCAAGCCGTCTGCTCCGCTTCTTTCTCATCAGCACATGGATCATCGGTCTCGCCGTCGGGTCCAATGGCCATAGAATCAATGAAGGGCCATGGCGCCGTATTCGTCGGAGAGCCGTGATTGTGCGTTGTCATGTCAAGATGCCGGACGCAGTTCTCGCCCTCACATTTCACGTCCATCGACCAGGCGGTGAAATAGACCTTGCCGCGGTTTTTCGATGACACCACGCCTTTCTTGGCCGCGGCACCGGCCTCGTCGCCGGAGCTTTTCTTGAAATAGCTCTTGTTCTTGAGGCTGCATTCCTTGCCGCTGACCTTCACGCTGCGGCTGCCGGATGTGCAGTCGCTGGTCATGCCGGTGTTAGGATAGGGCACCGGAACACCCGGCGGGGTTGCCGGGTTCTCGGGCGGCGTCATGCAGACATCGGGAAAACAGGCGATGGACTTGCCGCTGCCGGACTTGCAACTCAACTCGCGTCCGTTGGCGAAGACATTGTTGGCCATCTCTAGCCTCCTTCCATTCGCAGGATCATCGCGGCCCGCCTGCCATCATCATGGGCCGCGTGTGCCAGGACGACCGGCCCGGGTGCATAGTCCTTCTGCCCTGCTGTCAGACTGACACCGAGCATCAGAGGGATGGCCGCAGCCCCGGTGTAGCCAAAGCCATCGGCGGGATGCCAGATATCCTCGACATCCTCGGTGCCGCGAAAGAGCCGGGTATGCGCCAGGGCCGCCTCCTTGAAGTAATACTGTTCGCCAGAGAGGTCCGCGATCCGGTAGTGTACCTGATTGAGAGCGATCCCGGCCTCGTCGAGACTTTGCGACATCGCGCTCATCAGTCCGTCGGCCCGAAGCGGCTGTCCGGACCCGATTGCAGCCTCCTCCGCCCCGAAGCCCAGTCCGATCAAAGCAAGCCCCCTGCCCCGCGAGGGTCCAAGCACGACGGCAGCGCCCGCCTCACCGGGGATGAAACCGTCAGAGTTCTCCTCAGTCAACAAACGGTCGGTCTGGTCATAGGCCCGCAAGGTCTGGGCGAGCAGGAAGCTGTCCACCCCGGCCAGAATGACGAAGGGGACCTCGCCGCTTTCAATGAGCTTGCGGGCATCCCGCAGCCCGACCGCTCCGGCGACCTGACCGTATGCGATGGTCCGGGAGGCCGGGTGCAGCCCGTGACCGAGAAGGCTGACCATCTCCTGGCCCAGCCGTGTTTCGAGATCGGCGATCCGGCCGCTCCGCTCCTTTTCGGCCACACAGAAGAGCACCGGAATATCCTCGGGTGAGACATCTGCACAGGCGTTGAAGCACTCCTCCAGCGGCCCTTTGAGAAGTTGAGTATGACGCGCCAGACCGCGCCAGGGTTCTTCCAGCGGCACTTCGGCGCCCAGGATCCACACCCCGTCGCGCGAGATGAAGCGGGTCTCCTGAAAGTTGTCGAGCCGCGCACGCAGGGCCGCGCAGGATGCCGGCCCGGTCAGACCGATTGCCGTTGTCATGCCGCATGCCTCGACCGAGATCGCCATCATGCGTCTCCCGTCTCGGAGGCGCGCGCGCGAACCGCGGCTCCGAGCGAACCGTAGTAAGGCTTGCCCAGCTTGCGGGCGCGCCAGAACCCTCTGGACCGATGACCGACAATCGCCTCGGGCACTTCGAAGATATCGTTCTCCAGCGGGATGCTCGTGCGCCAGGTCAGGTTGATCCGGGCCCGGTCCGGCTCGATCACTATCGTGTCGAGCACGCTGGGACGCTGCACATCCTCGCGTCGCTTGCGCCCGAACACCACCGGCACGGCAACGGATGGCAGCCGAAACTGCGTCTTGCCCTCCGGCGTGAGATTGACCAGTGTGACGGTCTCGCCACCGCTGGGGTATTCGATCTGCTGATCTTCGGGCGCCGCCTGATAGAAGCGTGTATCGAAATCGGCCGGCAGGAACGGAAAGACATTGTCGATCCAGTCCTGATCATAAGTTCCGCCGTACTTCAGTCGCATCGGCCAGCCTCTGGCGATGGGGCCGAAACTCATCGGTCTATAGGTGCCCCAAGGACTGGTGACAGGCTCTCCGGGCGCCTCGGTGTTGGGCAGGGGCGCACCATTGATCCGGTTCTGGTTGCGCAGACGATGCCACCCCCTGCCACTTGGGTTGGCCGTATAGCTGTCGGGCAAGGCCTCATCCTGATCGAGATCATCGACCCCGCCAAAGGCCACATCATAGGTGATCTGTTTGCTCAGAAAGGGGCGCGGCGCTGTGATACCCGGCGCGACCACACCCTCGACCCAGGCCCGATCACCGACCACGTCAAACCGTTTTGACCAGTCACCGATCTTGACACCGACACGGACCCTCTCGACCGGACGCCCGTCAGGCGCATGAGCCGACCCGTTGATCAGGACATCGCATCGGGGTTTCGTCAGGGCATAGTCCATTTCATAGCGCTGCGCCGAAAAACCCGGCTCGCCCCAGAACTCATCGACCATGAGCAGCGGATCCTGGACCTCCGACAGGGTACAGGCGCCTGAGGGGCCGGACGGGAAATCGAAGCTGCCCTTGACCGCCAGAACGATATGCTCGCGCCCCGAGGGTTCGACCCCCAGCGTGTAGCCTGCTGTCATTCCGGTGGTGTTCTCTATGTGCATCCGGTGTCGACCCCCAGACCACCCAACGCAGGTGTCATGCACATTTTACACATGATACACATCTCCCCCGATACCACCTTTTCGCCAACAGGCCGTTCCCGCAACCCTTAAGATTGCAAAACACTGCTCGCCCGGCTAAATCGGCCCGGCTGAACAAAGCCTATGCAGATAGGCCGGGGTGGACTGTGCGCATCATCACGATCTCAAGGTGAAGAAGAAGGACAGTCTTGCGCAAAATCCCGCTCTCCCAAACAGTAGTTGAACAGATGCGGATCATTACGTGATAATGTATTCGCGAGAATCGTCTTGCTGCCTGAATGACTTACGCCATGTATACTCCAAAGAATAAAGCACAATTGATGGACATCCTTGGTGACCTGCAGGTCTATGCAGAGGTCAACGCGCTGAACGATGTCGCGGAACATCTGAGCGACGCACTGATCGCCGCGCGCGCCCACGCGGACCGTCACGGCCGCGAGAACGCCGATGTCTCCGGTCTTGCCGGAGAGAAAGAGGGCTAGGCCCCGGTCAGTCCACCCACTGCCAGGGCCGCGCAAACCCACCGAGCGTTTCGGTCATCTGCGCATCGCTGATCTCACCATTGCGTCTGATTGCGGCGACCAGGCCGCGCTTCTTGTCCTCGAAGACGTTTTCGACCTCGGCATCGAGACCGGCATCGGTGAGTGCCGCATTATAGACGCGTGTGATCGCGCGTTTGCGCAGATCCGGTTTGAAAACCTTGCCAACTGCGGTCTTCGGCAACTCCGGCAGGATTTCGACATGCTTGGGATGGGCCGCCCGTTCTGAAATATTCGCATCGGCATAGGTTGCAAGATCCTCGATCGAGGCTGTCGCGCCATCGACCAGTTCCACATAGACGCAGGGCAGTTCACCGGAATGGGCATCGGGTTGACCGATCGCCCCGGCAAACGCGACATCCGCGTGCCCCATCAGCGCCTCTTCGATGACGGCAGGGTCGATATTGTGGCCGCCCCGGATGATCAGATCCTTGGCGCGCCCGGTGATCCAGAGATATCCGTCGGGATCGATCCGCCCCAGATCACCGGTGCGAAGATACTTCTCATCTGCGAAAAGACCCTTGTTCTTGTCTTGCTCGGTATAGGTGTGACCGGTGACAACGCCGGGATTTGCCACGCAGATCTCGCCGATCTCATCAGTTCCGCATTCCCTGGTGATATTGCCCGCCTCGTCGCACATCAGAATGCGCACATCCGTATAGGGAAACGGCAGTCCAACGGAGCCGACCTTGCGCTCACCATGGGGCGGATTGATCGCGACAAGGCAGGTTGCCTCGGTCATGCCGTACCCCTCAAGGATACGGACACCGGTGGCATCCTCGAACTTCTTGAACAACTCCACCGGCAGAGGGGCAGAGCCGCAAAGCGCGTAGCGCAGGCTTGACACATCCGCATCGATGGCGCGCTGCATCAGGGCTGCCGCGGCTGTCGGCACCGTGACCATGAAGGTGACGCCCCAGCGTTCGATCAGCTTCCAGAAATTGTCGAAGACACCGTCACCCCGGTATCCGGCGGGTGTCGGCATCACCATATGCGCGCCCGAGGACACACAGGACATGAAGACCGGATACGCGCCGAGCACGTGGAACATCGGCAGCGGGCAGATCAGCACGTCCTTTTCGGTGAACATGTAGGAATGCCCGCACCAGCCATTGTAGATGATGCCGGAGGCGCGGTGCTGGGCGACCTTGGGCATGCCGGTCGTGCCGCCGGTGTGGAAATAGGCGCAGATCCGGTCATCGAGCGTTTCCTCGAAATCGAGCGCATCGCCACCGGCGGACGCCATCTCGGTATGGAAATCGACCACCTTGGCGTTGTGACCACCTGTCGGTTTCGGACGCAGAAGCGGCACGATCCAGCTTGCCGGCGGGCCGAGATAGCGTTTGAGATCGACCTCGAAGATCGTTTTTACATTCGGTGCCATCGCAACCGCTGCCGCCACCCGCGCTGACACATCCGTCTTGGGAAAGGGGGTGAGCGTGACCACGGCCTTGGCGCCAGTCTCGTTCAGGATCGAGGCGATCTGGTCGGTCTCAAGCAGAGCATTGATCGGGTTCACGATGCCTGCGGTCGCTCCGGCGAGAAGCGTGATCGTCGCCTCGTTGCAGATCGGCAGGACATAGGCCACGACATCCCTATCAGAAATGCCGTGTTTGCGGAACATATTCGCGGCCTTTGTGACCGCACTGCGCAACTCGGCCCATGTGTAGGTCTCCGCCTTGTCCTTGGCACCGGACTTGATCTGGAAGGTGACTGCAGGCCGATCAGGAAACTTTGACGCCGTGCTGGAGAGCATCTCGTAGAGAGAGCGGTGTGCCCATTGCTCGGAGATGGGCGTTTCAGTCTCGATCTTCTGCTTATCTGCAATCGTGGCCACTTGCGTCACGATGGTCCTCCCTGAAATGGTCCTGCGCGGTTCGAGCCACGTCTGATGCGCAGATTGGTCGCATCGTGGCTTTCGCACAAGACCTGACGCTGGGAAATCTGGCCCGGCGGAGAAAGTATAACGCCTCCGGCGGGGATATTTACGGAAAAATGAAGGTCAGGCGGCGGCACCGTCTGTGAATTGCAGCCGGGCGAGCCGGGCATAGAGCCCGTCCTGGGCCACAAGTTGGGCATGGCTGCCTTCGGCGACGATCCGGCCCTGGTCCATGACGATGATGCGGTCAGCCTTTTTGACGGTCGCCAATCGATGCGCGATGATCAGCGTGGTCCGCCCTTCCGCGAGTTTTTCGACTGCCTGCTGCACGGCGCGCTCGCTTTCCGCATCAAGCGCGGACGTCGCCTCATCCAGCAACAGGACCGGTGCGTCGCGCAGAATGGCGCGGGCAATGGCGATGCGCTGTTTCTGGCCACCCGACAGCATCACGCCACGCTCACCGACATAGGATCCGTAGCCATCGGGAAGCGCTGTGAGGAAGTCATGGGCCGCGGCGGCCTTTGCAGCCTCTTCGACCTCGGCATCCGTAGCCTCGGGTCGCCCGAAGCGGATGTTCTCGAGAGCCGTTGTCGCGAAGATGACTGGATCCTGCGGCACCAGAGCAAACTGGGTGCGCATGGTCTCGCGCGCCATGTGATGAAGCGGGATACCATCAAGCGCAATCTGACCAGTATCGGGATCGAAAAACCGCATGAGTAGCTGAAAAACCGTTGTCTTACCGGCGCCCGAGGGGCCCACCAGCGCAATCGTCTCGCCCGGTTTGATGTCGAGATCCATGTCTGCGAGCGCCTTGATCCCGGGTCGGGCCGGATAGTGGAAACTGACGGATTGAAAGCTTAGCGCGCCCTTTGATCGGGCAGGTGTCGCGACCGCCTCCTCGGGATCCTCGATACTGTCGCGCAGGTTCAGCAACTCCACCAGACGTTCGGTTGCGCCCGAGGCGCGTTGCAACTCACCCCAGATTTCAGACAGTGCCGCCACGGCGCCTGCCACCATGACCGAGTAGATCACGAACTGCACCAGTTGGCCCGGGCTCATCACATCGGCGCGAACATCGCGGGCCCCGATCCAGAGCACACCGACAATCGAGGTGAAGACCATGAAGATCACGATCGCCGTCATCACCGAGCGGGTCTTGATCCGGCGGCGGGCAGCGTCAAAGGCCTGTTCGGTAAGACCGGAGAACAGGGCGCGACTGGCGGCTTCATGCGTGTAGGCCTGAACCGTCTGGGCGGCCAGCAGGGTCTCGGATGCCTGACCGGAGCTTTCGGCGATCCTGTCCTGGCTTTCGCGGCTGAGACTGCGCAGGCGTCGTCCAAGCGCAAGGATCGGCACAACCACCAGCGGCACGCCCAGCATGACCAGCCCGGTCAGTTTGGCCGATGTGAAGAGCATGAAAATCAGCCCGCCAAAGAGGATAAGCACATTGCGCAGTGCCACCGAGACCGAGGAGCCTATGACCGACAGGATCAGCGTGGTGTCAGTGGTCAGGCGCGAAAGCACCTCGCCGGTCATTATGCGCTCGTAGAAGGCCGGGCTCATGCCGATGACGCGGGTATAGACCGCGAGCCTTATGTCCGCCACCACCCTCTCGCCCAGCCGGGTCACGAAGTAGAATCGCAGCGCCGTGCCGAGCGCCAGCAGGGCCGCTATGCCGACAGCTGCCGCAAAATACTTGTCCATCAGTGCGATGTCTTCGGAAAAACCGTCAATCACCCGGCGAACCGCCAGCGGCAGAACCAGCGACAGGATCGCCGTGATCACCAGAACCGCCAGCGCCAGCGCCAGCAGGGCGCGGTAAGGCAGCAGGAACGGCAACAGCCCGGACAGCGAACCCAGCGCCTTGGATTTCGGTCGATCTGCGTCGCTGCTCATGAAAACACCTGTGGGGACGAAAAGCTCGGCTGTTGAGGTATCAATTGCCCTGCCAGGAGGCAAGTCGGTGGCGCAAAGGTCGCATGTGAGGGGGTGCTTGGAGCGGGTAGCGGGAATCGAACCCGCACCTTAAGCTTGGAAGGCTCTTATGATACCATTTCACCATACCCGCTCTGCCGGGTTGGGGTAGTTCAAAGCTTCTGCTTCGTCAAGAACCCGAACCGTCGCGTTTTCTCCGCGGTCTGCCATTTGTCACAGCCTGTCCTTTCTGGGGCATCTAGTGCATGGGGCCGGGGCAAGGCATGGGGAATGACGAGGAATGACCTGGAGAGGCAGGATCAGTGGGCAGGCGGTCATGGTTTCATGTCGCGGATCGTCAGCCCGCCAGCACCCGGTCAAGCAGATCAGGCAGGTCCGCATAGGCCCCCAGCAGACCTTCCGGCTGCATACGCGCCACGCCCTCCCCTTCGGGACCAAAGGTCACAAGAATGCAGGGTACGCGCGCGTTTTCGGCGGTTTTCCGGTCGGTGATCGTATCGCCGATCAGAACCGAGCGGGCCGGATCGCCTCCGACCTGCCTGATGGTCTCAAAGAGATGTTCAGGATCGGGCTTGCGCACCGGCAACGTGTCAGCCCCGAGCATCGCCGCAAAACGATCACGGATGCGCAGGCGCTGCAGCAGGGTCTCGGCCAGAGCCTCAGGCTTGTTGGTACAGACACCGAGCGCCCAGCCCTCGCTTGCCAGATGGTCAAGGCAGGCCTCAACACCGGGGTAGAGCGTCGTGTGAGTGTCGATATTGTCCGCATAATGCGCCAGAAGCAGCGGGTACTTTTCGTCAACCGCCGCCTCATCCCCCTGCCCCAGTCGCGAAAAGCCAAGACGCAGCATTGCGCGACCTCCGGCAAAAGCGGTTGCTGCATCCGTGACCGGGTCAAGCTGGGGTGTGTCAAAACAGGCATTGGCCGCAGCGATCAGGTCAGCGCTTGTGTCCGCCAACGTGCCATCAAGATCAAAAATCACTGTGCGCATGGTTCTGCATCCCCTAAACCCGGTAACGAACTGAAATGCTTTGTTGATGAGGCATCGCCTTTCCGCAAGGCAAAAGCACTGCTAGAAGACCGTGAAACAGCAAAAAGGCTGGCGATATGAGCAGTGCGATTATCATTCTTGCGGCTGGCAAGGGGACGCGGATGAATTCCGAGACCCCGAAAGTGTTGCATGAGATTGCGGGCGCCCCGCTTTTGGCGCATGCGCTGGCATCCGCTGCAAACATCGCGCCCGAGCGGATCGTTGTTGTCACCGGTGATGGTGCCGAGCAGGTCGAGACGCAGCTGACAAAGCTTTGTGATGCGGTCTCTGTCCGCCAGACAGAGCAGCTTGGCACCGGGCACGCGGTCGCGCAGGCGGGGCCTTCGCTCGAAGGGTTTGAGGGCGATGCCATCGTCCTTTACGGGGACACGCCGTTTATCTCGGAAGCCACGCTTCAGGCAATGATCGCAGAACGCAGGGCCGGGGCGGATATCGTGGTTCTGGGCTTTGAAGCGGCGGACCCCGCAAAATACGGTCGGCTGGTGCTGGCTGGTGATGGCACTCTGGAGAAGATCGTTGAATTCAAGGACGCATCGGAGGATGAGCTTGCCCTCACGCTTTGCAATTCCGGTGTGGTCTGTGCGGACGCGCGGCATCTTCTCGATCTGGTCAATGGTCTGGGCAATGCGAATGCCTCTGGCGAATACTATCTGACCGATGTGCCCGCGATCGGCCGGGAAAGGGGCCTGTCGACCCATGTCGTCATCTGTCCCGAGGCCGAAACGCTCGGCGTGAACTCCCGCCGCGATCTGGCAATGGCGGAGCGCTATTTCCAAGATCAGGCACGGGCGGCAGCATTGGACAACGGGGTGACCATGACCGCGCCCGAGACGGTTTTCTTCGCCCATGACACGGTTATCGGGCGTGATGTCACGATCGCGCCCAATGTCGTCTTCGGCCCCGGAGTGACGGTCGAAAGCGGGGCGGAGATCAAAGCCTTCTGCCATCTGGAAGGATGCCATATCTCCCAAGGGGCGCAAGTGGGGCCATATGCGCGCCTGCGCCCCGGTGCGGAGATCGGCGATTTCGCCAAGGTCGGCAACTTCGTCGAGGTGAAGAATGCGCAGGTCGATGAAGGGGCGAAACTCAACCACCTGTCCTATATCGGCGATGCCCATGTGGGCGAAGCCGCCAATATCGGCGCCGGCACGATCACCTGCAACTATGACGGTGTGTCCAAACATCACACGGAGATCGGCGCACGCGCCTTCATCGGGTCGAACTCGGCCCTTGTCGCCCCGGTCGAGATCGGTGCAGGTGCGCTGATCGGCTCCGGCTCGGTGATTACGCAGAATGTGCCGGCGGATGCGCTGGCCATCGCGCGCGGTGAGCAAGTCAACAAACCGGGCCTTGCCGCCCGTCTGTTCAAGCGCTTGCGCGCGATCAAGGAAGGGAAGTCGGGCTGATGTGTGGCATAGTCGGTATTCTGGGAGAACACGAGGTCGCACCAATCATTCTCGACGCGCTGAAGCGGCTGGAATATCGCGGCTATGACAGTGCGGGTATCGCGACCCTTCACGAGGGCAGGCTTGGCCGAAGACGTGCCATCGGCAAGCTGGTGGCGCTGTCGGACCTGCTTGTCGAGGACCCGATCCGCGGCAAATCGGGGATCGGCCACACCCGCTGGGCCACCCATGGTGCGCCGGTACTGAACAACGCCCACCCGCATCAGGCAGGTGGCGTGGCCGTTGTCCACAATGGCATCATCGAGAACTTCCGCGAATTGCGGCAGGAGCTTGAGACCGCGGGCATTGTCCTGGAAACCGAGACCGACACGGAGGTGATCGCGCAACTCTGCCAGCAGTATCTCGCCTCGGGTCAGTCACCCAAGGAGGCTGTTCACCAGACCCTGAACCGGCTCCATGGCGCCTTTGCCTTGTGTTTCCTCTTCGACGGGCAGGAAGATCTGATGATCGCTGCGCGCAAAGGCTCGCCTCTCGCCATCGGGTACGGCAATGGCGAGATGTTCGTGGGCTCGGATGCCCTTGCGCTGGCGCCGATGACCCAGGAGATCAGCTATCTCGAAGAAGATGACTGGGCGGTTCTGACCCGCAGGTCCGCGCAGGTCTACGACGCAGACGGCAATCCCGTGACCCGTGAGATCAAGACCGTGCGGGCCGAGAACGCCTATGCCGACAAGGGTAATCACAAGCACTACATGGCCAAGGAGATGCACGAGCAACCCTCGGTCATGGGCTATGCCTTGTCGAACTACACATCCGTTGACCGTAAATCCGTTGATCTGGGTGCGTTCGACATCGACTTCACCCCGATCAAACGGGTGGTCATGGTGGCCTGCGGCACCGCATATCTGGCGGCTCATGTGGCCAAATACTGGCTCGAGCGGATCGCCCGCCTGCCCGTTGAGATCGAAGTCGCCTCGGAATACCGCTACCGCGAGCCACCTGTCGAGGACGGAACGCTGGCCGTCTTCATCAGCCAGTCGGGCGAGACCGCCGACACGCTGGCGGCCCTGCGTTATTGCAAGGGCAAGGCGGCCCTCATCGCGTCCATCGTCAATGTCCCGGAAAGCTCCATTGCGCGCGAAAGCGATGTCGCCCTTCCGATCCATGCAGGTGCCGAGATCGGTGTGGCCTCCACCAAGGCCTTCACCTGTCAGTTGACGGTGCTGGCAATGCTGGCTCTGAAAGCCGCGCGGCAACGAGGCGAGCTGGAGGCTGAGCAGGAGGCTGCGCATCTTGCAGCGCTCGAAACAGCACCCGGCGCAATCTCTCAGGCGCTGTCGCTTGAGGATCAGATAAGCGCAATATGCTGGCACCTCTCTAAGGCGCAGGACATCTTGTTTCTGGGTCGGGGTCCAATGTACCCGCTGGCCCTTGAAGGCGCCCTGAAACTGAAGGAAATCAGTTACATCCATGCAGAAGGCTATGCGAGTGGCGAATTGAAGCACGGCCCCATCGCGCTGATCGACGAGACCGTTCCCGTGATCGTCTTCGCACCCCGCGATACGCTCTTCGACAAGACCGTTTCCAACATGCAGGAAGTGATGGCGCGCGGCGGTAAAGTCTTGCTGGTCAGCGATGGCGAGGGGCTTGCCGCCGCCGGTGACGGTATCTGGCAAAGCCTGCAAATGCCCAGCGTCGATCCGTTCATAGCACCGATTGTCTATGCCATCCCGGCACAGATGCTGGCCTATCACACCGCTGTCACCAAGGGGACGGATGTGGACCAGCCGCGCAATCTGGCCAAGTCCGTGACGGTCGAGTGACCTCGCCCCTCGACGATCTGAAAGCACTGGCAAACCCGGCCAAGGCCGAGGAGATGGCGCGCTATCACAAGGCGGCCCGCGTCTGTCTCGGCGTCTCGAACCCGCAGATCGATACCGTGGTGCGGAACTGGCAGAAGGATCGCTCGGTGCTCGATTGCGTGCCGCTGGCGCGCGACCTCTGGTATAGCGATATCCACGAGGCGCGGATTGCCGCGGCCAAATTGCTGACCAAAGCGCGTATTCGCCCCGATGACACTGCCGTTTGGGAGGAATTTCTGCGCTGGGTTCCTGACTTTGACGCCTGGGCGATCGCAGATCATGCCTGTGGTGTCGGAGCGCGCCGGGTTCTGGCCGACCCGTCCCGGCTCGACCGGATCGAAGTCTTCACAACGGACGAGAGCATGTGGGTCCGCCGCGCGGCCTTGGTCACCACCCTGCCCTGGGCGAAACTCGCCCATCCGGATGGCGAGGATCTGAAACATCGGGAACGAATACTCGGCTGGGCTGCCGGCTATGCTGGCGACTCAGATTGGTTCATCCAGAAAGCTGTCGCCTGGTGGCTGCGAACACTCTCCAAGAAGGACCCCACGCGCGTGACCGAATTCCTGACCGTCCATGGCGACCGTATGAAGCCCTTCGCAAGGAAAGAGGCGGGGAAGTACCTCTGACAACAATCGCTCATGAGCAGTGCAAACGGGTATATGACCTGAGCATCAGATGTGACCCGCATTTCGAAATCAATGAGCCAGTGCTGCCCGCAATTACTCTGACAGGCACGGAACGATTCTGATCCCAGGCAAGTGGCGCTCCGGGTTCCGCATTCCCTGCGACGATCCAGTGGCACTTTGCCTGAAGTCCGGTAAACTCGGAGATCGCAAAATGATGGGATCGGCCTTGGAGCGGATTGCCGGACCGGGAGGACAAGATGAGCGACGAAACCGAAAAAAGACGGGCCTTGATCGTGGCCGCGGTCGCATTGGCTTCGGCTGGACTCAACCAGGGCTCAAGCGGCAATCTGTCAGTCCGTCACGGCGATGGCCTGTTGATCACGCCAACGGGCGCGACGGCAGACACCCTGACACCCGGCGGCCTTGTCGAGATCAACATGAGCGGGACCGTCAAAGGTCAGGGGATCCCGTCCTCGGAATGGGCAATCCATACGGGACTTCTGGCCGACCGCCCTGAGTTGAATGCGGTGATCCATTGCCATTCCGATGCCTGCACGGCCCTGTCCTGCCTGCGCCAGGCGATACCCGCGTTCCACTACATGATTGCGAGCTTCGGTGGCGATGACGTGCGATGTACCGACTATGCCCCCTTCGGCTCCGACGCGCTGGCGGGAACGGTAACTGAAGCGATGGTGGACAGACGGGCATGCCTGTTGGCCAATCACGGCATGGTTGTGGCTGGCTCTTCCGTGGATCACGCGCTGCAGCTGGCCAAACAACTGGAGACACTGGCCCGCCAATACATCCTCGCGCGCCAGGCCGGGAAACCCGTCATACTGAGTTCCGCTGAGATGGCCGAAGTTCACAATCGCTATGAAAACTATGGCGTGGCGGCAATGCCAAGGTGATTGCTGCGGCGCCGGATGGATAAACTTTGCAGATACCCAACGCCCATGCTTGCCCGCAGGCCGCACGACCTTTCCATTTGTCAGGCTGAATGACGCCATATGACGTCTCCACCTATCAACGCTCGCCCGCTTCAAAACGAGAGCTTGTGGGTCTGACTTTCATGGTTCTCAGTTTTGCGGTATCGCCTTCGTTCAGGCCGGTCATCACAACAACCTGAAATCCACTTGCCTCGCCGAGCGTCACCGGCTGCTCAGAAACCATGCCACTGTCGTCAACCACCCAGACGTGTGGAGAGCCATCCGGCGCGAATCCAGAGCATCGCCCCGGCTCCCGCCAGGGCCGCACCAAGGAGCAATAGAGCTTCATGCCACACAGCCCATCGATCAGCGCTTTCAAATCGGACGAAGGAAAATCGGGAAGTTCACATCGAAGGTCGTGGTCAGAACCACCGGATCGTGCTTCACATAGCGATCATTGAACAGGAGCGTCATCGGATGAGACCAGGTGCCGGCATGGCCTCAGTCTCAGGGCTCTAACGGGGCACGCTCGATGCACGGGGGCCGGTGTCGGGTGTACAGAGGAAACGGACTTTCGCCGCAGTTGCTCCAATGGAGGTTTGACAAGATGGCTTTCACGCCTTGCCATTTGTTACTTTATAAAATAATAAATCCTAAACGTTGGAGTTTGATGTATGAGAAAACGCGCGGCGGCCCGGCAAAAAGATATTCTAAGCGTACTGAACGCTTGCGACAGGCCGATGACAGCATACCAGATTCTCGAGCGACTTCAGGTCGGTGAGCCGGACATCGCGCCTCCTACCGTGTATCGCACACTCTCCGCTTTGACCGACCAGGGACGTGCGCACCGGCTTGAATCCATCAAAGCCTTTGTTCCGTGCCGGTGTAACCATGTCGAGAGCGTTCCCGTTCTTGCCATTTGCGAGGATTGCGGTTCGGTGGAAGAACATGATGGGAGTGATCTGCTCCCGAAACTGACGGCCCTGACAGACCAAAGCGCCTTTCGGGCGGACCGGCATATCGTTGAAATTCACGGGCAATGCGGGACCTGCTCTGCCTGATTTTCCCACATCCAGTCATATCGGATTCATCATGAAACAAGCATTCTCTTTCATTGCTCTCGTAGCGGCTATGCCAGCACTTGCGGAAGATGCACGCCAGCTTGACGCCCATGAACATGGCGTTGGCACGCTCAACATCGCGATCGAAGGCACGACGTTGGCGATGGAGTTCCATGCACCCGGGGCCGATATCGTGGGATTTGAGTACACGGCAGAAAGTGACGCCGATCTTGCCGCGATCGATGCGGCCAAAGCAACGCTGGGCGCGCCGCTTGATCTGTTCGTCATGCCCGATGATGCGAATTGCGCTGTAACGGCGGCGCTGGCGGAACTGGAAGGCGGAGAGGATCATGATGAGCACGGCGAGGAGCATCATGACGATCACGCGGACGATGATCATGCGGACGACGACCACGAAGAGCACGCGGAAGACGGGCATGACGAGCACAGCGACGAAGATCACGCAGAGCATGCCGATGACGCGGGTCACACCGAATTCCATGCGGAGTACATGATGACATGCGAGAACCCCGATGCGTTGACCGAGATCACTTTCGCCTATTTCGACCTGTTTCCGAACGCGAAAGAGGTCGAGGTTCAAGTCATCACGGCATCAGGCGCGCAGGCGTTCGAAGTCGAGCGTGACGCGCCGGTGCTGGATCTGGGACGCTGAACGCAGGTGGCAGAGGCGGTTCTCACACTTTCTGACGTCAGCTACCAATGGTCAGGACGGGCGAGTTTTTTGCTTGCCGTGCCCGATCTGACAGTCGCGAAAGGTGAGGCGGTGTTGCTGTTGGGCGAAAGTGGCTCGGGGAAGTCGACACTCTTGTCGCTGATCTGTGGCACGATCCTGCCGGATCGGGGCGCGGTCAATATCGCGGGGACAGACATCTCCGAACTTTCCGGTGGCGCACGTGACAGGTTCCGGGCCGAGCAGATTGGCGTCATCTTTCAGCAATTCAACCTGCTGCCCTTCGGCTCTGTCGCTGACAACATTCTGCTGCCGCTTCGCTTTGCGCCGGAACGCCGCAAACGCGCCGGTCATGCGGCGACAGAGGTCGTAAGACTGTGTGCGGCGCTTGGCTTGCCTTCCAGTGTCGTGGGCGTGAGGGCCAATGCATTGAGCGTTGGTCAGCAACAACGTGTCGCAGTCGCGCGCGCCCTGATCGGGCAGCCGCCCTTGATCGTTGCGGATGAACCGACATCGGCCCTCGATGCAAACAGCCAGGCTGCCTTTCTGGATTTGTTATTCGCACAGACAGAAGCGCATAAAACGTCCCTGTTGATGGTCAGTCACGATCCGCGTCTGGGCGAGCGCTTTGATCGGATCCTTCGTATGGAAGACATCGCGCAGATCGAAAGGGCCGCTGCATGATTTTGCGCCTGGCCATCGCATCACTCTTTGCTCGTGCTCTGACGGTCGGCATGACAGTCCTCGCCATTGCCTTATCTGTGGCTCTTTTTCTTGGAGTCGAAAAGGTGCGGACAGGCGCAAAGGCCAGTTTCGCGGACACGATCTCGGGCACGGATTTGATCGTCGGCGCGCGGTCCGGGTCAGTGCAGCTTCTGCTCTATTCCGTGTTCCGCATCGGCAATGCGACCAACAATGTGACGTGGGAGAGTTATCAGGACATTGCGACCCGGCCTGAGGTCGACTGGATGGTTCCGATTTCTCTGGGCGACAGCCATCGGCAGTTCAGGGTTATGGGCACAACCCCGGCCTTTTTCGAGCATTACAGGTATCGGCAAGGCAGATCGCTGGAGGTGTCCGAGGGTGTCATAATGGACGACCTCTTTGATACGGTCATCGGTGCTGATGTCGCCGCGACACTCGGGTATGGCGTAGATGACCCGATTGTCGTGGCCCATGGACTTGCGTCTTTCACCGAACATAGAGATCAGCCGTTCCGCGTTTCCGGCATTCTTGAAAAAACAGGCACCCCGGTCGATCGCACGGTGATCGTCAGCATGGAGGCGATCGAGGCGATCCATGTGGACTGGAAGAGTGGCGCTCAGGTCCCCGGCCAGGCGACACCTGTTGACGTGATCCGCCAGATGGACCTGACGCCTGCGGCAGTGACAGCCGCACTTGTCGGGGTCGAAAGCCCGCTGCAGACCTTTGCCCTGCAACGTGCGATCAACGAATACCCGCAAGAGCCGCTGCTGGCGATCCTGCCCGGCGTTGCCCTGCAAGAGCTTTGGGGCATCGTCGGCATTGCCGAAACTGCCCTTCTGGCGGTTTCGGCAATGGTCGTCGTCACCGCCTTGATCGGCATGATGGCCACGATCTTCTCCAGCCTCAACGAACGTCGCCGCGAGATGGCGATCTTTCGGGCCATGGGCGCAAGACCCCTGACCATCCTCGGCATGCTTGTCCTGGAAGCCATGGTCATGGCGGCAGCCGGTGCCTTGCTCGGCCTGGCGCTCCTCTACATCGGACTGGCCATCGTACAGCCCATCGTCGACAGCGCATTTGGCCTTTGGCTGCCCATAGATGCACCCACGGCGCGGGAAGCATGGGTGATGCTTGCGGTGATTGCCGCTGGCGCAATTGTGAGTTTTGTCCCGGCATTTCGGGCTTACAGACTGTCTGTCGCCGATGGTATGATGGTAAAAACGTAACCTGCGGAATGAGGTGGATCCAATGCTGAGCCGGAGAACAACTTTGATGCTCTTGTCGGGCTCGGTCATGGCTCCGAAAGTTGCGATTTCTGCAACGCCGCGCGAGATCACGTGGGATGACCTGATCCCGCCCGGCGTGCCCTATTCGGAGATTATCGGAGAGGGCGAGCTGGATGAAGCCAACGATCTTTGGAACCCAATTTATGATGCCAACGGCGTCAAGCTGAACAGCGATCTTGATGGTGCATATATCAGGATGCCGGGGTTCATTATTCCATTTGACTTCAGCGCAGAGGGCGTGACGGAATTCATGCTTGTGCCCTATGTGGGGGCCTGCATCCACACGCCTCCCCCGCCCGCGAACCAGCTTGTCATGGTTAAAGCGACAAAACCCTGGCCGGGGGATCAGCTTTGGGACCCGGTCTGGGTTACAGGTGTCATGCGCACACAGCTCCAGTCAACCGACCTTGGCCAGACGGGCTATTCCATCGCTGCGAACGAAATGGAAGTCTACGAATGGTGAGCCGACATCTCCAACGCCGCGCGGTCCTGGCGGGCATGACGGCAATGGTGGCCATCCCACAGGTGGCGCGAGCCGAAGACTACATCGATCTCGATTGGGAAGACCTGCTTCCGGAAAATGAAACAACAACACCAAATGCCCTGCGCGGTTTGATTAAGCATGACAATGCCCCGCTCTCAAGCCAGCAACCCGCATCGAACGGTGTCAGAACCGATTGGAACGGACAGATCGTTCGTCTGCCTGGGTTCATTGTCCCTATCGAATACAATGGCACCGGCGTCACCGCGTTTATCCTGGTGCCTTATGTGGGTGCCTGCGTACACGTACCGCCCCCGCCCGCAAACCAACTGGTCTTTGTCACAACCCCGACACCCTACGAAAGCGATGGGTTGTTTGAGCCGGTAAATGTAACAGGACTGTTCGGCGTCTCTTCAATATCCACCCGGCTTGCAGAAATTGGATATGCGTTATCAGCGGACAAGATTGAGCCGTATCGAACATAGTGCAGGCGCTGCTTGACTTGAAGGTGCGCAGTTCGCGCACATTCTCCCGCTAGGTGCCCTTGAGGAACCGGCGCGCGCCGCTGGCCGAGGATTTGAGCGACTGTGCGGTGCGGTCGCCTGCGCTCTCCGCGCATCTCACCTGGCTGGTCGAGATCCACCAGGTGGCATGACGGACAGCCCACATGATCGCAGCGCAGGTGCAATTGCGCCCCCGAGAACAGCGACACCCGCCAGCCATTTGCCCCCGCTCGTTGGATATAGGTCTTCAGGGGCATCGGAAGATAGGTTGAGCACTCCAATGGCCAAACTGGGGACCGGCAAGGAACGGCCGCACACCTCGCGATCCAAACAGTGCCAATTTCAATGAAGCGAAACGCTGGCCGAAGTACCAACCAAACAGCCTCGCCCAACTATAGCCACATTCTCAGGTGTTGATCCCACCGCATGTATTTGCGCTTAGTTTGCCGCAAAGTGTCTAGTAGTTTGAGTGGTTAGATAGTGAATAGGTCCAATACCAGGCTAATGGCTGGTGCCACTTTTGGGGTTGGCATTACACTTGTTGTCATCCTGTTTCTGGCCGCTCCCATCGAGGCACAAACAGCTGCTGGTAGCAAGAATACCGTCTCGCAAGCCCTTCTGGCAGAAGCGCTTGCGAACAAGAACAAACAGCTTTCGCAAAAAGTTATAGGCGACATCACTGCAAGGTTGAATGGCAACGAAACCCAGCAGGAGACTGATTCCCTGACGCAAGAGGTGGAACTTCGGTCCGCTGACGGTCTGGTTTCGTTGCATGGAACCATCCTGGATTTTGACGACGCGCTCATCACCATTGAGGAGTCCTTTGGTGTCGTCAGCGTGGAAAGGGATGGGCTCGAATGCTTAGGGGCTGCCTGCCCACCAGAATTGCTTGCCGCCTCAGAAGCCGCCCCCCAGGACACCAACCTCAACTTGACATCGGATTGAGCCAAAATGCGAGTAGACGTTGCAACATCCAATGACAGCACGATCCTGGTTCCGCTTACGCCCTCTACATCGGAGACACTTTGATGAACTTCACAGCTCCTAAAATAGCCTCCGCCTGTGCCATCTTTGCGTTCGGGCTGACTGGATCGACGGCAAATGCACAAGCAGACACCCTGCAATGTGGTTCCATCTATTCAGTACGCTCGGGCGACTCGCTGTCCCAGATTGCAAGAGATGTCTATGGATCGGCTGGAGATTTTCAGATCATCTACAGTGCCAATTCCGCGGCAATTGGTTCAAATCCAGGATTGATCAACGTTGGCTTAGAACTGCAGATTCCATGCTTGGACGAAAAGTTGGTCGAATCAACAGCCAATCTTGCAGCAATCACCGAAGTTGAGACCACCGAGAGCTTGCCTGCCCCTGAGCCGGACATGATCCGTGTGGTGGTTGGCAGCAACTGGGCGCCATTCCTCGACGAACACCGCGAGCAAGGCGGCATGATCACCGAGATTGCAAACGTCGCCTTAGCAAGTGCCGAGGGCAGCCCAGAATACCGCATTGACTTTATAAACGATTGGGGCGCGCATCTGACACCTCTGATCTCTGATCATCGCTACGACTTTTCACTGGCGTGGTTCCGTCCAAATTGTGACATTGTGGATCGGCTCAGCGATGACAGTAAGTTCCGTTGCAATAACCTGATGTGGTCGGACACACTCTTCGAGCAGATCTTCGGCTATTACACACGTGCGGGGGAGGCATCTCCAACCACCTGTGGTGATATGTTTGGAAAGACGGTCTGTCGTCCTGCGGGTTATTCAACCTTCATGATCGAGGAGCATGGATTGGTCGAACCAAACGTGACCATGGTACGCGCTGACACTCCGCAAGAGTGTTTTGTTGGATTGGCCGAGGGCCGGTATGACGTAGTGGCCCTTGCCGCCGATACCGCCGAAGGCGTTATCGCGTCCGAAGGCCTGACAGACAAGGTTTTCTACAACGAACCTTTGAGCCAAGTGCTGACAATCCACGCCGTAATCTCGAACACCAATGCCAACGCCGAGCCTTACTTGGCAGCCTTGAACGGCAGTTTGCGCAAGATGAAATCCAACGGCGAATGGTTCAATATCGTTCGGCGGCATCTCAGCGAATACCGAGCAGCAAACCGATCATAGTGGCGACAAGCTGACCAACCCCATCAGTTTTCGCCGGTAGATCGGACGTTGAGAAGATTGGGCAGTCATTGTCGAATGTGCCGGTCAGAACCACTCATGAGCAGACCACGTATCGGCAGTTAAACGAAGTTCCGAACGGATGCCCATGCAATAGCCCACCAAGAGCATCCGGATCATCAGTTCTGGATCAATCGACAGGCGGCCTGTGCGACTATAAAACCCGCCAGATGTCAGTGGATACCGCCTAGATCAACAAACCGATCAATCGCACGAAGTAAGTGATCCCGCGGGATGTGATTCTCCAGCGAAAACTCATAGAACAAGGCCGCTTGCGCTTCCTGCCTTGGTCCCATCATCGCAATCAATCTCCCGTATCAATACAGAAATTGAATCGGCGACCAGCCCCCCAAACAAACAGAGTTCTTCAACGCAATCAGCTCAAAATGACTGACGCTGCGCAGGGCATCAACGTTCGCAATGCGGCTTTGCGTTGTCGGTTCTTACTATCCGCCAAACTGCTCTGACAGAATGCGGCTCTTCTCGACACCTGTAGAAAACAGTTTTTCGGTCATTGCTGAAACGAACCCGCCTGAACCAACGCAATAGTAGACCGGTTGCGTCAGATCGGACAGATGTCGCCTCAGCATCTTTGCATCAATGCGCCCTGTTTCACCCTCCCAGCCATTGCTGTTTTCGATGTCCGACATGGTGGCAACTATTTGGAATCCCGGGTTGGTTGCGATGATTGGCATTCGCTTTTTCTTGGTGGAGACAAGCTTCTCAGATAGGCTTGTTCCCAGCGACATGCCGGAGCCTCCAACAATCGCCATCGCAGGGATCAAGATGAACATTCCGTAGAGGATCCATCCCTTCACAGCAGCAATGGTGTCATATGATCCGAAAATCTCTGAGATGACGGTTGAGGTCCAGACGTGAAGATCATGAGCAGACCGACAGCTCCAGCAATGGCGTGAATGCGGGTTTTCATGGGTTTGTCCTCTTCTGCGTGGCAGCTCCGATTTCGGGTGTTGCCTCCTGCGAGTGGTGGATGGGCGGTGCTTCAGGCCTTGATTGCGATGCAGCCGAAGACCGCGGCCGCCATACCAAACCCGATGCGGAAATAGTGGATCGTGAGCCATTGGTTCAGCTTGGCCGCGCCCGTCACTTCGTCCATGGTTCCGCTCGCAAACGCTGTGTTGGTCGGGACGAAGAATGCGAAGGTCAGGATCGCGACGACCACAATGCAAAGCGTGCTCAGCAGCCAATACTTCAAATCCGGGCTGCCCCAGGACAACCAGACCGATCCAATGAGACCGATGAGGGTCGGCATGAAGATCAGAGGGATTGATCGGGAGACGAACTGATTGTTGGCCGCGAACCAATCGAGGAAGTCTTGGGTCGGAAGGCTGCGCCAGTATCCACCCAGCGTCACGCCGATACTGAGCATGACGCCCGCGAACCCTGCCGCCCCACAGATGGCGAGTATGTTGAACGCTGTTTTGATCATGATCCGGCTCCCTTGCTCCTTGAGCTGAACCACATCCGCCAGATCAGCCCGTCCCGTTTGATGAAATGGTGGTAGAGTGCAGCCCCCGAATGTAGCGCGAACAGCGCCAACATGAGCCTCGCACCGAGACCATGTGGCACGCGTGGCAGGAACTCACTAAAGTTCGGCAAAGGCTCCGGACTTGCGCCAAACAAAACGCCGCCCGCACCCGATAGTGCGAGCATGCCGATGCCGCTTGCGGCCATCCCCAGAATGACAACGTAGAACAGCACATGGATCGCCTTTGCAGTGTACGTCTGCCAAGCTGGGTCGCCATCCACGGGGCGCGGCTTCTGGTCGACGCGCCACCACCAGAACAGGCGCAGCAGCGTCAGGACCAAGATGACGATGCCCAGCGGAGCATGAAACATCAGGATCGCTTCTTTGGCAGCGCTGTCAGCCATTGATGCGGCTCTGAAGCCGGAGCCTAACATCACCAGAATGAAAATGGCGCTCAGCCAATGAATGGTAACGGCAACCGATCCAAATTGGGTTGGGGTGCTTTTCATGAGACCTGCCTCCTGGTTCCTACAGACCGGGCTTACAGGCCGGTGATGGCGGCGCGGTAGGCGAGGTTGACTACATAGCCGCTGAGAAACTCTTCGCGCGTCAGGAATGCGTCGTCATCTGTGTCAGCACGGCGGAAATCCCAAACCATCGACTTGTGATACTCTTGCCGCGCGATCTCGCCGTCTCCATCGTGATCCCAGATCGCAAAGAGGATTTTCTGCGCGGTTTGATAGGCACGGTCTTGGCCCTCATCCTCGGCGATGAAGTTGAAACCGAAGTCCCAATCCGTGAACTCGCCCGGATCAATTGATCCGCTTTTGTCGGAGTCCATGGACACGAAGATGTCCTGACCGAAATTGACGAACTCACCCATATCGGCTGCGCCGTTTGGGTTGTCCTCGATAGACCCGAAGATCAATTCGGCCAAATCGCGACCGGGTGTCGCCTCGTCTGATTGAGCCAGTCCAGCGCTCGGGAGAGCCAGAAGCAGTGCGCAAGTTGCGGTCAGAATTCTCATCTCTGTATCCCTTCTGATTCGTATTGAATAGCAAGCTATATACTATTACATAGCTAGCTATGCAATGTTAAGTTGGAACCATGGAATTTGATCGTATGAACTCTGCGGGATACCTCGTGAACAATATGGCCCGCTTACTCGTCGAGGTGCTTCGCAAGCGCATCGCACCCCTTGGTATCGTCCCCGGACAGTTTCCTGCGCTTCTGGCCCTATGGGAGAAGGACGGTCTCACTCAGAAGGAACTTCTGGCGATGCTCGATATCGAGCAAGCCACACTTGCGAACACCCTGACAAGGATGGAGCGGGATGGTCTCATCACCCGCAAAGAACACCCTGCAGATGCACGGGCCCGTACGATCCATCTTACCGACCAAGGGCGTTCGATCCGTGATTCCGCTTATCAGACAGCAATGCAAATCAACGAGGAAGTGCTGGCTGATCTTTCCGAAGACGAGTCGCAAGCGTTTCTGGACTACATGCGCCGGGTCATTGGCAAGATCAAAGAAGTTGAGCATGCTTCGCAGCAGATTCGGCTCATCTGAAAAAGCGGCCATGGATTTGAAGTAGGTCTGGGCCCGCTTAGTCCCGCCTCCCCCTCACCCCCTCCGCCTGAGCGAGGCTTTGCCTCTATTGGGTCGGAACTTCGACTTCGCAGGGCTGAGAACACTAGAGCGAGAATTCTCCGCCAAGATTTTCTAGACGACTTTGATATTGATTTGCTGGATTTTGATGAAGATGAGCCAGATCAAGAACCAGATATGGATTTTGACGACGAGTACTAGTTCGCTCCTCTAGGCTGCATCGAATGGCGGCAAACCACGCTCCGGCTGCAGCATCTGGTCAACTTGACCAAGGTCGGCTTTGGGCCGTTCATAGAGTCGAACCACAAAAAAAGGGTGAGGGCGCGGCCCTCCCGCGTTCGCCACGTGGCAGATTTGCAAGAGCAGGCGGCTTCGCCGTCTGACCTTCAAATCAGCCCTGATTTTCGGAAACGGAAGTCAGATCAACGCAACAAGCCCACAAACGGCGGGATACGAGATCAGGTCAGTTTATGACGCAAAGGTCAAAGTCATCTGACGTTCGACAATTGGGTCATTGGCGGACCGAGGAGGATTCGAACCCCCGACCCCCTGATTCGTAGTCAGGTACTCTATCCAGCTGAGCTATCGGTCCGTGAGGCGTGGGTTTAGACCTCGACCTTGTGCTTTGCAAGTGCTTAGTGCGCCAGCATCAGCATTTTGCGGCTATGCATCCAGAATGCGCCCGACGATCTCGGAGGTGTCCTTCGAGAGCTCCGGCGTATCCGCGATCCTTTGCAACTGGGTCAGCATAAGAGCCTGGCGGGGCTCGTCAAAACGGCGCCAGGTCTCGAACGCGCCTGCGAGCCGCGCCGTGGTCTGCGGGTTGAGCGGGTCGAGGCGGATCAGCCAGTCTGCAAGCAGTTTGTATCCGGTGCCATCGGCGTGATGAAAACCGGCCATGTTGCCAACCGCGAAGGCCCCCAGAAGGGCGCGGAACCGGTTGGGGTTCTTCCAGTCGAAATCGGGATGTTCGGTCAGCGCCGCCACATCCTCCGGCGCCGTCGCACCCGGTGCCCTCATGGCCTGTACCGAGAACCATTTGTCGATTACCAGCCGGTCGGTTTTCCACTGATCGTAGAAATCCGCGACCTCCTGCCGCCCGGCCTGAACACCGACAAGCTGAGACAGGGCAGCCATTTGCTCGGTCATGTTATCGGCCGCGCTAAAGAGCGCCTTGGCGGTCTCTCGCCCTTCCTCCAGCTTCGATATCAGTGACAGCATCCGCCCCCTGAGCGCACGCCGACCCGCCGCCGCTGCATCGGGCATGTAGGGTCCGGGTACCGCCATCGTCTCGAACAGGCGGTAGAGATCATCCCCCAAAGCCTCAGCCACTTTGCGGTCAAGCGACCACCGCGCCTCATGGATGGCGTCCGGGTCAAGCCGGTGGCCTGCCTGAAAGAGCTCCGTGCCGACGGCCTCGTCTGTCGGCAGGCTCAGCAGCAGGGCCCGTGTCGCGGGATCAAGTGCGTCATCCCTTGCCATTGCGACAACCGCTGCAAGAAACGCGGGATCATCGACATCTTCGCCCAGCACACTGCGGGTCAGCAGATCCAGCATATAGGCGCGTCCGGCCTCCCACTTGTTGAACGGGTCGGTATCATGGGCAAGCAGGAAGGCACGCTCGGCATTCGTGACATCGCGCTCCAGGATCACGGGAGCCGAGAAACCACGCAGAAGCGACAGAACCGGGCGGCCCGGCAACCCCTCAAAACGGAAACTCTGTTCAGCCTGCGTGAGTTCGAGCACCTCCGTCGGTCGCATCTCGGATCCGTCCTGGGCGAGCAGACCGATGGCAACCGGGATCACAAGGTCCTGCTTGTCGGGCTGCCCGGGCGTCGGGACGGTGCTTTGGGACAGCGTCAGCGTATAGGTCCCGTCCGTCCAGTCCCCGGTTGCACGAACCCGGGGCGTGCCAGCCTGTGAGTACCAGCGCTTGAACTGGGAAAGATCGCGCGCCGTGGCATCCTCGAAGACCTGCAACCAATCCTCGATCGTACAGGCCTGACCGTCATGGCGTTCAAAATAGAGATCGAGCGCCTTCGAATAGGCGTCCGCCCCCACCAGAAGGCGCAGCATTCCAATCACTTCGGCGCCCTTCTCGTAGACAGTGGCGGTGTAGAAGTTGTTGATCTCGATATATTCTTCGGGACGAACGGGATGCGCGAGCGGCCCTGCATCCTCGCGGAACTGGCGTCCGCGCAGCATCAGTACATCATCGATGCGCTTGACCGCATGGGAACGCTGGTCGCCCGAGAACTGCTGGTCCCGAAAGACCGTCAGCCCCTCCTTCAGGCAGAGCTGGAACCAGTCGCGGCAGGTGATCCGGTTACCGGTCCAGTTGTGGAAATACTCATGCGCGATGATGCCCTCGATCAGTTCGTAATCGCGGTCGGTCGCGGTCTCGGGGCTCGCCAGCACGTATTTGGAGTTGAAGATGTTCAGCCCCTTGTTCTCCATCGCGCCCATGTTGAAGTCATCGACGGCGACGATCATGAAGAGGTCGAGGTCATATTCGCGGCCATACTCGGTCTCGTCCCAGCGCATCGAGCGCTTGAGCGCATCCATGGCGTAGTCGCATTTGTCCTGATCTCCGTCACGGACATAGATCTTCAGCGTTACCTCGCGCCCGGAGGCCGTTGTGAAGCTGTCATCGACGCTCACAAGGTCTCCTGCGACAAGCGCAAAGAGATAGGCGGGCTTCGGCCATGGATCATGCCATTCGACCCAGCCATCACCCAGTGTCGTCAGGTTGCCATTTGACAGCATCACCGGCAGATCGCCTTCGATCCGCACAGTGAAGACGGACATCACATCCGGCCTGTCGGGATAGAAGGTGATCTTGCGAAAGCCCTCGGCCTCGCATTGGGTGCAGTACATGCCACGCGACATGTAGAGCCCTTCAAGGGCGGTGTTGGCGCTTGGGTCGATCTCGGTCTCGCAGGACCAGATGAATGGTCCATCGGGTACGAATTCCGCGGCCAGGCTCAACCCCTCATCGGTGATCTTCAGGATCGAAGGCTGAAGCGGGTCACCATCGATCGCGGCTCCGATCAGCTTCATGGCTTCCCCGTCGAGCATCAGGGGCTGACCCGGCACCGCATCGGGGTTGGGTCGCATATGCAGCTGCGCACTGACACGCGTCGCAGACGGCGAAAGGCGGAAGGTCAACTCCGTGCGATCCACCAGATAGGCAGGCGGGCGATACTCACTGAGACGAATCGTCTTGGCCTGATCTGTGCGCATGGAAGCCTCCCTCGATTGTTCGGCGCCAAGACTAGACCTCCGCTGCCGCGCCACAAGATCGAAAACGACACGCGGCTTGAAATGGTCCGCCGAACGACTGGTCGCTTGTGTTTCCGATCCGAAACACTATTGGTGTATGCGGATGTATTCAGACATGCGGGAGCAGGAATTTGACAGATCGGGTTTTGCGTTCAGAGTTGCAGGTAGCGCGGGTTCTGGCCGATTTCGTTGAAGGCGAGGCGTTGCCGGGCACGGATATCTCTGAGGATGCCTTCTGGTCCGGTTTTGCCGATCTGCTGGCAAAATATACCCCGGAAAATGCAGCGCTTCTGGCGAAGCGGGATGAACTGAAGACGCAGATTGACGCCTGGCATATCGAGCGCAAGGGCCAGCCGCACGACGCCGACGGTTATCGTGCGTTTCTCAGCGAGATTGGGTATCTGGCCCCTCAGGGTGCGGATTTCCATATCGAAACCACCGGCGTGGACCCCGAGATCGCCACCATGCCGGGCCCGCAACTCGTCGTACCAGTGATGAATGCGCGTTATGCGATCAACGCCGCGAATGCGCGCTGGGGAAGCCTTTATGACGCGCTCTACGGCACGGATGCGCTCGGCGATCTGCCGAAACCGGGCGGGTTCGATCCTGAGCGCGGTGCCAGGGTCATCGCATGGGCGAAATCGCATCTGGACGAAACCGTACCTTTGAACGGGGCAAAATGGGCCGATGTGACAGGTGTCGATATCGCCACCGGCAAACTGGTTCTGAAAACGCCCGCCGGCCAGACCGGTCTGGCCGATGCCGACCAGTTCAGCGGCTACCGGGATGAAGGAGAACGCATTTCCGATGTGATCCTCTCAAAGCACAAGCTGCACATTCATCTGGTCTTTGACCCAACCCACCAGATCGGTGGCACCGATCCGATGCATCTGGCGGATGTGCGGCTTGAGGCGGCAATCTCGACCATCATGGATTGCGAGGACAGCGTCGCGGCGGTGGACGCGGACGACAAGGCGCTGGTCTATCACAACTGGCTTGGCCTGATGAAAGGCGATCTGAGTGAGGTTGTGACGAAGGGCGGCAAGACATTCACGCGCAGCCTCAATGCCGATCTCGATTTCATCTCTCCAGATGGTCAGGCGGCGACGCTGAAGGGCCGGTCTTTGATGCTGGTGCGCAACGTCGGCCTGCTGATGACGACGCCTGCGGTGCTGGACGCCGATGGGGCCGAGATCCCCGAAGGTCTGCTTGACGCAATCTGCACCGTGCTGTGTGCCATGCACGATCTGAAACGCGACGGCGGCAACTCGGAACATGGCTCGGTCTATGTGGTCAAGCCGAAGCTGCACGGGCCGGATGAGGTCGCCTTCACCGACTCCGTCTTCACGACCGTGGAAACCATCCTCGGACTGCCTGCCAACACCGTCAAGATCGGGATCATGGATGAGGAACGGCGCACAACCTTGAACCTCAAGGAGTGTATTCGCGCCGCCAGACATCGTGTGGCCTTCATCAACACAGGCTTCCTCGACCGGACCGGCGACGAGATTCACACCTCGATGGAAGCGGGTCCGATGGTTCGCAAGGGCGATATGAAGGCGCAGCCCTGGATCTCGGCCTATGAGGACAACAATGTCGATGTCGGTATTGCCTGTGGCCTGCCGGGACGGGCGCAGATCGGCAAGGGCATGTGGGCCATGCCCGACCTGATGGCTGATATGCTGGAGCAGAAGATCGGCCATCCTGAGGCCGGGGCCAATTGTGCCTGGGTGCCGAGCCCGACAGCCGCCACCCTGCACGTCACCCACTACCACAAGGTCAATCCCTTCGATCGGCTGCGCGAGATCGCGAAGGGCGGGCCACGGGCCAGTGCCGAGGATCTGATGACCATCCCGCTCAGCCCCGGCACCAACTGGTCCGGAGACGAGATCCGGGCCGAGCTGGAGAACAACGCGCAGGGTATTCTGGGATATACGGTCCGCTGGGTGGATCAGGGGATCGGTTGCTCCAAGGTTCCCGACATCAACGATATCGGGCTGATGGAGGACCGCGCCACCTGCCGGATTTCGGCCCAGCATATGGCCAACTGGCTGCATCACGGCGTTGTCAGTCCGCAACAGGTGCGCGAGGTGATGGAGCAGATGGCAAGGATCGTGGATCAGCAGAATGCAGCCGACCCGGCCTACAGGCCCATGGCACCGGGCTTTGACGGTCATGCCTTTCAGGCCGCCTGTGATCTGGTGTTCAAGGGGGCCGAGCAGCCAAGCGGCTATACAGAGCCGCTTTTGCATGCGGGCCGTCTGGCACTGAAGGCAAGCACATGAGACGGTTCGCTCTCACCCTCGCCTTCTCCCTGCTGACCTTTGCGGCTCAGGCGCAAACCTGTGACAGCCTGCCCGAGACGCTCGACAATCCCGATCTGGGGCAGGTCCAGCGGCTCTTCCTGAACGGACAGTTCAAACAGCTCTATGATCTGCAGAGCGCGGCGGGCATCACCGGCACTCTGGCAGAGGTTGTCCAGGTGCTGGAGGGCTATGCCCCCAAAGGCTTCTCAAACTGCAACGTGCTGAAAGTCCACGAGGTTCCGGGGTCCTACAACTACGTCGTGAACATGTTCTATGACTTCGACGCCCGCGGAAAGGTCTCGCGACAGATCTTCGCCTACTTCGCCATGGTGCGTCTGCCAAACGACACGTGGTCGTTGATAGGTCTGGGCTTCAATTCGGACTGGGATGAGGGCAAACTCTATCTGAGCCGCTGAAACGGAGGGCAGGATGCTTCATTTCTCAAAGGACGAGTTCGATGCGCGGGAGGCCCAGGTCCGTGCGGCGATGGACGCGCGCGGGATTGATGCGCTCCTGCTCTTTGCGCCCGAAAGCCAGTACTGGTTGACCGGCTTTGACACGTTCGGTTACTGCTTCTTCCAGTGTCTGATCGTGCATGGGAAAGGCATGACGCTGCTGACCCGGTCTGCCGATCTGCGGCAGGCTGAGTTGACCTCTACCCTGACCGATATCCGGATCTGGAAGGACGCAGCCGACACCAATCCCGCAAAAGATCTGGCCGCGTTGCTGACCGAGCTTGGCTGTAACGGGCAACGGCTTGCGACCGAATATGACACGCACGGTCTGACCGCGCACAACTATCGCCGCCTGACGGGTGCGCTGGGTGTCGAGCCGGACGATGCCTCCGATCTCATCTCAACCCTGCGGCTGATCAAGTCGGAGGCCGAGACAGGCTATGTCCGCAAGGCCGCCGATCTGGCGGATGACGCCCTGATCGCGGCACGACCGCATCTTCGCGCAGGCGGGTCGGAGGCAGATGTGCTTGCCTCAATGCAGGGCGCGATCTTTGCGGGTGGCGGCGACTATCCGGGCAACGAGTTCATCATCGGCTCGGGCGAACACGCCCTGCTCTGCCGCTATCAGGCCGCCAAGCGGGTGCTGGATACCGATGATCAGATCACGCTGGAATGGGCCGGCGCCTATCGCCACTATCACGCAGCCGCCATGCGGACGATCGTGATCGGTGAGCCACGCCCGGAACATGAAGCGATGCATGATGCCGCGCGGGATGCATTGCTGGCCTGCGAGGACAACCTGAAACCGGGCCGAACCTTTGGCGATGTCTTTGCGGCTCACGCATCAACCTTCGATGGTCGGGGGTTGGGTGCGCATCGCCTGAATGCCTGTGGCTATTCGCTGGGTGCCCGCTTTTCACCCAGTTGGATGGAGCATCAGATGATCTTCGAAAATGCGCCCACCGTGGTCGCGCCGGGCATGACGATCTTCCTGCATATGATCCTGATGGACAGTGGTAGCGGAAGTGCGATGTCGCTGGGACGGACATCGCTTGTGACCGATAACGGTGCCGAGCCGCTGTCGCGGCTCGACCTTGATATGATGCGGGGCTGACGCCTAGTCACGCTCGCCGTGAAAGACACCCGCCAGACTGCCTGAGATGGTTTCATCCGCGTTGCTGGCCGTGAATTCGGCGTCGTAGGTCCCCGCCAGAACCTCGGCATCATTGCCGAAGAAAAACCCATCGACGCCATCGTTGCTGAAGGTTGTGGTCAGCGCGGTGTCGTTGATCCCGAAAGTTCCGGTCACATCGCCAGAGAAGCCTGAGCCCTCGACCTTGCCGTTCTCCACCCCGATGGAGATGTTCAGTTCCCGAAACGGATCACCGGGCTCACTGACAACGAGGTCGCGCTCAAAGAGCGTTCCCGAAACATCCCCGGTGGCGAAATCGACGTCCACATCCATCTTGCCGTCTTCGAGATGAACCAGTTCCGGCTCCCCCTCGAAGTTGGCCACCATGTACGTGTGATAGTTGCCGGTATAGTTCACGGAAGTGTTCGGCAATCGGTTCTCCGGTGTGGAAAATCCGAAAGTGCCGTAGGTGTAGTCACCTGCTGTCGAGCCCGCGCCTTCGGGAAGCGATGTCCGCTGCTTCAGCACACGTCCGCCAAGCTTGGGATTGTAGAGAAGCAGGTCGGAGATCAGACTGCCATCGTCGGCGGTCAGGACACCGCTGCCGAAATTCTCGACACCGAAGGAGCCCCGGAATGTGAAATTCCGGCTCTCGCCGCCATAGGTGAGGATGACAGTATCGGCATCCTTGTATTCCAGCGTGCCGGTCACCCGCTCAAGCGAACCGCTGCCGTCATCGGATGCGACCACAAAGGACACCGGAAAGGACTTGCCGTGATAGCTGGATGCTACAATCGGCGTGCCATCCGCATATGTCAGATCAGGGTTCGGAGTGACGTCAGGGCCGCCCCCGCCCTGCGAAACACCGGCGCCGCCACCGCCGCCACATGCGGCCAGAAAACACAAGGATACACAGGCCGCCGAAGCGGCTAAAGGATTGGGGGGCATAGGATTCTTCCTTTGGTTTTGTGTACTTGTTAGGTATTTGCCCCCCCACACACTGGCAACAATTTTAAACAAGCCCCCTTGAAATCGGCGAAGATCGCCTCTTGATCCCGACGCGCCAGACGACTAGCCCTGATCACAGGCTTGCAGCCGTCTTCATTCGGCATACATGCGAGACTGAACTGAAAACGACTGCACTTCTATCCAAAGGACTTTTCCGATGAGCGACGACGACAAAAAAGACGAAAAATCCGGCCCCTCGGTGGAAAAGGCGCTGATGAAGTCCCGGCAGGTCCTGATCTGCGAGGAGATCAATCAGAAGATGGCGAAACGGGTCGTGGCCCAGCTTCTGGCACTGGCCGAAGAGGGCGACGAGGACATCACGCTCTTTCTCAACTCGCAAGGTGGCCATGTCGAGGCCGGTGACAGCATCCACGACATCATCAAGTTCATCAAACCCCGCGTGCGGATCATCGGAACCGGCTGGGTTGCGAGCGCGGGCACCCATATCTATCTCGCCGTGCCCAAGGAGGACCGGCTTTGCCTGCCCAATACGAGGTTCATGATCCACCAGCCTTCCGGCGGCGTCGGCGGCAAGGTCACGGATATCGCAATCCAGGCCGAGCAGATCGAGAAGATGCTTGCGCGTCTGGCAAAGGTGATCTCGGACGGAACCGGGCAGCCCTTTGAACAGGTCAAGAAGGACATCGAGCGCGATCACTGGATGGATACGGACGAGGCCCTTGAATACGGGATTCTCGGCAAAGTCATAAGTTCATCGGCAGAACTCAGCTAGGTCCGGAGGGTCAGTCTTCTGGATATTTGAACCAAGAAGAAAGCAGGCGGCCCGAGCAGGGCCGTCGCGTTGGCCTGAACGTCAACGCGCGAGACCGAAAGCGACGAGAACGCTTCCTATCACAAGGAAACTGATCGCGATGAAGCGTGCGGTGGCTTGTGTCCTTGGTGAATGAATGACGCCGGTTTTTGGATCATAGCTGCCGGTCATGCGCTCACCGACCTTGTGAGCGGCTGACCCCTCTGTCAAACGCGAGGGCCATTGCTTGCCTTCATGGGGCCCGGATCGGATGCGAAAGACCGGAGCGAGGCCAGCATGGCCATCGGAATCTCTGGTTTTGCGATTGGAAATCACCTCGATCTGAACGCTTTGGGATCTGTACCGGTGCCGCAGCAGACCCAGCGCTATGACCAGTCCGACCAGAATGGTGAGGGTGCCGAGGCCACCCAGAATGAGACTGCCGAATGCGGCCATGGTCTATGCAGTGTCACCCATGCGTTCTTCAAGCACTTCGAATGGCACTCCGGGTTCATCCTTGGCATTGCGGATCACCAGCGAGGTCTTCACGCTTGCCACGTTTTCGGCCGCCGTCAGATCCTCGGTCAGGAAGGTCTGGAAGGTGGAGAGATCGGGCGAGGTGCATTTCAGGATGAAGTCGATCTCGCCGTTGAGCATATGGCACTCACGCACCAGCGGCCAACTGCGCGCCAGATTCTCGAATGTTGTCAGATCGGCCTCGGCCTGGGACTTGAGGCTGACCATGGCGAAGACCTGCACCTCAAAACCAAGCTCTCTTGCGTTCACATCCGCATGATAGCCCTTGATCAGGCCGACCTCCTCGAGGGTGCGGACACGGCGCAGACAGGGCGGGGCAGAGATGCCAACACGACGCGAAAGCTCGACATTGGTCATACGTCCGTCGCCCTGCAATTCCGCCAAAATCTTGCGATCTATCGGATCCAGCTTGATTGTCGGCACGCGACCCTCCCTGTTTGTTGATTTTTTATCTTGTTACAGCGGGCGCGCGCGATAGGCAATTATCTTTCAAGACCGCGCAACTTTGTTTGCACTTTCACAGCGCCGACCACAAAGATGTGTGACCGCTGACACATGTCTTTTCTCTTGCGGGACGGCTCTCTATATAGGTCCGACCAGCGCCGCGCTTTGGGAGGGATCGACATGTCTCAGACACGCCACACAAAACTGCTCATCATCGGTTCGGGCCCGGCAGGCTACACCGCCGGGGTCTATGGCGCACGGGCCATGCTGGACCCGATCCTGATCCAGGGGATACAGCCGGGCGGCCAGTTGACGACAACCACAGAAGTGGAGAACTGGCCCGGTGACACCGAGGTACAGGGCCCCGATCTGATGGTGCGTATGGAAGCCCATGCCAAGGCGATGGGGACCGAGATCATCAGCGATCACATCGCTTCGCTTGACCTGTCTCAACGGCCCTTCAGGGCCTTCTCCGACAGCGGTACGGTCTATGAGGCCGACGCGCTGGTTCTTGCCACGGGTGCGCAAGCGAAATGGCTGGGCCTTGCTTCAGAGGAGAAGTTCAAGGGCTTTGGTGTCTCGGCCTGCGCGACCTGCGACGGGTTCTTCTACCGCGGAGAGGAGATTGTCGTTGTGGGCGGCGGCAACACGGCCGTTGAGGAAGCGCTGTTCCTGACCAATTTCGCCTCCAAGGTGACACTGGTGCACCGCCGCGACGAGTTGCGCGCCGAAGCGATCCTGCAGGACCGTCTGTTCAAGAACCCCAAGATCGAGCCTTTGTGGTTCCATGAGCTCGAAGAGGTTATCGGCGACAGCGACCCGCTCGGCGTCACAGGGGTTCGCGTGAAGCACACCAAGACGGGCGAGGTGATGGAAATCCCGGCGAAGGGTGTATTCATCGCCATCGGTCATGCACCGTCAAACGAATTGGTGAAAGACACGCTTGAGACACATATGGGCGGTTATGTCGTGACCAAGCCGGATTCGACTGCAACCTCGATCCCAGGTGTGTTTGCAGCCGGAGATCTGACGGATCATATCTACCGTCAGGCGGTCACGTCTGCGGGCATGGGCTGTATGGCAGCTCTAGAGGCGGAGCGGTTTCTGGCCGAGCATCCGGTCAAGGCAAAGGTCGCGGAACCTGCCGAATGATCAGGGCTTCGGACGGGTTCGCGACAGCAGCAATCCGCCGATGATCAGCGCATAGGCCGTCACATTGCGCGCCGTGAGAACCTCGTCGAGAAAGACAAGCCCCAGCAGGCCGGCCCAGATCGGGATCAGATACCCGACTGTCGAGACAAAGACCGGCCCGGCACGTTTCACGGTCGCGAAGCGCAGATATTGCGCAATGCCGGTCTGGACGATGCCCAGCACCAGAAGGGCGGCCAGCGGCTCCAACTCCGGCATTGCCTCAGGAAGGTTGAGGTAGCCCACCGGCAACAACAACGCTGTCGCGGTGATCTGCGATCCGGTCGTGGCGCTCAGCGGATGCAGGGGCGGCATGAGCTTCACGGTGATGGAGGCGACAGCATAGCATGCCGCTGCCCCGACACAGGCCAGTTGCGGCAAGATCTGACCGCTCTGACCGAGTGACGCCAGTGCCGCTGGTCCGGCCAGCCAGACCAGCCCTGCCAGCCCGATGACGAAACCCGTCCATTGCCGCAGGCTGACAGCATCACCCAGCACAAACCGGCTGAGCAAGAGAATGAAAAGCGGTGACCCGGCGATGAAAATGGCCGCAACACCCGAGCTGACATTCAACTGGCCCCAGCTCAGCAGCGAAAATGGCAGGGCAATCGCGAAAATGCCGAGAAGCAGGCACCAGCCCCAGTCCCGCGCGCCCTTGGGCAACGCCACCCCGAGACTGCGAGACAAGACGACAAGGGCAAGCGCCGAGAGCAATGCGCGCCCGGCGGCTATTCCCAACGGCGAGATACCTCTCAAGGCAATCTCGGTCAGAAAGAAGGATGAGCCCCAGATCATTGTCAGCAGCGCGACACCACCATAGGCGCGCAGGTCACGCTCGGGCGGCAAAACCTTGTCGCTCATGCAAGCATCGCGCGCGGCGGGTGGGATAGCAGATCAGCGATACGGGTCAGGCCCTTGGTCAGGGCCTCGTGACTGTCGGCACCGGCAAGCGAGACGCGCATCGCGTTCGGTGCAGGCTCTCCGGGCAGCGTGAAGAGATCTCCGGGGGCAACGAAAATATGTTCGCGCTGGCAGGCCTGCAGGAAATGCGAGGCACGCCAGCCGCGCGGTATCTCGACCCAAATGAAATTCACGCCACGCACATATGACACATCGAAACGGCCCAGCAGGTTCAGCGCCAGTTCCAGTCGCTTGGCGTTCTCAGACGCGATCATCGGCCCATATTTGGCGACCGAGCCATTCTCGAAAAGTGTTGCTGCCAGCTTGGTCAGGACATGGCTGAGCGACAGACTGAGCCCCTGCATGACCCGCACGCCGAGCGAGCCTTGCCCCTTGGGGCACTGAAGAAACCCGACACGCAGCCCCGCTGCGAGACATTTTGAGAGCGAGGTCGCATGCCAAACCCGTTCAGGACAGAGCACATCATAGCCGTCGGGGCGTTCCTCGATCAGGGTGCCGTAGATGTCGTCCTCGATGATATGCAGATCGAACCGACGGGCGATATCGGCAATCTGGGCACGTCTTTCAGGGCTGGTCTGCACGCAAGTCGGATTATAGACATTTGACGAGCAGAGCAGAACCTGCGGCCGCTCCCGCCGGCAGATGCTGACGAGGTCCTCGGGCAGGATCCCCTCATCGTCGCTTTCAACGCCAACGATCCGGGCCCGGCTGAGCTGTGCCGATTGACGAAACCCCGGATAGCAGAGTTTCGGTGCCACGATGACCGGATCGCGCCCTTCCAGAATGCAGGTGAGTGCCAGCATCACCGCGTTATGCGCGCCATATGTCACCACAAGATCCTCGGCACGGCCCCGAACCCCCTGCCCGCGCAGCCAGTCGGAGGCCAGGTTGCGGCAGGGCAACAGCGCACTGTCACCGGCATAGTCCGCCAGCATCAGTTCCGGCGAATGCCCGATCTCCGAAATCACTTCCCGGATCAGCGCCCCCTGCCCGAGATCGACGGTATGGGCATTCGAGAGATTCATGCCATCGCCATGGCTGCGCTGCGCCATCGGGTTCGGCGGGATCTGGGGCAAAGCACGTTTTGCCGATTTCACGAAACTGCCGCGCCCGACCGTCGTCTCGATCAGCCCCGCCTCGGTCGCCATCTGATAGGCCCGTGCAACGGTTCCCGGCGTGATGCCGAGATCCCAAGCCAGATTGCGCACCGTCGGAAGCTTCGCACCGGGTTTCAGCCCGCCGGAGCGGATCGCTGTCTGGAGCGCATCAAAGAGCCGCCGATACTTCGGACCGGCGGATTGTGTCATGTTGAGAGCGAGATTTGTATCCATAACAATCTATTTGTATCGCACTTTCCAGATATTTTGTATCAAAAAATCACTCACAATCGTGAGTTTCTTGCAAATTGTACCAACACAAACGACGGAGCGTGATATGACCTACGATCGACCTATCCATATTGCGCCGACGACTTACCTCGCGGCGCAGACAAGCCTCCCGCTGGCAGCACAGTTCGCCCTTAAGGTGGCTGTGCTCCTGACCCGCTGGACCCGCAATGTCTCGACCCGCAGGCATCTCAAGGATCTGCCGCCACACCTGCTGCGTGACATCGGTGTGGATCAGCTCGTCGCTGAACGCGAGATCGAGAAGCCTTTCTGGCTGAGATGACCCGCCCCGGCGGGTGGGCCGCCGTCTGATCACTGGCGGCGGCCCGTGAAGTTTCCCTTGTCAACGATCCGGCCAAGACGGCAGTCTCCTTCAAAAAAGAACGGGGGACGCGTTCCGTGTCGCTGGATCAGAAGATCACCGGGTTTGACCTGTGGCATCTTGCACTGCCGGTCGTATCGCGACGCGACCATGGCATCGGCCCGGTGGAGGGCGCGTGCGAAATCATTGTCCTGCGCCTGACCGCCGAGGATGGCACGCAGGGCTATGGTGAGGCTTCCCCCTGGTCGGTTTTCACCGGTTCACCCGAGGCGAGCTATGCCGCGCTTGATCGCTATCTTCGTCCGCTTGTCGAGGGCGCGCGTCTCTCCGAACGGGCCGCGATCATGGCCAGGGCGCAATACGCAATCGCTCATTGCACCGAGGCCAAGGCCGCCCTTGAAACCGCCCTTCTTGATCTTGAGGGCAAGATGTCAGGACAGCCGATCTGGGCTTTGCTCGGCGGAAAAGTCCGGGATCGCATCCCTCTCTCGTGCTCGCTGGCCAATCCTGATTTTGCCGAGGACATCGTCCTTCTTGATCGTCTTCAGGCCGACGGCATCGGCATCGTGAAGCTGAAAGCGGGGGTCAGGGATCATGCCTTTGACATGATGCGGCTGGAACGGCTGCGCCGGGATTTTCCCGATATTTCGGTGCGGGTCGACTACAATCAGGGCCTTTCACCGGACGAGGCGGAGGTACGGGTTCTTGACGTCGCAACCCTTACCCCCGATTTCATCGAACAGCCTGTGAGGGCGCATCATTTCGATATCATGGCACAGCTTCGTCATAAGACAGACGTACCGCTTCTGGCCGATGAGAGCATCTTCGGACCGGAGGACATGGCCCGCGCGACCGCGGAGCGGATCTGCGACGGCGTCTCCGTCAAGATCATGAAATCCGGCGGGCTGATACGCGCCAGAAAGATCGCGCAGATGGCAGGTACCGCTGGCCTGAGCGCCTATGGCGGTGACATGTTCGAGAGCGGTCTCGCGCATTTTGCAGGCACCCACATGATCGCGGCCACGCCCGAGATCACGTTGGGATGCGAGTTCTATCAGGCGCGCTACTATCTCAAGGAAGACATCCTTGAGACGCCGTTTCAGATCGAGGCCGGGCAGGTCGTCGTGCCTGATGGGCCGGGGCTTGGCAACCGCCCCGATATCGACAAGCTCCGCAAATATGCCATCCGAAGCACCGAGGCCCCATGACATCGAAAACAGTAGCGATCATCGGCGCCGGAATTGTCGGCGTCTCAACCGCGCTCTGGCTGCAGCGCGACGGCCACAAGGTCATCCTGATCGACAAGGCTGGCCCCGCCGAGGGAACCAGCTATGGAAACGGCGGCGTGCTGGCATCCTGCTCCATCGTGCCGGTAACCGTGCCGGGGCTGATCCGCAAGGCGCCGAGGATGCTTTTAGACCCGCAGCAGCCTCTCTTTCTCAAATGGGGATACCTGCCGCGCCTCGCGCCATGGCTGATGAAGTATCTCGGCCATGCCAACGAGGTGGACGCCCGGCGCATCGCGGGTGCGCTGACACCGATCGTGGGCGACAGTCTGGCGGATCATCAGGCACTGGCCGCCGGCACCGGAGCGGAACGCTGGATCGTGCCGTCGGATTATCTCTACGTCTACCGCAACCGGGCCGCCTTTGAAGGCGACGCGCTCGGCTGGGACATCCGGCGTCAGAACGGGTTTGAATGGGACACGCTGGAAGACAAGGACTTCAAAGCCTACGATCCGCTGTTCGCCGAGGATCAGGATTTCGCGGTGCGGCTTGGCAATCACGGACGGATCACCGACCCCGGTTCTTATGTGAAGGCGCTGGCAGTACATATGCAGGCCGAGGGCGGGCAACTCATCATCGGCGATGTCACCGGCATCATCCGCGAGAACGGTGCTGTCATCGGCCTGCGGGCAGGCAGCGAGACAATCGCTTGCGATGCGGTCGTGCTGGCCGCCGGTGTCTGGTCGGTGAAGCTCGCCCGGACGCTGGGCGTCACCATCCCGATGGAGAGCGAACGCGGCTATCATGTGGAGTTGTGGGAGCCGTCGGTGATGCCCCGCGCACCGGTGATGATCGCCTCGGGCAAGTTCGTCGCTACCCCGATGGAGGGCCGTCTGCGGCTGGCAGGCGTGGTGGAGTTCGGCGGCCTTGACGCGGCCCCGTCAGAGGCTCCGATCAAGCTGTTGCTCGAACAGGCCCGCACCACGATGCCCGGTCTGACATGGCGCGAAGAGAAGACCTGGATGGGTCACCGCCCGGCGCCCTCGGACTCGATCCCGGTGATCGGCGAGGTTCCCGGGGCGTCAGGTGCCTACCTTGGCTTCGGGCATCATCATATCGGCCTGACGGGTGGGCCAAAGACCGGACGGCTGCTCGCCCAGATGATCGGCGGCCGCAAACCAAATGTTGACGTCAGCCCCTATTCTCCGTCACGGTTCATGTCGAGCGCGTGAGAACCGGAAGAGAAATCCGGGATTGCTCAAACCAACAGTAAGAGGAACGTCATGAAGAACCTGACACATATCGCGGCTATTGCCGCGTTGAGCGCGGCCGGTGCGGCCCCGGCCATAGCCGAGAAATGGGATATGCCGATGGCCTATTCCGGCTCCAATTTCCATTCCGTCACCGGCGCCGAGTTCGCCAAATGCGTGACCACAGGCACCGGCGGCGACATCGAGATCGTGACGCATCCCTCGGGCTCGCTCTTCAAGGGCGCGGATATCAAGCGCGCCGTTCAGACAGGCCAGGCCCCGATTGGCGAGCGTCTGCTGTCAGGTCATCAGAACGAGAATGCCATCTTCGGTGTGGACAGCGTGCCGTTCCTCGCGACCTCTTTCGATGATGCTGCTGCCCTTTGGGAGGCGTCCAAGCCAGCTATGGAAAAGATCCTGGCCGAGCAGAATCTCGTGCTGCTCTATTCCGTGCCATGGCCACCGCAGGGCCTCTACTTCAAGAAGGAAGTGAATTCGGTCGCAGACATGGAAGGGGTGAAGTTCCGCTCCTACAACACCGCCACCGCGCGTCTGGCGGAACTGACCGGCATGCTGCCCGTGACCATCGAGGCTGCTGAGATTTCGCAGGCGTTCGCAACCGGCGTGGCCGAGAGCATGGTGTCCTCGGGTGCCACCGGCTATGACCGCAAGGTGTGGGAGAGCCTCACCCATTTCTACGAAGTCGATGCCTGGCTGCCACGCAACTACATCATGGTGAATGCGGATATCTGGTCGGGCACATCCGATGCCAACAAGAATGTCATCAATGCCTGCGCGCAGATGGCGGAATATGCGGGCACATGGCGTGCCAAGGAATACACCGGTTTCACACTGCAAGGGCTGCGAGATGGCGGCATGACCGTCGCTCCGGCCGGAGATGCACTGAAAGGTGAGCTTCAGGAGATCGGGGCAACCATGACCTCTGAGTGGCTCGAAGCAGCCGGCGAGGATGGCAAGGCCATCGTGGATGCCTTCAAGGCCGCCAAGTAACCTCTGACGGGTCGCGCATCCCGCGCGGCCCGCCCCCTTTCGAGGATTGTCCATGCTACAGGGTCTAAGACGCGGCCTAGATTTCCTTTATCTGGCCTCCGGTGTGGCGGCCGCCCTCTGCCTGATCGCGATCCTTGCCCTGATCGTAATCCAGATGCTTGCCCGCTGGACCGGCGAGGTCTTTCCCGGCGCGCCAGATTATGCCGGTTACGCCATGGCGGCGGCGAGTTTTCTGGCGTTTGCCAATGCGCTCAACCGGGGCGCGCATATCCGGGTATCGCTGCTTCTGAACTCCGTCGGCGAGGGGGTGCGGCGCTGGCTGGAAATCTGGTGCTTCGGCATCGGGACCCTGACCATGTGGTACTTCGTTTTCTACGCTCAGAAATTCGTTTTCTGGTCATGGAAGTTCAACGACATCTCTCAGGGGCAGGACCGCACGCCGCTCTGGATCCCGCAATCGCTGATGCTGATCGGGGCGGTGATTTTCGCGATCGCGCTTACCGATCATCTGCTCAACCTGATCTTTAAGGGCCATCACCGGATTGTCCGCGATGAGAGCCACGCGGAATAGCTCATGGAAAACCTCTCGATCATCATTCTGTTTCTCTTCGTGCTCTTTACCCTGCTCGGATCTGGGGTCTGGGTCGGACTGGCCCTGATGGGCGTGGCCTGGGTCGGCATGGAGCTTTTCACATCCCGGCCCGTGGGCGATGTGATGCTTACGACCGTGTGGTCGGCGTCAAGCTCCTGGACGCTGACGGCCCTGCCACTGTTCATCTGGATGGGGGAGATCCTCTACCGGACGCGATTGTCGGAAGACATGTTCAAGGGGCTGTCGCCCTGGATGGCACCGTTGCCCGGCGGGCTGGTGCACACCAATATCGTCGGCTGCACGGTCTTTGCCGCGGTCTCGGGCTCATCAGCGGCGACACTGACCACTGTCGGCAAGATGTCGATCCCCGAATTGCGCAAGCGCGACTATCCCGAGCCGATGGTGATCGGAACACTGGCGGGTGCGGCAACGCTGGGGCTGATGATCCCGCCATCGCTGACGCTTATCGTCTACGGGGTCACGATCAACGAGAGCATCACAAAGCTCTTCTTTGCGGGGATCCTGCCGGGGCTCGTTCTGGCAGCGATGTTCATGGCCTATGTCGCGATATACTCAAAGCTCTCAAGCAAATGGCAGCCCAAGGCGGAGCCTGCACTGAGTTTCTCTCAAAAGATCCAGAACTCGCGCTTTTTGCTGCCGGTGATCTGCCTGATCCTCGTGGTCATAGGCTCGATGTATCTGGGCTATGCGACCGCGACCGAGGCGGCAGCTTTCGGTGTCATCGGATCACTGATCCTGGCCGCCGGACAGAGATCGCTCACCTGGACGACCTTCACCGAGAGCCTGATGGGTGCAACAAGGACCTCCGCCATGATCGCGCTGATCCTTGCGGGCGCGGCCTTTCTGTCGCTGTCGATGGGCTTCACCGGACTGCCGCGCGGGCTGGCCGATCTGATCGCGGGCCTCAGCCTGTCGAGGTTCGAGCTGTTGATGGTTCTGCTGGTCTTCTACATCATTCTTGGCTGCTTTTTGGACGGGATATCGTCGGTGGTTCTGACCATGGCGGTCGTCGAGCCGATGATCCGCGACGCGGGCATTGACCTGATCTGGTTTGGGATCTTTATCGTGGTGGTCGTGGAGATGGCGCAGATCACGCCCCCCATCGGGTTCAACCTGTTCGTTCTGCAAGGCATGACCGATCACGAAATGAGCTTCATCGCCAAGGCGGCCATTCCGATGTTCCTGATCATGGTCCTGATGGTCTTTGTGCTGATCCTGTTCCCCGACATCGCAACCTGGCTGCCGGACAATCTCAGACCCGGCCCCGGCGTGTGAGGTTTTTCGTCCGGGCAGGCGAAAATGCCCGGTGGCTGCTGGTGGCAGGGTTGGTGATCGGTGTTGCGTTGCCCGGTCCCGGTCTCTGGGTACGCCCGTGGCTGCCGTTTCTGGTCTTCCTGCTGCTCCTTCTGGCAGCGCTCAGGATGGCACCGCGCGATATTGTGGGCTCACTGCGAGATCTGCCGGGCACACTGTCGCTCGTGCTGATCCTGCAACTCGCCCTGCCCTTGGCGCTGATCGCCGCAGGTTTTGCGCTTGGCGTCGCGCAGACCAGTCTTCTGACAGCGCTTGTGATCATGGCGACCGCTCCCACCATCTCTGGCGCGCCGAACATCGTGGCGATGCTGGGTCAGGACCCGTCCCGGCCCCTGCGTCTGCTGATCCTTGGATGTGCCCTCCTGCCGGTGACCGTGATCCCGGTCTTCTGGGCCCTGCCCGCCCTTGGCTCAACCGATGAGGTTCTGACGACCGCAATGCGGCTTCTGGTGCTGATCGCGCTGGCAACCGGCACTGCCGCCCTGATCCGGCGCATCTGGCTGCCCGTCCCGAGTTCGCGGACCATCAGCGCAATAGATGGCGGCAGCGCCATTGTTCTGGCGATCTTTGTCCTCGGTCTGATGTCGGAGATCGGGTTTGGGCTGCGTGATGAGCCCTCGACAGTCCTTTGGTGGCTTCTGGCCACCTGCATCGCCAATTTCGGCCTTCAGATCGTCGGATATGTGGCTTCGGGTGGTGCTGCGCGCAGGGATCGCTCAGTCGCCATAGGCGTGGTGACGGGCAATCGCAACATAGCCCTTTTCCTGATCGCGCTGCCGGTTGAGATCACCGCCCCCTTGATGATGTTCATCGGGTGTTATCAGGTGCCGATGTTCATAACCCCGATTGCGATGGACTGGCTCTACCGACGTCAGAAGGCGTAATCGAAATCGGCAAGATCGACGGCGCAGACCCTGCTGACCTGCTCGACATCCCGAGAGCGGTAGTAGCTGCGATAGTCCGCATCCCGGTTCGAGGTGTTGACCCGTTCAAGGCCTGGAAGGCTGACCTGCAACCGATCCGCAAGGCACGCGAGGCCCTCGGCCAGATGCTCCTGTCTTATGATCACGTCCGTACGCTCCCCCGACGCATCAGAGACATAGCTGCGATAGGGCGCATTCTTCAAAGCCTCCACAACACCCGCATCATGCAGAAAGCCCGAGAAAGTCAGTTTATGCGCCGCTTCAATCATGGGGTGCTGGAAGCTCTGGGACTGCGCCCATGTATAAAAGGAAACCAGCCGGTCGAACGGATTGCGCACCGTGACGACGACCGTGAGATCGCGCAGACCATTGGGCAGAAGATCGCCCAGATCCGCCACGCGGGCGTGTTTCCACAAATTGCCCCCTGCCCCTTCTGGTGCGGGATATCGCTGCGCGCCCGGCGTGTCGCCCAACACGATGTCGCCATCGGCCAGAACCGTCTCAAGAGCCTGCGTCACTGCCGTTCCGCCGGTCTTTGGTGGATGGATGAAGAGGAACCCCAGAGACCGGCTCAGGATCACGCGATCACCGCTTGGGGTCGGCGCAGAGCGACGATAAGCCCCGCCAGTGTGATCAGCCCGAGACCTGCAAAGTCGCGCGGCTCCAGCGCCTCCCCCCAGAGAACCCAGCCCCAGAAGGTTGCGAAACCAAGGAACGAGTATTCGAAGACCGTCAGCAGCGATGTTTCAGCCGACTGGTAGGCGCGTGTCAACAAACCCACCGCGATGATCGAGAAGACGGCCTGAATGACGACCAGCCCCATCAGCCGTCCCGAGATCGGACTCCAGCCGCGTGCGAGAAAACCGTCACTTTCCGGCCCGACGATGGCAATCGCCACGGTCCCGAGCAGTCCAACGATCCCCATACCGACGAAAAACGCCATCAGCAGTGTAAGCGTCCGCTCCCCGGCGCACCATTCCCGGGTGCTGAGCGTCGCCATTCCGTAGAATGCGCCTGCGGCAAGCGGCATGAGCGCAAGCGGCGAGAGACCACCGACATCCGGTCTGAGCATGATCAGCACACCGGCAAAGCCGACACCGACCGCCAGGATACGACGCGGCCCGATCCCATGTCCGAAAAACACCGCCGAGAAGATCAGCACCCAGATCGGTGCCGTGAACATCCCCGCCCCGACCTGAGCGATCGGCAGCACCGGCAAGGCCCCGAAATAGAGCATCATGGAGGTCACCAGAAACCCGGTGCGCGCCAGAACCGCTGACCATCGATGCGGGCTGAAGCTGCCTCCAGCGACGAGCGCAATCACGGCCAGGATCGGAAGCGCGATGAGCGTGCGCAGCAGATGGAACTGGAAGAGGCCCGCTTCCTCGGCGACAAAGCGGATCAGGTTGTCGATACACCCGATGATTGCCATGCCGATCAGGATCAGAACGGCGCCATATGTCACGTTATGTCTCATCGATGAGAGCATTGACCGTGCCCTGTCCAGGGTCAATTGAAAGAACCACTCCGGCCGGGAATTGGGACAAAGCCACGCCTTCCGATGCGAATTCTGTTTTGCCCCCCCGCATCCCTTGCTATCGTGCAAAAAAAGACGTTCCGGGGAGAACTTTAGCCATGCACAACCTCATGCAGGACTGGCCGATGCTGGTCGGGCGGATCATCGACCATGCGGCCCGTTTCCATCCCAAGCGCAAGCTCATCACCCGGTCCGTCGAAGGCCCGATAGTGGAAAGCACCTGGGCAAAGACACGGGCGAATTCACTGCGCGTCTCGCAGGCGCTCCAGAAGCTTGGCATTGGCTCGGGTGATGTTGTCGGTGTGATGGCGTGGAACACGGGCCGGCATATGGAGGTCTGGTTCGGCGTACCCGGTGCCGGGGCCGCGTTGCACACGCTGAACCCGCGGCTCTTTGCCGATCAACTTGTCTACGTGATCAACCACGCCGAGGACAAGGTCCTGATGATAGACCATGATCTTGTGCCGATCATCGAAGCGATCTGGGACCGGCTGACCCATGTGAAACATGTGGTCATCCTGACCGATGCAGACCATATGCCGGACACCAGCCTTCCCGACGTGACCTGCTATGAGGAGTGGATTGCTGAGGGCGACGGTGATTTTGACTGGGTCAAGGTGGATGAGACGAACGCCTGCGGCATCTGCTACACCTCCGGGACCACCGGCAATCCCAAGGGCGTGGTCTATACGCACCGCTCCAACACGCTGCACGCTATGGCCAGTGTCCAGCCCGACATGCTGGGCCTGAGTTCGAGTGACACGATCATGCCGGTTGTCCCTCTCTTTCACGCCAATGGCTGGTCGATCGGCTATGCAGCGCCCATGGTCGGTGCGCGCATGGTCATGCCGGGGCGCGACATGACGCCGGGTGCGCTCCATGAGATGCTGCAGATCGGGCGGGTTTCGATCACTGCGGCCGTGCCGACGATCTGGATGCTGCTTTTGCAGCATATGGAAGCCGAAGGGCTGACGCTGGAGGCGCTGGAGCGGGTCGTGATCGGCGGATCCTCCTGTCCCAGGGCCGTCATCGAAAAATTCCAGAACAACTATGATGTGCAGGTCCTGCATGCCTGGGGCATGACGGAGTTGTCTCCGCTTGGCACCGTCTGCTCCTTCAAGCCCGAGGTTCTGGAAATGGAAAGCGCGGCCCGGGTGGACGTCCAGGAAACGACCGGCCATCCTCCCTTCACCGTCGATATCAAGATCACGGATGACGCGGGCCAGACCCTGCCATGGGACAATGCCACACAAGGCAGGCTCTGGGCGCGGGGCGCGGCTGTGGTCGGACGGTATCTCAAGGCTGATGAGCACGCCGCCGACGCGGATGGCTGGTTTGATACCGGCGATGTTTCGACCATCGACGAGAACGGCTACATGCGGATCACCGACCGCTCCAAGGACGTGATCAAGTCCGGCGGTGAATGGATTTCCTCCATCGAGCTTGAAAACGTTGCTGTCGGTCATCCGGACGTGGCCGAGGCCGCCGCCATCGGTGTCCCGCATGAAAAATGGGACGAGCGTCCCATTCTCGTGATCGTTCCAAGACCGGGTGCGACGCCTGAAAAACAGGCGATCCTCGATCTTGTCGGGACCCGCTTCGCGAAGTGGCAGGTCCCCGACGACGTGGTGTTCATGGATGAGATCCCTCACACCGCGACCGGCAAGATATCCAAGCTGAACCTGCGCAAGATCCTGCAGGACACGGGGTACAAGCTGCCCGGATGAGCCTGTCATGACCGCCCTTGGAAAATACATCCGGCTGGAGGCCGAGGGTGAGTGGCGCGAGGCGGCGACAACCCCGCCGCGCGAGGTTCTGCTGTCCTTCGGCAAGGCCTCGCTGGTGATCTCGGACTTCTCGGAAAATCCCCTGACCCATTGGGCGCTTCGCGCGATCGAGCGGATCGACGAGGTCGAGGGGATGGTGATCTTCGCCGCCAGCGAGGATGCCCAGGAGACCCTTGCCGTCAGGGACACCGAGATGATCAAGGCGATCGAGGCGATCTCCCGGGATGCCAGAACACCCGGCGGGCGACGGCGAAACCTCGGCCGTCCGGTCCTGTTCGGGGCGCTTGCGGTTCTTGTCGGCTCTGCTGTGCTTTGGGGACCGCAACTGGTCCGCGAGAAAACTTTGCGCCTGATCGCACCGGAGCAGCGGGAGCTTGTGAGCGCACAGGTGCTGGATCGTCTGCCGGACAGTTGTGGCGACCCGCAGGGGCTCGTTGCATTGGAGCGTCTGTCGCAAACCGTCTGGGGGCCGGACGCGCCCAAAATCCATGTGCTGCCGATGCAGAACACACCTATCGCACGTCTGCCTGACGGTCAGGTTCTGATGTCCGACAGGCTGCTCAGTTCGAATGACGCCTCGCCCGATCAGACGGCCGGATGGATGGCCGTCGCCTTTTCGCTTGGACAGGACCATACCGGGCTTGCCCGGTTGATTTCGCGTAAGTCAGGTCCGGACGCGCTGAAATTCCTCTTCTCGGGCGTGATCACGGAGGAAGAACTGGATCTCATCGCCGATCTCACGACCAATCAGAGCGTTGTTCCCGCTGCATCCGAGCTTTCCGCCGCGTTGAAGCGGCTGCGTGACAACAACATTGCGCCTGACGCGTTTCTGGAAAGCATCCCCGGGAATTGGCCGGAGGCGTCGGAGCCCACCACGGATGCCGCACGCACGGTTCTGGACGATCAGGACTGGGTGGCTTTGCAGGGCATTTGCAACAACTGAAACAATACTCGGGATCAGGCCGAGATTTTTGCGCGCTGGACCTGGGGCAACTGCATATTGAAATGCGTGCCGTTCTCACCGGTCGAGACCAGCAGCAATTTGCCTCCATTGGCCTTCACAAGCTCTGAAGCGATGGCCAGTCCCAACCCTGTCCCGCCGCGCCGGGCACCGCCCTGAAACGGCTTGAACAGAAACTCCTGCGCCTTGGGGGGCAGGCCGGGGCCGGTGTCGTGGATATCGATCTCGATAAAATCGTCGCGCTGCGCGGCCGAGACCGTGATAGAGCCCGGCTGACCGGTCCCTTCAATGGCCTGACGCGCATTGCGCACGAGGTTGGAGAAGACGCGGTAAAGCTGCTCGGGATCGGCGGCAACCTCGATCTCGTCCGATACTTCCGAAATCAGCGAGATGACATCCGCATCCGAACGCAGCCGGTCACTTTCGAGCACGTCCTCTATCAACCCGCCAAGGCGCACCGGGCGGATCACGGGCTTGGGTTCTTCCGCCTTGCCGAAGGCGAGCGTGCTTTCGCATAGATTGATCGCACGATCGAGCGAGCCAAGCAGCTTGGGGGCCGTGCGCGCCACCGTGGGGTCCTGGCTGCGCTCCAGCCGGTCGGCGAGCAGTTGTGCCGTCGTCAGCATGTTGCGCAGATCATGGCTGATCCGCGAGACGGCCCCACCCACTCCGGCAAGGCGCTCCTTCTGCCGCAACGATCCGGTCAACTGGGTCTGAAGATCGGCAAGCGAGATCTCGGCCTGGCGCAGTTCGTGCACTCTCGACCGCGGTTCGATGATCAGGTGCGCGTCCTCGGGATCATCCCGGTAACGCACCATATGATCGACAACACGCTTGATCGGTTTGACCAGAAAACCGCGAACCGCAAGGAACAGAAGGGCCGCCGTAACCACCGAGATGAACAGCGACAGCCAGAAGATCGTCTGCCCGTAGTCCACCATCGCATCGCGCAAGGGTCTTTCGTAAAGGGTTGTCTCGATCTCGACCCCGCCGCCCTTGACCGGCATCCCGATCACCCGGATCACCCGGTTCGACGGATTGAAGAACACCCGAACGGCATCCCAGACCAGCGTCGTCACCGGTGCGTCGCGCAGATCGAAGGTCTCATCCACCGGGGCGGGCATCGGTGAGGCCAGAACGAGTTCGCGGATTTCATCGCGCCGCAACACGATGTTCAGCACCTCGGCATTCGTGAGCAGCTCACTTTCCAGATCCGGCGAGACCATCGAGTTCGGTGTCGCAAGAAGGGCGAGCGAGGCGATCTGGCTCAATTCGAGCCGTTCCTGGAGATAGTCCACTCTGAACCGCGCAATCGACGGCACGAAGATCAGGACCTCGGCAATCATCACGAAGATGATGGTCAGAACCAGAAACCGCCCGGAGAGTGAATTGATCAGTCGCATGCTGCCAGACTTCGTTTTTGCTGTCCCTAGATATGCGGCCCGTCCTGCCTGCGCAAGTTAGGGTCGGCCGAAGCGCTGAACGAACCGCACCACCCGTTTGACCAGATCGCTCTCGAAAAGCCGGGGCGTGTAGTACTGTCCGGCGGCACGCTTGTTGATCTCGCCCAGTGTCGGATAGGGCGCGACCATCGCGGCAACCGCTCCGATCTTGAGCTTGTTGGCGATCACAAGCGCCCAGGTCTGGATCAACTCGCCCGCCTGCTTGCCAACGATGGAGGCGCCGACAGGTTTGCCCTTCACGACCATGACCTTGATCAGGCCGGTTGTTGCAAGCTCGGTCCGGGCGCGGTCGTTCTCCGCATAGTCGAAGCGCAGCACCTCAAGCCGTGCGCCATGTTCCTTGCGGGCCTCGGCCTCGGTCAAACCGACCTGCGCGATCTCGGGATCGGTGTAGGTCGCCCAGGGAATATGGGCGTTCGAGGCCTTCGACGGCAGCCCGAAGAGCGCCGAACGGATGATAACACCCGCATGGTAGCCGGCGACATGGGTGAATTGCAGTCCACCCGCCACATCGCCAATCGCGTAGACCCGCTTGTTGGAGGTCTTGAGCTGTGCATCCACAGTGATCCCCGACCGTTCATGATCGATCCCCGCCTTGTCGAGATCAAGACCATCGATGTTTGGCTTACGCCCGACGGCCATCAGAAGGTGCGTACCGGTGAAAGTGTCGCCGCCCTCGGTATGGATCGTGATTTCGCCATCCTTGCCGGAAACGCGGGACGCCATGGCTCCCTCAACGATCTTGACACCATCGGCCCGGATCCGCTCCAGCGCAATCGCGGCCAGTTCGGGGTCGTCCTTGCCAAGCGCCCGTGCCCCTTCCAGAACGGTGACCTTCGAACCGAGCCTCGCATGGGCCTGCGCCATTTCCATCCCGATCGGGCCGCCGCCGATGACGATCAGATGATCGGGGCGCTCGCGCAGCTCGAAGATGTCCTCGTTGGTGTAGTGGCGCACATCTTCAAGTCCCGGAATGGGCGGGACCAACGGGGATGAACCTGTGGCGATCACGATCCGGCGGGCGGAAACCGCGGTATCGTTCACCTGCACCTCATGGTCCGAGATGAAGCGGCCATAACCCTGCAGCACCTTCACACCCAGTCCCTCGAACCGCTCTACGGAATCGTGCGGAGCGATGCCAGCTATCACCTCAGCCACGTGATCTTTTGCGGCGGCATAGTCCACTTGGGGTTTGGCAGGTGTAATCCCGAACGGCGCGCCGGTCGTCATGGCATGGGCGTGTTTGGCTGACGCTATCAGCGCCTTGGAGGGAACACATCCATAGTTCAGGCAATCGCCACCCATCTTGCCGCCTTCGACCAGCACCACATCGGCGCCCATCTGGACCGCGCCCGCCGCAACCGAAAGACCGCCTGAGCCGCCGCCGATGACCAGAAGGTCGGTTGTGAGTTTCTCGGCCATCAGAGCGCCTCCTTCTTGCGGAATTTCTTGATCACGATGGGAAGGGCCGAAAGAGCGGACAGGCCGAGCAGCGGCCCGAGGATATGCGGCTCGAAGATGATGCCCAGATTGGGTGTCTCACCGGCAGCGAAGACCTCACCCAGACCGGAGCCGACCCATGTGTAGACGACCGTGCCTGGAATGATGCCGAAAAACGTTGTGATCACGAAGTTCCGCAGTTTCACCCCCATGAAGGCGGGGGCGAGATTGGCGACGAAAAAGGGCAGCGCGGGCACAAGACGCATCAGGAAAAGATAGCTGATCTCGTTTTCATGCAGACCCTGCTCAAGCTTCTTGAGCACGCCGCTGGAACCGCTCGATTGCAGTTTGCCATGCAGCATGTCGCCCAACCCGGTCTTGGCCGCAAGAAAGATGGCCGTGGCGCCCGTGGTGGCGGCAACAACCGTCATCGCCGATCCAAAAGCCAGTCCAAACAGAAAACCGCCAGTCAGTGTCATCACCGTGGCACCCGGCAACGAGAACGCGACGACAATGATGTAGATCAGCATGTAGGCCAGAGCAGCAAAGACGAAATTGCTGTCCCGCCATGCGAGAAGCGTCTCCCGGTTATCCGCAAGTGTCTGGAAGGAAAGGTAGTCCTTGAGGAATATGAACCCCGCAACAGCGGCAATCGCGATCACGATAAGGGGCAGCACCCGTTTCAGGTTCACTTGGTTTCTTTGGTTCATATCGGCCAGCATGTCCATTTCGCCTCTGTCTTGTTCTCAAAGCTTTAACGGAGATGCGATAAATCCACACCCAACGATAGAGGGCCTCACAGGGCATTGATAGTGTGTCCAAGATTGTTACAGTCTCGGCCAGGTGGGGTGTAGCAATGTCCGTGATCCGGTCTCAAACCCGTGATCTGCGGAATTACCGGTGTAACAATATGATTGCGAAGACAGGCCCCATCCGACTTTTTCTGAGCACGTTGGTGTGCCTGATGGCCATCGGTGCTCCGGGTCGTGCGGAATTCCGGGATCCCGAGTTCATCCGCAACAACGTTCTGCATGTTCTCTATCATGAATTCGGGCATGCGCTGATCGATCAGTTCGACCTGCCCGTCCTCGGTCAGGAGGAGGACGCCGCAGACACGTTCGCAACCCTCAAGGTGATCGAACTGGAAGGCGAGGACGCCGTGGAGATCCTGCGCGATGTGATCGAAGGCTGGCTTGTCCTGCATTCCTGGAGCGAACGATCAGACCAACTTGATTTCTACGGCGAGCATGATCTTGACGCCCAGCGAGGTTTTCGCGTGGCATGTCAGCTATATGGCATTCATCCGGTGCGTTACCGAAAGGTCGCCGAATGGGTCGATCTGCCCAAATGGCGGCAGGAAAGCTGTGGCGATGATGTCAATCTGGCAAGACGCAGCTGGAACACCGTCCTGCGACCCAAGCGGCTGCCGGTGACCGCACAGGCGATGAAGTTCAAGCTGGTCTATGAGGACGCGGGCGAGTTTCGCCAGGAGCGAAAATTTCTCGAAGAGAACCGGATCCTGGAAGACACGATTGAGATCTTCACCGAAAGCTACCGATGGCCGCGTCCGCTCAAGGTCACGGCCCTGCGGTGCGGTCATTCCAACGCCTATTGGGATCCGGCCGACCTGGAGATCGAGTTCTGTTACGAGTTCGTCCATGAGCTGGCTGAACTGGACGTGGCGCGCAAAACCGTGGGATGGAAATCGACCCGAAAACGCCGCCAACCCGATTGACAGCCCGCATCCGACCTTTTAGAGAGCAGGTTCTGAATTTGACTGTGGCCTTGCCTTCAGGGGAAGGTTGGCCGCCAGAGCATCGCTTCCGTGCGATGACATCCAGGAGTTGAGAGATGAAACGCACCTATCAGCCGAGCAACCTTGTTCGCAAACGCCGCCACGGCTTTCGTGCGCGCATGGCGACCAAGAACGGCCGCAAGATTCTGAACCGCCGCCGGGCGCAGGGTCGGAAATACCTGTCCGCCTGAGGGCACGACCAAAAAGATCAAAACAATGACGCAATTGGCCTCCTGCTCTGGTTCAGATGACCCGGGCGCGGGGCCTTTTGGCATTTTGTCCATGGAAATCCTGCGAAAGCGTGCGGACTTCCTGGCCGCCGCGCGCGCCAGACGGCAGGCCATGCCGGGTTTCGTCCTGCAGGCCCGGCCCCGAAGAGCGGATGAGACAACAGATGCCGACATCCGCGTCGGCTACACCTGCTCCAAGAAAGTCGGCAACGCCGTTGCCCGAAACCGCGCCAAGCGCCGCTTGCGCGAGATCGCGCGTCTGGTCCTTCCGCATTCGGGTCTGGCGGGCTGGGACTATGTCCTGATCGGACGACGGGACGAGACCGCCACCCGGCCGTTCGAGACACTCCGGAGCGACCTTGAAGCCGCAATCGGACGCATCCACCGCCCCCGGTCATGAGCCCGCTCGCATTTCTTTTCGCACTGCCGGTAAAGGCCTATCGCCTGATCGGCAGCCCGTGGGTCGGGCGCAATTGCAGGTTCGACCCGACCTGCTCGGCCTACGCGCTCGAAGCGCTGGAGAAACATGGCGGCATCAAGGGCGGTTGGCTGGCAATGAGACGGGTCGCTAGATGCCATCCGTGGGGGGGCTCAGGCGTCGACGACGTTCCGAAATAGGCGCCTCAGTCCAGCTTTTCGAAGAAGATGATGACCTCACCGATATCGACGCCATATTTTGTCATGTAGGCGCGGTTCAGAACACGCTTCTCATCCAGCCGCCACATCCAGTCATCAAAGGATACGCGCAGCGTTCCGTCAGGCACCGGCAGGTCAATCGAATAGGTCCAGTTGAAGACATCCGCCGCCTCGATCCCGGATGCGGTGCCAAGCACACCGTCCGCACTGCCCTGCCAACTGTCCTCACCCGTCTTTTGCAGGGTCCAGATCCGCCGCTCTGTCGTTCCGTCCGCGTAAGCGAAATCCTCCGTCAGTGTCAGCACCTGTCCGTCCCACGTTCCCGATATATCAACCCTGAACCGCCGACGTACTTCGCCAAACCGGTCCTGGAACTGCCCGTAGCCAACGGTTCGGCCCTCGAAATAGGTTTCGAGATCAAGTTTCGGCCCGCCTAGCGATGGCTCGAAGCTCGGGCGGCCGGTGCAGGCCGTGATCAGAAGAACCAGACCCAGAAGGACAAGACGGATCATAGTCATGCTCCTATCAGAACTCCCGGCGCCATATGGGTCGATATTCTGCAAAGGAAAGGCATCGCGGGCTTGAGCCGGCACCCGGCCCGGCGTATGCAATCGCCCATGCTGGATCAAAACGACGATATCCACCCGCTCTTCGCCGGGGCGCCCTCGACAAGGGAGTTCAAGAAGCTCCGCAAACGGCTTGTGCGCAACACCCGCGAAGCGATCGAGGCCTATGGCATGATCGAGCCGGGCGCGAAGTGGCTGGTCTGTCTCTCCGGTGGCAAGGACAGTTACACATTGCTGGCCGTGCTGACGGAGTTGCAATGGCGCGGCCTTCTGCCGGTGGACATCCTGGCCTGCAATCTCGACCAGGGTCAGCCGGGCTTTCCGGCGACCGTCCTGCCGAAGTTTCTCGAAGAGCGCGATGTCCCGCACCGGATCGAGTATCAGGACACCTATTCGATCGTTGTCGACAAGGTTCCGCAGGGGCGGACCTATTGCGCGCTTTGCTCGCGTTTGCGCCGGGCCAATCTCTACCGGATCGCGCGGGAGGAAGGCTGTTCGGCCGTGGTGCTCGGGCATCATCGTGACGACATGCTCGAGACTTTCTTCATGAACCTCTTTCATGGCGGCAAGCTGGCCTCGATGCCGCCCAAGCTGGTCAATGACGAGGGCGACCTTTTCCTTTATCGCCCCCTTGCCCATGTCGCGGAAGCCGATTGCGAGAAATTCGCGACCGCCATGAACTACCCGATCATTCCGTGCGATCTTTGCGGTTCACAGGACGGGCTGCAACGACAGCAGATTAAAGGCATGCTGGACGAGTGGGAGGCACGCAGTCCGGGGCGGCGCCAGACCATCTTCAAGGCGCTGACCAACACCAATGCCAGCCACATGCTCGACCCGCATCTGTTTGACTTTGCGAGCCTAAGGCGCCGGTTCTAAAGGGTTTATCTACAAAATGCCTGCTGCGCTTAATCGCTTTTTCACATCTCCGCGTCAAACAAACCCCATGTCGGAAAGGGAGCCCACTGCTGTTCAGAATGCGCCTGCACAGTCGCGTGTGCATTTGCGCACGCTTCTCTTTGTCGCGACGCTTCTGATCCTGTCCTTCCTGTCGGAGAAAACCGCCCTTTCTCTGGCCAATCACAATGTCATGGGGAGCAGTCTGGCGGCCTCTCAAAGCGCGGAAATCCAGGCCATGGTCAGCCACGCCATTGCGGAGCACAGCCTGGGCAATCCGCCACACGAACATGATGGCAGTCACGAGAATGTCTGCGAGGTCGGGACCTTCCTGCAACTCAAGAAGGCGTTTACCTCGCGGCCTCAGTCGTGGCTTCAGGATTATGTCGGCAGCCCGGTCTCGTCAGATGAGATCGCTGCAGCCTGGCGCGACCTTGATCGTGAATTGAATGTCTTGCATCGACAGGTCGAAGCGAAATGGCTCGTCGACAACCCCAGTCCGGACAACTTCGACAGTATCGCGCTGTCCCGGCAACTCAGCGAAAACGTACTGCCCCGGTTTTCAGCCGTGAACGCGCTCTATCAGAAAAACCACGCCTATATGATCGGGTTTCTCGACACGCTGCGCATCACGTTCCTGTTGGGGGAACTCGTCGCATTGCTGGCGATTTTCGCATTTGTCTTTCGGCCGATGGATCAGAAGATTCACCGCCGCACCCGTCTGCAGGAAGAGGCGCTTCGCACGTTTGAACGTCGGGCCTTTTTCGACGAGACCACCAATCTTCCCAACAGGAACATGGCTGAGACACTGGTGTCGCGTGTCTGGGAAAATCCCGACAGCGAGTCGCCACAGGTCGCCTTCCTTCATCTCAAGATCAGGCCCACCACCTACCTTCCCGACAAAAGCGCCCTGGCTGCAGATCTGGCCCGTCAATTGCTGGTAGTGGAGACCGCGGACGTCATGGTCTCCTATTTTGGTGCATTGACGTTCGGGATTGTGGTGATCGGTGAGGGCTCCCATGACAAGGTGCCGGGGCTGGCCAAGCAAATTGCCAATCTCCTGACTGTTCCGCCGACGCGAAAGCGGGCCAAGCAGCCCTTTGAGATGCGGATCAGCGCGGCCCTTTCCGGGCCACAGGCACAAACCGCGGCGGATCTCTTTGACAATGCGGAGAAAGCCAGGCTCTACAGCGAGAACGTCACGGATCCGGACGAACTGGTCGTTTTCTCCAACGATATGAACCAGATCATCAGCAGCAACCAGAAACTGATCGGCGAGATGGAGCTGGGTCTGGAGAACGGCGAGTTTGTCTGCTTCTTTCAGCCCCAGCTCGACATTCATTCCGGTCACGTCATCGGGCTGGAGGCGCTGGCGCGCTGGCACCATCCGGATCGCGGTCTGCTAACCCCTCAGAGCTTCCTTCGGCTGAGCGACCTCTCCGGCCTGTCAGAACGGTTCTGCGAGGTCATCATGGGCAATGCATTGGGTGTCATCCACAGGTTCCGCAACAAGGGTATCGCGATCCCGACCGTCGGGATCAATTTCTCGAAAGACCAGTTGTCCAACAACCGGCTGCTCGAAAAACTGTTCTGGGAAATGGACCGCCTGTCCCTTCGCCCCGAATGGGTCAGCATCGAGGTCCTTGAAACGGTACTGTCGGAGGGCGACGACTCTCCGGTTGCGCGCAATGTAAGGCACCTCGCCGATCAGGGTTTCAGGATTGATCTTGACGATTTCGGCACCGGCTTCTCCTCGATCACCAACATCCGACATTTCAAGGCGCATCGGATCAAGATTGACCGCTCCTTCATCTGCAACATCACGACCAATACCGAGCAGCAGCAGATCGTGTCTGCAATGATAAAGACCGCGCACAGTCTCGGCGTGACAGTTTTGGCAGAAGGGGTGGAGGACGCGGCTGCAACGCGCCTTCTGATGCAGATGGGATGCGAGGCGGTGCAGGGCTATTACTTCGCACGCCCGATGCCGATCGAAGACCTCGAGACGTGGCTTGCGTCCTGGAATGACCGGATGGAGAACATCAGCCATGAACAGCGCGTCGATGACTGGACCGCGACCTCCAACCTCGACATCTAGACGAATGCGGAGGCGCTGAGGCACCGCAGAATCGCTCGATTCACCTTGACCTTTCGGCCCCCACCTTGTTGAACGCTCCAAACGGAAATCAGCACGCCGATGGAGCGTCTAATGGACGATCAGAACAAGAACCTCATTCTGGCCACGGCCCTCAGCTTTCTGGTGATCCTGGTCTGGTTTGTGCTGTTCCCGCCACCACCGCCGGAGGCCGTGCAGGAGACACCCGCTCAGCTACAGGCAGACGGCACTTTGGTGCCGCCATCCGCGACCGGTGCCGGGGTGGTTCCGGGCGTTGTCGCGACACCTCAGGAAAGCCGCCAACAGGCGCTCGCCCAGACCACCCGGGTCGAGATCGAAAGCCCCGAACTTCTGGGCTCGATCTCTCTGGCAGGTGGCCGCATCGACGACCTGAAGCTCCGGAAATACCGCGAGACCATCGAGGATGATGCCGAGATCGTCACCCTGCTGTCGCCCGCGGGCAGTGCAAATGCCTATTATGCGCTTTACGGCTGGAGCCCCGCGGGCGGGCTGGCTGTCGACGCCGTGCCGGGTGCGGCAACCGAATGGCAGATCGAAAGCGGCGGCACATTGTCGCCCGGCAACCCGGTGACGCTTGTCTGGGACAATGATCGGGGTCAGATCTTCCGCCGCACAATTTCGCTGGATGAGCGCTTCCTGATGACCGTCGAGCAATCGGTCACCAATACCGGCTTAGACGCGGTCCGCATGTTCCCCTACGGCATCATCGCGCGTCATGGGGAACCCGATCAGGTCGGTTTCTTTGTCCTGCACGAGGGGCTCGTGTCGTCGGCTGACGGTGATCTCAACGAGATGAGCTATGATGACATTGCCGATCTCGACTTCGATCCTGCCGAAGGCGCCGCTGCCGAGAAGACCGGTGTCGCCGAAAACGGCTGGATCGGCTTCACGGATCACTACTGGATGACGTCCCTGATCCCGCAAGCGGGCCAGAAATTCGATTTCGTGTCCAAGTATTCTCAGCAAAGCGACGTATACCAGACAGACATCCGCCTGCCGGTGATGGAAGTGCCTGCTGGCGGTACGCAAAGCGTCACCACCTACCTCTTCGCCGGGGCCAAGGAATGGGATGCAATGCGGGACTATCAGGACAATCTGGGCATCAACCAATTCGTCGATGCCATCGACTGGGGCTGGTTCTATTTCCTGACCAAACCAATTTTTCAGGCGCTGCACTATCTCAACATCCTGATCGGCAATATGGGCTGGGCGATCATCGGCCTGACCTTTCTGATCAAGACACTGCTCTTCCCGCTGGCCTACAAGTCCTATGTCTCCATGTCGAAGATGAAGAAACTCCAGCCGGAGATGGAGAAGATCAAGGAGCGCGCCGGTGACGACCGGATGAAGCTGCAGCAAGAGATGATGCAGCTCTACAAGACCGAGAAGGTCAATCCGGCGTCGGGCTGTCTGCCGATCCTGTTGCAGATCCCGATCTTCTTCTCGCTCTACAAGGTGATCTTCGTGACGATCGAGCTGCGTCACGCGCCGTTCTTTGGCTGGATACAGGATCTCTCCGCCCCCGACCCCAGTTCGTTCCTGAACCTCTTCGGCCTCATGCCATGGGGCACGCCGGGGCCCGAAAGCCTGTTTGCGATCTTCTCCATCGGCGTTTTCCCGATCCTGATGGGCGTCACCATGTGGATGCAGCAGAAGCTGAACCCGGCCCCCACCGACAAGACGCAGGCCATGATCTTCGCCTGGATGCCATGGGTCTTCATGTTCATGCTGGGCAGTTTCGCGGCCGGGCTGGTCATCTACTGGTGCGCCAACAACATTCTGACCTTCATCCAGCAATACTCGATCATGCGCTCGCAGGGTGTGAAACCCAATGTGTTCGGCAACATTCTGTCGAGCTTCAAGCGCGACAAACAAGCGGACTGATGGCGCAACTCGCCCATATCTATCGCCACCCCATCAAGAGTGCCGGGCGGGAAGCGATCAGCGAGGTGACCCTTGAGGCAGGCAAGACCATGCCATGGGACCGGGTCTGGGCCATTGCGAATGAAGCTGCCAGGCTTGATCTGGACACACCCGAATGGGCGCCATGTGCCAATTTTGTCCGATGCTCCAAATCCCCGGGCCTTTCCGCCATCACGGCGGAGGTCCTTCCGGACAACCGGCTTCGGCTCAGCCATCCCGACCACGCCGATCTTGAGATTGACCCGGATGCAGACCCGGATGCCCTGGTTCGCTGGGTTCATCCGATCTGCAATCCCAACCGTGCCCTTCCGACCAGCGTCTACCGGGTCACGGGCCGCGGAATGACGGATACCGACTACCCGTCGATCTCGATCCTCAGTCTCAATTCCCTCCGCGCACTGTCGCAAAAGGCCGGACAGGAACTGGAGCATGAGCGGTTTCGCGGCAATCTCTGGCTCGACGGGCTGGGTCCGTGGGAAGAGTTCGAGTGGATCGGCAAGCGTCTCAGCATCGGTGAGGCGGAGTTCGAAATTCGTGAGCGCAATGAACGCTGCACCGCCACTCACGCCAGTTCGCGGACCGGCCGACTGGACGCCAAGACGCTCTCGGTTTTGCAGGAAGGCTGGGGGCATCTGGATTTCGGCGTCTACGGCGTCGTGACCAAACCCGGGCGGGTGGCGCTCGGCGATACCGCAACGCTGATATGAGCGGAACGCCCTTCTCCATCGCGGACGCTCCTGATCAGCAGAGGGCGGAGGCCGGGCGCAAGCTTTTCGCGCAAAGCTCCGATTTCCTCAAAGGTGTCGTGGCGATGGACGGCCTGCCACCTGCCGACCGGCTGGAGATCTGCTTTGCGGGCCGCTCGAATGTCGGAAAATCCACGCTGATCAACGCCTTGACCGGCCGCAAGGCGTTGGCGCGTGCCTCCAACACGCCGGGCCGTACGCAGGAGATCAACTTCTTCACGCTGGCCGGTCTCTATCTGGTGGACCTGCCGGGCTATGGCTATGCCAATGCGCCCTTACCGGTCGTGAAGAAGTGGCAACGCCTGCTGAAGGCCTACCTTTCAGGCCGCGCCACCCTGCGCCGGGTCTTCCTGCTGATCGACAGCCGCCACGGGGTCAAGGCCGTGGACGAGGAGATCATGGCACTTCTCGACAGCGCGGCGGTGACCTTCCAGGTGGTTCTGACCAAGGCTGACAAGCCCAAAGGCAGCGAGATCGACAAGATCACTGCTCAGGTCGCAAAGGCGCTCGGCAAGCACCCAGCCGCCTATCCCGAGATCGTTCTGACAAGCTCGGAGAAGGGATCCGGACTGGAAACCCTTCGCGCGATCATCGCGGAAATGGAATAGTGGGCGTCAGATAGGGCGCGACATAGCCCAGCGTCTCGGTCAGATCAGTCGCCGCCTTGATCGCTCCACCTGATTCCAGCGGCCCAATATAGATCCTGCGTCCCAACCCCGGAGCCGCCCCGTTGCGCACCGGATAGCCAAAGCTCGCAAACAGACGTGTCTGCGCAATCGCCAGACCATCGGTCGTGACAATGCCGACATGCATGTAGACCGGATCACGCAGCGGCCCGCTTGTGCCATTGCGCATCGCAGCGATATCGGGCCGATTGACATCGATGCCGTTCAGGCTGCCGGGGAAGGTCAGGCAGCCGAACTGACGCAATCGCATCTGGGCCGCAAATGTGAAATCAGCGCTCGCATTGCGCAAGACGGACTGACCGCGCAGGATCCCGCCGAATTCAGGCGGCGTGCTGCGAAGCGCGTTGTCATAGGCTCGATAGGCGGCAAGGCACTGATCGCGCTGAGAGAGCTCCGGCTCACCCTCCTGCGCACAGGCCGCCAGCAGCAGCAAACTCGCAAGTCCTGTCAGCAGACGCATCTTCTCGGCTCCTCTCCCATCCATGCTCCGAAGATACGCCCTGAACTTTTCCAATGGAAGAGGGCGCGCAATCCAGCTATTGGTCGCCGAGCCCATGGGAGGTGCACGAGAATGGAGAAATCGGCTGCCATGAACCGCGACTGGCTTGCGACCGCGAGAACACTCAGCGAGGCCCTGCCCTACCTGCAGCGCTATGACGGCGCGACGGTAGTCATCAAGTTTGGTGGTCATGCCATGGGCGATGACGAGGCGATGACCCGTTTCGCACGTGACATCGTGCTGATGAAGCAGTGCAATGTGCAGCCGGTGATCGTCCATGGCGGCGGTCCGATGATCAATCAGATGCTGGATCGGCTGGCGATTAAATCCGAGTTCATCGGCGGCAAAAGGGTTACGGACGCCGCGACCATGGAAGTCGTCGAAATGGTGCTTTCCGGCAGCGTCAACAAACGCATCGTGCAGGCCATCAACGCGCAGGGCGGCAAGGCCGTCGGTCTGTCGGGCAAGGATGCCAATCTGATGATCTGCCGGAAGTCGATGGGCAAGGGACCCGGTGGCGAGGAGATCGATCTGGGGCTTGTGGGCTATCCCGATGAGGTCAACCCCCAGGTTCTGCGGACCTTCCTCGACAGCGATTTCATTCCGGTTGTCGCCCCCCTTGGTGCCGGGCGGGCGGGCGAGACCTTCAACATCAACGGCGACACGGCCGCAGGCGCGATTGCAGCCGGCATGAAGGCGGACCGGCTGCTTCTGCTCACGGACGTGGCCGGGGTGAAGGATGCGGATGGCGATGTGATCACAGCGCTCACGTCCGAGCAGGTCCGGGATCTGACAGGCGAAGGGGTGATCGCAGGCGGCATGATACCCAAGACGGAAACGGCGCTGGAGGCCATTGCCGGCGGTGTCCGGGCGGTTGTCATCCTCGATGGGCGCGCACCGCATGCCTGTCTTCTCGAACTCTTTACCGAGCATGGTGCAGGCAGCCTGATCAAGGGTTGACGTCTGACGCACTCGGGCCATGATCGGGCTCATGGAACATGAGGCTTTATTGCGTCTGGTCGTGTTTGTGACCCTGTTCGCCGTTCTGGCGACGATCGAACGCCTGATGCCGCGCAAGACGAGGCAGGCGGCTGTTCGTGACCGTTGGGTGACCAACTGGGCCATCGTCCTGATCGACACTGCCGCATTGCGTCTTCTGGCCGTGGTTCTGCCGCTTCTGGCTGTCGGGGCGGCCGCAGATGCGCAGAACATCGGCTGGGGGCTGTTCAACAGCCTAGACTGGCCGGTCTGGGTGGAGATCGTCCTTGCGATACTGATCCTCGATTTCGCGATCTGGGCGCAGCATGTGCTGACCCACAAGATCCCGTTTCTGTGGCGTATTCATCAGGTCCATCACGCCGATCTCGATATGGATGTGACATCTGCAATCCGCTTTCACCCGATCGAGATTCTGCTGTCGATGCTCCTGAAGATCGGGCTGGTCTATCTGCTCGGCCCAGCGGTCTGGGCGGTGATCCTCTTTGAAATTCTTCTCAACGGGGCTGCGCTTTTCAATCATGCAAACATCAATCTCAGCCGCCGCGCCGATGCCGTTCTGCGTCGCCTGGTCGTTACGCCCGACATGCATCGGGTGCACCATTCGGTGCTGCGGGAAGAGCATGACACCAATTACGGCTTCGCGCTCTCGGTCTGGGACCGGCTCTTCGGTACTTATCGGGCACAGCCGCAACTCGGTCATGACCGGATGCGAACGGGGCTTGAAGCGCAGGACCCGAGGGCTGCAAAACTGGGCTGGAGCCTCTCTCTCCCGTTCCGGCCATGACCGATTTGGGAGAGATCGACACTGTCCTGGCCTGTGTCGGGTTGAAGGTGATGGGCGGTTTTCATCCGTCGCCCTCCGATCAGGTGCCCGAGGGGTGCGAGACGCTGATGCTCATAGGTCCCCGCCGAGATCGTTTCTGGGACGTGTTCAAACATTCGGCAGAACACGAAGACCGGCAAGCCGACCCGTTGGATCGCTGGTCCTATCGTGTCCTGAACGAGATTGCCCGGGATCTGGGAGCAGAGGCCCTGTTTCCGTTTGGAGAGCCACCGCTCCATCCGTTTCTCAACTGGGCCGCACGGGCCGGACAGGTCTTTTCGTCCCCTGTTTCGATGCTTGTCGGAGCACAGGACGGTCTGTTCGTCTCGTTTCGCGGCGCGCTGGCGTTCCGCAATGCAATCCGCATTCCCCCGCCCGTTGCATCGCCCTGCTCGACCTGCGCCGCGCAGCCCTGCCTGTCCGGATGCCCGATTGGAGCGCTCACAGAGGAGCGCTACGACGTTGCAGCCTGTCGCGCCTATATCAGCAGCCCCGAAGGCATTGATTGCCGAACATCCGGCTGCCTCGTGCGCCGCGTCTGTCCGGCGAGCCAAGGCGGCCAGCCAGCCGCGCAGGCCAGCTTCCACATGCAAGCCTTTCTGGGGGCCGCGCGATGAAAACCCTTATTCTGATGCGTCATGCCAAATCCGCCTGGGACGAGCCCGGTCTGTCCGATCAGGAGCGGCCGCTCAACCTGCGCGGACGGCAGGCGGCAGGCGCTTTGGGCACTTGGCTGGAAGACACCGGCAACACGCCCGAGCTTGCGCTTGTCTCGAGCGCCATCCGCACACAGGAGACCTGGTCGAGGGTGGCTTCGCAACTGACCGAGGATGCGCGCATGGAACTGGTCGAGGCGCTTTATCTTGCCTCGCCCGAACGCATTCTCGATATCATCCGGCGCAAAGGCGGGGCAGCCGAAACCATCCTCGTTCTGGCGCATAATCCGGGATGCCATCAGTTGGCCAGGCAGTTGATAGATAGCCCCGCCGAGGCGCCCACACGCTATCCCACCGGGGCAACAAGCGTGTTCGATTTCGAGGTGGATGACTGGCGCGACGTGGCGCCCGGCACAGGCCGTTTGCAGGACTTCGTGGTGCCCCGGGAGTTGGTGACCTGACCAACCGCCGGAATGGCGATGGTCAGGTCCGTGTCTCAATGCCCGAGGATCTGGCTCAGGAAGAGCTTGGTCCGGTCGCTTTGCGGGTTGTTGAAGAATTCTTCCGGCTCATTCTGCTCCACGATCTGACCCGCATCCATGAAGATCACCCGGTTGGCGACCTTGCGGGCAAACCCCATTTCGTGGGTCACACAAAGCATGGTCATGCCTTCCTCGGCCAACTCGATCATGGTGTCGAGCACTTCGGCGATCATCTCCGGGTCAAGCGCCGAGGTCGGCTCGTCAAAGAGCATGATCCGCGGCTTCATGCAGAGCGAGCGGGCAATCGCCACACGCTGCTGCTGACCGCCTGAAAGCTGGCCGGGGTATTTCAGCGCCTGCTCGGGGATCTTCACCTTCTCAAGGAAATGCATCGCCACTTCCTCGGCCTCTTTCTTGGGCGTCTTGCGTACCCAGATCGGGGCCAGCGTGCAGTTCTCAAGGATCGTCAGATGCGGGAAGAGGTTGAAGTGCTGGAAGCACATGCCCACCTCGGACCGGATCTTGTCGATGTTCTTGAGGTCCGAGGTCAACTCGGTCCCGTCAACGATGATCTGCCCCTTCTGATGCTCCTCCAGCCGGTTGATACAGCGGATGAGCGTCGATTTGCCCGAACCCGAAGGCCCGCAGATCACGATCCGCTCGCCCCGGTTCACGGTCAGGTTGATGTCGCGCAACACATGGAATGACCCATACCACTTGTTCATATCCGTGATCTGGATCGCGACTTCGTCGCTGATCTGCATGTTGCTGCGGTCTACTTCGCGGTCGATTGCCAGGTCTGACATATGCAGGCCCTCCTTAACGATGATCGGTCTGGAGTTTGCGCTCCAGATACATGGAATAACGGGACATGGAGAAACAACAGACGAAGAAGCATGCGCCGATGAAGACGAAAAGCTCCCAGTAGATGCCGTTCCATTCTGTCGCGGCCCGGATGAGATTTGAGAAGCCGATCGGATCCTGAAGTCCCACAAAGACCACAAGAACGGTGTCCTTGAAGAGGCCGATAAACGTGCTCACGATGCCCGGAATAGAAATCTTCAGGGCCTGTGGCAGGATGATCAGCCGCATGGATTTCCAATAGTCGAGCCCAAGCGCATCGGCTGCCTCATACTGCCCGCGCGGCAAGGCGGCCAAGCCGCCTCGGATGACCTCGGCCATGTAGGCTGCCGCAAAGAGCGTGACCAGGATGATAACACGCACAATCAGATCGAAGGTCACCTCCTTGGGCAAGAAATATCCCAACAACAGCGAGGCCACGAAGAGAAGTGTGATCAGCGGCACGCCGCGGATGAACTCAATGAACCCGACGCAGATGGACTTGACGATGAAGAGATTCGACTGCCTCCCAAGCGCCAGCAGCAACCCGATGGGAAAGGATAGGGCGATGCCCGAAAGCCCAATGATAAAGGACAGCATGAAGCCACCGATATCCTTGGAACCCACCGCCTGCAATCCGATCGGCAGTGTCGATGTGAGCATCTCAGATACAGGCCCGGACAAGTACAGCCACCACATCACCGGCACAACGAACATGCCAATAATGGCGATCAGACTTCCCGCTACCTTTTCAAGCGTGATCAGAGTGAAGTACCCGATCACAAACCCCAGGGCCGCACAGACCGGCCCCCAGATCGATCCACCCCAGCAGAGCCAGATCATCAGGAAAGGATAGATTGCCGTGAAGAACAACAGTTTGCGCGGCACACGATCAAACAGGATCGGAGCGAGAGCCACAAACATCAGCAAAAAGGCCAGAATCGGCCTCCAATAAAGGTCTTGGGGATAGAACCCGAAGAGAAGCTGGTGCCAGCGCTCCTTGATTACAGCCCAACATGCACCATGCGTGTGGCCATAGGCCTCTTGGGCAATCTCACGGCACTCAGTCAGTGACCCGGCATTCCAGACCGACTGAAATACCCAAGGGATGATGTGACTGAGGCACACATAGATCACGTAAAGTGAAACCACTGTCAGCAGACTGTTAATCCACCCGGAAAACAGATTTTCTTTTACCCATTTGACAATCCCGGACTCAGTCAGCGGCGGCGGACTTTCCGGCAACATCTCGGTGCGTACATAGGAGGCGTGTTGCGAGCTAGTCATTTCAACGCTCCTTCAATTTGACGCTGGAGTTGTAGACATTCATTGCACCCGAAATGATCAGACTCACGATGAGATATATGAGCATCATCAGAAGCATGCATTCCAGTTCTCGTCCGGTCTGGTTGAGCGTGATGCCACCCAAAGTGGCGCGCAAGTCCATGTACCCCACCGCAATTGCCAATGATGAGTTTTTGGTCAGGTTGAGGTATTGCGAGATGAGGGGCGGAATAATGACCCGCAACGCCTGTGGCAGGATGACCAGGCTCATGGTGCGGTTGGGTCTCAGGCCAAGTGCGAAAGATGCCTCGGTCTGTCCGCTTGATACGGCCAGAATGCCGGCACGCACCGCCTCGGCAATGAAAGCGCCTGTATAAAGTGACAGGGCCAGCCAAAGCGCCAACATCGCGTTCTTCACCCGGATACCGCCATCGAAGCTGAACCGACTGATTTCGGGATACTCCAGCGTAATCGGACGGCCCAGAACTAAATACATGGCCAAGGTCGGCAGAACGAAAATCGCCAGCTTTATCCAGAAGGTCGGCAGGATATCACCGGTTGCTTCCTGACGCCGTTTCGCCCAGCGCCCAAAGAACCAGATAGCAAAGAGGGACAGGGCAAAGATGATCAGAATAATGTTGGATCCGGTCCCCATAATTGGTGCAGGAATCCAGGCGTCCTGTCTTGTGAAAGCGATTGAACCCAGAAACAAAGTGCTCTCGGGATCTTCACCTTTGAAGGTCCGTGGGTGGGGCAGGCTTTCGGTAAAGAAGGCGAAAAACAGCAGGATCCAAAGCAGAACCGGGATGTTGCGGAACGCCTCCACATAGATTGTCATCAGCCTTGCGGTAATCCAGTTATTGGACAACCGGAGCACACCGGCAATGACCCCCACTATCGTGGCGAGTATGCAGCCAAGGAACGCCACCAGGAGCGTGTTCAACAACCCGATCAGCGTTGCACGAAAATGCGTACTGTCATTGGAATATTCTATGAGCCTCGGGCTGATATCGTATCCAGCCCTGCTCCCCAGAAAGCCGAAGTCGAAATCCTTCCCGAGGTCTTGCAGGTTGAAGTAAGCGTTGCTGATCAGCCAAGCGATCCCCGACATGAAGAGGATAAATGCAACAACCTGAATGGTGAGAGATCGATACCGTGTATCGTAAATCAGCATGCTCAGACGGAACGACGGCTCCGAGGCATCGTAAGTGGTGGACATATATATACCCTTGACCCTGTTGGACCCCTTCCCCGGCGGACGGGTTCATGCCTGTCCTGCTCTCGAAGGTCCGGTTATTGGTTTGCCCCGAAAGGCGAGACGCCCGCTCGTTTCCGGGCGGGCGTCTGTTTGTCAGCCGATCAACGGAACGGCGGTGAGTAGATCAGACCACCCTGGGTCCACTGCGCGTTCAGACCGCGCGCCAGTGCAATCGGAGTGCCTTCGCCGATATTTGCCGCGAAAACCTCACCATAGTTGCCGCCGACGCTGATCGCGTCCTTGGCCCAGGTAGCGCCAAGTCCGAGCATGCCGCCGAGGTCACCTTCGGTGCCGAGCAGACGGTTAATCTCGGGATTGTTCGTGCCCTTGGCCATTTCCTCGAGATTGGCAGATGTCACGCCGAGCTCTTCAGCTGCGATCAGCGCGTTCAGGGTCCAGCGGACAATATCGCCCCACTGATCGTCGCCATGACGCACGAGCGGGCCGAGCGGCTCCTTGGAGATGATCTCGGGCAGCACCATATGTGCATCCGCATCTTCAAAGGTCGCACGTGTCGCGGCCAAACCGGACGCGTCCGTGGTGTAGACGTCGCAGGCACCGGCAAGGTACTGCTGCTGCGCTTCGGCATTGGTCTCGATCGGCACCGGCTCGTAGCTCATGTTGTTGGCTTTGAAGTAGTCAGCCAGGTTGAGCTCGGTCGTGGTACCGGTCTGGATGCAGACAGTTGCGCCATCAAGCTCGGTTGCCGAAGACACACCGAGATCCTTGCGCACCATGAAGCCCTGACCATCGTAGTAGTTCACGCCAACGAAGGTGAACTTGAGGTCGACATCGCGGCTGAAGGTCCAGGTGGTGTTCCGGGCCAGCATGTCGATCTCGCCCGAAGCAAGCGCTGTGAAGCGTGTCTGACCTGTCGTCGGAACAAACTCAACCTTCTCGCCGTCACCCAGAACAGCCGCGGCAACTGCGCGGCAGACCGAGACGTCGAAGCCTTCCCATTTACCGCTGGCATCCGGTGCAGCAAAGCCAACGAGGCCTGTGGTGACGCCGCATTTCAGTGTTCCATTGGCTTTCACATCGTCCAATGTGCCCGCTGCGGCGAAGCCTGCTGCAAGACCGGCGGCTGCCAATGTCCCGAAAAAGACAGATTTTTTCATTTTTTCCTCTTCCTGGTGGACCGCCCTGATACGCGGGCGGGTTTCCGGCCGTTCTGACCGGTTTTCTCTGGATCGCATTTCACGTTCGGAATGCAACGCATCAACAATCAGAAACGGTGCCGAAAGGTCAAGATAAGTTTGGAAAAAACGATGTAGGACAGAGATGCTGCCATTTTCGCCGACCTCCGGCCTGAACAGATGATGCTGACAAGCGCGTTCCGTTCAGTGATGAAAGGGACATCCACCTTTCGGCTGCAAATCGAGATGCTTAGCCTGAGCAGAGCACTTCATGCGAAATCCGCAAGGTGCGAGGACCAGCCTGATGCGGATGCAGGTTCAGCGTTTTTGGCTCAAAGCCGGGACAAAAGGTCACTGACATTTACCTATTATCGCGTCCGATGCCTGCTCAAATTCCCGGCAACCAGATTCGGGTGCCCTGTCTTTTACTGCTAAAGCTCAAAAATCAGACAGGTTGTTGACGCGACGGCATATGTTTTCTGACTTTCCACGCCGATCATCTGTCCCTCCGCAACGCCGGTCTTGCGGCCGGAATGGGCGCAGGTACCGATTGCGAGCACGTCCTCGCTGTCGGAAAAGAGCGGACGCAGGATATTGATCTTGTACTCAAGCGTCGTATAGCCGGTGCCCCTTGGCAGGGTCGTCTGCACAGCGCACGCCATGCAACTGTCCAAGAGCGTGCCGAACCATCCGCCATGGATCGTCCCGATAGGGTTCATGGCGTCGAAATTCGGGCGACCCCTGAACACCACACGCCCCTCCTCGACCTCGTCCATCCAGTAGTTCAGTGTCCTGCAGATGGGCGGTGCGGGAAAGCGTCCCTCGCAGATGCCCGCAATGAACTCCAGTCCGGAAAGAGAGGCAAGCTGCTCGGGCGAGAGGAGATCACTAGCCGATGTCGCAAAGGTCATCTTTTCCATCAACGCGTTCCCTCAAGCGCCTTGAGAACATCGGCGGCACGCAAAAAGGCCTCCGCCTTGATTGCTGCCATCGCCTCTGCCTCGTCGTCGGTGCCCCAGAGTTCGGACTGCCAGATCTCGTCAAGCCGGGACAGCGCCCAGGCCTCATTCGCAGCAAGCATATTCCGGCTGACCGCGAGCGCCAGAACCAGCGAGCCTGAGAGCGTCACCAGATCGTGGAAAGCCGATAGCTGGAAGGCGTCAAAGGTGTTCACTGCGGTGCGCAGTCGCTGCAAACTGGCTGGCGGTTGTTCGACATGCATGACGCCGACGCCGATCTCCAGCGGCGCGCCCAGCTCATCTGCAGCCCAGTCGAGCCAGGGCTGCCAGAGGGTCTGCTGCCGTTCCACCAGCCCTGCGGGGTCACTTGCACGATAGCAAAGCAGATCTGTCGCGCCATAGGCGCTCAACATATCCGCCACCTGCTGGAACTGAGGGGTTACCTTGTCGATTGCGGCATTCGCGATCCGTGTCACGGGCAGCCTGCCGGGGTCGATTTCGTCGGTGAGTTGCTGCCACTCCGCGACAATGAGCCCGGCCATGGCCTCAGTGGGCACTTTCAGTGGCGCCTTTGCAGGCGTGCGCAGATCACGGTCGTCCAGCAGGATCGCATAGCCATCCTTGGTCTGGCTGGCCGACACATCGGACCAGAACTTCTTTCTGCCGACGTGGATCATGACATCTCCGCAAAGGGATCAGCAGCAACCTCCGCAGGATCCCAGGCAAAAAGATCCCAGGTCCGGTTCATGTGCTCGGGCAGAGGTGCGGTGATGTGCAGGGATTGCCCGGTAATGGGATGCCGCAGGGTGAGACTGCGCGCATGGAGATGGAGTTTGCGGCTGATATCGCCGCCAAGCTGCGCGCCCCAGCCATCGCCCTCATTCGTCTGACGGTTGGTCCCGTACTTGCCGTCACCGACAACCGGCGCCCCGATCTCGGCCATATGCGCGCGCAGTTGGTGGGTCCGGCCGGTGATCGGCGAAAGCGCAACCCAACTCGCGCGCTTGGCCGCCGCGCTGATCACCGCGTAGTCCGTGGTTGCGCGCTTTGCGCCCGGGGTCGCCCCGATCCTGTCGGGATGAATGCAGATCATCTTCTCGCCCGCACCATGGGGGCCATGCCCCGCCTCCTTGACCAGCCCGTAACGGATCGTTCCCATCTTGGGCGCGGGAACGCCCGCCACAACGGCCCAATAGATCTTTCGGGTCTGATGGGATTTGAAGGCGCGCGCCAGTCCTGCCGCCGCCTTGCCATTGCGGGCCAGAAGCAGGACGCCGGATGTATCCTTGTCCAGACGGTGAACCAGCTTCGGTTTCTCGTCCGCGTCAAAGATCAGGGCCTCGGCAAGCCCATCGATATGGCGTGGCTGGTTCGAGCCCCCCTGCACGGGCAGACCGGGCGGCTTGTTAAGCGCGATGATATGATCATCCCGAAAGAGTACCAGCCCGCGCATCATCTCGATATCCGCGTCCGAGATCGAAGACGACGTCTGGCGCGGCTCCACCTCCTCGGGCTCCGGCAAGGGAGGGACACGGACCGTCTGCCCGGCGCTGAGCCGGGTGGAGGCCTTCACCCGCCCGCCCTCGACACGGATTTCTCCCTTGCGGCACATCTTTTCGATGCGCCCCTGCGAGATGAACGGAAAAAGCTTGCGGAACCATCGGTCAAGACGCTGGTCGTCAGCCTCCTCTCCGATCTCGATCATCTGAACACCGCTCATGCGAAGACCCCCCGACCGGCCAGCCAGCCAACATAGACCGCCGCGAGCGACAGCCCGACCGACAGTAGCACATAGCTCGCTGCAAGCCCGATCTGGCCGCGCTGGAAGATATCAAGTGTCTCCACCGAGAAGCTGGAAAACGTGGTGAACCCGCCCAGAATGCCGGTCATCAGAAGCGGCTGCCATCCTGAGAGCGCATCCGATCCGCGCAGAAACATCAATGCGGCAAGGCCGCCGATCACAAACGAACCGGCAACATTTACAAACAGGGTTCCAAAAGGGAATCCGGCACCGAACAGCCGCAGCGACGCCAGACCCGCGCCATAGCGCAGGCAAGCGCCTATCGCGCCACCCAGGGCAACCTGCACCAATGCTGGCAATGTCATCGAACTCTCCGAACCGGCTGTACAGGGTCCAAAGGGCGAAACTTCTGGGGATTGTCAAGTCGGCAGCGGTAGGCTTGTCAGCGTGTCATTGCTTCTCGGGATCGAATCGGCCCACCATCGCCTTCATGCGGGTATTGATCCTCTCGGAATCCTTTGAGAAGTAGTCCTGCTCGGCCAGTCGGGCGACCTTGGACGCCGTCTGCGGGATCTGGCCTGCGTCCTTCTGGAACCGCTCAAATCCGTGAATGGTCCAGCTCTTGTAGAGCCGTTCGGGATTCAACCGATAATTCGTGACATGAATATCGTGATGTCGGGGATCGGCCAGAATGTTGGCGACGATGCGCGAAACATGGGTTGGTGTCCCCTCGACAACCTGCTTGAAGACGCCGCGATCAAACGCCAATATGCCGTTTATGCCCATGGACGTGTTGGCCTGCCAGATCTGGCGCAACAATTTGGTGTAATCCCAATCAGTCAGCGCCGGATTGGCAACGGACCAATACGCAAAGATCGAATAGGGGGTCTTGTCGGCTTCGTTGTGCATACGCCTTAACCCTATGCCTCAAAAATTCGGTACTGCTGCATTACGTGTATCACAATATTCAAATTCTTCAAAAAGTTGAGTCGAGATAGTCCGGGCTCTTCTGACGGAGATTTCTCGCCAAAGAGTAGGCGAACTCGATGGCGAGCGCCGATGCATAGGCAACCTCTCCCTCATCGCCCAGTTGCGAGAACTCCCAAGAGGCACATCGCCTTTGCTTTACTGCCACTTCGCGCAAAACCTTGAGATCGGTATGCCGATCATCCTTGGCGATCTTCTCCATCAGGCGAATAAGATCCTTCTCCGGTCCCTCTATGATCCCGGCAAAGATGTTACCCTGCGCAATGAGCAGACCACTGAAACCGTTTCGGTAGTTGCTCTCCTTCGAAAGCCGCCCAAGTCGGTTGATCTCCAGCTTGGTAAGGTCAGCCCTTTGCTTGCTCAGGTAAACTATCTGGAGCAGTCCATTCCTGGCCATGGCTCGACAATCACTTCTATGCTCAACCTCAACCTGACATCAGGAAGATTTTTGTTTTTGTTTTCTCAGCTTGGCAAAATAGGCAATCCGGCTGGACAACTCTCGCTCAAACCCACGTTCGCGGGGAACGTAATAAACCGGACGTTGTATTTCAATGGGGAAATATTCCTGACCAGAGAAAGCATCGGTCTGATCGTGATCGTATTCATATCCGCTCCCGTAACCTTCGTCCTTCATGAATCTGGTGGGTGCGTTGAGGATGTGCTTGGGCGGTGCCAATGAGCCGGTTTCCCGTGCCGAGGCCATCGCTTTCTTGAAGGCCGTATAGGTCGCGTTGGATTTCGGGGCTAGCGCGAGGTAGATGATGGCCTGCGCCAGGGCGAGTTCGCCCTCGGGGCTGCCAAGCCGCTCATAGGTCTGCCACGCCTGCAGGCAGACGGTCTGGGCCTGCGGGTCCGCGAGACCGATATCTTCGACCGCCATACGGGTCATGCGACGTGCCAGGAAGCGAGGGTCTTCCCCGCCTGTCAGCATGCGGGCCAGCCAGTAGAGCGAGGCATCGGGGTCAGACCCGCGCACCGATTTGTGCAATGCTGAGATCAGGTTGTAGTGCTCATCGCCGGATTTGTCGTATTTTGGCGCTCGCCTGCTCAGCCGGTGTTCCAGCCCGTCCGTGTCGACCACGTCTTCCCATGTGAACGCCTGCTCTAGCAGGTTCAAAAGCGCACGCCCGTCGCCGTCAGCCAGTTCCACCACCGTTTCACGAGCCGTCGGTGTCAGTGGCAGGGCACGTTCCATCAGCTTCTCGGCTCTTTGCGCCATCTTCTCGAGATCCGTCGGGCTGAGACGCTCCAGCGTCAGTACCTGGGCCCGGGACATCAGGGCCGAGTTCAACTCGAAGGACGGGTTTTCGGTGGTAGCACCGACCAGAAGGATCGTGCCGTCCTCCATATGGGGCAGGAAGCCGTCCTGCTGCGCCTTGTTGAAACGGTGGATCTCATCGACAAAAAGTAGCGTGCCCTTGCCGTTCTGCCGACGCAGCTTCGCGGCCTCGAAAACCTTGCGCAACTCTGGCACACCAGTGAAAATGGCGCTGATCTGGACAAAGCTGAGATCGGTCTCGTCGGCAAGAAGCCGTGCAATCGTGGTCTTGCCTACCCCCGGCGGCCCCCAGAAGATCAGCGATCCCAGAGTGCCGCTTTTCAGCATCCGGGTCAGCGGTGCATCTGATCCGAGAATGTGTTCCTGGCCGATGACGTCCGCCAGAGAAGCCGGGCGTAACCTGTCCGCAAGGGGACGCGGAGCCTCCTGCCCGGGCACAGCTGCGGGTGTATCGAAGAGATCGGCCATACGGTGATGGTGTCAGATTGCCCGAAGACTGACAACGCGGATGCGCAACAAAAAAGGCCGCTCGGATGAGCGGCCCCTTGTCTGGAAGCAGTCTGGCGGATCACTCTTCCGCTTCGACTTCCTCGGCAGCTACACGAGCCTTGTCGGCGGCGCCTTTTGCTGCCTCATCGCGATCAACCAGTTCGATGATCGCCATTGGGGCCATATCGCCATATCGAAAGCCCGCCTTGAGCACGCGCACATACCCGCCGTTGCGCTCCTTGTAGCGCGGGCCGAGGGTCTCAAACAGCTTCTTGACGGCCGCATCCTGCTTGAGGCGGCTGGCCGCCTGACGACGCGCATGCAGATCGCCGTCGCGTTTGCCCAGCGTGATCAGCTTGTCCATGATCCGCTTCATTTCCTTGGCCTTGGGCAGGGTCGTCTTGATCTGCTCATGCTCGATCAGCGAGCAGGCCATGTTGGAGAACATCGCCTTGCGATGCTCATGAGTGCGGTTCAGTTTGCGGTATCCATTACCGTGACGCATGTTTCGTATCCTTCTTTATACTTTGTCCGGCGGCCCTGCGTAGGAAACCGCTCTCCTTGGGGCACCATGCCCGGGCGTGATGCCGCCCCCCGAAAGGGACGGCGCGAAGATCAGAAATGATCTTCGAATTTCTTCGCCAGATCCTCGATATTGTCCGGCGGCCAGTCCACGATATCCATGCCGAGGTGCAGGCCCATACCGGTCAGCACTTCCTTGATCTCGTTCAGCGACTTGCGACCGAAGTTCGGGGTGCGGAGCATCTCGGCTTCGGTCTTCTGGATCAGATCGCCGATATAGACGATATTGTCGTTCTTCAGGCAGTTGGCCGAACGCACGCTGAGTTCCAACTCGTCCACTTTCTTGAGCAGAAGCGGGTTGAACTCCAGATCGTCTTCTTCTTCGGTCCGGCTTGCAGCCTCCGGCTCGTCGAAATTGACGAAGACACCGAGCTGATCCTGAATGATGCGGGCCGCGTAGGCGATTGCATCCTCAGGTGTCAGCGACCCGTCGGTTTCGATGTTGAGCGTCAGCTTGTCATAATCGAGTACCTGTCCCTCGCGGGTCGGCTCCACCTTGTAGCTGACCTTCTTGACCGGCGAGAACAGCGCATCGACCGAGATCAGGCCGATCGGTGCATCCTCGGGACGATTCTTGTCGGCAGCCACATAGCCCTTGCCGGTCTCAACCGTCAGTTCCATGTAGAGCGACGCGCCATCATCAAGGTGACAGATCACGTGATCCTTGTTGAGGATTTCGATACCGTTGGTCTCGGCAATGTCGCCGGCGGTCACGATGCCCGGTCCGGCCTTCTGGATCGAGACGCGCTTGGGCCCCTCAACCTCCATGTTGACGGCCACACCCTTGAGGTTCAGCACGATGTCGGTGACGTCTTCGCGCACACCGGCCACGGATGAGAATTCATGCAGCACATTGTCGATCTGCACAGACGTGATCGCAGCGCCCTGAAGCGAGCTGAGAAGCACGCGGCGCAGAGCATTGCCAAGGGTCAGACCAAAGCCGCGCTCCAGCGGCTCGGCTGTTGCAATGGCCTGGCGTTGTGCATCAGCACCTGGCTTGATCTCAAGCCCTGTGGGGCGGATAAGTTCCTGCCAATTCTTGTGGATCATGTAGGCCTCCATTCCTGCGAACCGCTCCGATCCGGAACTGTTGAGCGGTCGCTCCCGAGGTAAAATGTCGTGAAGCCCGGAAATCTCCGGGCCGAAAACTTAGACGCGGCGGCGTTTGGGCGGGCGGCAGCCATTATGGGCAATCGGGGTCACATCCCGGATCGCCGTAATGGTGAAACCGACAGCCGAGAGAGCGCGCAGGGCGGACTCGCGACCCGAACCGGGGCCCTGAACCTCAACCTCGAGTGTCCGCATGCCGTGTTCCTGCGCCTTCTTGCCTGCATCTTCGGCCGCCATCTGAGCCGCATAAGGTGTCGATTTACGCGACCCTTTGAAGCCCATCGTGCCTGCCGACGACCAGGCAATCGCATTGCCCTGTGCGTCCGCTATCAGGATCTTGGTGTTGTTGAAGCTTGCATTCACATGCGCCACACCGGCGGAGATGTTCTTCTTGACCTTGCGCTTGGTGCGCAGCTTTTCGCGTGCCATTGATCGAGCCCTCCCTTACTTCTTCTTACCGGCGATGGCCTTGGCAGGCCCTTTGCGGGTGCGTGCGTTGGTGTGGGTCCGCTGACCCCGCACAGGAAGACCACGACGGTGCCGCAGGCCGCGATAGCAACCCAGGTCCATCAGGCGCTTGATGTTCATCGACTTCTCACGGCGCAGGTCACCCTCGACCATGAAGTTCGCATCGATCTGCTCGCGGATCTTGAGCACTTCGGCATCCGACAGCTCGTTGACGCGGCGGGTCGGTTCGACACCGCTTGCCTCGCAGATCTGGTTGGCAGATGCACGGCCAATGCCGTGGATGTAAGTCAGGGCGATATGCACCTGCTTGTTGGTCGGGATGTTCACCCCTGCAATACGTGCCACGTACTTTCGTCCTTCAATTGCGGTTCCGTAGCCCCAGAACCTTTTTTCACAATCAGCCCTTTAGCCGGGCCATCTCAGGGTGGTTGTCGCGCGTAAAATATGCGCGGCAAACCGAATCTCTCACTGTCAAGAGAAAGGCGGAATATAGGCTCCAAAAGATCAGGGTCAACCCTTATTTTCAGGGCCTCAATGCACTCTCGATCGCCGTATGGACAGCGTCGATTTCGCCCATTCCGTCAACGCTGCGAAGCTGGCCCTTGGCATAGTAATAGCCGATCAGCGGCGAGGTCTCGCGGTAATAGGCCAGAAGCCTTGTCCGCACGCTGTCCGCATTGTCATCGGCCCGGCGCTTGAACTTGTTCTCACCGCATTTGTCACATGCCTCGGGATCTGCCGGGCGCTTGGTGTCGTCGTGGTAGACCTCGCCGCATCGGTCGCAGGTGAAGCGCCCCGAGATGCGGCGAATGACGGCCTCGTCATCAACCCGCATCTCCACAACCGCATCCAGCCTGGCCCCCCGACCGGTCAGCAATTCCGACAAGGCGTCGGCCTGGGCCAGGGTTCGCGGGAAACCATCAAAGATGACACCCTTGGCACCCGCGCCAGTATCAAGCTGCTCTGCAATCAGACCGATGACGATCTCGTCCGTGACAAGATCACCGCGGTCCATTACCGCAGCCACCTGCTTGCCCATCTCGGTTCCCGAGGTTCGGGCCGCGCGCAGCATGTCCCCCGTGGAAAGCTGCACAAACCCGTGCTTTTCAACTAGCAGGCGGGCCTGCGTTCCCTTACCGGCACCCGGAGGGCCAAGCAGTATTATGTTCATCTGCGTGTCTTCTTCCGTCCCTTGCCCCGCAGTTTAGATTTTTCGATCAGGCCCTCATACTGGTGCGCCAGCATATGGGACTGAACCTGGGTGATCGTGTCCATGGTCACGGAAACCACGATCAGGAGCGAGGTGCCGCCAAAGTAGAACGGAACGGACGATCTGGAAATCAAAACCTCGGGCAAGAGACAAACCGCCGCAAGGTAAGCCGACCCGGCCACCAGCAGACGCGAGACGACATAGTCGAGATACTCGACCGTTTTGGGCCCCGGACGAATACCCGGCACGAAGCCACCCTGCTTTTTCAGATTGTCAGCCACATCCTCGGATTTGAAGGACACATTGGCCGTGTAGAAATAGGCGAAAAAGACGATCAGCGCCCCGAAGAACAGGAAGTAGCCTATCTGTCCGCGTCCCAGATAGGCGGAAATGAAGTTGACGGCTCCCGAACTGTCGGTTCCGCCCGAGAAGGTCGAGATCGTGGTTGGCAGCAACAACAGCGACGAAGCGAAGATCGCCGGGATCACGCCCGACGGGTTCAGCTTGACCGGCAGGTGAGAGCTTTCGCCCGCATACATCTTTTGTCCGACCTGACGGCGTGGATACTGGATGTGGATCTTGCGTAGCGCCCGCTCGATGAAGACGATGAAGGTGATCACCGCAATCGCCATGATGATCACCCCAAGGATCACCGGCGTGGTGAGCGCGCCTGTCCGGCCCTGCTCGAAGAACTGGGCCAGAGCGGCGGGAAGCTCGGCGATGATGCCGACAAAGATGATCAGCGATATTCCGTTGCCGATGCCGCGTGCGGTGATCTGCTCGCCCAGCCACATCAGGAACATCGTCCCGCCAACCAGTGTGATCACGCAGGATGCCCGGAAAAACCAGCCCGGATCTGTGACGAGGTTCTGCCCCTCAAGCCCAACAGAGATCCCGTAGGCCTGGAATGTTGCCAGAAATACCGTGCCATAGCGCGTGTACTGGTTGATCTTCTTGCGGCCCTGCTCGCCCTCTTTCTTGAGTTGCTCAAGCGAGGGCACCATGGCCGTCAGAAGCTGCACGATGATGGAGGCAGAAATATAGGGCATGATCCCGAGCGCGAAGATCGCCATGCGGCTTACCGCACCACCGGTGAACATGTTGAGAATGCCGCCAATACCTGCCTGTGCCTCGCGGAAGAATTCCGCGAGGCGGACCGGGTCGACGCCGGGCACCGGGATGTAGGTTCCGATGCGGTAAACAATCAGAAGACCAAGAGCAAAAAGGATGCGTTGTTGCAGCTCCTTAGCTTTACCGAAAGCGCCCCAACTGAGGTTCGACGCCATTTGCTCTGCTGCTGATGCCATCAACTGGCCTCCCATGACTGCGCCGCCGGGATCGATTTGAACCCCAGACGGCGCGAAACTTGATCACAATGCCATGTAAGCGCGACTTGCGCGCCTACAAGATTTATTCCGCTGCCGCCTCGGCCTGTGCTGTGCCGGTCACAGTGACCGAACCACCGGCCTTCTCGACCGCAGCCACCGCCGCCTTGGAGGCACCTGTGACTGTCAACTTGATCTTGGCGGAGAGTTCACCCTTGGCGAGCAGACGGACACCGTCGAGCTTGCGACGTACGAGGCCGCTTTCGACCAGCACGTCCTCGGTCACGTCCTTCTTGATGTCGATTTTCTTAGCATCAATGAATTTCTGAAGGATGCCGAGGTTGATGACCGCGTGTTTTTTCGGGTTCGGCACATTGAAGCCGCGTTTCGGCAGACGCATATAGAGCGGCATCTGGCCACCCTCATAGGCGTTGATTGCAACGCCCGAGCGGGATTTCTGCCCCTTGATACCGCGACCGGCGGTCTTGCCCTTGCCCGAACCGGGGCCACGGGCAACGCGCTTCTTCGATGGGGTTGCGCCGGGATTGTCGCGCAGTTCATTCAGTTTCATGACGCTTCTCCTCATCTGCCGGACATGCCCGTCAAAGCGTCAACTCAGGGCAGCCACGGCGTTTCAAACGAATGATCCCGGCACAAGCGGCCGGGATGCACTTACTTCTTTTCTTCGATGATCTGGACCAGATGCGGGATCTTGTTGACCATGCCGCGCACGGAAGGGGTGTCCTCCAGTTCACGGGTCTTGTGCATCTTGTTCAGGCCCAGGCCGACCAGCGTCTGACGCTGGTCTTTCGGACGACGGATCGGCGAGCCGATCTGCTTGACTATGATCGTTCCCATCGGATCAGGCCTCCGCAGCTGCTGGCTCTGGCGCCGCATCCGCCTGTTTCGGCAGAATGTCGGCCACCTTCTTGCCACGACGCGATGCAACCTGACGCGGGCTCGACTGTTTCGTCAGACCGTCCATGGTCGCCCGGATCATGTTGTAAGGGTTCTGCGAGCCGATCGACTTGGCCACCACATCCGCGATGCCCAGCATCTCGAACACGGCGCGCATCGGACCACCGGCGATGATACCCGTACCGGCGGGTGCCGTGCGCATCACAACCTTGCCCGCACCATGGCGACCGTTCATGTTGTGGTGCAACGTACGACCCTCACGCAGGGGCACGCGGATCATCTGGCGCTTGGCCTGCTCGGTGGCCTTGCGGATCGCCTCGGGCACTTCGCGGGCCTTGCCCTTGCCGAAGCCGACACGACCCTTCTGGTCACCGACAACCACGAGGGCTGCGAAACCGAAGCGCTTACCGCCTTTTACCGTTTTGGAGACCCGGTTGATCGCGACCAGACGGTCCTGAAATTCAGGAGCCTCGTCGCGGTCCCGACGATCCCGGCGATTGTCATCTCTTGCCATTCTCGTCTCTCCTAGAACTTCAGACCGCCCTCGCGGGCAGCATCTGCGAGCGCCTTGACTTTCCCGTGAAACAGGAAGCCGCCGCGATCAAAATAAACGTCCTTAACACCGGCTTTCTTGGCGCGCGCAGCGATCTCGGTCCCGACTTTCGCCGCAGCCTCAACGTTGTTCTTGCCAATGATGCCCAGATCCTTCTCAAGCGAGGAGGCGCTGGCCAGTGTCTTGCCCTGCGCATCATCAATGATCTGCACAGAGATATTCTTGTTCGAGCGATGCACGCTCAGGCGCGGACGGCCATTGGCCGTTTTGCGCAGTTTGTTCCGGACGCGCATGCGGCGTTTCTGGAACAGATCTCTTTTCGAGTTCGCCATAATTCGCGGTCCTTACTTCTTCTTCCCTTCCTTGCGGAAGATGAATTCGTCTTTGTACTTGATGCCCTTGCCCTTGTAGGGCTCCGGCTTGCGCCATTCGCGGATGTTGGCGGCCACCTGCCCTACAACCTGCTGATCAATGCCTTCGACAATGATCTCGGTCGGTTTGGGCGCTGTGATCTGCACAGCATCAGGAATGTCGAACTCAACATCGTGGGAATAACCCAGCGACAGTTTCAGGACCTTGCCCTGAATGGCCGCACGATAACCCACACCGTTGATCTCAAGCTCTTTCTTGAAACCCTCGGTCACGCCGGTCACGCAGTTTGCGACCTGCGTGCGGCTCATGCCCCACTGCTGGCGCGCCCGCTTGGACTTGCCACGCGGCTCCACCGACACGGTGTTGTCTTCAACCTTGAGGCTCACATCATCAGTGGCCTTGAAGCTGCGGACACCTTTGGGGCCCTTGATTTCAATCGACTGGCCAGAGACCGTAGCGGACACGCCGCCCGGCAACTCGACCGGTTTTTTACCAATTCGAGACATCACCAATCCCCCTTAGAAGACCCGGCACAGGATCTCGCCACCGACATTCTCGGTGCGGGCCTGTGCATCGGACATCACACCTTTGGGTGTGGAGACGATTGCGATCCCCAGGCCCTGACGGACCGACGGGATATCCTTGACGCCGGAATAGACCCGACGACCAGGGGTGGAAACGCGCTTGAGTTCACGGATCACCGGGATGCCATCATAGTATTTCAGGCTGATTTCCAGTTCCGGCAGACCACGGGCGCCTTCGACTTTCTCGAAACCACGGATGTAGCCCTCTTTCTCAAGCACTTCGAGCACCCAGCCGCGAATTTTCGAGGCCGGCGAGCGCACTGTGGACTTGCCGCGCATCTGAGCGTTGCGGATGCGTGTGAGCATATCGCCCAAAGGATCGTTCATAGACATATCTTTGGACCTCCCTTACCAGCTCGACTTGACCATGCCGGGGATCTGACCTTTGGAGGCCAGGTCCCGCAGCGCGATACGCGACATTTTCAGTTTGCGGTAATACGACTTCGGACGCCCGGTGATGAGGCACCGGCTGTTGAGCCGTGTTGCCGAGGAGTTGCGGGGCAGCTTCGCGAGTTTCATCGAAAGCTGCACACGCTCGCCCAGGGGCAGATCGCGGTTTTCCAGCTGCTCTTTGAGATCGGCGCGCTTCGCGGCATATTTTGCCACCAGCTTTTCGCGTTTCTTCTGGCGCTGGATCATGCTGACTTTAGCCATTTTTCAGTCTCCTCCCGCTCAAGCCTGGAAAGGCATGTTGAACTTGGCCAACAGGCTTTTCGCTTCCGCATCAGACTTTGCGGTGGTGCAGATGACGATATCCATTCCCCAGATCTGATCGACCTTGTCGTACTCGATCTCGGGAAAAACGATGTGCTCCTTCAGGCCGAGCGCGTAATTGCCGCGCCCGTCGAAGGATTTGGACGACACGCCCCGGAAATCCCGGACACGCGGCATGGCGATGGTCACCAGACGGTCGAGGAATTCATACATCCGGTTGCCGCGGAGCGTGACCTTGACGCCAAGCGGCATCTCTTCACGCACCTTGAAACCGGCGATGGATTTCTTCGCCTTGGTGATGACCGGCTTCTGACCGGCAATCGCCATCAGATCATCATGCGCGGAGCGGATCTTCTTGCTGTCGGCAACAGCCTCACCGACGCCCATATTCAGCACGATCTTGTCGAGCTTGGGGATCATCATGTCGTTCTTGTAGGAAAACTCTTCCTTCATCGCCTTCGCAACGTCGGCTTTGTAGGAGGCTTTCAGACGAGGGGTATACTCAGCCATTGATGACCTCCCCGGATTTCTTTGCATAGCGAACCTTCTTGTCGCCATCCATTTTGAAGCCAACGCGGGTCGGACCGCCGTCCTTGGGGTCGACAAGCGCAATGTTGCTCAGCTGAATGGGCTGGTCCTGAGGGATCCGGCCACCCTGGCCACTCTGGCTCTGCTTGGTGTGACGAATGGCTGTGTTGATGCCACCGACAACCGCTTTGCCCTCTTTCGGCATGACTTTCAGGATCTCGCCCTGGCGGCCCTTGTCCTTGCCGGTCAATACGACGACCTTGTCGCCCTTGCGGAGTTTCGCAGCCATCACAGCACCTCCGGCGCAAGCGAGATGATCTTCATGAAGTTCTTGGCCCGCAGCTCGCGTACAACAGGGCCGAAGATGCGTGTGCCAACAGGCTCACCGGCATTGTTGAGGATAACGGCTGCGTTGCGATCGAAACGGATCGCGGTGCCGTCTTCGCGACGGACTTCCTTGGCGGTGCGCACCACCACTGCCTTGCGAACGTCACCCTTCTTCACGCGACCGCGCGGAATGGCTTCCTTCACAGAGACAACGATAATGTCACCGACGCTGGCGTATTTCCGTTTGGAACCGCCCAGAACCTTGATGCACTGAACCCGGCGCGCGCCGGAGTTGTCAGCAACATCCAGATTGGTCTGCATCTGGATCATTTGGTTTCTCCCGACCTGTGGGAACCAGTCCCACGGTTTCGACTAACCTGAAAGGTGGTGGCTCAGTCGGCCACAACTTCCCAGCGTTTGGTTTTCGAGACAGGCGCGCATTCGCGGATACGAACGGCATCACCCACCTTGAACTGTTCGTTCGCATCATGCGCACGATATTTCTTGGACTTACGGATCGTCTTCTTGAGCACAGGGTGCGTGAAACGACGCTCGACCGAGACTGTCACAGTCTGGGCGTTCTGGTCGCTGGTCACGGTGCCTGTCAGAATACGCTTTGGCATCTTATCTCACCCTTACTCAGCTGCCGCTGCAGCTTTTTCGTTCAGAATCGTCTTAACGCGTGCGGCATCCCGGCGAACCGTGCGCATGCGTGCGGTGTTTTCCATCTGGCCTGTGGCCGCCTGAAAGCGGAGATTGAAGCTCTCCTTCTTCAGGTTTTCCAGCTCCGTACGAAGCTCATCTGGCGTTTTTTCACGCAGATCTGAAGCGTTCATGACGCTGTCCTTTCATCAGAAGCAGACCCGGGGCCATCCCCGGCGCTTTTCCAACAACAAAAATAAGACCGTATCCCCTGCCCGCTGGGAGGGGACGTGTCTTACCAATCCTCGCGCGTAACAAAACGGCACTTAACCGGCAGCTTCATGGCTGCCAGCCGGAGCGCCTCCTTTGCCACATCTTCGCCCACGCCGTCAATCTCAAACATGATGCGTCCAGGCTTAACTTTGGCGGCCCAATACTCGACCGAACCCTTGCCTTTACCCATCCGAACTTCGGTGGGTTTTTTGGACACGGGCACATCAGGGAAAATCCGGATCCAGACCCGGCCCTGACGCTTCATGTGACGTGTCATGGCGCGACGTGCAGACTCGATCTGACGTGCGGTGATCCGCTCGGGCTCGGTGGCCTTGAGGCCATAGGTCCCGAATGTGATATCCGTACCGCCCGGGGCCTGACCGTGGATCCGGCCCTTGTGCATTTTACGGAATTTTGTGCGCTTTGGTGAAAGCATCTCTTTGTTCCTTTATGCGCGTTCGCGGTCGCGACGTTGCGGGCGACCTGCGCCACCTTCCTGCAACTCGGACTGGCGACGGTCACGGGCCTGCGGATCATGTTCCATGATCTCGCCCTTGAAGATCCAGACCTTGATGCCGATGATCCCATAGGCGGTGAGCGCCTCGTGGTGAGCGTAATCGATATCGGCGCGCAGCGTGTGCAGCGGCACCCGGCCCTCGCGATACCATTCGGTCCGCGCGATCTCAGCACCACCGAGACGGCCGGCACAGTTGATACGGATACCAAGGGCACCCATGCGCATCGCATTCTGGACCGAGCGTTTCATCGCCCGGCGGAAGGACACACGACGCTCAAGCTGCTGACCGATATTCTCGGCAACCAGGGCAGCATCAATCTCGGGCTTGCGAACCTCAACGATGTTGAGATGCAGCTCGGACTCGGTCATCTTCGCCAGTTCCTTGCGCAGCGTCTCGATATCCGCACCTTTCTTGCCGATGATGACACCGGGACGGGCTGCGTGGATCGTGACACGGCACTTCTTGTGCGGGCGCTCGATGATGACGCGGGAAATCCCGGCCTGAGAGGCGTTCTTCTTCACGTATTCGCGGATCGCAAGATCCTCGTGAAGCAGATCACCATAGTCCTTGCTGTCGGCGTACCAACGGCTGTCCCATGTGCGGTTCACCTGCAGGCGCAGGCCGATTGGATTGATCTTCTGACCCATTAGGCTTGCTCCTCTTCACCAACCTGGCGCACCTTGATGGTGACCTGCGCAAACGGCTTCAGGATCTTGCCGAAGCGTCCGCGCGCCCGGGGGCGACCGCGTTTCATGGTCAGGTTCTTGCCGACCCAGGCTTCTGCAACAACCAGCTCGTCCACGTCGAGGTTGTGATTGTTTTCCGCATTCGCAATCGCCGACTGAAGGGTCTTCTTCACGTCAGCGGCCACGCGCTTTTTCGAGAACGTCAGATCTGTCAGCGCCTTGTCGACCGGCTTGTTCCGGATCATCTGGGCGACCAGATTGAGCTTCTGGGGCGAGGTGCGCAGCATTCGGCTGACGGCCATCGCCTCATTCTCCGCCACGCGGCGGGGGTTCTTGTCCTTGCCCATGGCTTACTTCCGTTTCGCTTTTTTGTCCGCCGCGTGACCATAGTAGGTCCGGGTCGGAGAGTATTCGCCGAATTTCTGGCCGATCATCTCTTCGGTGACATTCACCGGGATATGTTTGTGCCCGTTATAGACCCCGAAGGTCAGACCAACGAACTGCGGCAGGATCGTCGAACGACGAGACCAGATCTTGATGACTTCATTGCGGCCCGATTCCCGGCTTTTCTCAGCTTTCTTGAGAACATAGGAATCAACAAAGGGCCCTTTCCATACTGAACGTGCCATGTCTTAGCGGCCCTTCTTCTTCGCGTGGCGGGAACGCAGGATATATTTATCCGTCGTCTTGTTGGTGCGGGTGCGGGCACCCTTGGTCGGCTTGCCCCAGGGCGACACCGGATGACGGCCACCCGAGGTCCGACCTTCACCACCACCATGCGGGTGATCGACCGGGTTCATGACAACACCGCGCACCGACGGGCGTTTGCCCAGATGACGGTTGCGACCGGCCTTGCCGAGGTTCTGGTTCGAGTTGTCAGGATTCGAGACCGCACCGACGGTCGCCATGCATTCCTGACGCACCAGACGCAGCTCGCCCGAGGAGAGCCGGATCTGCGCATACCCGCCATCACGACCCACAAACTGAGCATATGTTCCGGCGGCGCGTGCGATCTGCCCACCCTTGCCCGGCTTCATCTCGATATTGTGGATGATCGTACCGATCGGCATGCCGGTGAACGGCATCGCGTTGCCCGGCTTCACATCCGCCTTGTTCGAGGAGACAACCTTGTCACCGACGGCCAGACGCTGCGGCGCGAGGATGTAGGCCTGCTCACCATCCGAATACTTCACCAGAGCGATGAAGGCCGTCCGGTTGGGATCATACTCGATCCGCTCGACCGTTGCCTCGACATCGAACTTGCGACGTTTGAAATCGACGATGCGGTAGAGGCGCTTGGCCCCACCCCCGCGGCGTCGCATGGTGATCCGTCCGGTGTTGTTCCGACCCGCCTTCTTGATCAAACCCTCGGTGAGGGCTTTGACCGGGCGGCCTTTCCAAAGCTCCGAACGGTCGATCAGAACCAGCCCGCGCTGGCCTGGCGTTGTCGGTTTATACGACTTCAATGCCATCTTGCTGTCTTCCGTTTGCTTCTAGTTCAAAGACCCGTTGTCACGTCGATGGTGTTGCCATCCTCAAGCGTGACATAGGCTTTCTTCACGTCCTTGCGTCGGCCGGGCTTGCCCTTGAAACGCTTGGTCTTGCCTTTGGTGATCGTGGTGTTAACCGCTTTCACCTTGACGTTGAAGAGGCTTTCGACGGCCTCCTTGATCTGCGGCTTGTTTGCATCAATCGCCACTTCGAAAACCACGGCGCCATGTTCGGACGCCATTGTGGCCTTCTCGGTGATGATCGGCTTGCGGATCACGTCATAGAGTTCTGTTTTGGTGCTCATTTCAGACGAGCCTCCAGGGCTTCAACGCCAGCCTTGGTCAGCACCAGCGTGTCACGTTTCAGGATGTCATAGACATTCGCACCCATGCTCGGCAGCACATCGAGACCCTCGATGTTGCGCGCAGCCTGTGCGAAGCCCTCGTTGACCTCGGCCCCGTCGATGACCAGCGCCTGTTTCCAGCCCAGCTTCTTCATCGCAGCGGCGAGTTCCTTGGTCTTGCCTTCTTTCAGCTCGGCGGCCTCCAGCACAATGAGCTCACCGGCTGTCGCCTTGGCGCTGAGCGCATGACGCAAACCCAGCTTGCGGAACTTCTTGGGCAGATCATGGGCGTGGCTGCGCGGGGTCGGACCCTTGTAGACGCCACCTTTCTTGAAGATCGGCGCGTTGCGGTCACCATGGCGTGCGCCACCGGTGCCCTTCTGGCGATAGATCTTCTTGGTGGAGTAGCTCGTCTCCGAACGGGTCTTCACCTTGTGTGTACCGGCCTGCGCGCGGGCCCGTTGCCAGCGCACGACGCGGTGCAGAATGTCAGCGCGCGGCTCAAGACCAAAGATCGCGTCGTCGAGATCAATCGAGCCCGCCTTCTTAGTGTCCAGTTTGATCACATCGGTCTTCATTCCTTGTCGCCTCCTTCTGGGGCGTCATCCGATGCGGGTGCCTCGGTCGCTTCAGCTTCAGCAGCAGCCTCCATTGCGGCCTGCTCTTCTGCGGCAGCGGCGGCTGCGGCAGCTTCCGCTTCAGCAGCAGCCTGAGCAGCGGCTTCTTCGGCCAGCTTCTCAGCTTCGGCAGCGGCGGATTTCAGAGCCGCAGGCAGGATCACGTTCTCGGGCGTGGCCTTCTTGACCGCATCCTTGATCATCACCCAGCCGCCTTTGGAGCCTGGAACCGCACCCTTGACCATGATCAGGCCACGCTCGGCATCGGTTTTGACAACTTGCAGGTTCTGGGTGGTCACCCGGACCGAACCCATGTGACCCGCCATCTTCTTGCCTTTGAAAACCTTGCCAGGATCCTGACACTGACCGGTGGAGCCATGCGAACGATGCGAGATCGACACACCGTGCGAGGCGCGCAGCCCGCCAAAGTTGTGCCGCTTCATCGCACCGGCAAAACCCTTACCGATCGAGGTGCCGGCCACATCGACGAACTGACCCTCGAAGTAATGGTTCGCCGTGATCTCTTCACCGACCTCGATCAGGTTCTCGGGGCTTACGCGGAACTCGGCCAGCTTGCGCTTCGGCGCAACCTTGGCAGAGGCGAAATGCCCACGCATGGCAGCGGTTGTCCGCTTGGCCTTGGCCTCACCCGCCCCAAGCTGAACAGCGGAATAGCCGTCACGCTCGCCGGTGCGCTGTGCCACGACCTGACAGTTTTCCATTGAAAGAACAGTCACAGGGATTTGCTTTCCGTCTTCCATGAAGAGCCGGGTCATGCCCAGCTTCTTTGCGAGTACTCCAGTGCGCATCTCAGACACCTCAGAGCTTGATTTCGACGTCCACACCGGCGGCGAGGTCGAGCTTCATCAGCGCGTCCACAGTCTGCGGTGTGGGGTCAACAATGTCCAAAAGCCGCTTATGTGTGCGGATTTCGAACTGTTCACGGGATTTCTTGTTCACATGCGGGCTCCGAAGAACCGTGAACTTCTCGATCTTGTTCGGCAGCGGGATCGGGCCACGCACCTGCGCGCCGGTCCGCTTGGCTGTCGACACGATTTCCTGCGTGCTGGCATCCAGAACGCGATAATCGAAGGCCTTAAGCCGAATACGTATGTTTTGACTCTGCATATCGAAAGTGCCTCTCGGGCTTGCAGTTAACTTCTAAGGGTCGAACCGGCTCCGGTGAGCCGGTTCAGGGATTTGAGATCATCATTCGATGATTTTGGAGACGACGCCGGCGCCGACGGTGCGGCCGCCTTCGCGGATGGCGAAGCGGAGTTTTTCCTCCATCGCGATCGGCGCGATCAGCTCGACGTTGAACTTCAGGTTGTCTCCGGGCATCACCATCTCGGTGCCCGAGGGCAGCTCGACCGTGCCGGTCACGTCCGTCGTGCGGAAGTAGAACTGCGGGCGGTAGTTCGCGAAGAACGGCGTGTGGCGGCCACCCTCGTCCTTGGTCAGGATGTAGGCCTCGGCCTCGAACTTGGTGTGCGGCTTCACGGAACCGGGCTTGCAGAGAACCTGGCCGCGCTCGACGCCTTCCCGGTCGATCCCGCGCAGAAGTGCGCCGACATTGTCACCCGCCTCACCCCGATCGAGGAGCTTGCGGAACATCTCGACCCCCGTGCAGGTCGTCTTCTGCGTGTCACGAATACCAACGATTTCAATCTCTTCGCCGACATTCAGCACACCGCGCTCGATACGGCCGGTCACAACCGTGCCGCGACCCGAGATCGAGAACACATCCTCGATCGGCATCAGGAACGGCTGGTCAACGGGCCGTGCAGGTGTCGGAATATACTCATCCACAGCCTTCATCAGCTCGGCAATCTTCTCGCTGCCGATATTCGCGTCGCGATCCTCAAGCGCCGCCAGGGCCGAGCCTGCGATGATCGGGATATCGTCGCCCGGATACTCGTAGGAGGACAGAAGCTCACGCACTTCCATCTCCACCAGTTCCAGCAGCTCCTCGTCATCAACCTGATCGACCTTGTTGAGGAAGACCACCATGTAGGGGATGCCGACCTGACGGCCGAGCAGGATGTGCTCGCGGGTCTGGGGCATCGGGCCGTCAGCCGCGTTCACCACCAGGATCGCGCCGTCCATCTGCGCCGCACCGGTGATCATGTTCTTCACGTAATCCGCGTGGCCCGGGCAGTCGACATGGGCGTAGTGACGCGCGTCGGTCTCATACTCGACATGCGCCGTCGAGATCGTGATCCCGCGCGCTTTCTCTTCCGGCGCACCGTCAATCTCGTCATAGGCCTTGAAGTCGCCAAACTGCTTCGTGATCGCAGCCGTCAGCGTCGTCTTGCCATGATCAACGTGACCAATCGTTCCAACATTCACATGCGGCTTCGTACGCTCAAATTTTGCCTTTGCCATGGTGGCCTCCGTAAGTCGTGGTCGGCAATGCCTGACCTGTGGGTTTCAGATCAGGCGAATTTTGCCTGGATTTCGTCAGAGATATTCTGCGGCACCCCATCGTAATGGGAGAACTGCATGGTGAAGTTGGCACGGCCCGAGCTCATCGAGCGCAGTGTATTGATGTAGCCGAACATATTGGCGAGCGGCACATTGGCACGGATCGCGACCGCGTTGCCGCGCGCGTCCTGCCCCTGAACCTGACCGCGACGCGATGTCAGATCGCCGATGATGCCACCGGTATACTCCTCGGGCGTCACCACTTCGACATCCATGATCGGTTCGAGCATCTTGGCACCGGCCTTGCGCATCCCTTCGCGCATGCACATGCGTGCCGCGATCTCGAAGGCGAGAACGGACGAGTCCACGTCATGGTATTTGCCGTCGATCAGGGCGACCTTGAAGTCGATGACCGGGAAACCGGCCAGAGGGCCGCTGTCCATGACCGAGTTGATGCCTTTTTCAACGCCCGGAATATATTCCTTGGGCACCGCACCACCGACGATCCGGCTCTCGAAGGAATAGCCTTCGCCGGGTTCTGTCGGGGAGATGACCAGTTTGACCTCGCCGAACTGACCCGAACCACCGGACTGTTTCTTGTGGGTGTAGGTGTGCTCGACCTCGTGGGAGATCGTCTCACGATAGGCCACCTGCGGCGCACCGATATTCGCCTCGACCTTGAACTCGCGCTTCAGGCGGTCGATCAGGATATCGAGGTGAAGTTCGCCCATGCCCTTCATGATGGTCTGACCGGACTCAAGATCGGTCTCCACCCGGAAGGAGGGGTCTTCGGCAGCCAGACGGGCCAGACCTTGCGACATCTTCTCCTGGTCGGCCTTTGTCTTCGGCTCAACCGCGATCTCGATCACCGGATCGGGGAAGGTCATCGTTTCCAGAACGACCGGGTGCTGCGCATCACAAAGCGTATCGCCTGTGGTCGTGTCCTTCAGACCCGCCAGCGCAATGATGTCACCGGCGAACGCCTCGGTGATCTCGTCCTGCTTGTTGGAGTGCATCATGACCATACGGCCGACGCGCTCTTTCTTGCCCTTGGTCGAGTTCAAAAAGCCGTCACCCTTGCTTAGAGTGCCCGAATAGATGCGGGTGAAAGTCAGCGTGCCCATGAACGGGTCGTTCATGATCTTGAAGGCAAGACCGGAGAACGGCAGTGCATCATCGGCCGCGCGCGCAATGTCACGGGTTTCCGTCTCATCGCCCGGCTTGAAGCCCATATAGGCAGGCACATCGAGCGGCCCCGGAAGGAAGTCGATTACAGCGTTCAGAAGCGGCTGGACACCCTTGTTCTTGAAGGCAGAACCGGCAAGCACGGGCACGAAATCCATCGCGAGCGTCCCTTTGCGGATCAGCTTGCGAAGTGTCTCCACGTCCGGTTCATTGCCTTCGAGATAGGCTTCCATGGCGTCGTCATCCTGCTCGACGGCCAGTTCGATCATCTCGTTGCGCAGCTCTTCGGCCTTGTCCTTGAGTTCCGCACGAACTTGCTGACGTGTCCATGTCGCACCAAGATCTTCGCCAACCCAGGTCCATTCTTCCATGGTGATCAGGTCGACGATGCCTTCAAGCTGGTCCTCTGCCCCGATGGGGATCTGGATCGGCATTGGCTTCGCACCGGTGCGGTCCGCGATCATGTGAACGCAGTTGTAGAAATCGGCCCCGATCTTATCCATCTTGTTGACGAAGACGATGCGCGGCACGTGGTAGCGGTCAGCCTGACGCCAGACGGTTTCGGTCTGAGGCTCAACACCGGCATTGGCATCCAGCACACAAACAGCGCCATCAAGCACGGCCAGCGAACGCTCGACCTCAATGGTGAAGTCAACGTGGCCCGGAGTGTCGATGATATTGAAGCGGTGCTTCTCGGTCTGCGCCTCGGTCCCGGTTTCGGTCCGCTCCCAGAAGGTCGTCGTAGCAGCAGAGGTGATCGTGATCCCCCGCTCCTGCTCCTGCTCCATCCAGTCCATGGTGGCCGCGCCATCATGGACTTCGCCGATCTTGTGCGACTTGCCAGTGTAGTAGAGGATCCGCTCGGTGCAGGTCGTCTTGCCTGCATCGATATGCGCCATGATCCCGAAATTGCGGTAGCGGTCGAGGGGATATTCGCGTGCCATGATGCTCGTCCTGATCCTGATTTGTTACCAGCGGTAATGGCTGAACGCTTTGTTCGCGTCGGCCATCTTGTGGGTGTCTTCACGCTTTTTCACGGCCGAGCCGCGGGTGTTGACAGCATCGAGAAGTTCGCCGGCAAGGCGCTCTTCCATGGTGTTCTCGTTGCGGGCGCGCGATGCGTTGATCAGCCAGCGGATCGCAAGCGCCTCACGACGCTCGGGGCGCACCTCGACAGGCACCTGATAGGTCGCACCACCAACCCGGCGGGAGCGAACCTCAACCGACGGCTTGATGTTTTCGAGCGCCTCGTGGAACGCCTCGACCGGGGTCCGCTTCAGCTTTTCCTCGACCCGCTCAAGCGCGCCGTAGACGATACGCTCGGCGGCGGATTTCTTGCCGTCGAACATCAGGTTGTTCATGAATTTGGTCAGAACGCGGTCGCCGTATTTGGCGTCCGGCAGAACTTCACGTTTTTCAGCGCGATGGCGTCTCGACATGATCTGCTCTCCTTACTTCGGCCGCTTGGCGCCGTATTTCGAACGACGCTGGCGACGATCCTTGACGCCTTGCGTATCGAGAACACCGCGCAGGATGTGATAGCGCACACCGGGCAAATCTTTCACACGGCCGCCACGGATCAGAACCACCGAGTGTTCCTGAAGGTTATGGCTTTCACCGGGAATGTAGGAAATGACCTCAAAGCCGTTGGTCAGGCGCACCTTGGCAACCTTACGCATGGCCGAGTTCGGTTTCTTCGGCGTCGTTGTATAGACGCGCGTACATACGCCGCGTTTCTGCGGGCAGGCTTCCAAGTGCATCGACTTGGACCGCTTGACTTTCGGCTGCCGCGGCTTGCGGATCAGCTGTTGGATCGTTGGCATTCGGATCGTACCCCGTCTATACCGTTTCAATTCATCTCGGACGCCCCCGACATTCGTCAGAAACGCAAAAAGTGCCGCGTGCGGTTTCCCTACCTGGGACCGTCGCGGCGAAATTCCAGAGGACTGAGGGACGAAACCCTGAGTCATGCGCGCCAGATTTAGGCTTTGTTTGAAAGGGCGCACCCTTCCTGAGCGCGCGAGACATATGATTCTGGGGGCACTATGTCAACAGCGGATGTGCAGATATCCCCGCCTGGCGCCACTGCATTCGCAAAGAATGGCAAATGGGCGGTTTCTGCCCCTAGTCGGAGCCAAAAAGGTCACGGGTGAAGACCCGGTCGGCCACATCGTGCAACTCATCCGTCATGCGGTTTGCGACAATGAGATCGGCCTGGGCCTTGAAGCGCTCCAGATCATGTTCCACCGGCGAGTTGAAGAAGTCGGTGGCATCCATTTCGGGCTCATAGACGATCACCGGAATGCCCTTGGCCTTGATCCGCTTCATGATGCCCTGAATGGAGGAGTGCCGGAAGTTGTCCGAGCCCGCTTTCATGGTCAGGCGGTACACACCCACAACCTCCGGCGCGCGCGCCAGGATGCTTTCGGCAATAAAGTCCTTGCGGGTGGTATTCGCGTCCACGATGGAGCGGATCAGGTTCTGCGGCACTTCGCTGTAATTGGCCAGAAGCTGCTTGCTGTCCTTGGGCAGACAATAACCGCCATATCCGAAAGACGGATTGTTGTAGTGATCTCCGATCCGCGGGTCCAGTCCCACACCCCGGATGATCTGGCGGGTGTCGAGCGCATGGACCTCCGCATAGGTGTCGAGTTCGTTGAAGAAAGCCACTCGCATCGCGAGATAGGTGTTCGCAAAGAGCTTGATCGCCTCCGCCTCGCTGGGATCGGTGAACAGAACCGGCACATCCTTTGTCTCTGCCGCATCCTGAAGCAGATCCGCGAAGACGCGCGCGCGCTCGGACCGCTCGCCCACGATGATCCGCGAGGGATGCAGATTGTCCCAGAGTGCCCGGCCCTCCCGCAGGAACTCCGGCGAGAAGAGCACATTGCTCACGCCCTGCTCCCGCAGACGGTCTATAAACCCCACCGGAATGGTCGACTTGATGACAATCGTCGCGCCGGGCGTGACTTCATTGATCTCGGCAATCACCGCCTCGACCGAACTGGTGTCAAACCGGTTGGTGTCGGGATCATAATTGGTGGGTGTCGCAATGATCGCATAGTCGATATCGGCAAAGGCCGCGGTCTTGTCGAGCGTCGCAGTCAGGCTCAGATCGCTTGAGCGCAGAAACGCCTCCAGCTCTTCATCCACGATCGGAGATTTTCGCGCATTGATCATGGCCACGCGGTCCGCGTCGACGTCCACGGCCATGACGTCGTTCTTCTGCGCCAGCAGAACCGCATTCGACAATCCAACATAGCCAAGGCCAACGACAGCAATTTTCATGTCTTACCTGCGATCAGTACTGCGAATTTGCCGGGTTTAGGAGATTGCAGCCATCTTCGCAACGCGGATCTCGACCGAGGATCAGGCAGGCGAGCCATCTTCGAACACGCCCATCAGGCCCTTCATATGCAGCGCACGCACCTCAAGACTGTCGGTGATATGATGATCGAACCCGCCTGGCATGAAGCAGGGGCGCAGCCGCGCGGGCCGACCCGCCTCGCCGTCCACAGACAAGCCATCATTGATGTCGAAGTATCGCAGACCGCGCTCATCACAAAATGCGCGCAGTCTGGTGTTGAACGCGAGGATCAACCCGTTCTGCTCGTCTTCGCTCAGCAGGGCAGGCCTGAGCATCTCGATGTCTTCCGGCTTGCGGTTCTTGGGGCGAATAATTCTAAGAATATAACGAACCGCGAATTCAGGATTTGAAAGAACCGTCAGGTTGCTGCCTTTCAGCGCCAGATCGAGGTCACTGAGATCAAGCCCCTCAATGAGGGCGCGATAGGCGTCGACCAGCCATGCGCTGTAATCCTCGGGCTCCAGCGACATCTCGCCCTTGATGATCTTCCGGTAGTAATAGCCAAGCTCCAGATCCACCTGACCGAACGCGAGAACCATTTTCCGCGCAGGCCCGATCGCGTCGGCAACGATCTCTCGCGTTCGCAACGTGGATTGCTGTTTGCGAAATCCGGCGAGCGAGGCTGCTGAAATGGCCTGCCCCTTAACCACCAGGTCTTCGGAACCGAAACCAAGCCGCTCCATGACCAACCCGTCGCCCGGGAAAAACAGACGCGCGTGAGAGTCTCCGAATACGTGATAGACATTGGCCATTCAGTTCAGGTCTCCGGTTATGCGGGTTCCATCGATCTGCCTGATCGGAACCGAAATGAAAAGTGCCTACCATTTCGGCAGCGGTACCACAGCTTGCTGGAGCAGGCATTTTCAACTAGGGGTGTGGCAAATCTCGTACCCTGCCTCAAAGCGATCCTCACCGTTGAAAATCTTCATCCATCTCGGCTTTCAGAAAACCGGAACGACCTTCGCGCAAAGCGTCTTTTCGCGCAATCGGGAGATCATAGAGCCACATTGTGCATTCCGGATACGAGGCGGTAAAACCCGGAAGCTTCGAAAGGCGTGCAACGCGTTTCTGAAAACCCCCACGTCTGGACGCCGCAAGGACCTCACGGCTGTGTTCGCGGATATCAGGAGCGAATTCGAACAGTCGGGACGGTCCGTCGCATTCCTATCCGATGAGAACATCATCGGACATGACTACTACAAGGAAGGTCAACCCAGCCTGACGGAGGCGATCGGCATCATGCTGCCCCTGATGGAAGAGGCGTTTTCGGGCCATGACCTTTGTTTTCTGTTCTTCACGCGCGAAATGGATGCGTGGCTCAGAAGCTCCTACAACCAGTCGGTTTTTGCCCGGCGCTACACGATCTCCTACGAGGACTGGGTGCATGGGATTCCCTTCGAGACCGATTGGGACGAGATCAGGCGCATCACTGAAGCGGCCACGACGACAGCCCGCGTCGTGTTCTTCAGCTTCGAGGATGAGCGTCAAAAACGTTTCATGGGGATCAGTCTTCTGAAAGAAATCGGGCTGAGCGATGAGGCGCTCTCGCGCATCAAGGTGCCGCCCCGCAAAAACGAAAGCCTGCCCTCGGGTGCGATCGCCTTTCTCAGAGAAGCCAACGCAACCGAGATGTCCGAGCAGGACATGCATGTTCTGCGGCGGCTTCTTCGAACAAACCGGGACTGTTTCCAGAAGTAAGCCCACTCAATCGCGGCTGAGCCCCAGCCGGGTCCGCTCTGCATGGATCCGGGTCAGGTCCGGGGTATCCCCATCAAACAGGGCCGCCACGCGGTTATGGCAGATCTGCTTTTTCAGATAGATCGGTCGCCGGTTGAGCTTTGCGACATCCGAGACCAGATAGTCACGATACTTCGCACGCGGCGAAACGAACCGATTGGTCAGGGGGAGAACCTTGCCCCACTGATCGGGATGACGCGCAATCGCCTCATTGAAAAAGTAGTGATTGAGAAAATAGGGGGCCAGCCCCTTGGCCTCCGCAAAATCGAGCAAGGGGCCGCCAGTGGATGTCCGACCGATCAGGTCTTCGGGCGGGTTGATCTTGTTGAGCACCACCAGTTGCAAGGGCTGCAGTCGCCGGCGGGTCAGATAGGCCACCGAGTTTTTCATCACATCCATGAGAATTGGATCATTCGGCGAGGCGGCGATGAACCAGTTGGCGATCTGGCGATCCGCCGTCGTCTCGCTCAGGCGGAACATGAAGAGATCACCGTCAGGCAGTTGGGGATGCAGCCAGCCGGAGAGCGGGTTCATGCAGAATGATGTGGCATCGGCCCAGATCCCCCCGAACTTCAGAAGAAGATACATTCTAAGAATATTCGACTTGCCCGCCTCGCCCAGCTTCACGGTGTAGTGCGATGCAACCGCGCCGTAGTCGATATCGAACTCCGAGGCGAGGATTGCCTCATCAAGCACCCGAACCTGGTGATCGGGATTGAAGCTGCGCCATGTTGAGATGCTCTTGCGAACGATATCGGGCGCCGTTTCTTCGCCGGTATTCCAGAACATCCAGATGGTCGCCGGCACTTCGCGGACCGGTTCCGCAACCGTTGAACGCAGGTCCTGAATCAGGTCATCCGGGCTGGACAGCAACTGGCGCGCCTCCTCGTGATATGGCCCTTGTTGATCGGGTCCTGGCTGTCACGAGCCTTAGCGGTCCTTCGATCGGAAGACAATTGTTGCGGACAGATCAGGACGTATCAGTCTGCTCCATTTTTACTGTTATTTCAGACCTGCCAGCCTTAAGGTCCCGCACGAACGATGGAACCGGAGCGCATCATGCACCCTTATGAAGAAGCCATGCGCGAACTGTGGAACAAGTCCGGCAAACGCCCCTGGCTTCGGGAGCAAATCCGTTCGGTTCTGCCTCCGACCCGTGTGCGGTCGATGAATGTGGAGTTCGAAATTCACCCCAAGGACAACCGCACCGAGTTCGGGGTCTGGAAACACGGGCGCCCGCCGGAGCATCGCGGCATCAATGCCGTCTCCGATGCGTTGGCGCAGAAACCGTCAATCATCGTGGATGTCGGGGCAAATGTGGGTGCTTTCAGTCTGCCGGTTTTCAAGACGCTGCCGTCCGACTCCCGCGCCATTCTGTTCGAGCCCAATCCCCCCATGCTCTCAAGGCTGCACCGCAATCTTGAGCTCAACGATTTTGCGGGTGTCGAGGTTTTCGAATGTGCAGTGGGCGACAAGGCCGGGTCGGCGCAGATGCAGTTTCCCGCCGAGAACACCTACGGAAGCGGTCGTGTCGGCGTGGAATATGACACTGAAACGGCGATAGACGGGGCCATGGTGGAGATCCGGCCTCTGGCTGAGTGTCTGAAGGAGGCCGAGGTCTCCCATATCGATTTTCTCAAGGTCGATGTCGAAGGACTTGAGGATCGCGTGATCTTTCCGCTTCTGGAACACGACGCCGCCCTGCACCCGCATCTGATCTATTTCGAGGTCGAGCATTCGGAAAACTGGACCTACCCGCTCTTGTCCAGGATGGAGACCGCCGGGTATAAACTCATGCGTCGTTTCGGGGCCAACCGCCTCTTTCGTCTGGATCGGTCATGATGGGCTTCCGTTGCCTTCTGGATATGCGGGCTCGCTGGAAGGCTGATCCTGCAAGATGACCGATGACGCCAACCTCTCGCGAGGGATCATTTTCACGGCCACCGGTCAGGGGTATGTCGAACTCGCCCTGGAGGCTGCCGAAAGCTGCAAGATGTGGATGCCGGATGTTCCCATCGACCTGTTCACGGACCAGCCGTTGGAAAGCCCGTTTGTCGATCAGGTCCATATTGTCGAGGATCCATGGAGACGGTCCAAAATCGATGCGATGCGGGCCAGCCGGTTCGAGAAAACCATCTTCCTTGATGCCGATACCGTCGCCTTCGACACGTTCGAGGAGGTTTTCGATGTCCTTGACCGGTACGATATGTGCGGTGTCCACGACCAGTTGCGACTGACCTGGAACGCCCAGAAAATCTGGCGCGAAGAGGTGCCCGAGGCGTTCCCCCAGATCAATACCGGTGTTCTGGGGTATCGGAAAACCCCGGAAGTCATGGCGCTTTTCGAGGAATGGCAGAGTGTTGTCAGGGGCGATAAGATGTGGCGCGACCAGCCGGTCTTTCGCGAGCTTCTGTGGCTCAGCAAAATCCCATTTCTGGTGCTGCCCGCGGAATACAACCTCATGGCCGTCAACCTGATCAGCGCGCTTCACGACCGTAACTGGACGCCGCGGCTTGTTCATGTCCCGATGCTGACGCTGCACATCAAGAAGAACAAACTTAAACGAAAAACGATCGAGACGCTTCTCGGTGCCGACAAGCTCGCCAAGATCGAGGCCTATCGGAAGAAACGGCACAGTATTCTGAAGCAGCCAGCACGGCGACGGAAGAACCTTTGACCGACCGTCCGTGCCAACACCAGATCCCGACAGCGTTTCTTGCAAGCAATCGACTGAAATGCCATAGGGTGACACCTGCAATCGCACTGCTGTGCTCAAGATCGGTTTTCTAACCTCGTGCCCATACTCTGTCCCCAAGCAAAGATAGCGTTTTTCCCGGGTTTCAACTGGGAAAGCACGGAACTCAAGCATGTGATCCGTGCGATCAAGTATGACGGCGAGCCGCCGAACCGCGCCCGTGGCATCAACTCCTGGGGCGGCTGGAAGACGGAGTTGTTCAAGCCCGAGCATCTGGATGTTCCCGAAGGCTATGAGAAGATCACGCTGATCAAGGACCCGATTGACCAGTGGATCGAGAACTGGAGCGGTCTCGCACGCTCGTCGGTCTTTCGAAAGGCGGGCGTTGCGGAGGCGATGAAGGAAGAGGATCTGGACCTCGATCCCGGCATTCTGCGGCTGGCCAACAACCTTGATGCCTATGGCAGGCACTATCCGCGCCTCACGCGGGCTCTGTCAGGCGGCGCGCCCTATCTGGGGCCTGACCTGAGCGTCTATGACAGGGTCTTTACCGCCGACAACATTGTTGAGGCGCAGGAATACTTCTACGACAAGGCGGGCGTTCGGATGCGTGTCTGGAGGGCGACGCCGGACGGGATCCGCAACATGCATCTGACCGAAGAGGCCGCAGAGCGCCTCAAAGAGATAACGGCAGATCAGTATGCCTGGGGAGCACCTTATCTGACGCCCGGGAAGTCTGTTCAACTGACCGGAACCTTTCATCCCAAGACAACCAGGATCGCCCCTCCCCCGGTCTTTGACGAGCCCAGTTTCAAACCTGCCGAGAACTACTCCGTCACCTGCATGCTCAAGGAGCGCCCCGAGCTGGTGCGAACTTTCGTGCGCTACTACAAGGGCATGGGGTTTTCGCAGATCAACCTCTATTTCGATGATCCCGCAGATCCCATGGCCGACGAGCTGGACCCGGACCCGATCGTCAACGTCATCAGATGCGGCGAGGAATTCTGGCACGGCATTCGACGGGCGGATGGTCTCGAAGGGCGGCAGCGGATATGCTTTAAGCGCGCCTATGAGGCACAGCGCGACGGCTGGATGATGTTCTGCGATGCCGACGAATTCATCTGGTCCGACCGGCCGCTTCCCGAATTGCTGGCCAGCGCGCCACCCGATCAGCGCTATGTCAGAACCCCGAGTTCGGAGCCTGTGTGGAGCTTCGATCAACCGATTGATAACGAGTTTAGTGCGAACTACATCCGAATGCCGGTCTGGGGCCCGCGCTGGCGTGACATCGCGGAACAGATGTATGCCGATCATCAGAAAATCTTCAAATGGGGCATGCTCTCGCACATCGTGGGAAAATACATGGTCCGTTGCGGGGAAGACGTGGATGCGTTCAAAACGCACTACCCGTTCTTCAGTGACGGGACGGTCGGCAAACGGGTTGGCGAGGATCATGTCACCTTGCGGCTGATCCACTACGACGCGCTCTCCTTTCCGCAATGGTGCGGCAAGCTCGACAAGCGTCTTGTGAAGGGCCACAGCTATGCCGGGATGAGTGATGTGCGCAAGCTCCAGGTCAAGCAGTATGCGCGCCGCAACCAGGCCGAGCGCGAGCAGTTCTTCCGCGAGCTTTATACGCTGGACGCGGATGGCATCGCCACGATGAGCCATTATGGCCTTCTGGGTCGCCTGACCGCCTTCGATGATATCGTCAAAACCGCCCACACACCCTTTCAGCCCGGCTAAAACCGAAGAATGCAAGGAGCTTAGCACATGCCTGGGTCCAAGCCCGAGAACACCACATGCCTGATCGCGACGGTCAAGAACGAGGGGCCGTGGTTGCTGGAATGGATCGCCCATAACCGGGCAATCGGGTTTGACAGCATTGTCGTCGCATCGAATGATTGCGAAGACGGAACCGATCTGATGCTCGACCGGCTGCAGGCTCTGGGACATCTGCGACACATCCGCAATACGCCGCCCTGGCCCAACGGGATCCAGATCGATGCCTATGAGAAGGCGCGGCGCTATCCCGAGGCGGCGAATGCCCGTTGGTTGATGGCCCTTGATGCAGATGAATTCCTCAATATTCATATCGGGCAAGGGCTCGTGACCGATCTCATCGACACTCACACGCCTGAAACTCAGGCGATCATCGTGAACTGGCGTGTCTTCGGGGACAGCGACCGTGCGGCCTGGAGCGATGTTCCGGTCTGCGAGGCCTTTACCATGGCCGCCAGTGAGCGGTCATTCCGCGCTCAGGTCAAAACACTCTTCCGCGATCATCAGGACTATACCGTGATCACCCCGCATGGCCCCTGGCGCTATCCGGCAAAAGGTCATTTCAAGCCGGTCAAGGCCAGAACAGCGGCGGGTGCGAGTGTCAGACCGGACATTTTTCAGCGCGAGACGGAAGTGCACCGCGTGCATCCCGACAAGGTTTCGTGGAGCGCGGCACAGGTGAACCATTACATCGTCAAGACACGCGATGTATTTGATCTGAAAAAGACCCGTGGACGGCCAATTGATCCGCATAAGGCACGCCACACCGCCGAGTTCTTTGAACACATGAACTGCAATCATGAGGAAGATCTCAGCATTCAGCGGACAGCCGAGGCGCGAACCGGTGTTTTTGCCCGGTTGCTGGAGGATGCTCAGTTGGCGGAACTTCACGCGCTGGCTTGCGAGAACCTTCAAAAGCGCCTGTCCGACGCAAAGACCTGAAATCAGCAATATTGGGTTTGGATAAAGGGTCAGAGCCACCCCGGTGATGCCGGGATGGCTCTGGTTCTGTTTTTACTCGGCTGCCGGTTCAGCCAGATCCTCGAACGGTGCCTCGAGGGCTGCGGCCACCTGGGCCTCCTCGCGGCGCTCTTCGATGATCTTGGCATCACGGGCTGTGGCGATCCGTTTGATGTCGTGGGTCGCCCCACCTGTCCCGGCTGGGATCAGACGGCCAACGATCACGTTCTCCTTCAGACCGATCAGACGATCACGCTTGCCCTGCGTTGCCGCTTCGGTCAGCACGCGGGTTGTCTCCTGGAAGGATGCAGCCGAGATGAAGCTGCGGGTCTGCAGGCTTGCCTTGGTGATCCCGAGCAGGATCGGACCGCCCTTGGCCGGTTCACGACCCTGATCGATCGCCTTGGCATTCGCCTCGTCGAACTCGGCCTTGTCGACCTGTTCGCCCTTCAGCAGGATGGTTCCGCCACTGTCGGAGATCTCCCATTTCTGGAGCATCTGGCGCACGATCACCTCGATATGCTTATCGTTGATCTTCACGCCCTGCAAACGGTAGACGTCCTGCACTTCGTCGATCAGATAGTCCGCCAGCGCCTCGACACCCAGGATTTGCAGGATGTCATGCGGCGCAGGGTTGCCGTCCATCAGGTACTCGCCCTTCTGGATGAAATCGCCTTCCTGCACGGGGATGTGCTTGCCTTTCGGGACCATGTACTCGACAGGATCGGCACCTTCCTCGGTCGGAACGATCGAGATGCGGCGCTTGTTCTTGTAATCCTTGCCGAAATGCACGTGACCGTCGATCTCCGCAATGATCGCGTGATCCTTCGGACGACGGGCCTCGAACAGTTCCGCCACGCGGGGCAGACCCCCGGTGATGTCCTTGGTCTTGGCACCTTCGCGCGGGATACGCGCCAGTACGTCACCGGCCTTCACATCCTGACCGTCCTCGACCGACAGAATGGCATCCACCGACATCGCGTGGGTCTCGGGGTTACCGTTCTCAAGCCGCACGGGCTCGCCGGTTTTGGGATCCATCACGATGATCTCGGGCTTCAGCTCATTGCCTTTCGGCGCTGCACGCCAATCGGAAACGATCTTCTGGGAGATACCGGTGGCATCATCGGTGACCTCACGCACGGAAATCCCGGCCGTGAGATCGACGAATTTCGCCTGACCGTCCTTCTCGGCGATAATCGGCAGCGTGTAGGGATCCCACTCGAAGAGCTTATCGCCACGGGCCACTTTCGCACCCTTTTTGACAAACACCTTGGAGCCATAGGACATCTTGAAAGATGCCAGTTCGACATCCTTCTCGCCCATGATCACCACTTCCATGTTGCGTGCCATGACAATCTGCTCGCCATCGGCGTTTTTCAGCAGGCTCTCATTGGTGAAGGCGATCTTGCCCTCATGGCTGGCTTCCTGGAAGGACTGTGACCCGCCCTGCGCGATCCCGCCGATATGGAAGGTCCGCATGGTCAGCTGCGTGCCTGGCTCGCCGATGGACTGTGCCGCGATGATGCCCACAGCCTCGCCCGGGTTCACTTTCGTGCCCCGTGCCAGATCGCGACCATAACACTGCGCACAGATACCGTCTTCGGCTTCACAGGTAAGCGGCGAGCGCATCAGCATGGACTGGACGCCAGCGGCCTCGATCTTGTCGGCCATCCGCTCGTCGATCAGATCGCCGCGTTTCAGCAGGACGTCCTGGCTGATCGGGTCGAGCACGTCTTCTGCGGCAACACGGCCTAGAATGCGCTCGGAAAGCGATGCGACAACCTCGCCGTCATTCACCGCCGCGCGGGCCGTGATCGACTTGTCGGTGCCGCAATCGTCGATCTTGACAATACAGTCCTGAGCCACGTCCACGAGACGACGCGTCAGATAGCCCGAGTTCGCGGTCTTCAACGCCGTGTCCGCGAGACCCTTACGGGCTCCGTGGGTGGAGTTGAAGTATTCCAGAACGGTCAGGCCTTCCTTGAAGTTCGAGATGATCGGCGTTTCGATGATCTCACCCGACGGCTTGGCCATCAGGCCGCGCATCCCACCCAGCTGTTTCATCTGGGCAGGCGAACCTCGGGCACCGGAATGGGCCATCATGTAGACCGAGTTCGGCTCTTCCTGAGCGCCGGCATCATTGACGCGCATGGCCGAGATATCGCCCATCATCGCATCGGCCACGACGTCGGAACACTTGGACCAGGCATCGACAACCTTGTTGTACTTCTCACCCTGAGTGATCAGGCCGTCCATGTACTGCTGTTCGAACTCTTTCACCTGATCGCGGGTCTCATTGACCAGCGTCCACTTGGCATCGGGGATGACCATATCATCCTTGCCGAAGGAAATCCCCGCCTTGAACGCCTCCGTGAAGCCGAGTGTCATGATCTGATCGCAGAAAATGACGCTCTCCTTCTGGCCGCAATGGCGGTAGACTATGTCGATGACCTCGCCCACTTCCTTCTTGCGCAGCAGACGGTTGACGATCTCGAACGGCGCCTTGTGGTTCTTGGGCAGAAGCGCACCAAGCCGCAGACGCCCCGGTGTGGTCTCGAAGCGGGCCATGTACTCGTTGCCCTCATCGTCGATCTGCGCGATCCGTGCCGTGATCTTGGCATGGAGATGCACAAGACCCGCATTCAGCGCGTGATCCACTTCCTCAATCGAGGAGAACACCATGCCCTCGCCCTTCATGCCTTCCCGCAGAAGCGTGATGTAGTAGAGGCCGAGGATCATATCCTGTGAAGGCACGATGATCGGCTTGCCATTGGCAGGCGACAGAACGTTGTTCGTCGACATCATGAGCACACGTGCTTCCAGCTGCGCCTCGAGGCTCAGTGGCACATGCACGGCCATCTGGTCGCCGTCGAAGTCGGCGTTGAAGGCCGAGCAGACCAGCGGATGAAGCTGGATCGCCTTGCCCTCAATCAGCACCGGCTCGAACGCCTGAATGCCGAGACGGTGGAGCGTCGGCGCACGGTTCAGCAGCACGGGATGCTCGCGGATCACCTCATCGAGGATATCCCAGACCTCGGGACGCTCTTTCTCTACCAGCTTCTTGGCCTGCTTGACCGTCGAGGACAGCCCCTTGGCGTCAAGGCGCGAATAGATGAACGGTTTGAACAGCTCCAGCGCCATCTTCTTGGGCAGACCGCACTGGTGCAGCTTCAGTTCCGGCCCGGTCACGATGACCGAGCGGCCCGAGAAATCGACGCGTTTACCCAGCAGGTTCTGCCGGAACCGGCCCTGCTTTCCTTTCAGCATGTCGGAGAGCGATTTCAGTGGGCGCTTGTTAGCACCCGTGATCACGCGGCCGCGACGGCCGTTGTCAAAGAGCGCATCGACGGATTCCTGCAGCATCCGCTTTTCGTTGCGGATGATGATGTCCGGTGCACGCAGCTCGATCAGGCGCTTGAGGCGGTTGTTCCGGTTGATCACGCGGCGGTAGAGGTCGTTCAGATCCGAGGTCGCGAACCGGCCACCATCGAGCGGCACCAGCGGGCGCAGCTCGGGCGGGATCACGGGGATCACGGTCAGAACCATCCACTCCGGTCGGTTGCCGCTTTCGCGGAAACTTTCAACCAGTTTCAGACGCTTGATGATCTTCTTGGGCTTCAACTCACCGGTAGCTTCGGCCAGATCGGCGCGCAACTGCTCGGCCTCGGCATCAAGATCGATCGCAGCCAGCATCTCGCGGATGGCTTCCGCACCGATCCCGGCCGTGAAAGCATCCGCACCGTACTGATCCTCGGCATCCATGAACTCTTCTTCGTTCATGAGCTGACCGTGCTTGAGGTCGGTCAGACCCGGTTCGATCACCACATACTGCTCGAAGTAGAGGATGCGTTCGAGATCGCGCAGCGTCATGTCCAGCATCAGGCCGATGCGGCTGGGCAGCGACTTGAGGAACCAGATATGCGCAACGGGAGCGGCCAGTTCGATATGGCCCATCCGCTCGCGGCGCACTTTCTGGAGCGTCACTTCCACACCGCATTTCTCGCAGGTCACCCCGCGATACTTCATGCGCTTGTATTTGCCGCAGAGACACTCGTAGTCCTTGATCGGGCCAAAGATCCGGGCGCAGAACAGGCCGTCGCGCTCGGGCTTGAAGGTCCGGTAGTTGATCGTCTCGGGCTTCTTGATCTCGCCAAACGACCAGCTAAGGATCCGCTCCGGGCTCGCCAGCGAGATCTTGATCTCGTCAAAGGTCTTGAGCGGCTGAACGGGGTTAAACGGGTTCATCACTTCTTGGTTCATATCGTGATCCTTTTCCTGTCAGAGGGGAGTTGGGCGGCGCGCGCCCTCACTCCATCTCCTCCGCGTCCAGCAGTTCGACATTGAGGCCGAGCGAACGGATTTCCTTGACGAGAACGTTAAAGCTCTCCGGGACACCGGCTTCAAAATTGTCCTCGCCCTTGACGATGCTCTCATAGACCTTGGTCCGGCCTGCCACATCATCCGACTTGACGGTGAGCATTTCCTGCAGCGTGTAGGCAGCGCCATACGCCTCAAGCGCCCAGACCTCCATCTCACCGAAGCGCTGACCACCGAACTGCGCCTTGCCACCCAGCGGCTGCTGGGTAACGAGGCTGTACGGACCGGTCGAGCGGGCGTGGATCTTGTCGTCGACAAGGTGGTGCAGCTTGAGGATGTATTTCACCCCAACAGTCACAGGACGTGCGAACTGCTCGCCGGTCCGACCGTCATAGACGACCGACTGACCGCTCTCGTCGAGACCGGCACGCCGGAGCGCGTCATTGACATCTGCCTCCTTGGCCCCATCGAAAACCGGGGTCGCAATCGGCACACCATTGGTGACGTTGCCAGCCGCCTCGACAAAGGCGTCTTCGGACATGTCCTTGATCGCCTCTTCATAGAGGTCCTCGCCATAGGCAACCCTCATGGCATCGCGCATCGGTGTCATGTCACCGGTACGGCGATATTCCTGCAAACCCAGATCAATCGACTGACCCAGACCGCGTGCGGCCCAGCCCATATGGGTCTCCAGGATTTGCCCGACATTCATGCGGCTTGGCACACCCAGCGGGTTCAACACGACATCCACCGGCGTTCCGTCAGCAAGGAATGGCATGTCTTCCTCGGGCACAACCTTGGAGATCACACCCTTGTTGCCGTGACGCCCGGCCATCTTGTCGCCCGGCTGAAGCTTGCGCTTCACCGCGATGAAGACCTTGACCATCTTCATCACGCCCGGCGGCAGATCATCGCCGCGACGGACCTTCTCGACCTTGTCCTCGAAGCGCCGGTCGAGAGCCTTCTTCTGGATCTCGTACTGCGCGTTCAGGGCTTCGATCTGGGCGGCTTCCTTGTCGTCTTCGAGCGCAAGCTGCCACCACTGGCCGCGGCTGAGACTGTCGAGAAGCGCCTCGTCGATCATCGAGCCGGACTTGACGCCTTTCGGCCCCTTGACGGCCTTCTTGCCTTCGATCAGCGAGCGCAGACGCGCGTAGATGTTGCGGTCCAGGATGGCAAGCTCGTCGTCCCGGTCACGGGCCAGACGCTCGACTTCCTCACGCTCGATCTGCAGCGCGCGTTCGTCCTTTTCGACACCGTGGCGGTTGAAGACACGCACTTCCACGACCGTCCCGAAATCACCGGGCGGCAGACGCAGCGACGTGTCACGTACATCGGATGCCTTCTCACCGAAGATGGCGCGGAGCAGTTTCTCTTCCGGCGTCATCGGGCTTTCGCCCTTTGGAGTGATCTTGCCGACCAGAATGTCGCTCGGGCCCACTTCGGCGCCGATATAGACGATCCCGGCCTCGTCGAGGTTGCGCAACGCTTCCTCGCCGACATTGGGGATATCGCGGGTGATCTCCTCGGGACCCAGCTTGGTGTCGCGGGCAGCTACTTCGAATTCCTCGATATGAACAGAGGTGAAGACATCGTCTTTCACGATCCGCTCGGAAATCAGGATGGAATCCTCATAGTTGTAGCCGTTCCAGGGCATGAACGCGACGAGCACGTTCTTGCCGAGCGCCAGTTCACCCAGATCGGTCGACGGACCGTCGGCGATCACCTCACCCTTGGTCACCGTGTCGCCCACCTTCACCAGCGGACGCTGGTTGATGCAGGTGTTCTGGTTGGAGCGCTGGAATTTGCGCAGACGATAGATGTCCACGCCCGGATCACCCGGGGCGAGATCCTCTGTCGCGCGCACAACGATCCGCATCGCGTCCACCTGATCGATCACACCGGCGCGGTGTGCGGTGATGGCCGCACCACTGTCACGTGCCACGATCTCTTCGATCCCGGTGCCGACAAACGGTGCCTCGGCCCGCAGAAGCGGAACCGCCTGACGTTGCATGTTGGACCCCATGAGCGCCCTGTTCGCATCGTCGTTCTCAAGGAACGGGATGAGCGAGGCCGCAACGGACACCAACTGCTTGGGCGAGACGTCGATCAGGTCCACGTTTTCCGGCGGGTTGAGCATGTACTCACCCGATTTGCGCGTCGATACGAGGTCATTCTTGAACTTGCCCTTCTCATCAAGCTGCGCGTTGGCCTGGGCGACCGTGTAGCGCATCTCTTCCGTGGCGGACATGTAGTTGACCTCATCGGTCACCTGGCTGTCCACGACCTTGCGATAAGGGGTCTCGATGAAACCGTACTTGTTCACCCGCGCAAACGAGGCGAGCGAGTTGATCAGACCGATATTCGGGCCCTCCGGCGTCTCGATGGGGCACATGCGACCATAATGGGTCGGGTGCACGTCGCGCACCTCGAAGCCCGCACGCTCGCGTGTCAGACCACCCGGGCCAAGCGCCGAGAGACGGCGTTTGTGGGTGACTTCTGAAAGCGGGTTGGTCTGGTCCATGAACTGGCTGAGCTGGGACGAACCGAAGAATTCGCGCACCGCAGCCGCAGCAGGTTTCGCGTTGATCAGATCCTGCGGCATCACCGTGTCGATCTCGACCGATGACATCCGCTCCTTGATCGCACGCTCCATGCGCAGCAGGCCGACGCGGTACTGGTTTTCCATCAACTCCCCGACCGAGCGAACCCGGCGGTTTCCAAGATGGTCGATATCGTCGATATCGCCACGCCCGTCGCGCAGGTCGACCAGCGCCTTGATCACGGCGATGATGTCTTCATTGCGCAGGGTACGGACAGTGTCTTCCGCATCGAGTTCCAGGCGCATGTTCATCTTCACCCGGCCAACAGCCGAGAGATCGTAACGTTCACTGTCGAAGAAGAGCGAGTCGAACATGGTCGAGGCAGCCTCGACGGTCGGCGGCTCACCGGGGCGCATCACACGGTAGATATCCATCAACGCGGTTTCCCGGTTGAGGTTCTTGTCCACCGCCATGGTGTTGCGGATATAGGCGCCGACATTGACGTTATCAATGTCGAGCGTCGGGATCTCCTTCACGCCTTCATCGAGCAGTTTTTGCAGCGTACCGCCGGTGATGTTGCCATCCTTGTCCGTCTCGACCGTGATCTCGTCACCGGCTTCGACCCAGATCTCACCGGTCTTCTCGTTGATCATGTCCTTGGAGGCAAACCGGCCGATGATCGCGTCATGCGGCACGACGATTTCTGGCACGTCACCACTGTCGAGCAGTTGCTTGACAGTGCGCGGCGTCACCTTTTTGCCAGCTTCGGCAATGACTTCGCCGGTTTTGGCATTCACGATATCGAATGGCGGCTTGGTCCCCCGGATACGCTCCGGGAAGAACTTGGTGGCCCAGCCATTCTTGTGCTTCTTGTAGCTGACGGTGTCGTAATAGGCGTCGCAGATGCCCTCCTGATCGAGACCGAGCGCATAAAGCAGCGTCGTCACCGGCAGTTTCCGGCGGCGGTCGATGCGGGCAAAGACGATGTCCTTCGCGTCGAACTCAAAATCGAGCCAGGAGCCGCGATAGGGAATGATCCGGCTGGTGAACAGAAGTTTGCCCGAGGCATGGGTCTTGCCGCGGTCATGATCGAAGAACACACCGGGCGAGCGGTGCATCTGGGAAACGATCACCCGCTCGGTGCCGTTCACGATGAACGTACCATTCGGTGTCATCAAAGGCATATCGCCCATGAAGACATCCTGTTCCTTGATGTCCTTCACGGACTTCGCGCCGGTGTCCTCGTCGACTTCGAAGACGATCAGACGGAGCGTGACCTTGAGCGGCGCGGAATAGGTCATATCGCGCTGCATGCACTCTTCAACGTCGTATTTCGGCGGCTCAAGCTCGTACTTCACGAACTCCAGCACGGAGGTTTCGTTGAAATCCTTGATCGGGAAAACCGACTGGAAAACACCTTTGATACCCTCCCCATCCATCGGCTCGGGCTGGTCGCCGCTGTCGAGGAACAGGTCGTAGGAAGATTTCTGTACTTCAATAAGGTTGGGCATTTCCGCTACTTCGCGGATTTTGCCATAAAACTTGCGGATTCGTTTGTGACCGGAATGCGTCTGCGCCATTCGCTTCTCGTACCTTTTTGCTCGGCCCTGTCGCATGGTCCGGGACAACCACGCGCCTTAGGCTATGCCAAGGAGCCCTCTCCAATGCTTGCGGAACTTCCCAAATTCCGCGTCCGGAGCTTGCACCTTTCACAACAGCCTCACTTGAGGCCCCTGTGAGAGACGCAAACAGGCTGAACCCGATTTGGCCGGGTTCAGCCCAGTTCTAAGTCGCGCGGCCCAAAGGCCAGTGCGATTACTTGAGCTCGACCTTGGCGCCAGCCTCTTCGAGCTTTTTCTTGATCTCTTCGGCTTCGTCCTTGCCAGCTGCCTCTTTGACAGCCTTGCCGCCAGCTTCGACGAGATCTTTTGCTTCCTTGAGGCCCAGGCCAGTGATGGCGCGAACTTCTTTGATGACGTTGATTTTCTTGTCGCCTGCTTCGAGCAGGATAACGTCGAATTCCGTCTTCTCTTCTGCTGCCGCACCGGCGTCACCGGCAGGGCCTGCCATCATGACAGCGCCGCCAGCAGCAGGCTCAATGCCGTACTCGTCTTTGAGCAGGGTTTTCAGTTCGGAGGCTTCGAGAAGGGTCAGACCAACGATCTCTTCAGCCAGTTTCTTGATATCAGCCATTTGTTCGTTTCCGTTTCAGTTTCAAGTGTGAAGTCCGGTGCTTTGCATTTGCGCGCATCCGGCCACATGAGTTGCATAAGACTTAAGCCGCCTTCTCCTCGATCGTCGAAAGGATCGACGCGATATTCGAGGCAGGTGCACCAAGCGCGCTGGCCAGGTTCGAAGCAGGGGCGCCAAGAATGCCCGCGATCTGAGCAAGAAGCTCATCACGAGACGGCATGGCAGCCACCCGGTTCACACCGGCAACGTCGAGCGCTTCCTCACCCATCGCCCCGCCAAGCACTACGAGTTTCTCGTTGTCCTTGGCATAGTCACGCACCACTTTCGCAGCCGTGACCGGGTCTTCCGAGTAAGCCAGCACTGTTTGCCCTTCGAGCAGCGAAGCGACAGAGGCGCTTGGCGTACCTTCAAGGGCGATCTTGGCGAGCCTGTTCTTGGCGACACGGACCGATCCGCCTGCTTCCCGCATGCGGGAACGGAAGTCCGTCATCTCAGCAACCGTGAGGCCGGTGTAGTGCGCAACCACAACCACACCAGAGTCCTGGAAGATCTGGCCGAGTTCACCGACCACCGCTTCTTTTTGGGCTCTATCCACAGTTTTGCTCCAGTTTATGAAGGGGTCTCCCCCTCCGGCTCATCATTCAGGCGGGTTTCCCCGCCCATTCGGGTCCGTATCTACGGGTCCCGCCAATCTCGCCCGAGGTCGCCCTCGATTGATCTTCACGCTTCCCGTCTCAGGCAGGAGATTAAGACCTTGCGGTCACCCACCGTCTTGGACAGTGACAGGCGTTGCCGCCTGTCAAAACCGACCCCGGGGCTTACACTCCGGGGATCGGAATTCTTATTCGCCCACCGCAACTGCGACGTCGATTGACACGCCGGGGCCCATTGTCGAGCTCAGCGCGATTTTCTTCATATATGTGCCTTTCGCGCCCGACGGCTTGGCTTTCTGAACGGCGGCCACGAAGGCTTTCACGTTCTCAACCAGCTTGCCTTCATCGAAAGAGGCCTTGCCGACGCCTGCATGCACAACACCGGCCTTTTCGGCCTTGAACTGTACTTCGCCACCTTTGGCAGCTTCGACAGCGGCTTTCACATCCATGGTGACCGTGCCCACTTTGGGGTTCGGCATCAGGTTGCGGGGGCCAAGCACTTTGCCCAGACGACCGACGATCGGCATCATGTCCGGTGTGGCGATGCAGCGATCGAACTCGATCTTGCCGCTTTGTATGGTTTCCATCAGGTCCTCGGCACCGACGATGTCCGCACCGGCCTTCTCGGCCTCTTCCGCCTTGGGCCCCCTGGCGAATACGGCAACACGAACGGTCTTGCCAGTACCGTTGGGCAGTGCCACGACACCGCGGACCATCTGGTCCGCATGACGCGGGTCAACACCGAGGTTCACAGCAATCTCGACGGTCTCGTCGAATTTCGCCTTGGCGCTGCCTTTGACGAGGCTCACGGCCTCTTCGACAGTCACGTTGGACTTGCCTTCGAAGGCGCTGCGGGCAGCCTGGGTGCGTTTTCCGAGCTTTGCCATACCGATTACCCTTTCACCTCGATGCCCATCGACCGGGCGGAGCCCAGAATGATGTTCATCGCACCGTCGATGTCATTGGCGTTGAGATCCTTCATCTTGGCTTCAGCGATCTCACGCACCTGCTTGGCGGTTACCGAACCAACCGTTTCACGGCTTGGCGTCGAGGCACCGGATTTCAGCTTGGCAGCCTTCTTGAGCATGTAGGACGCGGGCGGCGTCTTGATGTCCATCGTGAAGGATTTATCGACATAGTATGTGATAATGGTCGGGCACGGGGCACCCGGCTCAAGCTCTTGCGTCTTGGCGTTGAACGCCTTGCAGAATTCCATGATGTTGATGCCGCGCTGACCCAGTGCCGGCCCGACGGGCGGCGACGGGTTGGCTTTACCGGCAGGCACTTGCAGCTTCATCGTGCCAGCAATCTTCTTGGCCATGATGGCCTCCTCTCTTTTCCACCGTCCAGGGCGCGTCCCCGGAAGGTCAGTATGGTCGTGGTCCGGCTTGGACGACGCGTCGCCCGCCCCTCCCACGAAGGGTCACGATCAGGTCTGCTTGGAGACCTGCGTGAATTCCAGTTCCACCGGGGTTGCCCGGCCAAAAATCGAAACGGTGACCTTGAGGCGGGCGTTCTCGTCGTCCACCTCTTCCACCATGCCTGCAAAACCCTCGAACGGTCCGTCGGTGACGTTGACCTGTTCGCCGGTCTCGAATGTGATGAGCGAGCGCGGACGCTCCAGCCCTTCTTCCACCTGGTTCAGAATGCGAGCGACCTCTGCATCGCGCATCGGGACCGGCTTGCCTTGGGGACCCAGGAAACCGGTGACCCGGTTGGTGTCTTTCACAAGGTGATAGGCGCGGTCGGTCAATTCCATCCGTACCAGCACATAACCCGGCATAAACCGCTTTTCGGTCTGCACTTTCTTGCCGCGACGAACCTCTACCACCTCCTCGGTGGGGACAAGAACCTGTTCGATCTCATCCTCAAGCCCGTTCTGAACGGCCGCTTCCCGAATAGATTCCGCCACCTTCTTCTCGAAATTCGAGAGAACGCTCACGGAATACCAGCGCATTGCCATATCTGCCTTAACCTCAGTCAAGCGGGATTACCGCTGTATTTTCAATACTTTGAGATATCCCGATCTCTGCCTGTCGTAACAAAAACGAGCGCGCATACGAATCGCTGCGCGCCCTTATCATCACTGGGATGGCTGCAAGTAACCCCGCCGCCCCGCAAAATCAAGGGCCGGAGGCGATTTTTGCGCCTCCCTACAACAGGTCCAAAACGATCAGCACGATGCCGATCATGGAGACACCATACGCGATTGAGCGCAAACCGGCAATCGCTGTCATGTAGAACGGGAAATGCAGCAGACGACCGACGAAGAAAAGCTGGGTACCAAGGACCGCCCTGCCCGCATCGGGGTCCTGCCAGGCGGCCATCAGGGCCAGCGGCAGAAACAGAAGGAGGTTCTCCTTGAAGTTCGCCAGCGACCGGTCGGCGCGGGCCGCCAGAGGCCCCGGTTCCGGCAGATTGTCTCTCCCCTTGAGCAATGTCAGCATGCCCGCCTGCGGCAGATAGATCATCGCGCTCGCGTAAATCTGCACGAAGTAGAGCCCCAGCACGGCCAGTATCCAGATTGTCATCGTCGAACTCCTTTCCATTCGGTGTCTTGGGACATACGGTCGATCTGAATAATGGCAATTCCTTGAGAGGGAATGATATGTCTGCAAGCTTTGGTCATGCCCTGAAATCCGTGCGGCAAGATCAGCGGCTCAGCCAGGAGGCACTGGCGATTGCCATCGGCTCGACCCAGCGGCATATCTCGTTTCTGGAAACCGGACGCTCGCAACCGACCCGTGAGATGATCGGGCGGCTCTGCGCCGAGTTAAACCTCAACCCCGGCCTGCGGGCAGTGCTGTTTGAGGCCTCGGGGTTTCAGAACCCCTATCGCCGCCGCGACTTCACCTCGACAGAGGTCCGCGAGACGCTGGATATGCTGGAGGCGCGGGTCCTTCGCCACTGGCCCTTCCCCGCGATGGTCATCGACACGGCCTGGACCGTGCTGAGACTGAACACACCCGCCCGCGCGATGTTCTCCCAGTTCGTGGCGCTCGACAATAAGCGGATCAACATGCTCGAAATGTTCCTGTCAGACGCGTTCCTCGCCCGCATCCGCAATTGGGAGGAGGCGAGCCTCGCCTTCTACTCACGCCTTCACAAGGATGCCCCCAACCACCCTGCAGTGGCCGAGACGCTGACGCGGCTGAAAGAGGCAGGTCTCTTCGACCACATTCCGGGCGCGATGTCGGCCAACGACCACATCCCGGTCTTTGTGCCTTTCATACTGGAAGGTCCGAACGGCCGGAACCTGACGCTGACCTCGGTTCTGGGGCAGCTGGCCTCGGTTCATGATGTGCTGGTGGACGGGTTCGAGATCGAGTTCATGGTCCCCGTCGATGCGGAAACCGAAGCCTGTCTGCTCAGCCAGCCGAGTTGAGGATCAGTTCCAGCCCGAAACGGATCAGCATATCGACGAGAAAGAAGAACAGAGCTGCCACTGCGGACATCACGAAAACCATGGCCGTGGTCAGTGTGGTTTCACGACGGTTGGGCCAGACCACCTTGGACACCTCAGCGCGAACCTGCTGGGCAAACTGAAAGGGATTGGTGCGGGCCATGGACGTCGTCTCCGTTGTCTGATCCGGCTCAGATACGACCGCCGGGGCTTGGATGCAAGGGTCCAGGACCGATATTGCAGGACTGTGACCGACCAAAGGCGCATTCGACAGATGCGGCAAGCTGCCGCAGGTTGGTTCGGTTGGTGGCGCATCAGGCAATGACCTGAGACGAAACCGTCATACGATTGTCGTAGCTGCGTAGTGTTCCGGCCTTAGGTCGCGTGTCTGTATTTCAACAGGGGGACTACCCAATGAAAAGGACCTTAGCAGCATCTGTGGTGAGTATTTTCCGCCTCATCCGTCTGTGCTTAGGACATAATCCAAAACAACTGCGACTAGTTCACCGCCGGACAGGCCGAACTTGCCAAGGTGCCGAATACCAACCGGGCGAAGAATGTCATCATCTTTGTTGCCGACGGCAACGGGATCGGCACCAACTATGCAACGCGGATTTTCCACGGCCAGCAGAATGGCAATTACGGGGACGAAAACGTGCTCCTGCAGGAGGCGTTCCCGAATCTGGCGCTGGTCAAGACCTATAACTCCAATGCCCAGATATCTGATTCTGCCAGAACCGCGACCGCGATCATGTCGGGGCTCGACAGTCGGTGGGTCTGGTCTCGACCGCGCGGGTCACACACGCGACGCCGTCGGCGGTCTACTCCAAATCGGTGGACCGGAACTTCGAGGACAACCTGCCCGATGGCTGCACCGAGCAGAAGGATATCGTCACCCAGATGATAGACGCCATGGAGGCCGGGCTTGTCGATGTCGCCTTGGGCGGCGGCCGCCGCGACTTCATTCCCGAAAGTGTGACAGATGAGGAAGGCAAGACCGGCCATCGCAAGGACGGGGTCAACCTGATCGAACGTGCGACCGGGCTTGGCGCGCAATATGTGTATGATGATACCACTCTGGCAGCAGCAGCACTCGACGGAACACCCCTTCTCGGTCTCTTCGAAAGCAGCCCTATGCAGTATGAGGCAGACCGCGCGGGCGAACCTTCTCTGGCCGAGATAACCACGGCGGCGATCAAGGCGCTGTCCAACGACAAGGACGGTTTCCTGCTTCAGATCGAAGCGTGCCGTGTTGATCACGCCAACCATGCGGGCAACCTCGCAGGTGTGGTTCGTGATGGTGTGGCCCTTGCCGAAGTCATCGCGGCAGCCGATGAGATAGCCGATGATGCGGACACGCTGTTCATCGTCACGGCCGATCATGAACACGCGATTGCCTTTGGCGGCTATCGCTGGCGCGGCTCGGATATCACCGGGCTTTGCATCGGCATCGACAATGCGGGCGAACGGCACAACGGCACGCCCGAGATCGCCGATGATGGCAAACCCTGCACGGTCGTTGGCTACCTCAACGGTTCCGGCACGATCCTGCGCGAGGATGTGGCGGTCTATGCCAAGGGACCGTTTGCGCATCTCTTTGACGGCACGATTGAGCAGAGCGTGATCTTCCACGTCATGCATCACCCAGTGACGGCGGAGTGACAGATCAAATTGTAATATGATGCCGGAAGGCGCGGTCCGCCGCGCCCTCCCTTCCGCTTTCGTTCCAGTCGTGGAGACATGTCGATGCTGAGCAGACGCCACCTGATCGCAACCGGAGCCGCCTTGCCGCTGGCCCTTCCGGCATGGGCGAGACGGAAACCATCAAGCAGCGCGATCGCTAAACCAAGGACCGAAGCTTCTCCGATCTTGCCACATCGCTCGATGGCTCCCGGATTACGGTCGCGGGGTTCATGGCCCCGCCACTCAAGGCGGGTGCCAAATTCTTCGTGCTGACCAAGCAGCCGATGTCGATCTGCCGGTTTTGCGAGACCGAGGCCGAAGGGCGGACGATATCCTTGCCGTCTACACCAAACGCCGGGTTCGGGTTGTCCCCTTCACGGTCGGCATCACAACCAATGGTGTGCTGGAACTTGGTCCAAAGCGCGATGATGACACCGGTTTCCTGAGTCGTGTGCGGCTGAGCGACGCGATCTGTAGCTGATAAACCTGACCCATGGGCCCGTCGCTGGAAGTTGAAAATCTCGTTGTGCGTGGTGAGCGGGGACGTGTCCTTCTCGACATCCCCGACTTCTCACTGGAGGCCGGCCAGCGCCTCGGCATTCGCGGCCCTTCCGGTGCTGGGAAATCGACACTGCTTTTTGCGACTGCGGGTCTCGCCAAGGCCCCATCCGGTCGCGTGCACTGGGAGGGGACTGACCTGATGTCCCTCAACCCCGCCGGGCGAGCCGGATTTCGCGCAGCCAAGATCGGGTTTGTCTTTCAGGACTTCCTGTTCTTCGAAGAACTGGGCAGCCTCGGGGCAGCCCTTGCGCGTGGCTTCATGCCCTGGCCGCTGGTACGCGCCCTGCTCTGGAGATTTCGCTGTGCAAACGCGATGTTCGTGCTGTTGATTGCAATCTCGGTCGGCATCGGTGTCGAGCTCTCGGCGCAGGAACGCGGCGTGAGACGCGCCACGGCCGAGGCCACCGACAGGTTCGACCTTATCATCGCCGCCGCCAGCAGTGAGGTGACGGTGCTGCTGGCCACAGTGTTTCTGCAACCCACCAACATGCCGCTTCTGGAGGGGGATATTTTCAACGCGGTTGCAACCCATGAGCGGGTCGCCCTCGCCGCTCCTCTTGCCTTCGGGGACAGCTATCGGAGCGCGCCGATTGTCGGCACCACGGCCACATTCGTCGCGCATCTCAGTGACGGGCAGATCGGGGAGCCATATGGCAGGGCCTCGAAGAGGCGATTGTCGGATCACGGGTCCCGATGGAGACCGGCGACACCTTCAAGCCCGCGCATGGATTTGAGGAAGATGAACACGAAGAGGAAATCACGGTCATCGGGAGATTGCCCGAGGCGGGAACCCCTGGGACCGCGCCATCCTTATACCCATTGAGGCGGTCTGGAGCCTGCACGGCCTGGCCGATGGTCATGCGCCGGGCGATGCCGGTCTACTAGGCGCTCCGTTCGATGCGAACTATTTTCCCGGCACCCCGGCAATTGTTGTGCGCGCCAACAGTCTGGCAGCAACCTACGCGCTCCAATCCGAGTTCACGCGCGACATGGGGACGATGGCCATTCTGCCCGGCAGTGTTCTGGCCAATCTGCATCGGATCATGGGCGACATCCGTCAAGCCATGGCCCTGATGGCTGCTTTGAGCCAGGTTCTGGTCGCTGCAAGCGTTCTGGCCGGGCTATTCATCCTGTCATATCTTCTCAATCGTCAGGTCGCACCGCTGCGCGCCTTGGGCGCACCGGCCCGCTTCGTGCTGGCAGTTGTCTGGCTCTTTGCTGCTGTGCTCGTCGTCGCTGGCACGGTGCTTGGATGCGGCATTGTCTACGGAGCCGCTGCCATCCTGTCTCGAATGGTCGCGGCACGCACCGATGTGGCGGTCTCGGCGGTGCCGGGCTGGGGAGAAATTCACGCGCTGGCAGCCTTTCTCTCCGTCGCGACCCTGCTCTGCCTTCTGCCGGCGTTCGCCGTGCTGAGGCGGCCGGTCATGCAGGTCGTACGATCTTGAGATACACTGGCAGGGGCTGAGGGACTCGAACCCACGACCCTCGGTTTTGGAGACCGATGCTCTACCAACTGAGCTAAACCCCTCCACCAGTATGCCATCCGGTTACGGCGAAATGCAGCTTGATGCAAGAGCTACGGGAGCCGAAAATCCGGGTCCTGCGCGGGAGACAGAGATTTGATGCCTCCGGCGGGGATATTTTTACCAAGAAGAAAAGGGCAGGTCAGGCAGCTGCGGCGGCCTTGCGCAGGAAGATCGGCGCGTCCTGTGACGAAGTCGCGGACTGGAAGCTGTAGTCTTCCCACGTGAACCCGGCCAGATGCCGGGGGTCGGTGATCCGATGTTCGATGATGAAGCGCGCCATGGCCCCACGGGCCCGTTTTGCAAAAAAGCTGATCACCTTGGCGCGACCGTTGCTTTCATCGAGAAAGACCGGCGTGATCACCGGCAGGTCGAGGGCTTTGAGCCGGACGGAGCGGAAATACTCTGTCGAGGCAAGGTTGACCACGTGATCCGCGTTGATGCGTTCGGCCTGGGCCTTGAGCGCGGCAGCGACAAGGTCGCCCCAGAAATCATAAAGCGTCTCACCTCTGCGGGTTTTCAGGCGCCGTCCCATCTCCAGCCGGTAGGGTTGGATCCGGTCGAGCGGGCGCAGCACGCCGTAAAGACCCGAGAGGATGCGCAGATGGTCCTGCGCATGGGCCTGATCCGATCTGCCCAGCCCCTTGAAGTCGAGACCCGCATAGGTGTCGCCAGCAAAGCAGAACGCGGCGGGTCGGGTCTCATCGATATCCGGATCGGATCTGAAAGCCTTGAAACGCTGATAGTTCAGTTCGGTCAACGGCTCGCTGAGGTCCATCATCGCTCTGAGCCTTGCCTTGCTCAGCCGCCGGGCGGCGGTCGCCAGACGGATCGCCTCGTCCGTGAACTGAGGTGTCGTCAACGGCACGTCATCGTTCACGGGAGAGAAATCGAGGCTTTTGGCAGGAGAGATGATAGCCAGCATATCAAAAAGGACCGCTCTTTTTTGGTTGATTTGATATTAGAGCCTATCTGCGTCGCGCCAAGCCCAAATGGGCAACAAAATGTGCTTTCCAATCACAGGCTTGAACCCGCCGGGCTGCGATGGGTGACAATCTTCACAGACCCGCGTCCGGGCCCGATCCGATACTCACACCCATTTAAATAAGGGGTTTTCAAGATGAGTATTTCGTCCAAATCAATCTTCAACAACGTGCATGTTCCACATTCCTCCAGCTATCATGGTCCATTTGGCCGGTTGTTTCGCAATCTCCCGCAATGGACGCCATCTGCCGGTACCGACGAGCAGATTGCGGATGCAATCAGGGCTTTCGCCAACACATCTATGAGCGAGGCGGCGAACGAGCCGGAGGCAGACAATCATAATCTGCCGGCGGGCTACACGTATTTCGGGCAGTTCGTCGACCATGACATCACCTTCGATCCGACCTCCTCGCTGCAGCGGCTCAATGATCCCAACAAGCTGCACAATTTCCGCACACCACGGCTCGATCTCGATTGCCTCTACGGCGAAGGACCTGCGGATGAGCCCTTCATGTATGACAATGACAAGGGCGGGATGTTCCTGATCGGCGCCACCGGTGAGGGCAATGAGCCGGATCTGCCGCGCAACATTCAGGGACGCGCGCTGATCGGCGACATGCGCAATGACGAAAACACGATCGTCTCGCAGTTTCAGCTGGCCATGCTGCGGCTCCACAACCGGATCTATGCGCAACTGATGTTCGGCGATCCCGATATCACTCCGGACAGCTTTGCGAGAGATGACGAGACATTCGATGAGGCGCGGCGCATCCTGCGCTGGTTCTACCAGTACATCGTCTGGAACGATTTCATCAAACGACTGATCAAGGATGACATATGGAACAGCGTGTTGAAGAAGGAGAACGGCATCTTCTGCAACAACGCGCGGTTCTTCAAATGGGAGTATCAGCCCTTCATGCCGGTTGAGTTCTCCGTTGCCGCCTACCGTTTCGGGCATTCGCTGGTGCGGCCAGGCTATCAGGTCAATCTCAACACCGATGCAGGTCTGGGTTTCGGTGTAGAGCTTCCGATCTTTCACCCCGGCGGATCGGGCGCGGGTCAGGACCTGCACGGGTTCCGGCCGATGCCCGGGAAACATACCATCCAGTGGGATTGGTTCTTCAAGATGGCAAGCTCAAGCGGGCCGTTCCCGCAGCCATCGCGCCGGATCGATCCTAAGCTTTCCAGTGCCGTCTTCAAGGTGCCCGAAGGCCCTGGTGGCGTGAACCATCTCGCCTTCCTGAACCTGATGCGCAGCTGGCGCATGGGGCTGCCCAAAGGGACTGCGGTCGCAGCCGCCATGGGCTTCACGCCGCACGACATCGATGATCCGCATGAGGACATGCTCTGGCACTATGTTCTGAAGGAGTCGAGCCTGCTTCCCGCCAACAACAAGGGGCGCATGCTGGGCAGTGTCGGCAGCACCATTGTTGGGGAAGTCTTCGCCGGGCTGCTCTATGGTGACAGCCATTCCTATATCCGGATGGTACCGGACTGGACGCCTGCTGCCGAGCCGGTCCTGATGGCCCTGCTGCCTGCGGCGAGCCCGGAAAACGGCGGCGACTGGGAAGTGGCCGACCTGCTGCGGGCATCAGGCGCGCCGGTCAATGACAGCGACGTCGCCAGCACGATCGCCAGCGGACATAACTGAGAACGACCGACGAGGGACCGGGCACCAAGGCGCCTGGTCCCTCAGTTGTATTTTGCGGCAACCTGAAGCGCCGTCAGGAGCGCCCCCGCCCGAATGAGATCACTGACAAAGCCGTCAATCTGCTCGTCCTTCAGGCCTTCACTGACAGCGCGATCAAGGGTTGCAACCGACTGCTTGGTCTGACCGAGACCAAGTTCTGCCAGCGCCCGGTAATACCAGGCGAAGGCGTAACTCTCATCTATTTCCAGCGCCGCATTGGCCGCGCTCAGCGCGAGTTCGTATTCTTCCATCGAAATCGCGACATAGGCCTTCATTTCATAGTCCGCAGCGCCAGCACCGTCGGCAGCAAGGGCAAGATCGATCTGTTCCATGGCACGGCTGAACAGGCCCTGCTTGCTCAGGAAATCCGCAAACCAGTAGTGCAGATAGTTGTCGCCTGCTCCGGCCTCCACCCCCGCCTCGAACGTGGCAATGGCGTCCGAGGTCCGGTGTAACGCACTTTGTCCGAAAGCCAGTTCCGCATAGCCCCGCGAATATCCCGGATCGATACGGATCGCCGCTTCCGCGTCCTTCATGGACAGCCCGAATTTTTCCGACAGGCGCAGGATATATGAACGGTTGACGTGATTGTAGACATCCCCGGGCGATATCTCGATGGCGCGACTGGCATGCTCAAGCGCCCTGTCGTATCTGCCCATCTCCCGGAATGCGCGTGACGCGCCCTGATGCGCATTGGCATCCTCCGGTTCGCGTTTCAGAACATGATTGAAACTGGCAAGTGCCGCATCATGATCTGCAAGGCTGAGCTGTATCCAGCCCTTCTCGCGGATAGCCCAATGATAGTCCTCGTTCAGTGCAAGCGAGAGATCAATAAGTTCAAGCGCGCGCCTGTAATCACCCTCGACATATCCCATAATCGACGCCATCCCCGCCAGGCTGGACGCGGTCGGCCAGAGATCCATGCTCCGTTGAAAGTGGTCACGGGCCTGAGCGTAACTATCCCCGCGCCAATGGAACCATGCCAGGGAATTGAGCGCCTCGGTGCTGGTGGGATCAAGTTCAACCGCCTGCGTATAAGCCGCTTGCGCTTCATCCAGTTCACCAAGATTTTCGAGGGCATAGCCCAGATGAACATGGACCTCACTGACGGTTTTCGGGGTCATCCCTCCATCGCCGAGCGCGATGCGACAATAGTCCCGGATATCGGTGTCTGGAAGACGGGCTTCAATACAGAGCCGGGCGGCACTGGTCTCGCTGCTTGGCAACAACGGACGGGCCATCGCCGCTGTCGACAGGCCCAAAAGGAGAAGGATCAGATTGGCAGCAAACCTGGGCACGTTTCGTCTTCCCAAAAAACAACCCGAGCAATCTGGCAGGAAAACAACCGGTTGAAAACAGGAAAGCTGCCCTGCTTTTCAGAGGGCAGCCTTGGCTTTGTCGGGCGTCGAACCGGCTCCGGTGAGCCGGTTCAGGGATTTGAGATCATCATTCGATGATTTTGGAGACGACGCCGGCGCCGACGGTGCGGCCGCCTTCGCGGATGGCGAAGCGGAGTTTTTCCTCCATCGCGATCGGCGCGATCAGCTCGACGTTGAACTTCAGGTTGTCTCCGGGCATCACCATCTCGGTGCCCGAGGGCAGCTCGACCGTGCCGGTCACGTCCGTCGTGCGGAAGTAGAACTGCGGGCGGTAGTTCGCGAAGAACGGCGTGTGGCGGCCACCCTCGTCCTTGGTCAGGATGTAGGCCTCGGCCTCGAACTTGGTGTGCGGCTTCACGGAACCGGGCTTGCAGAGAACCTGGCCGCGCTCGACGCCTTCCCGGTCGATCCCGCGCAGAAGTGCGCCGACATTGTCACCCGCCTCACCCCGATCGAGGAGCTTGCGGAACATCTCGACCCCCGTGCAGGTCGTCTTCTGCGTGTCACGAATACCAACGATTTCAATCTCTTCGCCGACATTCAGCACACCGCGCTCGATACGGCCGGTCACAACCGTGCCGCGACCCGAGATCGAGAACACATCCTCGATCGGCATCAGGAACGGCTGGTCAACGGGCCGTGCAGGTGTCGGAATATACTCATCCACAGCCTTCATCAGCTCGGCAATCTTCTCGCTGCCGATATTCGCGTCGCGATCCTCAAGCGCCGCCAGGGCCGAGCCTGCGATGATCGGGATATCGTCGCCCGGATACTCGTAGGAGGACAGAAGCTCACGCACTTCCATCTCCACCAGTTCCAGCAGCTCCTCGTCATCAACCTGATCGACCTTGTTGAGGAAGACCACCATGTAGGGGATGCCGACCTGACGGCCGAGCAGGATGTGCTCGCGGGTCTGGGGCATCGGGCCGTCAGCCGCGTTCACCACCAGGATCGCGCCGTCCATCTGCGCCGCACCGGTGATCATGTTCTTCACGTAATCCGCGTGGCCCGGGCAGTCGACATGGGCGTAGTGACGCGCGTCGGTCTCATACTCGACATGCGCCGTCGAGATCGTGATCCCGCGCGCTTTCTCTTCCGGCGCACCGTCAATCTCGTCATAGGCCTTGAAGTCGCCAAACTGCTTCGTGATCGCAGCCGTCAGCGTCGTCTTGCCATGATCAACGTGACCAATCGTTCCAACATTCACATGCGGCTTCGTACGCTCAAATTTTGCCTTTGCCATGGTGTCGCCATTCCTGTCAGCAGGGTTGAAGAGGTTAAATTTGCGGCGCGTTTTAGGATCAAAATGACCTACTTGCAAGCCGCAAATCCGCCTGATTCACGCCGCATTGAACGAATAGGCAGACGATGCTGCAAATGCGTTTGGGTTCAAGTTTCAGCAAGTAGTAGACGCGGTTGAGAAATCGCCCGAATTTGTTGAGTAGGAACGAACCAGTGCGTAAGTATTTGTTTGCAGCCGTCTTGCTGCTGTTGAATTCCGGTGTCCAGGCAATCGCATGTGAAACCCCCTATGTCACCCGGAAGGGCGATACGCTCGGGGGCATTGCCGAGAGGTACTATGGCTCGATCTTTCACCACGATCTGATCCGCAAGGCCAATCTGGATCTCATCGGGGAAGACCCGACAAACCTGTCACCCAACCAGGTTCTGACGCTGCCCTGCGGAGGGTCGGCCGAGGCGCCGTTGAACTTCTCGGTTCTGATCTATCCCAAGCAACTCTTCGCCCTGAAACAGGTTGCTGATCCGCAGATCCTCGATATCCGTGACCCGCGGCAATACACTGCCGGCTTCATCCCAGAAGCTTCGCTGATCCCCTATACCGACTTTCGCGGCAGCGAGGAAAACCCCGGCAGACCCGCTTCCAACGAGGCGCTGAGCACGGTCATTGGCGAGGCAGGTCTGCGGCTGGATCAGCCGATTGTCATCATTCATAGCAAGGGCGGCCCGTTCGACTCCGGTCGCGGGGCCTATGTCTACTGGGTCCTCAAATCCCTGGGCGCGCGGCAGGTCGCACTCATGAGCGGCGGTTTCAAGGCCTGGGAGTTGGAGGGATATCCGGTCGCGGAAGAGGCGCGCAGCCTGCCCGCATACCGGGCGGATCTGACACTGGCATCGACATGGTGGTCGGACCGGCGGGAAATCGAAGGGGTTGTATCCGGCAAGATGAGCGGCACATTGCTCGATGCCCGACCATCCAGCATCTTTCTCAAGCGCAACGGCTCGGGATCGCCGCTCGCCACGACGCTGCCCAACGCCCAGAACGCGCCAGCGACACAGGCCTTCCGGACGCTGAGCTCGGCCGGAAACGACGAGATGGCACTGCTTTCCAGCCTGAAGGGACAGGAAGTGGACTGGCAGGCCGACAGGGTGATCAGCTTTTGCGACACCGGAGAACTCGCCGCGCTGAACTGGTTTTATGCCTCGGAACTTACCGGCATCGAGAACGTCAAGCTCTACCCTGAATCCACACGTGGATGGCTGCATGGCGGCAATGAACTTGCGCCTGCACCTCTCAAGGAGATCTTCGACGATCTGTTCATCAAGGACTGATGATCTAGCGCGCCTCGGCTTCCAGCGCCCGGAGGCGCGCGGAGCGGTTCTCCCAATCGGCGGCAAGATCGACATTGACGCGGCGCGGAACCGGTGAGACCGGACCGTCCGCCAGCGGCATGTCCTGCTGTTTCCAGGCCGAGAAACCGCCATCAAGGACATAAAGCGTATCAGCGCCAGCGGCACTCAAAAGCGCTTCGGCCCATTCCAGACGGGCGCTTGACCGACCGGCACCATCGGAGGCTACAAGCACGATCGGCCGATCCATGAAGAGCCCAAGCTCCCCGAGTTTGGTGCGGACGGCGTCTTCCACGGGCGTGCCATCGGTCGGATTTACCGCCCGGACGAGATCGCCGAAGGGCGCGCTGAGCGTTCCGGGGACAACCTGATCCCCGAACCCGATATTCTCTCTCAGGTCGATAATCTGGACCTGAGGGTCGAGAAACAGCTCCGCCATCTCCTCGATGCCAATGCGACTGCTGGCCGGTTCCGGCGGGCGCTCGCCCCTGGCACAGGGCAGAAACAGTGGTGTGCCCTGTTCGACGCGGGCCGGGTCCGGTCCGATCACGTCGATATTGGCTTCATGGATGAGGTCGAACCGCAAGACGCTGCCGTAGACGCGATCCGCAATCTCGCTGAGAGTCTCGCCCGGCTGTATCGCATAGGTCTCGCCACATTGCTGCGCCACGGCCGATCCGGCCACCAGCACGAACAGGGCTGAACCCAAGGTTGCTTTCCAGAATTGCATTTGCCCACCACTCCACTCAACACGCGCCGGAATGGGTTTCTTCGAACCTCCCGGCCTGAACTTGCACCTATCCTCACCAGTCTTGATGTCAAGTATAGGGTTTAGCCAGCCGAAAACGTCATATGCTGTCGAATTCCGGTAAGACATTCGTGATCGGGGCCGGGAGTGTGCCCTTCATGCGACTTCTGATCTCCTTTGCAGCACTTTTCCTGTCCGTCATCTTCATGCAGCTCTCATCGGGGGCAATTGCACCGCTTGATGCGCTTTCAGGGCTGGCGGAAGGTTTCAGTCGAACCCAGGTGGGACTGCTCGGCTCGGCCCATTTCGTGGGGTTCTTTATCGGGTGCTGGGTCGCACCCAGATTGATCGGAACTGTCGGGCATGTCCGCGCCTTCGCGGCATTTGCGGCCTGCGGCACAATCGGCGCGCTGGCGCACCCGCTCTACATCGAACCAAATGCATGGGCCGTGATGCGGATCATGACAGGGCTGTCAGTGGCAGGCTGCTACACGGTTGTTGAGGCGTGGTTGCAGGCCAAGGTAACCAACGAGACACGCGGACGGGCGCTCGGCACCTACAGGATCGTCGATCTTGGCGCATCACTTGCCGCCCAACTGATGATCGGCTTTCTGACACCTGCTTCATATGTCTCCTACAACATTCTGGCGATTTTCTGCTGCGCGAGCCTCCTGCCACTGATGCTGACCAAGGTGCAGCCGCCGCAGTCTAGCGAAGCCCCCCGCCTCAGGCCGCTGAAGGTGATCTCGATGTCTCCCCTGGGCTGTCTGGGCGTGATCGTGGCAGGTGTCACGACACCAGCCTTCCGCATGGTCGGGCCGATCTACGGGCAGGAGGTCGGATTGCGGCCCGACCAGATCGGGCTCTTTCTGGCAGCGGCAGTTCTGGGCGGCGCGCTGGCGCAATACCCTGCAGGCTGGCTTGCGGACAAGTTCGACCGGCGCTGGATCCTGATCTGGGTCTCGCTTGCGGCCATTCTGGTCTGCATGACGACAGCCGCCGTTCAGATGGAAAACCAGTCGATGATCTTCAGCCTTTCATTCCTGTTCGGCCTGACCACCTTTCCGGTGTTCTCGATCTCGGCCGCACATGCCAATGACTTCGCCGAACCCTCTTTTGCCGTCGAACTCTCCGCCTCGCTGATGTTCTACTACGGGCTTGGGGCCATCGCCTCGCCGCTTCTGGCCTCCGGCCTGATCGAGGCATATGGACCCAAGGCGCTGTTTGCGATGATCTCGACCGCACATGTGCTGCTGGTGGCCTTTGGTCTCTACCGCATGGCGGTACGTCCGACACGAAAGGTCCGCACCCCCTACACCTATCTGCCGCGTACATCCTTCATTCTGGGACGGTTGCTGCGACGCAAGGGATAAAGGCAGAGCGAAAGGGGCAGTGGCAACCGCCATTGGAATGGGCTAAACCCCGCTCACTCCAGCTTGAAAGAGTCGCCCATGGCCCGTTACCTGATCACCTCTGCCCTGCCCTACATCAACGGGATCAAGCATCTCGGCAACCTGATCGGCTCGCAACTGCCCTCGGACGCCTATGCGCGGTATCTGCGTGCCAAGGGGCATGAAGTGCTTCTGATCTGTGCGACCGACGAGCATGGCACGCCTGCCGAGCTTGCCGCTGCCAAGGCAGGCAAGCCGGTCGCGGAGTTTTGCGCCGAGATGTGGGCCGTGCAAAAGGATATCGCGGACGGGTTCGCAATGTCCTTTGACCATTTCGGACGCTCTTCCTCGGACCGGAACCACAAGCTGACCCAGCATTTCGCCGGACGGCTGGCTGAGGCTGGCCTGATCGAGGAGGTGATGGAGAAACAGGTCTATTCCAATGCCGATGGCCGCTATCTGCCGGACCGTTACATCGAGGGCACCTGCCCCAATTGCGGATATGACAAGGCGCGCGGCGATCAGTGCGAGAACTGTACCAAACAGCTTGACCCGGTGGATCTGATCGAACCCCGTTCGGCGATTTCCGGCTCCACCGATCTGGAATTGCGCGAAACCAAGCATCTCTATCTGCGCCAGTCGACAATGCGCGAAAAGCTGGAAACCTGGATCGACGGCCAGAAGGACTGGCCGATCCTGACCACCTCCATCGCGAAGAAATGGCTCAACGAGGGCGATGGCCTGCAGGATCGCGGGATCACCCGTGATCTGGACTGGGGGATCCCGGTCAAACGGGGCGATCGGGCCTGGCCCGGTATGGACGGCAAGGTGTTCTATGTCTGGTTTGACGCCCCCATTGAATATATCGCGGCCACAGCCGAATGGGCCGATGCATCCGGTCAGGACGATGCCGCTTGGGAGCGCTGGTGGCGAACCGACAAGGGCGCAGGCGACGTGCACTATGTGCAGTTCATGGCCAAGGACAACATCCCCTTCCACACGCTCAGTTTCCCCGTCACGCTGATGGGATCAGCGGAGCCGTGGAAACTGGTGGACTACATCAAGGGGTTCAACTGGCTAAACTATGAGGGCGGCAAATTCTCCACCAGTCAGGGGCGCGGGATCTTCATGGATCAGGCACTCGAGATCCTGCCGTCCGACTATTGGCGCTGGTGGCTTCTGTCCAATGCGCCCGAAAGTGACGACGCGAACTTCACCTGGGAAAGCTTCCAGTCAGGCGTGAACAAGGATCTGGCCGATGTGCTGGGCAATTTCGTCAGCCGGGTAACCAAGTTCTGCCGTTCCAAATTCGGTGAGGTCGTACCGGAGGGCGGCACGTATGGCGAAATGGAGGCCGCCGTCATTGCCGAGATCGCCAGACGCCTCGAAGCCTATGAGGCGCGTATGGAGGCCATCGAGCTGCGCAAGGCGACAGCCGAGTTGCGCGCGATCTGGGTGGCGGGCAATGAGTATCTGCAGGCGGCCGAGCCGTGGTCCGTATTCAAGACCGACCCCGGGCGGGCGGCTGCGATCATCCGGTTTGCGCTCAATCTGATCCGTCTCTACGGGGTTCTGAGCGCTCCTTTCATTCCGGTGGCATCGCGCGATATCCTTGCGGCCATGCATGTCGAGGACGCCGAGTGGCCCGAAGACGTCAAAACCGCGCTTGCAGCTCTGCCAGCAGGTCATACCTTCAGCGTTCCCGAGGTGCTCTTTGCGAAAATCACCGATGAACGCCGGGACGAGCTTGAGGCCCGTTTCGCAGGAAGCTGACGCCGCCGCTAGGGCTTGACTTTGATCTCAGCGCCCTCACCATCAAGTCCATGAAATTTGTCATGGCCCTTCTGATGCTGCCCGGCCTTGCCTTCGGCGCCTGCCCGGCAGGCATTGACCGAAGTGATGATCAGGCCCTTTTACTGGAAACCCTTGCGGCTGCACCAGATGAAGTAACGGCAGATCTGGCCTCAAAAGCCTTGTGGGAAATCTGGCTGACAGCACCCGATGAGATTGCACAGGACCTGCTCGACCGCGGGATGGAGCGGCGCGAGGCCTATGATTTCGAAGCCTCGGAGACACTGCTTGACGAGCTTGTAACCTACTGCCCGAACTATGCCGAAGGCCTCAACCAACGCGCCTTCACCCGGTTCCTGCGCAATGATCTCGATGGCTCACTGGAAGATATCGACGTTGTGCTGAGAACCCAGCCCGACCATTTCGGGGCACTTTCGGGAAAGGCGATGATCCTTTTCAGTCAGGGGCGCGCCTTGCTGGGGCAAAAGACACTGCGCCGCGCGGTTGCGGTACATCCGTGGCTGAGCGAACGCAGCATGGTCACCGAGATCGTGCCGCAACAGCCTTGATGCCGCCTCGCCTGTGGCATTCCTCACAGCCGGTTTTGTGATCCCGATCTAGCGTCCCCCCACCATGGGAAAGGTTGGCTGTGTTTGAGTATTTTTCACCCACTGGGTTCTTGGTGCATGCAGCCGCCCTTTCTCATGTGGTTGGCTATGTTGCTCGCGATCAGCTGCGGTTGCGGCTGCTTCTGCTTTTGGGCAACGCCCTCTATTTTCTCTATTACTGGCGGCATCCCGACACGCCGCTCTGGGACGCGATGTTCTGGAGCATGGTGATGATCGTCTCCAACACAGGCGTCATTGCCATGATGATCAGGGATCGCCGGGGACCGGGGCTGAGCCTGGAAGAGGCTGCAATCTTCGGCAAGCTGGGCGGGTTGTCCGAGCGGAGTTTTCGCAAGCTTCACAAACAAAGTGCGACCATGCACGCCGACGGGCCGACGCCACTGATCGCCGCCGGGCAGATCCCTGACAAGCTCTACTTTCTGTTGCTGGGCGATGTGGAGATCACGTGGGGAGATCAGAGAAGACAGCGCAGCGGTCCCTGCTTTCTGGGAGAGGTTTCGATCCTGCTGAACCAGCCCGCAATCGCATCAGTCACAGCGCTGGAAGGGGCCGAATGGCTGGAGATTTCACGACCGGATCTGGCCCGTCTCACCGCCCGGGACATGACACTTGATCAGGAGCTCAACCGTTTGTTGAGCCGGGACATCGCGTCCAAGCTGACCGCAGCCTAGGCCATCGCCTTGCCGACCAGAAATCCTGCGATCGCGGCCAGAACAGTCAGAAAGACACCCCAGCCCGTATCGAAGATGACCATCGACCATGTCCAGCCACGCAAGGTTGTCATGTTGGTTGCTTCGTAGGTGCCGTAACAGAGAAATCCCAGAATGCCTGCGTTCAGTATCACCACACCTAGACCGGAGCCGGATTTCAGCGCAGGCAGCGTTGCGAAATAGAGAATGCCCGCAATGTAGAGCGCGTAGAAACCGACCGCCGCGCTGAATTGCATTGTGTCACGCAGAAGATCTCCGACGTGACGTTCGAAGAGCGGGCGTATGACATTCGTCAGCCAGATCGCGTCGATGATCAGAAACGTGGCAAGGGTTGTTGCGTAGATTGCGGCCAGTTGCACGAGGAGCCTCCCGGGGATGTCTAGGGAGATGATCTAGCATCCCCTCCGACCCGGGCAAGCCCTCGGTCCCGGTCAGTCGGTACGTATCTGGTCGCCACCTGATTCAAGCGCCTGGCGCAGGGCACCGTCCGCCCGCGAGATGAAGCTTGTGCGCTGCTCTCCCGAAACCAGTTCGACTATGCCGACCGACAGGGACAGACTGCCGATCTCATTGCCGCTTTCCTTGCTGACCCAGTCGATCTTGCTGAAGACTTCGCGCAGGGTATCGGCGACCGCGATGCCTCGGGATTTGTCGGAATCAGGCAGCGCCAGACCAAATCTGGAACCACTCAGCCGGGCCGAAAAGTCCCGACCGGTGGTTACCTTGCGGATCTCGGTTGCGAGACGTCGAATGATACGGTCACCCGCCTCCCGTCCGAAATCGGCATTGATCCGGTCGAGATTGTCGATCTCCAGGATCGTCAGCGCCATCGTCTGACGTCTTTGCTGACAGGCCAGCAATGCTTCGTCCATCAATTCGTCCAGACGTCTGCGGTTCGCAAGCCCGGTCAATTCATCGATATTGGTTGTCCGCTTGATCTCCGCCAGTTCCTTCTCAAGCTTGGCGATCTGGTTGCGGTTTTTCTCCAGCTGCAGGCTCATTCGCTGGGCCGACGCGATATGGGTCTGATTGATCTTGTGAAGCTGGGTGATGATCGAGGCAACCTCGCGCTTGGACGACCCCTGGACGAGCGATTGCCGCGCCGCACGAAGCGAGGACGAGAATGAACTGTGGTCCTTCATGTTGTCATCCATCACGTCGGACACCTCGGAGACCGCGGTGCTGAGCGTCTGGCCGATGGTCACCAACTCGTCCGAGAGCGACCTTGGCGACAGGTAGAGATGATAGAGTTCTTCGAGAAACCCCTTGGAGATGTCCTCGTTCATGTTCATGGCACGATCAAGCTTGTCATTGATCCCGCGGGTCTTGCGCTGACAATAGGCGAACCAGACGGCGTAAACCTCGGGCGTCAGGGGGGTCTGGTACCTATCGGAAAATGTCAGGATGCGATCCCGCTGTTCGCCGACTTCAGCAGCGTCAACCGGCGATGCCCTACCGCTCATCAGTGCTTGTCCCATGGCTTTCCCTCTGGTTCCTACGTGCCCTGCGGCAACATAGGGAGGGAGGCCTTACCATGTCGTAAAGCCTCCGCCCAAAAGTGTTAAAGCACCTAATGAGACATTAACGTTCCAGACACCATCTCATGATCGCCTTTTGCGCATGCAGCCGGTTCTCTGCTTCGTCGAAAATCACCGATTGCGGACCGTCCATGATTTCGGACGTTGCCTCCTCGTTGCGGTGCGCGGGCAGGCAATGCATGAACACCGCATCATCATTGGCCTTGTCCATCAGGTCCGCATTGACCTGATAGGGCCGCAACTGGTTGTGACGTCGCTCGCGCGCGCTTTGCGGATCATGCATCGAGAGCCAGGTATCGGTCACGATCAGGTCTGCCCCTTCCGCGGCAAGACCGGCATCACGTTCCAGACTGATCTTGGACCCCTTCTGACGCGCAAAACCGATGGCGTCGTCCTCGGGCTCCAGTGTCTCGGGGCCTGCAAACGTCATGTCGAAACCGAACTGACCGGCCGCATGCAGAAACGATGTGCAGACATTGTTGCCGTCGCCTGTCCAGACGACTTTCTTGCCTGCGATCGGCCCGCGATGTTCCTCGAAGGTCATGACATCGGCCATGATCTGGCAGGGATGGCTGCGGTTGGTCAGTCCGTTGATCACCGGAACGCTGGCATATTCGGCCAGTTCAAGGAGTGTGTTCTCCTCGAATGTTCGGATCATTATCAGATCGACATAGCGGGACAGGACGCGCGCCGTGTCGGCAATCGTCTCGCCATGGCCCAACTGCATCTCCGAGCCTGACAGCACCATGGTCTGCCCACCCAGTTGCCGAACGCCGACGTCAAAGGAAACGCGGGTCCGGGTCGAGGGCTTCTCGAAGATCAGGGCAACCATGTGATTGGCCAAGGGCTGATCCGCATCCGGCACGCCCTTGGGCTGGCCCTTGCGGGCCTCCTTCATGGCGCGCGCGTGATCGATCATGCCGCGCAGGTCGGCAGGATCGGTTTTGTGGATATCGAGAAAGTGGTTCATGAGGCCCCCTCCACCTGGCAGGCAGCCGCATCAAGCCTGCGCAGCGCTTCGTCCACCTCCGCATCTGTCAGATTGAGCGGCGGCAGGATGCGCACCACGTTCTCGGCAGCGGGAACACTGAGAAGGTGATTGTCATAGCCTGCCTGGATGACGTCCATATTGGGTGCCTTGCAGACCAGACCCAGCATCAGGCCCTCGCCCCGCACGCTCTCGAACACGTCCGGGTGGGAGGCAATCAGCCCCTCCAGACCCTGACGCAATCGCCCCGAGATACGCGAGACACGGTCGAGGAAACCTTCCTCCAGCACCACATCGAGCACCTCGCACCCAACGGCACAGGCCAACGGGTTGCCGCCATAGGTGGAGCCATGGCTGCCAGCGGTCATGCCTTGCGCGGCATTCTCGCTCGCAACGCAAGCCCCCAGCGGAAAACCTCCGCCGATGCCCTTGGCGACCGCCATGATATCGGGCGTCACCCCGGCCCATTCATGCGCAAAAAGCTTGCCGGTTCGCCCGACGCCGCACTGGATCTCGTCACAGATCATCAGCAGACCATGCTCATCGCACAGGTCACGGATGCCTCGCATGCATTGTGCCGGAACCGGCTTGATGCCGCCCTCACCCAGAACGGGTTCGATGATGATCGCAGCCGTCTCGTCGGTGATGGCAGCCTTGAGTCCATCGTGATCACCAAACGCGACGTGATCGAAGCCGTCGAGCATCGGGCCGAAACCGTCCGTCAGCTTCTCGGAACCAGCGGCGGCGATCATCCCCAGCGTGCGTCCATGGAAGGAGCCCGAGAAGGTGATCATCCGGTACCGCTCGGGCCTGCCTGTGGCGTGAAAGTACTTCCGCGCCATCTTCACGCAGCATTCCATGGCTTCAGTGCCGGAGTTCGTGAAAAACACCGTGTCGCCGAAGGTATGCTCGACCAGACGCTCGGCCAGAGCCTTCTGGTTGGGGATCTCGTAGAGGTTTGACGTGTGCCACAGTCGTCGGGCCTGCCCTTCCAACGCGGCTACGAGGCGCGGGTTCGCATGACCAAGGGCGTTCACGGCAATGCCGGCGCCAAGGTCGAGGTAGCGATCACCACTCTCGGATATCAGCCAGGGGCCCTCACCTTCCGTAAAGGAAAGCGGTGCCCGTGCGTATGACGGCAGGACGGGCGAAATCACGTCATCTTCTCCTCATGGCCGCGGTTTACAAACGAAAACCCCACCGGCGGCCTGCGGTGGGGTCAAATTCTCATGTGCCGGAAATGACTTTCCAAGTCAACTTTTGAGACGATACCCCGTCGCGAACCATCGCCATGCAAGGGCATAAAGCAACGCGGTCGTGACAAACAGGACCGCCAGCCCGATCCAGGGCGAGGCATCAGACTGCCCCAGCACCGCATAGCGCATCCCGTCGATCATGTAGAAAAACGGGTTGCCGCGGCTCGCGATCTGCATCGGCTCGGGCAGGATCGTGATCGAATAGAACGTACCCGACAGGAAACTGAGTGGCGTGATGACAAAATTCGTCACCGCCGCCATCTGATCGAATTTCTGCGCGTAGATTGCCGCCAGAAGCCCCAGAACCGACATGATCGAACTGCCGAGCAGGATGAAGGCAAGCGCCCACAGAACATTCGGCAATCCAAGCCCGACCATGGGAAAGACCACGAGGCCGACGGCCAGGGCGACAAAAAGCCCGCGGATCACACCACCGGCGGCAAAGCCTATGACCAGTTCGGACGCGCTGAGCGGTGGCATCAGCGTATCGACGATATTTCCCTGAACTTTCGAGATCAGCAGAGAGCTTGAGGTATTGGCGAAAGCGTTCTGGATCACCGTCATCATCAGAATGCCGGGGGCAAGGAACTGCGCGAACGGAATGCCGCCGATATCGCCGCGCCGTGTTCCGATGGCCAGCGTGAAAACCAGCATGAACAAAAGTCCCGTAGCGACAGGCGCCAGCAGGGTCTGGGTCCAGACATTTGTGAAGCGGCGGACCTCACGCTCGATCAATGTGCGCAGGCCGAGCCAGTTCCAACGGCCAAAGCGGCGTTCGCCCATGGGACGGAAGGTCAGGTCGGGTGCGGACATGCGCGTACTCCGTTGGGGAAATCGCCTGCGGCTCTTGTATCGCAAGCACGAGAGGTTACAATAGGGCCAACTGCAGTACCACCTCCCGCCAGCATGATCGTTCTGGAACGCCGGACAGGGGCCTGCGCCAGATATGGAGAGCCGAGATGTCCTGGACCGATGAGCGTGTTGAAATCCTGACCAAGATGTGGGGCGAGGGTCAGTCGGCCTCGCAGATCGCCAAGGAACTGGGCGGCGTGACCCGCAACGCGGTTATCGGCAAGGTACATCGTCTGGGTCTGTCGAACCGGGCAACGCCTGCAAAGGCCGCCAAGCCCGCGGAAGAGAAAACCGCGAAGCCCCAACCGGCTGAGGCGAAGGCCAAGCCCGCGAAACCGGCAGCAGACCCGAAACCGGCGGCGGAACCCGCGAAACCGGTTGCCGTGAAGGAAGTCGCCCGCGTCAAACCGATCATCACCGCCGGTCAACCGCTGCCGCCGCAGCCTAGCCAGTCGGAAATCACCGAGGAGCAGCGTGCAAACCTGCGCGCGCTTGAGAAGAAAGCCAAGAAGCTGACACTCATGCAACTGACCGAGCGCACCTGCAAATGGCCCATCGGCGACCCCGCGACCGAGGATTTCTGGTTCTGCGGCCATCCGGTCGAGCCGGGCAAGCCCTATTGCGAAACCCATGTTGGCGTGGCCTTCCAGCCGATGTCCAGCCGCAGGGATCGCAGATCAGCGAGCCGCTGAGCCTGCATCGCTCCGCCTGATATTGCGCTTGCGGCCCTGCGTCAGCGGCCCTTTTCCAGCCGCTCAAGCCGCCCGTTGATTTCGCGAAGCGTCTCCAGCACATCGTCCCGATAGGCGTCGGTCTTCTCGCTTTCCTCAACGCCGTGCGCCTCCTGCATGGAGTTCACGATGAGACCGACAACAAGGTTCACCACCGCAAAGGTGGTGACCAGAATGAACGGAACGAAGAACGCCCAGGCCCAGGGGTAGATCTCCATCACTGGACGAACGATGCCCATGGACCAGCTCTCCAGCGTCATGATCTGGAAGAGCGAGTAGGCGGATCGTCCGATGGAGCCGAACCAGTCCGGGAAACTCGGTCCGAACATCTTCGTCGCCATCACGGCCGCGATGTAGAAGATCAGCGACATCAGCCCGAAAACCGAGGCCATCCCCGGCAGCGCGTTCACCAACCCCTCGACCACACGCCTCAGCGATGGCATGACGGAAACCACGCGCAGGACCCGCAGGATCCGCATCGCACGCAGCACACTCAGCCCGTCGCTCGCCGGTGCAAGCGAGATGCCGACAATCACGAAGTCGAAGATGTTCCAGCCGCTGCGGAAGAACCGTCCACCCTGCGCAATCAGCTTGAGCACCAGTTCAATCACGAAGATGCCAAGGCAGATGCGATCGAGGTTGACCAGAGCCGGACCTATGCGATCCATCAGCGTCTGAGAGGTCTCCATCCCGAGTATCACCGCGTTGAAGGCGATCACACCAAGGATGCTGTAACGCACGGTCGGACTGGAGAGCCAGGCATCAAGACGGGCGCGATAGGACATAGTAATCTCCGGCGATCAGTGTTTGCGCTTAGATGGCGCGCCGACCGCCGGAACTCAACCCGCCTTTTGAGTGTCAGCCCTCGCCGTTGACCACAGCACCGCCCAGAAGGGTCCAGCCGACCATGCTTTCAGGGTAGAGCTTCACGCCCTCGATCCCGGCAAGCTCGGAGGCCGCAAACCAGTTCGTCGCGGCCCAATGGCCGGTGTTGCAGAAGCTGACAAGCGGCGCGCCTGCATTCTCGGCGGCCACCTTGCGGATCATCTCGATATCGGTGCTTTGGGCGTCCAGCACCGGACTGCCCGCGCCAAACCAGGTCGAATGCACGATGTTGAGCGCGGTCTCCAGCGTTCCGGCCTCCGTGGCCGCACCATGTTTCTTGTCGCCAGTGAAGAAATCGAGTGGGCGGGCGTCGATCAGAACCGCCTCCGAATTGCCTGCGACCACGTCGCCGACCCCCTCGCGATCAATCATCCAGGTATCGGAAAATCTGATCTCGATATCTGACGAGGCAGGTGTCACGGCACCGGTCTCCAGCTTGCCACCATCCGCGACCCATGCGTTATGTCCACCGTTGAGGATCGAAAGGCTTTCAAATCCGGCAGATTTCAGCGTCCAGTAGACCCTTGCGGCGGCTCCGAAATCGGTGGCGTTCTTGCCCTCATGGATGATCAGAACATCTCCGCCATGCTCAAGCCCAAGCGACTGCAGAAGGGTTTGCAGGGTGGCCTCGTCCGGCACCCGGCCGGGATTTTCTTTCGGCCCGCGCCACAGCCCGTAAGGTGCGTTGATGGCACCGGGGATGTGACCTTCGGCAAAGGCCTCGGCACTGCGGATGTCGATTTTGGGCGTGTCACCCATGCTCCGGACATCGCCGGGATCGCTCAATGCGCCCCAACCGGAGGCGAAAGCGGTCTGCGCAAAGACACAGGCTGCCGCAAAGGCGGCGGTTCTGATCCAGCTTTTGATGGACATCGGATAGCTCCCCATTTTGTTTCCCGGTCAATCTATTGGCTTGTTTGGCCTGCGGCAATTCACCCAATCGTGTGATCCGTGCCGCGGGCGGGTCCGTTTTGGCCGCAGAGAGGCTGGAAACTGCCCCCAAAGCCTGCCAGAGATAGATCAACAACGACAAGATGAGTGGCACATGAGCAGTTCCGATCCCCTTGTGATTTTCACACCTTCCGGCAAGCGCGGCCATTTCCCGGTCGGCACGCCGGTGCTGACGGCTGCCCGTCAGCTGGGTGTCGATCTCGATTCGGTCTGTGGCGGGCGGGGCATCTGCTCAAAGTGCCAGATCACGCCGTCCTATGGCGAGTTTTCCAAACACGGATTGACCGTGCACGATGACGCTCTGTCGGACTGGAACGCGGTCGAGGAGCGTTACAAGTCCAAGCGCGGCCTGACCGAGGGGCGCAGGCTGGGCTGCCAGGCGACCGTGCAACGCGATGTGGTCATCGATGTGCCGCCCGAAAGCCAGGTTCACAAGCAGGTCGTGCGCAAACGCGCCGAGGCGCGGGAGATCATCATGGATCCCTGCACGCGGCTCTATTATGTCGAGGTGGCAGAGCCCGACATGCATGAGCCCTCGGGTGATCTGGAACGGCTGATCGATGCACTGACCGCACAATGGGACCTGGCCCATGTGCAGGGCGACCTGCGCACCTTGCAGGTTCTGCAACAGGCGCTGCGCAAGGGCGAGTGGAAGGTGACTTGTGCGGTCTATCATGGCGACGGGCTGGGGCCTGCGCGTATCACCCACGTCTGGCCGGGCTATCATGACGGCTCGATCTACGGGCTGGCGATTGATCTCGGCTCAACCACGATTGCGGCACATCTCTGCGATTTGCAGAACGGTGATGTGGTCGCATCATCGGGCCTGATGAACCCGCAGATCCGCTTTGGCGAGGATCTGATGAGCCGGGTCAGCTATTCGATGATGAACCCCGGCGGCGATCTGGAGATGACACGCGCCGTGCGCGACGCGATGAACGCGTTGACCCAGCAGATCTCGGCCGAGGCGCAGATCGCCCCGGAACTGATCATGGAGGCGGTGATCGTGGCCAACCCGGTCATGCACCACCTGCTTCTGGGCATTGATCCGGTGGAGCTTGGTCAGGCACCCTTCGCGCTGGCGACATCGGACAGCATGACGCTCTGGGCCAATGAGATCGAGATGCGGCTGCACGCGGACGCGCGGATCTACATCTTGCCCTGTATCGCAGGCCATGTCGGTGCGGATGCGGCGGCCGTCGCGCTGTCCGAGGCACCGAACCTGTCGGAAGACCTCGTGCTGATCGTCGATGTCGGAACCAATGCCGAGATCCTGCTTGGCAACAAGGAGCGTGTGCTTGCCTGCTCATCCCCCACCGGACCGGCCTTTGAGGGGGCACAGATCTCCTGTGGGCAGCGCGCCGCGCCGGGGGCCATCGAACGGGTCGAGATCGACCCGACCTCAAAGCTGCCACGCTTCAAGGTCATCGGCTGCGATCTGTGGTCCAACGAGCCGGGCTTTGTCGAGGCCACACGCAGCACCGGCATCACCGGCATCTGCGGCTCCGGCATCATCGAGGCGATTGCCGAGATGCGCATGGCGGGCCTTGTGGATGCGGGCGGGCTGATCGGCTCGGCAACACAGACCGGATCGGACCGGATCGAAGCTGATGGGCGAACGCATTCCTATCTGCTGTGCGACAGCGACCTGTCGGGCGGTGCGCGCATTCTGGTCTCGCAAGGCGATGTGCGGGCCATTCAACTGGCCAAATCCGCGCTTTATGCAGGCGCGCGGCTGCTGATGGACCAACTGGAAGTCGATGAGGTTGACCGCGTCGTCCTCGCCGGGGCCTTTGGCGCCCATATCTCACCCAAACACGCCATGGTTCTGGGCATGATCCCTGATTGCGATATCGAAAAAGTGACATCCGCCGGGAACGCCGCCGGAACGGGTGCGCGGATTGCACTCCTGAACTCTGCCGCGCGGCGCGAGATCGAGACTGTGGTGCGACGGATCGAGAAGGTCGAAACCGCCGTGGAGCCGCGTTTTCAGGAACATTTCGTCGCCGCGAACCATATCCCGCATGCCACGGCCCCCTTCCCCAAGCTGCGCGCCGTGGCGGGTTTGCCTGACGTGATGTTCAACACAGGCGGTGACGGCGAGGGTGGACGCAGGCGGCGCAGGCGCGCCTGAAGACTGGTCAGGCACGACCGACCGCGCTACCTCTTGAACATCATCAAACGGAGAGTTCCCTTGCGCGCCCTTATTGTTGCTGCCCTGCTGATCGCCCTGCCCGCTCAGGCGCATGAATTCTGGTTCGAGCCGGTCAAGTATCGCCTGTCCGAAGGCGAGAAGATCGTGGCGGTTGCGATCAACGGCGAGAATTTCAAGGGCTCGGAGATGTCCTATTCCCAACGCGGCTACTCCCGCTCGGGCGTGGTCTCGGCCAGTGGCGAGGCCAGCCTGCCCGGCAAGACAGGCGACAGGCCCGCCATTCAGGTCCGCCCGACAGGTCCGGGGCTTAACATCGTCTGGCATCAGTCGACGGCGAACTCGCTGACCTATGCCACGATGGAGAAATTCGAGAGGTTCCTGCGCGGCAAGCATCTGGAAGCCGCGCTGGAAGTGCACCGCGCAAAGGGCATGCCCGAGGAGAAAATCCGTGAGGCCTATTTCCGCTATGCCAAGACGCTGGTTGCGGTCGGCAATGGCGAGGGTGCGGACCGCGCGGTCGGCCTGCCCTACGAGTTGGTTGCGCTCGACAACCCCTATACCCATTCCGGCGATATCCGGTTTCAGGTCCTCTCACGCGGCAAACCGGTCCCGAATGCGCCTGCCTTCGTCTTTCACAAACCCTCGCCCAGTTCGGTGGAAAAACTCGACTTCGTGACCGATGCGAAGGGTCAGTTCACGGTGCCGCGCCGCGGTGGTGGCGAGTTCATGGTGAATGCTGTCGAGATCAGGGAGGCGGAGGGACGCCTGAAGGAAACGATGAACGCCCATTGGGTGACCCTCTGGGCCTCGCTGACCTACGAGTTATGAGGCGGCGATCCCGGCCTCAAGCCTGCTGTAGTTCTCGCGCATAAGCTCCTGAAAACTCTGCCCATCGGTCAGGTGATCGCCGGGATCAAAGATCACGCCGACAAGGCCGAGATCAGAAACGGCCTTGGCAGCTTCCGGGATCGGTTCGGCTTCCCAGAGGAAAATCCGGGTATTCGTTCCCGCGATTCTCGCCTTGAGATCGGCGACTTGCGCGGGCGTCGGCACTTCATCGGCCTCCCAGTGCAGACCGATGCTGTCCAGCCCGTAGGCACGGGTAAAATACTCGTAACGCGGGTGGGACGCGATAACCGGCCCTGAGATTTTCGCCGCCAGTTCCGCGAAATCGGTATCGAGCAGAATGAGTTCCTGGATCAGCACCCGGGTCGCGGCCGCCAGATCCTCGGGGTCCAGCAGGGGTTCGAGCGCCAGCGAGGTGGCCTCCACCTGCATTGCCGCGAATTGCAGATCAAGCCAGGTGGTGCGCGCGACCCCGGTGTGCGAATGCTCCCCCTCGCCGCCATGGCTGTGGGTCAGATCGCCTTCGATCTCGATCAACTGCCCCTTGAAGGCCTTGGACGTGTCGGTAAGCTTGGCGCGCGGCAGGGACGCATTTTTGACCCACCCGGCATATCCCGCGCCATTGAGCAGGATCACATCCGCCGATTGATATTGCGCGATGTCATCTGCGGTCGGCGACCAGAAGGCCGGATCGCCATCGGTCGGGGCCGGGAAGATCACCTCGACCCCGTCTCCGCCAAGCGTTTCCACGAAGGAGGCAAGCGGGCCGTTGACCACCGCCACCTTGACCGGTTCGGCCATGCTCATGCCTGCCGCCAGAACCATCGCGGCGGTCGTAAGAAGTGTTTTCACCCGTTCCCTCCTGTTTCTCAGTCGGCGCTGGTCAGAATCCAGATCGCCAGATCATTCGTCACCACAGACATAGCGCTCAGAAAGGTGAGCGCAAGAAGGCCCGCCGCAATCACGATGATCCCGATCTCTGCTGCCAGAAGCCGCATGACCGTGAACCGGTGGCAGCCGAGATGGAACGCCGTGCGCATTTCCGCATCGCGCAGCCGAAGCGACAGAAAGAACGCCAGTGCAATCGCGAGCAACGTCGCAAGGCCCACGATCAGATAGACCCCGTCGAGGATCGCGCCAATGCGGAAGACCGTGGCCAGAAGCCCCTCTACCACGGTTTCAGGCACGACGATCTGCGCCTGTTCGTCAGCGGCCAGATAGCGTCCACGCAGGATGGCCGCGTTGCGCGCATCCGGCGGCACGGCAATCACGGCAGAGATCGGATAGGTCTCCGGCGCGCCGTGGAAATGGAACGTGTCGATATTCCGGGGTGTGATCCGGGTGAATTGCGTGAGCGCTGCATTCGCCGTGATCCCGGGCGCATCGCTTTCGACCGCCATGCCTTCCTCAACCACGTCATTGTGGCCATGGCCAAGCCCCTGGATCACCCAGGCGGTTTTCAGATCGACAAATATCGCATCATCATCGGCGGTTTGTGTGGGTTTCAAATGCCCCACGACGGTCATCTCCAGTGGATAGGCACCGGTCAGGTCAAACAGGTTCTCAGGGTCCGAGATCAGCGTCTCACCGGGTGCAACACCCAAACGTGCCGCCGCATTGGCCCCCAGCACCGCCTCCCCCAGCACGGTCAGGCCACGGCCCTTCGCGATCTCAAGCCCGCGAAAATCGAAATAATCCAGTGTCGTGCCGACGATCGGTTCGCCGCCCGCCCTATAGAGCACATGCAAGGGCACCGAGATCGCAAGGTCGCTGTCCCAGACCCGCTCACTTTCGGCCATCGAGATCATCTCGGGCCGGTCATCGGTGAAGTAGAGCCCGTTCATCATCAGATCGAGCGCCGAGCCCCGCGCGCCCACCATCAGCGGCGTCGCAGCCGCTCGTGCGCTCAGTTGAGCCTCGGATGCGGTGAGCACCATGCGGGTCAGAATGGGAACCGACAATATCAGCGCCAGCGCAACCACCAGTACAGATGTCCGCCAGCGGTGGAACCGCAGATAGGCGACCGCTAGGTAGAGCGCCTCACGCATCGGCCGCCGCCCTGAAATCGAGGAAATCGACCACCCTGTCAAAGCGCGGCAGCAGTTCATGATCATGGGTGACGGCAATCAGTGTCGCATCATGCGCCTTGGCCTGCGCGAACAGAAGATCGAGGATGGCCCCCTTGTTGGCGGGATCGAGATTGCCGGTGGCCTCATCTGCCAGCAGAAGACGCGGCTGGGTGATGAGCGCGCGGCAGATCGCGACACGCTGCTTCTCCCCCTGACTAAGTGCTTGCGGGTAGCGCCCCAGCTTGTCGGCGAGGCCGACCGCCCCGGCAAGCGCCTCGGCCCGCGACCGCACCTCCCGGTCCAGCCTCAGCACATCTGACAGGCGGTAGGGATAGAGGATGTTATCGCGCACCGTGAGATACTCGACCAGCTCGAAATTCTGGAACACGAACCCGATCTGGCGGATGCGGAAGGCGCGCCGCTCGGTCGCGCTCATCCGGTCCACACGGGAACCCGCGATGTCAACGACACCGCTTTCCACCTCCACGATGCCCGAGAGCAGGTTGAGAAGTGTTGTCTTACCGGTGCCGCTTGGGCCCACAATCGCCAGCCGCTCACCTTGCGCCACCTGCAGGGCCGGAATGGTCAGATGAAACGCACCGCCGGGATAGGTGAAACCAAGATCAGAAACCGCGATCATCAGAAATCATCCAGAAACTGCGGCAGTTCCTCGCGCGAAACCTGATCGAGGTCGAAGCCGGAGAACCGCCACTCGCCAAGCTCCGGCGACAGGGTGAGCCGCGCCGAGTAGATGTTCATCCGCTCGTGCCGGTGATCTTCATGCCCGACGATGCCGACGACGCGCCATTTGGCCTGCACCATAGGGCCGTCCGCGATCCTCTCACTTGACGCGAGCTCGACCTGAAGGATCTCTGACGCCGTACCATCGCTGAATTCCGCAAGCTGAGCGGCGCGGCGTTGGAGATAGAGGTCGGTCACAAGCTCGGGCAGAACAGCACTCGCGATCCCGTCATAGATCGCCCCCTCATCGTCCTGACCGAAAGCGCTGTAGATCCGGGTCAAAAGGACGATCAGGGTCTGATCAAGGATGTCACCCTGCAAACGGCTTGTCACAACATCGCTGTCGGGAATGCGGGCCGAGCGCTGCTGCCGTGGGTCGATACCCTTCCAGACAAGCGCCAAAATCAGAAGCCCGGCGGCGGCCCATATGATCCGATGCGGGGGAGATGTGAAATTGATGGAGAACAGCATCAGGCTCTGGTCATTGGCTCAAAAGATGGCCGCACCCTATGGCAGGTTCGTCGGGATTGCACGCTGGAAAAGCAGCTCACCATGCCGTTTCGGCAATATCCGTGTAAAACAGTCAAGATATCTGTTGACTCGCCTGATCGCATCCGGCATTCACGTTTCCGACAGAAACAGTCAGAAATATGGGATGCAAAAAAATGCGCTTCAAATCGGGACTTCCGATCTTTCTTATCGGCTGCCTTGCAGGCACCGCGACCCTGGCGGATGGTGTGTTGAATCTCTACTCGTCGCGCCATTATGACACTGACGAGCGGCTCTACTCGGACTTCGAGGCCGAGACGGGCATCCAGATCAACCGGCTTGAGGGCAAGGCTGATGAGTTGATCCAGCGCCTCATCGCGGAAGGTGCCAACAGCCCGGCAGATGTTCTTCTTACGGTCGATGCGGGACGGATCTGGCGGGCGGAAGCCGCCGAGCTGCTGTCAGAGGTCAATTCCGACGTTCTGGAAGATCGCGTGGCGGGCAGCCTGCAGCACCCGCAGAACAAGTGGTTCGGTTTCTCGACCCGCGCCCGGATGATCTTCTTTGACAAAGCTGATGTTGCCGAGCCGCCGCGCACATATGCGGAACTGGCAGACCCGAAATACAAGGGGCAGGTCTGTGCGCGGTCCTCAACCAACATCTACATGCTGTCGCTTCTGGCCAGCCGCATCGCACATGATGGCGAAGAGGCGGCCGAGGCCTGGGCAAAGGGGCTCTATGAGAATTTCGCGCGTGCGCCACAGGGCGGCGACACGGACCAGTTGCGCGGCATTGTCTCGGGCGAGTGTGACATCGTGCTGGCCAATTCCTACTACTTCGCGAGGGGACTTGCGGGCGATGTGGATGGTCTGACAAGCGGCATCGAGGGTATCGGCTATGTCTTCCCGGATCAGGACGGACGTGGCACCCATGTGAACATCTCCGCTGCCGGTATTCCGGTGAACGCTCCGAACCGGGAGAATGCGGTGAAGTTTCTGGAGTATCTGGCTTCCGATGGCGCGCAGTCCTATTTTGCAGCCGGGAACAACGAATTTCCGGTGGTGGAGGGCGTCGCAGGCTCCAGCGCGGTCGAGCAGCTTGGAGATTTCAAGGCTGACGATCTGAACCTCTCTGCACTTGGGGAATATCAGGCCAAGGCACAGGAGATCTACAACCGGATCGGCTATCCCTGAGACACACCGAGCTCCGAAAGGACCGAGGCCCCTGCGACTGCGGGGGCCTTTTGCGTTTCGCGGTCGACCAACATGCAAGTGCCGGCGCCATGTCGCACGGATCGACACGGGCCCTATGGCACCTTTGGTATCTTGAGGTTTTTGACGGGCCGGGATCAAACACGGAATTGATCGCCGCTCGCCCGGCCCTGGCGTGAACGACAGCCAACGACGACGACAGTCGCAACGTCTCCGATGCGACTGCAGCCTTCAGGTCAAACCTAGTCGTTGAAGCCGATCTCGGCGACAGTCTCCTTGGCCCAGGCTGAATTCCCGGCAATCTCGTTGAGGGCCAGAGTGTCGGACTCCAGTTCTCCCCACTCGGCCAGTTTCTCGTTGGAGGCCACGCCGGCGGTGACGGGATACTCGCCTATCTGGTTGACATAGATCATCTGCGCTTCGGGCGTGCTCTGGAATTCCATGAACTCGACGGCTGCCGCCACATCCCCGCTGGTCACCAGAAGCGCCATACCAGAGATATTGGTATGGGTACCGCCATCGCGGAATTTCGGGAAAATGACCCGCAGTTTCTCCGCCCAGCCCCGCTGCCGCAGGTGCTGTTTGGCCAGCGGCAGGTAGTAGGAATTCGCAATCGCGATCTTGCAGATACCGTCAGTGACGGCCTTCATTTGCGCACGATCATTGCCGGTCGGCTTGCGCGCCAGATTGGCCTTCAGACCGGTCAGCCACTCGGCACCCTTCTCCGGCCCGAGATGGCCCATGACGGCGCCAAACAGGCCCTGATTGTAAGAGTGTGTCCCGGACCGGATGCAGATCTGGCCGCGAAACTGCGGGTCCGCGAGGTCTTCGTATGTCAGTTCCGCCGCACCGGGGATCAGCCCTCTGGTATAGACGATCCGGGCGCGCCGTGCCGTTGCAAACCACTCGTTCTCGGGCGAGCGGTATTCGGGCGCGATATTCTGGGTCAGAACATCGGAATAGACCGGCTCCAGCATGCCGGCCTTCTGCATCGACACCAGATTGTTGATCGATGCCGTGATGTAGACATCGGCGGTGATTGAATCGAAGTTCTTGTCAAGGGTTTCCTGAACACCGGCGCGCGGGAAGACGACCTCGACCTCATGCCCGGTCTGCTCGCGGAAACTTTGAACAATCGGCTGTAGAAGCGCCAATTCCCGGTCGGTGTATACGATCACCTTGCCGGCATTTGCGGATGTTGCCGAACCGATTAAAAGCCCTAAAAGCAGCAATCGGCCCATGGGGGCCAGTACTCTAAACATCGTTACCTCACAAAAACACACTAACTACGCATCGCTACTTTACACATATTGAGCAGCTTTGCCACACTCTCCCGAAGGTATCGCGACTTTAAGTTAACTTTCGTGAGCGACGAAAAAAGGGGCCGCACAGAGTACGACCCCTTTGGGTTTCGTTCTCAGACCTTTAGTTGATCGCAGGCACCATTCCCTTGGCAACTGCCAGATCGCGCATCTTCTTTTGCAGCTTCTCGAAAGCGCGCACCTCGATCTGGCGAATGCGCTCCCGGCTGACATTGTAGACCTGGCTGAGATCCTCCAGCGTCTGCGGCTCATCCTTCAGCTTTCGCTCGGTCAGGATCTCGCGCTCGCGTTCATTGAGCGTTTCCATCGCCTCGATCAGCAATTCGCGACGGTTGTCGAGCTCATTGCGCTCGGCATAATCCGCCGCCTGATCCGCATCCTCATCCTCAAGCCAGTCCTGCCACTCGGCAGCGCCCTCGCCATCGGTCTTGATCTGCGCGTTCAGCGAGGCATCACCTCCCGACATGCGTCGGTTCATCGAGATAACCTCTTCTTCGGTCACGCTGAGATCCTTGGCAATGCGGGCTACGTTCTCGGGCCGCAGATCACCCTCTTCCAGCGCGCCGATCTTGTTCTTGGCCTTGCGCAGGTTGAAAAACAGCTTCTTCTGGGCCGCGGTTGTTCCCATTTTCACCAGTGACCACGACCGCAGGATATATTCCTGGATCGAGGCTCGGATCCACCACATCGCATAAGTCGCCAGACGGAACCCTTTTTCCGGATCGAAGCGCTTGACGGCCTGCATCAGGCCGACATTGGCCTCCGAGACCACCTCGGCGGTCGGCAATCCATAACCACGATAGCCCATGGCGATCTTCGCGGCGAGCCGCAGATGTGACGTAACCAGCTTGTGGGCAGACTCCTTGTCTTCATGATCCACCCATGCCTTGGCGAGCATGTACTCTTCCTCGGGTTCCAGCATCGGGAACTTGCGGATTTCCTGCATGTATCTTGTCAGGCCCTGCTCTGGCGAGGGGGCCGGTAATCTCGAATAGCTCATAGCGTCCCTGTCTCCTTGTTGAGCCTTATGTAAGAGGCATTCACATTCATTCAAGAGATAGCCGATAAGATTTGGTTAGTCTTTTGATTGACGCAAGGATGTTAACAAACTCTTGAAGTCTTCCGGCGGGTCGGCGTGAAACTGCAGCATCTGGCCGTTTGCCGGATGGACAAAGCCCAGCGAGGCCGCATGAAGCGCCTGCCTTGGAAAACGCTTCACCATATTGGCCACATCCTCGGGCAGGGCCGCCTTGGGAATCGCGCGCGGGCTGCCATAGACCGGGTCCCCGATAAGCGCGTGGCCTGCATGGGTCATGTGGACCCGGATCTGATGGGTCCGGCCTGTCTCCAGACGACATTCGACCAGAGAGGTTACAGGCTTTCCTGCGCCGAAGACCTCCCGCACGCGGACGCGCGTTATCGCGTGACGGCCAGCATCCCGCACCACGGCCATCCGTTTCCGGTCGGTCCTGTGGCGCGCAATGTTGCCCGAGAGGCGAACGATACCGCCCGGCTCGAACGAAACGCCAGCCACACCGCGCAACCGGGGATCGGCAGCTGACGGCTCGCCCCAGACCATCGCCAGATAACTTCGCTCGACACTGTGGGCGGCGAATTGCGCCGCCAGACCGTGATGGGCACGATCACTCTTGGCCACGACCAGAACGCCGGACGTGTCCTTGTCGATGCGATGCACGATGCCGGGGCGCTGAACACCTCCGATGCCCGACAGTGACGCGCCGCAATGGTGCAGCAATGCGTTGACCAGAGTGCCGGTCTCCGAACCGGGTGCCGGATGGACCACCATGGGTGCAGGTTTGTCGACGACGATCAGGTCCTCGTCCTCATGAACGATGACAAGCGGGATAGCTTCCGGCTCCGCCTCGGTGGCAATCGCAGGCGGCAGATGCACGGTCCATATCTGCCCCGCCTGAACCCTGGTCTTGGGATCCGTCTCCACCTGACCCAAGAGCGACACCGCACCGGAAGCAATCAGAGCCTGCAGTCGCGACCGGCTCAGCCCCTCTGGCGCAGCCGCACTCAGTGCCTTATCAAGACGGCCAGCCGCCCCTTCAGGCAGGGCAATGCGGATTTCGGTTTCAGGGTGATCAGACATGGGCGAAACAGATAGCGTGAAGCCGGACGAGGTGCCAGCCTCCCTGACCACGCTGCGGCGACTGGTAACAGCACTTCTGGTCGTGATGATCGGAGGGTTTCTTTTGATCATCGTGCTCTTCGCCCTGCGCCTGACCGAACCACCCTCTTTCATCCCTCCCGAGACAGTCGCCCTGCCGGAAGGCGAAACGCTGATCGGCGCGTCGTTCTCGGCAGGATTGATGATCCTCGTCACATCGGACCTTGCAGGCGTCCATCGCATCCACCTGATCCCTGACGGCACCACAGAGATCCGCCAGACCATCGATGTCCTGCACTCCGCAGACTGACCGCACGGAATGCGCCCAAAGCGCGGGCTGAGGCCCCGGCGGCGGCGGGGCACGAAGGCCGCGCTCGCCCCCTTGCGTCGCTTCGCCAAACCCCCGATATTCCAGCAATGAGTTTACCTCCCGGATTCCTTGATGACCTGCGCAGCCGGACCTCTCTGGCACAAGTGGTTGCGCGCAAGGTCACCTGGGAAGCCCGCAAGACCAATGCGGGCAAGGGCGACTATTGGGCGCCCTGCCCATTCCATCAGGAAAAGACCGCCTCCTTCCATGTCGATGACAAGAAGGGGTTCTACTATTGCTTCGGCTGCCACGCGAAAGGGGATGCTCTAAGCTTCGTTCGAGAGACCGAGAATGTGGGCTTCATGGATGCGGTCGAGATCCTCGCGCGCGAGGTCGGCCTTCCAATGCCCGCCCGGGATCCTCAGGCACAACAGAAAGCCGATGAGCGCACACGTCTGGCCGAAATCATGGAGCAGGCGGTGAAATTCTACCGCCTGCAACTGAAAACCGGCGCCGCATCCGAGGCGCGCGCCTATCTTGAACGGCGCGGCCTGCCCGAGACGACGCTGGACCGTTTCGAGATCGGCTTTGCGCCGGACACCCGTACCGGGCTGTTCCAGCATCTTACCGGCAAGGGGGTCGGCGCCGATGACATCGTGACCGCCGGGCTCTGCATCAGACCAGATGATGGCGGCCAGCCCTATGACCGGTTCCGGGGCCGCATCATGTTCCCGATCCGCGATGCGCGCGGGCGCGCGACTGCGTTTGGCGGGCGGGCAATGGACCCGAACGCACGCGCCAAGTACCTCAACTCCAATGAGACCCCGCTCTTCGACAAGGGCCGGTCGCTCTACAATCATGGCCCCGCGCGCGAGGCCTCGGGCAAGAGCGGCAAGCTGATCGTCGCCGAGGGCTACATGGATGTAATCGCCCTCTCGCAGGCCGGGTTCGAGCACGCGGTCGCCCCCCTCGGGACCGCCATCACATCCGACCAGCTTCAACTGATGTGGCGGATATCCGACGAGCCGGTGATCGCCCTTGATGGCGACACGGCAGGGCTAAGGGCCGCAATGCGCCTCATCGACATCGCACTGCCGATGCTGAGCGCCGGCAAATCGCTGCGTTTCTGCCTCTTGCCGGAAGGTCAGGATCCCGATGATCTGATCAAGACCAGCGGTGCCAAGGCAATGAGCGCAGTGCTGGACGCCGCCCGCCCCATGGTCGATCTGCTCTGGCAGCGCGAGACCGAGGGCAAGGTTTTCGACAGCCCCGAACGGCGAGCCGGTCTGGACGCGTCCCTCAAAACCGCCCTGTCGAAGATCGAGGACGGCTCGGTCTGCAACCATTATGAAGCGGCCATCCGCGAATTGCGGCGAGATCTGTTCCGCCCCGCCCAGAGGGCTCAACAGGGCAAGCGGACGGCCTGGACACCACGCGGTGCCCCGCAAGGTCCGACCCCCAGCGCCAAGGGCTCCCTTCTGGCGCAGGGGCAGGCGCAGTCCGAGGCGCGCGTCCGCGAAAGTGTCATTCTCGCCTGTTGCCTCAATCACCCCGATCTGATCCCGCAGATCGAAGGTGATCTGGAAAGGCTGCGTTTTTTGTGCCCCGACCTCGCAATCCTGCGCGATGCGCTCTTGTCATGCGCCACCGAACTCCTAGATAGCGATCACAAGGACAGTGCCGCGCCCCTTGAACGGCTTGTGGCGGACCGCATGGGTCAGGACCCGATGGACAAACTGAACGGGATCGGTCAGGTGCGCACGGCGGCTCCGATCCAGAAAGGCGGCGACCCGGCGATGGCGCTGCTGACCCTTCAAGAGGAAATTGCCAAACAGATGTTTTCATTGGGCCTGGCAGCGGAGATCGAGGACGCCGTGGAGGAGCTGTCGGGTATCGCCGATGAGGGCGTGACCTGGCGTCTGCAACAGGCCTCGGAGACACGCGAGAAGCTGGCCCGTGACGGGGTGGAGAAAACCTCCGGCGGGTCGGAAGACACCAAGGATCTCAGCAAAAGACTGCAAGACATGCTCGATGGGCAGGTTTGGTTAAGGAAGAAGAAATAGAATCACATTGCGAATCACTGATTCGTCATAGAGATTTCCGACCTACATATACATGTGCGCCAGCCGATTCGCTGGCAGTTGCGATGGGAGCGACCATATGGCTGCGAAAGACACCGATCAGAGACCAGACGAACAGGACGTTGGCGGGCCGATGATCGATATGAGCCAGTCGGCGGTCAAGAAAATGATCGCGACGGCCAAGGCGCGTGGCTACATCACCCATGACGAACTCAACCAGGTCCTCCCCTCTGATCAGGTTTCCGCCGAGCAGATCGAGGATGTGATGGCGATGCTGTCCGAGATGGGCATCAACGTGATCGAGGCCGAAGAGGCCGAGGAAGATGCCGAGGATGGCAGCACCGATCTGGTGGATCCCAACGCCTCCACATCGCGCGAACTTGCCACCACGTCCGCCTCGACCGAGACGCTGGACCGGACCGATGATCCGGTGCGGATGTATCTGCGCGAGATGGGCTCGGTTGAGCTGCTCAGCCGCGAGGGCGAGATCGCCATCGCCAAGCGGATCGAGGCCGGGCGCAACACGATGATCCTGGGGCTCTGCGAGAGCCCGCTCACCTTCCAGGCGATCACCATCTGGCGCGACGAGCTTCTTGAAGAAGACATCATGCTGCGCGATGTGATCGACCTTGAGACGACCTTCGGCAACTCGATGGACGAGGATGGCGAGGAAGAGGTGATCGACACGGCGGCCACGCCGGTTGCCACCGATGGCACCAAGACACCCGAACCGGAAGCGAAATCCGGTGCGGAAGGTGAAGAGAGCGAAACCACCTCTGACGATGATGAGGATGACGAGGACGATCAGGCCAACCTGTCGCTGGCCGCGATGGAAGCGGCACTGAAACCGCAGGTCCTGGAAACCCTCGACAGGATTGCCGGCGACTACGAGAAACTCGCGGAAATGCAGGACAACCGCATCTCTGCCACACTGAATCGGGATGAGAGCTTCACGACCAACCAGGAGCTAGAGTATCAGCGTCTGCGCTCGGAAATTGTCGAGCTGGTAAATTCGCTCCACCTGCATAACAACCGCATCGAGGCGCTGGTCGATCAGCTTTACGGCATCAACCGCAAGATCATGTCGCTTGATGGCGCAATGGTCAAACTGGCCGATCAGGCCCGTATCAACCGCCGTGATTTCGTTGAGGAATACCGTGGCGCCGAGCTGGAGCCGGGCTGGATCGAACGGGTAAGCCAGTTGACGGGTCGTGGCTGGGACATCCTGACCGACCGCTTCCGTGAGAAGGTCGAGGACAACCGCGCCGAGATGGCCGAGGTCGGACAGTTTGTCGGTGTCGACATCACCGAATTCCGGCGCATCGTGAACCAGGTCCAGAAGGGCGAGAAAGAGGCCCGCATCGCCAAGAAGGAAATGGTCGAGGCGAACCTGCGCCTCGTGATCTCGATCGCCAAGAAATACACCAATCGCGGCCTGCAGTTCCTCGACCTCATTCAGGAAGGCAATATCGGCCTGATGAAGGCGGTCGATAAATTCGAATACCGCCGCGGCTACAAGTTCTCGACCTATGCGACCTGGTGGATCCGGCAGGCGATCACGCGCTCAATTGCCGATCAGGCCCGCACGATCCGTATTCCGGTCCACATGATCGAGACCATCAACAAGCTGGTGCGCACCGGTCGCCAGATGCTCCACGAGATTGGCCGCGAGCCCACACCAGAGGAACTGGCCGAAAAGCTGCAGATGCCGCTGGAGAAGGTCCGCAAGGTGATGAAAATCGCCAAGGAGCCGATTTCGCTGGAGACCCCCATTGGCGACGAGGAAGACAGCCAGCTTGGCGATTTCATCGAGGATAAGAACGCGGTCCTGCCGCTCGACAGCGCCATTCAGGGCAACCTGAAAGAGACAACAACGCGGGTTCTGGCCTCGCTCACACCCCGCGAGGAGCGGGTTTTGCGGATGCGCTTTGGCATCGGCATGAACACTGACCACACGCTTGAGGAAGTCGGACAGCAGTTCAGCGTAACGCGTGAACGTATCCGGCAGATCGAGGCCAAGGCGCTGAGGAAACTGAAACATCCCAGCCGGTCACGCAAGCTGCGGTCATTCCTGGATCAGTAAATCCCGCACAGCTTCGAATTGCGGGGTGCGGGCCAGCCATGTCTAATGGTCAATGCGTCAGTATTGCCCTTGATGCTGGGCTATACGCACTTCCCAAAGCCTGATCCGTGCCATTTGGTTTGCAGGGACAATTTGTTGCCACCGATGGGTGGCACAACATCCTGAGCGATTTATGCCACGCTTGATCCTCACTGGTCATGTGAAGTTGTCGATCTGCCTGAAAGCCGGGTTCAGATAGTGAAGTTGGCTCTTCTTAATCATGCACCGGGCATCGGATCAGTTAATCTGCGAATCCAAGTGACGGGATCGCAGCGGGTTGTCACCTGTTGATTAACATGACGGCTTTATTGGGCCGTCGGCGCAACCGCAGAGCAGAGATCCGGGTCTGAAACATGTCCGCCTCCGGTCATTCGCGGGGGCAGTTGATTTCAGATTTCCTCGCCCTTCTTGAGCAGGTCATCAATCAATTGTCTGTGCAGACCATTGCTGTCCCCACCCTGAAAAGTCAGCGCTCCGCTGGAGTAGATTGTGCCATAGGTCAGCGCCAGATTGACCGTCTGACCGATCCCGGAGATGAACTCCGCCTTCTCCAACGGCGAGAGCGGATGGATGAACACCCCCCAGAGCCGACCCTGCGCAACCGCATATCTGGCATCCAGAGCACTGTCGAAATTGGCCTGCATGACGCGCAGCATCTCCTCCTGCGACATGCCATCCACGGACACGATGGGAACAAAGGCGCGCATCCGGTCGGCCCGTGGGTCGGTGACGATGATCACCGGAATGTCCTCAACCGTCATCTGGAAAGACGTGCCATTACTCTCCGCTTCCGGATCCAGCCCGAAGATGATCTCCGCGAGACGCGGCAATGTCATCGGCGGCTCGGCCTCCTGCGCCAGTACCGGCACGGCCATAAGCGTGACAGCAATTGCAATTATGAAACGACGGATCATGGTGACCTCCCGAACTGATACAATCTGAGCCTAGCCGCGACAAAACCCTCGCGCCATGCACCCTTTGGTGAGGTTTGCAACAATCCCGATGGAATGCAGGCGGCAAAGACCCGAAACGGCGGCGACCAACCAGCCCGATGGAGGTCCGCTCTCAATCGACACGTCGAACGGGCCGGACGACGGAAAACAGGACGCCTGCAATCGCTCAAAATCAATACCGTTAGGTGCGCAGGTGAGGCACGTCACGCCCTCCGGGCCGGTATCACCTGCTTTCAATGATGGCGCTCCGTTCGGGAAGACACTAGACAGGGGGTGCAAAGCACGGACAGGCCCAGCATGACCTCAAGCCAGCAGATGATCACGCTCAACACCTCCGGCATCGGTCTTTATGAAATCACGGGCGAGGTTGCGCGGTTCACCTCCGGTCAGGCGGTCGAGACGGGTCTGCTCACCTTGTTCGTGCGCCACACCTCCTGCTCTTTGCTGATACAGGAAAACGCCGACCCCGATGTGAAGGCCGATCTTGATACGTTCTTCCGGCGTCTCGTGCCGATGGGGGATGCGCCCGAGATGGGTTGGCTGACCCATACGCTTGAAGGACCCGATGACATGCCCGCCCATATCAAGGCAGCGCTTTTGCCGGTCTCGCTCGGCATTCCTGTTTCCGGCGGCCGGATGGCATTGGGCACCTGGCAGGGGATTTACCTCTTCGAGCATCGGCAGGCACCGCATCGCCGTCAGATCGTGGCTCACCTGTCGACCTGAGGTCAGCGCCCCTTTGGGTTGGGCATCACATAGACCTCGCCCACGGCCACGGTGGCGGGCTGCTCAAGCGCATAAATCACGGCATTGGCGACATCGTCGGGTCTCAGCCCGTCAGGCTTCTCACTGTCAAAGAACGGTGTATCGACCATGCCCGGCGCGATGATCGTGCAACGCCCGCCCCAGTCGCGCATCTCCTCGGCCAGATTGGTGGCCCAACCGTGGATGAAATGCTTGGTCGCGCCATAGACCGACCCCTTGAGCGTTGCCCGTCCCGCGCGGCTGCCGGTGACGAGAAACTGCCCTCTTGTCTTGCGCAACTCCGGCAGCGTCAGTTTGGCAGTCAGAAGCGCGCCCCAGATATTGACCTCCAGCATCTCGCGCCAGTTTGCGAGGTCACCTGCTTCGGTTCCGGGCTCAGTCGCCCCGAGACCTGCATTGGCAAAGACCGCGTCCAGCCCGCCAAAATGTCCGACCAGATCGCTGACCGTCGCAGTCATATCGCTTTCGCTGGTGACATCGCCTTGCAGAACGAGAGCGGACGCACCCAACTCGGCCCCCAGCGATTTCAGCCGTTCGGCGTTGCGCGCCATCAATCCGACCTTCCAACCGGCAGAAACAGATGCGCGCGCCGTCGCTGCGCCGATCCCGCTTGAGGCCCCGGTGATAAGCAGTGTTTTGGAGGTCATGGACAACAATCCTTCAGTTAAATGTGTGGCCAAGATAGCCATCCCGTGGCCCGTTACCAAGCTCATTGGTCCGCACCCATCTGCAACACTCAAGAAATTGATCGCTCCGCTGCATGTCGTGGGCGGCCATCCCCTCTACCCAAGCTGATATCTTGTGCCTATAGTGCCTTCGACAACGAGAACAAGTAGGGGTTGGCGGCATGCGGTGTCCGTTCTGCGGCAATGTGGATACACAGGTAAAAGACAGCCGTCCGGCAGAGGATCACGTCGCGATCCGGCGGCGGCGTTATTGCTCGGCCTGCGCCGGGCGCTTTACGACCTATGAGCGCGTGCAGTTGCGCGATCTGGTGGTGGTCAAGAAGAACAACAAGCGCGAGGCGTTTGATCGCGACAAGCTGGAGCGCTCGATCCGCATAGCCCTCCAGAAACGCCCCATCGAAGCCGAACGGATCGATCAGATGATCTCGGGCATCGTGCGACGGCTGGAAAGCATGGGCGACACCGATGTCCCCTCTGACAAGATCGGCGAGATCGTGATGGAAACGCTCGCACGTATCGACACGGTCGCCTATGTGCGGTTCGCATCCGTCTACAAGAACTTCCAGGCCGCCGATGATTTCGAGGAGTTCGTCTCGGAACTGCGCCCACCAGAGCCTGCCAAAGAGGAATGAGCACATCCGCCGATGACCACCGCTGGATGGGCACGGCACTGACGCTGGCAGGACGCGGATTGGGTCAAACCTGGCCGAATCCGTCGGTCGGGTGCGTGCTGGTCAGGGACGGGCGCGTGGTTGGGCGTGGCTGGACGGCCAAGGGCGGGCGTCCCCATGCCGAGACGCAGGCACTTAACCAGGCCGGTGATGCCGCAAATGGGGCAACGGCCTATGTCACGCTGGAGCCCTGTGCACATCACGGCGAAACCCCGCCCTGCGCGGAGGCCTTGGTCGGGGCCGGTATCGCCCGCGTCGTCACCGCTCTGGAAGATCCCGATCCGCGCGTTGCAGGTCGCGGTCACAAGATCCTGGCCAGCCGGGGAATTGCGGTTGAGATCGGGTGCCGGGCGCCCGAAGCCGAAGCGATCACCGCGGGCTTTCTGACCCGCACCACGCAAGGCCGCCCCCTGACGACACTCAAGCTCGCCATGAGCCTGGATGGCCGCATCGCAACCGCCTCGGGGGAAAGCCGCTGGATCACCGGTCCGCAGGCGCGACGCCACGTACACCTGATGCGCGCCGAGACCGATGCCGTCCTGATCGGCGCAGGAACGGCCCTGGCCGATGACCCGATGCTCGATATCCGTGACATGGGCATGACCCACCGCTCACCGGTTCGGATCGTGGCAGACGGCAGCCTCTCGCTTCCGCTGACCGGCAGGCTGGCCCGCTCCGCACGGCAACAACCGCTCTGGATCCTGCACAGGAAGAATGCCGACAGGGCCCGCAAACAGGTCTGGGAGGATATCGGGGCGACCATGATCGAAGTGCCTGACGGGACCCTCGGGACTCTTGATCTCACGGCGGCTCTGCAACGTCTCGGGGATCACGGTCTGACGCATATCCTCTGCGAAGGTGGCGGGAAACTTGCCGCCGGATTGATGCTTGAAGATCTGATCGACAATCTCGTCACGATCTCGGCAGGTCTCACCTTGGGCAGCGATGCCCACCCCGGACTGGCCGCTCTGGGACTGGAGCAACTCGCCGCCGCGCCCCGGTTCCGACTTGCGCAGACGCGCCAGCTTGGCAACGACATGCTGCTGCACCATATCCGCGATCCAACAATCTGACCGCCCCCTCTTTTTGGCCCAAATATCCCCGCCGGAGGCAAAAAGTCATCAACGCCAAAGCCCGGAGTACCGGCGAAGCCGATGCTGCACCCGCGCAAGCAGGCGCAAGCCCCAGGCATCCCGACCGGCAGCCCGCGGATCACGACGCGCCAGCGTGGCCAGAACAGCCTCGACAGGGCAGGCATCTCCGGTGGCCGGGTCGAGATAGCGCGGATGGTCGATCAGGCAGGCATGAACCAGCGCTGCAAGTGATGGCCGGGCCTGTCGTCTTTCGATCCTTGGACCATGATCCTGCGTGAGCCCCCAGCCGGCGTAAAACGGAGTTCCGAGACAATGAATGGTCTTGCCGCGCAACAGGGCCTCGAATCCCAGCAGCGAGGTCATCGTCCAGATCTCATCCACAGCATCCATAAGAGGTCCCGCAGCGCTGCGGCGGGCGACCAGATCCGCATATTGCGTCAGGGCGCCAGACGGGACCTCTCCAACCCGCAAACCCGCCTCGACATCGGGATGCGGCTTGTAGATCAGATAGGCATCCGGACAGGCCTGTCGCACCGCGGTCAACAGGTCGAGATTTGTCGCAAGCCTGTCGGCACCAAGCCGGATCGAAGCGTCATCTTCCACCTGCCCGGGCACCAGAACGACTTTCTGACCGGGCCGGGGCGCAAGGTCGGGCATCGCACCTTCGAGGTTGTATTTCGTAACCTGATGGGCCGTCAGATTATCGATCAACCGCTCGGCACGCCGCAGATCGGCAGAATCCAGCTTGACCGATTGTTCGATCAGGGCCTCAAGACGGCTCGGACGGGTGGGATCAAAATAGATGCCGAGATCATCGAGCACCAGCGAAGACGCAGGCCGCAGTTCCGCACCAAGCCCGACGGAACGCAGAAATCCGTCCTCCATCCGAACAAGCGGAACGCTCCGCAACCGGCAGGCCTCTCGCAACGCCTCGCTTTCCCGCCCGGCCCAGACAACCACCCGACCCTGCCCGGCCGCGGCCGTTTCGACCGCCCTTGCCGGATCATCAATGAACTGAACCGCCATCGCATTGCCCAGAAACCGCGAGACCGACTTTTGCTTCCAGGCCCGCATACCGACACAGACGGTGGTCTTGTTGTCCTCACGCCAGGCCCGGGTTTGCGCCGCGAGCGTCCGGGCCGCCGTCTCGAAATCCGTCAGCGCGTCAGCCGCCGGGTCATACCAGACCGCGTAGATCAGCATGACAGCGGCGAAAAGTTGCTCCCGCGTCAGGGCGCGCCCGCGCCGTTCGATCTGCTGCCGGTCACGGCTCAATCCCCAGCCGCTGTAGAAAGGCAGGCCGAAAACCTCCGGTCGATGACCAGCGAGGATTGCCTCGAACCCCAATTGCGAGGTGACGGTGTAGACACGCCCGGCACCATCGAGCGCATCCCAGGGATTGATGTTCGGATCAAGAAACGCCGTGCGTTCATCAAGATCGCTCTCATCGAAATGCCCGCGCCTGTGACCGGATGCTGCCACGGGATGTGTTCTGATCAGAATGCGCTTGCCGGGGTTTTCGACCCGGGCAGCTTCCAGCATTCGGCCAAAGCTGCGACGGCCTGCGCCGCCAAAGGTGATCGAGGCATCAGCTCGGGTCTGATCGATGACCAGAACGTAGCCAGGCTCGGGCAGGTCGCCTCCTCTGAAGGCATTGTATTTGGACAGCTTGTGCTTGCGCAGAAACGCAATTCCCTCGGAGGCCCGGCGCGACAGATCGGGATCGTCAAGCGGATGATCTGCCAGAAGACGTTCGAGGCGACTCGGGCCGGAGCAATCGAAATGCACGCCCTCGAGATCAAGAAAGAGCCCCAGCGCGGGTTGACCTTCAACTCCGGGTTTGACCGAGCGCAGAAACGCGTCCTCAACGGTCAGCACGGGCAAACCGCGCTTTTGTGCCGCCCTCAGGCCGCGCTTTGAGACCGGCTTGCGTCCCCACACGGCCACAGCTTCGGTCTGGCGTGGCAGGATGCCGACCTGAACATGCCATCCTGCAAGGGTTAGAATACGCCGGATACGCTGGTCCTTCAGGAAGCCGCCCGAGAAAACCGCAAGCTTGCGCCGGGCATCTTCCGGTGCAAGTTCGCTCAGACCCTCACGTGTCAATCGCTCAGGACGTCTGCGGCATTGACGATCGTCGTCCCGAAATTGAGCGTGCCCGCAGTTGCCTCAAGCACCCGCGACCAGCCCACAAACGGTGCCTCTGTGATGTAAATCGTATCGCCGTCGCGCACCTCGAACTCGCGCGCGATGAAGAACCCGGCCGGCGAGGTCAGATCAACGACATAGGCAAAGGGCTGATTTTCAGCCGAGCCATTCACCCCCAGAACCCGGTCCGCAATGGCTGCGGTCTCGCGCCGGAAAACAAAAATCCCCGTCGGATCTGACACATTGCCGTTGAGCCCGCCAACCGTTGCCAAAGCCTCTACCAGATTGATGCGCCCGCGCGGGAACTTGACTAGGGCTTGCGTCCCCGTACCGCCAAGGGCCGTGAATGTGCGCCGGTCTTCCTCCACAATGATCTTGTCATTCGGCAGAAGCGCGATATCGAGCTGCGGATCATCATAGAGGTCCTGCAGGAAAATCCGGCCGGTATGGCCGCCGCGACGCACGGCGATCTGCGCGATATCGGGGTCGAGCGTCACCCCGCCTGCCTGCGCGATCATGCCGGTCAGCTTGGTCGTCGAGGGCACGATAGGATAGACACCCTGCGACCCCACCCCGCCAATGATTGACACGGAAGCCCCGTCACCGGTTTCACGCCGCACCTCGACCTGCGGATCGGGTGTCTGGGCGTCGAGCGACCGCGTTATGAGCCTGCGCAACTGGTCCGGTGTCTGGCCCGCAGCCTGAAGTCTTCCCGCATAAGGCACGAATATGCCACCGCCCTGATCGACCTGCACTCCGCTGAGCGTCGTGACCTTCTGCCCGACGCTCGCCAGCAGGCCGTTGTCAACATTCTCCCAGACCGTCAGCGTGAGTGTATCGCCCGGCTTGATCATGTCGGTCGATTGCGCCCGCGCGCCCCGAAAGCTCTGCGAGAAGCCAAGATCAATATCGAGATTGGACGCTCTCGCGATCGGGTCGGAGACCAGAACGACGTTCATGACGCCACCGTTCTCGGTCGAGCCCTCCACGATTTCATTTAGATTGGGGCCCGGTCGCGGCAGTGCGCATGCCGAAGTCAGCACCATCGAAACAAGTGCCGACAGTCTGATGAGAGACCTGATGTCCTGCATTTTCTGCTCGTGACCTTCTTAAATCGTGGCCGTTGGCCGAGTTTTACTCGGAACAGGCCGGTTTTGAAAGCGTTTTACAAAACATGTTATGGAACAAGTCTGAGATGTGGCCGATAAACGGCACGCTCACTGTAGCGGCGCTCATAGGGGTCTTCATCGGCAAGAATGACGTCGCTGATCAGGCGCAGGACACGTGCCCGACCGCCCGCCGTGTAAAAACCGCCGGGGATCTGTGATGTCTCCAGAAGGAACTGGCGATACTCGCGGTAGGTGTCGCGGTCCGGGGCCTGCGGTTCCGCAAAGAAAACATCAAGCGGCTGACGGGAAATGAACTCGGGCTTGGCGTAGACCGCATCGCCAAAAATCCGGAGCGGCAGCCCGCGCCAGAGCGCCTGCTGGCCGGCGGTGGAATTCACGGTCACGACGCTGGTCGCGAAATTGAGAAGCGGGCCGAGCTTGCCGCCCGGAATGATGTGGCAGCGCCCCCGAAGCCTGTACTTCCGGATATACTTGCGAACCAGCGCTGTCGTGCCGCACCGCTCATCCTCCAAAGGATGGGTCTTGAATGCCAGATGATGATGCCCCCTCGCCCCTTTGGCAAAGTCGCGGCAACAGGTTTCGATGAACCCTTCCATGCTGAGATGGCTGTGTTTGAGGAACGAGGCATCATGGGCCAGTTGCAGCATCACCAGATGATAGGGCGCGCCCGAGCGCTTGAGCCGCCGGGTCGCAAAGACCCGCTGGATGATATGAACCGGAAACAGAAAGACCCGGCGCAAATGCAGCATGAACTCGCGAAAGATCGAAATCGATCGATGCGGGTTATAGGCCGGATACAGGCGTTTTCCGAAATAGACGAACGCGTGATAGACCGCGCCAAGCAGGACGTGATGCCAGAGCGCGCCCCACTGGGCGGGTGCCTGCGGCAGGTCGCGGTAATGTCCCGCAAGCGCTGTTTGCATCTGGCTGACGCTCATCTGTATCAGGCGGGAGTGGCCATTCACCCCGCCCCGCTCATAGGTGACCCAATAGGGGCGCAGATACCCCTCCTCGAAGCAGTGGATGGACAGGCCGCGCAGACGGGCCTCCTCCCGCGCGATCACATGAATATCCCGGATGTCACCATATATGACGAGATCGGTCGTTCCGGTCCGGTCGAGATAGGCACCGATGAAGTTCCGCCATTCCTGCGGGTTTCCCTTGAAGGGGAGATAACTGCCGCGATCACGCCAGAAATGCGCGTCGCCCGCGTTGAAACCGATTTTTTCGACGGCGCAGCCAGCTTCTGCAAGCTTGGCGGCAAGCTCGGCAAAGAAGGGTCCGTGCGGACCTTGCAAAAAGAGGAACCTGCGTTCCGACACTGAGCTTCCCCACTCAATTTCATCTATGCTGCAACACTATCGGTTAACGCTGAGATAATGGCGATCCTGTGACATAAACGGACGCGGCGCAGTTGCGCGCTGACAACAGGGCGCACTTGTGACAGGACGGGCGTTGCGATACGACGCGGATGTGAACTGGCATTGAGGACCCTAGGGGCATGTTTACCGGGATTGTAACAGATATCGGAACGGTGACGGCGCTGGAACAGCGCGGTGACCTGCGGGCGCGGATCGCCTGCGGTTACGATGTCTCGGGGATCGACCTTGGTGCATCGATAGCCTGCGACGGGGTCTGCCTGACGGTGATCGAGAAATCCTCGGGCACGTCAGGCTGGTTTGATGTCGAGATTTCAGCCGAGACACTTTCAAAGACCACGCTTGGCACATGGGTAGAGGGCAAACGGATCAATCTGGAACGGGCGCTCAGGGTCGGTGACGAACTTGGCGGGCATATCGTCTCGGGCCATGTGGACGGGGTGGCGGATATTGTGTCGGTGACCGATGAGGGTGACAGCACACGCGTTGACCTGACAGCGCCCGACGATCTGGCCAGGTTCATCGCGCCCAAGGGATCGGTTGCACTGAACGGCACATCGCTGACGGTCAATGATGTGCAGGGCCCGCGTTTTGGTATCAACTTCATCCCCCATACCAAGCAGGTGACAACCTGGGGTGACGTCGCGGTTGGCGACAGGGTCAATCTGGAAATCGACACGCTGGCACGCTATGTGGCGCGTCTGGCCGAGGCGGGAGACGCGGGATGAAGGACGACAATATCTATCACGACGCAATCTCATCGGTGGAAGAGATCATTGATGACGCCCGCAACGGGCGGATGTTCATCCTTGTCGACCATGAAGACCGCGAGAACGAAGGTGATCTGGTGATCCCGGCCCAGATGGCCACACCCGAGGCGATCAACTTCATGGCCACACATGGACGCGGGCTGATCTGCCTTGCCCTGCCCGGGGACCGGCTTGACGCCTTGGGTCTGCCGCTGATGTCGGCGTCGAACTCCTCGCGCCATGAAACAGCCTTCACGGTCTCGATCGAGGCACGCGACGGGGTGACCACCGGCATCTCCGCCCATGATCGGGCGCGCACGGTTGCGGTCGCCATCGACCCGACCTCCACCTCAGCCGAGATCGCCACTCCGGGTCATGTGTTCCCGTTACGGGCAAAGCAGGGCGGCGTGCTGGTGCGTGCGGGTCATACGGAAGCAGCCGTCGATGTCTCGCGTCTCGCGGGGCTCAACGCATCAGGCGTGATCTGCGAGATCATGAAAGAAGACGGGACCATGGCCCGCCTGCCCGATCTGGTGGCCTTTGCCCAGCTTCACAATCTCAAGATCGGCACGATCTCTGATCTGATCGCCTATCGCCGTCGCCATGACAATCTTGTGCGTGAGAACGCGGTGCGCGCGGTGCATTCGGAATATGGTGGCGAGTGGATGCTTCGGGTCTTCACCGATGACACCGGCGGCGCCGAGCACCTTGTCCTTACCAAGGGTGATCTGACGACACATGAGCCCGTTCTGGTCCGTATGCACGCCGCCAATCCGCTGGAGGACATGCTGGGGCTGGCACCCGGCCGGTCCCACCAGCTGGCGGATGCGATGCACGCCATTGCCAAGGAAGGGCGCGGCGTCGTTGTCCTGCTGCGCGACATGTCGACCAAACTCAATATTGAGGGCGGGGTCTCTCCGCAAACGCTCAGGCAATACGGTCTCGGAGCCCAGATCCTCGGCTCGTTGGGGATCAGCGAGATGGTCCTGCTGACCAACTCTCCCAGTCCCAAGGTTGTCGGTCTCGAGGGCTACGGCCTCTCGATTGCCGGCACCCGTCCAATCCCCTCGCAAGGAAGCTGAGAATGGCCTCGAACGAGACCCACCACACCCTCGAACCACCGGTTTTCGACACGCCGACACGGGCGCTGATCGTGGTTGCCCCGTATTACAAGGACGTGGCCGACCAGCTCGTGGCCGGGGCGAAGACAGCACTTGAGTCGGCCAAGGTCATGTATGACGTTGTCGAGGTCCCCGGAGCGCTGGAGGTGCCCACCGCGATTGCCATCGCCTCCAAGTCGGGGCGTTACGACGGGTTTGTCGCGCTGGGATGTGTCATTCGCGGGGAGACGACGCATTACGAGACCGTGTGCAATGACAGCTCCCGCGCGCTCGCTCTGCTGGGGCTCGACGGGATTTGCATCGGCAACGGCATTCTGACGGTCGAGAACAAGGCCCAGGCTGACATGCGCGCCGAGGCGGAGGGGCAGAACAAGGGTGGCGGGGCTGCAGAAGCCGCCCTGCATCTGATCGCAATCGGACGCAAGATGGGCCGCGCGAACACGATTGCCTCCGATGCCGAACATATCCTTATGGCCGGATCGAACCCAAAGGGATTTGCCTGATATGCCACGCGCCGTTCCCGATCCTTCCCCCAAGGCCCGCAAGCAGATGCGCTCCGCCGCCCGGCTCTATGCCACGCAGGCGCTCTTTCAGATGGAAGCATCGGGCATTGCCTATGATCAGGTGCAGGGCGAGTTCGAAACCCATCGTTTCGGGGCCGAACTAGACGGAGACACGCTCTCGGAGGGCGATATCGACCTTTTTCGGGCGCTTTTGCATGAGGCGGTAAATCAACAGGCGAAGATTGATCAGATGACCGACGCGGCCCTAGTCGAGAAATGGCCGATCAACCGGATCGACCCGACATTGCGCGCGCTTTTCCGTGCCGCCGGAGCCGAACTTCTGGGTCAGGAAACCCCGCCGAAGGTCACGATCTCGGAATTCGTCGACATTGCCAAGGCCTTCTTCCCGGATGGCAAGGAGCCGCAATTCGTCAACGCCATTCTGGATCACATGGCACGGCAGACACACCCGGACGCATTTGCCTAAATTCGGACGGAATTTGGGTGTTGAATTGGACACCGTCGCGCGGTGTCACTAGATTAGCCCGGTCAAAATCAACTATTGCGGAACTGCTGCCTCGTGAAGTCTCTCTCCCTCTTTGTGAAGTACCTGGGGTTGAGTATCCTGTTTCTGACAGCGGGGTCAGGCCTGACGCAGGACAGACCGCCTTTCACACTGATCGATCTCGGTCAGGGCGAGAGTGCCGAGGCCTATGAGAAATCGATCCGGTTTTCGCGCATCCAGTCCAAAATCAACTATATCGACGATCTCTACGGCGAGATCCCGATGGACGGTGCGCCCCCCTTCAAGAAACCGGAACCTCAGGAGCCTGCGGAACTGCCATCTGCCGGCGGGCTGGGCGAGTTCAATCTGGGCTACAGCGCGGCGCTGCTCGCTGTTGTCGGTATTCTGGGCTACCTGCTTTACAAGTTCAGCGGCGGTGCGGGCCAGCGTTTTGCAAATACCAACGCGGCGGCGCGGGACCGGAGAGGTCAGACGCAGGCGTCCAACGGAGACGATCTCGACTTTGCGGATCAGTCCGAACTGATAGGGAAGCTGCGCAGCATGAGTGACCGCGAGGCGGCACTGGTGCTGCTGATCGAGCATACGCTGAGCGCCGCCGCCGAAAGCAACCGGATGCGCCTCGGCCGCTCCGAAACCGCGCGCGAATTGCTCAGGCGACTGCCGCAGAACTGGTCTTCCCTGCCCGACCTGCGGCGTATCGTGATGGCCGAGGAACTGGTCCAGTTCGGCGGGCGTGCACTTGCCGAGGCGACATTCGACGATTGCCTTCGTCGTGCGGCCCCGATCCTTCGGGGGCGGGCAGCATGAGTGAGGCGGCGAGCCATCCACAGGGCCAGTCCCCTGCACCGGTCCTCGCAATCGTGGTGGTTGTGGCAATTGCGCTGGTACTGGGCGCGTTTCTGCTCGGTCAGGGGCGCACGCCCCCCATCGCGAAATCGGCCATCGGGCATACCGGCCTGATCACATGGCTTCGAAGCGGTGATCTGGAGGTCCGGCGCAATGCAGGTATCATAACCGAGCAGGACGCCATCGGCCTGCGGATCCTGCCGCTTTACGACACCGATCTCGAAACACTGTTTGAAAAACCCGAGACCGAAGAGGCCTTTCTGGCGACCACGACCGAGCGCGATCTGACCGAAAGGGTCGTACGCGCCAAACTCGACAATCTGCCGACGCTGGTTGTGGCGCCGAAATGGACCCGGGCCATGCGGCATTCGGGATATGCGCACGGGACGCTGCTCACCCCCATTCAGGAGGCAAGCCGCCCCTTCCGCCAGCTTGGGTTCATGAACCGGAACTTCGTCCGCCCCGGCGCGCGCAAGATGACGTTGCGAGGCGAGCCTGAATATCTCAACCGACAGATCGCCACGCTTTATGAACCGCAGCTTTTCGCACCGGAACTCGATCGCAACTGCGTCTCGCTGATCGGGGACAGGCTTGGGCATCTGCTGATCCGGTGCAAGGGCGAGACCCGCAGCTTTCATGCGCTCTCCGATCCCGACCTGCTGAACAATCACGGGCTGTCCATTGGCGAGAATGCCGCCTTCACGACGGCTCTGATCGGAGAGCTTTCCCGCGAAAAACCGGTCCTGCTCGACAGCTCGACCTCGGTTCTGGTGCGCGATGTCTTCTCTTACCCGCGTCGGAACTGGTCTGATCTGCTGCGCTTCTTTCACTATCCGTTCCTGCTGATCTGGCTTGGGCTGGCGATCCTGTCGGTCTTCGCCCTCTGGCGTTCTGGCGTGCGCTTCGGACCGCCCAAAAAGTTCTTCGACGACCGGGTTGGTGCCTCGAAATCCGTGTCGATTGCCGCAAAAGCCCGCCTACTGCGGCTTTCCGGCAATGATAACGGACTGATTGAGGCGCATGTCCGTAATCGCTTGCAAGCGCTCGCGTCAGAAGTAATAGGTCCGGGGGTGAAGCCTGCCGATCCGCTGGAACAGGTGGTGCGTCTGGTCAAACGACGCAATCCTGAACTGGCAGCGGGCCTGAGTGCGGCGTCCGCAAGGGCACTGACCCAACCCTGGAATACGACACCCGGACGGTTGCTTGACCTGCTGGACGAATTTGAGACTTTTGTAGAAAAGGTGTTGCATGAATTTGGAAGAACTCCAGGTCGTCGCTGAGCGTATTCGCGGCGAGATCGGCAAGGCCGTGCACGGGCAGGACCTGGTCGTGGATCTGCTCCTGACCTCGCTCTTTGCGCGTGGTCATTGTTTGCTAGAGGGCCCTCCGGGGACGGCGAAAACCCTTCTGGCGCAAAGTCTCGCCTCTGCCCTGAAGATGGAATTCGGGCGCATTCAGTTCACACCCGATCTGATGCCGGGCGACGTGCTGGGCGTGAACATCTTCAATTTCGGCACATCCGAGTTTCGTCTGACAAAGGGGCCGGTCTTCACCGATGTGCTGCTGGCCGACGAGATCAACCGCGCCCCGCCCAAGACGCAGGCCGCGCTGTTGCAGGTCATGAACGAGCGGGTTGCGACCATCGACGGCACCGATTATCCGCTCGGCGCTGATTTCTTCGTGGTGGCGACCCAGAACCCGATCGAGCAACAGGGCACATATCCCCTGCCGGAGGCGCAGCTCGACCGCTTCCTTTTCAAGCTGCTGATCGACTTCCCCGACGAGACCGCCGAGATGGAGATCCTGCGACGGCATGCGGCGCAACCTCTCGATTTCGCGGCGAGAATGGCCGATATCGAGGCAGTGCTGAGCCCCGAGGAACTTGCCGCCGGCCGGGCGCTGATCGACGAGATCCGGCTCGATCAGACGATCCTGCAATACATTCTGAACCTGGTGCGCGCGACCCGCGAGGATCCTGAGATCCGTCACGGGGCATCGACCCGCGCCGCAGACGCCCTGGCAGGCGCCGTGCGCGCCGCAGCCGCGCTGGAGGGCCGCGACTATGCGATCCCCGATGATGTGCAGCGCCTCGTGATCCCTGCCCTGCGGCACCGTATCGTGCTTGGCCCCACAGCCGAGATCGAGGGCCGGACCGAGCATGATGTGATGACCAACATTCTCAACCGGATCGAGGCGCCCAAGTAATGCGGCCGAGCCGCAGATTGCTTGGACTGGCACTCGCGGTACTGGCGCTGTCGGTTCTGATCGTGGCGACACCCTTTGTTGCCCCGGAACTTGCGCTAGCGCTCTGGGGTATTATCGGCGCGCTCCTGATCACCGATCTGCTGCTGAGCCCATCCCGCAGGGATGTCGATCTGGCCTTCGATGGCCCATCAGAAGTGTTCACTGGCGAAACCGGGCAGTTCTCCGCACTTCTCAACACGCGTACGGGTCGTCTGCCGCGATCCCTTGAGGCCCGGCTCGATCTCGCAGAGGGTCTGAGCGGTCAGGACCGCTTCGCCTTTCGGCCCGGCAACGCTCATCAGTTCACCGGCGCTCTGGGTATCACCGGAAAGCGGCGCGGCAGCTACACGATCAATGATATCTGGCTGAAATGGTCGTCGCGACTGGGCCTCATCGAACTGACGCCACGCTACCGGGTCGCGGCCGAGCTTAAAGTCGTACCCAATATCAGGCCGATCGCCAGCGGCCAGATTGACGTGAATGTCAGCTCCGAACTCTACGGCATCAAGGAAAACCCGATGCGCGGTGAGGGCAGCGAATTTCATCAGCTTCGCGAATTCACGACAGGCATGGACACCCGTGCCATTGACTGGAAACGATCCGCCCGGAAGCGCGATCTGGTTGCCAAGGAAATGCGGGCCGAGCGCAATCACCAGATCATTCTGGCGCTCGATAACGGCTATCTCATGCGCGAGGAAATCGCAGGCCTGCCCAAGATCGACCACGCAGTGAATGCGGCCCTTGCAACCGCATGGGCGGCCGGTCTGGGTGGAGATCTGGTAGGGCTTTTCAGCTTCGACGCGAAACCGCGCATCTACCTGCCGCCGATGCCCGGTCGCGCCGCTTTCCCGCGCATTCGCAGCACAACGGCGGAGATGGCCTACAAGACGGTGGAAAGCAACCACACGCTGGCAATGGCGCATCTCAACGCTCAACTGAAGCGCCGGAGCCTTGTGGTTGTCTTCTCGGATTTCGTGGACACAACGACTGCCGAGCTTCTGATGGAGAATATCGCCGTTCTGAACCGCCACCATGTTCTGATCTTTGTGGCCATGAAGGATCCGGGGATGGAAACCATGGCATCGGGTGAAAATCACTCGATGGAGGACGTCTCAAAGGCGGTCGCTGCCGGACAGTTGTTGCGTGAACGCCAGATCGTGCTCGACAACCTGGCCCGGCTCGGGGTGATCGTCATCGACACCGAACCGCAGAAGCTCACCCCCAAGCTCGTCTCGACCTACCTGACCGTCAAGGCACGGGAGATGATATGAGCGACGCCTTCCTGATGCGATCCGCCCGGTTCCGCAAGGAGCGCGAGGCAGACTGGAAGCGCCTTGAGGCGCTGATTACCCGCGTCGAGAAACGCGGGCTCAACAGTCTTGAGTTCGAGCAGGCCCGCGATCTGGCAACGCTTTACCGGCAGGCCATGAACTCGCTCTCGCTGGCTCGCGAAATCTCGCTGGACAAGAGCCTTCTGTTTTACCTGGAATCGCTCTGCGCAAGGGCCTATCTGGCAGTCTACGCGCCGCAGGAGAGCCTGCGCGGGCTCATGGCACGCCTGTTCATCTACGGCATGCCGGGGGCTGTGCGGCGTTGCGCCCCGCAGATACTCATCGCCTTTCTGACCCTGGGTCTGGGCGCGCTTGCGGGCTACTTTCTGTTTGTCGAGGACCCGACCTGGTACAACACGATCATGCCACCCGAGCTCGCAGATACCCGCGGCATCAACTCGTCCCGCGAAGATCTGCTCAGCGTGATCTATGACAGCGAGAGAGACGCGCTGGCAGCCTTCACGGCCTTTGCAAGTTTTCTCTTTTCTCACAACACGCAGATTGCGATTTTCATCTTTTCGCTTGGTGTTCTGGTCTGCCTGCCGAGCTTCATGCTGACCTTCTACAACGGGCTCGTCATCGGGGTGTTTGTGGCGCTCCATATCGATCGCGGCATCGGCTATGACATTGCGGCCTGGCTGTCGATCCACGGGGTTACGGAACTCAGCGCGATCGTCATCGCCTGCGCGGGCGGCTTCACACTTGGACTCGCGGTCCTCTTTCCCGGCGAACTGACCCGGGGCGAGGCATTGCGGCGCAGCGGACGCGATGCGGTCAAGCTGGCGATCCTGGCTGCGATCATGCTGGTTGTCGCGGCAATTCTCGAAGGTTTCTTCCGACAGATCGTGCAGAACCCCGAGACACGGCTCATCGTTGGCTGGGGCATCGGCGGGCTGTGGCTGGCGTATTTTCTGCTCGTCGGACACAAGCGGCCCGGCACATCATGAGCCGAAAGCCCAAGCAAGCGCCGCGCAAACACCCTATCGACCGGCGGGTGATCAGCGACTTTCTGCCGCCCGAGGGCGTGCCGATCCGCTTTGAGGTCGCATCCATCGGCGCCCGGTTCGGCGCACAGCTTCTCGATATCCTCTTGACCGGCCTCATTGTGTTGACGCTGTTTGTCCTGCTGATCATGTCGGGGATTCTGAGCATCGAGATCACGATTGCGATCAGCGCCCTGCTCTTCTTCGCGTTGCGCGTTCCGTACTACGTGGTGGCCGAGTTGCTCTGGAACGGACAGACGCTTGGCAAGCGCATCACCGGTCTGCGGGTGATCAGTGGCGACGGGCGCTCGCTCAGCGCCTATGCCGTGACCATTCGCAACATGATGAAGGAGATGGAGGTTTTCGTTCCCGGTGTCTACCTGCTGGCCGCGCCCGCGCTGGACGGATGGACACAGCTGATCCTGCTCGTCTGGGTCGTTATTCTGCTCTTTGTGCCATTGCGCAGCAAGCGAAACCGGAGGCTGGGTGACATCATAGCCAACACCTATGTCGTGAACCTGCCACGCTCGGTTCTGCTGCCCGATCTTGCACGCACCATTGCGCAGAACAAGGTCAGCAGCGAGTTCACTTTCCTGCCCCATCACCTTGATCATTATGGGCGGTACGAGTTGCAGACACTCGAGACCCTGCTTCAGGTGAACATGAACAAGCTCGACCCGGCTGCGCGCGACCGGCACGTCAAGACAATCTTCAAGGTGGCCAGCACGATAGCCAATCGTATCGAGTTCAACGAAGTGATCCCCGAGGCCAAGACACGGCGTTTTCTGGAGAGCTTTTACCACACCCAGCGCGCCTATCTGGAGAACAGGAAACTCTTTGGCGACGCCAGAGAAGACAAGTTCCACAAGACCGACGCCTGAGCGATGACATCCCTTTTCGCTTGCAGCCCGACCTGAGGTGGCTACTCTCCGCCGCCATGAAAAACTGGCATACCTCATGCAAATAGATGCCGATGCCCGCATCCCGCTTATGGTGGGACGGCTGTTGTCAGATACCTTTTCATCCTATCTGGCCAACATCGCCACCTATTTCTCCATTGCGTTCATTCCGCTGGCGCTCTGGAACTACGCGCTTGAGAAGCTTGCCCCGCCGCTTGCGAATATCGACGTCATCTCACCGGAACCTTTCAGCATGGTGGGCTCCATTGCCGTTACGGTGATCATCGTGACGCTGGCGGGGTTGTTGATCTTCTCGCTGCTTTCCGCCGTTCTGACTTTGACGGCCTATGACGCAACACTCGGCAGACAGCCCCGTGTTCTGGCCAATCTTGGTCGCAGCCTTCGAAATCTGCTGCCGATTGCCGGGCTGGGCCTGCTTTACTACATCGGGTCGATGATCGGGCTGATCCTTCTGATCCTGCCGGGTCTTTACATCGCGGCGCGCTACTGGGTTCTGATCCCCACCATCATCGTGGAGGAGGCAGGGTGGAGCGGGCTCAACCGCTCAGCCTGGCTCACCCGGGGCTACAGATGGCCGATCATCGGCGGCTTTCTGGTGACATTCCTGTTGCTGATCCTGTTCTCGGCCGCGCTTGAAATGCTGCAGGTCTTTGCCGCCGAGACCGGCATGAACATCCTTCTCATACTGCCGGTCGGAGCCATATCTGACTCGGTCACGACCGGCGTCCTGGCAGTGTTTACGGCCAAGCTCTACGCGCGGCTGCGCGAGATCAAGGAAGGGCTTGGCATCGAGGATCTGTTTGAGGTTTTCGAGTAGATGCGTTTCTCGATCCGCAGCGCGTTCGGCCAGGCAATCGCCCTGTTCCTTCGCCATGGCGTATGGATCTGCGCGGAATTCATTGCGCTCGGCCTGATGATCGATTGTGTGTTTCTGCTGATGGCACCCGAACAGACAGGCCTCATCCTGGGAAATGATCCTGCCGTCAACACGTTTCAGTTCGGCACCTATTACATCTACCTGATCACATCCAGCCTCGTCATGACCCTGCTCTACTCACACCAGTTCCTGCGACTGTGGCTGCTGAGTGAGATTGGCGTTGCTGAGCCTGCGGTGGTCTGGGTCATGATCAGGACAACGCTCGCACCGCTGCTGATCATCAATCTCGTAATCGACGTGCTTTATGTATTTAGTTTCGTCTCCTTGATATTCCTCAGCGTCTTTGTCTTTGCGCTGAGCCTCATGATCCTTCCCGCAATTCTGGTTGAAAGACGGGGCTGGGGGGCGGTTGCGCGCAATTTCGAGATGATCCGCGGAATCTGGGGCAAGCTGTTGACGATCGCCGCCATTCTGCTGGTAACACTGATTGTTGTTACGGTTATGGTGGTCAGCTTCGCCAGCGCATCTTTCGGGATTGTGGAGGAAGGTCTGCCGCTGATCGTCTACACCACGATCACCGATCTGCCGAGCACGCTGATCAGCGCCTTGACGCTCTGCCTGATCCTCGTCATCTACCGGTGGATCATCGATCAGGAAACGGGGCGCGATCTGCCGGACATCTTCCGGTAGTGAGTCCGGGGCATCTCAGCTTCTAGTCAGTGAACCGGTTGTCGCGCGGGAAGCCGCGCGGGGCCATTCGTCCCGCCATGGCGCGTTTACCGGCCCATTCGGCAAGATCCGTCTCGGTCCGCGTGCGCCCCCCGCTGTCTTTCCACTGCAACCCGTCCGACAGCATGAAAGTCCGCGCATCCGACAGGCCGCCATCGACGTATTTCTGGAGCCGCACACCCTTTCCGCGTCCCATCTCGGGAAGCTCGGTGATCGGGAAGATCAGCACCTTGCGGTTCTCACCGACGCAGGCGACATGATCCCCGCTGACAGGCGTGCAGACTTGCGCCCTGACACCCTCACGCACGTTCAACACCTGCTTGCCGGTCCGGGTCTGAGCGATGATGTCCGCCTCGGGCACAATGAACCCGTCGCCGGCGCTGGAGGCGACAAGCAGCCTGCGTTCCACTGAATGCAGGAACAGATCGACAATCTGCGCCTCGTTTGGCAGATCGACCATCAGGCGCACCGGTTCACCCATGCCGCGCCCGCCGGGCAGAAGATTGCAGGCAAGGGTGTAGAACCGACCGTTGGATCCAAACATCAACAGCTTGTCCGTGGTCTCTGCATGGAACATGAAACGCCCGGCATCGCCATCCTTGAACTTCAGGTCGCTGTCGAGCGCGATATGGCCCTTCATGGCGCGGATCCATCCCATCTCAGAGCAGACCACGGTGATCGGCTCACGCTCGATCATCGCCTCAAGCGGCACGTCCTCGACCTCGGGGGCCTCGGAGACATCGGTGCGCCGTGCACCGCCCTCACTGTCCTTGCCGAACTTCTTTCGTACCTCGCGAAGCTGCTCCGAGATTGTTTTCCACTGCAAATCCTCGCTCTCCAGCAGATCTTCAAGCCCGGCCCGCTCGATCAGCAGTTCCTCATGCTCGCGTTTGAGTTCAATCTCTTCAAGCTTGCGCAAAGAGCGCAGGCGCATGTTCAGGATCGCCTCGGCCTGCACATCCGACAGCTCGAACTCGGCCATCATGATGTCCTTGGGCTCGTCCTCTGTCCGGATGATCTCGATCACACGGTCGAGATTGAGGAAGGCGATGATGTAGCCCTCAAGCACCTCAAGCCGGTGATCAATCTTTGCCAGCCTGTGCTGTGAGCGACGAATGAGCACATCGCGCCTGTGGTCGATGAAGGCACGCAGAACCTCCTTCAGCGAGCAGACCTTGGGCACCCGCCCGTCAATCAGCACGTTCATGTTCAGCGAGAAACGGGTCTCAAGATCAGAGGACCGGAACAGCGTCTCCATCAGCACCTGGGGATCGACGCTGCGGGATTTCGGCTCGATGATCAGGCGGATGTCCTCCGCGCTCTCGTCGCGCACATCGCCCAGGATCGGGATTTTCTTGAGCTGGATCAGTTCCGCGATCTTCTCGATCAGCTTGGATTTCTGGACCTGGTATGGGATCTCGGTGACCACGGTCTGCCATTGACCGCGGCCCAGTTCCTCCACCTCCCAGCGCGCACGCACCCGCATCGCGCCGCGACCGGTGCGATAGGCCTGCGCGATGTTCTCGCGCGGCTCGACCAGAACGCCGCCGGTCGGGAAGTCCGGGCCCGGCACGTATTCCAGCAGCGTCTCGTCACGCGCATTGGGTGCCTTGATCAGGTGCAGCGCGGCGTCACAAAGCTCACCCAGATTGTGTGGCGGAATATTCGTGGCCATCCCCACCGCGATCCCACTCGACCCGTTGGCGAGCAGGTTGGGGAAGGTTGCTGGCAGAACCTCGGGTTCCTCGTGACGGCCGTCGTAGTTGGGGCGAAAATCGACGGCGTTTTCTGCCAGCCCCTCCATCATGGCCTGAGAGATCGCGGTCATCCGCGCTTCTGTGTAACGCGCAGCAGCCGGACCATCCCCGTCGATGTTTCCGAAGTTCCCCTGCCCGTCGACCAGCGGATAGCGCATGTTGAAATCCTGCGCCAGCCGCGCCAGCGCGTCGTAGATCGCCTGATCGCCGTGCGGGTGGAAATCCCCCATCGTGTCACCGGTGATCTTGGCGCATTTCCGGAATGCACCACTCGGGTCGAGCCCAAGCCTGCGCATCACGAAAAGGATGCGCCGATGCACCGGCTTCAGCCCGTCGCGCGCATCGGGCAGCGCACGGTTCATGATGGTCGAGAGCGCATAGGTCAGATAGCGCTCGCCAAGCGCCCGGCGGAGCGGTTCGGAAACCTCCAGACCGGGGTCCATATCGGGGGTGTCAGAGTCGTTGGCCATAGATGTTGTGATACTGTTCCCCTCGGCGCCGGTCCAGCGGGAATCGCCACCTATCCCTTGGAAGGCGGCATTTCACAGCATTTGCGAACCGTCGGATGGCCGCTGCAACAGTCTTCCAACAGAAACCCGACAAGAGCGCCGAGGCGTTGAAGATCTGCGCGATAGATGATCGTGCGGGACACCCGTGTCGCGGTCACAAGCCCCGCCTGTTCCAGCACGTTGAGATGAAAGGAGAGACGTGATGACGACGCCCCGACCTCTTCACCAACCTTTCCGGCCGGACTGCCATTGGGACCGCTTCGAACCAGAAAGCGGATGATCTGAAGCCGCGTCTCCTGCGCAAGGGCGCTGAAGGCCGGTATCGCTTGACTCTCATTCATATTTCAATAACTCTTGAGGTATTGAGAAAAGGTAAATACAGAATGACGCCCATGTCCCTGACACTCAACACCTTCCTTGAGTATCTGGCCTCACATGATGACGACGAACTCGTCTTTCACTTTGAGGGTCGGCAGATCAATCCCGGCTATCATGTGACCGAGTTGAAGGCCGTCACGGTTCTGAGTATCGACTGCGGCGCGCGCCGCGACAGTTGGATTGAGACGCAGGTCGTGCTGCTCGACGGCGCGCACCATCGTGGCACCTACATGACGGCGGGCAGGTTCTCGGACATCGCCCGGAAGAGCCTGCGCGCCTTGCCGCAACTGGGCGGCGCCCCCTTGTTCTTCGAGTTTGATGCAAGCAAGTATAGGGCAACCATACCCACACGAAATCCGGGCCAGGTGATGGTTCCTCTGGCCGCCGAGCAGGCGGTCTGCAAACCGATGCAGGACAACGGCTGCCGACCGGCCAGGGACCAATCTGCCTGCTGTTCGGCCTGAACGCTTCCCCTGATCCGAAACTCGGCTATGGTGCGCCGGAAATCCGGCCTTCAACCTTTCACAGAGTTCCTTCCATGAAATCCCTTCTGATCACCGGCTGCTCCTCCGGCATCGGCTACGACGCCGCACATACCTTTCACAACCGCGGCTGGCGGGTCTTCGCGACCTGCCGCAAGGAGGAGGACTGCGCCCGGCTGCGAGAGGAGGGGCTGGAAAGCTTTCAGCTGGATTACGCTGATGAGCAAAGCGTGAAGGAGGCCGTGGCAGAGGCGCTCAATCGCACGGGCGGCACGCTGGACGCACTCTTCAACAACGGGGCCTATGGCTGCCCCGGTCTGGTCGAGGACCTCCCCCGCCAAGCGCTCCGCGAGATTTTCGAGGTCAATGTCTTCGGGCAGTTCGATCTGATCCGGCAGGTCCTGCCTGCGATGCGCGAGCAAGGCCACGGGCGGATCGTCAACAACTCATCCGTGCTTGGGTTCTGCGCATTGCGGTTTCGCGGCTCCTACAATGCCACGAAATTCGCGATGGAGGGGCTGACAGACACGATGCGACTGGAACTCCATGGCCAGAACATTCACCTCATGCTGATCGAGCCGGGGCCGGTGACGTCCGACATCCGAAAGAACTCGATCCCGCATTTCGAGAAATGGATCGACTGGAAAAACTCTGCCAGCCGCGCGGTCTACGAGCAGATCGCAATGCCGAGGCTGTATAACGAGAAGCGCACGAAGGACAGATATGAACTGCCCGCTTCCGCTGTTTCGGCCAAGCTGGTCCACGCCTTTGAGGCCAAACGCCCGGCAGCGCGGTATTTCGTCACGACACCGACATATTTAATGAACATTTTCAAACGCTTCCTCCCGACCCGAGCCGTTGACGCCATCGTGCGCAAGATCTAGATGCGTGACTTTCCTGAGATTGACGTTACCTGTGAGATACAAAATCAAAGGACCGTCCCATGGCCAAGGACCCTCTCTTTCTCGCCGCAGCTTTTGCCTGCCTTGTTGTCGTCGCCGTCCTGATGCTGGGCATTGGCGGCTTTGCCAAGGGCGGTGAGTTCAACCGGAAATATGCCAACAAGATCATGCGATTGCGGCTTCTGACACAGTTCATTGCAGTGATCCTCATCGTGGCATTCGTGTACTTCTCGCGGGGGGGGTAAGAGCATGGTTGTTCTCAACAAGATCTACACTCGCACCGGCGATGGCGGAGATACCGCACTTGGCAACGGCGAACGGGTGGCTAAGCACAGTCTGCGCGTGAACGCCTATGGCACCGTGGACGAGACCAATGCCACCGTGGGCCTCGCCCGCCTGCACAGCACCGGTCCGATGGATACGCAGCTTGCGATGATCCAGAACGATCTCTTCGATCTCGGGGCCGATCTCTGCCGACCGGATATGGAGAAGGACGCCGAGGCCGAGTATCCGCCTTTGCGCATGACTGCTGATCAGATCACAAGGCTTGAGCGCGAGATCGACGCCATGAACGCGGATCTTGAGCCATTGCGCAGCTTCATCCTGCCCGGCGGCTCCGCACTTGCAGCGCAGCTGCATCTTTGCCGTACGGTGTCGCGCAGGGCAGAGCGGCTGGCGGTGGAACTCGCGCAAAGCGAGGCAGTGAACCCTCATGCGGTCAAGTTCCTCAATCGGCTTTCCGACTGGTTTTTCGTTGCAGGACGGGCTGCGAATGAGGGCGGCAAGGCGGACATCCTCTGGGTTCCCGGTGCCAACCGGTGACCGGATTTGCGCACTTCAGTCAGGCATCAGGACCGATCCGACGAAATGCTATGCCTTGACGGCTGACCTGCCTTGAGCCATATATATAAGGTAGACTGAATGCGATTTAGACCATTTGGTCCACAGAGTGACACACATTTCTGATCGGGTTTTCGCGTTGCGCCCCCAACCGCTCCGCTTCCCGTGACGACAGGCGACCGGATCTCTCACGAGGTCCGGTCGTTTATATTTGTGTCCCTGACGTGGCGCAATCCACGTGACCCGCGTCGATTTTTCACTCGCACGGGGGGGCGCTTTCCCATACATGAGAGGAAATCAACTGGGGCTGTGCTCATCGGAGCGCGCTGAAATGGGAGACGCAAAGATATGAAGGTCCTCGTACCTGTCAAACGCGTGATCGACTACAACGTGAAGGTTCGCGTGAAGGCGGACGGATCAGGCGTTGATCTTGCCAATGTGAAGATGTCGATGAACCCGTTTGACGAGATTGCCGTGGAAGAGGCGATCCGTCTGAAAGAAGCGGGAAAGGCAGATGAAATCGTTGCCGTGTCGATCGGTGTGAAGCAGGCCCAGGATGTGCTGCGCACAGCGCTCGCCATGGGCGCGGATCGGGCCATTCTGGTTGTCGCCGCCGATGATGTGCACACGGATATCGAGCCGCTGAGTGTCGCGAAGATTCTCAAGGGGATCATTGATGAAGAAGCACCGGGGCTGGTGCTTTGTGGCAAGCAGGCCATCGACAATGACATGAACGCGACCGGCCAGATGCTGTCGGCGCTGCTGGGCTGGAGCCAGGCGACCTTCGCCTCGGAACTGGAGCTCGACGGCGACCATGCGACGGTCACGCGAGAGGTCGATGGCGGCTTGCAGACAATCAAGGTGAAGACGCCCGCGATTGTCAGCGTCGATCTGCGGCTGAACGAGCCGCGCTATGCATCCCTGCCCAACATCATGAAGGCGAAGAAAAAGCCGCTTGATGAGAAGACACCGGGTGACTACGGCGTCGATGTGACCCCGCGTCTGAACATCGAGACGACAGTCGAGCCGTCCGAGCGGGCCGCAGGCGTCATGGTTGGCTCGGTTGAGGAACTAGTCGCGAAACTCAAAGACGAAGCGGGGGTAATCTGATGGCAACGCTCCTTTTGGCAGAAGTGTCCGGTGGTGAGCTGTCGGTCGATCAGACCGGCAAGGCGGTGAGTGCTGTGGCCTCACTCGGCGATGTGACCGTGCTCTGCGCCGGTTCGGGTTGTGGCGGTGCGGCTGAGGCGGCGGCCAAACTTGCCGGTGTCAGCAAGGTGCTCTGCGCCGATGACACATCCTATGGCAATGGTCTGGCCGAGCCGATCGCGGCGCTGATGGTCTCGCTTGCGGGCGACTATGAGCATATCGCAGCACCCGCAACGGCATCCGGCAAGAACATCCTGCCGCGTGTTGCGGCGCTTCTGGACGTCATGGTGATCTCGGATATCACTTCGGTGGTTTCCGGCGATACATTCGAACGTCCGATCTATGCTGGCAACGCGATTCAGACCGTGAAATCCTCGGATGCGAAGAAGGTCTTTACCGTGCGGACAGCAGGGTTCGATGCAGCCGCTGAAACCGGGTCCGCATCGGTCGACAAGATCCCAGCGGCAGAAAATCCGGGCCTGAGCGAATGGGTCGAGGACAAGGTTCAGGAGAGTGACCGGCCCGAACTGACATCGGCCAAGGTGGTTGTCTCCGGCGGTCGCGGCGTGGGTTCAGAAGAGAACTTCGCACTGATCGAGAGGCTGGCCGATACGCTCGGCGCAGCCGTCGGCGCGTCGCGCGCAGCGGTCGATTCCGGTTATGCGCCGAATGACTGGCAGGTTGGTCAGACGGGCAAGGTCGTCGCTCCTGATCTTTATATTGCCGTCGGCATCTCGGGTGCTATCCAGCATCTGGCCGGCATGAAGGACAGCAAGGTGATCGTGGCGATCAACAAGGACGAGGAAGCGCCGATCTTCCAGGTGGCCGATTATGGCCTTGTTGCCGACCTCTTCGAGGCGGTTCCGAGCCTTCAGGAAGCGCTCAGCTAAGAGCGCACCTCCCGATCATATGCGCCGGGCACCTCGTGTCCGGCGCATGTCGTTTCAGCCCGACTTCATCGCAATCCGAGCAGCCGTTTCACCTTCAGTATCGTTCCCTGCTTGCTTTGACGTGCATGGATCAGCGCCTTGATCGGCGGGTAGAGCAGCTCGGCTGCCTCCATATGCATCTCTTCGCCAGGATATTGCAGGGCGCTCTCCCGCTCGTCTTCCTCGAACTCGCGATCACTGCCATCGGGCATCGTGGCCTCGGTCGTCGGCTCATACAGGATCACCTCTTCCGCGAGATCGCGCAGGTTCTCGATCATGGCATGGGAGACCATCTCCGGCCCGATCCGGCGCTTTTCGGGGGTGAACTCGGGCTGGTCGAACTTGTCATCTGCCATAACGAAAAGCAGCTTGGGCGTCTCGATCCGTTCCATGAGTTCGCGCATACGGCTGACCCAGGCATCCTTGATCTCAAGCTCCAGCACATTGAAATTGGCGCGGTTGTTGGCATGCAGGGCGCTTAACATGCCGCGCACATGTGAGAATGTTTCGAAATCCACATCCGGAAAGAGCGCCTCAAGACTTTCGGAGACGGCAGCAAGGCGCGTATTGCGTTTCGAGTGCACCCGGTAGAGACGGTTGGACGTGGCCCACGCGTCAAAAGCAGAGATCACGCACAGCCGTGACCGGTTGCAGGCTTCGAGCAACACAGGATCATGCAGGAAAAAGGTCGGACCGAGTTCCACGCCCCCCCAGTTGACGCATGCAATCGGCAGTTCGCCCCCAAGAAGCTCCGGATAGGGCAGGTCCACATGTTTGCCGTAAGTTCCACCATTGCCAAGAAAGGCGACATAGGGCAGTTCCAGATCGGGTGCTGGCCCCCTGAAAAGATGGCCCGACCGGCCAAAAACATAGCCTTCGTCAGAATGGGTGCCCAAAGTCAACGAAAGATCCGACATCAAAAAAGCCTCACTAAATCCTCGACATGACCTGCCACCGGGGGCAGTGCCGTCTTGATGGCTCATCGAAATTACAAAAGGTTTAATCGGGGCGCGAAAAGCGGCGGACAAAGCAGTTGCACGGGGGCTTGCCACGGGCCTATTGTCCCGCGAACACAACGGGAGTCTGGACGCGGATGAATATCTCTTCGGTAGGTGTGATCGGGGCCGGTCAGATGGGCAACGGGATCGCCCATGTTTTTGCGCTGGCAGGCTTTGACATCCTGCTGCACGACATCTCCGAGCAGGCGCTGCAGAAAGCTGTCACGATAATCGAGGGCAATCTGGAGCGTCAGGTCAGCCGCGAGAAAATCACCGCCGCCGAGCGCGATGCGGCCCTTGGCCGGATCCGGCTGGAAAAGGAACTTCCCGCGCTTGGTCAGACCGATCTTGTCATCGAGGCCGCAACCGAGCGCGAAGACCTCAAGCACCAGATTTTCAAGGGTCTGGTCCCGCATCTCGCGGATCATACGATCCTGACATCGAACACTTCGTCGATCTCGATCACCAGGCTTGCAAGTGGCACCGACCGGCCCGAACGCTTCATGGGGTTTCATTTCATGAACCCGGTGCCGCTGATGCAGCTGGTCGAGCTGATCCGCGGTATCGCGACCAATGACGAGACCTACCAGACCCTGAAGGCTGTCGTCGACAAACTTGGCAAGACCCATGCGAGTGCCGAGGATTTCCCGGCCTTCATCGTCAACCGCATCCTGATGCCAATGATCAACGAGGCGATCTATACGCTTTATGAGGGCGTCGGCTCAGTGGAGAGCATAGACACATCGTTGAAGCTCGGCGCCAATCATCCGATGGGGCCGCTGGCGCTGGCGGATTTCATCGGGCTCGATACCTGTCTTGCGATCATGTCGGTGCTGCATGACGGGCTGGCCGATACCAAATACCGGCCCTGCCCGCTTTTGGTGAAATATGTCGAGGCCGGATGGCTCGGCCGCAAGACCGACCGCGGCTTTTACGACTATCGCGGCGAGACGCCGGTCCCGACCCGCTAGACCTCCACCCCCATCGGCAGATCCCGCTTGCGCTTGCCTGTCGCGTGGAACAGCGCGTTGGCAATCGCCGGTGCAACGGGCGGCACGCCCGGCTCACCCACTCCGGTCGAATGGACCGAGAACGGGTGCGGCACGATATGTGTCACCACATTGCGCGGATAATTGTCAGAGCGCGAAACATCATAGTCATAGTAATTGCCCTGTTCGACCGCACCGTCGCGATAGGTGATGCCCGAATGCAGCGCCAGCGTCATTCCCATGACAGCCGCGCCTTGCATCTGGCTTTCGATCCGCTCGGGATTGGCCGCATATCCGCAATCAATGGCAAGATGCATCTCGGGTACCGTAACGTTGCCATCGACAACCTTCACATGCGCCGCACAAGCGACATAGGAGACAAAGCTGCGATGCACGGCCAGACCGATCCCCTCACCCTCGGGCAGATTCTTGCCATAGCCGATCCCGTCTGCGGCCATATTGAGCACATCCGCAAGACGCCCGGTCTCAATCGGAAACTCGTCCATCGGCTCGCCATAGTTCCAGAAGTTCTCCGGGTAGCCCTCGGCCACCGGATCAATGCTGCGCGGCGCACCGATCAGATCGAGCCACATCTGCCGGTCATCCCGACCAAGTTCGGCTGCCAGTTCTCCCACGAATGAGCCGATGGCCCAGGCGCGGGGAACATTGGACACCGCCCGGAACCAGCCAATGCGCGTATGCGCCATGGCCTTGCCGTTGTGGCAACGTACATTGGGGATATCAAACGGCATATCCACGTGCCCCATGCCGCTTTCGATGAAGAACTGCTGGCCACTATCGGGCGCAAAGGTGCTCAGGATCGAGGGCGCAACCGAGTTGTGCTTCCAGCCCGTTACCTTGCCGTCCTCATCGAGCGCGACCTCGATCCGCTCGGCGGAAGCGGTGTGATAGAAGGAATGCCGCACGTCATCCTCGCGCGTCCATTGCACGCGGACCGGCGCCCCGACCTCACGCGATAAAAGCGCTGCTTCGGTCACGAAATCAGCCTTGGACTTACGCCCGAAACCACCACCCAGAAGCGTCACATTCACCTTCACATTTGCCGGATCGACACCCATGGCCTCGGCCACATCCGTCCGGGTCGTGTAGGGGCTCTGCACCGGCGCCCATATCTCGATCCCCTGATCGGTGACCGAGGCGAGCGCTGCCGGCGGCTCCATCGCGATATGCGCCATATGGGCCTGCGTATAGGTCTGCCCGAAGGTCCGCGCCGCATCGGCAAAGGCGGCATCCGGGTCACCCTGTTCGCGCAGGACCACACCGGGCTGTCCGGCGGCGGCTTTCATCTCCTCCATGAACGGTTCGGAATTGTAGCCGCCATGCGGCCCGGCCTCCCACTCGATGATCAGGGACTCGCGGCCCTGAATGGCGGCATAGGTGTTCTCGGCCACCACCGCGATGCCACCCAGGGGGGCGAATTTCGCGGGAATGTTCGAATAGGGCAACTCATGCACCGAGATCACGCCCGGCACATTCAGCGCATCTGTTGCATCAAACGACAGCGCGCGACCTCCGACAACCGGCGGTCTTGCGATGACGGCGATCTTCATCCCCTCGACCGAGACATCGGCCCCGTAGATCGCATCCCCCGTGGTGATATCCCGCAGATCGGTGATCTGCACCTGCCCTTTGCCGATGTAGCGGAACGCGTCCTCGGATTTATAGGCAACCTCATCATGCGCAGGCACCGGCATGGCCATGGCGGCCTCGGCGAGATCTCCAAAACCGAGCACATCACCGGAGGCGCTTTTGACCTCATGATTGGCGACCGTGACCGTGGCGGCATCAACGCCCCAGCGATCAGCCGCGGCGGCTGCCAACATGTGCCGGACCGCGCCCCCGATCTTGCGGGCCGCCTGAATATGATGGCGGAGCGAGCGTGATCCATCGGTATCCTGATTGCCGTATTTCGGCTCGTCACCCTCGGCCTGAATGATCTTCACACGTTCCCAGTCGGCCTCCATCTCGTCGGCCATGATCATCGGCAGGGAGGTCCGCGCGCCGGTCCCCATCTCCGAGCGATGCGCAACCAGCGTCACCGTTCCGTCCTCGTCGATCGAGACGAAAATCAGCGGATCTTCCCGCACGCCGTTTGGCATGGCGGTGGCACCGGTGGCCCATGTCGGAAAGGCTTGCGCCTGGGTTGCGAATGCGCCGATGGCAAAGGCCGTTCCAGTGCCAAGGAACATCCGGCGTGAGAGTTTCTGAACCAGCAGTGAACCGGTCCCGGTTACCTGGGTCTCCTCAAGATATTTCAGCATGGCTCAGCTCCCCGTGCTTGCAAGACGGACAGCGGCCACGATGCGTTGATAACACCCGCAGCGGCAGACATTGCCTGACATGGCGTCCAGAATTTCGTCGTCGCTGGGATCGGGCTTCTCGGCCAGAAACGAGGCCGCCTGCATGATCTGGCCCGATTGGCAGAAGCCGCATTGCGGCACGTTCAACTCGCGCCAGGCCTGCTGCACCCGGTGTTCGCCGTCCGGGTCCAACCCTTCGATGGTCGTGATCGCCTTGCCCGTTACCTCGCCCACGGTCAGTTGGCAAGAGCGCTCCGCCACCCCGTCGATATGAACCGTGCAGGCCCCGCAAAGCCCGACACCGCACCCGTATTTCGTCCCGGTCATGCCCGCGATATCACGCACGGCCCACAGAAGCGGCATCGCGTCTTCTGCCTGAAGCTCGACGTCGCTACCGTTGATATTCAACAATGCCATTTGGAAACCCCCGATGCCGACCGGGATTGAGACCTGAAACCACCGACGAAGCGCATGACACGCGCAATACTATTGGACTGTTTAGAATCGGTCGGACTTGGGCGATTGTACATCAGAGACGCAGCTTGCGTGAAATAAGTGTCTGCACGACCTGTTAACGATCAATCCAGTTTGACGACACACCCTGACAGGCGATCAGGGATCTTCGTAAAGACCACAAAAAAAGTTGTTTCGGGAGGAAATGGAATGGATGTCGCATCACCAATAGGCAAGGTACAAACCTGGCTCACCAAATTCAGCGATGCGCTGGAGGCCCATGATACCAAGGCCCTTCAAGCGCTCTTTGCCGCCGATTGCTACTGGCGCGACCTGATCGCCTTCACCTGGAACATCAAGACGATGGAGGGGCGCGAGGCCATCGCAGAGATGACGGAGGCCGTGCTGTCCGACATCAAGCCGAGAAACTTTACTGTTGATGGCGATGCTAACGAGGCCGACGGTATCACGGATGCCTGGTTCACCTTCGAGACGGAAACCGCGCGCGGACGCGGCCATGTCCGTCTGAATGACGAAGGTTGCTGGACCCTGCTGACGACCGCGCAGGAACTCAAGGGCCATGAGGAGAAAAAGGGGCCCTCACGTGATCCCGGCGTGGTCCATGGCGCGGACAAGAAGCGGGAAACCTGGTCTGAGAGACGTGCCCGCGAAAGCGCTGAACTCGGCACCATCGTTCAACCTTATGTCGTGATCGTGGGAGGCGGTCAGGGCGGCATCGCACTTGGCGCGCGGCTCAAGCGTCTCGGCGTGTCTGCGGTGATCATCGAGAAGAACGAACGTCCAGGCGATAGTTGGCGCAAGCGTTACAAATCCCTCTGTCTGCATGATCCGGTCTGGTACGACCACCTGCCCTATCTGCCCTTCCCCGATCACTGGCCGGTCTTCTCTCCCAAGGACAAGCTGGGTGACTGGCTGGAGAGTTATACCAAGATCATGGAGCTGAACTACTGGACCAAGTCCACCTGCACCTCGGCCACCTATGACGAGCAGGACGGCGAGTGGACCGTCACGGTCGATCGCGATGGCGAGACCATCGTGATGAAGCCCAAACAACTGGTGCTGGCGACCGGCATGTCCGGCGTGCCGAACATGCCCGATATTCCCGGCATGGCCAGCTTCAAGGGGGATCTGCATCATTCGTCGCAGCATCCCGGCCCGGATGGCTATCGCGGCAAGAAGGCGGTTGTCGTGGGGTCCAACAACTCGGCCCACGATATCTGTGCGGCTTTGTGGGAGGCAGATGTGGATGTGACCATGGTCCAGCGCAGTTCCACCCATATCTCGAAATCCGATACGCTGATGGAACTCGCGCTTGGCGCGCTCTACTCCGAAGAGGCCGTCGCGAACGGCATCACCACGGATCTTGCCGATCTGATCTTTGCTTCCATTCCCTACAAGGTGCTGCCCGCGATCCAGCGCCCGCAATGCGACGAGATGAAGAAACGCGACGCGGATTTCTACAAACGGCTGGAGGCGGCGGGCTTCAAGCTCGATTTCGGGGCCGACGAGACCGGGCTTTTCATGAAGTATCTGCGCCGCGGCTCGGGTTACTACATCGACGTCGGTGCCTCAGAACTGGTGGCCGATGGCAAAATCAAGCTTGCCCATGGACAGGTCAGCGAGGTGACCCCGAAGGGCGTCAAGCTGGAAGACGGAACAGAGCTTGACGCCGATGTGATCGTCTTTGCAACCGGCTATGGCTCGATGAACGGCTGGGCGGCAAAGCTGATCTCTCAGGGCGTGGCCGACAAGGTCGGCAAATGCTGGGGCCTCGGCTCGGACACGCTCAAGGATCCCGGTCCCTGGGAGGGCGAGTTGCGCAACATGTGGAAGCCGACCCGGCAGGAGGCGCTGTGGTTCCACGGCGGCAACCTGCACCAGTCGCGGCATTACTCGCAGTTTCTGGCGCTGCAACTCAAAGCCCGCGAGGCCAGCATTCCAACGCCGGTCTACGGGCTGGCGGAGGTGCATCACACCGGCTGAGTCGAGATGTTGATATCGGCCCAGTCCTCAAGCGGGACGGGCGCATCCGGGGTGGCTGCATCGACCACCCACCATGTGTCCTGCTCATAGAACAGGCGCACTGGTGAGATCCGTTGCGGGCTGGCCGAGCGGCAGCGAAGCGTCACCGAACGCGTGCGGCGGATCGCGTCCGCCAGCGCGGCCACGCGAGGGTCTGGCGGCGGGCCATCCTCGCTGTCGGCGGTGAACTGGTCTCTTGCCAGCACGATGCGCTCACGCACAGTGTCGGGAAAGGACTCCACCAACTTGCCTTGCGCACGGCGGGCGGCCTGCCGAAGGCCAAGCGCTTCAATCTCGGGTGAAGGGCGAAAGAGCAGCACGGCAAGCGCCTCCGCCTCATCGGCCGCGAGCCCGGTCAATCGGGTGCGATAGTTGAACCCAAGTTCAATTCCGCCCCTGTTTCCCTGATGCGCAATGATCGGCAACCCGGCTTCCGTCATCGCATCGAGATCGCGCAGAATGGTCCTTTGCGAGACCTCGAGTTCCTCGGCCAACTGCGCACTTGTCATCCGCCCCCTGTTCTGCAGGAGCAACAGGCAATGGAGCAATCTGGCAGCACGCATCCGCCCCCCCAAACATGACAATAGATGTCATATTACCTTGCCTAAGACAGTCTGGAAACGCAACGGGGGTATGATGACAACCTATCAAGTCGAGCGGGTGATCCCGGTCAGTCCGGAAACCGTCTGGAACTGCCTGACGGATGCCTCGGCTCTGGCATCCGGTCCGTGCGGCATCACCCGGCTGGAAGGGCGTATTGCAGCAGGTGAGAAGATCACTCTCTGGTCGGAAGTCAGCGGGTCGCGCCCGTTTCGCCTGACCGTCAGGCGGTTCGAGCCACATCGCCACATGCAATGGCATGGCGGCCTGCCGTTCGGCCTCTTCAAAGGCATCAGAACCTTCGAGTTGAGCGAAGTGCAGGAAGGCACGGGTTTTTACATGCAGGAGACATTCTCCGGCCCCCTCTCACCGCTGATCAGCAGATCGATTCCCGACCTCGGAACCTCTTTCGAGACATTCGCGGATGGGCTCACGCAACTGGCAAAGGAACGCAGCCGATGAACATGATCACCTATGGAAACGGGACAGCCGATGATCCGTGGATCCTCAAGACCCCGCCCCTGTCATCGGACTATCAGGCCTGGCGCGATGAGGCCACTGACCCACCTGCCCTCGTCGTCCAGGTCGGCAAGACGCAGCTGTCCTATCAGCTTCGCGCCATCGGGGATCTTCATCAGATGCTGACAGCACATGGCGACTGGATACCGCTTGGCAACGCCGATGAGGGTAAACCGGTCAAGGAGGGCACTGTCGAGGCCTGGGCCCGTGACGCAACCAATCCGGTTGGCGGCTATTACGGGCTGCGCAAGGGCTACCGGGGGAGGTTTGCGAATTACGTAACACCTGTGCTGGAACTTCTCGGTCTTGCGGAGCTCGAGCACAACGCACGCAACAACAGCGTCAGGGCCCGTCAGCCGGACTGAGCGGGGTCAGGTCTCTTCAAAGATGCCGGTCGGCTTGCCGTCGATGCTATCGACATTCTTGCGGCTCCAATAGTCGCGCACGCCGTCCGGCCCCATATCCTCGAAGAACGGAACCAGTTCGCTCTCGCCACGGCTGCGCTCAAATGACATCAGCGGAACACCCGTCCCGCAGGATGTCTGCACCTGTTCGATGGTCATGTCGAAGATCTGGCGGCTGCCCGCAAAATCGGGAAAGTCGCCCAAAGCCTCGGCCCAGCCCGCATCGTGCGGATGCAGAACCTTTGCAGTCCCGTAGAGCCGCAGGATCCTCGCGTCGCCCTCAAACGCACAGAACATCAGTGTCATGCGGTTCGTATCGCGCAGATGGGCGGCGGTCTCATTGCCACTTCCGCTGAGGTTCAGCCAGACAATCCTGTTGTCTCCGACTATCCTGAGCGTGTCCATGCCCTTGGGCGAGACATTGACCCGCCCGTCGCGCGCGGCGGTCGCCACGAAAAAGAGCGGCTGTTTCTCTATGAACGCCCGGAACGTTCCGTTTAGTGCAATGCCAAAAGCCATGACGTCTCCGACCTTTCCTCGCCTCATGCTCGAACATAACATGAACATATCTGTACGAGCGAGGCAAGTCGCCGGTTGCGGTCAGGCCCGCGTGACGCGCGCCGCAAAGCAGCCGGGGCGGGCGTTGTGCACATGAATGCACTCGACGTTGTCGTCACGGAAGAACCGCGTGAGCACGCTTGAAAGTTCAACGCCCTGCACCACGTCCGCCTCGATCATCATGTGATCCACATCGAATCCCCGCACCGAGAGCAGACGGGAGGCAAGCTGCTCCGGCACCTCCCCGATATCAGGGTGGGCCTGGGACGCGCCTTCACGGACGAAAATCGCATGAGACGCCCGGTATGGCGAACTCTCGGGCAGTGAGACATGGTTGACCAGAATGACGGTCTCGCCGGGTTCCGCATCTCTCAGACTCACGCGGCAGGGTGTTCCCGGTGTCTCTGTCACGGTCTGCCGGACCGCATTCCATGATTTCAGTTCTTCATCCGACATCGCAAAAAGCGGGGCAAAATCGGAATAGGAAAGCGCATGGATCTGAAAACTCATCAGAGGTCTCCTCTCTCTTTTGCGCAACCTAGAATGTGGAGGATGCGCAAGCCGACCCGGAACTTGCGGAAAACTCCATCACATGCCGGGGAGATCCGTGGTCCCGCATCTCGGGCAGGATAAATCCGGGTCCTGCCTTCGGCTACATGATCGGTCGCCGCGGCAATGGCTCATCACTGACCTGCGCCACTTCGCAAAGCTTGGTCATGTTGTTGATCTGAAGCACACCATCGCTCCAGCTTGCCATCTGCCGGTCCCGCAACTTGCCGAGCGTCTTGTTGGTATGGACCAGTGACAATCCCAACGCATCAGCGAGGTCCTGCTGTCGGTAGGGAAACGGCATGGAGCTGTTTCTGACAATCTCGAGCGCCTGACCCCGCAGAAAGATACGCGACAGGGCCCAAGCAACCGCCTGCAACGCCGTGCGCTGTCCCAGAGTTGCCAGTGACGAGCCTAGGAAATGCTCCTCGATGGCGGCCAGCCAGGTGATATCGAAAGCACGGCTCGGGCTGCTCTTGAAGAATGTCCAGAATTCGGACCGGTCGAACACACAAAGTGTCATGCGCGTTGTCGCCTCGACAGAATGTCCCATCTCCCCCATGACAGCCGCCTGAAGCCCGATGAAATCACCCGGATAGATCAGGTTGACGACCTGTCGACGGCCATTGGGCAGGGTCTTGTAACGCAGGCCCATCCCATGCAGAGCCGTGAAAAGCTGCGGACTGTTCGACCCCTCCATCAGAAGCGGGGTGCCTGCATCGATCACAAGTTCACCGGCCTTGAAATTGCGCATAAACGCAAGTTCCTCAGCCGAGAACTCCACAAAGAGATCACGCCGACGAAGTGGACAGTTTTTGCAATCGGTAGCCATTTTCAATCACCTGCTATGTCATAGTTTAATGCACATCCTGGCGGCCGGTTCCATGATATTTCCTTACCGGATCGAGGGATTCCTCATGGAAAAGCAATTTCTGATAGTGGAGCCGAACCCGATCGTTGCTCTGGATCTGGCGGAAGCGATCTCAGAGACCTTCGTCGGCGCGACCGTATCGCTGGCAACGTCAATTGAGGATGCACGCGCGGAGCTGTCAGTCATGTCCGGCGTTCTCGCAACTCTTGTAGGCCTTCCCAGCGCTGATGTTCTCGCGTCGGACCTGCCCGGCGACGTGGAAGATCAAGGGGGGCACCTCGTTTTCCTGAATGACGCGGGCGGCCTTGCAAGACGGGCCGGGGCACGTTTCGTCGTGTCCCGGCCCTTTAGCTCTGAAATGATCAGTGATATCCTGGTCAGGATCGCCGTCGATCCGCAGCCATCCCGGCCTGCAAGCCATAGAGAAACGCCTGCATGATCGGGGGTCCCTCGGCACTTTCGGGCGCTTGTTTCTCTTCGCTCTCCGGCACCGGCTGAGAGGAGCCGCTTCCCGCAAGACCGAGCAGGATGAAGCCGACGCCGAGATAGAAACCGGCAATGATGAGCGCGGAAATTTGGGCGCCGAAGCTGATCTCAAGATAGATCCAGGCCGCGAGCGTGAGGAAGCCAACGCCGACACAGATCATCAGCGCCCCGCCAGAGGCGAGACCCGCCTGTCGGGCGGTGCGGGCTGCCATTTCTTTCAGACCAAACATCAGTTATTTCCGATGGCTCAGAAATCCGACGAGAAAGCCGATACCGGCGGCGACGCCCAGAGCGGTAGCAGGTTGACGTTGAACGAAGTCGTGGGCCTGATCCTGAAGATCAGATGCGTGTCCCTTGAGCATTTCGGCACTTTCCTGGCCTTTGGCTTTCGCCGTTTCGACCTTTTCGCGGGCCGCTTTCGACAAATCCGCCGCCTTCGTCTTCCCGAGATCGGTCATGAGGGTCGTCAGGTGGTTGAGATCGGTTCGGATGGTTTCGATCTGCTCGGCCAGATCAGCCGCCGCCACCTCTGAGCTTTTGCCGTTCGATACGGTTGCGCGTGCCATGTCGTCACTCCTTGTCTGTTAATTGTTGTTCGCAGGCCCAACGTGGCCATTGGCGCTAAAGTTCCAAAAAACTTTCCGCCCGTCCGGAACAATTTCTGTCTCCCACCAGTTTAAAGATCATACGACGCCACACGATTGGCTGCGGAAACATGAACAAATGTGAATAACGAAAGGAAAAACGATGCTTTATTGGTCACTTGTATTTCTTGTTGTCGCCCTCATCGCCGGGGTGTTCGGATTTGGAGGAATTGCAACTGCGTCAGCTGGAATTGCGCAGGTTCTTTTCTTCATCTTCCTGGTACTTTTTGTCGCAACCCTTGTGATGCGGCTGCTGCGCAAGGCCTCCTGAGCCTGAGTGTGGCGCGCCCGGCCGGAACGGAAGGCCGGGCGTGATGAAACAATTCCAAAAGAACAATCTTTTGATAAGGAGCAGAAATGACAAGTTCGCTCAACGTAATGCCACAAAGTCACGATGTGAAATCCGGCGTGGAGCGGCCCGAGGCGGTCTCCAAAGCCCTCGGATCGGCGCTGGCGGACACGTATCGTCTCGTCTTCAAGACCCATGCCTACCACTGGAACGTGGAAGGACCGCTGTTCTATTCCATCCACAATCTGACAGAAACGCAGTACAATGACATGTTCAAGGCAGCCGATGTTCTTGCTGAACGTATTCGGGCCCTGGGTCAGGTTGCGCCCTTCAACCTCTCCGAGATCATGTCCGCATCGGTAATCGAGGACAAAGCCGAACTGCCGAGCGCCGGCGAGATGTGCCGTGACCTTTCAGAGGATCATGAGAGGATGGCGCACAGGCTGCGCGGACTGATCAAGATCGCCGGTGAGCACGAAGATCCGGTGACCGAGGACCTCGCCACCGAACGTGCCGCGTTCCACGAACAAGCCGCCTGGATGTTGAGGGCGATATACGCCGACTAACATTCCGGAAGACCAGTTCACGAAGCCGTTCGCGGGCGCCCCGACACGGGATGCCCGCCCCAGGTTTTTTTTACCACCGCCGTTGCGCGTTAAAGCGACACCCATTGAGAAAGGACTACTGATATGAGTGCACCTGACACCAACGTTGAAAAGCAGGCCAAGCGGCATCGTCCCGCCTTGTTCGGTCTTATCGGCGCGGTCGGTCTTGCCGCAATCCTGTTTCTTGTCTTTCTTGCCTGGATTTCCCTGAGTGGAGATGCGCCAGAAGGGGCCGACGTACAGATCAACGGGATAACAGGGGAAGCTGAAGTCTCGAACTGAACATTGCACGCAAGCGAGGCGAAACCGCCCAGGCTGTTTTTTCCATCGGACAAAAAAAAGGGCCCGGTTCAATACCGGGCCCTTCCTTTTTGCCACTGATCTCGATCAGTTGTTATAGGTCGGCATCGCTTCCAGAGCCTTCTTGGTCGCATCGACCCGAACGCGGATCTCGTCGCCATCGCGGTTGACCGTCATGGCATCAAGCTCCAGCGCCACAGGCTTTTCGCCAAGGCCAAGGAAACCGCCCACATCGACAACAGCCTTCGAAACCTGTCCATCCGATGTCAGGATCAGCTCGGAGACTTCCCCGATCCATTTGTCATTCGCGTCATAGACCGGGCTGCCGGTCAGCATCTCGGCAGTGAGGTCCGTCTTGGCAACCTCGGTCGCATCGCCATAGGTCATCTGCGAAAGCGATGCCACATCGAAGGCAGGTGCGGCTTCAAGCTCGGCCTTGGACGCCTTGAAGACGACGAAATACTCGTCAGCACCCTCGCCGTCGCTGACGAAACTCAGGTGGTCCATACGTGCGGCGATGGTCTTTTCGCCGATGCCCAGAAAGCCACCAACGTCAATGAGGATCGCATCGAGGTTGCCGTCCCGCGACAGGACAACATCATGGATTTCGCCGATGTCATCCCACTCGGCATCGACGCCATTGGCGGCTGTGCGATCGAACTCTTTCTCCGAGACATAGACGCGGCTGCCGACAAAGTCCGAAGCCATGATATTCACATCAGTGGCCGCCGACATGTAGATGTCCGTGGTCGCATATTTTTCGGCCGCCGCAGGCATTGCAGTTGCCGCAACGAGTGCAGTTGTCATGAGAAACTTCTTCATGAGTGATCTCCTGTTTGTTTGAAGTGTCTGGTCGCAATGGCGACCTATTAAACAAACAAGAAAAACCGCATTATGTTCCTGATATTATTTATTTTTTTGAGGGAACTGGATAACCGTTAAGGGCGTTATGCCGGACGCCCTGAGAATGTGGCGACCGGCATCGGTCAAATCAGGCGATCAGTGTCTCTGTCGATGCAAAGAACATCGCCTGACTGACAGCCGACTGCACCTGGTCTTCCGTATAGGGCTTGGAAATCAGGAACGCGGGTTCCGGTCGCTCGCCGGTCAGCAAACGCTCGGGAAATGCGGTGATGAAGATCACCGGGATCTGGCCGAGCTCCGCCAACAGATCAGTTACGGCATCGATGCCCGATGAGTTGTCCGCCAGTTGGATGTCGGCCAGGATCAGATCCGGCTTGGTCGTTGTTCCCAGATCCACCGCTTCGGAACGGGTCCGCGCCACGCCTGTCACCTCATGACCGACATCTGTCACGATCATCTTGAGGTCGGCTGCGATAATCGCCTCGTCTTCAATGATCATGACACGGCCCGAAACCGCTTTTCGCATTTCGGCGCGCGCAATCTGCAGCAGATGCTGGACATCATCGGGCTCCACCCGCATGATTTGGGCCACTTCGCGGATGCTGAAGTTTTCGACGGTCCTCAAAAGAAGCGCCTCCCGCGTATCGGTCGTCAGGTCAGCGAGGATGGACTGAGCCCGGGCAAAGATACCCTCTTCATCGTCTGATATCACGCCGCCCGAACTTCTCCAGATCGCATGAAAGCACTGGAAGAGCGCCACCTTCACCGGCAGCTTCTCATCAATTGCGGTCCGGTCACTCAGGATCGCCTCCAATGTCACCATCGCATAGCCGTCTCCCTTTTCCTGTGATCCGGTCAGCGCGCGACCATAGCGCCTCAGATAAGGCAGACATTCGGCAACCTTGGTGGAAAAATCTGTCATCTCGTCTCCATTCCACGATGAAATTGACACCCGTTCACGAGTTTTTCGGAACCAAACGCATGGACCCGCGTTATGTTCCTGAGTAAGAGCAACTTTTGTCAATGATGAGCAGGTTCATACTGAAATGATGTCAAAAAGCAAAGACAACTCTGAGTCGAAGCCGGACACCCTCATAGATGAGAATCTCAAGAAGGTGTATTCCGACATAGCTGGCGAGGAATTGCCTGACCGGTTCAAGGACCTGCTTTCTCAGCTGAAGCAACAGGATCTCGAGGGCGATCAAAACAAATGAGCAATCCGGATCCCAAGGACGAGCTGGTAGAGCATCTGCCGGCGATGAGGGCATTTGCGCTCAGCCTCACCCGAAACTCGGCAACAGCCGATGACATGGTGCAGGACACGATTGTCAAAGCCTGGACGAACATTGACAAGTTTCAGCGCGGAACGAACCTGAGAGCGTGGCTCTTCACCATCTTGCGCAACACCTACTATTCCAGTCGCCGCAAACTGAAACGTGAGGTTGCCGATGTTGACGGCACCTTCTCTGAGAAGCTGTCCGTCAAACCCGCCCATGACGGTCGCCTGCAGCTTGCGGATTTCAGAGTGGCCTTTGAGCAGCTTCCTGACGAACAGCGGGAGGCGCTCATTCTTGTCGGGGCAAACGGCTTCTCATATGAAGAGGCTGCAGAGATGTGCAACGTCGCCGTTGGGACCATCAAGAGCCGGACCAACAGAGGACGGGCCCGGCTGAGTGAGGAGCTCGGATTGAACGAGGATGAGGCCCTGGAACTGACAGATAGCAGCACCATGGCAGTTGTGTCGGGCAGCGGGCGCACTTCCTTTTGATGCAGCCGCAAGTCCGGCAAAAATGGTACAGAAGCCTCCGCCTTCGGGTGGTGGCGTTTCTGTCTCTGGCTCTTCTCCCTGTCGGCCTGATCGCGGTCAGCCAGACCCGCCAGGTTACCTTGCAGGCCAAACAGAACACCGAACTGGCGCTTCTCGCGTTGACCGAGCAATCGGCCATCAGTGAGCGCCGGGTCATTCAGCGCGCCTTCGGTGCTGCCAACCTGTTGGGCACGCTTGCCACTACCATAACGGAGAACAGCGCGCTCTGTGTGCAGCGGCTACAACCGTTTGTCACGTCCAACCCGAGTTACAGCTTTGTCGGGATCATTCCTGTCTCGGGATGGATGACGTGCTCGTCTTCCGGGCAGGCGTATGACTTCAGCGATAGCGCCGAGTTTGACGAACTCATGGCCAACCCCAGGCAAAATGTTCTGAAGAATGAAACCGCTCCGATGAGTGGTGTGTCGGTTATCATCGTCTCCCAACCCTATTTCGTGGATGGTCAGCTTGAAGGGTTCGTATCAATATCGATCCCCCATGACCAACTTGCAGATTCAGTCGATCAGCAATCGCAGGCCGGGCTACGAGAGCTGGTCACGTTCAACCCCATGGGATCCGTTCTCACCGCCAAGGGCGAGATGGACGCGGTTGAGGGAGAGCTTCCGGGAGACGTGCCCCTGACGGCCCTCAGCAACCAAGATCGGCATGCATTTACCGGGATCAACGGAAACGGCGAGGAACGGATTTTCACGGTCGTTCCGGTCGTTGATGACACGGTCTATGTGCTTGGCGTCTGGGATGATCGCACCGGCCCGGCCAATCTTTATTCCTCAAAGCTTCCACCGGCGATCTTTCCCGCGCTGATGTGGATCACCAGCCTGCTGGTCGCGCTTTTTGCCGTTCACAGGCTGGCAGTGCGCCATATCCGCAATCTGGGCCGCCAAATGAACCAGTTTGCGCGAAGCCGGATGCTCGCCGCGGCTCCACCGATATCGGACATGCCAGTGGAAATCGCCGAGATGCAGCAGGATTTCACCGCGATGGCCGAGACCATTCTTCAGGATGAGGCGCAGCTCGAAAATGCCCTTCATGACCGGGAAAATGCTCTTCGCGACAAGAACGTGCTGCTGAAGGAAGTGCATCACCGGGTGAAGAACAACCTTCAGCTCATCTCCTCCATCATGAACATGCAAATCCGCAAGATTTCCGACGCAGAGACCAAAATCACGCTGCGACGGCTTCAGGACAGGGTGCTCAGCCTCGCGACGATCCATCGCGATCTGTATCAATCGCAGCACTCGGGCCGGGTAAATGTCGGCGCATTGGTGCGCGAGATTGTCGACAAGACGGTCGAGATCGGGTCCGAGACGGCGAGCGCGGTTGATCTGACGCAGAATGTCGAAGATCTGCTGCTTTTCCCCGATCAGGCCGTTCCGTTGTCCCTGCTCGTCTCCGAGGCGATGACCAATGCGATGAAGTACCTAGGGGCAGCAGACGGCATGAAACCCCGGATCAGGGTTCAACTCACATCGCAGGATACCGGTCAATGTACGCTTTTGATCGTAAACTCGATGGGTGGTCAGACCAGTGCGGAAAGCACCGGGCTGGGGGCTGAGCTCATCACGGCCTTTGCGACCCAGCTCGGGGCGACGGTCGAGCTGGATCAGCGCGCGGGGGAATACGCCATGACCATCAGCTTCCAATCCGCTGAGTTCGTCCCCGAAACCCGCGACTACTGATGACCTCCGGCCCCGATCAGATGGTGCGGGACTTCGAGGTTCTGATCACTGCATCGGAGGCTTATCCGGCGTTTGAGAGACTGTTTATGGGCGCGGAGCGCGAAATCCTGTGCGGCTTTCGAATATTCTGCCCCTGGACACGGCTTCGATCCCCCGAGGCCCTGAAGATCGGCGAGACCTGGTTTGATCTGATCGCGCACACCCTGTCGCGCGGGATCCGCTTCTCGATCACGATCACCGATTTCGATCCGGTCGTGCGGCCGGACCATCATCGGGATACATGGTCTTCCATCCGGGCCCTGATCGCGGCAGCCGAGGCATCCGGGCGGCCCGACCTTCTGACAGCGACCGCATCCCTGCACCCCGCGCGCGTCGGGGCCGCCGTGCGGCTTCCGCTCTGGCCAAAGATACTGGGCGAGATCGGAGAGAAGACGAATGAACTCAACAGGCTGTCTGCCCGGCAAAGGGCCCGATTTCTGGCCGAGGCCCCGCATTTCCGGCCATGGATCACCGAGCGGAACGGGCGCCTGCGTCCGAAGCGGTGGCCGATACCGCCGCTTGTTCCGGTCACCCATCACCAGAAGCTTGCTGTTTTCGATCAGGAGCGTCTCTATATCGGCGGACTGGACCTGAACGAACGCCGCTACGACACGCCGAATCACGATCGCCAGGGGCACGAGACATGGCACGACGTACAGATCATTCTGCACGGCGAAAGTGCCAGAGCGGCGCACCGGCATCTGCAGACATTTCAAGACCTGTCGGAAGGTGCGGACGTCAACCCGGCCCATGGCCTCCTGCGAACGCTCTCCCGAAAGCGCGACTTCAACCTTTTCTCGATCGCTCCGGTGAAGGCGCTGAGCGAGATATCGGATGCTCATATGCGTGAGGCGGAAAGCGCAGAGCAGTTGATCTACATGGAGACGCAGTTTTTCCGCGATGTCAGCCTCGCCCGGCATCTGGCCGCTCTGGGGTCAGCCAAGCCCTCACTGACAATGATCCTCGTGATGCCCGCCGCACCCGAAGACATCGCCTACGAGGATCAGCCGAAGGAAGATGCCCGCTATGGCGAATATCTGCAGGCGCGCTGCGTGGACATCCTGACAAAGGGTTTCGGAAAGGACCGGCTGCTCATCGCGTCACCCGCCCTGCCCCGGACGGACCGGACACCGGACCGATCCACGCTTTATTCCGCTCCGCTTGTCTACCTGCACTCGAAGGTTTCGATATTTGACCGGCGAAGTGCAATCGTCTCATCGGCCAACCTGAACGGGCGCTCCCTGAAATGGGATACCGAAGCAGGCGTAATGCTTACCGAGCCCGACCGCGTCCGGCACCTTCAACGGCGCTGCTTTGAACATTGGCTTGACGGGGATGCGGTCGCGCCTGATTTCCTCGATCTCTCAAAAGCGTGCATGACCTGGAGCCGCAGGGCCCACGAGAATGCCCGGCTTGAACCAGAGGTCCGAAAGGGCTTCCTGCTGCCTTACTCTGCTGGCCCCGCGAGGCGGTTTGGCCGCAACTTGCCCGGTATCCCCGAAGAGATGGTGTGACCGAGCAGGCCTTCGATCACCACGATGACCCAGATAAGAAGCGGGATCGCGATGAAACCGCCAGCCGGACCCCAAAGCCAAAGCCAGAAGACAAGTGACAAGAAGACCAGAAGCGGGTTCACGGACAGGCTCTTGCCGATCAGGCCGGGGGTGAAGAACTGCCCCTCCATCATGTTCAGCCCCAGATAGAGAAGGGCGGGCAGAAAGCTGTACGCCCCGTCAAAGGTAACGATCCCGGTCAGCAAAAGCGCGAAGGTCAGCAGCGCGGGCCCGAGATAGAGCACGTAGTTGAACAGGAAAGCCAGCACACCGAACAGCATCGGGGAAGGCATGCCGAGAAGATGCATGACCACCGCAATTACGATGGCAAAGACAGCATTGATCATGGTGATGGTCAGAAAATAGCGCGAAACCCGACGCTCGGCCTGGCGCAGATGGCTGGTGTTGAGCCGGTTGAATGTCGAGCCGACCCACGCATACACATCGAGCCGGGACAGGAGAAAGAAATAGAGCGTCCCGATGAATATCATCACCTGCCCGGCATATTTCGGTGCGGACAGGAGCGCATCGGTGATGGTCGGGATCGTGATATTCTCTTCGCGTTCCGATCCTGAATTCGGCGCGATGGCGGCGGCCACGTCCTCGGTGATCTGATCGATCCCGCGCATCATCCGCTGAATCTCTTCGATCGTGCTGCGAAGCTCCGCCCAGATGACCGGCGCATTGTCGAGCGCGTCGGTTATCACCGGCTCCAACAGAAAGGCCAGAACCACCAGAACCGACAGCGAAATCGTCACCGACAGAAGCGCACTCGCAGCCGCAGGTAGCCTGAGATGTTCCCACAGATCAGACAGCGGCGAAAGAACCACCCCAAGTACAAGTGCAAGCAGCATCGGTGCGAAGACCTGATCGGCATATTTGAGCACCGAGAACATCAGGATCAAGGTGATCACGACGATACAGACGCGGATGGTGGAGCGATATGGCATTTCAGTTCCCCTCGGCTCATAACGCCGCCCGATCAGAATTGTTCCCGCCAATGGTGCTCTTTTTCCTTTTAACTCGCACGAACGGCGCCTCCAGAAAAAAATTCAAAATTATTGGAACTCTTTTCGGATTGGTCGCGTTTGGTCCACGACGTCGCACTTCTGCGACTGTAAACGCGAGGATATTATGAATAGCTTCAAGAAAGTCGCCCTTATTACATCTGCTGTATCTGCTCTTTCATTTGCAAATGCGGCGACCGCCATGGATCAAGAGATGACAATGCTTGAGAAAGCGGTCGAAAACAGTCTTGATCGTCTTGGCATTGATGATGTCAACATTTCCAACCTGACCTTGTCGGAGCTGTCCCAGATCCGCGTGATCGCCGGTGGCGACGAGTCGACAAACAGAAAGTCGGCCCTGATCGAAGCCATCATCGGCCCGAAAGACTACGAGGGTCCGGAATTCGACTTGCTCGGCTTTGAGGGTACGAACACCCTGCGTGCCTCACTTCAGGCTGAGGCACAGTCCGTTGGCGTCGACAAATCGCTCGCCTCTCTGAATAACGCCGAACTTACGGCGGTGAAGAGCGTGGTCAACAGCGACGAAAGCTCAACGGAAAAGAGCCGCGCAATTGAAACGATCATCGCTGACAGCCGTGGCGCTCTGACCATTGCAGACACCCGTGCGCTCGAAGCGTCGATCCAGCGTCGTCTGGCCGCCTTGGACGTTGATGTGAACATGAAAATGCTGACGGTTTCGCAGCTTGCCGAAATCCGCGCCGTTCTGGGGTCGGACCTTTCCACCAACGACCAGGAACGTCGTATCGGGGCGATCATCGCCAACTGATCCGGCCGATTTCGAGAGGAAGCCCGCTCTTTGTGGCGGGCTTTTTCTTTGGCGGACCGGACGAGCCATGTCCTTCAGCACCATAACGCTTATCGCTGCAATTTGTTCCCGATAATTAAAATCTTTCTTTTCGGAACACTCGACCCGCTCAGCCGTTTACGTTTTATCAAATCAGGAGGCCAAAATGGAATTTGGTATTACAGGTATCGGAGGACTGATCGTCCTCATCTTGAACATCTGGGCAATCATCTCGATTGTCGGATCCGGCGCCAGCACGGGCACGAAGGTGCTTTGGGTGCTGCTGGTTCTCATCCTGCCGATCATCGGCTTCATTGTGTGGCTGGTGGCCGGTCCGAAATCGAGTGCCGCCAAAATCTGACGCAAAGCCGCAAAGGGCTCGGGGGCCGTCGCCCTAGTTATCAGATCAGTCGATAACGCATCAGCAAATAACGGAAGGAGAGGTTCATGAATTGGAACCAGATCGAAGGTAAATGGGAACAGTTCAAAGGCAGTGCACAGGAAAAGTGGGGCGAGCTTACCAATGACGACATGGACGTCATCAATGGAAATCGCAAACAGCTCGTCGGCAAAATCCAGGAGCGCTATGGCAAGGCCGAAGACGAGGCCGAGCGTGAAGTGGACGAGTGGCTCAGCAAGCATTGACCCGATAAAGCAATCATCAAAGGCTCTTCAACTCCGGTTGGGGAGCCTTTTTCTATTCCTTGGGTGCATCTTCGGAAAGCAGGTCCTCGTTCGCCGCGTCTTCGCGTTCCTCCTCGACCAGCCGTTCGATCGTGTCGTCTTTTTCGGCCTGCGCATCTGCCGGGTCCTGCTGCCGGGGCGGAGGTCTCTTGACGGGTGCGGGTTGCGGCTCCGGCAGAGCAACCTTTTCATCAAATCGCAGCCTGTATATCGGCTCGGGCAGACCGAAACCTGCGGTCTCCAACTCGACCTTGGTGGTGCGGATGGCCTCGCCCCGAGCTCTTGCATAGTCCGACTTGCGCTGGTCGATCCAGGCCGCCAGAAACAGGATCACATTTGAATCCCCGACATCCTGAACCCAGACGGATGGGGCCGGATCCTGCAGCACAAAAGTCAGCTTGTTCAGGGCAGCAAGCACCACATCCCTTGCCGCCGTGATGTCCGCATCCGCATCGATCCCGAGCGTAAAATCAAACCGGCGCTCGTTGTTGCGTGAATAGTTCACGATCCTCGATTTGAAGACGATGGCATTGGGTATGCGGATATGATTGCCATCGGGCGAGAGCAGAACCGTTGCGCGTGATGTAAGGCGGATCACGTTGCCACTGTCACCCTCGATCTCGATGAAATCGTTGGGTGCGAAGGGCTGCCGGATGCTCAGCATGATGCTGGCGATGAAGTTCTCCACCGTGTCGCGCACCGCAAAGCCGATGGCCAGACCGATGATACCCGCAGCCCCCAGAATGGTGCCCAGAAGGGCCGTGGCACCCACGATATCAAGCGCCACCACAAGACCGGCAATGACGAACGCAATTCGCACAAGCTGCCGGTAGATATCGGCAATAAACGCGTTCGGTGCCAGCCTGACCCAAGGGAATTTTCGGGCCGCGATGAAGAAGCCAAGCAATGCCACAAGTGCGAACGCAATCGCGGCAACAGCCAGCAAGGGCAAGAAGGCTATCGCGGTATCAAAGCGGTCCTGAAACCGGTCCACGACCGGGGTCAGTCGCTTGGTCAGATCGGTTGTCTCAACCACGCGGTTGCGGATGGCAACCACCCCCTCAACCCGGCTGACCAGCCGCTCCAGCTCGTCTGCCCCCTCGCTGTCGAGAACACTGCCCTCCAGCGTGACAACGCCAGCGGCAACGGACACGCTGACCTCGTTGAATCCGTCAATCTCTCGCAGAATGTTGCGGATGGTCGAGGCAATGGCACGGTCGGTTCCCGGCGCACCTTCCACCGAGATCGTGCCGTCAGGGCCGTTGTCCTCGGCAGACTGCGCAAATCCTGAAAACGGGAGCAGGCAAAATACCAGAACAATCACCAGCCGCGTCAAAGACAGATACATTTGAAACCCCCTCTCAAGTCGACGCTGTCACAGGCCTGCGGAAACCCTTCCTGGCATCCCGGAACGCCTCCGCAAGTTCCTGGCGGTCATGCTGACTCTGAATGCTGTGCTGCGCATCTCTCGCGATCAGCAAAAGGTGTTTCCGAAGGATCGGAGCATGGCGCTCATAGGCCGAGGCCCTCAGTTTTCCGACCGCGATGACAAGCCGAAGCGTGACAAGCATGTTGCCTCGTGCGGCACGCCTGAGAGGGTGAAGCGCAACCCCGATGATGTCCTTGATGCCGATGATCTGCATCCAGACCCGCGGTGAACCTTCCTCGTCGCGATAGAGGGCTGACGGCACACCGCGCTGCAGGATCACGGCGAGCGAACCGGACATGTGATCAATCGCGCTCAGCGCCGTGTAGCTGTCATTGATACCGGGCGACAGCGCCCGCAGGGCGATCTCGACGCCCAGATGAATGTTGAACTTGATGTCGCCATCGGGCGACCGTGCATCTGCGATCAGCACGGCGCGGTGCACGTCTTCCGGCTTGCAGTCCCCGTTACACCCGATGAGATGCGCAATCGGCTCACCCAGGACAACATGGTCGCCCAGCTGAACGATCATGTTGACGAAACCGCCGCCCGCGACCGCAAGGCGCTTCAGCTCGGGGATGTCGACCGCCGTCACGTAGCCTGCCACCCTCGCCTCGACGACGGTGCAATCGCCTTCGGGGATATGATCCTGTTCGTTCTCAAGCTCTTGCGGCTCATCTGTCAGCATGTGCTTTATGGCTCTTCGCAGTGCGTTCTGCGTGCGGGCGATCTCGCTGTCCACCTTCACACTGCGGGCGGCGTCGTTCACGAAATAGATGAGCGAGAAGAGACTGATGGTGACCAGTGCGATCGCCACCGCAACGGACAATTTGGGAACCTCGTTCTCACCGACGATATAGAGCACGATAAGTGCATAGAGGAACGTCGCTGCCAGCAGACCGATGGTGATCTGATTGACCCGGTTGTTGGTGAAATTCTCCAGCAGCCGCGGGCCGATATTGGCCGCCGCCAGCGTGAAGACCACCAGTGTCAGCGAATAGACCAGGCTGATGACCGTCATCGTCGCACCGGCGATGGTCGCCAGAACGGACCGGGCCCCGGTCGCATTGATGTTGAGAATTCTGCCCCAGGCCTCGAACGCGTCGGGGACCCATGCGCGGTCTATCCAGACCACCACAAAGGCCAGCAGAACACCGAGAAGCGCGATCAGCGAGGGCACGAAGAGAAAACCGCCGATCAGGCGGTTCAGGCCAACCAGAAGCGGGCCGGGAATAAGCTTTCGTATCATGCGGTCAGCTTCGCATTCCGACCGGCAAAAGGCTACAGCCCGATGCCCGCGCAACCGGAATTTCTGTCAGAAAAACCTTGCCGGACATATGGTTACCTTTACGGCACCGCATCAGAGATCCTCGTTGAATTCGCGGATCAACTCACGCACGACTTCCTTCAGTGCTTCCTCGCGATCCGCCCCCTGTTCCCGGGCAGAATGGAAGGCCTTGATCTGCCGGTCCGCACTTGTGCCCCGCTCCAGAATGGTCGCGGCGCTTTGAACCTCGTTGAGACATCCCAGATCCGCCGCGTGCGGGGTGACCAGCTCGATGAGTTCCGGCAGCAGTTCATCGAATGGCACGATCTCCCCGCGACCAAAGTCGATCAGCCCTTTCGTCAGACCGTAGCGAAGCGCCCGCCAGCGGTTCTCGTCAATCAGGAAACGGTCATATCTGCGCCAGCGTTTGTTTTCGCTCGCCAGAACGCAAAGCATCTTGAAAAGCGATTGGGTCAGGGCGGCGATGGCAATGGCGTCATTCAGACGGGGCGAAACATCGCAAATGCGCGACTCCAGCGTCGGGAACCGCGCCGAAGGGCGCAGATCCCACCAGATCTTGGAGGCGTCCTCAATCACATCGGTCTGGATGATGGCCTGAATGGACCTCTCGTACTCAACGAAGCTCGAAAAATCCGGCGGCAGTCCGGTCCGGGGCAGATTGTCGAAAACCGTGAGCCGGTACGAGCGAAGCCCGGTTTCCTCGCCTTCCCAGAACGGCGAAGAGGTCGAAAGCGCCAGGAGGTGAGGCAGGAAATAAGAGAACTGGCCAAGCAAATCCATACGCAGGTCATTGTCGTCAATGCCTACATGAACATGCATGCCGCCGATCAGCATCCGGCGGGCAACACCGGCGAGATCTTTCTCAAGTGTCCGGTAGCGCTCCTTGTCAGTGAACTGTTGCTTCTGCCAGTTGGCAAAAGGATGGGTCGAAACGGCCAGAGGGGCCAGCCCATGCCGGTCGGCTACCTCTGCGACCGAGCGTCTGAGATGCGCCAGATCCTCCCGCGCCTCAGCAACGGTCTTGCAGACCCCCGTCCCGACCTCGATCTGGCATTTGAGAAATTCCGGGCTGACTTTCTCACCCAGCTTCTCGGAGCAATCCCGCATAAGCTCCTCGGGCGCGTCCGCGAGATCGAGGGTCTCCTTGTCGACCAGCAGATATTCTTCTTCGATACCCAGGGTGTAAGTCGGGGCGGAAACGTCCATTTTTCTCCCTCCGGGCTTTTTCTCATACGACCGGTTTTTCCTTGAAATTCAGTTGAGCAGCCCGGCGATGACCTTGTCAACGCTGTCGGTGTTGCGCCCGCCACAGACAGAATATCTGCGACCCGTTCGCGGACGTCGCTTCCGCAGGGTTCTCCAATCATGGAAAGAGAGTGAGAGGCTGGACAACGACCCAAGCGGGGCTCGTTACGGCTGCTTCCTTCCGGACCTGACCGGGTTGGCGAGGCGCTCGCCCGCGCCAACCTCTCACCCGGTCATATAGACCCCTTCCCTCCTGCCCGCAAGTCCGTGTGGCCAACCTGCCCGGGCGCAAACCAAGATTTCTATTTGGCATTGCACCATCACCCCCAAAGGGTCAAATTGCCGCAAAAGACCGGGTGGAGAGCCCAAACGGGACAGGCAGATGAAAGACAGTGAAGCGGTAACCTTTGCAGCCGAGACCTTTGATCGCGCCACTCATCTGAGGGGCGATGCGGCAGCGCAGGCACGAATGAAGGACGATCCCACGGCCCGTGCGCTCGCATTCTGGCGCGGAAAACCGGTCTTCGAGGGCACGGACCGGCCAGCGCTCTGCTGGCTTCCGATGGATGCTCCGGTTCTGGCAGAAGCTGCCGTGCCGCCGATCTTCCTGGGGCTGGAGGATGGCGCACCACGCTTTGCCTATGATGTCTCGGCCTGGACAGACCCCGGCGCGGACGCCGAGGCGCTCGCGTCATTTCGCGATCACTCCGCCAACCAGCACCCGTCCTTTGCGTCCGATCAGGCGTTCCGGGATCTGCGAATGGTGATGGGTATGATCTCGTCAATCGATGCGGGCAATGCCGCCGGGGCCAAGGGTATTTTCGGCTGGCATGACAATCACCGTTTCTGTGCGCAATGCGGCGCACCGTCCGATGTCACCGACGCAGGCTGGCAACGCACCTGTCCCGCCTGTGACGCAAAGCACTTTCCACGCACGGACCCGGTCGTCATCATGCTGATCGTCTCGGGTGACAAGGTTCTGATGGGGCGCTCACCGGGCTGGCCGGAGGGGATGTACTCGCTTCTCGCAGGTTTCATGGAACCCGGCGAGACAATCGAGGCCGCCGTGCGCCGCGAGGTGTTCGAGGAAGCGGGTGTGCCGGTCGGCGATGTCGGATACCTGTCCTCGCAGCCATGGCCGTTCCCGGCGTCGCTGATGATCGGCTGCTGGGGCCGCGCGCTGAGCGAAAGCATCACGCTTGATCCGGTCGAGCTGGAAGACGCCATCTGGGTCACGAGACAGGACATGATGGAGATCATCGCCGGCAACAATCCGGCGATGAAACCGGCCCGTTATGGCGCAATCGCACGTTTCCTTCTCGATCGCTGGCTGTCGGACAGCGTGAGGCTGGAGCTTTGATCGAACTCAGCGCCAGCCGGGATGTTCGCATCCCTCAGGACGTGGCCTTCGCGCGCGCCTCGAACTTTGCCCACTACGAAGTGCTGGCGCTGGAGCGCGGTCTGCATGTCGAGCATCTGGTCACGGGGTCACCGAAGATCGGGCATAAATGGCATATCTCGGGCCGGTTGCGAGCGATCACGCTGAACTCAACCGCCGAACTGAGCGATTTCAGCCCGATCGACGGTCTGGCCATCACCTCGAACCACCGCGGCACCGAGATCACCTTTGCCATGGAGTTCCTTGAGCTCGCGCCTCAACGCACCCGCGTGACCGTTGATATTCTGGCCGTACCCAAGACCTTCCGCGCGCGTCTCCTGATCAAACCACTGCAACTCGCAAAGGCCAGGTTGCAGAACCAGTTGCAACGCGCGCTGCGGCGCGGCACCCGCATCTGGGAGAAGGAATACCAGGCAGACGACTGAGTATCGTTGGTGGTCGGGATAAGGTCGAACAATTGGTTCACACATTGGCATGAATGCATGCGGCATCAGGAATGGCTGACGTGCCCGAGATTTACATCAGCGACTTTCCAATGCGCGCTCAACTGATGAAACGGGCAAGGAAACCCCGGTTTCCGGGAGATCTCTCATCTGGTATTGCACCGCACCACCGCGGATGCGTCGATCTCTGGTTCGAGCGGAAACTGCGCAGACGCCCTTTCTGAGTGGGTGGCTAGTGAAGCCGCAGGTGTCCGCCATCTGCATCCCAGCAGGCACCAGATCGCGTGAAGCGGCGTGCCTCAGGGCTTCAATCCACTGCCCGCCTTGCGTTGTCGGTCTCGTAGACGCCCAGGATCTTCAAATAGGACGTGAAATAGTCCAGCTCCTCCATGGCACGCTGGACCGCCTCATCTTCCGGATGGCCTTCGATATCGGCATAGAACTGGGTCGCAGTGAATGAGCCGCCCACCATGTAGCTTTCAAGCTTCACCATGTTCACACCATTGGTCGCAAACCCGCCCATCGCCTTGTAAAGCGCCGCGGGCAGATTTCGCACCCGGAAGACAAAGCTGGTCAGGACATTGTCGCCCGCGTTCGCCCAGGCCTCGTCCGGGGACATAACAAGAAACCGCGTGGTGTTTGTCTTGTTGTCCTCGATATGCTCGGCCAGCACTTTCAAACCGTAGATATCGCCCGCCAGGGGCGAGGCCAGCGCGCCCAGATGCGGATCGTTCGCTTCGCGCACATGCTTCGCCGCACCCGCCGTGTCAAAACCGGTGATCCGGGCAATCCCGTGTTCCTTGAGGAAGGACCGGCACTGCCCCAGAAGCACCGCGTGGCTGGACGCCTCGCGAATGCTGTCCAGCGTCGCCGCCTCGGTGCCCAGCAGATTGATATGCACCCGCACGAAATGCTCGCCAATGATATGCAGGCCGCTTTCGGGCAGGATCTGGTGCACATCCGCCACCCGCCCGTAGGTCGAGTTCTCGACCGGGATCATCGCCAGCGCCGCCGTGCCGGCCCGCACATGATCAATCGCGCCCTCGAAGGTCGAGCAGGGCAAGGGCTCCATATCGGGATAGACCTCGATACAGGCCTGATGCGAATAGGCCCCCAACTCTCCCTGAAACGATATCCTGTCAGCCATGCGCCTGTTTTCCCTAAACCCGGTCGTTTGGTCGCGCTTAGTATACCTTGCAAATGCCGAGGGGAAGCGGCTAGAACGCTGGCGACATTCTTGTGCCCCTCGGGCCGCTCACTGCTTTGGGTAAATGCTGACATGAACACGATGGAAATCACCAAATTCGTTGGCGCCGGTTGCGGGGCACTGCTTGTGTTCCTGCTGATGAAAACCGGGGCGGAGGCGATCTACCACTCCGGTGGTCATGGCGACGATCATCACAATGCCTACGAGATCGAAGTGGCATCCGCTGAAACCGAGCCGGTGGAAGAAGAGCCCGAGATCGATTTCGCCGAGGTCTATGCAGCCGCTGATGCCGCAGCCGGTGAAGGGCTTTTCCGTGCCTGCGCCGCCTGCCACAAGCTGGAGCCGGGCGCAAACGGCGCAGGACCCTACCTGCACGGGATCGTGGACCGGGACATCGCAGCCGCCGATGGTTTCAACTATTCCGATGTGCTCAACGAAATGGAAGGCGACTGGACGCCCGAGAATATCTCGGCGTTCATCTTGAACCCGAAGGCTTTCGCAAGCGGCACAAAAATGGCCTATCGCGGCATGAGGGATGTCCAAGACCGGGCCGATCTGATCGCCTATCTGGCCACATTCCAGTAATTCCGACGAAATGCCGCACCGGGCACCGTCCCGGTGCTCGTTGTCGTGCGCCCGGAACGGGCGCTCCGCTGTGTTGCCGGTTCCCGTGCACACAACCATTTGACCTTTACCCGCGCGATTTCCGCATTACTCTCTCTCCTTACTTGGGAAAGTCATTGTCGGCAGAGGTCTTATGAACAAGAAACGCGCAATAGCCGTCAGCCTTAGGCTCCAGCATCCAGGGCAGTATTTCCGGTTGCTTGGCCTCACCGGCCTCGGCTTCCTTCTGATCTGCCTGACTTTTCTCAACTGCGCCCGCGCCGAAACCATCATCAGGTCACATGGGATCTCCATCTTCGGCGATCTCAAGTATCCCGCCGATTTTGCACATTTCGACTATGTGAATCCGGATGCTCCCAAGGGCGGTGAATACTCCGGCTGGTGGTTCGGCGCATTCGACAGCGTGCATCCCTATGTCCAGAAAGGCCGCGCCGCGCTCTTTTCCAGCGTTCCATTCGAGACCCTTCTCGTGCCCTCCTATGATGAGCCCGACAGCTTCTACGGACTGGTGGCCGAAACGCTGGAATACCCCGAGGATCGCTCCTGGGTCATCTTCAACCTGCGTCCCGAGGCGCGGTTCGCCGACGGCTCCTCCCTGACGGCCGAGGACGTCAAATTCTCCTATGAGATCATGCGCGAGCAGGGCCTCCCCTCGTTTCGCGCAACCGTGCAGGAAAACTACAAATCGGCAGAGGTCCTTGGCCCTCACCGGATCAAATACACCTTCAACGAGGGGGTCGAGACCCGGGATCTGCCCGCCGGCGCAGGCACCCTGCCGATCTTTTCCAAGGCGTATTATGAGGAAAACGACGTCGATTTCTCGAAAAACACGCTTGAACCTGCGCTCGGTTCCTCGCCCTATCAGATCGACAGTATGGATACCGGGCGGTCCATCACATACCGGCGCAATCCGGATTATTGGGGATACGATATCCCGGTGAATGTCGGACGCTGGAACTTCGACACTGTCCGGGTCGAATACTATGCCGACTACACCGCCGCCTTTGAGGGGTTCAAGGCAGGCAACTACTACTACCGCAATGAGGCGTCCTCGCTGATCTGGGCAACAGGTTATGATTTTCCGGCCTTCGAGAACGGCTGGATCGTGAAGGACCCGGTGCCCGATGGCAGCCTTGCCCCTGCCCAGTCATTTGTCTTCAACCTTCGCCGGGACAAGTTCAAGGACCCGCGCGTGCGCGAAGCCATCGGGCTGATGTTCAATTTCGAATGGTCCAACGAGACGCTCTTTTACGGCATCTATTCGCGGGTGACATCCTTCTGGGACAACAGCGATCTGTCAGCGACCGGGTTGCCGAGCGAGGCGGAACTTGAACTGCTGGAGCCGATCCGCGATCTCCTGCCCGAGAGTATCTTCACCGAAGAAGCGGTCCTGCCCCCGGTCTCGCCGCTCAGGCAGCTGGACCGCAGTGCACTGCGCAGAGCGGCCTCGCTGCTGGAAGAGGCCGGATGGACCCTGCAGGATGGCATGCGCAAGAATGCGGATGGCGAGACCCTGCGGGTCGAGTTTCTCAATGACGTCCCGTCCTTCGACCGGGTGATCAACCCTTATGTCGAGAATCTGCGCCGTCTTGGCATCGATGCCGTGCATCAGCGTGTCGACAATGCACAGGCAAGGGATCGCGAGAAGCCGCCAAACTATGATTTTGACATAACGGTCACCCATTTTCCCATGGCGCTCACGCCCGGCAATGCGCTGAAACAGTATTTCGGCTCCAAGACCGCCAATGACAGTGTCTTCAACATGCCCGGCCTGCAGTCGCCCGCCGTCGATTATCTGATCGAACGGGTCAAGGAAGCCCGCGATCGCGAAAGCCTGAATGTCGCCATCGCAGCACTTGACCGGGTGCTTCGCGCCGAACGCATGTGGGTGCCGCAATGGTACAAGCCCGTACACACGCTGGCCTACTATGATGTCTATGAATATCCGGAGAATTTCCCGCCCTACCCGCCGACCGCGCTCAAGATGATTGACTTCTGGTGGTGGTCCGAGGAGAAAGCAGAAAAGCTTCGGGCCGAGGGCGCGATAGAATAACAAGAGCAGAGGCCGCATGGGCGCCTATATTCTTCGCCGGCTGTTGTTGGTCATACCGACCCTCCTTGGCATTCTGCTGATCAATTTCGCACTGATCCAGTTCGTCCCCGGTGGCCCGGTGGAACAGGCGCTGGTGAAGCTGGAGAATGAGGCCAGCGCGCTCGACCGCATCGGCGGCGGCGGGGCGGAAACTGCCTCGACCTATGAGGGCTCGCAGGGCCTGCCGCCCGAGTTCATCGAGGAATTGAAGGTGCAGTACGGCCTCGACAAGCCGGTCCATGTCCGCTTCTGGATCATGCTCAAGAACTACGCCACATTCGATATGGGCGAGAGCTATTTCAAGTCCGGCACGGTCGTGGAACTGATCATCGACAAGCTGCCCGTGTCCATCACGCTGGGGCTCTGGTCGACCCTGCTGGCCTATCTGATCTCGATCCCGCTTGGCATCCGCAAAGCGGTCAGGGATGGCTCGGCCTTCGACACGTGGACGTCCGGCATCATCATCGCCACCTATGCGATCCCAAGCTTTCTCTTTGGCATCCTTCTGATCGTGCTTTTCGCGGGCGGATCGTACTGGCAGATTTTCCCGCTGAGGGGTCTGACCTCGCGCGGGTTCGACGACATGACGACCCTCCAGCAGATCATGGACTACCTGTGGCACATCGCGCTGCCGGTGCTTGCGGTGTCCATCGGAGGGTTCGCCCAACTGACGCTTCTGACCAAGAACAGCTTTCTTGATGAGATATCCAAGCAATATGTCTACACCGCCCGCGCCAAGGGGCTGACCGAACGGCGGGTGCTTTATGGGCACGTCTTCCGCAATGCGATGCTGATCATCATTGCAGGCATCCCCGGTGTCTTCACGGCGGTTCTCTTCGGGCAGAGCCTGATCATCGAGGTCGTCTTCTCGCTCGACGGGCTGGGACTGCTCGGGTTCGAAGCCATTGTGGAACGGGATTATCCGGTCTTTCTCGGTATTCTCTACCTGCTGAGCTTTCTGGGCCTGCTCATCAAGATCATCTCGGACCTGACCTATGTCTGGGTCGATCCGCGCATCGATTTCGGGACCCGCAACACATGAGCGAGATCCGGACCCTCAATCAGCGCCGCTGGTACAATTTCCGCTCCAACCGCCGCGCCTACTGGAGCCTGTTGATCTTTTCGATCCTCTTCGGTCTGTCGCTCTTCTCCGAGTTTCTGGCCAATGACAGCCCGATCATGCTGTCCTATCGCGGGACACTCTACACGCCGGTCATTTCCGGCCCCTATGAGGAAAGCACCTTTGGCGGCGACATGGGGTATCTGGCGGATTTCTCAGACCCGGCAGTCCACTGCCTGATCCGCACCGGCGGGATTGAGGCGTGTTTTGATGCACCCGAAGAGACGCTGCAGGACGCCGCTGACGGCATCTTTGAGGGCGAGGCCGTCGAGGTCGGCTGGATCATCTGGGCGCCGATCCGGCATTCCTACCGCTCGGTGGAGAAAGAGCTGGTGCAGGCCGCCCCCTCGCCACCCGACAGCCGCCATCTGCTCGGCACCGATGACCAGTCGCGCGATGTACTGGCACGCGCCATTTACGGGTTCCGCATCTCGGTCCTCTTTGCTCTTTGCGTGGGACTGGCCTCGTCGGTCATCGGGATCGCTGCGGGGGCTGTTCAGGGATATTTCGGCGGTCTGACAGATCTGATGTTCCAGCGTTTCATCGAGATATGGCAGAGCCTGCCGATCCTCTACGTGATCATCGTGATCGCGGCCGTGATCTCGCTCAACTTCACCTTGCTCACCTTCCTTGTGATCCTGTTTTCATGGATGGGGCTTGTCGATGTGGTCCGCGCAGAGTTCCTGCGCGCCCGCAATTTTGAATATATCCGAGCCGCGCGCGCATTGGGCGTTCGCGACCGGACAATCATCGTCCGCCATGTGCTGCCGAACGCGATGGTGGCGACCCTGACAATGCTGCCCTTCATCATCACCGGTGCAATCGGCTGGCTGACGACCCTCGACTTTCTCGGCTTCGGACTGCCGCCCTCCTACCCCTCGCTTGGTGAGCTGGCCCTGCAGGGGAAGAACTATCCCAACAAGCCATGGCTCGGCCTGACTGCATTCTTCACGCTGGCGATACTCCTGTCGCTTCTCGTCTTCATCTTCGAGGGTGTCAGGGATGCCTTCGACCCCAGAAAGACGTTCAAATGAGCGCGCCGATCCTGAGTGTCGACAACCTCGCCGTCGACTTTGCCCAGGGCGGTGTGCGCACCAGGGCCGTTCGGGGCGTGTCCTTTGATATCCGTGCGGGCGAGACCGTCGCACTGGTCGGCGAAAGCGGCTCGGGCAAGTCGGTGACCGCCCTTTCATCGGTGAACCTGCTCCCCGGAAGCGCCGAGATATCGGGCTCGATCCGCTATCGCGGGAACGAGCTTGTCGGCGCCTCCGACCAGACACTCAGGCAGGTACGCGGCAACGATATCAGTTTCATCTTTCAGGAGCCGATGACCTCGCTCAACCCGCTGCATACGCTTGACAAGCAGATCCGCGAAAGCCTGACATTGCATCAGGGCATGGATCGCCGGACCGCCGACGCCCGGGCGCTCGAGTTGCTGGAGAGGGTCGGCATCCGCAACGCCGCGAGCCGAATGAAGTCCTATCCGCACCAGCTCTCCGGCGGGCAGCGGCAGCGGGTGATGATCGCCATGGCACTGGCCAATGGCCCCGATCTGCTGATCGCGGACGAGCCGACAACAGCGCTTGATGTCACGATAGAGGCACAGATCCTCGACCTGCTGGCGGAACTTCAGAAATCCGAAGGGATGGGGCTACTCTTCATCACCCACGATCTCGGCGTGGTGCGCAAGATCGCGGATCGTGTGAACGTGATGAAGGATGGCGAGATCGTCGAGGCCGGACCCACGGCGGAGATTTTCGATCACCCCTCGCATCCCTACACCCTCAAACTGCTTGAGGCAGAGCCGAAGGGCGCGCCGACCCCAGTGAAACCCGGCTCTGATCCGGTCGTCTCGACCGAAAAGCTGCGCATCTGGTTCCCGGTCCGCAAAGGCTTTCTCCAGCGCCCTGTGGACCACATCAAGGCGGTCAATGACGCCAGCCTTACCGTGCATGCAGGAGAGACAGTCGGGATCGTCGGCGAAAGCGGCTCCGGCAAGACGACGCTCGCGCTTGCGGTGATGCGCCTCATCTCGTCTGAAGGGCCGATTGTCTTTCTGGGCCGCAATATCGACGGTCTGCGCAACACTGCCCTGCAATCAGTGCGCGCCGACATGCAGATGGTCTTTCAGGACCCTTACGGCTCGCTCAGCCCGCGCATGACCGTCGCCCAGATCATTGCGGAGGGTTTGACGGTGCACGGACCCAAAGGGGCCGACACCGCCTCGCAAGTGGCCGATATACTCACCGAGGTCGGCCTCGATCCGGCGGTCAGGGACCGCTACCCGCATGAGTTCTCCGGCGGCCAGAGGCAACGTATCGCTATTGCGCGCGCAATGATCCTGAAGCCCAAACTGGTCGTCCTCGATGAACCGACCTCGGCCCTCGACATGACGGTCCAGGTCCAGATCGTCAATCTCCTGCGCGATCTGCAGAAGAAATACGGGCTCGCCTATATCTTCATCAGCCACGATCTGCGCGTTGTGCGCGCGCTCAGCCACCGGGTGATGGTCATGAAGGAAGGCGACGTGATCGAAGAGGGCACAAGGGATCAGATCTTCGACGCCCCCCGCACAGACTATACCAGACGGCTGCTCGAGGCCGCCTTCGGGCCTGTCGGATCGTGAGCCGGCAGAACAGTCTTGGCCAACCGATCGGCGCGGCCCTGCCCGACTGGCAGCCCCCTGCCCGACCATCGAAGACCGCCATGACCGGTCGCTTCTGCCGTCTGGAACCGCTGAGCGAAGCTCATGGGGATGCGCTCTGGGAGGCGATCGAGCAGGACAGGGAGGGCCGTATCTGGACCTACATGCCCGTCGGCCCCTTCGCCGACCGCGCTGCTCTGGGGCAATGGCTGTCAGATGCGGTTACCTCCCCCGACCCGATGTTCTTCGCAATCATCGATGCCGACACGGCGAAGGCTGTGGGCTGGGCGAGCTATCTTCGGATCGCGCCGGAAAACGGCTCGATCGAGGTAGGCTACATCCTCTTCACCCCGCGCCTGCAACGCCAACCGGCCGCAACCGAGGCGATGTACCTGATGATGCGCAACGTCTTCGATCTCGGATACCGGCGGTACGAATGGAAATGCGATGCGCTGAACGCAGCCTCACGCAAGGCGGCCCTTAGGCTCGGCTTTGTCTTCGAGGGCATTTTTCGGCAGGCGACTGTCTACAAGGGCCGCAACCGCGACACCGCCTGGTTTGCGGTCATCAACGGCGATTGGCCCGGCGTGAAGGAAAGGTTTGAAACCTGGCTCGCGCCGGAGAATTTCGATGCCGATGGCGCCCAGATTCGACCGCTTCGCGGCTGAGGTCCGCCTTGCGTCGGTAGCCGCAAATCATCGCCACCGCGCCGCAAATTTCGTTACACCGGAACCCACGGCGGGCTATTCTCGCGCGAACTGCAGGAGGATTTGCTATGACCCGCCCCAATATCCTGATCATCATGGTGGACCAGCTGAATGGAACGCTTTTCCCCGATGGCCCGGCAGACTGGCTGCATACGCCGCATCTGAGCGCTCTGGCCGGGCGCTCGGCGCGGTTTGCAACCACATATACCGCGTCGCCGCTCTGTGCGCCGGGGCGGGCGAGTTTCATGTCCGGGCAGTTGCCGTCCCGGACCCGGGTCTATGACAATGCGGCCGAGTTCGCCTCCGACATCCCGACCTATGCCCATCACCTGCGGCGGGCGGGCTACTACACGTGTCTCTCGGGCAAGATGCATTTCGTCGGTCCCGACCAGTTGCACGGATTTGAGGAGCGCCTGACGACTGACATCTACCCCGCCGATTTCGGCTGGACACCGGACTATCGCAAACCCGGTGAGCGGATCGACTGGTGGTATCACAATCTGGGCTCTGTCACCGGCGCGGGCGTGGCCGAGATCACCAATCAGATGGAATATGATGACGAGGTGGCGAGCCTCGGCATCCAGAAGCTCTACCAGCTGTCCCGCGGGCTGGATGAGCGCCCTTGGGCGCTGACCGTCAGCTTCACCCATCCCCATGATCCTTACGTGGCGCGGCGCGAGTTCTGGGACCTCTACGCGGATTGCGCGCATCTCGACCCGGCAGTCCCGGCGATGGATTTCGCCGATCATGACGCCCATTCGCAACGCCTCTTCAAGGCGAATGACTACGAGAACTTCGACATTGGCGCACAGGACATCCGCCGGTCACGCCGCGCATATTTTGCCAATATCTCCTATCTCGATGCAAAGGTCGGCCAGTTGATGAAGGTGCTGGAGGATACGCGGCAGGTGGACAACACGGTCATCGTCTTCGTCTCAGACCATGGCGACATGCTGGGCGAGAAGGGGTTGTGGTTCAAGATGAGCTTTCTTGACGGCTCCGCCCGGGTGCCGCTGATGATGGCGGGTCCTGGCATCACACCGGGCCGGATCACGGCGCCTGTCTCGACGCTTGATGTGACGCCGACGCTGGCCGATCTGGCAGGCGTCTCGCTGGAAGAGATCGACCCCTGGACCGATGGCGAGAGCCTGCTGCCGCTGGCAGACGGGGAAACCAGAGAGGCACCAGTCGCGATGGAATACGCCGCAGAAGGCTCCTACGCGCCGCTGGTTTCGCTGCGCTACGGCAAGTGGAAATACAACCGCTGCGCGCTCGACCCCGATCAGCTTTTCGACATGGACGCGGACCCGCAGGAGCAGACCAATCTCGCCGAAGACCCGGCCCATGAGGGCACACTGGGCGCACTGAAAGCCAAATCCGAGGCCCGCTGGGATCTCGCCCGTTTCGATGCCGAGGTGCGACAAAGCCAGGCCCGCCGCTGGGTCGTCTACGAGGCCCTGCGCAACGGCAACTATTACCCCTGGGACTTCCAGCCGCTCCAGAAAGCCTCCGAGCGCTACATGCGCAACCACATGGACCTAAACGTGCTTGAGGAAGAGAAACGGTTTCCGCGGGGGGAGTGATTGGCGGTGTCTGGTGGTTTGGGCCAAGGGAAGACTTCATCGAAGAATAGATCGGAACCACCTTTCCAAGCATGGACAGGCGCAAGAGGAATTGCCAAGGTACGCGACCAAGATAGCTACTCCCAGAAAGACTCCCGCATGTCATTTCGTCGATATCAGGCTCATTTTGATCTTCGCTCTGCGGCGCGTTCCCTTCTTGGTGACTTTCAACGTGAACTGACGCCTGACGAAAAGACTGCACGGGATGCACTGGAACCACCTCCACCGACTCAGGCACCCACTTGGCAACTCAATCTATCCGAGGATTTTTTGAGGTTGCTTGGGCGCACCTCCTGTTCGCCAGACGAGAATAGTGGTGAATTCCTGTTCGCTACCTGCATGATCATATTGGATCGATTTGAACATCCCGAACGGGGCAGTGACTTCGGTCAGGATTGGAGTGAACTCGCAGACTGCTATCGCAATGCGCCAGCCGCAATACGATCAGCAATAATGAATGGTCTGAAAGAGGCAAAGAATGACTCCTTAGTTTCTCCGGATATCCATCTTGAGCCGAATGACGGCCTGACAACCGAGAAGTACGACATTGTTGAGCCGCTCCTCACCATTGCCAAACAACTGACAGTGGGCGAAAGGGGTGAGATAGCCAAGAACGACTATGGGTGTGACGTTGCCCGACATCTCGCTGCGCTAGACGCCCTCCTGAGCAAAAAGCATTGCCGCTTTCAGGATACATGGTTCCCTGCAGAGGTCGTAGAACTGGCCTCCAACCACCCATCTTCGGTGGGTTTTGAGGGATGCACAGCGCTTGTTCTTGTCAATGCGATTTACAGTGACGACCGCGTTGACAATGCTGCTTTCAGATGGATGAACAACAGGCCAGCCTACCAAGAATTGGAATTGGCACTGCGTGAACCTATCCTGCGGGCGTTTCGCTATCTATATGAAAGTATACATGACTGGGATCCCTTCGGGAACGCGCCTGCAACTGCGCGCATGTCAACCGACCACTTCATTCCGTGGTATTCGGTCAACTAGGCACAGGAAGCTGTCAGATGTCATCGCCGAAAGCGGACATCTGGCACAAACGTCGAACTTTCATGTTCTATCCTTGGGCCGCTATGCAAAGGCGCTGAAAGTACCATCGGCGTTGATCATTTCTTAAGCTCCTCAAACCGTGCTCAATCTAGAGATGATTCAGGGTTTTGACAGAAACCGGGGGCAAAAAAAGGGGCCCGAAGGCCCCTCTTTCCCAACTATCAGGCGAACCACCAACGCTCAGTGATGCGGCTGGAGTCCATCTGCCAGAGATTGCCGATCTTGTCGGGACGCGCCAGTTTGGTGGAATGGGCATCCACGTAGTTGGCGTACATCGGCACGATCGTGCCGCCGTCAGTCCGCGTGATCGCCTGCATCTCGTGATACATCTCACCACGCTTGGCACTATCAAGCTCGGCGCGGGCTGAGAGAAGCAACTCGTTGAAGCGTGCGTTCTCCCAGTAGGTATCGTTCCAGGGCACTCCGGCCTCGTAGGCGGTCGAGAACATCCAATCCTCGGTGGCGCGTCCCGACCAGTAGCAGGCGCAGAACGGCTTTTTCAGCCAGACATTCGACCAGTACCCATCGGCAGGCTCGCGCACCACATTGATGTTGATGCCACCGGCCCCGGCGGACGCCTGAAAGAGTTGGGCCGCATCAACCGCACCGGCGAAGGCAGCATCCGAGGCCGAAAGGTCCACGTCAAGCGACGTGAGGCCCGCCTGCTGCAGATAGTATTTCGCCTTGTCGGGATCGTAGGCGGTCTGCTCCAGATCTGCCGCGAAATACTGGTTGGCCGGGCCGATCGGATGGTCATTGGCGACCGCCCCGTGACCCAGGAGGATCTTGTCCACCAGTTCCTGCCTGTTGATGCCGTATTTGAGAGCATTGCGCACATTCGCATCATTGAACGGCTCGGCATTGGTGTGCATCGGGAAGGTATAATGCTGGTTGCCCGTGACTTCGAAGATCTCGACATTCGGGTTGCGCTTCAACAGCGCCTCAGTCTTGAAGTCCACCCGATTGATGGCATCGACCTGGTTGGTCATCAGCGCGTTCATGCGGGCGGCGGCATCGTTGATGCTGATCGCCTCGACCGCATCGAACCAGCCTGCATCATCCTTGTAGTGGTCCGCATAGCGGGTCACGTAGGCGCGCACGCCGGGATCGAACTCCTGCACCTGATAAAGGCCGGTGCCGATGCCCTTGGCCATCGCCTCCTCGATCTGGCCCGCCGGATACATCAGGATGTGATAGTCCGACATCAGATAGGGGAAGTCCGCATTGCCCGCGGCCAGCGTGAACTGGACCTGATGATCGGTGATCTTCTTCATGCTCTCGATAGAGGCCACAATCGGCTTGGCCGCCGACTTGCTGTCCTCGGCAGTGTGCAGCGCGAGGCTTTCAAGCACATCATCGGCCCCGAACGGCTTGCCGTTGTGGAAGGTCACGCCCTGACGCAGGTTGAAGGTCCAGGTCTTGGCATCCGGGGTTGCTTCCCAGCTCTCGGCCAGCTCGCCCTTGAGCTGCCCGTCCGCGCCGACCTCGGTCAGGCAGTCAAAGACAGTGCCATGCGCCATCAGGATCATGAACGTGTCCGAATGGGTCCGACCGTCCCACGCATCCGACGTGTTGCCGCCCGCAAGTCCAAGACGCAGGGTCCCGCCCTTCTTGGGCGCTGCAACCGCAGGCATTCCTGTTGCGGCCAGAACACCGGCCGCCGCGCCAGCCTTCAGAAGGCCGCGTCTGTCGAGATTGAAATTCATGATAGTCTCCCTGGTTGTTGTCATAGCGCCGGCTCTCGTACCGGCTCATTCACATGGACGCTGCCGCTGCATCGCCCAAATTCTCCACGCCGCGTTCGTGCAACAGGTTGGTCAGCCAGTCCGGGTCCATCTCGGGCACCGAACTGAGCAGCAGATCGGTATAGGGATGGTGCGGAGGCCGGAACATCTCGTCTTTGGGGCCACTTTCCACAACCTTGCCGGACTTCATTACCACAACTTCATCGGCGATGGATCGCACAGTTGCGAGATCATGGGTGATGAACATATAGGCCAGATCAAGCTCGCGCTGCAGCCGGTCGAGCAGGCGCAGGATGCCCTCTGCCACAAGCTGATCGAGGGCAGATGTCACCTCGTCGCAGATGATGAAAGCAGGCTCCGCTGCCAGCGCGCGGGCAATGCCGATGCGCTGTTTCTGACCGCCTGAAAGCTCTGGCGGCAGGCGGTTGTAGTATTCCGCCGGATCAAGCTCGATCTGCTCCAGCAGCGCCTCCACCCGTTTGCGCCGCGCCGTCCCTGTCAGCCCGGTATAGAACTGCACGGGACGCCCGATGATCTCGGAGATGCGCACCTTGGGGTTCAGCGCCGTGTCGGCCATCTGGTAGATCATCTGCGCCTGTCGCAACTGGTCGCGATTGCGCTTGCGGTAATTGCCCGGCAGCGGGATTCCGTTGGACAGGATCTCGCCTTTGCTGGGCGGCAGAAGGCCCGTGATGCAGCGCGCCGCCGTCGATTTGCCCGAGCCGCTTTCGCCGACGACCGCCACTGTCCTGCCCTTGTGGATGTCAAAGCTCACATCGAAAAGCACCGGCACGATGCCGTATGAGGCCGAGATGTTCTTCACCGAGATCACCGGTGTCTCGCTGGCGATGATCGCAGGCTTTGGCGGTGGCGCGAAGCTGCGCACGGCCCAGAGCGACTTGGTATAGTCCTCCTTGGGATCAGATAGCATGGTGCGGGTGTCGGCGGCCTCAACCTCGTCGCCCTTCAGCAGCACCTTGATCGTGTCGGCCATCTGCGCGACCACGGCGAGATCATGGGTGATGTAGATGGCGGCGGTGTTGAACTGCTCGACAATGTCCCGGATCGCGGCCAGAACCTCGATCTGCGTGGTCACATCAAGTGCAGTGGTCGGCTCATCGAAGATGATCAGATCCGGGCGGCAGGACATCGCCATGGCGGTCATGGCGCGCTGCAACTGCCCGCCCGAGACCTGATGCGGATAACGAAAACCGATATTCTCCGGGTCGGGCAGGCGCAGCCGCTCATAGAGGTCCTTCGCGTCCTGCTGGCTCTCGGAAACCGGCATGACCTTGTGAATCATCGGGGCTTCGGTGTGCTGGTCGATGATCCGATGCGCCGGATTGAAACTGGCAGCCGCCGACTGCGCCACATAGGCGATACGCTTGCCAAGCAGATCACGGCGGGTGGAGGCGGATGCCTTGCGCAGGTCGATGCCGTCAAACTCGACCGTGCCCTCGCTGATCCGGCAACCGTCGCGGGTGAAACCCATGGCGGCCAGCCCGATGGTCGATTTGCCTGCACCGCTTTCCCCAATCAGCCCCATCACCTCGCCCCGGTGCAGGTCGAGATCGATGCCATGGACAATCTCGTTCCATTTGTCATCCGACCGGCCTTCGATCTTCAGGCCGCGGATCTTGACGAGAAGGTCGTCGCTCATGGGCCTTACTCCTTCAGTCCGCTGGAGCGGTGCAGCATCCAGTCCACCACGAAATTGACCGACACGGTCAGCAGCGCAATCGCACCGGCGGCCATCAGCGGAAGCGAGGCGGTCAGCGGCGCGAAGGCCGCAAAGTTGATGAACTGCGAAAGGTCGCGCACCATCGTCCCCCAGTCGGCCAGCGGTGGCTGGATGCCGAGGCCCAGAAAGCTGAGCGATGCGATCAGCAGGAACACGAAGCAGAACCGCAGCCCGAACTCGGCCACCAGAGGTGCGGCGGCATTGGGCAGGATTTCCCGGAAGATCAGATAGGGCAACCGCTCGCCACGTAATTGGGCCGCCTCGATATAGTCCATCACCACGATGTTGACCGCCACCGCCCGCGCCAACCGGAAAACGCGCGTGGAATCGAGCACCGCGATCACCAGGATCATGTTGAGCGTCGATTGCCCGACAATGGTGATCAACAAGAGTGCGAAAATTAGCTGCGGAATGGCCATCAACGCATCGACGCCCCGGCTCAGCAACTGGTCGAGCCAGCCACCGACCGTCGCCGCCAGAAAGCCCATGAACGCACCCAGAAAGAAGGCAAGGCATGTGGTGACAAACGCAATCCCTATGGTGTTTCGCCCGCCATAGATCAGCCGGGTCAGGAGGTCTCGTCCGATCTGGTCGGTGCCCAGCAGAAACCGCGGATCATCGCCGGGCAGAGCATTGAACTTGTCAAACACCTCCGCCTCACCGAAAGGCGCGATCACCGGGGCGAAGATCGCCATGAAGACATAGAGCAGCACCATCAGCAGCCCGAAGGAGGCGGTCAGCGGCATGGAGCCGAAAAGCATCGCCGCATTGCGCGGCAGAACGGCGACAAGGCCTGCTCGGAAGAGCCAGGCAAATCCGGCGGCGGCGGCAAAGATCAGAATGATATAGAGGAAGATCATTTCGGATGCCTCAGACGCGGGTTCGACAAGATCGACAGGACATCCGCCGTCAGGTTCAGCAGAATATAGGTGGCAGCAAAGATCAGGCAGCAGGCCTGCACTATCGGGATGTCGCGGATTTTCACGCTATCGACGAAAAGCTGCCCGACGCCTGGATAGACAAAGACCACCTCGACCACGACCACGCCTGTGATCAGATAGGCGAGGTTCAGGGCAATCACGTTGATGATCGGGGCGAGCGCGTTTGGCAGGGCGTGGCGCACGATCACGCGTGCGGGCGAGACGCCCTTGAGCCGGGCCATCTCGATATAAGGCGACGCGAGAAGATTGATGATCGCGGCCCGTGTCATCCGCATCATATGGGCCGTCACCACAAGGGTCAGTGTCAGGGCCGGCAGCATCGTGCGCTCCAGCCGCGTGCCAAAATCGAGCCCGCTGGAGACATTGCTGAGGGACGGGAAGATCGGGTTCATCACCGCCAGAAACAGGATCAGGATATAGGCGACAAAGAACTCGGGCGACGAGATCGACGTCAATGTGGTAATATTGGCCAGCCGGTCAAAGATCGAGTTGCGGTAAAGCGCCGCGAGGATGCCGACCCCCACCGCAAGCGGCACGGAGATACAGGCTGCGACAAGGGCCAGGAAAAGCGTATTTGCAAATCGCGGGCCCAGTTGTTCAGCCACCGAGCGCTGGTTGCCGAAGGAGATGCCAAAATCGCCCGTCAGCGCGCCACCCAGCCAGCTAAAATAGCGGGTGACGACCGGCTGATCGAGCCCAAGTTCCTCGCGGATGACCGCTACGGCCTCCGGCGTGGCCCCCTGCCCCAGAATTTCTTCGGCAAAGTCACCGGGCAGCAGCTCCACCGCTCCGAAAATGATCAGTGACACGACAATCAGTGTCAGCAGGCCAAAGCCCAGACGTTTCAAAACAAGGCGGAACAGATCCGCACCAAAACCTGACAATCAAATTCCCCTGGTGGCGCCTCAACGGGCAAGTCGCGTGCGGATCACCCGCATCTTGTTAGAAAGGCTAGGTTTTTCAACCGCTCACTGTCAACCATGCGTAGAGCCTAAATGACAGGTCCTTGTGAATGTGAAATTTTTTGCGAATTTTTCAGAAATGGTCCGGGCCGATTATTGTCAGTGGTGGGCTCACCGGCCGCAAAAACGAGTCACCCTACCCGTCGCGCACGGTCTCCATGACTGCAAAGGTCGATGTGTGGGAGACATGCGGGAGTGTGGAGAGAATCTCGGCCATGACCCTGCGATAGGCGGTCATGTCCCGTGTACGCACCTTGAGCAGGTAGTCGAAACTTCCCGCAATCATATGGCAGCCAACAATCTGGGGCACGTCAAGAACAGCCTCGTTGAACGCTTCAAGCGCTTTTGAGCGGGTATCCGAGAGCGTGACCTGCACCATGGTCACAAATCCGCTGTCGGTCTTGGAGTGATCGACAAGGGCCGCATAACCTCTGATCACGCCATCCCGCTCCAGCCGCTTGACCCGCGCCTGAGTTGGAGATTTCGACAATCCGATGCGATCCGCAAGAGCGGCCATGGTGATCCGACCATCAGATTTCAGAAGGTTCAGTATTCGCAGGTCAAAGCTGTCCATCTTGCTCATCTTGCAGTCCATCTTTTCGATTCATCGAAGCTCAACAGGCATAATCACCGTGAACTGGAAAAGATAAAGGGGAAATGAGCAGTGTGATTGTGCTAGCTTCTCGGCAAGGAGGTCCCCATGACAGATCAGCTGCGCAAGAAAATCCGACAGTTCCGGCTGGAAAGCGAGGAGCAACTGGTTCCGTCGCTGATCTATGCGGCAAAACTTGAGACGCACGAGTGTTCGGACATCTCCCGGAAGGCCGCTGATCTTGTTCGCGCCGTTCGGGCGGACATGCGCCCCACTCTGCCCGACCGTTTCCTGGGAGAGTATGGTCTTTCTACACGCGAAGGCGTGGCTTTGATGTGTCTGGCCGAGGCGTTGTTGCGGGTTCCCGACACCGAGACGATTGACCAGTTGATCGCAGACAAGATCGGCGGCGCTGACTGGCAAAGCCATGCCGGACATGCACCATCGGCTCTGGTCAATGCCTCGACCTGGGCCCTGATGCTGACCGGGCAGATCCTCAAGCCCGGCAAGGGGGCCGGTCTGGCCGAGACTCTGCGCGCGATGACACGGCGTCTCGGAGAGCCGGTGCTGCGCGCCGCCGTCTCGCAGGCCATGCGGGAGCTCGGCTCACAATTCGTCCTCGGCGAGACCATTGAGAAGGCCGTGACCCGGGCGGAGAAATCCAAAAACCTCCAGCACTCATACGATATGCTGGGCGAGGCCGCGGTGACGGAGAGGGACGCCCTGCGCTACGTCAAGGCCTACCACGATGCGATCACCCACCTGGGCACCCGCGCCGGGAAGGAATTGGAAGGCAATCCGGGCATCTCGGTCAAGCTCTCGGCCCTCCATCCGCGCTATCAGGCAGGCCAGAAATCGGTGATGTTCGACACTTTGCTTGAACGTGTCGGCGGATTGGCAAGGCTGGCGGCATCACACAATCTGGGCTTCACGATCGACGCGGAAGAGGCGGACCGGCTCGATATCTCGCTTGATGTGATCGAAACCCTTCTTGCGGACACTGCACTCGCCGACTGGGACGGTTTCGGAATGGTCGTACAGGCCTATGGCAAACGCGCCCTGCCGGTGATCGAGTGGATTAACACACTGGCCGCGAAACTGGATCGGCGGGTCACGGTACGGCTGGTCAAGGGCGCCTATTGGGACACCGAGATCAAGCGCGCCCAGGTGGCAGGTATCGAGGACTACCCGGTTTTCACCCGCAAGATCAGCTCGGACATCTCCTACATTGCGTGCGCGCGCCGCCTTCTGGAGCTTCGCGACCGGATTTATCCGCAGTTTGCCACCCATAACGCACATTCGATCACGGCCATTCTGCATATGGCAGGAGGCGTCGAGGGTTTTGAGTTCCAGCGTCTGCACGGGATGGGCGAAGCGCTGCATGAGGTGGTTCAGAAACAGCATGGCAGTCGGTGCCGGGTTTATGCGCCGGTCGGGGCGCATCGGGACCTGCTGGCCTATCTGGTGCGGCGTCTGCTTGAAAACGGCGCCAATTCGTCCTTCGTGAACCAGCTTCTCGACCCGGCCGTTGCGCCAGAGACGCTCGCCGCCGATCCGTTTGAAAGCGCCAGGGACCGCACGCAACATCGCAATCCTGCGCTTCCCGCCCCGACCGAGATCTTTGCGCCACGCGAGAACTCGCGGGGATGGGATCTGGAAGACGACTGGAAAAGCTATGCCGCAGCGCGCGCGCCCTTTGAGAAAAAGCAGTGGGACAGCGCAGAGGATGGCGCTCCGGTGCACAGCCCGTTTGACGGCAGTCATGTCGGACAGGTCCACCTGGCTGGTGCCGAGGAGATCGAGCAGGCGTTCGTTCAGTCTCGGGCCCATCAACCGGCCTGGGAGGCCCTTGATCAGAACCAGCGTGCAGAGGTGCTCAATCGGGCAGCCACGCTCTATGAGGAGAACAGCGGCGAGATCTTCGCCATTCTGGCACGGGAAGCCGGCAAGACCCCGCTTGATTGCGTCGCCGAGTTGCGCGAGGCTGTTGATTTTCTTCGATATTACGCCTCCGGCGTTGAAGATCAAACCCGCCGACCGCGCGGGATATTCGCCTGCATCTCGCCATGGAACTTCCCTCTAGCGATCTTCACAGGCCAGATCTCGGCAGCCCTTGCATGCGGCAATGCCGTGCTGGCCAAGCCCGCCCCTCAGACCCCATTGATCGCGAGGTTTGCCGTCGATCTCCTGCACAGGGCAGGCGTCCCGAAAGAGATCCTGCATCTGCTGCCGGGAGGCGCGGATGTGGGCGCACGGGTGACCTCGGATCCCAGAGTGGACGGCATCTGCTTTACAGGCTCGACCGCAACCGCCAGGCGCATTCAGGCATCCATGGCCGATCACCTGTCGCCCGACGCCGTTCTGATTGCCGAGACCGGCGGGATCAACGCGATGATCGTGGACAGCACGGCGCTTCTGGAGCAGGCTACCCGGGACATCATCGCCTCGGCCTTTCAGTCGGCCGGTCAGAGGTGCTCGGCGCTCAGGGTGATTTTTGCGCAGGCCGACATCGCTGACGATCTTGAGGCCCTGATCCGCGGCGCGATGGATGTCCAGGTTCACGGTGACCCTTGGGACCGGGCCACGGATATCGGTCCGATCATCGACCGGGACGCACTTGACGGGATCAACGCCTATCTCGAAGACAAGTCCATTCTTCATCGGGTCGCGTCAGATCACCCGCAGACATGTCCGGCAACGCTGGTGTCGCTGCCCGATCTCACCCTTCAGGACCGTGAGGTGTTCGGACCCGTTCTGCATATCAGCCGATTTGCGGCCGATCAGCTGGATGATGTGATCGGGCTGATCAACGCCTCGGGCTATGGTTTGACTTTCGGATTGCATACCCGACTTGACGACCGGATTGCCGACCTGACAACCCGGGTGACTGCGGGAAATCACTATGTCAACCGCAACCAGATCGGGGCCATTGTCGGCTCGCAGCCCTTTGGAGGTGAGGGGCTTTCGGGAACCGGGCCAAAGGCAGGCGGGCCGCTCTATCTGCGCCAGTTCACGCGCGGCGCCTTTGCGTCCGACACGGAAGAGGAAAAGTTGTCAGCGGAGGTGTCAGCGGCGGAGCTGGAAGCAGCATTCGCCAAGGCGCAGAAGCTGTCAATTGATCATGCAGCGCTGGAGGGACTTGCCAGAAACGGGATTGAAACGGCGCTTCTGCCGCAGGACCTTCCGGGACCGACGGGCGAGTTGAATGCCTATCGCGCGCTTCCACGAGGCATGGTTCTTTGCCTCGGTCCCGATGTCGCATCCGCCGAGGCCCAGATAACTCAGGCGCTGGTGGCGGGCTGCAAGGTGATCGCTCCGACACCGCTCATGAAACATCTGTCAGCCGAGCTTCAGAGCCTGGCCCTTGCAGAAATAAGGACCTGGCCAGCGCCTGCCGCACTTGAGCAGGTCGAAGCTCTCGGTCTTGTCTGTTTTGCCGCGAAATCAGAGTTGGCGCGGCAGTATCGGAAGGCTCTGGCACGACGGGCTGGGCCGATTGTCACCTTCTCCACGGATCAAACGGCGTTTCAGGACTATCTGACCGAACACCATGTCTGCATTGACACAACTGCCTCCGGAGGGAACGCCAGCCTGCTCGCCCAGCTGTCCTAAATCATTGATTTCGTGCGCAGTCATACACTGGTAGCCTGCACTCCAGCCTCGCGACGGTTTGTTAACTCTTTCGTGCTTAGCTTTCTGCACAAGAGTTTTTCGTTGTCTGATCGGGTTTGGAGGCTCTCTCAGACTTAGCAAGTGGTAGTCGTGTGGGGGCAGATCATGAAGGCACAACTGAGACTCGTTTCGGGTAGCACACCTGATTTCCGTAGCCTGGCTACAACTGACGAGCAGAAATACTTTGCAGGATATCTGAAAAGTACGTTGCGGGATTTTGATCGGCTTGGCCGTCACAATCGCATCCTTTGTCTCAAGAAAGACGAATATCGCGATCTTTGTGAGACCGTGACGCAGATCGGCCGCAGCGCCCGCAGTCTCGGTCACAAGCGGCTCGCCGTCGCGTGTATCTCGCTCGCCTTTCTGCTGGAAGAAAAGACCGTCAATCAGACCCGCGAACATCACAGCATGACCATCAAGGACGCGTTCAGGCTGTTCATTGAGATGACGGCGAAAGTGGTCGAGGAAGCCGATCCTACCGTCAGCTACATCCAGCGGCGCAAGATGGAAAAGGCGAGCGAGCACTGGGATCTTCTGGTGATCGACCCGGACGAGGATTACTGGATCGAGCGGCAGGGCAGCCTGTTGGAAAACTGCCAGCCGCGCTACGCGGGATCGGGTCAGAACGCGATGGATATCCTCGATCGCTTTCAGCCCGATTTGGTCGTGCTGGAAGCGGAGCTCGGCGACATGCGGTCAGGCGAAGTCATCGACTTCATAAAATCAACGCCGGGGAAGGAGGACATCCCCGTCGCAATGATCTCCCAGCAGGATGACAGCGACCTGGTGGTCAGCGGACTGGTGCGCGGAGCGTTCGACTTCATCCCCAAGGATCTGCCCGATCTGCAGATCAGGGACCGCCTTCTCGTGCCGCTGACAGTCGGACGCCAGAGGCTTTACCGCGCCTGAGCCGAAGGTCGCGCGGGCTTGCGCCGCCGCCGATTGCGCTTTGGCGGCGCGTCGCCCGCCGCCTGTTTCGGTTTGCGCCCGGCACCCGGCTGTGCGGACCGTTGCGGACGACCGGGCCGCTTGCGGGGCTTGGCCTTTGTCGGTTCACCTGCCACCCGCGGGATCAGTTCGGTTCCGATGATCTTCTCAACAGCCCGCAATTTCGGCAATTCATCCTTGGCGCAAAGCGTGATGGCAACGCCCTCTGCCCCGTTTCGACCGGTCCGGCCAATGCGGTGCACATAATTTTCCGCCTCATCGGGCAGATCATAGTTGATGACATGGGTGATGCCCGGCACATCGATGCCACGCGCCACGATGTCGGTCGCCACAAGGGTTTTGACAATCCCCTGGCGGAACTTGCCCAGCGCCTTCTGGCGCGCATTCTGCATCTTGTTGCCATGGATCACTTCCGCCGGAATACCGTCCCGGACCAGGTTCTGACCCAGCCGATCCGCCCCGCGTTTGGTCCGCGCGAACACGATTGTTCGCTCCACACCCTCACCGTTCAGAATGTCGCGCAGGCGTCCACGCTTGGCCGGGCCGTCGAGCAATTCTGCCCGCTGTTCAATCTTTGGGATCACGGTTGCCTGAGGGGCGACCTCCACGCGCAGCGGATCCTTGAGGAAGGACTCCGCGAGTGAACGGACCTCGGGCGGCATCGTGGCGGAAAAGAGCGCGGACTGGCGCTTTGGATGAAGCGCCGCCACGATCTTTCTGACCGGCTGCACGAAGCCCATGTCGAGCATCCGATCCGCCTCGTCGAGAACAACAAAGCGGGTCTCATCAAGATGCACGACGCCATCATCCATGAGGTCGATCAGACGCCCCGGCGTTGCGATGATCACATCGACCCCCCGTTTGACCGCGCGCACCTGTCCGGAACGCGCAACGCCGCCAAGGATCAGCGCGGTGGAAACCGGTGCGCCATCTGCAAAGACCCGGAAATTGTCCTTGATCTGGACGGCAAGCTCACGCGTCGGTGCGAGCACCAGCGCCCTGCAGCAGCCCGGCGTCGCGCGGCCCTGCATCCCAAGGATGTGATGCAGGATCGGCAGACCGAAAGCTGCGGTCTTGCCGGTCCCGGTCTGGGCTACGCCAAGAATGTCCCGCCCTTCAAGCTGCGCCGGAATGGCCTGCTGCTGGATCGGGGTCGGCTCGGTAAATTTCGCCTTTTGCAAGGCCGAAATCAGCGGTTCGGCCAAGCCGAAACCGGAAAAGTCTTCTGTTGTCACCAAATGGTCCTCTGGCGCGAGATCTCTAGCAAACGAAGTGCTGCGTTCAGCCTTCATCCCCGAGTTGGCGCCATATCTGCCCAAGGACTGGGGACACATGACGCCTGCGCCGCTCAATTGCAAGGCCAAAGCCGGAAATTCGTCGGGTCAGGCAAAAACGACGCAGGCGTGTCGGATATGTCCGCCATCGCACGGTGACCGCGAAATAGGGTGCCCGAAACCAGCGGCGGAGGAGCGATCATGGTTGAGTTGTCAATTACCCGCCGCGTGCGGCGCACCCCGTTCACGGACCGTGTTGAGGCGGCAGGTGTCAAGGCCTATACCGTTTACAACCACATGCTCCTGCCGGCTGTTTTCAACTCGGTCGAGGATGATTATCATCACCTGAAATCAGCCGTTCAGATCTGGGATGTCTCCTGCGAGCGACAGGTGGAAATCCGCGGGCCGGATGCCGCCCGTCTGGTGCAGATGCTGACGCCGCGCGATCTGCGTGGACTGACGGTTGGCCGCTGTTTCTATACGCCAATGGTGGATGAGACCGGTGGCATGCTGAATGATCCGGTGACGCTGAAACTGGCGGAGGATCGTTTCTGGGTCTCCATCGCCGACAGTGATCTGCTCTACTGGGCCAAGGGTCTGGCCTACGGGCTGAACATGACGGTCGATGTGATCGAACCGGATGTCTCACCGCTGGCGGTGCAGGGTCCCAAAGCGGACACGCTTGCAGCTCGGGTCTTTGGCGAGGACATCACCAGCATCGGCTTCTTCCGGTTTCGCGAGATCGAGTTTGCAGGCCACACCCATGTTGTCGCACGTTCGGGCTATTCCAAGCAGGGCGGTTACGAGATCTACTGCACAGACACCGCGGCGGGAGAGCCGCTTTGGGATGCGCTGATGGAGGCGGGCAAGGACCTCGATGTCCGGGCCGGCGGGCCGAACTACATCGAGCGGACCGAGGGCGGTCTGCTCTCCTATGGCAGTGACATTACCCGCGAGAACACGCCGCATGAATGCGGGCTGGGCAAATTCTGCGACACGGTCACGGCGATCGGCTGCATCGGGCGCGACGCACTCTTGCGGGTGGCGCAGGAAGGACCGGTCCGCCAGATCAGGTCGGTCGAGATCGGCGAGGATCGCGTGCCTGTCTGTCGGCAGGAATGGCCGGTGACCATGGGCGGCAAGAAAGTTGGGCAGGTCACCTCTGCCGCCTGGTCGCCGGATTTCGGCACCAATGTCGGGCTGGCGATGATCCGCGAGCGCGCCTGGGACCCCGGCACCGAGTTGATCGTGCACTGCCCCGACAAGCCCCGGCCGTTGCTGGTTCGCGAGGGCAGCTTCATCTGAGCCCTTCCCCTTCAGCGGGCACTGGGGTATGGCGGGCCGATGAGCCAGAACCCGCCCGATCTCCGCCCCGATCTTGCCCGTGCCACTGTTCCGTCAGAGGCCAGGGACGGTCAGCCGCGCATCGGTATGGTCTCGCTGGGTTGCCCGAAGGCGCTGGTTGACAGCGAGCGCATTCTGACCCGCCTGCGCGCGGAAGGTTACGCGATCTCGCCTGATTATCGCGGGGCAGAGGCGGTCATCGTGAATACCTGCGGGTTCCTCGACAGTGCCAAGGCCGAAAGCCTGGAGGCCATCGGCGAGGCTATCTCACAGAACGGTCGGGTGATCGTGACCGGATGTCTGGGGGCCGAGCCCGACTATATCACCGGCGCGCATCCGCAGGTTCTGGCCGTGACCGGCCCGCATCAGTATGAGCAGGTGCTCGATGCAGTCCATGCGGCGGTGCCGCCCGCGCCCGATCCCTTTGTCGACCTTCTGCCTGCCAGCGGCGTGCGGCTGACACCGCGTCACTACGCCTATCTGAAGATTTCCGAGGGCTGCAATCACAAGTGCAGGTTCTGCATTATCCCGTCGATGCGGGGGCGTCTGGCTTCGCGCCCGACCCATGCTATAATGCGCGAGGCGGAGAAGCTGGTGGAAAGCGGTGTACGGGAGCTTCTGGTGATCTCGCAGGACACCAGCGCCTATGGGCTGGACCTGAAACATGCCGAGGGCGCGACCGGCGTCCGGGCACATATCACCGACCTGGCCCGCGCGCTTGGCCAATTGGATGCCTGGGTCCGACTGCATTATGTCTATCCCTATCCGCATGTGCGCGATCTGGTGCCGCTGATGGCGGATGGCGGCGTGCTGCCCTATCTCGACATCCCCTTCCAGCATTCACACCCAGACGTGCTCAAGCGCATGGCGCGCCCTGCGGCCTCGGCGCGGACATTGGAGGAGATCGCTGCCTGGCGCGCGGTCTGCCCCGACATCACCCTGCGCTCGACCTTCATCGTCGGTTATCCCGGCGAAACCGAGGCCGAGTTCGAGCATCTGCTCGACTGGCTGGACGAGGCTCAACTCGACCGCGTCGGGTGCTTTCAGTATGAAAATGTGGACGGTGCGCGGTCCAATGCGCTGCCGGATCACGTCGCCGCTGGGGTGAAGGCGGATCGTTTCGACCGGTTCATGCGAAAGGCGCAAGCCATCTCGGAGGCGAAACTCGCGGCCAGGGTCGGGCAGCGGCTCGATGTCATCGTGGATGATGTGGATGCGGACGGGGCAACCTGTCGGACCAAGGCGGATGCGCCCGAGATTGATGGCAACCTCTTCATAGACGAGGGTTTCGAGGGGCTGACACCCGGCGACATCATCGAGGTCGAGGTGGACGAGTCCGGCGAATACGATCTTTGGGGCAAACCCGTCGCGCATTAACCCGCTGTTAGCCGTGATTTGGTCTCTGGGCGCATGGAGATCAGATGGGACACGCTTGCGCGATCAGAATGGAACCGCTCCGTTGATGCACAAGGTGCGGCGCTTCAGCAGCACTGGAGTTATGGGGCAACCTGCACCCTTTGGGGACGGACCATCCTGCGCGCCGAAATCATCGATCAGGGTCAACGCATCGGGCTTGCGCAGATTCTGTGTCGTCGTGCAGGGCGGCTCGGAACCCTGTCCCTGGTCTCCCGCGGGCCGGTCTGGCTCAGCTCAATCCCGATCGGGACACGGATCGAGGCCCTCAAGGCGCTGCGGCAGCACCTCCCGTCGGATGGCCCGCATATCCAGATCGTCACCGGTGCCGATCCGAGCCTTGATCGGGATTGCGTCGAGGCCGGAATGATCCGCGTGGCCCGGCCTGATCCGACAGCCGTTCTAGATCTGGACCATCCGGCCGAGACGCTTCGGAGCGGGTTGAGCGGCAAATGGCGCAACCGGCTTGTCCGGGCGGAGGGGTGTGGGCTGACCATAGACCGATGTGACGCCGATGTGACGCAATTCCAATGGCTGTTGCAGGCAGAGGCAAGGCAGCAGCGCAACAAGGGATACAGGGGGCTGCCGCCGCGCTTTGTCGAGGCGTGGCACGCGCTGGATGCGCAGGCGGTGCGCGTTTTCTCCGCCTCTAATGGTGGTGCGCCGATCGCCGCCATGGCGTTCCTTTGTCACGGCACGTCAGCGACCTACCAGATCGGTTGGTGCGGTGATACCGGGCGCGCGTTGAATGCGCATAATCTGCTGATGTGGCACGCGATGGACCATTTCCGGAAAAGAGGCATCAGACGGCTCGATCTCGGAACCCTGAGCAACCGCAGTTCACCCGGTCTTGCACGTTTCAAGGCGGGAACCGGGGCGCAAGTTGTGGAATTCGGGGCGACCTATGTGAACTCCCGTCTGTCGCCGGTGATTGCAGGTATGAGACGGCGGCGGGCACGGCCGCCGCTTGCCCGCCCGAAGCCGCTTTAACTCCGCTACACCTGTCGCTAAAGTTGCCCGCATGTTTACCATTGAACACGAATTCGAGGCGACCGTTGTCACCCTTGTCGATGAGGGCGCAGAGCGGCTGCGGGGCGATGTCACGATCCGGCTTTTCGAGGACACCACGGTGCTGGAACAGATGAACCCGGTGACCGACCGGATCCACACGATCTCGCTCTCGAACTCGCAACTGAAGGATCTCGCCGCGGCGCTGGATCTGCCCGAGGGGACGTATCGCCGGACCCTCAAGGACGGATAGGCCCCTGTTGCGATCCCGGGATGCCTAATTTGGGGCAGGCCCAGCGCCTGGAAACTCCAGTTTCAGAACAGGCCTGCCGCCTTGATCCTTTTTCAATTGGAGATCTCGCGGATGGCGGGCTTTCCAGCGCTCAACGCACATATTTTGATGCCTATCCGTTCCTGACGCCTCGCCACTCATGCTCTCCATGACCCCTTTCCATTTCTTCGCAGGTGCAGCATAATCATCCTCAGGCATCTGGAGGTCTGGTCATGGGTCATATCATTACGCTGGCACAGCAAAAGGGCGGTGCGGGCAAGACAACCGTTCTGGCGCATCTGGCCCATGCATGGAGCGATGCGGGCAAATCTGTTGCCATTCTCGATCTCGACCCGCAGCGGTCGCTGACCTACTGGTCTGAGCTGAGCGATCTGCCCATCACCCTTGTCGAGACCCGGGATTACCGGGCGGGCGGTGACATCCGCGATGCCGCGAAGGCCCATGATATCGTGCTGGTGGACTGCCCCGGTTCCGTCTCCACCATGTTGGAGGCGGCCCTCAGGGAAAGCGACCTGATCCTCGCACCCTGCCAGCCGACAGCGATGGATGTCTGGGCGACGGGGCCGATCCTAGAGATGGCGGGCAAGGCCAAGACGCCCGTGCGCGTGCTGATGAACCGGGTGCCGCCACGCGGCACGGCTCTGACGGAAGCTGTCGAGAACCTGAAAGCGGCGAAGGCAGACGTTCTCAAGGCGCGTTTCGGCAATCGTGTGGCCTTCGCGAACGGGTTTGCAAAAGGCACGACCGCACTGGGTCTGAGCAAAAGGTCGATGGCAAGTAGCGAGGTGATCGCGGCCCGCAAGGAGATTGACAGGCTTCTGAAAAATCTGTGAGCCTCGCCCCATGAAAACCGGATTTTTCTGGGATGAACGGTGCTTCTGGCACTCGGGCGGAAACTACGCCCTTACGGCACCGGTCGGCGGACTGGTGCAGCCGCTGGCCGCCGGTGGTCTGCCGGAAAGCCCCGAGACCAAGCGGCGTCTGAAGAACCTGATGGATGTCACCGGGCTGAGTGCCGAGCTGGACTGCCGGTCCGCCGCGTCCGCCAGCCGCGAGGATCTTCTGAGAATTCACCCCGCCTCCTATCTGGTGGAGTTCAAGGCGAAATCCGATGCGGGTGGCGGAGAGCTGGGGCTGAGAACGCCGTTCGGTCAGGGCTCCTATGAGATCGCCAGTCTTTCGACCGGGCTCGTCATAGATGCACTCAAGGCGGTCCTTCGCGGTGAGGTCGGGAACGCCTATGCCCTGTCCCGCCCCCCCGGTCATCACTGCCTGCCCGATTGGCCCAACGGGTTCTGCCTGTTCGCCAATATCGCGGTTGCGATCGAGGCCGCCCGTGCCGAGGGGCTGGCAGAGCGGTTCGCGGTTGTGGACTGGGATGTTCATCACGGCAACGGCACCGAGGCGATCTTTCACGACCGCTCCGATGTGTTGACCATCTCGCTGCATCAGGAGCGGAACTACCCTCTCGATACGGGCGGCTTTGAGGACACCGGATCAGGCGACGGGAAGGGATGCAACCTTAATATCCCTCTGCCGCCGGGCACCGGTCATGCAGGTTATCTGCGGGCTTTCGAGCGACTGGTTCTGCCGGCACTTGAGCGCTTCGCGCCCGATGTGATCGTCGTGGCCTGCGGCTTCGACGCCTCCGGCGTCGATCCTCTGTCGCGCATGCTTTGCGGATCCGACACGTTTCTGAAGATGACCGAGATGACGCTCAAGGCCGCGGGAGAATTCTGCGACGGCAGGCTCATCATGGCACATGAAGGCGGTTATTCCGAAGTTCACGTGCCGTTCTGCGGGCACCGGGTGATTGCCGCAATGGCCGGGTCAGATATCCGGGCCGAGGACCCGCTCGCCGCGCGGATCGAAGGTCAGCAGCCCGGCCCGGAGCATGACGCGATGGTTTTCGCACAGATCGACCGGATGACCCGGTTTTTTGGCCTCTAGACGTGCGGTCCCTCACATAGTCCTGACACAAAGTGCGTGTAGCGCGCTTCTCCAGAGGTCATAAAGCCTTGAAAACCCGCCCTGAACGGGCCGCTTAACCAGAGGACCTCCCGCCCCGTGCAACCCAAGCTCGACCGGCCCAGCACTTTGCGGCGTGACCTCGTTCTGGCTGCGATCATTCTGGCATTGTTCCTGTTCGGGATGGGCGCACTGGCGGCTGCAACAGGCTGGGAAGAAACCTGGACCTATCTGACCCGCCTCAGCTTCGCACAGGTCATGCTGCTGCTGTTCCTGTCGCAATGGAACTACACGCTGAGAGGCGCCCGCTGGCATTTCTTCACCCGCGTTCTGCGCATCGGCAGCGGCTTCTGGCAGGATCTGCGCCACTACATCGCCGGTTTTGCGATGACGGTGACACCGGGGAGGGTCGGCGAACTGATCCGTCTGCGCTGGATCTACCTTGAGACCGGTGCCCCGGTGGAGCGAACCGGCCCTCTGGTTCTGGTCGACCGGGCCTCGGACATGGCGACCATGGGCGTCATGCTTGCCTTCACGGTTCTCGCCGGCACTGCGGGACTGGCGGGCGGCATGCTGGTCGCGGTTCTGGCGGTTGCGGCCGCGGCCGTTGTGACACGACCCGAACTGCTTCACCTTGCTGCCACGCTTGCCTGGAAAACGGTTGGCCGCTGGCCCCGGCTTTTTGCGAAAGTGCGCAGGGCAAGCCACATGCTCAAACCCTTTTCGCGACCGGCGGTCTTTGTTCCCGCGATGATCCTGGGCGGACTTGGCTGGTTCGCCGAAGGCCTGTCCTTCTATCTTCTGCTCAAATGGATGGGGGCCGAGCTGCCGTTGATGACAGCGGTCGGCATTTTTCTGCTCGCCATGATGACAGGGGGGGCAACGGGTATGCCCGGAGGGCTGGGCGGCGCGGAAGCGGCGATGGTGGCGCTGCTCTCGCTTCAGGGCATACCGTTGGAAATCAGCATCCCTGCCACGGCAATTATCCGACTGACCACGCTTTGGTTTGCCATTCTGCTTGGTCTCGTTGTATTGCCCTTCGCGGAACGAATGGCACGTAAGGCTCGGCATGACCTGGAAAATTGACAGCGCCCATGGATGGGGCAGGGTTCTGGCCTCGGAGGGACGGTTTGCACGCCCCGAACGTGCCAGCCACCTGAAATCGCTGATGGCCGAAGCGCCCTGTCCTGCGGTCGGCGGACTGCGATCCTATGGCGATGCGGCGCTCAATTCGGGTGGTGACGCGATCCGCATGGAGCGGATGAACCGCCTGGCCTCCTTCGATGCCGAGACAGGTGTGCTGGAGGCCGAGGCGGGAATTACGATCTCCGAACTTCTCAAGGTCTTTGCCCCAAGGGGCTGGATGCCCGCCGTGGTTCCCGGAACGGGCTTTGCCACGCTGGGCGGCTGCATTGCCAATGATGTGCATGGCAAGAACCATCACGAGGCGGGAAGCTTCGGACAGCATGTCCTGTCATTGCGGCTTATCGGGCCGGACGGAACCGCCAGGACGATCTCGCCCAAAAAAAGCGCAAGGCTCTTCGCGGCCACCATCGGGGGGCTTGGACAAACCGGGATCATCGAAAGCGCGAAGATCCAGATGCTCCCCTGCCCGGCCCTGTCGATGGATGTGCGCGAGCGTCGGATGGACAGTCTGGCGGAGTTTCTCGCCGCCTTTGAAGCCTCGACGGCGGACTTCTCTGTCGGCTGGGTCGATGCGACAGCGCTTGGCACGGATCTCGGTCGCGGCGTTCTTGAGGAAGCCGCGTTCACCGAGCGCGCAAGCCCCTTCTACAAGCAGGCCAAGAGCAAGAGGATCCCGATGGACGCGCCGGGTTTTGCCCTGTCCGGACCTGTGGTCAAGCTCTTCAATGCCGGATACTTCCGCCGCGTGCCCGAAGCAGGGCGGACCCGGACCCGTCCCTTGCATGATTTCTTCTTTCCGCTCGACCGGTTGCATGACTGGAACCGGCTCTATGGCAAGCGCGGCTTTCACCAGTTCCAGTGCGTGCTCCCAGAGGCCGGGGCCGCGATGGCGCTCGAACGGATGCTCAAGGAGATCGCAACCTCCGGTCTCGCCTCGCCGCTGGTGGTGCTCAAGAAGATGGGACCCGGGCGGGCGGGGCCGCTGTCTTTCCCGATGGAGGGGTATACGCTGGCCGTCGACTTCCCCAATCGCCCCCGTGTACCTGCCCTGCTGAACCGGCTTGAGGAACAGACCGTTGCAGCAGGCGGACGGATCTATTTTGCCAAGGACAGCCTGATGCGCGCCGAGCATGTAGCGCAGATGTATCCCGAACTGGACGCATGGTGCGAAGCGGTTGCGAAGGCTGACCCGGAAGGCGCATTCGAGACCGATCTGGTGCGCCGGTTGAAACTGCGAGGTCAGTCATGAGCGATACGTGGGTCATTCTGGGCGCAACGTCAGCCATGGCGCGGGCCTTCGCACAGGCCCTCGCGGCGGAGGGCGCAGCGCTTGTACTGACAGGTCGCGATACCGCCGACATGCAGGCAACTGCGGCGGATTGCGAGATCAGGGGGGCCGACGGGGTCAAGGTAATGCGCTTCGATGCCCGCGCACCTGAGACCTTCGCGCCGATCCTGTCCGACTATGAGGGCCGGACCGGATCGCTGAATGTCGCGGTCTTCGTCGGCTCCATGCCGCAGCAATCCCAGATCGATGAGGACCCCGGTCTGCTCGACGGCGTCATTCAGGACAGCTTCACGGGCCCGGCCCGGTTTCTTCAGACCATCGCTCCGATGATGGAGGCGCGCGGCGAAGGGGCCATCGTCGGCGTTGGCTCGGTGGCCGGGGACCGCGGGCGGATCGGCAACTATGTCTATGGTTCCGCCAAGGCGGGCTTTCACACCTATCTATCGGGCCTGCGCAACCGCATGGGCCGAACGGGTATACATGTCATGACCGTCAAACCCGGTTTCGTCGATACTGCCATGACATGGGGAATTGAGGGGATGTTTCTGGTCGCCAGCCCCCAGGACGTGGCACGCGACATCCTCAAGGGACTGAAAAAGCAGCGCAATGTGCTCTATACGCCGTGGTTCTGGATCATCATCATGACAATCATCCGCACCATTCCGGAACGGATCTTCAAGAAACTCTCGGTCTGAGCCTGTCTAGCGGCTGGCCACCTTGAGGCCTGCAAAGATGCAGCCATCGGTCGCCTTGCTGGGCCGCGTCAGGCAGAGGTCGCGCGCCGTCTGCCACGCACCAACCACCTTGGGCACGTAGTTCCGCGTTTCCTTGTAGTTCGGAACACCCTTGGCGCGACGCACAGCGCCCTCCCCTGCATTGTAGCCGGCAAGCGCCAGCAACGGGTCGCCGTCGAACTCCTCAAGCAGCCAGGCGAGATACTTCACGCCGCCGGCGATGTTCTGCGACGGATCCATGCGGTCCTTGACGCCGAACCGGGCGGCGGTCTGCGGCATGAGCTGCATCAGCCCCCCTGCTCCTGCCGAGCTGACGGCTCCGGGCTTGCCATTCGACTCCACCGCTATCACGGCCAATACCAGAGCGGGCGAGACCTGCGTCCCGACGCTGTTCTTGAGAATTTCGGCGCCATAATCATTCATGATGCGCTGCATGCGGTCCTTGCTGGGGCGCAGCACCGCCGATTTGCCGGGTGTCCGGTCAATCGCGGCGGCCGCCTGGCTGAGCCGTGAAGAAGAGCCTGCCGAGAGCAGCGGCGACATCTCGGCCCAGAACCAATCGGCTGTCGAGGACACACCGGCGGCAGAGCCGGTTCTCGCTGTCGCTGTAGACACCGCGCCGTCGAGCGAGACCTGATGTCCGAGCACCGGCTTCTCCTCCTCGACCGGTTCGACCTGAATACTGATCAGCCGCCCCTGTCCGGGATCGGATGGTTTGATCCGTTTGAAGGTGAAGTCCGCAGCCAATCCGGGCTGACCAAAGGACAATATGACCGCCGCTGCGGCGGCAAGCGTTCGTGTTTTGATGTTCACTGCTCTGATCCCATGTCTTGTTAACCGGGTGTCTTTTTGGTTGATTCTAGCGAAGGTGGGATTCTGGGCAAGCGGGGCGTCAGATTCGGCCCGAAAATCGGGATTTCAGCGAACAGTGTGACTTTTTGGCCGTCGCCTTAAGACATCCTTCACCAATATTAACACTTCAAATCATTGATATTAATCACAAATTTCTGGGGTCGCGCAAGAAACCGCCGCCTGACGCAATTCAACAGCGATTTGTCCAAATTCTGCCTGATTTCAACGTTGTATTGTGGATGTTCGCTAGATACGAACCCGAACGGAGCGCTGAGTGGCTGACTTGAGGACATCACATGTTGTGGTGTTCTGGCTCACACAGCGCTTTGGGGTGACTTTCAATGTGTGCTCACTAAAATTTCCTTGGAGGGAAAAGAGATGAAACTGTTCAAACTGAACAAGAATTTTGCAAAAGACGAAGACGGCGCGGTCACGGTTGACTGGGTTGTTCTGACTGCAGCTCTCGTTGGCATCGCCATCGTTGTTCTCAGCATCGTTTCCGCTGGTATCAACTCCGCTGCTTCAGACATCAACACACGTCTGTCCACAATCAACTAAGTTGGTTGTCGAGCCCCCGCGCTCGATCTTGAAGATGTGGTCGGCCCTGGCGGGGCCGACAACAAAAATATAGCCCGTGTGTGGGCGTTGGGACGAGTGGGGGCTTGGAGACTGACATGACTAACTTGTTCAATCCGCCATCCCTCTCGTTTGATGCTTTCCGTAAGGACGAGGATGGTGCGGTAACTGTAGATTGGGTGGTACTGACCGCCGTAATCGTGGGTTTGGCGCTTGTAATTATCCCTATCATCGTACCTGGTTTGAACAGCGCTGCCTCAGACATGGCTGCGGACATCGTTGCAGCAGGCACAATTTTCTAAACAATTGCGCCTCTCGCTACAGTTTGATGTGGCACAGCTATTTGTCTTTGGTATTTGTTGACACAAGCCGATAAGACTATGATCAGCTGACTATATCTAAATTGCGCGAGAGGTTGACAGAACATGCGGATCGTTTTCGCACTGGTGTTTTTGATTGGGATCGGCATTGCCGGTTTTGCTGTATATATGGCGATGCAGCAGATGAACTCCCTTCAAAATCAGGTGGCCCAGCTCAAAATCAAGGCGGCTCAGGTTCAGGACCTGGAAGTCGCCATCGTTGCAACCGAAGAGATTCGATACGGCTCCGCCTTGCTGCGGGAGCATGCACGGGAAGTGAAATTTCCCAAGAATGCCATCCCCGAGAATGCATTCCGGTCCCTCGAAGAACTCTTTGGTGATGCAAATACGCCACCACGCGCGGTGGTGCGCACCATGGAAGCCGACGAGCTTATCCTGCAGTCCAAGGTAACCAAGTTCGGACAGGACGCGAGCGTCGCGTCACGACTGAACAAGGGCATGCGCGCCTTCTCGCTTTCCGTGGATGTCACCAAAAGCATCTCGGGCTTTCTCAACCCGGGTGACCGGATCGACATCTACTGGACAGGTCGTATTCGCGGCCAGCAGACGACCAAGCTGATCCTCGAAAACATCGAGCTGATCGCGGTTGACCAGACCACCGATCAGGAGAGCAACCGCTCCAAGGTCGCGCGGACCGTCACGGTGGAAGTCAGCCCGCAATATGTTGCCGTTCTGACGACCGCCGAGGCGTCGGGCCGCATCTCCCTCTCGCTGCGCGGAATTGAGAGCGAGGATACCATCGGTGCTCTGGCCACAACACAGGCCGAAGTTCTTGGTATCGTTGAAGAAGTTGAGGAAGTGGTGGAGGAATGCTTCACCCAGGAACGCCGCGCTGGCAAACTCATCCAAATTCCGGTTCCTTGTTCCGACTAGGGACCGGCCTTTTTTCTTGAAAACATTGGGAAATTCAACGAGGTGTGGCTTATCCACATCAACTCAAACGTCTAACACATTGATTATTGTGTTTTTTTGAGTTTCCTCGCATCTTAACCCACAGTGGGCACGCACAAAAATCGCGGTCCCTATCATGGAGTGGTTTTGAGAGGCAGGATCACATGACGTTAAAACGTTTGATTCGAGCAGGGCTTGTGGGCCTTGTCATGACGACACCCTTTGTGACGCAAGTGAGCGCACAAAGCGTGCTTAGAGTGCTGGATGGAGCAACCTCCAGCAATATTTCGGTAGCCGTTAACCGGGCCATTGTGATGGAAAGCGACAGACCGTTCGCGGAGCTTTCGGTTGCAAACCCCGGCATCGCGGATATCGCAACCCTGGGTGAGCGGACGATCTATGTTCTCGGCAAAGCGCCGGGTCGCACGACGCTGACCATTCTGGGCCAGGAAGGCGAACTCATCACAAACGTGGATGTGCGCGTCTCCCCTGACATCGCGGAATTCAAGGAGCGTCTTCGCGACATCCTCCCGCGTGAGCCCATCGAAGTGCGTACAGCCAATGACGGGATTGTCCTGTCCGGCCGTGTATCAGGCGCCCGCAAGGTTTCGCGTGCTCTCGAACTGGCGGAGCGTTATGCGCCGGGTCGTGTGACCAACCTTCTCATGGTTGGCGGAACACAGCAGGTTCAGCTCAAGGTTCGCTTCGCGGAAATGAGCCGTTCCGTTGCCAAGAGCCTCGGCTCTACCGTTGGTGTCAGCACAAGCGGCAGTGATGGTGGCGGTGTTGCGTTCGGCGGGAACGCGGTCACCGATGGTGCAACACTGGTAAACGGTCTGCCCATTCCGCTGTCTGTCGATGCAGAGACAGTCGGCGCGATCGGCGCAAGCTTCCAGCTTGGTGACTTTGCGGTGAACATGCTCGTCGAAGCCCTTGAAACCAAGGGTCTCGTGCGCACACTGGCCGAACCAAATCTGGTCGCCGTCTCCGGTGAGGATGCAAGCTTCCTCGCAGGTGGTGAATTCCCGATCAGTGTTGAAACCGAAGATGGCGTACGTATCGAGTTCAAGGAGTTCGGTATCCGTCTTCTCTTCACACCAACGGTCATTGATGATGATCTGATCCGTCTCGATCTCTCTACCGAGGTCAGCCAGATCGACACATCCGTGTCTGTTGCAGGCTTCCCGGGCATCTCGACCCGCCGTGCATCGACAGTTGTCGAAATGCGCGATGGCCAGAGCTTCTCGATTGCAGGTCTGTTGCAGGACGACTTCACTGATGCTGTATCGCAGGTTCCCTGGATCGGTGACGTTCCCATCCTGGGCGCGCTCTTCCGGTCGTCGGACTTCTCGCGCCGACAGTCTGAGCTGGTCATTCTGATCACGCCGCATCTGGTGTCACCCACCACCGGCGACGCGCTCACCTTGCCTACAGATCGCATGCGGATCCCGAATGAGCGGGAACTGTTCCTTGGTGGTCAGATTCTTGGATCTGCCTCCGTGCAGGATGTTGCACGGCAGGACTTCCAGGGCTCCTACGGCTATGTTTTGGAGTGAGATCAATGAAATCAACATTTCTCAAAATGAGTGTCGCCGGAACAGCTTTGCTGGCAGCCGCCTGCACTCCGGCCTTCGATCAGCAGGCAGGCGGCAGCCTTAACAGTGCCGGCCTGTTTGGGGATGCCGTGGCCAACAACTCGGTGGTCCAGTCAGTCAACCTGCGTGGCGGCGTTCTGGCGGATCTCTCTGCCAGGTTCCGTTCCGCGGCTCCGGACATGATCAACTTCGCGTTCAACTCAACAGCACTTGATGCTGAGGCGCGCAGTATTCTGGATCGTCAGGCGGTCTGGATCCGGTCCAACCCGAACGTGAAGTTCCGGGTCTATGGACATACGGACCTTGTGGGTTCAAACGGCTACAACCAGGCTCTTGGCCTGCGCCGCGCCCGCGCTGCCGTAAACTACATGGTGTCGCGCGGCGTATCGCGGCGTCAGCTTGAAGCGGTGTCATCGTTCGGTGAAACCCGACCGCTGATCAACACGTCCAACCGCGAGCGTCTCAACCGCCGCACCGTCACCGAGGTCTTCGGCTTCACCGGTGGTGCAAGCCAGGGCGAATTTGACGGCAAGGTCGCGAACGGGATCTACGAAGGCTACACCGGAATCGCCAGCAACGTAGGCGAGACCGGAGCCATCGGTGGAGACGGCCAGTAAAGACCACGACGAAAAGGGTCAAAACCACCACAAACTTGCCGGGACGTTGTCCCGGCATTTTTATTTCCGGAATGCTAATTCTTGTGTACCGGACCCGGTGACCGCCGACCTGTTGTGGATCAGCATGAAAATATGTTGAATCGGCGGTGCAAGCCCGTATTGTGAGCGAGTCACAATCTCGCCACTATTTTACAAAAGAGTCGTAAAACTTAGGGATTGGGCGATTCAGAGTATATTATTGCCAGTGTTAGAGAGTCGGGCGGGACGTCAGACGTTTCTTCTTTGATTTTGGGTCCAACCGGCTCATATCAATCGGCAAAAGTATCGGAAGACGCACCGGGGTGTTGGTGCAAATTGAGGACGAATTGAATGGCACTGCGCAAAGTCAAGACCAGCGATGTAGAAGCTTACGCTGTCGCCCGGGACCTGGGTGGTTTCCAGCTCCTGACAGAGGATCTTGACCGGGAGCTTTCCGGTCGCTGGTCAAATCTGGATCTGGACAAGGCCGAGGCGACCTTCAAGGCCGGTGTCGGCCCTGGTCTAGAATTTGTGATCTTCGCGGTTTCCCAGTCCGATGAGAACGATCTCACGCCGATCGCTCGTTCGATCCAGAGCGCGCGCGATCACGGGTTGAAGGTGCTTCTCGTGGCCAAGGATGTTTCACCGATGGCGCTGCATCAGCTGATCCGCATCGGTGCCGATGACTTTGCACCCTACCCGCTCCCCGAAGGCGCACTGAACGAGAGCATCTCGCGACTGCGCACCGTTGCTCCCGAAGAGCAGGCAGCCGAAATCAAGTCACGCAACCGGCGTGGCATCATTCTGCCCGTCTATGGCGTGGCCGGTGGCGTCGGCGCCTCGACCTTTGCCGTCAATCTGGCATGGGAACTGGCCCAGTTGACCCGCAAGACAGACAAACGCGCCGCGTTGCTGGACTTCAACTTCCAGTTCGGTTCGGTCTCGACCTATCTCGACCTGCCGCGCCGCGAGGCGATCTACGAGCTTATCTCGGACCCGTCAGCAATCGATCATGATGCGCTGAGTCAGGCCCTCACCTCCTACAAGACGCGCCTCGCCGTGCTGACAGCCCCGATGGACGCGCTTCCGCTGGATATCGTGGCGCCCGAGGATATCCAGAAGCTGCTTGAGATCGCCCAGACCTCCTATGATTTCATCGTGGTGGACATGCCGCAGGCTCTTGTTCACTGGTCCGATGATGTCCTTCGGATGGCAGAGACCTATTTCGCGGTGATGGAGGTCGACATGCGCTCGGCACAGAACACGCTGCGGTTCCTGCGGGCGCTGAAAGCGGAAGATCTGCCGTTCGAGAAGGTGCAGTTCACGCTCAACCGGGCGCCCGGCTTCACGGACCTGAACGGCAAGACCCGGGTCAAGCGTCTGGCTGAAAGCCTTGGTGTAGATATCAATATTCTGCTCCCCGACGGAGGCAAGACGGTCGCATCGGCTTGTGATGAAGGCCAGCCGCTTGAGTCCTCCGCCCCCAAGAACGCGCTCCGCAAGGAGATCAAGAACATCGCGGAATCCATTTTCGAAGCGGTCGTTGCCGAAAAGGCCGCAGTCGTTCAATGAAGGTAACCTGATATGTTTCGACGTTATCAACGCGCGCAGGAAGTCCCCTCTCCTCCGTCAATTGATGTAACTCCGAAGGAAGCGGCGTTCAAAGCCCGTCAGCGGATGGACAAGGCGCAGAATGTCGCCTCCGCCGAGGAAATCGCGGAAATGAACCGTGATGCGAAGCGGCAGGACAAGCTGCTCGATATCCGGATGGACCTGCACAAGCGGCTGCTTGAGACGTTGAACCTGTCGGTTCTGGACAAGGCGTCCGAGGCCGATCTCCGCCGCGAGATCAACACCATCAGCCGTGAAGGACTGCGCGAAGCCGGCGTCGTTCTGAACAACAAGGAAGTCGAGCAGCTCAATCAGGACCTCTTTGATGAGGTGACCGGTCTGGGGCCGCTGGAAGTTCTGCTGAAAGACACCACCGTCAACGATATTCTGGTGAACGGATCGCAACAGATTTTCGTTGAGCGCGCCGGTAAGCTTGAACTGACCAATGTCCGCTTCAAGGACGAGCGGCATCTGATGCGCGTGATCGACAAGATCGTTTCCGCCGTTGGCCGCCGCGTCGATGAGAGCCACCCCTATGTCGATGCGCGTCTTGCCGATGGCTCGCGCTTCAACGCGATGGTCCCGCCTTGTGCGGTGGACGGATCGCTGGTCTCCATTCGTAAGTTCTCCAAGGAAAAGCTGTCGATTGACGAACTCATCGATTTCGGAGCCTTTACCGAAGAGATGGCGGCTTATCTCCAGGCCGCCGTATCGACGCGGCTGAACGTGATCGTCTCGGGCGGTACCGGTTCGGGTAAAACGACCACGCTGAACGCGCTCTCGTCGTTTATCGACGACAAGGAGCGGATCGTGACCATCGAGGATACGGCTGAGCTTCAGCTTCAGCAGATCCATGTGGGACGGATGGAAAGTCGTCCGCCGAACGTGGAGGGCCGGGGCGAGGTCAGCCAGCGCGACCTTCTGCGCAACGCCCTGCGTATGCGACCTGATCGCATCATCGTGGGTGAGACCCGCGGTGACGAGGTGATCGACATGCTGCAGGCCATGAACACCGGCCATGACGGCTCGATGACCACAATCCACGCCAACTCCGCACGCGACGCCGTCAGCCGTCTTGAGAATATGATCGCAATGTCCGGGATCGAAATGCCGCTGAAGGCTGTTCGTTCCCAGATCGCGTCGGCTGTGAATCTGATCGTGCAGGTCAGCCGATTGCAGGATGGCTCGCGTCGCATGGTGTCCGTCACCGAGGTGACGGGCATGGAGGGCGAGATCATTTCCATGCAGGAGATTTTCAAATTCCGTCGGGACGGTCTGGGTGATGACAACAAGATTATTGGTGCATTTACCCCTACCGGCCTAAGATCGAACTATGCTGAGCGGTTCAAACTTTGGGGTTACGATCTGCCATCCAGCATTTACACCGCACCCAAGGTCTTGTGATCAATCGGGAAGGAGTGATCAATGAGTATTGAACCCCTTATATATGCCCTAATTTTTGTGGGCGTCCTGTTCATGGTCGAGGGCATCTATCTGGTCGTCTTCGGCAAGTCGGTACGCCTCGAATCCAAGGTGAACCGGCGTCTTGAGCTGCTGGAAAAAGGCGAGGATCCTGAAGAGGTTCTGAACACGCTCCGCAAGGAACGCGAACAGCACAGGGAAAGTTCCGGCCTGCCACTGCTTGCGCCTCTCAGCGAAAAGGCCGCGCAGGCGAATATTGCCTTCACCCCGGTTGCCCTGATCATCGTGATGGTCGTCGTCGGTATCGTGAGCTTCCTTGCCCTCACCTTTTTCACTGGCGCTGGCGTCTATATCCGCATCGCGATTTCGGTCGTGATGGGCTATGGCGGCATCTATCTCTGGCTGAACAACAAGGCGAAGAAGCGTCTCTCGCTCTTTGAAGAGCAACTGCCCGACGCCGTTGAACTGATCGTGCGCAGTCTGCGTGTCGGACACCCTTTCTCCTCCGCCATCAACATCGTGGCACAGGAAATGCCAGACCCGCTGGGCACCGAGTTCGGAATGATCGCGGATGAGGCCACATACGGCATGGATGTGACGGAGTCGCTCGACAAGATGGCCCGCCGCATTGACGTACAGGACGTCAAGTTCTTGTCCGTCGCCGTGACAATCCAAAGTTCGTCAGGTGGTAATCTGGCCGAGATTCTGGACGGCCTGTCAAAGGTGATCCGGGCCCGCTTCAAGCTGTTCCGTCGCGTGCGCGCCATCACGGCCGAGGCGCGCTGGTCGGGCTGGTTCCTGTCGGTCTTCCCGATTTGTGCTCTGGTCTTGATCCAGGTTATGAAGCCCAACTATTATGATGACGTGAAGGAGTCGACTGCGTTTGTGCCCGCAGCGATCATTGTTGGCCTTTTCCTTTTTATTAACATCATCTTCATGAGGATGATGGTTAACATCAAGGTTTAGAAAGCGGATAAGATGCAAGTACTGACACAGTCCTGGGACTTTCTGATCGCAGCCTTTGGGCCGCTCGGGCCGCTCTATGCGCTCGGCTTCATCGGCATCATCATGATCCTTCTCTCCGCTCCTATGGCCTTCAAACCAAAGGAAGATCCGTTCAAGAAACTGCGCGGCGCCGGCGTTGCCGTGCCCCGTGGCAAGGAGGCTGCCGTCAGGCTGCGCTATGACAGCGGCGGACCAAGTCTTGAGAAACTCGCACCGTTCCTGGAGCCGAAGGATCAGAAGGAGTTCTCGGAAACCCGTCTGAAACTCATTCAGGCTGGATATCGATCCCGCTCGGCAGTCAGTACCTTCCACCTCTTCCGGTTCGTCCTGGGGGTCGGTTCGCTTGCGGTCGGAACGCTCTCGGTTTTCCTGCTTCCCAATGATCCCGATCTTCCGACAGTTGTTCTCAGCGTCCTCATTCCGGGCTGTATCGGCTATTTCTTGCCGAACTACTGGGTGGAGCGTCGGAAGCAGGCCCGTCAGGAAGATGTCACAAACGGCTTCCCCGACGCGCTCGATCTGATGCTCGTCTGTGTTGAGGCGGGTCAATCGCTTGATCAGGCGATCCTGCGTGTTGCCAATGAAATCCAGGGGTCGTACCCGACACTCGCGGAAGAGTTCGAGATTGTCGCCAACGAGATGCGCGCCGGTAAGGACCGTGTGACGGTTCTGCGCGATATGGCGGAACGCTGCGGCGTCACCGACATCTCGTCTTTCGTGACCGTGCTGGTGCAGTCCGCGACCTTCGGGACCTCGATCTCCGACGCGCTGCGGGTCTACGCTTCGGAGATGCGGGACAAACGCGTCATGCGGGCGGAGGAAAAGGCGAACACCTTGCCAACCAAGCTCACATTGGGCACCATGATGTTCACAGTTCCACCGCTTCTGATCATTCTGGTTGGCCCCTCCATCTATGACATGTTCCAGTATTTCTAGGACCAGGCGCGCTCTCCGTCTTTGCTGGCTTTTTCCGTTGGGCGTGGCTCTGGCGGGTTGCGAGCAGGAGCGCGGCATGGCCCTTCAGAACGACCGTGTCGGGCTGCCGGCAAGCCGCAGCACCCAAGCGGAGGATGTTGACGGTCTGACCATCGGTCATCGGCTGATGGAGGCGCAAGAATATGAGCTCGCGCTCAAGGCCTACTATCTAAGCGCCTCGGAACTGGGCCTCAACGCGGATGTTCTCAGTGCCATCGGATCGGCCAATCTGAAACTGAACCGTCTCAACCAGTCCGAACGCATTCTGCGCACCGCCGTCAAACAGGACCCGGAGTTCGTGCCCGCCTGGAACAACCTCGGCGTCGTTCTGATGCGGCTCGGCAAGGTCGCCGAAGCACATGACGTTTTTCGGCTCGCCTTCGGCCTCGACAACGGAAATTCCATCGAAATACGCGACAACTTGCGTCTCGCAGAGCAACAATTGCAAAATATTGTGGTTCCAGAGCAGTCAGATGCAAATTTCCGCTTGGTCAGAAGGGGCAATGGGCGGTATCTTCTGCTCGGAAACAACTAAAAAAATAAACCGAGCAGAACAAGGAACAGGCACATGAGCATCAGGGCAAAACACCTGAGCAGCTTCGCGCTTATCATCACCATGGGTGTGGCGGGCTGTGGCGATCCGGACGCAGACCGTGAGGCGATCCAGAGCCTCGATGATCTCAACGTCATCGACGAAAGCAACCTCAACGACATCATGCTCAATTTCGCCGACCCCAACCAGGCGGTCGAGTACTTCAAGAACTCCTCACTCAGCAACCCCGACCGGGCTGACCTGAAACGTGGCCATGCCGCATCGCTGATGCGGGCACGCCGCTCGGAAGAAGCTGTTCTCATTTTCGAACAACTTGACAGTGCGGGCGAGGCCAAGGATGGCGACCGCCTGCTTTACGCGGAAGCACTGATCCAGAACAACGGCTGGGAGGAAGCGCAAAATCAGCTCAACCAAATCCCTCCGACCATTGAAAGCTACAACCGTTACCGGCTGGAAGCGATGGTTGCCGATTACCGGCAGGACTGGGAGAAATCGGATGCGTTCTACGAGAACGCTGCCGGACTGACGACCCGCCCCGCCGCAGTCTACAACAACTGGGGTATCTCCATGCTGTCGCGCGGAAATGCCCAGGCTGCGGAGGAGAAGTTCCGCCGCGCCATCAGCTATGACCGCGACCTCTTCAATGCCAAGAACAACCTGGCGATTTCGCGCGCGAAGCGTGGTAACTACGAATTGCCGATCCTTCCCATGACCGCTGTTGAGAAAGCGCAACTGCTTCACAACATGGCCTTGCAGGCGCTCCGCAACGGCAAAACAGACATTGCCGCCGGTCTGCTGGAAGAGGCCGTGGACACGCATCCGCAGCATTTCGAGGCGGCTGTGGCAAAGCTTGAGACCCTGACGAACAGCGTTCAGCGCTAGGCACCATAGGTGTCGGCAGTAGCACCTTACGTTTTTCTCGCCGTGGCGGCCCCGTTTGCATTCTGGGCCGCCTGGAGCGATCTGCGGCGTCTGATCATATCCAACAAACTCAACATCTGGCTGGCGGTGGCCTTTGTGCCGGTCGGCCTTGTGTTGCTGCCGCTCGACGTCTTCGGCTGGCGGCTTCTGGTCGGGCTGATCGTGCTGCTCATCGGCTATATCCTCAACATCACCGGTGTCGTTGGTGGGGGAGATGCAAAATACGCAGCCGCCCTGATCCTGTATGTGGCCTATGAGGACCTGGCGCCGTTCTTCATGACATTCCTGATCATGACCATCAGCGCCTTTCTGACTCATCGCGGCTTCAGGCTGGCCGGGGCGGCGGGATGGACGAATGCAGAGTGGAAATCCTGGACGTCGGGCAAGAATTTCCCAATGGGGCTCGCGCTGAGCGGTGCGCTGCTCTTTTACCTCGTGTCAGTCGCGTTTTTCAGCTTTCCACCGACAAGACTATGAAATGCTCGGTGCGAAAAACCTCTGACAGGCCCCAGCCGCGATCCACAATCGACTGAATTTTCACCCGTCGGGCCCGGTCAGAGATCGGACAGAGCGGCACGACCAGAAGCTCGGTCCCGTTGAAGCCGCTGGGCGCGCCATAATACCATGGCGCCATTCCGCGATTGCGCTCGAACGGTCCCGCCAGCCACAGAAAATCGTAGATGTCCCCGACGAGCACACGCTTGCCCGACACCAGATTGCGGGCGCCGAGTTCCTCCTGAATACTGCGCGTGACCCCAAGAAGCCCGGTTGTCATCTGGCAGTAATCCAGCACCTCCCCGTTCAGGACTGTCTCGACAACCTCGTCATCCGCGATCGAGACCGGTTCCGAGGTGATGGCGACCGGCGGCAGACCGACCGACCCTGCGCCTTCGAAGTTTCGGGCAATCTCGAACTCGATATCGCTCCCCTCGAAGATCGGCGTGAACCGGTCCGCAGAGAGCGCGAGGTGACGAACAGTGCTGTAGCCCATGTTGAGGATCGAGGGCGCGATCATGACAAGGCAGGCCGTCGCCATGAGGCTGGAAGCATGTCTGCCATCTGCCCCGAACCAGGTCTTGCCTGCTGCCCGTTCGCGCAACACCAGCAGGAAGATACCCAGAACGAACAGCCATTTGGGATCGTTCCCCCAGTTCTGGAATGTGATGTAGATGAAGCCGGGCGCGGCCACGAGCAGCAATAGCCCTTCGCGCGCCAGGCCAACCCTGCGCCAGAAGACCACCGTGAGGAGCAGAACTGCCGTCGCGGGCAGATAGGCCGGTGCTGCCGCGACATCACCGAAACTCAGCCCCGGACGTGCCCTCAGATTGCTGGTCGCCACGTAGAGAAGATCGCGAACATAGCTGACCCAATAGTCCAATCCGCCTGCGAGGATCGTCACCGCGGCGAGCCAGATCAGCAAAGAGACGGCCAAAGCGGCAAAAAACCGCCCATCCCGGCGCAGGATCAGGCCCAGCAGAACAACCGGCCCAAGAGCGACCGCAAAGGTCATTTTCAACGTCGCCAGAATGCCGACACCAAGGCCGACAATCACACCGTCACGCAAAGGCGTCTCGTCCCCGGGCGTGAGAAAGAGAACCGCCAGCATCAGGAAGCTGATCGTCCAGGCCCAACGATTGTAATACATCGAGATCGAAATGGTCGCCTGATCGCCGCCATAGACCACGGCAGTCATCATGATCACCAGCCCAAGCCCGAAGCCCCATTTGACGACCCCGCCCATCCGCGACCCCGCAACATGCAGGATTGCTGGCAAAAACAGGCATGCCACAAGGCCGGAGCCCAGCAGGATGGCCTTGGCATGACTGGTACCAAGGGCCAGAAGGCCCGCAAACGGAGCGAAAGCTGTGATCCCCAGGGGCGTCATGAAATCCACACTCGGGCGGTCACCCGCAACCATTCGCGAGATGACGTCCAACACATGCAGCAGATCGGCCTCATGCCCGTTGATCCGCAATCCGCCCGCAAGCAACATCAAGGCTGTCTGACCCAGAACGACCAGCAGCAGAACAAACGTAAATTTCAAATTTTTGTGCATGATCTTAAGGTTACTGGTGTTGGGTCCTATCGGAGACTGCCCCGGTTTAATGGTGTATTTGAGGCAGAAAAACCTTTTTTGGCCGTATTTGATCTGTAAAAATAGATCTTGGCCGTTGAGTGGAGGATTCCCCGATGAATGACATGGCAGCGCACCCAGAGCACAGCTTTGCTCCGCGGGCCCCCTTGCGGCTGGAGGAGACCGGGCTCGAACTGGTCCTGATGCGCGACATTCTGCTGAAAACCATGTTCCGGCGGTCGCTGACCTCGATGCTTGATATCGCCAACGCTCTTTGCGTGACGCCGCCAATTGCGACCGAACTGGTCGAGGCGGGACGGACCGACAATCTGATTGAAACGCTCGGCTCGATCGCCACCGCCAGTTCGGGCGAGGTGCGCTATCAGCTGACCGAAAGCGGCAAGGCCCGTGCCCTCGACGCGCTTGCCCAGTCTGAATACTACGGCGCCCTTCCGGTTCCGCTTGAGGACTACTGGAAGCAGACCGCCCGTCAGTCCATCGGCGATGCGGTGATCACGCAGGAGCGGCTGGAAAACTCCATGTCGCATCTGGTTCTGCCAGCCGGCATGCTCGATCAGCTTGGCCCTGCGGTGAACTCGGGACGTTCGGTTCTGCTCTATGGTCCACCGGGCAATGGTAAGTCCTCGATCTCCAACGGGATCAGGGATGCGCTTGGTGACAGCATCTATGTCCCGCGCTTTCTGGAATTCTCGGGCCAGGTGATCTCTGTCTATGATCCGATTGTGCACACGCTGACCAAGGCACCGTCGGATGATCTGAACAACAACCCGCTGCGCCGTCCGGGACCGCATTACGACCAGCGCTATGTGCTCTGCCGCCGTCCCTCGGTGATGACCGGTGGTGAATTGACGCTCGAGATGCTCGATCTCAACTACAACAAGGTCAGCCGAACCTATCAGGCACCCTTGCAGCTGAAAGCGACCGGCGGCGTCTTCATCGTTGACGATCTGGGCCGTCAGCAGGAACCGCCACAGGCGCTGATCAACCGCTGGATCGTGCCCATGGAAAGCTCGTTCGATATTCTGAGCCTGCAGTCCGGTCAGAAATTCATGGTGCCGTTTGACACGCTGGTCGTGTTTTCGACCAACTTCCTGCCCACCGAGATGTTCGATGGCGCGGCTCTTCGCCGGATCTACTACAAGATCAAGGTCGGCAACCCGGATCGCGACGACTTCATCAAGGTCTTCATCAAGACGGCACGGCACTACAAACTGAAGCCCGAGGAAGATGTGTTGACGCATCTGCTGAAGAACAAATACCCCGAGGTGGACAACCACTTCGCGTCCTATCATGCGCCGTTTCTGATCGACCAGATGCTGTCGATCGCGGATTATGAGGGGCTGGAGCGCAAGATGACGATTGAACTGGTCGATCGCGCCTGGGAAAACCTCTTCCTCGACGAAGAAGGCGCTGTTTGATCGGAGTAGCCGGGTGCGGCCGCATGGGCCGCCCCATGGCAGAGGCTCTGCTGAATGCAGGTTTCCCGGTACGCGGGTTCGACATTCGCCCCGCGTCCGATTTCGATAGTTTTCAGACCCATATGGAGCGTGACCCACAACGGTTTTGTGCCGGGGTGGAGACGCTGATCAGCGTTGTCCGGGACGTCGATCAGACCGAAGCCCTTCTCTTTGAAGATCAGAGTATTCTTGAGCGGGCGCCGGATCTCGACACGTTGATCATCAGTTCGACGGTTTCGCCGAGATATATCCGCGCCCTGCGAGACCGCATCCCCGAGCGGATCGCACTGGTCGATGCGCCGATGTCCGGCGCTGCCATTGCTGCGCGCGAGGCCCGGTTGTCCTTCATGCTGGGTGGTGATCGCACCCTTCTGGAACGCCTCCAGCCGCTTTTTGCGGCCATGGGGCGTGATATTCACATACTCGGCCCGCTCGGCTCGGGCATGTCCGCCAAGGTGCTGAACAATCTGGTCGCCGCAAGTTCGGTCGCCACGACCCGGCTGGCGCTTGGCTGGGCCGACGAGATGGGCCTAGCTGAGACCGATCTGCTGAAGGTCCTTCACACGAGTTCCGGGCAGACCTGGTTCGGCAGCAACTTTGACGACATCGAGTTTGCGCGTGACGGACTGTCAGATGCCAATTCCATCGGCATCATTGCAAAGGATGTCCGCTCGGCTATTGATGGCTCGCCACCGGGCGCCGATACCACGCTGGCAGAGGCCCTGATCGTCGCCATTGAGAAACTGATCAAGCGGTCTTGAACCCGGGACGCGGACAGCCTCATAAAGGGGCATGATCCGCGCCCTGCCCGCCTCTTTCCGGTCCTTTTTCGACAAGCGCGGCTGGAGCCCGCACCCCCACCAACTCGCCCTTCTGTCCCGAGCGGATGCGCCCGCGACATTGCTGATCGCACCGACCGGCGGCGGCAAGACACTGGCCGGGTTTCTCCCCTCTCTGGTGGAATTGTCCGACAGCGGGCATCAGGGCATGCATACGCTTTATGTCTCGCCGCTGAAGGCGCTGGCTGCTGACATCAAGCGCAATCTCCGCACGCCCGTCGATGAGCTTGGCCTCGACATCCGCATCGAGGATCGGACCGGGGACACGCCTCAGTCGGCGCGACAAAAGCAGCGTGCCGACCCGCCCCATATCCTGCTGACCACCCCGGAAAGCCTTGCCTTGTTGCTGTCCTATGAGGACGCCCCGCGCATCTTTGCGGGTCTCCGGCGCGTGATCTGCGACGAGATCCATGCTCTGGCCGAAAGCAAGCGGGGCGATCAGCTGATGCTGGGTCTGACAAGGCTCGCGAGCCTTGCGCCGGGGCTCAGAACCATCGGTCTGTCCGCCACTGTCGATGATCCTCCTGCGCTCGCGCACTATCTCAATCCGAACGACTGCGAGATACTGACTGCGGATCCCGGCCCCGATCCCGACATCTCGCTTCTGGAGACGGAGACCGCCCCGCCCTGGGCGGGTGCCGGTGGCAAGCATGCGGCCGGAGAAGTGATGCAGGCCATCCGCGAGGCGCAAACGACGCTGGTTTTCATCAATACCCGCGCGCAGGCCGAGTTGTTCTTCCAGGCACTCTGGGCCGAGAACTCCGACGACCTGCCAATCGCGATCCACCATGGCTCTCTCTCCCGCGATGCGCGCGAGAAGGTCGAGGCAGCGATGGTGGCGGGCAAGCTCCGCGCCATTGTCTGCACCGGATCACTCGATCTGGGTATCGACTGGGGCAATGTCGACCTGGTGATCCAGATCGGTGCGCCCAAGAACGTGAAACGTCTGGTGCAACGGATCGGACGGGCCAATCACCGCTACAACGCCCCGTCCCGCGCCTTGCTGGTTCCCGCCAACCGGTTCGAGATCATCGAATGTCGCGCTGCTCTCGAAGCCGTCGAGGCGCATGATCTGGATGCAACCCTGCGCGGCCCCGGCCCGCTGGACGTGCTTTGCCAGCATATCCTGTTGCGGGCATGCTCCGGGCCCTTCAGAGCTGACGGTCTCTTTGCGGAGGTCCGGTCTGCTGGCGCCTATCGGACCCTCTCGCGAACGGACTTCGACCGCTGTCTGGATTTCTGTGCCACCGGCGGCTACGCGCTGAAAGCCTATGACCGCTATCAGCGCCTGTTGGAGCGCGATGGCCTGTGGCAATTGCGCGATCCCCGAACGGCCCGCAATCTGCGCATGAACATCGGCACCATCATCGACACCGAGACATTGTCGGTCCGGATAAAGGGCCGGATGGGTGGCGCGCTGGGTGAGGTCGAAGAGGCCTTTGCGGCAAATCTTGTTCCCGGCGACACCTTCCTTATCGGCGGGCAGACCGTGCGCTATGAGGGCTTGCGGGAGATGGTGATAGAGGTGACCAAACAACCGTCCCGCAAGCCGAAGATCGCGGTCTTCGCAGGCTACCGAATGGCAACCTCGCTGGAGCTGTCACAGCGTTTCCTCGACATGCTGCAAAGTCCCGAGCGTTGGAAAACGCTGCCACAACATACGCAGGACTGGCTGCATCTTCAGGCAGAGATGTCCGCATTGCCACCGCGCAACGGCCTGCTTTGCGAGCAGTTTCCCCGCGGCGATCAGCACCATTTCTCGGTTTTCAGCTTCGCGGGCCGCAATGCCAACCAGACGCTTGGCCTGCTGCTGACCCGTCGGATGGAAGAGGCTGGACTGGAACCGCTGGGTTTTGTCTCCAATGATTATGCGGTGTCCATCTGGGGGCTGAAACCGGTTGTCGATCCCGCCCCCTTTCTCGACCCCGATGAGATGCGAAACGGTCTTGAGACATGGCTTGGCGAGAATGCGGTGATGAAGCGGACCTTCCGCGCGTCCGCAATCATCGCGGGGCTGATTGAACGCAACCACCCGGGCAAGCGCAAGACCGGGCGGCAGGCGACATTCTCATCCGATATCCTGTACGACACGATGCGCAAATACGACCCCGACCACATTCTGATGCAGATTACCCGGACCGAGGCGGAACGGGGGCTTGTCGATTTCGACCGGATTGAGGAGATGCTGGATCGCGCCCAAGGCAGCATCCGGTTCATTCAGGTACCGCATGTCACCCCGTTTTCGGCCCCTCTTCTGCTGGAGGTCGGGCGGGTTCCGATCAAGGGTGTGGCCGAAGAAACACTTTTGCGCGACGAAGCGGACCGCCTGATGAAGGAGGCCGGGCTCACACTTTGATCTCCCTTGCAAAGGTTCAGGTGTTCCTGTTTTGTATCGCACATGTCCGGGTATGATTTCTCCTTTTGCAGCGTTGACCTGCGGGCCGAGGCCTCGGGCGCGCTGTGGTGGGAGGAAGCGCAGCTTCTGACCGTGTCCGACCTGCATCTGGGAAAGTCGGAACGCATGGCCCGCCGGGGCGGCGCGCTGCTGCCACCCTATGAAACCCGCGAGACCCTCACGCGTCTGTCAGGCGAAATTGCGCGCCTCGATCCGCGCACCGTGATCTGTCTGGGCGACAGTTTCGACGATCTCTCCGCCCAAAGCGCGCTGGATGACGTCGATCACGCAGAGCTTGCCGCGATGATGGCCGGACGGCGCTGGATCTGGATCGAGGGCAATCATGATGCGGGGCCGATCGAGATCGGCGGCAGCCATCATGACGAGATCGAGCGCGGCCCCCTGACCTTCCGACATATCGCGCGGCCAGGGCGGGTCGAGGGCGAAATTTCCGGCCATTACCACCCCAAACATGTACTCAATGCGCGCGGACGCACGGTCTCTCGCCCCTGCTTTCTGATCGGAGACGGCCGTCTGATCCTGCCGGCGTTCGGCGTCTACACGGGCGGACTGCGCTCGGAACTGAAGATGCTCCGACAACTGACCGGACCGAACAGCCTTGCCGTACTCACCGGCAAGACCGCAACGCCGGTGCCGCTTTAGGCGGTCAGACCTTCGGGCTCGGGCAAACCGTTTGCCCGACAGCAGGCGGTCACCGTGTTTGCAAGCAGGCAGGCAATCGTCATGGGCCCGACACCGCCCGGAACCGGTGTGATCGCGCCGGCCACTTCGGCAGCGGACGCGTAGTCGACATCACCGACCAGCCGGGTCTTGCCCTCCCCCCGCTCCGGCGCATCGATGCGGTTGATACCGACATCGATCACGACCGCACCGGGTTTGACCCAATCTCCCTTGATCATCTCCGGTCGGCCAACGGCCGCGACCAGAATGTCGGCGGTCCGGCAGAGCGCTTCGATATCTTTGGTGCGCGAATGGGCAATCGTGACCGTCGCGCTGTCGCGCAGAAGCAGGTTCGCCATCGGCTTGCCGACAATGTTCGAGCGCCCGACCACGACAGCCGACTTCCCGCTGAGCGAGCCTAGCCGGTCGCGCAGCAGCATCAGACAGCCCAGAGGTGTGCAGGGCACCATGGATTTCTGGCCGGTACCCAGAAGCCCAACATTCGAGATGTGAAAACCGTCCACGTCCTTCTCGGGCGCAATCGCGTTGATGACAAGCGCCTCGTCGATATGATCGGGCAGCGGCAATTGCACTAGGATACCGTGCACCGAAGGGTCCGTGTTCAGGCGTTCCACCACGGCCAGAAGATCGGATTGCGGCGTGTCGGCGGGCAGTTTGTGCTCGAATGACTGCATCCCGGCCTCAACGGTCTGGCGGCCCTTGTTGCGGACATAGACCTCGCTCGCCGGGTCTTCGCCGACCAGAACCACCGCAAGACCGGGCGTCAGACCGTGATCGGCCTTGAGCTTGGTCACATGCTCGGTAACCTGCTGGCGCACCACCTCCGCGAAGGCCTTGCCGTCAATTTTCTCTGCTGTCATCTTCAGATCCTGTCTTTCCAGTCTCCTCAAAAGAGTCCCTGGATTTGGTTTTTGTTGTTGAGTTTGATGGCTTCTGCGGAGGGGGTTCGGGGGAGGCC
>CANLSM010000001.1 GCA_947493745.1 uncultured Paracoccaceae bacterium | reverse complement strand
CGAAACATCGAGACCTTCTCCTTCAACGGCACATCCTATTCCGCCGCCGACATGCAGATCGAGGCCGAAAGGCAGGCCAATACGGCACCTGATGCCGTCACAAGCAGTGGAGATCGGGTCGCTGAGAATGCTGCGTCAGGGACCGTCGTGTCGATCATGTCCGCATCCGATGTGGATAGCCAGGACACCCACAGCTTCCGCTTCGTTGATGCCCATGGCAACGACATCTCAGCGGCAGGGCTCGAGATCGTCGGCAATGAGATCCGCGTGACCGATGGGTCCGTCTTCGACTATGAGACCAGCGACAACGTCAGGGTCCATGTGGTGGCCAATGACGGCTATGCTGATGGCCCCATCCAGCAGATCGAAATCACCGTTCAGGACATCTCCGAGGCGCTTGAGCTTGCGGATGGGGGCGTGGAATTCACCGAGGCAGGGGTGACCGAGATTTCGGTGACCGGCGGCATGGGCGATGATGTGATCACCGGCAATGGCGGGGCGGACACCCTTCTGGGCGGCGCGGGGGATGACACTCTCCTCGGAGATGACGGAGATGATGCCCTGTCCGGCGGGGCAGGCGCAGACCGGCTCGAAGGCGGAGCCGGTGCCGACAATCTCTTTGGCGGGGACGATGATGACGAGATCGACGCAGGCGCGGGCGATGACGCGCTGACGGGCGGGGCCGGATCGGATCGGCTCGACGGCGGCGAAGGCGCGGATACGGCGTTTTACGCGGGCGATCTGACCGATTATGCGATCAGCTATGACGCGGCAGGCGAGACCTTCACGATCTCCGATCGGACCAGCGCCGACGGCCTCGATGAAGGCACCGACACCGTGCGAAACATCGAGACCTTCTCCTTCAACGGCACATCCTATTCCGCCGCCGACATGCAGATCGAGGCCGAAAGGCAGGCGCGCGCCGACCAGCCACCGGAATTCCGGTTCGAAAGCAATGAAGCCATCAATGACATCACCGAGGCCGAACCCCGGACACTGCTGACCGGCTCCATCGAAAGCAATTCGGACGGCGACAAATCTGTCGATCATTGGGATCTCGACCATGCCGGTGGCGATCTGGAGATCGACGTTCTGGCGCGCAACTTCAATGGCAGCACATTGGACACGGAGATCTTCCTGCTCCGCGACAATGGCGACGGCAGCTACACCACGATTGCCGCGAATGATCAGAGCTCCCAAGGCTCGGACGGCAGCACCTCGGTCAATGACTCCTACCTTTTCATGACGGACCTGGAAGCAGGGGAGTATGTTCTGGCCATCGGTCCCTATCCGATGGGCTCAACGGAGGCCATGCGAACCGACACCGACTATCCTTCGCAGGGGTACAGCCAGGGCGATTATCAGATCACTCTGCGTGGCGATACCGAGGTTGGGGGCATTGCCGCCAACCCCGATACGGGCGCGCCCTGGGGCGATGTCTCCGATGTGGCCGCTATCAACAGCGCGGGCGGGCTGGAAGCCGACACGGTCGTCGCGACGGTCAGCAACTTCGCCGAAGACTACCCGACGGAGACCTTCACATACGAGTTGGTCGACGACGCAGGTGGCCGCTTTGCAATTGATGCGGACAGCGGGCAGATCACGGTCACGCAGAATCAATCGCTGACCTCTCCGTTTGAGGAAACCGTCACCACCCGAGCGACCGATACGCTGGGCCTGACCCATGACGAAAGCGCTTCGATCAGGATCGGCACGCCAAATCCGGAGTTCACGGACGTCAGCATCACCGCCAGCAATGTCTCCGATACCGGATCGGGCTACACGGTCACGGCGCAGAATGTCGTGAACGGCGCATTGACCTCCGCGACCATCGACAATGTCGGAACCTACTCTGCCGGAGGCGCCGCCTTTGGGGCCAACGGAACTGCCAGCGATGGCGACAACTCGGTCTATGGCCAGATCGCCTATGATCACAACGCCGGTATTTCGGAGAATGTGACGGTGACCTTCGACACCGACACGACGGAAGCTTCGTTCTCCTTTCAGAACCTCTACACCTATTCCTATGCGGAGGAGGGGCACTGGGCGATCTACAATGACGGTATCCTGGTGGCGGAAGCGGATTTCGTCGAACAGGGCACCAACAGCGGCTCGGGAACTGTGAACATCTCGGGTCACGGTGCGTTTGACACGATCGTCTTCACCGCAAATCCCGAGATTTCAGGAAGTGACGATGATGATGACGATGTTAGGTCTTCGGACTATGGCATCACCAGCGTCTCGACCACGCTTGAATCCGACGAAGGCGACCTGCTGGTCGGTGGTGACGGCGTCGATATCATCTACGGTCTTTCCGGCCACGATACGCTGAACGGCGGCGGTGGTGACGACATCCTGACCGGCGGCTCCGGTGATGATCTGATCATCGGAGGCAGTGGAAGCGACACTATCGTGGTCGGCTCGAATGACGGCACGGATACTGTTCAGGGCGGCGGTGGAAGCTGGGCCGACATCATCGCGCTCGACAACATGGAAGGGCCGGTCACGGTCAATGGCGACAATTCAGGGGCCAGCGGGGACGGTTGGACACTGACGCTTGATGCGGGGCAGACCATAACCGGAATGCAGGACGGTCAGCTTGATCTGTCACAGGATGCATCAGGTACCATTGTCTTCGACGATGGTGGCATCGTGAACTTCGAAGGGATCGAGCAGGTCAGCTGGTAGCGGCCTAGTGTTGAACAGGGTCCTTGACGAGCAGGTTCGAGAACTGGGTGGAGCGGGCGAGCAACACTGCCTGGGTCCGGTTCTGCACGCCAAGCTTGCGCAAGATCGCCGTGATATGGGCCTTCACGGTTGTCTCGGCAATCGAGAGTTCGTAAGCGATCTGCTTGTTCAGCTTACCCTCGCAGACATAATGCAGGATGCGCGACTGCTGCTGTGTCAACGATGTCAGCCGACGCACGGTCTCGGCCCCGTCCGCATTGGGTTCCGCTTTGGCACCAATGGCGAGATAGGTGTCCGGGACGAAGGATTCACCCCTCAGAACCGTGCTGATCGCCTCCAGAAACACGTCTCTCTGGGAATGCTTGGGAACAAATCCCGAGGCACCCGCCTCGATGGCCAGACCGATCAACCGGTTCTCTGCCATGGAAGACACGATGATCACGGGGATATGGTCGGCAATACCTTTCAGTCGGATCAGGCCATCAAGACCCTCGGCGTCCGGCAGATTGAGATCGAGAAAGATCATGTCGGGCACAAGGCCGTTCTCCAGCCGCTCGAACGCCTCCCCGATCGTGGTGGTCGTGTTGATCTTTTGAACCGGCAAGGCCGACTTCAGCGTCATTGAAAGCGCATCGCAAAAAAGCGGGTGATCATCCACGATAAGGACATTCTTGAGCGTCAGTTCATCGAGCGCTGCGGGTTCCATGAGCTTTCCGTAAATGGTGTGACCTCAATGCTATCATAAAACGGGCCAGAGAGAACAAGACGGGCCAGAATATCTCAATAAATGCACGCCCTCGGGGATGAGGACGTGCTGTTGTCTTGTGAACGGCAGGCCCTAGTTGGAGGCCAGCTGTTCAGGCAGGCGGAATGTCCAGAGCAGCCCACCCTGGTTGAGGTAGCTGACTTCCTTGGCAACTTCACCGCCCCAAAGCGGAACCGCTCCACCCCAGCCCGAGATGACCGAGACGTACTGCTCGCCATCCTGCATCCAGGTGACCGGCTGGCCGACGATGCCCGAGCCGGTCTGGAAGGACCAGAGTTCCTCCCCGGTCTCGTCATTGAAGGCCTTGAATTCGCCCTCCGGCGTTCCGGTAAAGACCAGACCGCCAGCGGTCGTCATGACACCACCCCAGAGCGGCGCCTGGTTCTTGTACTCCCATTTCACCTCGCCTGTGATCGGGTCAATCGCCTTCAGCGAGCCGATATAGTCCTCAAAGAGCGGTTTGATCGTGAAACCGGCCCCAAGATAGGCGGCCCCTTTCTTATAGGAGATCGGCTCGTTCCAGAGGTCCATGCCCCACTCGTTGGACGGCACATAGAAATTGCCGGTTTTCTGGGAGAAGGCCATCGGCATCCAGTTCTTGCCACCCAGGAAGGAGGGAACGGCAAAAACTGTGCTCCCCTTCTGGCCATCCGCGGCCGCTGTCGGATCGCCGGGCCGGTTCGCCTCGTTGAAGATCGGGCGACCCTGCTCGTCGATGCCATCAGCCCAGGAGATGTCCTTCACGAAAGGATATGCGGCCACGAAGGCTCCATCCTCGCGGTTGAGAACATAGAAGAACCCATTTCGATCGGCTGTGGCATAGCGTTTGTTGCCGTCATTGTCGGTATAGGCCACGACCTCGTTCACACCGTCATAGTCCCATCCCTCCCGCGGGGTGGTCTGGAAGTGCCACTTGATCTCTCCGTTCGAGGGGTCAATGCCGATGCGGCTGGCCGCATAAAGATTGTCGCCCTCGGTGCCTTCCGGGTTTCCGGCCGCGCGCAGATAGCTGTTCCAGGGTGCCGGGTTGCCCGCACCGAAGACCAGCGTATCGGTTTCGGCATCATAGGACCCGCCGAGCCAGGTGGCTCCGCCACCCGTCTTCCACATGTCACCGGGCCAGGTCGCGTTCAGCGTGCCTGTCATGGTACTTTCCTCGCCGTTGAGCGTACCCATGTGCCCCTCGATCACCGGACGGGTCCAGACCAGATCGCCGGTCTCCGCATCACGCGCCTGCACTTCGCCGACGATCCCGAACTCGCCGCCCGAATTGCCGGTGATCACGAGACCATCGACGATGATTGGTGCGGCAGTATAGGAGTAGCCAGCCTTGTAGTCCGCGATCTGCTTGCGCCAGACGACATCGCCGGTCTTCAGGTCAAGCGCCACGATACGTGCATCAAGCGTGCCGAAGAAAATCTTGTCGCCATAGATCGCGCCGCCGCGATTGACCACATCGCAGCAGGGCAGGATGCCTTCGGGCAGGCGGGCATCATACTGCCAGAGCTCCTGGCCGGTTTTCAGGTCGATCGCATAAAGCCGCGAGTAGGAGCCGGTGATGTACATCACCCCGTCATAAATCAGTGGCTGGGTCTCCTGACCGCGCTGTTTCTCGCCGCCAAGCGAAAATGCCCAGGCCGGAACAAGGTTTTTCACATTGTCCTGATTGAGTGTATCGAGCGGGCTGTAGCGTTGCAGGTGCCGCCCCATTCCGTTTGTCAGGATCTGATCGGTCGTCGCCTGATCGTTCAGCAAATCCTCTTCCGTGACATCCGCCCAGGCAACGCCTGTTGCCATAAGACCTGCACATGCGGCCAAGATGAACCGGTTCATGCGCTTCCTCCCCTGATTGTTTTCTCTTTTTCCATCGAGCCTGCGCCAAAAGGGCAGCTTTCGACACGCAATAAAGTTTCCCTCACAACGGGATCCATTGAAATTGAACAAAGGTCGTAGGGGGGCTGGCGATGTGCGGATTGGCGCGTCGCATGCCTCCGGCGGGGATATTTTGCCCAAGAAGAAGGCCGCATTTGCGCCCTTTGTCTTATATGCCGTGCACGCAGCTATGGTGTTTAGTCTGGGCAAGCATATGGAATTTCGGTCTGGGGAGGAAAATGATGTTCAAGGGTCTTGGGGCATGGATCGCGGTGGTTGGCATTGTTGCCATCTCGGGCATCGTGCAGGCGGAGCCTTTGCGGATTTCGGTCCTGAAGTTCGGCACCGTGAAATGGGAACTGGACACGATCACACATCATGATCTTGATGGTCGGAACGGGTTTGAGCTGGTGGTTCAGGATGTTGCCGGCGGAGCCGCCGCGAAGGTCGCCTTTCAGGGCGGTGAGGCGGATGTGATTGTCTCGGACTGGCTCTGGGTCGCCCGTCAACGGGCGGCCGGGTTCGACTATGTTTTCATTCCTTATTCCAAGGCCGTCGGGGGATTGATGGTGCCACGCGACAGTCCCGCCCGGAGCCTCGGTGATCTGGCAGGCGCAAAGATCGGCATTGCGGGCGGACCGCTCGACAAGAGCTGGCTAATCCTTCAGGCGCTCGCCGCCCGCGAGGGGGTGGACCTGAAGGAAGAGACCGAGCAGGTGTTCGGTGCACCGCCACTTATCTTCAAGACCGCGCTGGATGGTGACATCGCGGGTGCGATCAATTTCTGGCATTTCACGGCCAAGATGGAGGCGGCGGGGATGAGATCCCTGGTCCTGGTCTCGGATGCAGCGGAGGCGTTGGGGCTGGATCCCGAGACACCGCTTCTGGGCTACGTGGTCAAGGGCGAGATGCTGCGCGAAAGCCCGGATCTGGTCGAGGGGCTGGCAAGAGCATCACGCGCGGCCAAGGACATGCTGGCCACCGATGATGCCGAGTGGGACCGACTGCGCCCGATGATGAATGCCAAGACCGATGCGCAGTTCGCAGCCCTGAAAACAGGCTTTCGGGCAGGTATCCCGGCACCCGGACCAGTGGATGAGGACGCCGCCGCCAAGATGCTGGCGCTGATGGCTGAGCTGGGCGGGGAAGAACTGGTCGGAAAGGCCACCACCCTGCCGGAGGGGGTCTTTGTCCAACCGGGAAGCTGAGAACCGGCGCGGCGTCTTTGTCGCGTCCCTTCTGGCGCTCTTTGCGTTCTGGAGCCTGCTTGCCTGGGCCAAGGGCGACCCCTCGGTGTTGCCGGGGCCGCTGGCCGTTGGTCCGCTGATCCTGCAGGAGGCGGCGTCAGGCGAGTTGTTCGTGCATCTCTCTGCCACTCTTGTGCGTGTTTTGCTGGCCTTTGGCGTCGCGATGGGGATTGGTACCGCGCTGGGGCTCGTGATGGGGCAAAGCAGGCGGTTGAACCAGTGGCTGGACCCCTGGCTTGTTGTATTTCTCAACCTGCCCGCACTGGTCACGATCGTGCTTTGTTATCTGTGGATCGGATTGACCGAGACTGCGGCCATTCTGGCGGTGGCGCTGAACAAGATCCCGGCCGTCACGGTTACGATGCGCGAGGGTGCGCGGGCACTGGCGCGCGATCTTGATGACATGGCGCAGGTCTTTGCAATGCCGAGACTCGCACGTCTGCGCCATGTGATCGCCCCCCAACTGGCGCCGTTCTTTGCCTCCTCGGCGCGGTCCGGTATCTCCTTGATCTGGAAGATCGTGCTTGTGGTCGAGTTTCTCGGGCGCTCCAACGGGATCGGCTTTCAGATCCACCTCTATTTCCAGCTTTTCGATGTCGGAATGGTGCTGGCCTATGCGCTCAGCTTCATCGCCGTGATGCTGATCATCGAGGCCGTGATCCTGCAACCCTGGGAGCGGCGCGCCGCGCGCTGGAGGCTGGCTTGATCCGGTTGACGCTGAAGCACAAGCGATTTGGCGCAGAGCCGGTTCTGGGCGCGCTTGATCTGGAGGTGGCACCACATTCCACTGTCGCGCTGACAGGTCCATCGGGGATCGGCAAGACCACTCTGCTGCGCATTCTGGCCGGGCTCGATGACGATTTCGCAGGCCAGATCGAAAGTCCTGACCGTATCGCCATGGTGTTTCAGGAACCCACCCTTTTGCCCTGGAGAACGGCCCTGCAGAACATCACACTGGTCACGCGGGCCACACGGGAGCGGGCGCTGAGTTGCCTCGGCGATGTGGAATTGAACGGGCTGGAGGACAGATTGCCGGGGCAGTTGTCGCTCGGTCAGCAAAGACGGCTGGCGCTGGCGCGTGCCTTCGCGACCGATCCGCAGCTGTTGTTGCTGGACGAGCCCTTCGTGTCGCTTGATGCGGAGCTTGTCGACGAGATGCTGACGCTGACCAAACGTCTGCTCGATGCCCGCGACATTGCAACCGTTCTCGTGACGCATTCGGAGACGGAGGCGCAGCGACTGGCGACGCGGATCATCCGGTTGGGCGGATCGCCCGCGACGATCACCTCGGATCGTCAGAACATCGGCACGAACTTCCAGTTGTCCGCATCCGGTGTGACCACGTCGAGATCATAGTCCGCAGCCTGCAGCCGCTTTGCAATGTCGAGCCCGGCACCTGCAGCCTGATCGACATAAGAGCGCCCGGCGGCGTCATCCTGCGCCACGCCATAGCCGCGCATCAGGTCAAGACCATAGTTGAACTGGCCGACCGGATCACCGGCCTCAGCCGCGCGCAGATCCCAATCCGCGGCGGCCGCGGGGTCTTCGGGCGCACCCAGACCGTTCTGCTCCATATAGGACATCCAGGTCATTGCGCCTGTATAACCGGCCTCGGCGCAGTTCTGGAAAACCGCGCGGGCCTCCTCGTGGCGGCCTTCCTTGGTTATGAAATAGCCTTGCGCACAGACCATCATGTTGGTCTCGCCCCGGATAGCCTTGGCAATGGCGGAGTTGAGCGTCAATTCCTCGGGGTTCAGCGTTCCGCCTTCGTCACCAAGGGCGGGCAACGGGATCAGACAGAGGGCAAGTGCAACAATGCGCATGGGCGAACTCCCTTCCATTCCATGAGAATAGCACGACCCGTCGGAAAGTCCCTTAGGTCTTTCGTCGGATCAGGCCGCGTGCGGGATCGTAGCCCCAAAGGGCAAGCCCGAGAAATACCGCCAGCGCGAGGCAGGTCCAGCCGAGAGCCGCGAGATTGATCTGCCCGTAGAGCGCGAAACGGATGAGTTCGACCCCATGGGTGAACGGATTGACGGCACATATCTGATAGAGCAGCCGCGAGCTTTCGGCCATTTTCCATAACGGATAGAGCGCTGAGGACAGGAAAAACATCGGGAAGATGACGAAGTTCATCACGCCTGCGAAATTTTCCAGTTGCCGGATGATCGATGAGAGCGCGAGGCCAAGCGCACCGACCATCAGGCCCGAGACCACCAGAACGGGCAGCACCAGAAGATATCCCTGCAGGGGCATTGTTATGCCGAAAAGTGCAGCAATCCCGAGGAACGCATAGACCTGCAGGATCGAGATCGCCGTTCCCGCCAGCAGTTTGCAGACCAGGAGCCACCAGCGCGGCAAGGGGCTGGTCAGCAGCAGCCGCATCGATCCCATCTCGCGGTCATAGACCAGACTGAGCGAGCTTTGCATCCCGTTGAACAGCTGGATCATGCCGCAGAGACCCGGGACGATGTAGATCTCGTAGGTGATGTAGGTCTGATAGGGCGGGATGATCGACAGACCCAGCGCCGCGCGGAACCCGGCTGCGAAGACCAGCAGCCAGACCAGCGGGCGCACAAGTGCTGCGATGAACCGGCCACGCTGCGAGATGAAACGTTGCGCCTCACGCAGGACAATGGCTTGCAGGGCGATCATATAGGGGCTCATGCGGCAGCCGTCAGCGCAAGAAAGCGCTCTGCGAGGGGTCGCTGGCCCGCGACCGTTCCGGCCGTGTCATTGGCCAGAACCCGGCCCTGATGCAGCACGACCAGTTGGTCCTCCGGGCGCACCTCATCCACCAGATGCGTCGCCCAGAGCACCGAAAGCCCGCCATCGTCACAAAGATCATGAACATGTGCGGTGATCGAGGCGCGCGCAGCTGCATCCAGCCCGACCGTCGGTTCGTCAAGAAGCAGGACATCAGGCGCGGGGATCAGGGCGCGGGCGATCTCGGTTCGCCTGCGATGCCCGCCATTGAGGTCGCGGACGCGCTCACCGGCACGGTCGGCGATCGAAAGACGCTCCAGCGCGGCATCGATCCGCGATCCGGCCTGCCGGGCCGAAAGCCCGTGCAGGGCCGCGAAGTAGCTGAGGTTCCGGCGCACGCTCAGGTCCATATCCAGTGTCGGCTGCTGGAAAACGACCCCCATAGATGCAAGGGCCGAGCGCGGCACCTGACGCAGATCATGCCCCGCCACATGGATCAGACCGCAGGGCGTCGTAATCAGACGGGTGAGGAGCGCAAACAATGTTGATTTACCCGCACCATTGGGCCCCAGCAGCGCACAGAAACGCCCGCGTTCCACCGCGAAACTGACATCACTCAATGCTTGCCTGGGCCCGTAGGAGAAACTCAACCCTTCAATGCGGAGCCCGGCTGCGCTCATGGTCGGGTTGCTGCGCCCCATGGGAAGCGACCGACCTTGATGGTCTTGATCGGCTCGCGCTTTTCAACATCAATCACCGTCACATCGCCCGAAACACCGTTGGTGGTGAACAATAGCGTGCCGTCGGGTGAAAATGCCATGTGCCAGACCCTGCGACCGACAAGGATGTAATCCTCGACCTCCAAAGTGTCGGCGTTCACCACAGCGACATGATTGGCGGGACCAAGCGCGACAAAGGCGGTCTTGTCGTCTGAGGTCAGCTCGAAACCCACCGGCTGTATCCGGTCCTCGTGGACCCCTGGAATCTCGAACCGGATCTTGCCCTGTTCCGACTGATCGGCCACGTCAAAGACGGTGATTGTCCCGCCAATCTCGGAGCTGACCCAAAGCTCGGACCCGTCCTTGATGAACTCTGCATGGCGCGGGCGACTGTCCACCAGCGTATTGGCAAAGAGCGCCTGCGTCTCAGTATCAATCCAGTGCGCCATATTGGTCGTCTCGGATGTGGTGATCGCGATCTTGCCATCAGGCGAGACGGCCATGCCCTCCGGCTCGATACCCACGTCAATCTGGGCGATCACGGTCCGGGTTTCGGTATCGGCAACAGTGGTGATCGCGTCATCCTCGTTCGCGATGTAGAGATGCCGGTCATTGGGATGAAGCACGAACTGTTCGGGGTCCTCGCCAGAAGGCAGATCATGCAGGATCTTGCCTGTCTCCGGATCCATCACCTGAACGGTATCGCTGTCGGAGGCGCAGATATAGACCCGGCTGAAATCCTTGGAGAAGGTGATGCCGCGCGGGCGCTCGCCGGTCTTGATCGTGCGCGTGACCTCCAGCGTCTCGACGTCGATCACGCTGATCGTGTCGTCCTTCTCGTTCGTGATCCAGATTTCCCCGGCAAGCGCGGGTTGCGCCATCAGGAAGGCCACGGCTGCTAGTCGTATCATTTCTGCTCCTCAAAGGCCGTGCACGCGCTTTCGGGCCGGTCTACCCCAAGCGTATCAAGCGGACCGCGCTCATGCAAAAACCCATCCAGCGGGGCAAGGGCAACGACTGCCCGGGCGTGGACGAGCGGGATCGGCTGACGCAACTGGCCGTTCCACCCGCGATAGCTCATCGGCTGCCCCTTGAACCCGGCAAGCTCGAACGCATCGGACAGAATGTAATCACGCAGCACTTGCGCGTCTGCCTGACCGGTGCGCGTGACGGCCTCGCCGATGCTGCGAACAGCCGCCCAGGCAGCATAGTCACGCGAGCGCATGCTCCTACCGGCCAGATCGGAGAACCGGCCCTGCAACTGCGCTGCCCCCCATTGCTCCACCACCGGAGACCAGGCACGCGGCTGAATGCCCTCCGAGCCACCAACCGGTCGCGGCTCCCATGTGTTATAGGCGATGTAGCGGCCGAAATCACCGATCTCGTCGGCAATCAGGAGTATCTGATGGTCACGGAAATCCTGCGTGAAGAGCGGCACTTCCTGCGCCGCGTTGCGCCGCATATCCGCATCAAAGGTCCATGTCTTCTCACCCCGCAGGCGCAGCCGGAACTTGTCGGATGAGGCTTTCAGCGCCTCGGCAAAGGCCAGGTCACGATCCTGGGTGCCGGCGATCAGAACCCAGTCGGTCCAGCGCCGCTTGGTCAGAAACTGCATCAGCGCATCCGCCCGCATGGCATAGCTGGGGATGGTGTGAAGCAGATGCGCCCGGCACATCGCATCGCGCAATGAAACATCCTCGGCAGACACGTTGAAAAGCAATGCGCCCTCCGCCTCCGGCAAATCGGCGATCTCGAGCAAGTGATCAGCTGGCGCATCAAGCAGCACGAGGCGATGCGCGCCAAGCAGGCTGGCTGCAGCCGCGATCACGTCCTCATCAGGCGCGACGGATACGACCTCCAACTGATAGGTCTGGCCGAGGAATTTACCGGTCGTGTCATTTTCCAACCGCCCGAGTTCAGCCCCGGCAGGGCCCAGATCATCGGGGGCCGGATCGAGGTTGGAAAGCGTCGGCGGATCGGGCACGTCAACGTGGAAATAGGCAATGCTCACGCGGGTTTCCGCACTGGCTGCCGCAGCCCAGATCACACCCGCCAAAAGGGCACCCAAAACCCGTTTCACGTCTCTCTCTCCCTGAAGTCACCACACCGTCCCATGCGGTCCGGTCTGCCTCCATTAGACTTTCGTATCAAATCACACCAAGGTCCAATGGTGAGCCGTATCCCACCTCAGATAGGTTGAGCAAAACAATGCCTCGGAGACCCGGAATGACCCCTAGAACTGCCGCTTTGGCCTGTATCACGGCCTGTGCTGCAACCCTTGTTTTCGCGCATGGAGATGTCGCACCGCAGCCCGTGAACACCGACAGTCTGCCAGATGTGGGTGAGGAGTGGTTGATTGAAAACCCTTACCGAAGCCAGGGGGCTGACGTCTGGCAGGCTGCTATTGATATCGGAGCGTCAGGTTACAATCAGAACTGCGCGCGGTGCCATGGACTTGGCGTGGTCTCGGGCGGGCTTGCACCGGATCTTCGCTTCCTTGAGGCAGAGGAGTACGGCGACGAGTGGTATGTAGAGCGGTTCCGCGAAGGATATACCCAGAACGGCACAACGAAGATGCCTGCCTTCGGTGAGCTTCTGGGCCAGAAGGCAGCCTGGGCAATCCGCACCTATATCGAGACCCGTCCCGACGAGGGTGCGCTGGATGAATTCACGCCCCGCCTGAAAGAAATCCGTGATCAGCTCAAGACCATGGCCAGTGATCAGAGCGGCGACCATGATGCCATAAAGACCGAATTGTCGGAGATCGCCGAGCAGGTCGAAACCGCCTCGGGTGCGCCGATTGCCGACAGCGTTGCCTATCGGGCAGCACGGCTGATTGACGGGAGCGCCGAAAGCTACAGGACTGCCGCCGAAACGCTCACCGTAGGATTGTCAGCCGCCCAGTGATCGCCCGTATCGCAACCACCCTTTGTCTTTGCTTCGTACTCGGCTCAGCGGCGTTTGCACGCTGCGAGGACTATGTGCCTGGTCCCAAACCCCAGAATACCGGTCGCGACATCGTCGGGCAGGAAATGGATCAGATCATAGAGCGCGGCTTCATCGAGTTTGCGGTCTACGAGGATTTTGCGCCCTATTCCTGGCAGGAGGGAAGCACGGCCAGGGGTGTCGATATCGAGCTTGGCCGGGTGATCGCCGAGGACCTCGGCGTCGAGGCGCGTTTCAACTTCGTGGCCGCCGGCGAGAACCTGGAGGCGGACCTGCGCAACTACATCTGGAAAGGCCCACTGATTGGCGGGCGGGTCTCCAACGTGATGCTGCATGTGCCCTATGACAGCAATTTCTCCTGCCGGGTCGAGCAGGTCGTCTTCACCGGGCAGTACTTCAACGAGACCATGGCCATTGCCTATTCCAAGGCCGACTATCCAGATGGCGGTCCTGTGCCTGCCTATTTCCGGTTCGACACGGTCGGGGTGGAGAACGACTCGATTGCCGATTTCTATCTGTCCTCGCTGGCGGGCGGGCAACTGCTGGCCAACATCCGGCGCTTCAGAACACCGGGTGAGGCGATGGCGGCCGTGGATGCGGGCGAGATCATGGCCGCCATGGGTCCGCTGGGACAACTGGAGCATGGTCTGACCGACAAAATCGCCATTCACCAGCCGCCCCTGCCGGGCTTCAGCGCCGGAGAATGGACGCTTGGCGTGGCGGTCAATCACCGCTATCGTCCGCTCTCATACGCTGTTGATGATGCGATCCGACAGGCCGTCTCGGACGGGACCATGGCCGCGATTTTTGCCCGCTACGGTCTGAGCTTCAAGACCCCCGAATGGTGAGCATCCTACACCTTCGTCGAATAGCCAGGTCATGGGCCTGCGCATAGCCTAAAAACAAAATATCCAAGGGAGGAATCTATGGTTGAGGTCTCTATGACCGTGAACGGCAAGACGGTGTCGGGCTCTGTTGAAGGGCGCACGCTGCTGGTCCAGTTCTTGCGGGATGATCTGAAACTGACCGGCACCCATGTCGGATGTGACACATCGCAATGCGGTGCCTGTGTGGTGCATGTGAATGGCGAGGCCGTGAAGGCCTGCACGATGCTGGCAGGCGAAGCCGATGGGGCAGAGATTGCCACGATCGAGGGCATGGCGAATGCGGACGGTTCGCTTGGCACCATTCAGGCCGCGTTTCAGGAACATCATGGCCTGCAATGCGGGTTCTGCACACCGGGTATGGTGATGTCGGCAGCGGCTTTGCTGAAGGACAACGCGAACCCGTCCGAAACGGAAATCCGCGAATATCTCGAAGGCAATATCTGTCGTTGCACCGGGTACCACAACATCGTCAAGGCGATCCAGGCAGCAGCGGCGAATATGACGCCGATGGCAGCCGAGTAATCATCTGACCAGCCCCGGCAATTTGGCCGGGTGGGTCCCCAAGGCAACGCGCGAGGGCAAACCTTCGCAACGCAGTTCAGGGAGGCATTCATGCCAAAGGATAGTGGAATAGGCGCAAGTTCAAAGCGCCGCGAGGACGTCCGGTTTCTGACCGGAAAGGGAAATTACACCGACGATATCAACGTGCATGGCCAGACTTACGTGCATTTTCTGCGCTCGGACGTGGCCCATGGCAGGATCAACGGGATCGACAGCAGCGCGGCTGCGGCCATGCCGGGGGTCGTGAGGATTTTCACCGGTGCGGATTTTGAGGGCGTTGGCGGCATTCCCTGCGGCTGGCAGGTCACCGACCGCCATGGCGAGCCCATGCAGGAACCCGCACACCCGGTTCTGGCCCAGGGCAAGGCGCGCCATGTCGGCGACCCGATTGCCGCTGTTGTTGCCGAGACCGCCGAGCAGGCTCGCGACGCAGCCGCCGCCATCGAAGTGGATATGGAAGAGTTGCCGGCAGTGATCGACATGGCCGCGGCGCTCGCCGATGGCTCGCCCAAGGTGCATGACGATCTGACCTCGAACCTCTGCTATGACTGGGGTTTCGTGGAGGAAAACAAGGAAGCGGTCGATGAGGCCATCAAGGGTGCGCATCACGTTACCACGCTTGAGCTGGTCAACAACCGCCTGATCGCCAACCCGATGGAGCCGCGCGTCGCACTTGGTGACTACAATGCCGGGACCGATGAGCATACGCTCTACACGACCTCGCAGAACCCGCATGTGATCCGGCTTCTGATGGGTGCGTTCGTGCTCGGCATCCCCGAGCACAAGCTCCGCGTCGTGGCGCCTGATGTGGGTGGCGGCTTCGGCACCAAGATTTTCCACTATGCCGAGGAAGCATTCTGCACCTTCGCCGCCAAGGCGGTCGGGCGCCCGGTCAAGTGGACCTCGTCCCGGTCCGAGGCGTTCATGTCGGACGCCCATGGCCGCGATCATGTGACCAAGATCGAACTGGCGATGGATGAGAACGGCAAGTTCCTCGCCATCCGCACCGATACGATGGCGAATATGGGGGCTTACCTCAGCACCTTCGCACCCTCTGTCCCGACCTGGCTGCATGGCACGCTGATGGCGGGCAATTACACGACACCGCTGATCTATGTGAATGTGAAGGCGGTCTTCACCAACACCGTGCCGGTCGATGCCTATCGCGGTGCCGGTCGGCCCGAGGCCACCTTCCAGTTGGAACGTGTGGTGGACAAGGCCGCACGCGAGATGGGGATCGACCCCGTCGAGCTGCGCCGCCGCAACTTCATCAAGCCGGATCAGTACCCCTATGCCACACCTGTGGCCGTTGAGTATGATACCGGCAACTACGATGCCACGATGGACAAGCTTCTGGAGATCAGCGATCACGCCGGTTTCGCCGGGCGCAAGGCAGAAAGCGCTGCGCGCGGCAGACTGCGCGGTTTCGGTGTCTGTTCCTATATCGAGGCCTGCGGGATCGCGCCGTCCAACCTCGTAGGGCAGCTTGGAGCGCGCGCGGGTCTCTATGAAAGTGCAACTGTCCGGGTGAATGCCACCGGCTCGATCAGCGTGATGACCGGCAGCCATAGCCACGGACAGGGTCACGAGACGACCTTCCCGCAAGTGGTCGCCGAGATGCTGGGCATCGATGAGGCGCAGATCGATATCGTCCATGGCGATACCTCCAAGGTGCCGATGGGCATGGGAACCTACGGCTCCCGCTCACTCGCGGTCGGGGGGTCGGCGATGGTGCGCGCCACCGAGAAGATCATCAACAAGGCCAAGAAGATCGCGTCGCATCTTCTGGAGGCCTCCGAAGGCGATATCGAGCTTGCCAATGGGGCCTTCAGCGTTGCGGGCACCGACAAGTCGGTGGCCTGGGGCGATGTATGCCTTGCGGCCTATGTCCCGCACAACTATCCGCTGGAGGATATCGAGCCGGGGCTGGAAGAAACGGCCTTCTACGACCCCTCCAACTTCACCTATCCCGCAGGCGCCTATGCCTGTGAGGTGGAAGTGGATCCGGATACCGGCAAGGTCGAGATCATGTCCTTTGCCGCTGCGGATGACTTCGGCAACGTCATCAACCCGATGATTGTCGAGGGTCAGGTCCATGGCGGGCTGGCACAGGGCATCGGACAGGCACTACTGGAAGCAGCCGTCTATGACGAGAACGGCCAGCTTTTGAGCGGATCCTATATGGACTACGCGATGCCGCGCGCCGATGATCTGCCGTTCTATGCGGTCGATCACTCCTGCCAGACACCGTGCACGCACAACCCGCTGGGTGTGAAGGGCTGCGGCGAGGCCGGGGCCATCGGCTCCCCGCCTGCGGTGGTCAATGCGGTGGTCGATGCGCTTGCCGATCGGGGCGTGACCCATATCGACATGCCGCTGACACCGTCCCGCGTCTGGGCTGCGATGAATGGGTGACGCTGGGAAAGGCCTGCATCCCGGCCGTGGCCGGGAACACGGGGAGAATGCTTCTCCCCGTGCGCGGGACAATGTCCCGCCGGCAGGCCCCGGCACTCTGTACCAGACCCGCTTCTTTGAATTGAAACCTCCCGAAATGGAGATGAGACATGTATAATTTCGATCTTGTGAGACCTTCGACGGTCGCGGACGCAGTGGCCGCACTCGGAGACGAGGATGCTCAGGCCCTTGGTGGCGGGCAGACCATGATCCCCACCCTGAAGCAGCGCCTCGCCAGCCCGTCCAAACTGGTGTGTCTCTCCGGCATTGCCGAGATGACAGGCGTGCGCAGTGAGGGCGGGCAACTTTGCATCGGCGGGGCCACCACTCATGCCACCGTTGCGGCTGAGGCGGGCAGCTATCCTGCGCTGGCCGAGATGGCGTCCCATATTGGCGACCCGGCAGTGCGCAATCGTGGCACCATCGGTGGCTCGCTTGCCAACAATGATCCGTCCGCCTGCTATCCCTGCGGGGCGCTCGCGTCCAGTGCCACAATCGTCACCGTCAAACGCGAGATCGCGGCAGATGACTATTTTCAGGGCATGTTCACCACCGCTCTGGAAGAAGGCGAGATCATCCGGGAAGTGAAGTTCCCGATCCCGGAGCGCGCCAATTATCAGAAGTTCGTCCAGCCCGCCTCGCGCTTCGCGCTGGTCGGCGTGATGGTCGCCAAGCATGCCGACGGGGTGCGCGTGGCCGTCACTGGCGCGTCCGAGAACGGTGTCTTCCGCTGGAAAGCGGCAGAAGCTGCACTGAACGCTGACTATCAGGCCGCATCCGTCGATATCATCGACGCGAGCGCAGATGGCATGATCGGTGATATCCACGGCACGCCGGAATATCGCGCGCATCTGATCAAGGTCCTGACAAAGCGGGCTGTCGCCGCAAGCTAATGCGATTCGGCCCGGTGCCCAGATGGGGTGCCGGGTCTACCCGATACGCGTCACATCGCCGTTGTCCGAGACAAGCGTGACGCGACACCCCTCCGCCAGAGCACCGGTAATCTCGCCCCGTGTCATGAAACACATGGCCGTCGAAAGCCCATCGGCAATCGCAGCGGTCGGAGCTTCAACACTCACCGTGGACCAAAGCGGCCTCAGAGTGGGGTCGCCGGGGTGCAGGATATGCGGGACACCGCTTTCCCCGATTGTCTGGGCAGCCGGACTTGAGGTCGCAATCGCCCGGTTTGAGAGGCTCCGTGTCCCGAGATGCCCGAAAAGCGGGTCCTCAAGACCAACGCGCCATTGCCCTTCGCCCGCCCGGAACTCGCCGATATTGACCAGCGTTTCGGAAAAACCGCTCCGGCGAAGATGCGCGCTGACAAGATCGGTTGCGAAGCCCTGGGCGATGCCGTTGAACGTCAGCGTCTGACCGGGCGCAAGACGGATGGCCTCACCCTGCCTGCGCATATCCGTCCAGCGCGCATTGCGGTTCAATGCCTGCCCGCGCGCAAGAGACATCCAGCGGGACTGAACGGAAGGATCGAACACGCCCCCGGTCTGCTCGTGCAATTGATCGGTGATCGCGAGGAGCTTCGCCATGAGATCAGGCGTGGCGGCTAGACGGCCCGTTCGGTTCAGGGCCGACAATGTCGAGGATGGATCATAGAGGCTGAATGACCGTTCAACCTCCGCAAGGATCGCCCGTGTTCCCTCAAGTGCGCCTTCCGCCGCCACCGGGTCGCCTTTCAGCGTCAGGCCGACCTCCGCACCCAGCGCCACGCCGTTCCAGCGCAATGTTCGCGCAGCAACCGGGCGCGCCGCCAGCATGGCCGCGGAGATGGCAAGGAAACGGCGGCGCTTCATGCGGCCTCCAACGGGTTCTGCCCGTGTTTTGCGGTCAGGACGCGTGGGACGCACAGGGTATCGCTGTCATGGATGGTCACGCAGTCCAGGCAACCGAAACACTCTGAATAGTCAATCTCGCCGGATTTCTCGATCGCCCCGTATTTGCATCGCACCTTGCAGAGCTGACAGGGCGAACCACATTCAGCCCGGCGCGCGATCCAGTCCCGACCGCGGAAAAGCCCGCCGATGGCCATCACAGCTCCCAAGGGACAGACATAGCGGCAAAAGCCCTTGAACAGCACCATACCAAGCAGCAGCCAGATTGCTGCATAGGCGACATAGTACCACTCGCGCACGAAATAGACAGTGATGGCGGTCTTGAAGGGCTCGATCTCGGCGGCCTTGTCTACGGCAGAAGGGATCGTGAAGGTCACCACGACCAGACCGGCGAGCAGCACATATTTCAGCCATTTCAGGCGCAGGTCCCAGGCCTCGGACGGCTCGATCTGCGGCAGGCGCAGCAGCTTGCCTAAGTGATGCGCGAACTCCTGCAAGGCCCCGAACGGGCAAAGCCAGCCGCAAAAGAGCCCGCGCCCCCAAAGCACCAGACCCAGAATGCTGACCGCCCAGACCAGAAGCGAGAACGGGTCATAAAGGAGGAAACCGAAACTGGCCCCCTCGACCGCCGTGCGCATCACCCCCAGTACCGTGACAATCGACAACTGGCCCTGCCCCCACCAGCCCACGAAGACCGTCATGAAGGCTAGAATGCCAAGCCGTACGGGGGTGAAGGCGGCCAACCCGGCAAGCCGGTTCATTGCGAACAGCAACAGGGCCGACAGACCCGCCAGAAACACGCCAAGGACGATCAGATCGGTCTGTCGGTTCAGGATCGCCTCCCGCCAGGGGGCCAGCGTGACGACCTGCCCGGGCCGGATGAAAAACCTCTCATCCGTCTTGAGCGTGACGCTGAGGGTCTGGCTGCCGATCTGTGGCTGGAACATGCCGTGTTCGCGTGTGGCAAGAATAATGAGTGTCCAGTCCCGCGTGGGATCGAACCCCAACCGGCGGTCCGTGCGCAGGATCATCGCGACACCGTCCGGAACGCCTGAAGCCAGTTCGACCAGAAGATCGGCGTCGCGCATGGCAACCGGCAACCCGTCCTGCTCGGCGGAGATCAGATCGGGCGCGGTGTTGCGGATGAACTCCTCCGAGACGAGCCCGTGTCGTCCGGCCTCGATCAGCAAAATCGGCTCATCGAAGTCGGAGATCGTCAGGAACTCCTGCAAAATATCGTAGCTGTCAGGCGCAAGTGCGGCCCGGGCAAGCGCCGGAGGGCCAAGATCGACAATCCAGAGATCGAGATAGAGACCGTCGGGATCGTCCAGAGCGTCGGGATCGTCGCGCTCCCAGATCGTGCCGATGAAAGCCTCCTGCACCTCTTCGTTGGTGACCGTGAACCGGGTTGCCAGCCCTTCGGCAACCAGATCGTCCCAGCTCAGATCCTCGTCATAGTCGCGATCGGGATGCGCGGGCGGGCCGGAGGAGATGCCTTGCATCTTCTCACGCGCAACAGCCAGCGTTGCTGCCAGCACCGACTCGTGGGCGATCCGCACGCTGGCTGTCGCCTTGGTCACCCCGTCGAGATAAACCAGCGAAGAGGCATCGCCGCCATCACCATAAGGCACACCGACCACCAGACTGTCCGAGATCGAATGCCCGCGATACTGCTCGAAAAACTTGTGGAACGGGGCCTCGCCAAGGCCAGAGACAAAGATCGGCTCATTATGGTTGATCAGGCGGACATCGACGAAACGGCCCTCCAGATCAAGCGTGACAAGCATGTTGATCGAAGCCCCCGAAAAGCCGGGCAAAGGAGCAAGAGGTTCGGTTTCAAAGACGAACCCCGCCTCCGCCCCGCCGGAATTCAGAAGCTGCCAGACGCCGTTTTCATTGATCGGCTCCCCGACGGAAAAGGGCGGCATGACAAGGTCGGACAGTTGCGCGTGATCCAGAGGCTCGGAGCGGCCCGGTGCCATGGGAAGCAGCCACAGGCAGAGCAGCAGAAGGAACGTGAGACACCGGAACATAGACCGGACGATAGGCTGCAAGCCTGTCGCCGAGAAACAGGACGAAAGTCGAATAGAGCCCTAGAGGGTGCGGCGCAGCCGGATCACGACATCAACCTTCGATATCTCGGTGCCTTCGGGTGCATGGGGCAGAGCCTCGATCCGCACGGAGTCGGTGGGCGCATCCGTGATCACACCATCGTCTTCCCAGAAGAAATGCGGATGATCATCCGTGCGGGTATCGAAATAGGAGCGGCTTCCGTCCACCGTAACCTCGGTCATGAGCCCGGCCTCGCAAAACGCGCGAAGCGTGTTGTAGACGGTTGCAAGCGATACCGAGTCCGGACCGGAGCGGGTGGCCTCATGCAGGCTTTCGGCGGTGACATGGCGATTGTTGCCGTCACCGACCAGCAGCGTCGCAAGCGTCAGTCTTTGCCTTGTCGGACGCAGTCCGGCGCCGGTCAGCCACGCCGATGCGCGGTCTTTCGGTGTCCGGTTTTTTGTATCAGTTGTCATTGGTCTGCCAAAATCTCTACTGATCGGAATCGCACCTATATTAGAGGCATTCCCCTGTCCCTACCCACTTATGTGCGGGCACAGGTGCATTCTGTCAACCTATTGCACCCAAAGCGCAGGCGATGCTAGGACGGGTTAACCGGAAAAAAACCGCAATAATTCAAGGGCAGGACCATATGACGAACCATCCAACCAGCTTCGACTATGACGGGCTGATGCAATGCGCGCGCGGCGAGTTGTTCGGCCCGGGCAATCCGCAACTGCCCGCCCCGCCGATGCTGATGATGGATCGTGTAACGGAAATTTCCGGTGATGGCGGCGAGCATGGCAAGGGTCATGTGATCGCCGAATTTGACATCAAGCCCGACCTCTGGTTCTTCGAGTGTCATTTTCTGGGTGACCCGGTGATGCCGGGCTGTCTCGGCCTTGATGCCATGTGGCAATTGACCGGGTTCAACCTTGGCTGGCGCGGGATGCAGGGCAAGGGTCGTGCGCTGGGTGTGGGTGAGGTGAAATTCACCGGGATGGTCACGCCAGACATAAAACTTGTAACTTATCATATTGATTTTACACGTGTTATAGACCGCCGCCTGAAACTTGGCATCGCCAATGGGGTGATGAAGGCGGATGGTGAACCCATATATTCGGCAACCGACATGCGTGTCGGTGTGTTTCAGGAATAGGCCCGAGCGCCTCAAACCATAAGGAGGATTGCCGATGCGTCGCGTCGTCGTCACAGGGCTGGGCATCGTCTCATCCATCGGAAACAATGCACAGGAAGTCACGGCCTCTCTGCGAGAGGGAAAATCGGGCATCGAGTTTGCGCCCGACTATGCGGAACACGGTTTTCGCAGCCAGATCCACGGTCGGCCCAAGATCGATGTGACCGAACATATCGACAAGCGCAACATGCGTTTCATGGGAGAGGGTGCCGCCTATAACTTCATCGCGATGGAGCAGGCGATTGCCGATGCCGGGCTTGAGGAAAACGATGTCTCCAACGAACGCACGGGCCTGGTCATGGGCTCCGGCGGCCCGTCCACCAAGAACTTCTTTCAGGCCCATAACATCGTGATCGAGAAGGGCAGCCCCAAGCGGATGGGCCCCTTCATGGTGACCCGCTGCATGAGTTCGACCAACTCGGCCTGTCTTGCGACGCCCTTCAAGATCAAGGGTGTGAACTATTCGATCACGTCTGCCTGCTCGACATCTGCGCATTGCATCGGCAACGGGGTGGAGCAGATCCAGTTCGACAAGCAGGATATCGTCTTCGCTGGTGGTGGCGAGGAACTGGACTGGACGCTGTCATGCCTGTTCGACGCAATGGGGGCGATGAGCTCCAAGTACAACGATGCGCCCGAGACGGCGAGCCGCGCCTATGACGCGACCCGCGACGGTTTCGTGATCGCCGGCGGCGGCGGGGTCGTCGTGCTGGAGGAACTGGAGCACGCCAAGGCACGTGGTGCCAAGATCTATGCCGAGGTCACCGGTTATGGCGCGACCTCTGACGGGCATGACATGGTGGCACCCTCGGGCGAGGGTGGCGAGCGGGCCATGCGCCTGGCGCTTGGCACCATTGGCGACCGGAAGGTGAGCTACATCAACTCGCACGGCACCTCGACGCCGGTCGGCGATGTCTCCGAGGTCGAGGCGGTGCGTCGGATCTTCGGCGACGGCTCCACCCCTCCGATCAGTTCCACCAAGTCGCTGACCGGCCACAGCCTCGGCGCGACGGGTGTGCAGGAAGCCATCTACTGCCTGCTGATGATGAAAAACGACTTCATGACCGCGAGCGCCAATGTGACCGAGCTTGATCCGGCGCTGAAGCCTGAAGAGATCGTGACAAGCCGTGTGGACAATGCGGGCCTTGATACGGTTCTGTCGAACTCGTTCGGGTTTGGCGGCACGAATGCAACTTTGGCGATGAGCCGTTACGAGAGGTAACACGGTCATGAGCGAACTGATGCGCGGGAAGCGAGGCCTTGTCATGGGCGTCGCCAACGAGAAGTCCATCGCCTGGGGAATTTCCAGGGTTCTTGCTGAACATGGCGCGGAGCTGGCCTTCACCTATCAGGGCGAGGCATTCGGCCAGCGGGTGCGCCCCCTGGCCGAAAGCATCGGCTCGGACATGGTGATCCCCGCGGATGTGCAGGATGAAGCCTCGCTCGACGCCGTTTTCGAGACCCTGAAATCGAAGTGGGGAAGCCTCGACTTTGTCGTCCACGCAATCGCGTTCTCGGACAAATCCGAGTTGACGGGACGGTTTGTAAACACAAGCCGCGCCAATTTCCTGAACTCGCTTGATATCTCGTGTTATTCGCTGGTCGAGGTGACACGCCGGGCGAGCGAATTAATGGCCGACGGCGGCTCGATCATCACGCTGACCTATCTCGGCTCTCAGCGGGTGACGCCGAACTACAATGTCATGGGCGTGGCCAAGGCGGCGCTTGAAAGCGCTGTGCGTTATCTCGCCAATGATCTCGGCCCCGACGGAATACGGGTGAATGCCGTCAGTCCGGGACCGATGCGCACGCTGGCGGGTGCCGCCATCGGCGGGGCGCGGAAGGTCTACAAGACAACCGAGGCCAATGCCCCGCTGAGGGCCAATGCCACACTGGAGGCGGTGGGTGGCACCGCGCTCTACCTTCTGTCGGATCTTGGTGCCTGCACCAGTGGCGAGTGTATTTTCGTCGATGGCGGATACCACGTGACCGGCATGGCGCAGCCCGAGAACCTATAGCGTCAGGATCGTCGCGCCCGTGGTCTTGCGGGCCTCCAGCGCCCGGTGGGCGTCCGCCACATCCTCAAGCGCAAAGCGCTGGTCGATGCGGGTTTTCACGTGACCGTCCGTCACCATGACGAACAACTCACGCGCCATCTGCTGACCGGTGGCCGGATCGGCGAGATGGGTGAAGAGCGTGGGCCGCGTGAGTTTCAGCGATCCCTTTGCGCCAAGTTGCCCGATATCCACCGGCGGCACGGGACCCGAGGCATTGCCGAAGGAGATCATCATGCCCAGCGGACGAAGGCTGTCGAGTGATCCCTCGAATGTATCCTTGCCAACGCTGTCCATCACCACATCGACGCCGCGCCCATCGGTGATCTCGCGCACGCGGGCCGCAAAATCCTCGGTCCGATAGTTGATCACATGCGCCGCGCCATGCTCCTGCGCCAGCGCGCATTTCTCGTCCGATCCGGCGGTTCCGATTAGCGTGATACCTTCTGCGCGCGCCCATTGGCAGGCGATCAGGCCGACCCCACCGGCGGCTGCATGAAACAGCACAGTGCTTCCCTTGGGAATATCCGTGGTGCGGCGAAAGAGGTAATGCGTGGTCAATCCCTTAAGCATCATCGCCGCCGCATCCTCGGTGGAAATGCCATCCGGCAAAGGGCAGACAAGTGCGGCAGGCATCACACGAGCCTCGGAATAGGCACCGACCGGAGTGCAGGCATAGGCCGCGCGGTCACCCGGTTTCAGATGGGTGACGCCCTCGCCGACCGCCTCGACAACACCGGCGGCCTCCAACCCCAAACCAGAGGGCAATGGCATCGGGTAGAGTCCCGAACGCTGGTAGATGTCGATGAAGTTCAGCCCGACCGCTTCATGGCGGATGCGGATCTCTCCCTTGGCGGGATCGCCCACATCAGTCCCGCGTATCTGCAACACTTCCGGCCCGCCATGCGCCTCAAACTGAACTGCCTTTGTCATCCTCAAGCCCCTTTGCATTTCGCTTGCGATCACGAAACAGGTTTCCCGCCCACGCTGCAAGCAAAACGCATATGGCAAGTTCCCGGACCCTGTGACAGGCTGGCCTGAAGGAGGATCATCATGCCGATCACCGCTTGTGTCTTTGATGCCTATGGCACGCTCTTTGACGTCGCCGCCGCCGCCAGACAGGCCGCCGCTGAGCCCGGACGGGAGGCCTTCGCTGCAAAATGGCGGCAGATTGCAGAGACCTGGCGCCTGAAGCAGTTGCAATACACATGGCTGCGCGCCGTAGTGGACGCTCATACGGATTTCTGGACGGTGACGGGCGACGGTCTCGACTTCGCGCTGGAAGAGGCGGGTCTGACGGACCCTGAACTGCGCGAACGCCTGCTGTCGCTCTATTGGGAACTGTCCGCCTACCCAGAAGTGCCCGAGATGCTGGGCCAGTTGAAAGCCGACGGTTACAGGACCGCGATCCTGTCGAACGGCTCGCCCGACATGCTGAACGGGGCGGTGGAAAGTGCGGACGTCGCCGCGCTGCTGGACGCGGTTCTGAGTGTCGAGGATGTGGGCGTCTTCAAGCCCCACAGACGCGTCTATGATCTCGTCGGAAAGCGGTTTGATTGCGCGCCTGACGAGGTGCTGTTCGTCTCGTCAAACGGCTGGGACGCGGCGGCGGCGAGCGGCTACGGCTTCCAGACACTCTGGGTCAATCGTGGCGGTGTGCCGATGGACCGCCTGCCTTGGACGCCCGCGCATATCGCCAGCGACCTGACCGGCGTGCCGGACCTCGCCGGGAGGCTGTGAGCACATGTTTTTCAAGACCTTCGACGGGTTGAACCTGCATTTCAGCGATGAGGGAGAGGGCCAGCCGGTGCTCTGCCTGCCCGGTTTGACCCGCAACGGATCGGATTTCGATGACCTTGCAGCAGCTCTTGACCGCCCGGTGCGCCTCATCCGGCTGACCAGCCGGGGGCGCGGGAAATCGGACTGGTCCGAGGACATCATGACCTATTCGGTAGCGACCGAAGCGAGGGACGTGGTCTGCCTGCTCGATCACCTCGGGCTGAACAAGGTCACGGTCATTGGAACATCGCGCGGCGGGCTGATCGCCATGGTGCTGGCTTCAATCCCCGAGACCAAAGCCCGGCTCGCAGGCGTTCTTCTCAACGATATCGGGCCGGAGCTTGCGACAGACGGGCTTGATCGGATCATGGGGTATCTGGGCGTGTCGCCCAAGGGCAACAGCTATGATGATGTTGCCAAGGCCCTTGAGACGACGATGAGCGCCGAGTTTCCAGGCGTGCCGCTCAACCGCTGGCGCGCCCATGCGGAACGCTGGTTCGAGGAGACACCCACCGGCATCGGCCTGCGCTATGACCCGGCGCTGCGCGATGCGGTGATTGCGCAATCTGCGCAGCCCGCCCCCGATCTCTGGCCCCTGTTCGATGCCCTTGAGGGCCTGCCACTCGGCGTCTTGCGGGGTGCAAATTCCGATCTGCTGTCAGCCCGGACTGTGGACCGGATGGAGGAGCGCATGCCCCAAATGATCGCGCGCACTGTCCCGGATCGTGGTCATGTGCCGTTTCTGGACGAGCCGGAAAGTCTGGCTGTCATTCACGCTTTGCTGGACCAGACCAAACCATGAGCAACATCGAGATGATCCATGCCGCGCAGGCGAGACTTGCGCCGGTTGTGCGCAAGACGCCGCTTCTGAGCTCGCCCTTTCTTGACGAGATCGCCGGTCGCAGGCTTCTGGTGAAGGCGGAGTGCCTGCAACATACCGGCTCATTCAAGTTTCGCGGGGCGTTCTCGGCGCTGTCTGCGCTTGATCCCGACATTCGGGCGAAAGGGGTTCTGGCCTTCTCGTCGGGCAATCATGCGCAAGGGGTCGCATTGGCCGCAAAGATGCATGGATGTCCTTCGGTCATCATCATGCCCAGGGATGCCCCAAGACTGAAGATCGAGAACACGCAAGCGCTGGGCGCGGAGGTCATCCTCTACGACCGCGCCGCCGGTGAAAGCCGTGAGCATCTGGGGGATGCTCTGCAGGCCGAGCGCAATCTGACACTCATCCGCCCCTATGACGAACCATTGGTTATTGCCGGGCAGGGAACAGTCGGGCTGGAGATCGCCGAGCAGGTCCGCGATGCGGGCGTGACCGAAGGCGAGGTGCTGGTCTGTTGCGGCGGTGGCGGGCTGACCAGCGGCATCTCCCTGGCATTGGCCGACCAAGCGCCGGGCCTCAAGGTCAGAACAGCGGAACCCGAGGGTTTTGACGACGTGAAACGCTCGCTTGCCGCCGGATCGCCTGTCCCCAACAATGCCCCTTCCGGCTCCATCTGCGATGCCATCCTGACACCTGAACCGGGCGAGATCACCTTCCCCATCCTGCAAAGACATTGCGGTGCCGGCATGGCGGTTACTGACGAGGAATGTCTGCATGCCATGGCACTCGCCTTTCTGCGGCTCAAGATCGTGCTGGAGCCGGGCGGGGCGGCCGCATTGGCGGCAACGCTCTTCCACGGGCAGGAACTGAGCGGCGACGCAGTCATAGCGGTGGCCACTGGCGGCAATGTCGATGCCGATATCTTCGCTATGGCGCTGGAACGATACGGAGACCCCGGATGACCGATTTCACCCTTGCCACATTCAACGTCAAGAATCTGATCGGGCCGGAGAAGGAATACTACCGGTTCGAGCAGTACACGCCTGAGGAATATGCCTGGAAGGTGGACTGGCTCGCAGATCAGGTACTGACCTTGAATGCGGATATCATCGGGTTTCAGGAGATCTTCGAGCAGGAGGCGCTGGCCGCCGTCGTGGCCGAGGCAGACGCCCGCGGAGCGGAGTTGAACGCCGCCGTGATCCCGGACCAGACCAAGCGCTACGCCCGCAAGGCGATCTTTCGAAAGCTGCAATATCGCGCATATGGGCCGGGCAGCCTGTTCTGGGCGCCCAACAGTTTTGACGGGGAACCGGGAAGCCGCCGCCCCGGCCTGGCGATCCTGTCACGCTTCGGATTTGAAGGCACACCGATGGTTATTCAGGACCTCGCCCGACCGCTGGAAATCGGGCTTCCCGCGCTCGGCGGCGGCGAGGCAGGAAGCTTCCGGCTCGACCGATTGTCGCGCCCGATCCTGAAAGCGCGGATTCCCGTTGGCGGACAGGTCATCACAGTCTTCAACTGTCATCTGAAATCAAAGCTGGGCGAGTACCCGCGCAAGGAGGGCACCTTCGCCCCGGAGGCCGATCTGCTGAACTACGATCCCGTGGGGCGCGCCATCGGCGAAGCCCGCGCAGCCCTGCGCCGGATGGGCGAGGCAGTCGTGATGCGGCAACTTGTCGTGGATGAGATCAAGGCCGGTTACCCGACCTTCGTTGTCGGCGACTTCAACGATGCCGAGAACGCCGTCAGCTCTGCCATCATTGCAGGCGAACGCCCCTTCAGGAACTATGCCTGGCTACGCCGCCATGATGCGAAAGATGCGCGCGACAGATATTCCGACGAGGAAGATATCCTGATCAGGGGCGCGATAGAGCTTGTACGGCTCTATTCGGCCGAGAAGCTCTTTGTACAAAAGAGCCTGCGCGATGTGGTCTATTCAAGCGCCTTTGGCGGTGTCTATGAGAGCATCGACCAGATCCTCATGTCCTGGCATTTCGGACCGGGTGAGAACGCAATCGGCACGATGGACTATCTAAGCGTCCTGAATGATCACCTGACCGACGGATCGCATCCCGAGGCTCCGTACAACAAGCTTGCCTCCGATCATGGGCAGTTGATGGCGCATATGAAACTGTTTGCAGAATAGGCCTCAAAGCGAAAAAAGGCAGCGCTGACCGCTGCCTTTCTTTCTTATGCGAGCCCCCGACGCGTACCGCATCCGACAGGGAGGAACGTATCCGGGTGACGCCAGTGGCCCGCAGAACTTTCGCCAGCCTAGTTCAGGACAGCTTCGATACGTGCTTCACGCTCGACCTTGTTGTCGATGCTGTCGAAGTCGAGAAGCTGCGCGACAGCAATGGTATCGGTGGTCGAGGACGGGCCGTTCACCACAGCAGCGATGCGGGCTTCACGCTCGACCTGATTGTCGATGCTCTGGAAGCTGTGGATCTGGGCTTCCTGGGCGAGCGTCAGACCGGATGCACCGCGTGTTGCAGCGACACCATTGGCGGACGGGTTCAGGATCGCATCGATCCGGTTGGACATGTCGACTGTGCCGAGATCGCTTTCAACGATCGACTTCACCTGAGCCAACTGGGCGTTCGAGAACTTGCCATAGTCCGCAGCGTCGATGCCGACCTGCAGTTCAAGCTGCGAAGGGCCGGCCAGAGCGGGCGAGACGAGCGCAGTTGCGGAAAGTGCGACAGCAGCGAGTGTAAGAGTTGTGCGTTTCATTTTGATCTTCCTTTGTAGTCGCTCGTCTGACGTCTTATGGGGCTGCGTCCGGAGCATTTCGATTTGCTCGCCTTGGTCGTTGGCGATGACTGATATTTCGGGCCGGGAGACAGTGTTTTCAACTCACAGGAGCGCTCGCAAAAACTCACCGCTCCGTGTTGATTTACGAGCCTTGACGAAAACAGGAGCAATCACCAGCGCATTAAAATCATTTGCAAACAACAGCTTGTGGAATATTGCAGACATCACGTCATACGGCATTCTGAAACCATCCATCACAGCTTCGCGACTGCAACCCGGTTTTGTTGCAACAAAAATGCACGGCAACGTTGTGTTTCCAAAATAGCATCACTCGCGTTTTCGAGAGCAATCCGCCCGATCCTGCAACACCGGTCGCGCTGCCGTGAAAATTGGCAGCGTTGTGTTTCCGTCCTGATCGGCAAGAATCGCGCAACGGCGGGTTGGCATGCAACAGAACATTGGCATATTGTCCTGTCGATGGTGCCACGGACTGGTGAGTTTCAGAATATGACGTCGAAGCGTCTGCTACTGCCCCTTCTCCTGATTGCATGCGCAGGCAGCGCCCCCGCGGAGACATTCACGACAATCTCGCCAGAGACCATGATGGAGACCTTGCGCGGACTCAGAAGCAAGGTGCAGATGTCCGAGAGCGGCGGCGACACGCGGCTCCGCGGTCGTGTCGACGGATATCAGTATGCGGTCTATTTCTACGAATGCGATGGTGGCGATATCTCGTCGACCGCCAATCCCGACAGCGAATGCACCAACTACGAGTTCCGCGCCACCTTCACCGGCTATGATATGGACGCAGAGGCCGCGAATGAGTGGAACCGCACCAAGCATTTCGGCAAGGCTTGGTACCGCCGCGACGGACAGATGGATCTGCAGATCAACGGGTTCGTCGCAGGCGGCGCGACCAGCGAGAGCATCGAGTTCATGTTCAACAAATGGCGCGGCGTTCTGGCCGATTTCGCACAGTTTGCCGAGAGCTACTGAGGCTAGCCGTCGACCCTGATCTTCGCGTTGGTCGGATCGTAGGGACTGTCCTCGACAATCTGCGCGTCCCAGAGCTGGTTTTGCATCCGAACCTTCAGCTTCTGACCAACTGTCGCAATGTCAGGGCTGACATAGCCCATGCCAATCGACTTGCCGAACGCCACCGAATAGCCGCCCGAGGTCAGACGCCCGACCTTGGTCTGACCATCATAGAGCGCCTCGCGCCCCCACGGGTCGGCGTCATCCGGTCCGTCCACCAGCAGCGTCACACATTTTGAGCGGATGCCGGTCTTCATCATCGCGTCCTTGCCGTGGAAGTCCTTTTCCAGATCGATGAAACGCGGCAGGTCGGCTTCTTGCGGGGTGGCGTCGCGGCCAAGCTCGGTCCCGAAGGCACGGTAGGATTTCTCCTGCCGGAGCCAGTTCTGCGCCCGCGCGCCAACCAATTTCAGACCCTCCGGCTCGCCCGCCTCCATGATCTGGTCGAACAGGTAGTTCTGCATTTCGATGGGGTGATGGATTTCCCAGCCCAGTTCGCCCGTATAGGCCACACGCAGCGAGATTGTCGGGCACATTTTCAGTTCCAGCGGACGGGCGGACAGCCAGGGGAACCGCTTGTTGGATAGCGCCGTTGTAGGCTCCGCATCGATCACCAGCTTTTTCAGCACCTCGCGCGTCCTGGGACCGGCGATGGCAAAAACGCCCATCTGAGTCGTGACGTCCTGTATCTCGACATAGCCGAACGCGTCCAGCCGATCCTCGGCCGCCTTGCGCAGGAAGTCAGCGTCATAGTCGGTCCAGGCTCCGGCCGAGACGAGATAATACTCGTGCTCGGACTTGCGCATGATTGTGTATTCGGTCCGGGTCGTGCCCGCTTCGGTCAGCGCGTAGGTCAGGTTGATCCGCCCCACCTTGGGCAGCTTGTTGCACGTGAACCAGTCCAGAAAGGCAGTCGCGCCGGGCCCCTTGACCATATGCTTGGTGAAGGCGGAGGCATCGATCATGCCCACACCCTCACGGATCGCCTTGGCCTCCTCGACAGCATACTGCCACCAGCCGCCGCGCCGGAAAGAGCGGCTGTCATGGTCGCTGAAGCCTTCTGGCGCAAAGTAGTTCGGGCGTTCGAACCCGTTGACGCAACCGAACTGCGCGCCGCGGGATTTCATGCGGTCATAGCAAGGCGCGGTGCGCAGCGGACGGCAGGCCTCCCGCTCTTCATCGGGGTGGTGAAGGATATAGACGTGCTCGTAGCATTCCTCGTTCTTGCGCGCCGCATATTCGGTTGTCATCCAACTGGCATAGCGCTTGGGGTCGAGCGATGCCATGTCAATCTCGGCCTCCCCTTCGGTCATCATCTGGGCCATGTAGTGCCCGGTCCCGCCTGCCGCGGTGATGCCAAAGGAAAAGCCCTCGGCCAGCCACATGTTGCGCAGGCCCGGTGCCGGACCGACCAGCGGATTGCCGTCGGGTGTGTAGCAGATCGGACCGTTGAAATCGTCCTTCAGACCGGAATGTTCCGAGGACGGGATCCGGTGAATCATCGACATGTATTCTTCCTCGATCCGCTCCAGATCGAGCGGGAAGAGATCGGCGCGGAAACTGTCAGGCACGCCATGTTCGAACCGGGCAGGCGCATTACGCTCGTAAGGACCGAGGATCCAGCCGCCGCGTTCCTCGCGCACATACCATTTGGCATCAGCATCGCGCAGAACGGGATGTTCGGGGTTGGTCTTGCGATGGGCGGCAAGCTCGGCGTCCACGTCAGTGACGATGAACTGATGCTCCACCGGGATCGCGGGCATCTTGATTCCCAGCATGCGGGCGGTGCGCTGCGCATGGTTGCCGGTCGCGGTCACCACATGCTCGGCCCGGATCTCGAATGTCTCGTCCGAGGGGACCAGGTTGCCCCCTTTCTCGACCATCTTGCGGCCCGAGACGATCCACTCCGACCCGGTCCAGTCATAGCTGTCGACCTGCAGCTTGCGATAGATCTCGACACCCCGCTGACGGGCACCCTTGGCCATCGCCTGAGTGACATCAGCCGGGTTGATGTAACCGTCGGTGGGATGGAAGATCGCGCCTTCCAGATCCTCGGTGCGCACCAGCGGCCAGCGTTCCTTGATCTGGGCGGGTGTCATCCACTCGTACGGGATGCCTACCGTCTCGGCGGTCGAGGCATAAAGCTGATATTCGTCCATCCGCGCCTTCGATTGCGCCATGCGCAGATTGCCGACGACCGAGAAACCCGCATTCAGCCCCGTTTCTTCCTCGAGCGTCTTGTAGAATTTCACCGAATAGTCGTGAATGTGGCTGGTCGCATACGACATGTTGAAGAGCGGCAGCAGACCGGCCGCATGCCAGGTGGAGCCGGATGTCAGCTCGTCCCGCTCCAGCAGAACCGTTTCCCACCCCGCCTTGGCCAGATGATAGGCAATCGAGGCGCCAACGGCACCGCCCCCAACAACAACAGCACGGGATTGAGTTTTCATGCGACCACTCCGACCTAAATTGCCACGCTCGGCCCGAGTCTTACTCAAGCTGGCAGAGATGCAAGCGAGACCGCCCGACTGATCACGCGCCTTTTCCGACCTGAGATGGCTGGAACCGGCCGCGGAGCAGGACTATGTCTTTGATAACTGGAAACGGGAGAGATCAGATGAACCCACTATTGAGCCCCTGGAACACGCCTTTCGGCATCCCTCCCTTCTCGGATATTCGTGACGAGGACTTCGCGCCTGCCTTCGAGGTCGCACTGAAAGACGCGCGCGACGGGGTCATGGAAATCGCGCAAAATCCCGAAGCGCCCAGTTTTGCCAACACCATTGAGGCGATGGAGACATCCGATACCCTTCTCGACCGGGTTGCGAACGTGTTCTTCAATCTCGCCGGAACGGACTCGAATGATGCAATCGAAGCGCTCCAGCGAGAACTCAGCCCGAAACTGTCGCAATTGCATTCGGAAATCATGATGAACGCAGACCTGTTCAAGCGGGTCGATGCGCTGTTTGAAGCGCGGGACACCCTGTCGCTGACGGCGGAGCAGTTGCGCGTTCTGGAACTCTACCACCAGAATTTCGTGCGGGCCGGTGCGAAGCTGAATGACGCGGACAAGGACCGCCTCAAGGCCGTGATGAGCCGCCTGGCCGAACTTGGAACCGGCTTTGCCCAGAACGTACTGGCGGACGAGCGCGCCTGGTCGATGAGCCTGGGCGAGGATGATCTTGACGGCCTGCCCGATTTCGTGCGCGCCTCCGCCCGCGCCGCGGCAGAGGAACGTGGGCAGGGGGGCTATTGCATCACCTTGTCACGCTCTCTCATTGTGCCGTTCCTGCAATTCTCCAAGCGCCGCGACCTGCGCGAAGTGGCCTTCAAGGCCTGGGTCTCGCGGGGCAAGAATAGAGGCGAGACCGACAATCGCGAGATCGTGGCGGAAACGCTGCGGCTGCGGGAGGAGCGCGCGAAACTGCTCGGTTATCCGCATTTCGCCGCCTTCAAGCTGGAAAAGGAGATGGCCAAGACGCCTGACGCGGTGCGCGAGATGCTGATGACCGTCTGGAAGCCCGCCAAGGCGCAGGCCGAGCGTGACGCAGAGCGACTGGCCGAACTGATGCATGCCGACGGTGTGAACGATACCCTCGCACCCTGGGACTGGCGGCACTATGCGGCGATCCTGCAAAAACGCGAGCACGATCTCGATGAAGCGGAACTGAAGCCCTATCTGCAACTCGACAACATGATCGAGGCCTCGTTCGCAACCGCGAACAGGCTCTTCGGCCTGAGCTTCAAGCCGCTGGACGTACCGCTTCATCACCCGGATGCGCGGGCGTGGGAAGTGCTGAACGGCGACCGACATGTCGGCGTTTTCATCGGTGATTATTTCAACCGGTCGTCGAAACGCTCGGGCGCGTGGTGTTCCAGTTTCCGGGCGCAGTCAAAACTCGAAGGCGAGGTCAGCCCGATCACGATCAATGTCTGCAACTTCTCCAAACCGCCTGCGGGCCAGCCCGCGCTTCTGACCTTTGACGATGCCCGAACGCTGTTTCACGAGTTCGGCCATGCGCTCCACAACCTGATGTCGGATGTCACCTACAAGCTGATCTCAGGTACATCCGTTGCGCGGGACTTCGTGGAGCTTCCGAGCCAGCTCTATGAGCACTGGTTGAGCACATCCGAGATCCTGTCGGAATATGCGGTGCATGCGGAGACCGGAAAGCCGATGCCAAAACCACTGTTCGAGAAACTTCGTGCGGCTGAAAACTTCGATAAGGGCTTCGCGACGGTGGAGTACACCTCCTCGGCCCTGGTCGATCTGGATTTCCACAGTGGCCCGGCCCCGGCCGATCCCATGGCGCGCCAGTCCGAACTGCTTGCCGAACTTGGCATGCCCGGTGCGATCACCATGCGTCACGCAACACCGCATTTTCAGCATGTCTTCTCGGGCGACGGCTATTCCAGCGGATATTATTCCTACATGTGGTCCGAGGTCATGGATGCCGACGCCTTTGCGGCCTTTGAAGAGGTGGGCGATGTGTTTGACGAAGATATTGCAGCCCGTCTTGCCGAGAACATCTATTCAGCCGGAGGGTCCGAAGATCCGGCGGCGCTCTACGTGGCGTTTCGAGGCAAGATGCCCGGCGTCGAGGCCTTGCTGAAGCAACGCGGTCTGGATGCAGCCTAGAACCATTGCCCGGCTTCCATGAAGCCCACATCAAGCAGTTGCTGAGACGTCCAGCCGAAGGGCGCGGATTGCGGTGCCATCAGACTTCCGATTTTCTCGCGCGAATGCGGGTTCTTTAGCAGCCCCTTCGCCGTGCGAAAACTGCAGACCGACACGGTCAGATTGTGATGCCACGGGCAGGAGACCGTGTTCATGTCCGGTTCTGACAGAACAAGGTCCTCATTCATTGTCAGGCCCGGCGCGGCCTTGAAAAGCGGCACCCGGTCCAGACGACGCTGTTTCCACGGGATATGCTCTTCAAAGCGCCATTTCAGCCCGCCATAAACCTCGATCTGGTGATCAAGCGGCACCGGCCCTTCAAATCGCGGCTCGGAATAGTAGCCCGACCGGTCAAAAAACGTATTTTCCAGATCGACGCCATTCGGAGCAGCCTCAAGATCACTGGCATAGAGATCGAGAGTTGTGCCGAAAACCGCAGAGCGCCGCTCCTCTTCCATGAAGGTCACGACATCCTGAATGCTGCGGCTCTCCTGACCTGCAAAAAACAGATATTCCGCGTTGAACCCGAAATAGACCCATCGCCCGCGCAAGGCGGGGATCAACTGGTTGAGAATCGCTGCCACTTCGGCGGCACCATGAAAGGCGAGCGGCAAATGCAGGATCGTCTCGGTCAGATCGGCGGGAATCTGCTGGCCGATGGCATCAATGACGATGACGGTCTGAAAGCCCAATTTCTGGTTATGGCGGATGGTGCTTTCCACCTCCGTACCATCCTCGGCAAACAGGACTGCAACGGGATTCCTTGACCCTTGCGTCACTGCGCGTGATGACGTCAGTGCAGTCAGCGTTTCAAAAACCAAGGGTGCGCTCCGTTGCCATCTCGGCCTCTCTTCTAGCAGCGCGCGATGGATTTTCAACACATCGCACTGCGGTGCTGGTGACATCTGCGATACGGGCTTGTAATCTATAAAGAAAGTAAATAACTTCCCGTTCATTGTAACAGCGATTAGTACGTCGGGACTAAATCGCGTTGCTTAGTAACCAGTTATCTTTGAACTTCAAGTCTGGCTTCAACAGAAAGAATTGGCATGCCCGAAGAGCAGAAAATAGACAAAGGTGAATTACTTGCACTCACCTCTGAAATCGTGTCGTCGCATGTCGCCAATAATGGCGTGGCGCCGGGCGATGTTCCGGATCTGATCCAGGCTGTTTTCAGCACTTTGAACGATCTGGCTAGCCCAGAAGATGTGGTCGAAGAAATTCCCGTACCTGCCGTGCCGATCAAGAAGTCACTGACAAATGACCACATAATCTGCCTGGAAGACGGCAAGAAGCTGAAGATGCTCAAACGGCATCTCATGACCGCTTATGGCATGACGCCGGAAGACTATCGCGCCAAGTGGGGCCTCAAGCCCGATTACCCGATGGTGGCCCCGAATTACGCCGCCAAACGGCAGGAACTGGCGAAGAAAATCGGGCTTGGCCGGAAACCCAAGCGAAAATCCTAGGCCAACATTGCTTTGACAGGTCGGACCCGCTAGACCCTCACCGATTGGCAGGATGGCCTGTCGGTGTGTGTGTGGAGAAAAGGGCAATCGGGATGTCTGATCCAAAGAAGCTCTTTGTCAAAACCTATGGCTGCCAGATGAACGTCTACGACAGCGAGCGTATGGCGGGCGCGTTGGCGACCAGGGGCTATGAGACAACAGAGGACATGGCCGAGGCGGACATGATCCTGCTCAACACCTGTCATATCCGCGAGAAGGCCGCCGAGAAGGTCTATTCCGAGCTTGGCCGTCTGAAACCGCTGAAAGCAGCCAAGCCCGATCTTCGGATCGGTGTTGCTGGCTGTGTGGCACAGGCCGAAGGGGCGGAGATCATGCGCCGCCAGCCACTGGTCGATCTTGTGGTTGGTCCGCAGGCCTATCACCGGCTGCCAGAGATGGATGATGCCGTGCAACAGGGCGAACGCGCGCTCGACACGGATTTTCCCCAGGAAGACAAGTTCGACCACCTGCCAGCCGCCCGTGGCCCCAAGGCGTCCCGCGCCCCGACAGCTTTTCTGACGGTTCAGGAAGGGTGTGATAAATTCTGCGCCTTCTGCGTGGTGCCCTATACGCGCGGGGCAGAGGTCTCGCGTCCCGTTGCTCGGCTTCTGGCCGAGGCCGAGGATCTGGTGGACCGGGGCGTGGCAGAGATCACCCTTCTGGGTCAGAACGTGAATGCGTTTCATGGTGCAGGACCGGGTGGAGACTGGTCGCTGTCCCGTCTTATCCGCAAACTGGCCGAGATTGACGGATTGAAGCGCATCCGCTTCACGACTTCGCATCCCAACAACATGGATGACGATCTTATCGCGGCTCATGGCGAGATCGAAAAGCTGATGCCCTATCTGCACCTGCCGGTCCAGTCGGGTTCGGACACCGTGCTGAAGGCGATGAACCGACGCCATACGGCAGACGAATATCTCCGCCTGCTTGATCGCATCCGTGCCGCCCGGCCGGATATCGCGCTGTCGGGTGATTTCATTGTCGGCTTCCCCGGCGAGACCGAGGCCGACTTCGAGGCGACCCTCGATCTGGTGGACAGGGTCCGCTATGCGCAGGCCTATTCGTTCAAGTATTCAGCCCGCCCGGGCACTCCGGCCGCCGAGCGTGAGGAGGTTGACGAGAACGTCAAATCCGAACGCCTTGCCCGCCTGCAGGAAAAGCTGACCGCACATCAGCAGGACTTTCAGCATAGCATGGTGGGCAGGACGCTGCCGGTTCTCCTTGAGAAACCCGGACGCGAGGACGGTCAGCTTGTGGGGCGCTCGCCCTACCTTCAGGCGGTCCATTTGCTGGCGGATGCCAGTCAGATCGGCGAGATCGTTGACGTGCGTATCGTTGCGACCCAACGAAACTCGCTTTCCGCCGAAACAATATGACAGATTGTTCACGCTGTTAGCACTTGCGCCCGGGCAGAGTTCTGCGGCAGCATAAGAGCATTCAAATTCTGACCCAATTGGAGACGACTTGTCGCAAAACGTCCTGCAGGATGCAGTTGAAACCCCGCTCTCGGAAACGACTGTCTCATTTCCCGATAATCGCCTGCTGATAGACCTATGTGGTGAGTTGGATCGGAACCTCGCACAAGTGGAACAGGCACTCCGGATCGTGATCACGCGACGTGGGAACGAACTGGTGCTGCACGGCCAGCCCGATGAGATCGGGCGCGGGGCCGAGATCCTGCAAGCGCTTTACGGGCGGCTCGAACAGGGCCGCGATGTGGAACCGGGCGATGTGGACGCGGCCATTCGTATGGGATCAACCGACGAGCCGGGGGTGGCGCTGGACGGCGATCAGCTTGAGATGTTCAAGGGCGAGCAGATCGAGATCCGCACCCGCAAGCGCCTCGTTGAGCCGCGCACCACGGCGCAGAAGGCCTATGTCAAAAGTCTGTTCTCCAATGAGCTGGTCTTCGGACTTGGCCCGGCGGGGACCGGCAAGACATATCTTGCGGTGGCCGCGGCGGTCTCGATGTTCATCGAGGGCCATGTGGACAAGATCATCCTCAGCCGCCCGGCCGTTGAGGCTGGCGAGCGGCTCGGCTTTCTGCCCGGCGACATGAAGGACAAGGTCGATCCCTACATGCAGCCGCTCTATGATGCATTGAACGACTTTCTGCCGGGCAAGCAGGTGGCCAAGCTGATCGAGGAGAAGCAGATCGAGATTGCCCCGCTGGCGTTCATGCGCGGTCGGACGCTGTCCAATGCGTTTGTGGTTCTGGACGAGGCGCAGAACGCCACGACCATGCAGATGAAGATGTTTCTGACCCGGCTTGGTCAGGGTTCCCGCATGGCAATCACGGGCGATATGACACAGATCGACCTACCCCGCGGTGTTGCATCGGGTCTGGTCGAGGCGGAACGTATCCTGCGTGGTGTCGGCGGCATCGGTTTCACCCGTTTCAAGGCCGTCGATGTCGTGCGGCACCCGATGGTGGCTAAGATCATCGAAGCCTACGAGGCGGCCTCACCCACCCATGATTGATCTTGTTGTGGAGGACGAGCGCTGGCAGGTGCTCGATCTTGAAGACATCGGCGCGCGTGCGCTCAGACTGGCGCTTGATCATGCGCAGGTCGCCGGTGCGTGGGAGATCAGCGTTCTGGTCTGCGACGACGCGCGGATTTCCGCCCTGAACGAGAGCTTTCGCGGCAAGGCGAAACCAACCAACATCCTGTCCTGGCCGGCGCAATCCCTCGCGCCTGCCTCGCCCGGCATGGCTCCGCCGAAACCCAAGCAGGACGCGGAAATGTTCCTTGGAGACATGGCGCTGGCCTTTGAAACCGTTCAGCGGGAGGCCGACGAAGCCAGCCTGAGCCTGACCGATCATGTCACTCATCTGATGCTGCACGGGGCGCTCCATCTGCTGGGGTTTGACCACGAAACCGACGAAGACGCGCAACTTATGGAAAATATCGAGACAACGGCTCTTGCCAGCATCGGTATCAGCAACCCATATTAGTCCGATATTTCGGAATATCGGGCCAGGCTTTTGGAACAGAGACATGGATGACAGTGCAGACGGATCCTCTAACGCAGCGCAGAGCGCGCGGGCAGAAGCCGAAGAGCACCCTCCAAGTAGAGCCGGATTTTTCTCGCGGCTTTTCGGGAAAGCATCAAGGATGACACCCGAGCCCACCAGCTTCGGGTCCTCGCAGGACATTCTTGCAGCCAATCGCGGTGCGCGGGAAATGTTGATCAATCTTGGCAAACTGCGGGATTTGAGGGTCGAGGACATACTCGTTCCGCGGGCGGATATCATCTCGGTTCCCGATACGGCCACTCTTGACGAGCTGGTCGAAATTTTCCGTGAAAGTGCACTGACCCGACTGCCCCTGTTTCATGAAACACTCGACAACCCGCTGGGCCTGATCCACCTCAAGGATCTCGCCCTGCATCACGGGTTTGGTCAAAGCGAGGAGACTTTCGATCCGGTTTCCATCGCACGACCACTGCTTTATGCGCCGCCATCCATGTCGATTGGCGTTCTGTTGCAGAAGATGCAATCTGAACGGATTCACATGGCGCTTGTCATCGATGAGTATGGCGGAGTGGACGGGCTGGTTACGCTTGAAGACCTCGTGGAGCAGATAATCGGTGAAATTGCCGATGAGCACGATGCGGACGAGGGCGAGCTCTGGGTCGAGGAAGCGCCCGGCATCTATCTTGCGCATTCCCGCGCACCGCTTCAGGAGTTTGAGGCCGTCATCGGTGTTGATCTGCTGTCGGACGAGTTGGATGAGGATGTCGACACGCTTGGCGGGCTGGTCTTCATGCTGGCCGGGCGTGTTCCCTTGCGTGGTGAAATTCTGGTCCATTCGCAGGGTCATGAGTTTGAGATCATAGACGCGGATCTGCGGCAGGTGAAACGCATTCGGGTGCGCATGAAATCCGCCGTTCTGGATCAGGCTGCAGAATAAACCCATGACAGTCCCAAAGGACGTGGCCGCGATGCGGGGTCCCAAAGCCACGATCCTGACCGTAATGCTGGGCGGCGTGATCGCGCTCGGTCAGGCGCCCGTTTCACTGCCATGGCTCGTTTTTCTGGCCGTACCGTTGCTCATCTGGCGTCTCAGCGGAGCGACGGGGATCAGAAATGCCTTCATGGTGGGGTGGCTCGCGGGGCTCGGCTACTTCGGTCTGTCGCTCTTCTGGATTGTCGAACCGTTCCTCGTTGATCTCAAAAGACATGGCTGGATGGCGCCGTTCGCGTTGACCCTGATGGCAGGGGGCATGGCGTTGTTCTGGGGCGCAGCCACTGGTCTGGCCAGTCGTGCGGCAGGCCCCGGACGAGGATTGGCACTGGCCTGTTCTCTCTGCGCGATGGAGTATCTGCGCGGCCAGCTATTCACCGGCTTTCCGTGGGCAATGATCGCCTATGTCTGGATGGACACGCCACTCAGCCAGACCCTCGCCATTATCGGTCCGCATGGTCTGACGCTCCTGACCCTTCTGATCTGCGCCGGTCTTGCGATGTGGAGGATCGTACCGGTGATTGTCTCGGTAAGTGCCACCGGCGTGGCACTGGTGTTCGGTTCCTATCAGTTGGGTCTGGAAGTGCCTTTGCGAGACAAGCCATTGGTGGTCCGACTGGTGCAGCCCAACGCACCGCAGCATCTGAAATGGCAACCGGACATGATACCGGTTTTCTATCAGCGGCAGATTGATGCAACCGGGGCCGGGCTGCCGCCTGATCTCGTCATCTGGCCGGAAACGGCCGTGCCTTTTCTGCTTCATGAGCGCCCGGACCTGCAGCGGGATGTGGCGACTGCGGCACGCGGCGCGCCTGTCATCCTTGGGATTCGCCGACGCGATGAGCTTGGGTGGTACAACTCTCTTGCCGTGCTTGGTGTCGATGGGGAGGTGACGGCACAGTATGACAAGTCGCATCTGGTCCCCTTTGGCGAATATATCCCCTTTGCGGAATATCTGGCCGGACTGGGCATTCAGGCACTCGCCACGGGCAGCGGCTTTCAGGCAGGCGGGGGGCTGGAAGTGGTGTCAGCGGCCAACGTGCCCGCCTTCGTTCCACTGATCTGCTATGAGGCGATTTTTCCGGCTGAGGTGAACGGTCTGGCCGGTCGTCCCGAATGGCTGGTTCAGGTTACAAATGATGCGTGGTTCGGCTCGATCACAGGCCCCTATCAGCATCTCGACCAGGCCCGCGCGCGCGCCATCGAGCAGGGATTGCCGCTCGCCCGCGCCGCCAACACGGGCGTGAGTGCAATGATCGATCCTCGCGGGCAGATAACTGCGTCGCTTGGTCTCGATACCGGCGGTCATATCGATGCTGATCTGCCAGCCGCCCTTCCTGCCACGATCTACAGCAGGTTTGGTGATTGGACTGCTTTTCTGATCTGGATAGCCCTGTCGGCCGTTGTTTGGCTGGGGTATCGCAACCGCGGGATTGATGCGGACGAGAGCGGCTGTTAGGCAGCGCCGACCCAGCTCTGGAGATATGCATGCCAACGAAGCGCGAGGACGGAGCCCCCTGGCGGAATTTCTATGGTCGGCGCTCAGGTAAAGCGCTGCGGCCCCGCCAGATCCGGCATCTGGAAACAACCCTGAAGGATGTTGCTATCGGCAATGTCAGTTGGACTGAAAACCCCGAGCGCCACCGGATTGATCCGGGTGCCATCTTTGATACCGCTGGCCCGATCTGGCTGGAGATCGGGTTTGGCAGCGGCGAGCATGTACTGGAAGTTGCACGATCAAACAGCGAGGCGAGGATCCTTGCCTGCGAGCCCTTTATCAACGGTGTCGCCACGCTGCTCCCGAAGCTGAGCGATCAGGGGATCGGGAATGTTCGTGTTCATGCCGGTGATGCGCGCGACCTCTTTGATGTTCTGCCGGATGCCTGTCTCAGCCGTATCTACCTGCTCTACCCCGACCCGTGGCCGAAAGCGCGCCATCACCGGCGGAGGTTCGTGAACACAGAAAACATCGACGTGTTGTGGACCAGGATGAAGGAAGGGGCGGAACTTCGTATCGCAACGGATATTCCGGACTATGTGCGTCATTCGCTGGAGGTTCTGATGTCGCGCAAAGACTGTCATTGGTGTGCGGAACGCGCCCGTGACTGGCGGGAGCCCTGGTCCGGCTGGTTTTCGACACGGTATGAGCAAAAGGCGTTGAGAGAGGGTCGCACCCCGCACTACCTTGCCTTCAGAAAGACATCTTCGAACTGATCGATGTCAGAAGCTTGCCCATTCATCATCGTCATCAGGGACCGTCGGCAGGAAGTCCATCCGCTCCAGCGGTGCAGGGGCCACTTCGTATCTTCTGTTGGTCTCCCGGCCCAGATCTCTGTCAGTCACTTGCGCAGAGGATGAGGCTTGCTCCGGTCTGTCGGCTGCCTTTGAGCCCTCGAAACTGAAATAGCGCAACAGGTCCATCAGCTCACCGGAGCGTTGCTTCAACTCGGCCGCGTTGTTGCGGCTGACATCCGCAACATGCGAGTTCTGCTGCGTCAAACCATCCATCTGGGCCACTGCGCTTGAGATCTCCGCAATGCCGGCTGCCTGTTGCTGGCTTGCGGTCGATATCTCCTGGACCGTTCGGCTGGCCTCCGAGATTGCATCGATAATCGCGGCAAGCGCATCGCCGACCTCGTTGACCAGTCGAACTCCATCCCCAACCTGGGTGGTGCTTGAACTGATCAGGGTGTTCACGTTGGCTGCCGCCTCGGAACTTCTGTGGGCCAAGGCCCGAACCTCGGAGGCCACGACGGAAAATCCCTTGCCGGCCTCACCGGCCCGGGCCGCCTCAACCGCCGCATTGAGGGCAAGCAGATTGGTCTGAAACGCGATACCTTCAATCACAGATATGATCTCGGCAATACTTCTGGAGCTGGTCTCGATGGCACCCATCGCAGTGACGGCCCGGTTGACCACCTCCTTGCCGTTATCGGCCCGGCTGGACGCCTCCATTGCCAGTTCAGCGGCCATCTTCGCGTTCTTGGCATTGGCGTCGACATTGACCGCCATTTCTTCCATCGTGGCCGATGTCTCCTGCAGCGAGGCCGCCTGGCTTTCGGTTCGCTTGGCAAGGTCGGTTGAACCGTTGTTTATCTGGTCCGCATTCGTACTGATGATTGCCGTCGTACTCTGACATCGGGACAGAACATCCGCCAGTTTCTCAAAACTGCCGTTCACAGAGGACTGCAGATCGAGAAAAGCGCCTTCGAACTCTCCTGACATCTTGGACCCCATCTGGCCATGGGACATGTCGTTCATGGCCGAGCGGGCCTCGGACAGTCCAATCTCGACGGTTTCGACAAGCCGGTTCAGGTTCTCTGCAAGCTCCTTGAGAGCATCATCGTCAAACTCTGCATCCACGCGTTTTGAAAAGTCGCCCTTGACGGTAGCTTCAACGACGCTGCCGACAGATCGTCTGAGAGAGTCCATAACCTCGTCGCGCTCCTGCTTCTGACGAAGCTCCTGTTCGGTCGCCTGTTTCTCAAGCTCAAGGTTACGCAGACCGTTTTCCCTGAATATCTGAATGTTTGAGGCCATCTCGCCAAGCTCGTCAGCCCGCGTCATGCCGGGGATTTCAATGTCGAACTCTCCTCGGGAGATCTTCTTTGTCGTGTCGTTGAGATTTCGGATCGGCGCCGATATCGAGCGGCCGAAAAACAGGCTCATGACAAAGGTGACCAGCAGAACCGCAACGCTGATCTTCAGGTTTGCAATTTCGATCTCCGACACGACAGAAAATGCATCAGCGCGGTTGCGTTCGATCACTAGCATCCATGGCGTCTCGAAAAACTCAATTGATGTTGTCGCCAGCACGGACGGCTCTCCGAGGATGCCCTCGCGCTCAAGGCTCCGGTATCCGTCACCGGACGGAAGGGCAGCCTCGCCAAGATCGAAGGTTCTTTCGAGAATATCGGGTTCATCGCTGTTGAGCAGATCTGTCCGAACCAGCCCGTCCTGACCCAGAATGAAGACATTCTTCATCGGATCGGGGCGCAGATTGAACAGCACCTCATTGAATCTTTTGACAGAGATCTGGGCTGCCAAGACCCCTACAAAGGCACTTTCTCCGGTGAAGTCGTTGCGCTGATAGAGCGGTCTTGCAACGAAGGCAGCGGCTGCATTTCCGCTGGGCTCGTAGAAGGAGAAATCCTCGAAATGCGTTTCACCTGCGGCGCCTTTCGTTGCCGCATCGAATACCCGTGCGAGACCGCTGTCGCTATAGGGGCCGGATCTGAGATTGGTGCCGAAATCAGCTTCCTTGTAGACTGTGTAGACGATGTCACCCTCCGTCGTGATCAGGAAGATGTCGTAATAGCCACGTTCAACCATGAACTCCCGCAGGAAAGGGTGGCGAAGTCCATGAACCAGCGAGTAGGGTGAGCCGTCTTCTGCCGCATCAGCGAGATGACGCTCCCCGACAGGATAGGGGCTGTCTGCCACATAGGCAGATTTGATTGCGGACGGGTCGCTCGCAAATGCCGCGGCGAAATGGCCAACGGAGTCGGTGATCGGCTTGAGCGCGGAAAGCAGTGACATGTCGGCACGCACCGCACGCTCATAGTTTCGCACGACATCTGCCAGCTGCACGACGTCCTTGCCAAGTTCGCTTTCGATCTGCTCGCCGAGATGGCTTTTCTGGACCGTGTAGATCCCGAAGCCGAAAGCAAAGCAGACACCAAAGACGATACAGCTTATCAGCACCGCGATCTTGTTCGAAAGTTTCTTGCCAATGAAAGAGAACATGCAGCGCCTCGGACTTTTGATGATCCTCACCGCAATTAGGCAGACTTGGTTTAGCAATCGATAATCCGCCCGTGAAAATGGCTAGAATTCGCACCAATTCGTCCGGAATCTCCGCGCGGCTCTGGACCGCCATGGATTTGCTGCTTATGAGTCCGAAAATCGTCACGAAAGGGTTTTGAGATGTCATCTCACGGCGCACCGATACCGATGACATCGCGAAAGGCCGGGCGATTGTCCGGCACCGCCGACGTCCCCGGCGACAAATCGGTCAGCCACCGCTCCTTGATCCTTGGGGCGATGAGTGTCGGCGAGACACATATTACCGGGCTTCTCGAAGGACAGGACGTTCTGGACACTGCAACGGCGATGCGCGCGCTCGGGGCAGACGTCATTCAGCATGGCCCCGGCGCGTGGTCCGTGCACGGGGTCGGAGTTGGCGGTTTTGGCGAGCCTGACAACGTTATCGACTGCGGAAATTCTGGGACCGGCGTGCGGCTGATCATGGGGGCTGTGGCAACCACTCCGATCTCCGTGACTTTCACCGGTGATGCCTCTTTGCGGTCGCGGCCCATGGGTCGGATCACCGATCCTTTGCGTCTGTTCGGCGCAGAGGCCTATGGACGGGCGAAAGGGCGTTTGCCGCTAACCCTGATCGGTACAACTCAGCCGTTGCCGGTTCGCTATACGACGCCTGTGCCCTCTGCTCAGGTGAAATCGGCCGTTCTTCTGGCAGGGCTGAATGCGCCCGGTGAGACAGTCGTGACCGAGGCGGAAGCCACGCGAGATCACACCGAGCGCATGCTGCGTGGTTTCGGTGCGCGGATCGAGACAGAAATTACAAAGGAAGGACGGGTCATCACCCTGACCGGACAGCCGGAACTGACGGCCCAAACCATTCAGGTGCCCCGCGATCCGTCATCTGCGGCCTTCCCGGTCTGTGCCGCTTTGCTCGTCGAGGGCTCGGACGTGCTGGTCCCCGGTATCGGGCTCAACCCGACGCGCGCCGGGCTGTTCACGACGCTGCAGGAGATGGGCGCGGATATCACCTTCGAGAACAGCCGGGAAGAAGGCGGCGAGCCAGTGGCCGATCTTCGGGTCCGGTTCAGCGCTCTGAAAGGGATCGAGGTTCCGCCCGAGCGCGCCGCCTCGATGATCGACGAATATCCGATCCTCTCGGTCGTGGCCGCAACCGCCGGGGGCAGGACGGTCATGCGCGGTGTGAAGGAACTGCGGGTGAAGGAAAGCGACCGGATTGACGCCATGGCGCGCGGGCTGGAAGCCTGCGGCGTTACGGTTGAAGAGGACGAGGACACCTTCATCGTCCATGGCCGTGGAGCCGACGGGGTCCCGGGCGGTGCCACATGCAGGACCCATCTCGATCACCGCATCGCGATGTCTTTCATGTGTCTTGGCATGACGGCGCAAAAGCCGGTTTCCATTGACGATGCCGGGGCAATCGCCACAAGCTTCCCGATCTTCGAAGACCTGATGGGGGGTCTCGGTGCCAATCTGGTAAGGACCGATACATGAAGAGCGGAAGCTGTCTCTGCGGTGCTGTCACGTACCGGATCGATGGCCCGCTACGACCCGTTGTCGCCTGCCATTGCAAACAATGCCGCAAGACCTCCGGTCACTATGTGGCAGCCACATCGGCTGCACGGGATGACATGACAATCAACGGCCCGGTTCAGTGGTATCACTCAAGCCCCAAAGCCCGTCGCGGGTTTTGCGGAACCTGTGGGTCGAACCTGTTTTGGGAAAGTCATGACAGCACTCATACCTCGATCTTCAGCGGAACATTGGATGGGGATACCGGCCTGGAGATCATCGGGCATATCTATGTTGCCGACAAGGGTGACTACTATGCCCTGGATGACACTCTTCCGAAAGCGGATCAGGATCACCCCGACCTGACAACAATAGTCACCGGGGCCGGTCAGCCCGCAGACTGAATACATCCGGGGAGAGCATGCAGTTCACAGTTGCAATTGATGGCCCGGCGGCGGCCGGCAAGGGAACGCTCTCCAAGGCGGTGGCAAAGCATTTCGGCTTTGCCCATCTGGATACCGGGATCCTCTATCGCGCTGTGGGTCTGAAAACCCTGGATCGCGGGCGCGGCGTGATCGACCCGATTGTTGCCGAAGAGCTTGCCCGGCGGCTGAAACCCGAAGACTTCGAGCGCGATGATCTGAGGTCGGTACGGGCGTCCCGTGCCGCCTCGAAGGTGGCGGTGCTTGAGGGGGTTCGCGCAGCCCTCATCGAATTTCAGCGCAAGTTCGCCAGACGCGACGGCGGAGCGGTGCTTGACGGGCGCGATATCGGGACCGTGATCTGCCCTGATGCGGAGATCAAGTTTTTCGTCACCGCCTCTGACAAGGTGCGGGCCGAGCGGCGATACATGGAACTTCGCATGAAGGGCACGGAGACCTCCCTGGAACAGGTGCTCGCCGATCTGCAATCAAGGGATGCGCGCGATGCCGGTCGGGACACGGCTCCGATGGTGCAGGCCGAGGATGCGCACTTGCTAGACACCACCGAATTGTCTATAGACGCAGCCGTCGCCGAGGCAGTGACACTGATACAAAAACGAATCGAGCAGGGTCGGAACTAACCACCGGCCCTTGTTTGTTTTTTCGCGTGTCGCCTCTGACCAGTGTAGTGAAAGACCGGCGGATACAACCGCACGGCCAGAAAAAACGAAGATAAGGAACTGAACGTATATGGCTGCAAATGCATCTATGGAGGATTTCGAAGCCCTTCTGAATGAAAGCTTCGAACTTGTTACCCCCGACGAGGGTTCTGTCGTCAAAGGCACAGTCCTGGCCGTCGAAGCCGGACAGGCCATCATCGACATCGGCTACAAGATGGAAGGCCGGGTCGAGCTCAAGGAATTCGCAAAACCAGGACATGACCCAGAGATCGAGGTCGGCGATACCGTCGAGGTCTATCTTGAGCGCGTCGAGAACGCCCGCGGCGAAGCTGTGCTCTCCCGCGACAAGGCCCGCCGCGAGGAAGCCTGGGACCGTCTGGAAAAAGCCGCCGAGAAGGAAGAGCGCGTCGAAGGTGCCATCTTCGGTCGCGTCAAGGGTGGGTTCACCGTGGATCTGGGTGGTGCGGTTGCGTTCCTTCCCGGCTCTCAGGTCGATGTGCGCCCGGTGCGCGACGCGACCCCGCTGATGAACATGCCGCAGCCTTTCCAGATCCTGAAAATGGACCGCCGTCGCGGCAACATCGTTGTCTCGCGCCGTGCCATTCTGGAAGAAAGCCGCGCCGAACAGCGCGCCGAGATCGTCGGCAAGCTGACCGAGGGCGACACCGTGGATGGTGTGGTCAAGAACATCACCGAATACGGCGCATTCGTCGATCTGGGTGGTGTGGACGGTTTGCTGCACGTCACCGACATGGCCTGGCGCCGTGTAAACCACCCGTCCGAGATCCTCGCCATCGGCGAGACGGTCAAGGTTCAGGTCGTCAAGATCAACAAGGAAACCCAGCGTATCTCGCTTGGCATGAAACAGCTCCTCGAAGATCCCTGGGAAGCCGTTGAAGCCAAGTACCCGATCGAAAGCAAGCACACGGGCCGCGTGACCAACATCACCGATTATGGTGCGTTTGTTGAGCTGGAGCCGGGTGTTGAAGGTCTGGTCCATGTCTCCGAGATGAGCTGGACCAAGAAGAACGTTCATCCGGGCAAGATCGTCTCCACCTCGCAGGAAGTGGAAGTCGTCGTGCTTGAGATCGATACAGCCAAGCGCCGGGTCTCTCTTGGTCTGAAACAGACGCAGGGCAATCCCTGGGAGACGTTCGAGACCACCTTCCCGATCGGCACGGAAGTCGAAGGCGAGGTCAAGAACATCACCGAGTTCGGCCTGTTCATTGGTCTTGAAGGCGAAATCGACGGAATGGTTCACCTGTCCGATCTGGACTGGAGCCGGTCCGGCGAGGAAGCCATGGCCGACTACACCAAGGGCGATATCGTCAAGGCGGTTGTCACCGATGTTGACCCCGAGAAAGAGCGTATCTCGCTTTCGATCAAGGCACTCGACGGTGATCCGTTCGCCGATGCGACTGCCGGTGTCAAACGCGGCAATGTGGTCACGGTCACTGTCACCTCTATCGAGGATGGCGGGATCGAGGTTGAATATGACGGCATGAAATCCTTCATCCGTCGGTCCGACCTCAGCCGTGATCGTTCAGAGCAGCGGCCCGAGCGCTTCAATGTCGGCGACAAGGTCGATGCCCGTGTGACCAACATCGACGCCAAGACCCGGAAACTGGGTCTGTCGATCAAGGCGCGCGAGATCGCGGAAGAGAAGGAAGCCGTCGAACAGTACGGCTCGTCCGACAGTGGTGCATCGCTCGGGGATATTCTCGGCGCGGCCCTCAAGGGTCAGGACGACAAATAAGTGGACGTGCTCGAAAGAGACTTCTACGAGGAGCGGCGCCGTAAATGGCGCCGCAACGCTTTCTGGCGCGGCTTCGCCGTTGCCTTCGGGGTGCTGTTTCTGATCGGCCTGATTGTCGGCAGTACCGCCGGGATGCGTCCGGCATCGCCCCATATTGCTGTCTTCGAGATAAACGACATCATTTTCGACGACCCCCAGCGCGATGCCCTGCTCGCGGAAATCCGCGATGCAGAGGCCGCCAAGGCGGTGATGCTGCGCATCAACTCACCCGGTGGAACGACCGTCGGCTCTGAAGCACTGCATGAGGCCATCCGGGATATCGCGGAAACCAAACCTGTTGTTGCCGTGATCGGCGAGGTCGCAGCATCGGGTGGCTATATCGCGGCGATTGCGGCCGACCATGTTATTGCCCGGGGCAACTCGATCACCGGCTCCATCGGCGTCATCATGGAATATCCCGATGTCACCGGGCTGATGGAAACGCTGGGTGTCGAGATGGAAACCATACGCTCGTCGGATCTGAAGGCCGAACCCTCACCATTTCGCCCGGCGAACCCGCGCGCAACCATCCTGCAACAGGCCATGATCGATGACAGCTACCAGTGGTTCCGCTCTCTGGTGGGCGAGCGCCGCAACCTGTCGGGCAATGCACTCGACGAGGTGGCCAACGGTACTGTTTTCACAGGAAGAATGGCGCTGGAGAACCAGCTGATCGACGCAATCGGCGGCGCGGATGAGGCTCGGGACTACCTCGAATCGGTCGATGCCAGCCTGTCCGATCTGTCCTACGAGCTGTGGGAAATGCCCCGCGAAGAAGACGGACTCGGCTGGCTTTTGGGAAAATTCGGCATGACAGACCGCTTTTTTGGACGATTCTCGCCGGGCCAGGGGCCGCTGCTCTACTCCATTTTCAAATAAATGCTGCAACCTCATAGGTTTCGCTGTTAGAGTGCGAGGGTCCTAGGTACCTTTTGCGTGTTAACTGCAGGAAGAGGATTTATCGTATGATAAAGTCCGAATTGATTCAGAAGATTGCCGATGAGAACCCTCATCTCTATCAGCGTGACGTGGAACGCATCGTAGGCACCATTTTTGACGAGATCATTGAGGCCATGGCCAGCGGGAACCGGGTTGAGCTTCGCGGCTTCGGCGCATTCTCCGTCAAGAAACGCGACAGCCGTGTGGGCCGCAATCCACGCACCGGCGAAGCGGTCCCGGTTGAAGAGAAATTCGTCCCGTTCTTCAAGACAGGGAAACTGCTGCGGGACCGCCTTAACGAAAACTGATCTGGAATGCAGACATGCTCCGCTTTCTGAAACTTGTGGTTCTTGGCATCATAATGATCGCCATCATTCTGGTTGCCGTGGCCAACAGGGACCCTGTTACGCTTGAGCTTCTGCCATCGAAACTGGCACCGATCCTGCCGCTGTCGGTTGAACTGCCTCTGTTCATGGTGGTCCTGGTATCCATTCTGGTCGGTCTGATGATCGGCTACATCCTGGAATGGCTGCGCGAGCACAAGCACCGCAAGACGGCCGCCCAGAAGAAGCGCGAGGTCGGCAAGCTGGAGCGCGAGGTCGAGACCCTGAAGAAGAAGGATCGGAGCGAGGCGGATGAGATCCTCGCCCTTCTCAATTAGATGAAAGTCAAGATTTGCGGTTTGACGGATGCGGCGGCTGTCGCGGCGTCGGTCAGGTTTAGCGCGGCCTATGTCGGCTTTGTTTTCTTCGAGAAATCACCGCGCCACCTGAGCTATGAGGCAGCAAAAGCGCTGTCCGGGGAGGTACCGCCCGGCCTTTGTCGTGTGGCCCTCGTGGTCAATCCGACCGATCAGGCGCTCGACGAGTTGCTGGCCGCCGTCCCCATCGACATGCTGCAGCTCCACGGACACGAGACGCCCGAGAGGGTGTCTAAGGTCAAGGCGCTTTCCGGCCTGCCGGTGATGAAGGCTGTCGGTGTCGCCGGTGAGGACGACCTGCCCACTCTTGCCGACTACGCGCAAACCGCGGATCAGATTCTGGTTGATGCCAAGCCGCCAAGGGACGCCGGGCGTCCAGGCGGCAACGGCCTGAGCTTCGACTGGCGTCTGATTCAGGGACGTCGCTGGGCCGTTCCGTGGATGCTGGCCGGCGGGTTGAACGCGGACAACGTGCGGGAGGCCGTGCGCCTGACCGGTGCCAGACAAGTGGACGTGTCCTCGGATGTCGAAGCCGCGCCGGGTCGCAAGGATCCTGCCCGCATCGAGGCATTCCTCAAGGCCGCGATGCAGGACTGATTTGCCTTATCGACCTTGACTGCCCAAGCCGCTAAGACATCTCCAACGAGTAGATCAAGGGAGTGACCCGATGAACGTGACTGCACCGAACTCCTACCGGACCGGGCCGGATGAGCGTGGCCGTTTCGGAAAATTTGGCGGTCGCTTCGTGTCCGAGACGCTGATGCCCCTGATCCTGTCACTTGAGGCGGAATACGAGAGGGCCAAGACCGACCCGACATTCTGGGCCGAAATGGACGATCTGTGGAAACACTATGTGGGTCGTCCCTCGCCGCTCTATTTCGCCGAACGTCTGACCGAGCATCTCGGCGGAGCCAAGATCTACCTCAAGCGGGACGAGTTGAACCACACCGGCGCGCACAAGATCAACAACGTGCTGGGTCAGATCCTTCTGGCGCGCCGCATGGGCAAGACCCGGATCATCGCCGAAACCGGCGCTGGCCAGCACGGTGTCGCCACTGCAACGGTCTGCGCACGGTTCGGACTGAAATGCATCGTCTTCATGGGTCAGACGGATGTCGAGCGGCAGGCTCCGAACGTGTTTCGGATGAAGCTGCTCGGTGCCGAGGTCGTGCCTGTCACCTCCGGGCGTGGCACGCTGAAAGATGCGATGAACGAGGCGCTGCGGGACTGGGTCACCTATGTCGATGACACATTCTACTGCATCGGCACGGTTGCCGGTCCGCATCCCTATCCGGCGCTGGTTCGCGATTTCCAGTCGATTATCGGCAAGGAAACACGCGAGCAGATGCTGGAGCGCGAAGGCCGTCTCCCGGATTCGCTGGTGGCCTGCATCGGGGGTGGATCAAATGCCATGGGCCTGTTCCATCCCTTCCTCGATGACAAGGATGTGCGGATCATCGGGGTCGAGGCCGGAGGTCACGGTGTTGATGATCGGCTTGAACATGCGGCAAGCCTGACTGGCGGCAGACCCGGCGTGCTGCATGGCAACCGAACCTATCTTCTGCAGGATGCCGATGGGCAGATCATCGAGGGCCACTCGATAAGCGCCGGGCTCGACTATCCGGGCATCGGACCCGAACACTCCTGGCTGCATGACATCGGACGGGTGGAGTATGTCTCCGTCACCGATTCGGAGGCGCTCGAAGCGTTTCAGCTCAGTTGCCGCACCGAAGGGATCATCCCGGCACTGGAACCCAGCCATGCACTGGCCCATGTGGCAAAGATCGCGCCTGAGCTGCCATCAGACCACCTGCTTGTGATGAATATGTGTGGTCGCGGCGACAAGGATATCTTCACCGTCGCCGAAGCGCTGGGAATAGAGGGCGTCGCTGGCTGATCGGAGACATAAACTAAGGTCTGATTATGGGTAAATAATCCCTAAGCAGATGGTGTTTTTGCGAAGCGACGGTCATTTTCATCCCGTTCACCGGATATTGGTGAACCGTTGTCTTCCTAAGGCAAAGTGGGGTCCAACCCCCTTTGAATCAAAGAACAACGAGGATTGATGGCATCATACTTTGTTCCGTGCACACCGGAACAAACCCCAACAATAGCCTTATGATGCTGTTTACAGGCAAGTCACGGCCGGGACGGTCCCCCAACTGCCCCGGTCGTGACGCCCTGATATCTAGTGTGAGATCACTTTGACATTCTCATCATGTATCCAGCCAAGGGCAGGAAAGCGTTTTCCGTAGCCACCGGAGCCCGAGCGCGCAGATCGCCGAAAGCCAAATACCCTTACCGAGCGATGCTCTGCTTTGCGACGATCATCACTTGCCGCCCTTTCTGTCGGCGACGTCCATCAAGCGCCGAATGTGGCGTGCAAAGGACCATGTGGCCGGCACTCCGATCAGGCAGCCCAGCCCGATGGACCATGCGGTTGTGGCAACAGGGCCGCCCACCCAACTGAAGATCAGCGAGGCAAAGAACACATTGATCGCAGAGGCACCCGCTCCGAATGGATAGAGCGCCAGCGCGATCCTGAGGGTGGGCCAGCCGGTTTGGGTCATGAGCGCGCGACCAGCCAGTGTACGAGGGCAAGTGCGGCGATCAGGGCGACACTGCCAAGCGCGAACCAGAACTCTGCCGTGGCGGATTGGGCCTGCGGTATGGGAGGGTCGAACTCCTGCGCGATGCTGGTGGTGGCCGACAGGCAGATCATGCCTGCAAAGGGGAAAGGGAAGCGCATGTCAGGTCTCCTGTGTCAGGGTGCGGTAAATGTCGGGCAAGGCCCGTGTCAGACGGTTGGCATCGGGCAGCAACGTGAAGCCACCCCGGCCAAAGATGCGCGCGAACCAGTCCTGCCCGTCCTCGTCGATGATGATGCCATGCAGGCTGAAACCTGCATTCCGCGCCTCTCGCACGGCCATGTGACTGTCTTCGATACCGTGCTGGCCATCGTAATGGTCCAGATCGTTGGGTTTGCCATCGGTCAGCACGATCAGCAATTTGCGCGCGCCGGGTTCCCGGGCCAGCTGGGCACTCACATGGCGGATCGCAGCGCCGAGACGGGTGTAGTGCCCCGGCTTCAATGCACCGATATTGGCGGTGACGTCAGCCGACATGGGGTCATCGAAGTCCTTGCAACGCGTTAGGAACACGCGGTCGCGACGAAGGGAAGAAAACCCCCAGATACCAAAACGATCACCGGCGGCATCAAGGCCCGTCGCGAGGGCAGCCATCGTATGCCGAGCCACATCAATTACGCTGGTGTCGCCTATCGCGGCCTCGGTTGAGCGTGAGGTATCAATGAGGAAAGCCACGGACATATCCCGTTCAATCTGGCGGGCCGATTGCCAGATCCGGTCAGACCCCCGACCCGTTGCCCTCAGATCGGCCTGCGCAGAGAGGAACGCATCAAGATCAAGCTCCGATCCGTCCACCTGCCGGGGTTGCAGGATCCGGCGGGGGCGGAGCGCCTCGAACTGGCGGCGCACCGCGCGCACGTGACGGGGATCGGGTGTGAAAGACGCATCCAGCGGCTGCGCCGGAGCGTCCAGCACACGGCAGTGATCCTGCATATAGCTGCATGCTCGATAGTTCCATTCGGGATAGGTGTGGATCCCCGACAGAGCCTCGTGATCGGCGTCAGAAGGGGAAAGATCAAGGTGCAGTCGCAGCCGCGTTGCGGACTTGCGGTCATGTCTGGACAGGGTGATCTGATCCTGATCATCTGCAGCCTTTTGCGCGTTCTCCTCGTCATCATCGTCAACACTGCGGTTGATATTCAGCGACTCCACCCATGACAGGATGGATTCAAAGCGGTGAATGATGAAGCTGTCCTTGCGGTTCTGTTGATCCTGATCCTTGCGTTCACCCGCTTTGCGGCTGGTATGTGCGGCGGTCGGTGGTGGCATTGCATCTTCTGCGAACTCTTCCCCCGCCCCCGGCCCGGAACTCGGCTTGCCAAAGCGCAGCCAGATCGGCACCGGCGCGAAGGTTGTGTAGCTGCGGGATGCGGCCTGCGGACCCAGTGTTGTCGCAACACCGCCAAGTCGGGCGCAAATCGCGGCCTCTACAGCCGCCTCCAGTACAGGACGCGTGATCTTTGGCCTTCTGGCCAGGCAGGCTTCAGCCATGCGAGCATAGGCACCCCGCAGGCCGGGACATGCGGCATAAGCCGCGTCAGCCGCCGCCGCGTTGGCCGCGATCTGGGCGCAATCGAAGGCATAGCCATCGGCAGGCAACGCAACGCTGCCCGGATCCACCCTTGTCGCCAACGCCGCCAGCCAGAAATACGCCGCGCGATTAAGTTCAGCATCTGCGAAATCTGCGATGAATGGCGGCAGGTTCAGCCGCTCACCGTCAAAGCTGGCGATCCATTCGAATTCGCGCTCCGTGCCGAGCTTGCGGCGCAATGGGCGACGATGCCGCATCAACGTGGCAGGCGCTTCGCCCAGTTCCACCCCTGGCGCACCACCAAGAGCGCGGAACAGCACCGCCAGGCTGGAGCGGACAGCAGACAGCGCGACCCCCGCCTCCGGATAGCTGACATCCGCCCCGATCCCGCTGGCCAGATCGTGCCACAGGTTGCCAACGGTCTCCTCCGGTTCCATGAGGTCGAGAAACCGCATGACACCTATCCGTAGATCGTGCTGACAAGATCGCGCAGCGATTGCTGCACGTCCACGTCGTCGCTAAGCGGTTCGATCACCGCAGCCTCCAGCGCGTTGTCCACGCTCATGCCCCCCGCCATCAAGGTCGCGGCATAAATCAACAATCGGGTCGAGACGCCTTCTTCAAGGTCCATCCCGGACAGGTTGCGGATATGGCCTGCCAGCCGAACCAGCGGGCCAACACGTCGTGCATCAAGCCCGCTTTCCCGGGTAACGACAGCTGTTTCGGTCTCGGGATCGGGAAAATCGAAGGAGATCGACAGAAACCGTTGCCGTGTAGACGGTTTCAGCCGCTTAAGCACGTTTTGATAACCGGGGTTATAGCTGGCGACCAGCATAAAGCCCTTCGGTGCGGTCAGCTCTTCGCCGGTACGATCAATCATCAGGGTGCGCCGCGTGTCGGTCAGCGGGTGCAGGACAACCGTGACATCCTTGCGCGCCTCGACCACCTCATCAAGATAGCAGATCCCACCCTCCCGCACGGCATGCGTCAGCGGACCATCCACCCAGACAGTGTCACCACCTTTCAGCAGGTAGCGGCCGATAAGATCTGCCGCTGTCAGATCATCATGGCAGGCCACAGTATAGAGCGGCTTGCCGAGTTTCGCGGCCATGTGCTCCACGAACCGGGTTTTGCCGCAGCCGGTCGGCCCCTTCAAGAGAAGCGGCAAACTGTTGTCATGGGCCATCTGGAACAGATCACATTCGCGACCGGTTGCCTGATAGAACGGCAAGGCAGGGTGTGTTGCGATGTTCATTGCCTATTCTCCGGGCGTCTGCACGGCCGGACCCGGTGCGATTATCTCGTCCTTGCGCACAACCAGCAACGAATAGATGAACAGGAGTGCACCGATTACCACGGCAGCACCGGCGCCAAAGCGCATCAGATAGAAGATCGCAAGATCATCCTGCACGGTCATGTAATAGTCGCCCAGCACGCGCTGCATGTGGGTCTGGATGGTTCCCGCAAATGTCAGTACGAAGGTCATGAACGCCATGCCGCCTGTCATCAGCCAGAAAGACACCATGTTGAGCACCTGATTGTAGGGCGCGCGCTCGCGCAGCATCGGCATGGCATAGGTAAAGATCGCCAGGTTCAGGGCGACATAGGCCCCGTAAAAGGCGAGATGCCCATGCGCAGCCGTGATCTGGGTGCCGTGGCTGTAGAAGTTCACCCCGTGCAAGGTGTGCAGGAACCCCCAGACACCTGCCCCGAAGAAGGCGACCGTACTGGATCCAAGCGACCACAGCAGGGCCGCCTTGTTGGGGTGGTTCCTGCGGCCTTTCCAGACCATGACGAATGCAAACGACATCATCAGGAAAAACGGGATGACCTCGAAGGTTGAGAAGATCGATCCGACCCATTGCCAATACGCTGGCAGGCCGATCCAGTAGAAGTGGTGCCCGGTGCCCAGAATTCCGCTGAAAAGCGCCGTGGCCACGATGATATAGAGCCACTTTTCGACCACCTCGCGGTCCACCCCCGTCAGCTTGAACAGCAGGAAGGCAAGGACTGCAGCCATTACCAGTTCCCATGTTGCCTCGACCCAGAGATGGACGACAAACCACCAGTACATCTTGTCCAGTGACAGGTTGCTCGGGTTGATGAATGCAAACACCCACAACAATGACAAAAGCCAGAGCCCCATCAGCAACACATTGGTGATCGCTGTTTTCTTGCCCGCCAGCACCGTCATCGAAATGTTCAGCAGGAAGATCAGAGCCGCCACCAGAATGCCGAATTTCACCCAGAGGGGTTGCTCCAGAAATTCGCGCCCGCCATGGATCCCGACAAGATAGGAACCCACAGCGCCGAGCGTCCCGACCAGCAGCATGACCAGCTGGATATAGGCCAGTTTCGGCGACCATATCTCACGCTCGGATTCCTCGGGGATCAAGAAGTAGGCCGCCCCGAAAAAGCCCAGCAACAACCAAACGATAAGTGCGTTGGTGTGGATCATCCGGATAACGTTGAACGGCAGGAGTTCAGACAGGAAATTGGGCGAGACATAGACCCACCCGGCGAGGAGTCCGCCCAGAACCTGAATGCCGAACAACGCCATTGCCGCAAGGAAGTACCAGTAAGCCACTTTCTGTGATTGATATTTCATGATCTGCGCTCCTTATCCCGCATCATTGGGCGGCCAGCCCTGGGTGTCGGTCTGATCTGCCCACCGCAGAAATTCTGCGAGGCCTCGGATGTCTTCATCGGTCAGGTCATATCCCGGCATTTGTCGGCGGCCCTCGATGCCGCTGGGTTGTGCCTCGATCCAGGCCTTGAGCGTCTCGAAGGCATCCTCCGGGTTGTCCAGCACACCCCAACGGGTCATCACGTTGCCAACCTCGGGCGCGAAGTATGCACCTTCCCCGTGCAGCGTGTGGCAGTTGATGCAAGAGTTACGTTCCCAGACATGCTTGCCGTGTATGACCGCTTCGCTGAGCGGCATTCCGGCCGTCGACGTCCGGACGACATATCTGTGTGAATGGAAGGTCATCCCCGCGAAGATCACGACAAAGAAGACCGATCCCCCATAGAAGATGTTTCGCGCCCGTGATTTGGTCAGAAATTCAGCCATGTTACGGCCTCCTTGAATGCGGGATGGCCGTTTTTTAACGCGCTCGAAGCTCAAACAAGTTGTGCTAGCGCAACGTTCTGCGCGTTTGCGTGGCTAACCTGATGGCTGAGAGGAGGCGGACATGCGTGCCTTGAAGCCCGACGATCCCGATTTGCCGTTGGCCGACCTGATGAGATACTGGCCGCAGACAATTCCGGTGTTCCTGCGTCACAGGATGTTATGCGTCGGCTGTGTGGTCAGCCCGTTCCACACAATCGTTGATGCCTCTGCGGAATATCATCTCGACCTGGACATGTTCATGGCGGAACTGATGGCCGCCGTCGCTGTCTAGGCCTGAGCTAGGACCATCAGGGCGTGCGGATCACATACCACGATCCGCTTGCGACTGCTTTGCACGAGGCCCTGTCTTTCCCAGGCGCTGAGCAACCTGCTGACGGTGTGCAGGGTGGTGGCTGTCAACTCGGACAGATCCTGACGGGTGATCGGAAAGTCGATCTCGATCCCGTTTGCGACCTTGCGCCCGGTTTGATTGATCAGGCGCAAAAGCGCGTTCGCCACACGCTGTTCGACCTGTTGGGTGGCCATCTCCACAATGCGCGTATTCATTTCACCCATACGATCCCCGATCGTCTTGTAGGTCCCGGTGGCAAATCCGTCATAGTCAGCGACGAAGCGATCCCAGAGATGCATCGGCCAGCTCAATGCGATGGACTCTGTCGCCGCTATCGCCGTTGCGGGATAGACCGTCTTCCCGATCGCCCGCGCGATCCCCAGCAACTGGCCTGCGGGGATGTGCAGAGCGGTAACCTGTTCGCCTGTCGGCGTGATGCGCACCACGCGCACATACCCGTCCAGCAACATGTAAAACCGCTCTGCAGGTGCGCCTTCGTCAAAGATTGAAACGCCGCTTTCATACCGCCGCGACGTCGCCTGATCGAGGATGGTGCGGATCTGCCGTCTGTCGAGCTTGGAAAAGGGGGGCAGGCGCGAGAGCAAGCTTTCGTCAAGCCTTGGAAAGGCGGTGCGTGCGGGTGCTGCGTCCATCCGGAAAACGCTGCCATACATCGCGGGAACTTTCAAAAGATGAATGCGCCGGTTTCGTCGCGTTCTTTGCTCCAGCACAACGTCGGCTGCGCGGGCATTCCTTAAGATTGCAACCAGGACATGCAGATAACCGAAAGGAAAGCCGATGATCCGCAAACTCGCAGCAGGTATGGCGATCTTTGCCCTGATGGGCAGCGTCGCCCTTGCTGAAACAGTCGAAATTCAGATGCTCAACAAGGGCCCTGACGGCGAACGGATGGTCTTTGAGCCTGCATTCGTACGTGTGGCCCCGGGCGACACGATCCGCTTCGTCGCAACCGATCGCGGCGATAACGCCGAAACCGGGGATGGCATGCTGCCGGAGGGAGCGGAGGCCTTCAAGGGTCGCAACAATGAGGAAATCGAGGTCACTCTCGATATCGAGGGCGTCTATGGCGTTATCTGCAAGCCTCACTTTGCCATGGGGATGGTGATGACCATCGCCGTCGGTGATGTGGAAGCGCCCGAGGATTTCCTGGAAGGCCGCCTGCCACGCAAAGCCAAGGAACGCTTTGAAGCGCAGCTTGCCCGCTTCTGACCAAAGCTCGGTGAAGACAGCCGACGCTTTCGTACCAACCCCGATCACATGGAGGAACGAATGACCAAGTTCATCAATCCTGGACTGACACAAACCAGCCGCCGCAATGTCCTGCGCGGGTCCGTCCTTGCCGGCGCTGCCGCGATGAGCGGAACTGCCGCATTTGCAAACCAGCGCCGCAGCGCGATACCCCGCATCCAACCGCCCGCCGCCCGCTTTATCAAGGCAGAGGCTCAGGCACAGGTGGAAGCCGAACCCGCTGACCTGTCCGGGTACACGCGCGTCAAGCAGGAACTCGTCGCGCCGCCCTTTGCACCTGAACACGAGCAGGTCGCCACAGGCGGGCCGAAGATCATCGAAATTACCATGGAAACGACCGAACGTCTGATGGTGGTTGACGAAGACACAGGCGCAAGCGTCTGGGCGCTGACCTATAACGGCTCGGTTCCGGGCCCGCTGATCATCTGCCACGAAGGCGACATGGTGGAACTCACCCTGCGCAATCCCCTCGACAGCCAGATGGAACACAACATCGACTTTCACGCATCCACCGGTGCGTTGGGTGGCGGTGGTCTGACCCACATCTTCCCCGGCGAGGAAACTGTCTTGCGCTGGAAAGCCACCAAGCCGGGTTGTTTCACCTACCACTGTGCCCCCGGTGGCGCGATGATACCGTATCACGTCACTCACGGCATGAACGGGGCGGTCATGGTGCTCCCCCGCGATGGCCTGAAAGACGCCGACGGAAACCCGCTGCGCTATGACAGCATCGCCTATATCGGTGAGCAGGATTATTATCTGCCCAAGGACGCCTCCGGTGAGTTTCTCACATACGAGGCCGCCGGTGATGACTACGCAGACAGCCTTGAAGCAATGCGTACACTGACCCCGACGCATTGTGTCTTCAACGGTGCGGTCGGCGCGCTGACCGGTGAAAACGCGCTGCAGGCCAAGGTGGGGGAAACTGTCCTGATGATCCACAATCAGGCTAACCGCGACAGCCGACCTCACCTGATTGGCGGGCACGGCAACTATGTGTGGGAAACCTCGTTCAGCGATCCGCCACTGACAGGTCTGGAAACCTGGTTCGTGCGTGGCGGCACCGCGATGGCAGCGATGTATACCTTCGAGCAGCCGGGCGTTTACGCATATGTAAATCACAATCTGATCGAGGCCACCTTGCTGGGCGCTGCCGCACATTTCGTTGTGGAAGGCAGCTGGAACAACAGCCTCATGGAGCAGGTTGTCGCTCCGCGCGTCTTCGAAACCTGATCGGAGATCCGAAAAATGAAGCCCGCCATCGTCAACACCGCAAGAGGCGTTATCGCTATCTGTGCCGTGTTGGCGGTGGCCGCCTTTATCGGGGCCACACAGCAGATGGGTGGTCCCGGACACGGCCATGCACCTGAAATGGCCGAACAGCCGGTTCCGATGCCCGACGGGACGCTGCTCTACGTCATGAAATACGAAGTCAGCATTGCCGAATGGAACACCTGCCATGATGCCGGTGCCTGCACCCTCGCATTGCGGGTCCCGGGCAACCACGCCGAGAGCGAAATGCCCGCCACAGGCCTGTCCTACGTGGATGTGTCCGAATACCTTGACTGGATCAACGAGGGTGCAGACGTCACATTTCGTCTTCCCACCCTGATGGAGTGGGAATACATGGCCGCCGAAGTGCTGCCGGAAAAACCCGATCCGATCTTCACCGATCCTGACTTGACCTGGGCATCGGCCTATCTGATGGAGCCGCAGACCAAACGTGCGCTGCGTGCACGGGGATCGTTCGACACCACATCTCAAGGTATTGTCGATCTCAATGGCAGCGTCTGGGAATGGACAATGGACTGCTATTCCGGCTCTGCAAAGAGTGAGATCACGCGCGACCACTGCCCTGCATTCTTTGTGGGTGGCGAACATATTGCCGCTGTCCCGCTCCTTGTTCGCGATCCGGCACGTGGTGGTTGCGCTGTTGGCACACCACCTGCCCATCTGGGGATGCGTCTGGTCAGTGATGGCGCACCAAAGGCCCGAAGTTAGCATGAAGCGGGGATCGTGCTCGAACAGCAGTGCCCCGCGACCGTTGGCGAAGCTGAGGCGAGCGCGCCTCGACCGCAAACCGAATCCCGGGTCTGTGATGCTTGATCCACCCTCGCATGACGTATCTCGACAAAGAACGGCCGCCACGTCCATCAGGGACAGGGATGCACCACGTTTCACACCTGAACCGGAAGCTCACGAATCCGCTGGACGTCCAAAACAATAAAGCGCAATAAAGCGGCTTACAGCCTCCTGGGGCTGCTCTTTCGATCAAAGGTGCATCCATGGCAACTTACAAAGTTGGTGATATCGTCGTTCTGAACTCGGGCTCCATGCGGATGGCTGTGGAAGCCGTTGATGGCGAAAACATCCAGACCGTCTGGTGTCATGAAGGCGAGATCGGTCGGGACAGCTTCCAATCGGTACTTCTGAAGAAGTGGGAACACCGCGAGGATGACGGACGCTCGGGCGGCTCACGTCCCTACAAGGGCGACCGCGATGGCGGCGGCAAACCTTTCGGTGACAAGCCGCGTGGCAAACCGGGCTGGGACGGAAAACCTCGCGAGAAGAAATTCTTCAGGAAGGATTAAGCGAACAGGCTGCTTTTGTTTCAACTAATACACGAAAAACAGTGGTCGAAACCGTCTGGGTAAATTAACCTGAAGCCGTCTTTTACCATAAAACGGTCTTTTCCATGGAACTGGTGCATTTTCTGCTTATCGAGGACAACGACGCCCATGCGGAGTTGTTGGAACAAACGTTCGAAGCAAACAGGTTCACGAACAAAATCAGCCACGTGCCCTCGGCGGATCTTGCCATCAAGTTTCTCAGGCAGGAAGCCGGTTATGAGGATGCGGAACGTCCGCATGTCATCCTGCTCGATCTGAACCTGCCGGGGATGAGCGGGCTTGAGTTTCTTGAACTCGTCAAATCGGACCCAGAATACAAGGCAATCCCCGTCGTCGTGCTGACCACATCCTCGTCGCCGACAGATCTCACCAGAGCTTATGAGCTCTATGCCAACTCCTACCTGACGAAACCGGTGGATTTCGGCCGGTTCGCGGAGATGGTCGATCACCTCAATCTCTATTGGGGTGTCATGAATGTATCGCCCGACTAAGACGTCGGTCATGACGTTGAATCGCGAGTTTCCGAAGGCCGAGTTGCTTTTGGCAATCGCCTATCTTGTTACCAGCTACATGGCGGTCTGGATAGCGCGAGAGGGCTCCGGTTTCTCCTCCTTCTGGCCGCCCAATGCAATCATGCTCGGCTGCCTCATCCGGCTGAGCAACCTCAATGTCCCGATGACCTTCGCGCTCTGCGCTCTGGCAGCCATGACAGGGAACCTGCTTCTCGGCGACGGCATGACCGTCTCTGCCACCCTGATGCTGGTGAACATGATCGAGGTCGGGGTGTCCTATTATCTGATCCGAAGGGTGTTCCGGTCCGGAATTGACTTTGCGTCCATCGCCCACTGGATCGGAATCATGCTTTTGACGGCATTTGTAGGGACCGGCATCACCGCGACATTCGGCGCTATGGTCACCCAGGAGATGTTCCAGTCGAGCTTCTGGGTCATTCTACCTGTCTGGTGGCTGTCGGACAGCGTGGGCATGTTCCTGTTCCTGCCCGCCGTGCTCAGTTTCCAGTTGTTCAACAGCGAGCCTCTGACCCGGCTTCGCGCCCTTGAAACGGCAGGCCTTTTGTTGGTTTTCCTTACCCTCTATGAGTTGAGGGTTACCTTTCTGGCCGATCTGTCGATCATCTTTTTCATTCCGCTGATAGTCTGGATTGCCTTTCGCTTCGGGATCTTTGCCACCAGCATCTTCAACATTTCCCTGTCGACCGAAGATCTGGCCACGCTTCTGGCACCGGTCACAACATCCATCAGTTCCGAACTTTCGACGGAGCAGATCATGGGCGTCAGGCTTGGGCTGGTCTTCATGTCCTGTACCACGCTGGCACTCGCGATCAGCACCCAGAGCAACCGGGAGTCGGAGAAGCGCCTCCAGGCCTCCAACACAAGGCTGGCACAACTGAACTCGGAGATGCACAATCTTCTGCATATCGTGTCCCACGACCTTAAAAGCCCGCTGGTCACCGTGCAGGGATTTGTGGGACTGCTGCGGCACCACCTGAAAACCGATGCAAAGGACGCCATGCTCAACGATATCGAGCGGGTGGAGAGCGGAACACGGGTGATGAGCGAGTTGATCGAAGACACGCTGGAATTCTCGACCACCGATCGGACCAAGGCGCAACCGCAGTGGTTCAACTTTGATCCGCTCTTCCAGGACGTGGCGGAGGTGCTGGAAGGTCAGCTGAAACAGAAAGAAGTCACGCTCACACTCAGCACCCCTGCCGCCACCCTCAAGGCCGACGAGGTCAAGGTTCGCCAGGCTGTTCTCAATCTTGTCGAAAACGCGTTGAAATACGGCTGCCCCGAACCCGGCATGACCATAGACGTCAATGCGCGGCAGGAAGATAATGAGGCGCGGATCACAGTCTCGGATAACGGGCCCGGCATCGATCCCAGATATCATGAACGGATTTTCAAGCTGTTCTCGCGGGTCGACAACGACAGCGAAGGCACCGGCGCCGGTCTGGCAATCGTCGCGAAGGTCGCAAATCAGCATGATGGTGAAGCAGGCGTGAACTCCGCGCCGAGCAAGGGGGCAGAGTTCTGGCTCACGCTGAATAGCTGACTTTCAATCCAACCCGTGCCACTCGACCCAGCGGCCGTGAAAATCAACGCGCGCGAGATCATGTGTGTGCCCGTCAGGCCAGGTTGTCAGGCAAAGCCCGGCCCCGTGATCAATGTCGTCGGCCTCCATCCTGAGCCACGCGAGCGGCGCGTCCTCGGTCGCCTTTTCCCCGGCCTCCTCCAGAGCCGTCCGCCCGCGAGCCTGGTCATCGGGCGTGAAATACTGCCAGGCGATCGAATGGAAGACGACATGGCAGGTGCCGCTCCGGCGGTCCCGCAGGCGGTTCTCCAACCAGTCCACCGCATTGGCCTTGTCGAGTTGGAAGGACGTCTTCCGCACAATCTCGAACGCAGCGTCAAGGCGCGCCAGGCGGTCGGGCTGATCTGCCCATGCATATGACTTGAGGCGCAACTGGTCTTCGGTCCGCTCGATATCGAGCGGGTTCAGATCACAGCCCTGCCTCTCGATAACCTGCGCCTTGGCAGTATCCGGCAGCGCTCCGCGCCAGTCCGGGGTCAGATGGACAGGACTGTTCTCCCTACCCATGACGACACCGTCCAGTTCATAGCTGTAAAGGTCCCAAAGCAGGTTGAGCCCCGCGCTCGCACCAAGTTCGCTGAGCCGCAGAGGCAGGCCAAACCGCTTGACGACGGCCAGAAACCCCGGCGCAAGAGCAGAGCATCGCCGTATCTCGTTGGTTTGCGGGGGAGAAGCCAGACCCTCGAGAATTTCGTCTTCTCTGGTTTCAAGGGCCGTCCGAAGGATGTCCCAAAGGGCGTCGTCCTCCAGATCACCATGCCCTTTCGAGAACACCCGCGCCAACGGGCCTTGAGGTTCGCTCAGCGCCATCCGATGCAGGGTCCCCGCAAGCCGCAAGCCGATTGCATGGCCGGTCGCCGTGATATCCCCGCCCCAGCCATGCATCCGCCTGCCCACCTGCGTCTGGTCATCCAGCCGCGCGGCAAAGAGGTTCAACAACCGCTCCATGAACGGGGAGCCCAGCCGGGCACAACCCCGTGCCTGGCTCTCAAGCGCCTCGCACAACATCATCCGAACTTGTCCAGAAGGCGCTGCAGAGGTGATTTCGGCGCAGCTTCCGGCTCCGCCGCGGGCTGATCGGTCTGGGACTCGACCTTGGGGCGCGCGGCCCCGGTGGACGGACGGGGCGGAGCAACCCGTAAGGCGACCGCATTCATGAACCGACCGGCATCCCCATCGGCCAGATGCGGCGCCCCTTCCGCCACGCCTGTCAGAAGGTCGTCCAGCCACCCTTGATCCGCCTTCGCGAAATCGCCCAGCACATAGTTGGAAACCAGCCGCTTGTCGCCGGGATGGCCGATCCCGAGCCGGACGCGCTGGTAATCGGGCGAGATGTGCTGATGGATCGAGCGCAGGCCATTGTGCCCCGCATGCCCGCCGGAGTTCTTGACCCGCACCTTCCCGGCAGCAAGGTCAAGCTCGTCATGGAACACGACCACATCCCCAGGCTCCAGCTTGAAGAAGCGCATCGCCTCGCCGACCGACTGGCCGGAGCGGTTCATGAAGGTCTCGGGGAGCAGAAGCACAACCTTCTGTGATCCAAGACGGCCTTCGGAGATCTGACCCTGAAACTTGGCACGCCAAGGCCCGAAGGCATGCGCCCCCGCAATGGCCCGGAGCGCCATGAACCCGATATTGTGACGATTGTTCGCGTATTTCGTCCCCGGATTGCCGAGGCCCACGAAGAGTTTCACTGATCCAAGGCTCCCTAGAATGCAAGACGCGCCGACGGGTCAGACCCGCGGCGCGTCTGTCGTATCACAAAAGGCAGGAAGGAGAAATTACTCCTCGGTTGCCTCTGCTTCGTCCTCGGTTGCCTCAACGGCCTCTTCGCCCTCGGCTGCCTCATCCTCATCACCGGCGGCCAGACCGCGCGGCTGCTGAATGTTGGCGATCACGAAGTCGCGGTCCGTGATCATCGGGCGCGTGCCTTTGGGCAGCTCGATCGCGGAGATCGTGATCGTGTCACCCATCTCGGCCTCGGCCAGATCGACAACCAACTGCTCGGGGATATCGCTTGCGGTCACTTTCAGTTCGACCTCAGGCCGGACAACTGTCAGCGTGCCGCCCTTTTTCAGACCCGGGCAGATGTCTTCGTTCTCGAAAACAACCGGGATGTAGAGGTTGATCCGCGATTTCTGGCTCAGGCGCAGAAAATCGACATGTGTCGGAAGGTCCTTGACCACGTCGCGCTGCACGTTCCGGCAGATCACGCGGGTGTCGTTCCCGTCAATCTTGAGGTTCAGAAGCGTGGACAGGAACTTGCCCGCCTTCAGCATCTTGAACAGCTCGTTGAATTTCACATTGATTGCAACCGGATCATCGCCACCACCGTAGACGACACCGGGTACAAGTCCTTCACGACGTGCTGCGCGGGCGGCCCCCTTGCCTGTTCCTGCGCGCGCCGTGGCCAGAAGCTCTGGGCTCTCTGCCATGGTCTTATCTCCTAAGTTTTAAGGGCGGCGATCCTCCAAGGGTGTAAGCGCCGCGTGAGGCCCGTGCTTTAGGCGATTCTGAAAGGCTTGGAAAGCGGAAATCCCGCCTAGACGGTGTCCTCGGGGATATCGAGCCCCTGCATCGGCGGCAGCTCGGGCTGGCGCACGGCCTGAATGGCAGCTTGCGCCAGAAACTGACCAGCTTTGCGGACGTCTTCCGCCACGGTCTGAATGTCCGCGCGAAAGAGTTTCAGGAACGGGATCGCCTCCTTGGCGAAGACGTCGATGGATGTGCCAACCTCGCGTCCGACCGCCTCCAGCCCTGCCACGCTCGCCATTGCCGCAGACGCAGAGGATGTGACGATGCCGTCAATCTCGGGCCGTTCGCGCAGCAGGTCGGTGACATAGGCGCTGATCTCGGCACTCGCACTGTCGCTGGTCAACGCCTCGACAATATCAAGCGACATTCCATGCAGGGACGTTGCTTCGGTCAGCCCCTCTATCATGTGAATGCCATAGTTGTGCTGCCGCGGCGGGGCGATCATGGCGATGGTTCGACGCCCGCGACGATGCAGCTTGTGACCCGAAATCCGCCCGAACATCCGATTGTCATAGTCGTAATAGGGATAATTCTCGCAATTGTTGGTCCGCCCGTGGGACGCAAAGGGAAAATTCCGTTCCAGCATATATGCGATACGTGGATCATCGGGCTGGATCTGGTTCAAGATGATCGCGTCCGCCAGACCGGTTTCCACGATATGACGCACAGGGCGCATCGGGTCCTCGGATGGGAAGTAAGGCGTCACGATCATATGGAACGGCGTGTCCTGCAGCGCCCCGGCAATGGACGAGATAAGTCGCGCGGTGTGGTTCATCATGTCGTGTTCGGTCGAGAGCACCAGCGAGATCACATTCGTCCGCCCGGTTCTGAGACGCACACCCGCGCGGTTCGGCACATAGCCGATCTCGTCCGCGATCCTGCGCACCTTCTCCTTAGTGGCCTGACCGATGTCGGGCGCATCGTTGAGGGCACGCGAAACCGTCGGTACAGCCAGCCCGCTCAGTTGCGAGATGGTCTTCAGCGTCGGCTTTTCCGAGCGCGGTAACACTGTCTTTTTGGTATTCGACACGATGCCGTGATTCTTTCGTTTTGGCTCAGTTCTGCGATCGGCGGCACCCTTCCGGAACGGTCGAGAAACATCAAACCGCCAGAGGATCTCTTGTTTTCATCCATCCAAACGCTTTTCTCAAACTTCTTGCAAGAGAAATCTAAAACGATATAGGAATATCTATAACGATTTAGAAACGGGAGGTTGAATCGTGAGGCTGAACAAGAATCTGATAGGTGCCGCCGCAATCCTGACCGCCACGCATGGCTACTCGGCCGAGCTGGAGGTTACCCACTGGTGGACATCCGGTGGCGAGGCTGCAGCCGTGGCCGAGTTTGCCAACGCATTCAATGCAACCGAACACACCTGGGTCGATGGCGCCATTGCTGGCTCTGGCGGCACCGCGCGCCCGATCATCATCAGCCGCATTCTCGGCGGCGATCCGATGGGCGCCACGCAGCTCAACCACGGACGTCAGGCGGAAGAGCTTGTCGAGGCTGGTCTGATGCTGGACCTCACGGATATTGCCGAGGCCGAGGGCTGGACCGATATCGTCAATCCGACCTCGCTGATCGACAGTTGCACGCTGGACGGTAAGATTTACTGCGTGCCGGTGAACATCCATTCGTGGCAGTGGCTCTGGCTTTCCCATGACGCCTACAAGGATGCGGGCGTGGACGTGCCGACCAACTGGACCGAGTTCGTGGCAGCAGCACCTGCGCTGGAGGCTGCCGGAAAAATCCCGCTCGCCATGGGCCAGCAATCCTGGCAGTCGAACGGCGCGTTCGGCGTCATGGCAATTGCGCTCGGCGGTATCGACCTCTGGACCAAGGTCAATGTCGAGAAAGACGAGGAAGCCGTGCGCAGCGACGAGATGCTGGCGATTTTCGAGGCTGCCGCACAGGCCCGCGCCTTCACCGCCAAGTCCACGGTTCAGGACTGGAACCAGGCAACCAATCTGGTGATCACCGGACAGGCCGGCGGCCAGATCATGGGCGACTGGGCACAGGGCGAATTCCAGATTGCCGAGCAGGTCGCGGGCGAGGACTACTCCTGCCTGCCAGGTCTGGGTGTGAACGAGATCATCTCCACAGGCGGCGATGCCTTCTACTTCCCGGTCAATGACGATCCCGAGATCACAGCAGCCCAGAAAGCGCTCGCCTCGCTGATGATCAGCAAAGAGGTACAGGTGGCCTTCAACCTCAAGAAAGGCTCGCTGCCGGTGCGCGGCGATGTCGATCTGGCGGCAGCCAATGACTGCATGCGCAAGGGGCTGGATATTCTGGCCACCGGCGCAATTCTTCCCGACGGGAACCAGGTTCTGTCGCCTGACACGCAAGGACAGATCGAGGATCTGATGGTCGAGTTCTGGAACGATACCAACGTGACAGCAGCTGACGCCCATAGCCGCTACGCCGATATCATTGCCAGCGCCGACTGACGACCCTTTGCCCCCAGGTCGGCCCGCTTCTCACCGTGTATTGGTGGGTGCGGGCCGACGAAATCTCGCTTGAGGATCGCAAATGGCCAACGCTCGCCGTCCCGTTCGCCTGTTTCGCAACATCAATGCCAAGATCGCCGCCCTGCCCATGGTAGCCACGGCACTGGTGATCTTTGTCGGCTGCACGATCTGGACGGTTGTGCATTCCTTCACCAAGTCGCGCCTGCTGCCCAAGCTCGATTTCGTCGGCCTCGATCAGTACGAGCGGCTCTGGGACACTCGCCGCTGGCTGATCTCGATCGAGAACCTTGCGATCTACGGCGCCTGTTCGCTGGTCCTGACACTGGTGATCGGGTTCACACTGGCCGCCCTGCTGGACCAGAAAATCCGGTTCGAGAATACGTTTCGCACCATCCTGCTTTATCCGTTTGCGCTGTCCTTCATCGTCACCGGCCTCGCCTGGCAATGGATCCTGAACCCCGAGTTCGGCCTGCAGAAGATCATCCGCTCGCTCGGCTGGGAGGGTTTCACCTTCGATCCGCTCTACAACTCGGAGATCGTGATTTACGGCATCCTGATAGCCGCCCTCTGGCAGGGCACCGGGCTTATCATGGTGATCATGCTGGCAGGCCTGCGGGGCATTGACGAGGATATCTGGAAAGCCGCCCGCGTCGATGGCATCCCGAAATGGAAAACCTATGTCGTCATCATCATCCCGATGATGCGGCCCGTCTTCGTGACCGCGCTGGTGCTGATCGCAAGCGGCATCATCAAGGTCTATGACCTGGTGGTGGCCCAGACCAATGGCGGGCCGGGCCTCGCCTCGGAGGTGCCTGCGAAATACGTCATCGATTCCATGTTCAAGAACCAGAACCTCGGTCAGGGCTTCGCCGCCTCGACCATGATGCTGGTGACCGTTCTGGTGATCCTGATCCCCTGGGCCTATCTCGAATTCGGGGGCAAGAAGCATGACTGAGGTTCTTGTCGGGCCGCACGGACCCAAGCCCAGCACCCGCTTTGCGCCGCGCACAATCATGCTTTACGGCACGCTTCTGCTGATCGCGATCTACTATCTGCTGCCGCTCTATGTGATGATCGTGACGTCACTTAAGGGGATGCCTGAGATCCGGGCGGGCAATATCTTCGCCCCGCCCGTCGAGGTGACATTCGAGCCTTGGGTCAAGGCCTGGGCAGAGGCCTGCACCGGTCTCAACTGCGAGGGGCTGAGCCGGGGCTTCTTCAACTCCGTCCAGATCCTCATCCCTTCGGTGATCCTCTCCATCGCAGTGGCGAGTGTGAACGGCTATGCGCTGGCGAACTGGAAATTCAAGGGCTCGGAGGTGTTCTTCACCATCCTGATTTTCGGCGCCTTCATCCCCTATCAGGTGATGCTCTACCCGATTGTGATCATACTGCGCGAGATGGGGCTGTTCGGCTCGCTCTGGGGGCTGGTGCTGGTCCACACGATCTTCGGCATGCCGATCCTGACGCTGCTCTTCCGCAACTATTTCACCTCCCTGCCGGAGGAGTTGTTCAAGGCGGCACGGGTCGATGGCGCAGGCTTCTGGGGCATCTATTTCCGCATCATGGTGCCGATGTCGCTGCCGATCTTCGTGGTCGCGATGATCCTGCAGGTGACCGGCATCTGGAACGATTTCCTGTTCGGGGTGATCTACACCCGGCCCGAGCATTATCCGATGACCGTCCAGCTCAACAACATCGTCAATTCGGTGCAGGGCGTGAAGGAATACAACGTCAACATGGCCGCGACCCTGCTGACCGGGCTGGTGCCGCTGGTCATCTATTTCGTGTCCGGGAAACTGTTTGTGCGCGGCATCGCAGCCGGCGCGGTGAAGGGGTGAGCGGTATGGAAAACGGCAAACCATCCGTGGCGATCAAATCGCTCGATCTGAGTTTTGGCGCGGTCAGGGTGCTCAAGGGCCTCGATCTTGAGATCGCACAAGGTGAGTTTCTGGTGCTGCTGGGCTCTTCGGGCTGTGGCAAGTCCACGCTTCTGAACTGCATTGCGGGGCTTCTCGATGTCAGCGGCGGGCAGATTTTCATCAATGACCGCAATGTGACCTGGGAAGAGCCATCCGATCGCGGCATCGGTATGGTGTTCCAGTCCTACGCGCTCTATCCGCAGATGACGGTCGAGGGGAACCTGTCCTTCGGCCTGAAAAACGCGCGCATGCCCAAGGCTGAGATCGAGGCACGTGTGGCCCGGGCCGCCGAAGTGCTCCAGATCGAACCGCTGTTGAAACGCAAACCGGCGGCGCTCTCGGGCGGGCAACGGCAACGGGTCGCCATCGGACGGGCCTTGGTGCGCGATGTGGATGTGTTCCTCTTTGATGAGCCGCTCTCCAACCTTGACGCCAAACTGCGCGCCGATCTGCGGGTCGAGATCAAGCGCCTGCATCAGCAGTTGAAAAACACCATGATCTACGTGACCCATGACCAGATCGAGGCGATGACGCTCGCCGACCGGATCGCGATCATGAAAGGTGGCGCGATCCAGCAACTCGGCACACCTGAAGAGATCTACAACCGTCCGCAGAACAAGTATGTGGCCGACTTCATCGGCTCTCCCTCGATGACCTTCATCCCCGGCACCTTGAGCGATGGCGTGATGCAGGTTGAAGGCCATGACATTCCCACGACCGGATACGAGATGACCGCGCCACCGGTCGCAGCCACGCAAGCCTGGATCGGCATACGGCCCGAGCATGTCACGACCGGAGACGCCGCGAGTGCGTTGCCGTTTTCAACCGGGATCGAGGTCGAGATCGTTGAGCCGATGGGCTCGGACACGCTGGTCTGGGCCAGTTTCGCGGGCCAGCCCTTCCGGTTCCGCATGGACGGAACCGCCAAGGTGCGGGCGGGCGACCGGCTGACAATCGGGTTCGATCCGGCTGCGGCCTCGCTTTTCGACCAGACCACCGAGGCACGGATATAGCCCATGACCTCACTCGATCTTGCCGGTCTGTGGCACCTGTCGGATGACAGTGCGGAACATCAGGCCGAGATTTCCCTGCCCGGCGATATCATCACCGGATTGCAAACGGCGGGGCTGATCGGCGACCCCTATTTCGGTCAGAACGAATACGATCTGCGCTGGATTGCAGAGCGGGACTGGACCGTGAACAGAAAGGTGACGCTGAACCGGACCGACCTGTCCCTGCTCCTGTCAGGGCTCGATACCGTGGCCGAGGTTCGCGTGAACGGACAGATGGTGCTGGAGGCTCACAACGCTTTTCGCAGCTACCGGATCGATATTTCCGAGGTCCTTGTCACCGGCGAGAACACCTTTGAGATCCGTTTCCCGTCTGCCCCGAAGGCCGCGCAGGCAGAGCAGGACGCGCAGCCCTTCTACGTCCCCTACCATCAGGGCAATTGTCCGATCCCCAACGGCAACATGCTGCGCAAGCCGCAATGCGATTTCGGCTGGGACTGGAACATCGCGCTGGCCCCGTTCGGACTTTATGGGGAGATGCGGCTGGAGCTTCTGTCAGCCGTGACGGTCACAGAAGTTCTGGTGAACCAGCACCATTCCGGTGATGCGGTGACGCTCGACATCCGGGCCTCACTGGCGAAGCCCGCGCCGGGCACCCTGCCTTATGAGATTTCCATCTGCGATCAGATCCTCAGCGGCGAGGTGCCTGTGGGAGATACCGCGCTCTCGGGACAGATCACGATCCGCGACCCGGATCTCTGGTGGCCTGCGGGCCTGGGGTCGCAGGCGCTCCACACGCTTACACTGCGCATTGGCGACAAGATCACGACGCGCCGGGTCGGATTACGTGACATTGCGCTTGTGACCGAGCCCGATGCAGCCGGCACCGGCTTCAAATTCCGCGTGAAGGGCCGGGATATCTTCGCGCGCGGTGCCAACTGGATCCCGGCCGATGCGCTTGCAGGGCGGATCACACAAGAGGCCGTCCGTGACCTGCTGCAATCCGCCGTGGATGCCAACATGAACATGATCCGGGTCTGGGGCGGCGGCCGGTACGAAACCGATTGGTTCTACGATCTCTGCGACGAGATGGGGCTGCTGGTCTGGCAGGACTTCATGTTCGCCTGCAACCTCTACCCGGCCACAGATGCGTTTCTGGAGGAGGTTCGGGCAGAGGTTCGCGAAAACGTCGCGCGCCTCCAGCACCATGCCTGCCTCGCGCTCTGGTGTGGTGACAACGAGCTTATCGGCGCGCTCACCTGGTTTCCCGAGAGCGTGAAGGACCGCGACCGCTATCTGGTCGCCTATGACCGGCTGAACCGGACGGTCGAGGCCGCTTTGAAGGAAACCGACCCGCACGCCAACTGGTGGCCGTCCAGCCCGTCACCCGGGCCGATGTCCTTTGGCGATGCCTGGCATGATGACAGTTCGGGAGACATGCATTTCTGGTCGGTCTGGCATGAGGGCCGCGATTTTGACCATTACCGAGATGTCTCGCCCCGCTTCTGCTCGGAATTCGGTTTTCAGTCCTACCCCTCGATGGATGTCATCCGCAGCTTTGCCGACCCAGAGGATTTCAACATCGCCGCCCGGGTCATGGAGAGCCACCAGAAGAACGCGGGCGGCAATGCACGGATTGCCGAGACGATGTTCCGCTATTTCCGCTTTCCGGTCGATTTCGAGAACTTCGTCTATCTCAGCCAGGTGCAGCAAGGGCTCGCCATCAAAACCGCCGTCACGCATTGGCGCAGCCTGAAGCCGCATTGCATGGGCACGCTTTTCTGGCAACTCAATGACACCTGGCCGGTATGCAGTTGGTCGAGCCTCGACTACCGCGGCGGCTGGAAGCTTCTGCACCACATGGCCAAGGATTTCTACGCACCCCTGCTGGTAACGGTCATTCCAAAGGAGGATCGGCTGGCGGTGATGGCCGTCAATGACGGCCCAAACCGCCAGACCGGCACGATCGAGGTCTTCGTCCTTGCAATGGATGGCACACAGCGCCTCTTGAGCACCGTTGACGCCGACATCGATACCGATGCCGCGCAGGAATGCAGCAACATTGCATATGATGCGTTCCGTGCCGATGAGATGCTTTACCACCGCTGGACAGGTCCTGACGGCGTCAGATGCGATCACTTCGCGCCACGGCCATACAAGTCCTACGATCTTCGTGCCAGCGGCCTGTCAGCGGAAATCACTCATCGCCATGATCACTCGGCGATCATGCTCCGGTGCGCAGCACCTGCCTTCTTTGCATCGGTCGAGGCAGATCAGCCGGGGCGCTTTTCGGACAATGCGGTTCTCGTATTGCCGGATGAGCCCGTCACACTGACCTTTGAGCCCGCGACAGCCGGGGCCGAGCCCCGGTTCATTGTCCGCGATCTGCAGTCGGCCACCTATGGCCTTCCCACATCATCCCCTTTCTCTGATCACACCAACAAGGAGCGTGTGCCATGACCGATTTTTCCTATCAGCTCTATTCGTCCCGTAACTTCCCGCCGCTGGAGAACACGTTCGCGATGCTGAGCGGGCTGGGCTATCGTGCAGTGGAAGGCTATGGTGCACTGTTCGACGATCTGTCAGGGGTCGATACGTTGCGTGCGGCGCTCGATGCAAACGATCTGAGCATGGATACCGGTCATTTCGGCCTCGACATGGTGGAGAGCGCACCGGGCAAGGTCGTTGAAACCGCCAAGGCGCTCGGCCTGACGGATGTGTATGTGCCATACCTTCAGCCCGATGACCGGCCCACCGACGCTGCCGGCTGGGCGGCGCTCGGCAAGCGGCTGGCGGAAGCCGGCAAACCGGTTCAGGACGCAGGCCTGACCTTCGGCTGGCACAACCATGATTTCGAGTTTGCCGATCTGGGCGGGTCGGATCTGCCGATGGACCTTCTCCTGCAGGCAAGTGACGACATCATGTTCGAGTTCGATCTGGCATGGGCAGCCGTGGCCGGGCATGATCCGCTCGAATGGATAAAACGCTATGGCGCTCGCATCACCTCCGCCCACATCAAGGATATCGCGCCGAAGGGCGAATGCGCGGACGAGGATGGCTGGGCCGATGTTGGCGAGGGTGTAATGGACTGGACAGACCTGCTGCAGGCCCTGAAGGCGGCTGGCACCACTCATCTCATCATGGAGCATGACAACCCGAGCGATCACAGACGCTTTGCGGAGCGCTCCATCAACTTCACATCGAAGATCTTGGCCTGAAGCTGACGGCCGGAAGGAAATACGCATGAAAACGCTTGGAATTGGCATCATCGGATGCGGCAACATCTCGACCAGCTATCTCGGTCTGGCACCTCTCTTTCGCGGCATCGAGATACGCGCAGTGGCCGATCTGAACATGGAAGCCGCGACCGCACGCGCGAAGGAATATCAGGTTCGCGCGGAGACCGTGGAAGGCCTGCTCGCGGCCGCCGATATTGATATCGTGGTCAATTTGACGATCCCGGCCGCTCATTTCGAGGTGACCCGGTCCATTCTGGAGGCAGGCAAGCACGCCTATTCCGAAAAGCCGCTGGTTCTGAGCCTTGAGGAGGGAAAAGCGCTTGCAGCACTTTCGAACGAGCGCGGGCTGCGGGTCGGGTCGGCCCCAGATACATTCCTCGGAGGAGTACACCAGTTGGCCCGCGCCGCGATTGATGACGGCAAGATCGGCAAGGTGGTCGCGGGAACAGCACATGTGATGTCGCACGGGATGGAGCATTGGCATCCAAACCCCGACTTCTTCTTTCAACCGGGCGCGGGACCGGTCCTTGATATCGGACCCTACTACATCACCAACCTGATCCAGCTGATCGGACCGGTGACACGGGTGGGTGCACTGACTTCATCCGCATTCCCGACACGTACAATCCGGTCCGAGCCGCGCAGGGGGGAGGTGATCCCGGTTGAAACGCCAACGAACATCCACGCCCTTCTGGAGTTCGGGCAGGGGGCCACGATCACGCTTTCGACAAGCTGGGACGTCTGGGCACACCGGCACGGGCATATGGAGCTTTATGGCACCGAAGGTTCTCTCTTCCTGCCCGACCCGAACTTCTTTGGCGGCACCTTGGAGCGGAGCGGCCCGGATGGAACCATCACGGCGGAACCTGCATGGGACCACCCTTTCGGCATCCCCAATCAGGGGCTCGACAGCGATCCGCGGGCCAACTACCGCACAGCGGGGCTTGCCGACATGGCCATTGCAATCTCGGAAGGGCGACCTCATCGCTGCTCGCTGGAACTGGCCGTTCATGCAACCGATGTCATGATGTCAGTGCTGAAGTCGGGTGAGACGGGCAGCTTTGTGGAGATGACCACAACCTGCGATCGGCCCGAGCCACTGACACCGGATGCAGCGCGGAATCTTATGGCCCTCTAGCACTCGAAATCAAATGCATTGACACTCAAATTGTTGCGCACGCATCAATTTGAGTGTATATCGTCGGCGAATGCCGGGCCAGCGCCCGGCAAATCGCCCGTGCGCCGGGACAATTCAGATTTCCGTGTGGAAGGGGCACAGCTTCCGCACCGTTTTTTGAGGAGATGATCCATGGGCCCTTTCCCGCATGATGCCCCGAAAGCCAAAATCACACCTGAGAATGTCGCCGGAACCGACGGGTTCGAATTCGTCGAGTTCGCCCATCCCGAACCGGGCAAGCTTGAAGCGCTTTTCGAGAGCATGGGTTATAAAGAAGTAGCACGACACAAGACCAGGGATATCTCGCTCTACCGGCAGGGCGGCATCAACTACATCGTGAACCGTCAGCCGAACTCGCACGCCTCTCGTTTCATAGATGCACATGGGCCTTGTGCACCCGCAATGGCGTGGCGGGTGGTTGATGCGCAGCACGCGCTGAAATGCGCGGTGGACTATGGCGCAACCGAATACACCGGCGATGACAAGACACTCGACGTGCCAGCGGTGATCGGGATTGGCGGCTCGCTGCTCTATTTCGTCGAGACATACGGCAAGGACGGTTCCTGCTACGCGGATGAATTCAACTGGCTGGGCGAGACGGATCCGCATCCCAAAGGCGCGGGTTTCTACTATATCGACCACCTGACCCACAATGTCGCCCGGGGCAACATGTCGACCTGGTACGATTTCTACGCCAAGGCATTCAACTTCCGTGAAATCCGTTTCTTCGACATCAAGGGCAAGCAGACCGGTCTCTTCTCGCGCGCGCTGACTTCGCCCGATGGCAAGATCCGCATTCCGATCAACGAAAGCGCGGACGAGAACAGCCAGATCGAGGAGTATCTGCGCGAATACAAGGGCGAGGGTATTCAGCACATCGCAGTCGGGTCAGAGGATATCTACGCCTCAACTGATCAGATCAGTGCGCATGGGATCGAGTTCATGCCGCCTCCACCGGCCACCTATTATGACATGTCGCAGGCCCGCGTGAAGGACCATGCAGAGCCGATCGATGCGCTCAAGAAGCATGGCATCCTGATCGACGGGGAAGGTGTCGTGGATGGCGGCGTAACGCGCATCCTGTTGCAGATCTTCTCCAAAACCGTGATTGGCCCGATCTTCTTCGAGTTCATCCAGCGAAAAGGCGATGACGGGTTCGGAGAGGGCAACTTCAAGGCGCTTTTCGAGTCCATCGAGGCTGATCAGATCGAACGCGGCGTCCTCAAGGCGTGAGCGAGGCCTGGCAAAGCTATCCGCGGGCACCGTCCCGCGGAGCAGTGATCTGTGCCGTGTCCGATGTGCCGGACCCGGGGACGCTGAGCGTTGAGGTCAGCGGCTTTTCCGTCCTTCTCGTCCGTGTCGACGGCAAGCTGCGCGTCTATGTGAATGCCTGCCCGCACCAGTATCTGCCGCTCGATTACCGGCGTGACCAAGTGCTTTCTGCAGATCATGCGGTGCTGCGCTGCTCGAACCATCAGGCAGGGTTTTCGGTCGATACGGGCGAGGGTGTGGACGGGTTTGGCCAGGGCTGCAATCTTGATGCGATCCCGGTCAGTATCCGGCCCGACGGCATGATTGTGATCAGCTAGCGGTCGGTCATCGTGACCGGCGTCGCCTCGGGATGATGCAGGGTGTCGGCCAGATAGGCAGAGAGCGTATCAATCGCCGATGAAAGGCCCGCGAGCGTCTCGTCACTCATCAGCCCCTCCAACCGTTCCTGTCGCGCCGTGAAGCGGTCGACCACCCGATCAAGGGCGGCCTGCCCCTCGGGCGTGAGGCTCAGCAGTTTCTTCAGCTTCGAGCGCGGATCAGGCCTCGCCTTGAGCAAGCCCTGTTTCAGCAAGTCACCGCTGGCCCGGCTGATCTGCGCCCGATCCAGCACCATGACCCTGCTGAGATCGGCGGCGGTCGTCTCCTCGAAGATGCTGAGCACCAAAAGGATACGGTACCAGGTCAGGTTCAGGCCGGTGCCCGAAAGCTCGGCGGCGGAATGGATTTCCAGCAGCTTGGCCAGCCGGGAGATGCGGAATGTCAGATGGGATTCCAGTTCGGCCAGATGCTCCAGCCTGCGGGAGAGTTGTTCTGCGGTGACCTGCACGTGACCTCCGTTGCCCGGGCAACATTTCCGTTGCCCTGACATCTATCACGAACCGGCATGTCTGTCAGAGGCTGTTTTCAAGCGCAGCCACAATCGCATCCCCCATCTCGGCGGTGGAGATCGGCGCGCGGCCCTCCTCGCCGATCAGATCGGCGGTGCGGTGACCATCGGCGAGCACAGTTTCAATCGCGGTCTCGAGCCGGGTCGCCTCGTCCCCCTGATCGAAGGAATAGCGCAGCGCCATGGCAAAGCTGAGGATGCATGCGATCGGGTTGGCCTTGCCCTGCCCGGTGATATCCGGGGCCGAGCCATGCACCGGCTCGTAAAGCGCCTTGGGCCGACCGTTTTCCATCGGCGCACCAAGCGATGCGGATGGCAGCATGCCAAGCGAACCTGTCAGCATCGCCGCACAGTCACTCAGCAGATCCCCGAAGAGATTGTCGGTCACGATCACATCGAACTGCTTTGGCCAGCGGACAAGCTGCATGGCACCGGCATCGGCATACATGTGGCTCAGCTCGACATCGGGGTATTCGTTGTCATGCACCCACTGCACTTCCTCACGCCACAGGATACCGCTTTCCATCACGTTGGCCTTCTCCATCGAGCAGACCTTGTTGCCCCGGCGTTTGGCCAACTCGAAAGCCGACCGGGCGACCCGGCGGATCTCCTCGGTGGTGTAGCGCTGGGTGTTGATACCGACGCGCCCGCCCTCATTGTCGTCCATGATACCGCGCGGCTCGCCGAAATAGACACCCGAGGTCAGCTCGCGCACGATCATGATGTCGAGGCCCGCTATGATGTCCTTTTTCAGCGACGAGAAATCGGCCAGCGCATCGAAACACTGCGCAGGGCGCAGGTTCGAGAAAAGATCCATCTCCTTGCGGAGCCGCAACAGCCCGCGCTCCGGCTTCACGGAAAAGTCGAGGTCGTCGTATTTCGGTCCGCCAACCGCGCCGAGCAACACGGCATCGACCTCCAGTGCCTTTGCCATCGTATCGTCGTGGAGCGGCGTCCCGTGCGCGTCATAGGCGGCCCCGCCGACCAAGTCCTCGGAGACATCGAACGCAAGCCCGCGCTTGTCGGCAAACCATCCGATCACCTTGCGAACCTCGGTCATCACTTCCGGCCCGATGCCGTCGCCCGGCAGGATAAGGATGGATGGGTTTGTCATGGCGTTACCTCTTTGAGCAAAAGTCGCCTAGTCGCTAACCATTTGCTCAAAGAGGGTCAAGCGCCCGGCCCTATCTTTCGCGCGGCACGTCCGCAGCCGGGCGGTCGATCATCTGTTCGATCTCCTCCATGACGGCCTTGGGCAATGGTCCGTGGGACACCGCTCCCATGTTTTCCTCGATCTGTTCGACGCTCCGCGCACCGGGGATCGGCACGGTCTGAGACGACTTTGCGAGCAGCCAGCACAGCGCACCCTGCGCAACAGTCCGGCCACCGATGGTCAGGAGATCCCTGATCGCCTCCAGTCGTTCGGAATACGCCGCATTCGGCTGTCCGTTCTCGAAATAGGCCGACCATTCAAGCGTGTTGTTGCGGATATCGGCCCCGGTGATCCGCTTGCCTTTCGAGAACTTGCCGGTCAGAAGGCCCATTCCCAAGGGCGAGCGACAGAAGCTTACCAACCCCGCCTTATCGATCAGTTGTGACATCGTGGGCGCATCCAGAAAGATGTTGGCCGCATGCTGCACCACCTGAAACCGGGACCGGTCCAGAAAGGCGGCAACGCTGTCGGGGAAATCGGTGCTCCAGCCATAGGCACTCAGCTTGCCCTCGTCGCAGAGCGTCTCCATCGCGTCGAAAATAGGGACGGCCACTTCCACCGACATGGAATTCTCATGCAGAAACAGCAGGTCGATATGATCTCGCTTCAACCTTCTGAGGCTGTCCTCTACATCGCCCCGGACGTCCGCCGGGTCGGTCAGCTGGCCGTTCATCTGACGGGTCTTCTCGTCAAAGATCTTGCCAATCTTGGTCGCGATGTAGGCATCCGGGCGATCGTTCAGAACCTCACCCAAGAGCGTCTCGGATGTCCCGGTCCCGTAGACATTGGCGGTGTCGAAAATCCGCAGGCCACCGGCATAGGCCGCGTCAATGGTCCGCCGCGCCTCATCGGGGTCGTGGTTGCCATAGCCCAGCGGCACATCGCCCGAAAAGAAGGGCCCTCCGATGGCCCAACAGCCCATTCCAATGCGCGGGACGCTCTGTCCGTTCAGGTCAATCATTTCAGTATCCTCTTTTGGTACCGCCTCAGGCTATCGGAGACGGTACTTTTCAAAAACAACGATAAATGCAAGTATCATTTCATGAATGAAAAGAACTTCAATTGGGATGATCTCAGCCTCTTTCTCCATGTCGCGCGTGGTGGGGGGTTGAGTGCAGGTGCCGCAACCTCCCGGATCAGCCCGCCCACCCTGGGAAGGAGGATCGCCGGGCTTGAGGAGGCACTCGGCACGCAGCTCTTTCACCGGCGCGCGCGCGGCTATGACCTGACGGAGGACGGCCGTGCCCTCAAGGGTCATGCGGAAAAGGTCGAGGCGTCGGTTCTGGACATCCAGCGCTGGCGCGATCTGCGCGGGTCCGTCCGCAGTGTCCGGCTCTCGGCGGGAACATGGATCAGCTGGTTTCTGGCCCGCAATCTCGACATGCTCAGAAAGCCGGATGACCCGTTCCGGCTATCGCTGCTGGCGACGGAGGCCCGGCTCGACATCGCACGCAGAGAAGCCGATATCGGCATCAGAAACCAGCGGCCCACCGAAGCCTGGCTTGCCGGTCAGATGATCGGGCAGGTGGCGTTCGCCACCTATGCGCATGGAAGCGGTGCGGATCGGGGCTGGATCGTTCCGCGAACCCGGACAGCCTCGGCTCGCTGGGTCAGGCAAACCCATGGCAATGACATTCTGCTTGAGGCGTCCTCGCCCCGGATTGTCCTCGACATGGTCCGGGCGGGTTTCGGATCAGCCGTTCTGCCCTGTTTCGTCGGAGACAGCTTTGCAGAGCTGGAACGGACCTACCCACCGATCCCCGAACTGAACCACGATCAATGGCTGGTGATGCATCACGAGACCCGCAACGATCCGCCGATCCGACGCGTGTTGCAGCGTATCCGGGACTTGCGGGAAAGCCACAACGATCTCTTTGCTGGCAAGGCGTGACGCGCGGGGCTATCCGGCGCAAGTATGAGCGTCTATAAAATCCCGAACGCAGTCTGAGGGGGCAGTTCAGTCATGATGGAAACCGTTCAGGGGTATCTTGAGCAGGGCCAGAGAATTGCGCTCGACTGGATAACATCGCCCGCCGCCTATGCCCAGTTTGGCCTTCTGGTCGCGGCGTTTCTTATTGCCGTGGGCGTTTCCCGCTACCTCTCGCCAATTCTGAAACGACTGCTCGACCCCGGCGAAAACGAGACCGTATTTGCTCGCGCCCGGCGCTTTGCGCTGATGTTCCTGCCGCTTTTGCTGCCGCTTCTGGCCTATGCGTTCATCGGTGCGGGCGAGCAGATCACCCGGTCGATCTTCGGCTCCGGCGCGGTCATCGCGTTCGGCAAGCGGCTGTTCATCTTCCTTGCGGTGCGCGTTCTCGTCCAACGCATCTTCTACGATCCGTTCCTGAAGACCTTTGGCAGATACGTGATGATCCCGATGGCCGCGCTTTATGCGGTCGGCCTGCTTGACCCGGTCCAGAACTGGCTGGGCGAGACGGTTGTGGGCGTTGGCGATATCCGTTTCTCCCTGTTGTCACTCGTCAGGGCAGCGGTGGTCGGTTCGATCCTCTTCTGGCTTGGCCGCTGGTCATCCGATCAGGGGACGGGCTTCATCCGGTCGCAGGAGGAAATGCGACCGCCCACCCGCGAGCTGGCCGCCAAGACCTTCGAGATGGTGGTCTATGGCGCGGTATTCCTGCTGCTGATCAATGTGCTTGGGCTGGACCTCTCCGCGCTGGCGCTTCTGGGGGGTGCGATTGGCGTGGGTCTCGGATTTGGCCTGCAGAAGATCGCCTCGAACTTCATTTCCGGTGTCATCCTCCTGCTGGAAGGTCAGATCACCGTCGGGGATTTCGTGGAACTCGACGGCGGGGAGGCCGGCCGGATCATCAAGCTGGGGGCGCGGGCGACCATTCTGGAAACCTTCGACGGCAAATGGATCATGGTGCCCAACGAGGACTTCATCACCGCACGGGTGGTGAACTGGTCGGACGCAGGTTCCGGCAATCGCTATGAGGCGGAGTTCTCGGTGTCCTACGAGACCGACATCAATCTGATCCCGGCCATCGTCGAGAAGGCGGTCGCGGCGCATCCCGGAGTACTGAGCGAGCCGGAACCGCCCGATTGCGAACTTCGCGGCTTCGGCGACAGCGGTGTGGATTTCAGTGTCGAATTCTGGGTCGAGGGCATCGACGACGGCAAGAACAAGTACACATCCGACGTTCTGTTTCTGATCTGGAACGCGCTCAAGACCCATGGGATCGAGATCCCGTTCCCGCAGCGGGAACTGCGTCTGCGCGATCAGAATGCACTGGTCATGGCAAAGCCGGAAAACGGGTGAGAGGTTAAAACCCCGGTGCACTAACGCCCCAACGCTGCACCGGGGCTACCCAATCGGTACGGGCGCACAACTTGCCATACCAGATGGGTTGTTCGGTTGCCTGTCCCTCGGGGGGAAGGCTAGGCCCAACAGACTCAGTCACGTCGAGGCAGATTCAGAGTTCTCTGTGAAATATGGTCTGAGTTTGTTCAAAAGGAGGAGTTTGTGACATCGACCCACACGATTCGATGGTCCGAACTCCCCGACTTGCCAGCAGCAACAAGTCCCGCCAGCGGATCGTCCTTGCGCGGCCAGAAAACGCCAGACCCTTGGATTTCAAGGGTTTTTGTGGGCAGAACATAGTCGACCCGAAGGTTTCCGGGGCCCCGCGTATCGTTCCAGTCCGCCGTATCCATCGCCGGGTCGCCCTTGTGAGACGTGTTAACCCCGATACCAGAAGCCTCGACAGCACCCGAACTGCGGGGCTGCGGGTCGACCAGGTCAGGATGAGTCAGAAGCGCCCCTATCCCGTCATGGATGCCGTCGCCGTCCCTGGGTCGGCATTCAGATCACCCATGACAACCGCATGACCGCCGGCGAAGGGTTCTGTCCGGTTTTGGTCATCGAGGGGTGAGAACCCGTCGAGATAGGCCGCCCAGAAAACGATCTCATCATGGTTGCGGCGTCCGTTCATATCTTCGGGTCCGTCAAAGACCGGCGGGGTCGGATGTGACGCCAGAACATGCACGACAGCATCACCGATCACGACCGGAACATCCCAGTGGGACTTTGAAGAAAGGCGGATCTCGGGCCAGACATCAGCCGACGGAAAGGGCGAGCCATCGGCGCGGATCGGCAACAGCGCGCCGGGCAGATTGCTCCACGGGAAGAACTGAAAGCTGCGGATATCCGCCTCCATGATCGGATATTTTGACAGAAGCGCCATACCGTACTGACCGGGAAAGTTCCCGAAACCGAACGCATCGGCCGCCTCGTTCAGCTTGCCATTCCCATTCAGATCGAAACCTGACGGCTGGCCGGTATTCGAGGGGCCCGCAAATGCATGAGGATAGTCCTGTCCCGCCGCTTTCAGCCTCTTGCGGAAGGCCGCAAGAGCTACACCGTCGAGATCATGATCAAACTCGTTGAGCAGCAGAACGTCGGGCGCGACCTCGGTTATGATCCGGATCACGGCATCAATCTGGGCGTCCTCGCCCTTCTCGATATCGCGCAGCAGAAGACCCGGACCCGCCCGGTTGAGAGACACGTTGAAGGTTGCAAACCGCACCGTCTCGGCACTTGCCACCGCAGCCCAGAGAAGACATGCGAGGGCCAGCATCAGCCTCATGGGCTGCGGGTGCGTTTGACCAGCCAAGAGACCTTGAGGATCGCGGCACCCCGAATGACCAGTGAGCCCGCGACGAAGGCCCAGAAGGTCGCGCCCCAGACCAGCGGCTGATAATTGATCAGAACGGACGGGTCGAACCATCCGCTCGCCCGGCTGATCAGGACCGGCAACAGGTAGAGGAATGCCAGCCCGACGAAGACGTTGATCATCCCGTCGCGGTAAAGCCGCCGCTCCACATCACGTCCATATCCCGGCTCGAAGGTCGGCAGGTTGATCCAGAGGTTGAAATCCCGCCGTCCCACTGGCCAGCGGAACAGCCACAGCAGCACCGCAAAAAACGCCAGCGACAGAAAGGTGATGATGAAGCTGAGTGCCGCAGCTCGCTTGATCAGGGTAATGAAGAACTCGTCTTCGCCCGCAGCGATCATCTCGGCGGCGATGTTCACCGGGCTCAACGGAAACTGCATCATCGCAACCGCCTGATCGGCAAGGTTGAGGACATCTGCCGCAAAGGCATCATCCCCTTCGGTCGCGCGACACAGAAAGACCAGACTGATCACCTGTGTGGCAAATGCCATGAACCGCACCCGGTTGTAGGGCGGCGCAAAGCGGAAATCGATCAGACCGGGATGGGTGGAAGCATATTCAAAGAGCGTAAACGACGCGGCGATGCCGCCGACAATCAGCGAAATCTCCTGACTGGCGACACTGACATTGGGCAACAGAAAGGCCGGAGCTGCGACCACGATCACAACCAGAAAGGCCCGTACCAATGCGCCCAAGAGCCGTGATAACACGTACCCCTCCTTCGATGCCGATCCGCGCCGTTCGCGCTGTTTAAGTCACACCCACGGGGCCCTCACCCCATATTCCCCTTCAAACGCGTCGATGGCAGAGGCTTTCTGCATCGTCAAACCGATGTCATCGAGGCCGTTCAACAAGCAGTCTTTCTTGAACGGATCCACCTCGAACGAGATTTCTCCTCCATCAGGTCCCGTGATCGTCTGGCTCTCCAGATCCACGGTCAGAACCGCGTTTGCTCCACGTTCCGCGTCATCCATCAATTTGTCCACCTCTTCTTGTGGCAAAACAATAGGTAAGATACCGTTTTTGAAGCAGTTATTGAAGAATATGTCGGCGAATGATGTAGAGATCACACACTTGATGCCGAAATCGAGCAATGCCCAGGGCGCATGCTCACGACTGGACCCGCAACCGAAGTTGTCGCCTGCCACCAATATCTTCGCATCCCGGTAGGCGGGCTTGTTGAGAACAAAGTCCTCGATCTCCGAGCCATCCTGATTGAAACGCATCTCATCAAAGAGGTTCGCGCCGAGACCGGAGCGCTTGATGGTCTTCAGGAACTGCTTGGGGATGATCATATCCGTGTCGATATTGACCAGCGGCATCGGTGCCGCGACACCTGTGAGTTTCTCGAACTTTTCCATTGCTCTGGTCCCTTAAAGATCACGCACATCGGTCAGGCGACCGGTTATCGCAGCGGCGGCGGCCATGGCAGGGGAAAGCAGATGGGTTCTTCCCCCACGCCCCTGACGGCCCTCGAAATTGCGGTTGGAGGTAGAGGCGCAGCGCTCACCCGGTGCCAGCTGGTCCGGGTTCATGCCAAGACACATCGAGCAGCCTGCCATACGCCAGTCAAACCCTGCTTCCTGAAGCTTCTGAGCAATGCCTTCCTCTTCCGCCTGCGCCCGCACGAGGCCAGAGCCCGGCACGATCATCGCCCGCAGACCATCCTTGACCTTGCGGCCTTCCATGACGCGCGCGACCTCGCGCAGATCCTCGATCCGGCCATTGGTGCATGAGCCGATGAAGACCGTGTCGATCTCGACATCCTGCAGACGTGTGCCGGGCTTGAGACCCATGTAGTCGAGCGAGCGTTCCGCCGCCTGAACCTTGCCGCCTTCGAAGTCGTTTGCAGCGGGGACAACGCCCGTGATCGGCAGCACATCCTCGGGCGAGGTGCCCCAGGTCACGACCGGCGCAATGTCATCGGCATGGAGGATGATCTCCTTGTCGAAATGCGCGCCCTCGTCGGTGTAGAGCGTCTTCCAATAGGCAACCGCAGCCTCGAAAGCCGCACCTTTCGGTGCCTTGGGCCGGCCCATCACATAGTCGAAGGTCTTCTGATCGGGCGCAATGAGGCCCGCCCGTGCGCCGCCCTCGATGGCCATGTTGCAGACCGTCATGCGGCCTTCCATGCTGAGCGCCTCGATCGCCTCGCCCATGTATTCGATCACATGGCCTGTGCCGCCGGCCGTACCCGTCGCGCCGATGATCGAAAGCGTGATGTCCTTGGCGGTTACATATTCGCTGAGGGTCCCGTTGATCCGGGCCTTCATGTTCTTCGACTTCTTCTGGATCAGCGTCTGGGTGGCCAGCACATGCTCCACCTCGGAGGTGCCGATCCCGTGCGCCAGTGCACCGAACGCACCATGAGTGGCCGTATGGCTGTCGCCGCAGACAATAGTCATGCCAGGCTGTGTCCAGCCAAGCTCGGGCCCGATGATGTGCACAATGCCCTGCCGGACATCATCCACACCATAGTATTCGATGCCAAAATCACGCGCGTTCTTCTCCAGCGCATCCACCTGGATACGGCTCATCTCGTCATCGATGCCCTTGGCACGGTCGAGCGAGGTGGGAACATTGTGATCCGGCACCGCCACGGTCTTTTCAGGCGCACGCACCTTGCGACCGGCCATGCGCAGACCCTCGAAGGCTTGCGGGCTGGTAACTTCATGCACCAGATGGCGGTCTATATAGAGCAGCGAGGTGCCATCGGCTTCTTCATGAACCAGGTGGGCATCCCAGATTTTATCATAGAGTGTTTTCGGGTCAGACATGGGTCTTCTCGTTTGATTGGAGCGTAAAAACAGCGGAACAGGAGCGGTCAGGCTCAGACAATCGCGCTTTTGAGGATCTCACGGCCGAAGAATCTCCACGGCAGGCGAGACATATCATCCATATCGAAAATGCGGGTCATGGCGCTGTCATACTCTCAAGACCGTCTTGCGGCAAGAGATGTGCGACTTGTGCTTTATTGCGGCAGGCGCAATAACGGCATCGCCCTGATCACTCATTAACGAGGCCTGCATCGTGAAAAGAACCATTCTTGCCCTGGTTTTCCTGATCCTGGGGATGGGAACCGCATTTGGTCAGATCACAAGCGCTCCGGAGACATCGGAACCGCAGCAGAAGGAACCGGCGACCCAGCAACTGATCGACCTTCTGAAGGACGAGGCAGCCCGGAACGCGCTTATCGAACAGCTTGAAGCGACGCAGGGAAAAGATGCCGCCCAAGAAATCGTCGGCGAAGAAAAGGCGCTTGGCCAGCAGGTTGCGGAAACCACGGCGCGGATCGCCGAGTCGGTGGCTGACACTCTTGGCGGTCTCTGGCAGTCGTTCCTCGTTTTGCCGCAGACCGTCTCCAGCCTTGGCGAGGCCACTGATCCGGACATCCTCTATGATGCGCTCAAGGACCTGATCTTCGTGATTGTGGTGACCTATGGGACGTACCTGCTTCTCCGGCGCCTGTCCCACAGCCTTTCGCGTCGTCTGGCGCAAAGCGCCGCACATTCGACGTGGATCCGACGGGTCTGGCTGAGCATTCTGTCTTCGCTGACCGATCTGGCCGTTGTCGTGATTTCCTGGGCGGCCGGATATGCGATCACAACCGCTTTCTCGGACGGGTACGGCGTGATCAACGTGCGCCAGTCGCTTTATCTGAACGCGTTTCTCATCGTGATGGCGGCCCGGGTGGCCGGACGAGCCATTCTGGCGCCGACATACGAGAACCTGCGCATCATCTCGCTTTCGAGCCATGCAGCACGGATTCTCTGGCGCTGGCTTTCGGTCAGTATCTCGATCCTGGGATACGGATATCTGCTGATCGTCAATATTGCCACGACAAGCGTCGGGCGCTCGGCGGGAAACGCTATGGGGATGGCAGTGGGTGTCATTGTCGTGCTGCTGACAATCGCCCTCGTGCTGAGACACCGCGCCGAGGTCGCGAAATGGTTTTACGATGTGGAAGACACCGAACATCGTGACAGTTTCCTGGAATCGCTCGCCGATCTCTGGCACTGGCCGGTGATGATCTATCTTCTGGGCGTGCTTGTGACCGTCCTCAGCAGGTCGGGCGACGTTCTGTTGTCCCTGCTCTGGGGATCGTCCCTCATTGTTGGAACACTGCTGCTGGGACTGGCGATCAATTCGGCCCTGTCACGCAGTTCGACCCGCGGGGTCAGGTTGCCCTTCCAGATCACGAAAAGGCTTCCGCTGCTGGAGCATCGGCTGAACGCCTTCGTGCCCAAGATGCTCGCCGTGCTCAGAGCGGTTCTGATCGCGCTGGTTGTCGCCGTCTCGCTGAACCTTGCGGATCTCTTTGATCTCAAGGCGTGGTTCGCATCCGATACCGGTGATGCCGTCGTGTCGGTGCTGATCAGTGTCTCGGTGATCCTGTTCTTCGCCTTCCTGCTTTGGCTCGCCATAACATCCTGGATCGACTACCGCCTGAACCCGGATTTCGGCAGTGTGCCGACAGCGCGCGAGACGACCTTGCTGACATTGCTCAGAAACGCGGTCTCTATCGTTTTGCTCGTGCTGGTCTCGATGGTGGTTCTCTCGGAGATCGGCCTGGACATCGCGCCGCTTCTCGCCTCGGCCGGGGTGTTGGGTCTGGCCATCGGTTTTGGTGCCCAGAAGATGGTTCAGGACATCATCACCGGTATTTTCATCCAGTTCGAGAATGCGATCAATGTGGGCGATGTGGTGACCGTGGCCGGGACCACCGGCGCGGTTGAGAAACTGACGGTTCGCTCCGTATCCCTGCGTGACGTGGAGGGGATTTTCCACATCATTCCGTTCTCGTCTGTTGACATGGTTTCCAACTACACGCGCGATTTCTCCTACTTCCTGTGCGACATGGGCGTGGCCTACGGCGAGAAGGTGCAGGACGTTAAGGTGGCGATGATCGATGCCTTCGAGTTGCTGCGCAAGGACGCAGATCATGAGAAGTTCATCCTCGGTGATCTGGAATGGTTCGGCCTGCAGACCTTCGGTGACAGCGCGGTCGTTCTGCGGGCCCGCATCAAGACCACGCCGGGCAAGCAATGGGGCGCGGGGCGGGCCTATAACGGCTATCTCAAGGATGTCTTCGATGAACGCGGCATCGAGATCCCGTATCCGCACCGCACGATCCAGTACCGTGTCGAAGGCAACCCGGAGGCGGCGCCGTCCGTACCGGCAGACGCGTAGAAGATTTACGCCTCCGGCGGGGATATTTAAGGAAAGACGAAGATCAGAAAAGCGCCTCATCGGCAATCAGCCGGGCGGCCGGTATGTTCCGGCGATTGAAAAGCGGGGCGTTGGCGCGTTTCTCGATCATCGGGTGATTTCGCTCAAGGCAGCCCAGCCGCACCAGAAGAGCTGCCATGGCGGCTTCGGAGGCGCGGGTTGCGCCGTCTTCGATCTTGAGCGCGAGGCCCAGGCCCTGTTCGGGGAGGATGGCGGCGAAAACCGCCTCGGCTCCGGTTTTTATGACCACCTTGCCCCGCATGGCAGTCACGAGTTCCGTGCAGGCACGACCTTCGCCCGCGATGAGAAGCGGGTGCGTGCCCATGGCGCGGACCAGCGCCCGGGAGGCTTCGGCGCGGGCGCGGCCAAGATCCTGGGGGGCCGCCATTCTCGCCATTGCCAAAGCCAGTCCCTTGAGAGAACAGGCGAAGTTGGGAGCGGAACAGCCATCTATCCCGAACCCCGGGGACGTCTCGCCGGTCATTTCCTCGAAGGCCTGGCGCACGGCGATCTGCACCGGATGGTCAACGTCGATATACTCCGATCCGCCGTCCAGCCGACTGTTCAATGTCAGAAAACCGGCATGTTTGCCCGAGCAATTGTTGTGACACTGGTCCGGTGCCTCGCCTGCCTCCCGCAAGGCCGCGCGGTCCTTGGGATCGCCGGGCGGTTGCGAGCCACAGCGCAAATCAGGCTCGTCCAGGCCGAGGCCATGCAGCCACTTCCTTACCCGCGAATGGTGGATATCCGCCCCCTGGTGCGAGGCGCAGGCCAGCGCAAGATGTTCGGAGCCGAGGCCAGCCGCCTCGGCCGCGCCGCTTTCCACGAGCGGCAGGGCCTGCAGCATCTTGCAGCTGGAACGCGGGTAGATCAGATGACCGGGATCGCCCCAGGCCTCGACGATTGAACCACCTGCATCACAGATCACCGCATGGCCGCGATGGCATCCTTCCTCAAGATCGCCGCGGATCAGGCGCGCCATCACAACCGGGTCAGTCATCGAGCAATCCTTCCATCATCCCCGCCGGCAGGGTTGCCTTCAGATGTTTGAAGGCAAGGCGAATGCGGGACTTCACGGTGCCAAGGGGGAGATCGAGATGGGCCGCGACCTCACCATGGCTCATCCCGTCGAAAAACGCGGCCATCAGAACGACCCGCTGATCGTCGGGCAGGGTCATCAGCGCCTCACGCATCAGCTTCTGGGTCTGGGTAGCGGATACCACATCGATCCCCGTCGGCTCCGGGTCGGGCTGGAAGAGAGGGTCGTGCGGATCCGGTGCCGGGCGGCTGTGCTTGCGCAGCATGTCTATGCGTCGGTTACGGGCAATGGCGAAAACCCATGTCGAGACCGCCGCCTTTGCCGGATCGAAGCTGTCGGCCCGGCGCCAGACCGAGACCATGACATCCTGAGCGATCTCGTCCGCGTCGTCCATTCCGGTACCCGAACGCAGCATGAACGCCTTCACCCGCACAGCGAAACGGTCGAAAAACGCCGCAAAGGCCTGCCGGTCCTTCTGTGCAATGCGCAACAGGAGCGTGATGTCGTCCTGGCTTGATGGGTCAGTCATTCACTCAAGTCGCCGTAATCAGGGCTCACGGCCCTGAAATAGCAGGAGTTTCTGACATGTCCTGCAAAAAATCGGTGTTTTGTGTAAATTATCCGCTAGGGGCTAGCATTTCGGCAGGAACTTTCGGTAAATTGCGCGAGGCGAGCGGTTGAATAACAGTCTTATGCCCGGCAAAAGGGTGAGGGCGGTTTTGGAGGCAGAAACCTGATGATCCGGACTATGATTTTTACGGCAGCACTGGCATTGGCCGGTGTCGTTCAGACCGAGCAGATACTGGCGCAGGATGCGGAAAGCGTGGCAGCGTTTCGAGACTGGACCGTTTTCAACCCTCCGGGTGACCCGAAGGAGTGCTTCATCGTCTCGCCCCCGACATCGACCAAGGCCCGGCGTGGCAATCAGGATGTGACCAGCACGGTCAAGCGCAGTGACATCCGCCTGTTCGTGACCATCCGGCCCTCGCAGGGTGTCGACAGGGAGATCAGCTATACAAGCGGCTATCCACTGGCACCTGACAGCACGGTTGATGTGAGGATCGGGTCCGGCTCTTTCGCGCTGAATGTCGGAACGGACGATACCGACGAATGGGCCTGGCCACCGTCCAAGGACAAGGACGCCGAGATTGTGGCCGCCATGCGCCGCGGGTCTGCGGCGACACTTGTCGCCCGCTCTGCCCGCGGGACGGTCACAACTGACGAGTTTTCTCTGCTCGGCTTCTCGGCTGCTCTTGAAAAAGCTCAGGAGCTCTGCAATTAGGCAGGTCCGCTGAATTGTGATAACGTTCCGGCGCCTCTCACCCCCGTGGGAGGCGTTTGACATTGGAGCCCCGAAAGACATGTCCGCCAGCCTGCCGATCACTCCGGATGTTCTGACAGTCCCGCGCAAGGAGACGGTCACACGACCGAATCTCATCGGGCTGACGCGGGAGAGGCTGCGGGACGCGCTCATCGAAGCGGGGACTTCCGAGAAACAGGTCAAGATGCGTGCGGGCCAGGTTTGGCAATGGCTCTATCAGAAGGGCGTCCGGGATTTCGACGAGATGACCAATCTCGCAAAGCCGTATCGGGCGCTGTTGGCCGAAAATTTCGAGATCACCCGACCGGACGTCGTGACACGCCAGATCTCCAGCGACGGAACACGGAAGTACCTCTTGCGGATCGCTGGAGGGCATGAGGTCGAGGCGGTCTACATCCCCGAGGAAGATCGCGGTACACTCTGCATTTCCAGCCAGGTTGGTTGCACACTGACCTGTTCCTTCTGTCACACCGGCACGCAGAAGCTGGTGCGCAACCTGACACCTGCGGAGATCGTGGGACAGATCCTCGTCGCCCGCGATGATCTTGATGAATGGGCGCTGGCACCGGGCGACAAGCGTCTGGTCTCCAACATCGTTCTGATGGGCATGGGCGAGCCGCTTTACAACACCGACAATGTGCGCGACGCGATGAAAATCGCAATGGACAACGAGGGCATTTCGCTGAGCCGCCGACGGATCACGCTCTCGACTTCTGGTGTTGTGCCGGAGATCGCACGCGCCGGCGATGAGATCGGCTGCATGCTCGCCATTTCCTTCCACGCCACAACGGATGAGGTGCGCGACAAGCTGGTTCCGATCAACAAACGCTGGAATATCGAGGCGCTGATCAAGGCCTGTCACGACTATCCGCGCCTGTCGAACTCTGAACGGATCACCTTTGAATACGTCATGCTCAAGGGCGTGAATGACAGCGATGCGGACGCGCGGCGGTTGGTCAAGCTGATTGCGGGTATCCCTGCCAAGATCAACCTGATCCCGTTCAATCCCTGGCCCGGAGCGCCTTACGAGCGCAGTGACTGGGACCGGATCGAGGCATTCTCGGACATCGTGAACAAGGCCGGTTATGCCTCGCCTGTGCGCACACCGCGTGGCGAGGACATCATGGCGGCCTGCGGACAGTTGAAGTCAGCGACCGAACGAGCGCGAAAGTCCCGCGCCCAGATCGAAGCCGAGCTCTAGCCCGCCGCCTTGGATGCGAGGTCAGGGAAGAGACCCGCAAGACCTTGCTCGGATGCCGCGCAGATTCCGCGCTCGGTGATCAGGCCGGTAACGAGCCGGGCCGGTGTCACGTCAAAGGCCGGATTGCCACCTTCGGTTCCGTCCGGCGTGACCTGCACCTCACTGATCCCGTCCGCAGTCTGTCCCTGAATATGCGTCACTTCGCGGGGGCTACGCTCTTCAATCGGAATTTCCGTCAACCCGTCACGCACGGTCCAGTCAATCGTCGGCGACGGCAGCGCGACGTAGAACGGCACCCCGTTGTCACGGGCCGCCAGCGCCTTGAGATAGGTGCCAATCTTGTTGCACACATCACCCTCGGCGGTTGTCCGGTCAGTTCCGACAATCACCATATCGACCTGACCTCGCTGCATCAGATGCCCACCGGCATTGTCGGTGATATAGGCGTGGCTGATCCCGTGGCTGCCAAGCTCCCATGACGTCAGCGCGCCCTGATTGCGAGGCCGCGTCTCATCCACCCAGACGTGGATCGGAACACCGGCGTCGGCGGCATGATACATCGGGCTGGTCGCCGTGCCGAAATCCACGGTGGCGATCCAGCCCGCATTGCAATGGGTGAGCAGACGCACCGGCTCACCCGGTTTTTTCGCGGCAATCTCGCGGATCAGCTTCAGACCATGCAAACCGATGCTGCGGTTGATCTCCACATCCTCGTCACAAAGCTCATGGGCAAGCTGGAAGGCGGCCTGCGCGCGATCCTGCGGCGAAAGCGGCAACAATGCCGCGCGACACCGATCCAGCGCCCAGCGCAGATTGATCGCTGTGGGCCGTGTCGAATGAAGCCGTTCCCAGGCCTGCTCCAGTGAGCCATCGCCGGGGTCACGCGCCATCTGTTCTGCAATTCCGTACGCTGCGGTCGCCCCGATCAACGGCGCACCCCGCACCCACATCTCGACAATCGCTGTCTCAAATTCTTCCAATGTTTTCAACGTGGTGATGCGCAGCTCATGGGGAAGCCAGCGTTGGTCTATGATCCTGACCACCGCCTGATCGGCATCGTACCAGATGGAACGGAACGGCTTTCCATTGATTTTCATGGCAGTCCCTTTTCAATTGCACCACGCCCAAGGCAGCATACCCTCCACGGCCATCCCACGAAGGCGAAAATCCGTTATGCAGTATTTGCGTTAATTTTTACATGAGATGACAAACCACTTCGTGCGGATGCACAAGTCTCATCTGGCACCGGGGCACGCCGCAGACGCGGCGCGAGCGCCGAATGTCCCCATCGTATGCTGACTTCCGGGCCAGTGAGTGAGGGGATCACCGAACCCAGACGCTCCGGCGAGCCATCGCAATCTCACAACTTCAGGTCCTGGCGGAAGAAACTGCTTTCCTGCATCTCCAGAACATCCCCGAGCTCTTCCTGAAGCGCCGCAAAACGGGTCGACAGATGGTCATGCATGGCGGCCCGCGCGGCCTCCGGCTGACCGGCGGCAATCGCATCGATGATCACCAGATGCTCGTTGCTGGTCACCTGCAGGGACGCCCTGGTCCGGGCGCGGGCCCGCATCGCGACCCATTCGGGATTGCAGCGGATCTCATCCAGCAGGGCAAATGCCGTCAGCAGAGGCTTGTTGCGCGCGCATTGGGCAATCAGACGATGCAGGGCACCATCCCATAACTCCATCGCCTGCGGATCCCCGGACTCGAACTGGCGCTGAGCCAGTCTGCGCATGCGGTCCACTTCTTCCGCACAGGCGCGCCTGGCGCACAGCGCAGCCAGTTCCGGCTCGATACAAAGCCGCGCCTCCATAACCTGCAATGCATTGGTCTCGCCGGTGATCCGGGCCGCAAGTTCGCCGGTCGGATCGGAGGGCTGCCCCGCGAACGTGCCCTTGCCCTGACGTCGCCAGACAAGCCCGTCCGCCTCAAGCTGATCGAGCGCCCGGCGCACGAAGCGACGGCCAACGTCAAAACGCTCGGACAGTTCGCGCTCGGTCGGCAGACGACCATCGGCGCGAAGCTCCCCGGTGCTCAGAAGAGCCAGGACCTGCTTCTTGACAGAGACCACCGGATCGGGATCAGCAATGCTCGACATGGGCGCCACTCACCAGCCAGATGAAACACGGGAAGCCATATGCATCATCGCGATCGGCTGAACAACATCCCCGGTCAAAGCCCGGTCTCCGTCGCGTGCGATCTCGAAGCCCGGCCTTCCGCCTTCCGCCTGGCTTCGGCGGCCGCGATGTCGGCATCGATCCCGTCCCGTGTTGGATATCCCGAAAACCGCTCGCGACTGGGCATGCCCTTGGCGAAATGGATGTAACGCTCACATGCCACGTCCCAGAGGCGCGACAACTCCGCCAGCGGATCGGCGTGATCATCCGCCCGCAGATCGAGCCAGGGGTGGTCCTGCCCGTCATGGATCACCAGACCAGCCGCCTGGCGTCCGCGCTTGTCACCGCCTTCGGCCTCGCCTGCCTGCATGGCCGTAATGAGCCGCTCCGCGAAAGGCACACCCTCGCCCGAGAGATATGCCTGCGACGTTGCCTCGATGACGCGCTGGCCCGTCAGCATGTTGCCCGAGACCGAGTGGTTCGCGCCGATCAGATGCCCCGCCCAATCCACGCAATCTGCACCGGTATGCGCCGCGAAACGTCCCTTGGCATCCATCATATGGGCCTGTCGGATTGCCCGCCCCTCATCGCGAGCGACCAGATCGGCAAGAACGACATCGGCCACCTCACCGGCATCGAGACGCGCGCGACCTTCGGTCCCCCAGACCGGATTGCAGAATGCCTGACTGGCAACTGCAACCCTGGCGTTGAGATAGGGCACCACCGCACCGCAGGCAAAGAACCTGCTGGCAACGATCAGGCCAACTGCCCCGGTTTCGGTATCCTTGGCGATCAGTGAATAGGTCATCGTCCCACCGCATATGCTTGCATCATTCTCGGGGTTGCCGCCGCACGCAACTGACCATCGGCCTGGCGCATGGCGGCAGTCAGACGCCCGACGCTCCAGGGTTCGGCAACCGTGACCTTGTGGCCGCGCTTGCGTAGCGCTTCAATGACGTGATCATCGAATGCAGGCTCGATCATCATCTCGCCGGGCCTTGCCTCGCGTGGATAGAACGAACCTTGAAAGTGCATCGAATGAAATAGGGGGGCGTCCATCGCCTCCTGCAGGTTCATTCCGAAATGCACAAACCGCAGGAACCAGATCAGCTGCCACTGGTCCTGCTGGTCGCCGCCCGGCGTGCCGAAAACCAGCCGGGCGCCGTCCTTCTCTGCCAGCGAGGGGGTGAGTGTCGTGCGCGGCCGTCTTCCCGGCGCCAGCGAACTTGGCAGCCCGTCTTCAAGCCAGAACATCTGCGCGCGCGAGTTGAGCGGAAAGCCGAGACCAGGGATGACCGGGGAACTCTGCAGCCATCCACCCGACGGTGTTGACGCTACCATGTTCCCCCATCGATCAATGATATCGAGATGCACCGTGTCGCCACGTTTCTCGGTCAGATGGGCCATCGTCGGCTCCTGCGCCGCCACGCCGGTCACCCCGAAATCCTGCGCGGCCCGGGCAATGCAGGCATCCGCAAGATGCTCGAATCCCGGAACCCGGCCCGGGCGCTGATCATGCGAGGCCCTCGCTGTGATCAGCTTGCGCCGCTCCTGCGCGTAGGCATCACTCAGCAGGTATTCGATGGGAATATCGCTGTGATCGGGGTCGCCGTAATAGGCTTCCCGATCCGCATAGGCGAGTTTCATCGCCTCGATCACCGTGTGGACAAACTCGTCCCCGTCCGGGTCCATGGCAGCAATATCAATACCCTTGAGCAGCGCCAGCGCCTGCAACAGCACCGGCCCCTGTCCCCATGGCCCGGTCTTGTGAAGCGTCCAGCCCGCATATTCGCAAGTGAGGGCAGGCTCATATGTGGCCTCCCAGTCTTCCATGTCCTTTCGCGCCAGAACGGCGGAGTGTTTGGCGTCAGATACATCCATCACATGCGCATCGGCCAGATAGTCGAATATCGCATCGGCCACAAAGCCGGATCGCCACGCCTCGCGCGTCTTGTCGATCTGTCCCTCACGCGGGCCATCGAAGGCCTCGCCGATCTCGACCAGCCGCTCATAGGTCCGCGCAAGATCGGGGTTCCTGAAAAGTGTATTTGGCCCGGGCGCCCTCCCGTCCGGTGTCCAGACCTCTGCCGAGCTGGGCCATTCCTGCGCAAAGAAACCGGCAAGATCGGCAATCATGTTGGACACGCGCGGCAGCACGGGATGGCCGTCCCGCGCATAGTCGATCGCGGGTTGCAGAACCTCTCGCAGACCCATCGTGCCATGATCGCGCAGCATCAGCATCCAGCCATCGAACGCACCGGGGACGACGGTCGCGAGCAGACCGGAACCCGGCACGAGCGTCAGTCCCTGCGCGCGATAATGCTCGATTGTTGCAGCCCTCGGCGCGGGGCCCTGCGCACAGAGGACCTCGGTCCTACCGGCTCTGACAGAGTGGAAAATCGCGGGCATATCGCCTGCAGGTCCGTTCAGATGGGGCTCGACGACCTGAAGGGTCAGCGCCGTCGCGACAGCCGCATCAAAGGCGTTCCCGCCTTTCTCCAGGATCGACATGCCGACAGCAGATGCGATCCAGTGCGTGGATGTGGCGACACCGAAGGTGCCGCGTATCTCCGGGCGGGTTGTGAAATCGGACATGGCCGTCTCCGTCAGTGTTCGCGCGGATCAAGCGCATCGCGCAGTCCGTCACCCAAAAGATTGAATCCCAGCACGACCAGAAAGATCGAGATACCGGGCCAGAGCGCCATCCAAGGTGCCTGATTGAGAAAATTCTTCGCCGTGTTCAGCATCGACCCCCAGCTTGGTGCCGGTGGTTGCTGACCGAGGCCAAGGAAAGAAAGGGAGGCCTCCGCGATGATCGCGGTCGCAATCGTCAATGTCGCCTGCACCAGAATTGGCGGCAGCACATTGGGGAAGATGTAGCGGGTCAGGATGCGGACCTGTGACAGGCCGATTGCGCGTGCGCTTTCGACGTAATCCTCGGCCCGGACGTTCAGCACCTGTCCACGGGTCAGGCGGATGAAGATCGGTGTGGCCGAGATGCCGATCGCGATCATCGCATTGGTCAGCGACGGCCCGAGAAACGCCGCAAGGGCAATCGCGAGGATCAGAAAGGGTGCGGCCAGAAGCGCCTCCGTGCAGCGCGAGATCACAGCATCGCTCCAGCCGCCGAAATAGCCCGCAATGATCCCCAGCGGCACGCCCAGAGCGACTGCAATGCAGACCGAGATGACACCGGCCAGCAGCGATGCCTGCGCGCCCCATATCATCCGGGACAACACATCGCGCCCGATCTCGTCAGTGCCGAGCGGATGCGCCCAGCTCGGGGCCTTTCGCACCGCTCCCCAGTCGGTTGCCGCCGGGTCCGGTATCGGCAAGATCGGGGCGAGCAGGGCAATCGCGATGAAGAAGGTGACGAGGAAGCCGCCGAACATCGCACTGCGATGCGACCGGAACTTCTTCCAGACCCGGTTTTCGGGCCGCTTTTCGAGAATGGGATCGGTGGCGATGCTCATGTCAGTTGCCCCGCAGACGGGGATTGAGCAGGACATAGAGCATATCGGCCAGCAGGTTCATCAGGATGAAACCTATTGCCGTGACAAGCACAATTCCCTGAACCACCGCGTAATCCCGGTTGAACACCGCATCGACGACCAGCTTGCCGAAACCCGGAATGGTGAAGATTTGCTCCGTCAGAACGGCCCCGGCAATCAATTCGCCAAAGAGAAGGGCCGTCAGGGTGACAATCGGCGTCAGCGCATTGCGAAAAGCATGTTTCAGGATCACCGCACGTTCCTTGAGGCCCTTGGCGCGTGCCGTTCGGACATAGTCCGACGTGAGAACCCCCAGCATGGCCGAGCGCGTATGGCGCATCAATGTGGCCGCAAGCGCTGTGCCCAGAACGAAGGCGGGCATCAGCATTGTCGTGATGGATTTTACCCAGTCCTCGGACAGCGGCACATAGCCCGAGGCGGGCAGAAGCTGCCATTTCACCGAGACCAGAAGGATCAGCATGATCCCCAGCCAGAAATTCGGGATCGACAGACCCGACAGCGCGACCGTGTTCGCAACATAGTCGGTCAGGGTGCCCTTCTTGACGGCGGACAGGATGCCTGCCGGGATCCCTATCACTAGCGCGAAGATCATCGCCATCGTGGCAAGCTGAATGGTGACCGGAAGCTTCTCGCCAATCAGTTCCAGAACCGGCTGATTGGTCCGAAAGGACGTCCCCAGATCACCGGTGAGAGCGTTCCCGATCCAGGCCAGATACTGGACCGGGATCGGGTCGTTCAACCGGTATTTCTCGCGCAACGCCTCCAGCACCTGCGGATCACGCTCTTCGCCCGCAAGCACCAGCAGCGGGTCGCCGGGCAACAGATGCTGCAGCCCGAACACGAAGATCGTAATCAGAATGATCGTCGGTATTGCGATCAGGATGCGGCGCAGAAGGAATGTCAGCATGGATCGGCCTCGATGGTCCATGCGCCACACCGCACGGCAAATTGCGGTGTGGCGCGCCGCATCATTCCTTGGTCACACCTTCCAGCCGGATCATCCCGTCCGGATAAGGCGTGAAACCCTTGATGCTGCTGTCCAGCGCCCAGATCCATGTCTGGTGGTAGAGATAGACGATCGGCATCTCGTCGATCAGGATATCGCGCGCCGCATCATAGCTCTGTTTGCGCACAGCCAGATCTGTGGAGACACGCGCCGCATTAAGCAGATTGTCCACCTCCGGGTTGGAATACTTGCTGTCATTGATACCGCCATCGGTCGTCATGAACTGGTGGATATTGCCATCGGGATCAACACGACCCGACCAGCCGATCTGGCTCGCCTGATACTCACCGGCGGACTGGTCAGCCAGAAGGGTAGCAAACTCCTTGGACGTGATGTTGATACGGATACCGGCCTCAGTGGCCATGGATTGCACGACCTGCATCAGTTGCAGCGGAACGGTGGTGTTCGGCACCTGAACGTCCAGATCAATACCGTCAGGATATCCAGCCTCAGCCAGCAGCGCCTTGGCCTTTTCCACATCGCGGGCCGGCACCGGATGATCGGTGTCATACCATGGCGAGTTGGGCGGGAAGGGCTGGTTACCCGGCGCGAAGGCGCCCTCAAAAACCACCTGATTGATCGCCTCCCGATCAAGCGCGTAACTGAGCGCCTGACGCAGCCGCTTGTCATCCCCCCAGGCACCGCCCTTGTCGCTGTTGTTCACATTGATCGTGATGCCCTGATAGCCAAGCGAAACGGCGCTTTGCACGTTGATCCCGGCATCTCCCTCGGCCTGGGTAAGATCGGTCGCCGCCAGCCTTTCGAGCATGTCGATATCACCCGATTGCAAGTTGGCGAGACGAACGGTGGTATCCGGGATCGGCAGGAAGGTGACGCTGTCAAAACTGATCGCACCTGCATTCCAGTAATCCGGGAACCGTTTCAGAACGATGCGATCCTGCGCCACCCGTTGATCGAATGAAAACGGGCCCGAGCACACGGGGTTGAGCCCGAAATTGGCACCCGCAGCCTCTGCCGCCGTGGGCGAAACCATCATGCCGGCCCGATCCGCGAACTGCGCCAGAAGGGTCGCGTCCTGCGCCTTGAGATCGAAGCGGATCTCGAATTCGCTCAGGACCTCGGTTCCGGTGACCGAACTCAACTCGGACTTGCGCCGGGATTCCTCAAGCGTCTGCGAGCGGTTGATGTTGGCCGCCACCGCCTCTGCATTGAACGGGGTGCCGTCGTGGAAGACCACGCCTTCGCGCAATGTCATCTTCAGGGACTTACCGTCCGAGGAATATTCCCATTCGGTTGCAAGCTGGGGAATGATCTCCAACTCGGGCGTGATATCCACCAGCTTGTCACACATCGACGCATAGACGATGCGGCCCACGAAAGTGCGCGACTGGTCGGGATCCAGCACGTCAGCATCCGATTGCAGCGCGATGCGCAGATCCTGCGCGGATAGTGTGGTCGCCGAAAGTGCGCCCACCAGTGCAGTGGTCAGGGCCAGCTTGAGATGTCTCATTCTTCAGTCCTCTCTGTTGTCACTAGTCTACGGATTGAGCGGCCTTTGCGACCTGTTGCTTATGGGTAATCGGCGCACCGTCGGTGGCAGCCTTATAGAGGGCGAAACGAGCGGCAGCGCTTTGAGAACGCGGTCGTGAAACCGGCCTCGCAGCGGCTCCGGCGACATCGCGCCAGAAATGGCAGGCCACAGTGTGATCGCCATCCTCTTCAACTGACGGACGGTCGGTCCTGCATCTGTCCTGCGCATGCGGGCAGCGGGTGTGAAACCGGCATCCCGGCGGCGGCGCGGACGGGCTCGGCATTTCGCCAAGCGGCGTCTGCGTCCGCGCCTCATCCCGATACTCCGGCTTCGGAACCGACGAGAGCAGCGTCTGCGTATAGGGGTGCCGCGGCGCTTCAAAGACCGCGTCCGCCGTACCGCTTTCCACGATCTGCCCCAGATACATCACCGCGACCCGGTCACTCATATGCCGGATCACCGCCAGATCGTGGGCGACGATCACAAGGGTCAGACCAAGATCGCGCCCGAGATCGCTCATCAGATTGATGACCTGAGCCTGAACGGACACGTCAAGCGCCGAGACCGGCTCATCGGCGATGATGAGCGTCGGCCGGGACGCCAGAGCGCGGGCGATCCCGATCCGCTGACGCTGGCCGCCGGAAAACTCGTGCGGATACCGGTTGGCATGCTCGGGCAGCAGCCCGACCTGATCCAGAAGACCCGACACCCTGCCACGGTGATCGTCAGACGACAGATCGGGGAAATGGACTTCGAGCGGCTCGCCAACCAGCTTTCCGACGGTCATGCGCGGGTTCAGCGACGAGAACGGGTCCTGGAATACGAACTGCATCTCGCGCCGCAAGGCCTTCAGAGCCGGGCCGGAAACACCGCTTACGGCCCGGTCATCGAAACGGACCGAGCCACTTGTCGGTTCCAGAAGGCCCATGAGCAGCCGGGCGAGCGTGGACTTCCCGCAGCCCGACTCGCCCACAATCGCAAAGGTTTCGCCGGCCGCGATCTCAAGCGAAACCCCATCGACCGCCTGCACGGTCTGCCCCTTGGTGAGCCAGCTTGAGCCGACATTGAAATGACGCACGAGGTCCTTTGCGCTGAGGATCGTCCGGCTCATGCCACCACCGCGACATTGGCTTCAATCGGGGCATAGTGGCAGGCAACCTCATGCCCCGAACTGATCAGTCGTGTCTCCGGGCGCGCCTCACAGATCCCTGTCGCCAAGGGACAACGCGAGCGGAAACGGCATCCCGACGGCATCGCATCAATTGACGGCACCGTCCCGGCGACCGTGGCAAGCCTGTCTCTCGGGCCGCTCAACCGCGGGACCGAACTCATCAGACCTATGGTGTAGGGATGCTGCGGCTCATCGAAGATTTGCGCAACCGACCCACGCTCGACAATCCGACCGCCATACATCACCGCCACCGTGTCGGCGACTTCCGCGACGACACCGAGATCATGGGTGATCATGATGGTTCCCATGTCCGCATCCTGCTGCAGATCCCGGATCAGATTGAGTATCTGTGCCTGAATGGTGACATCAAGGGCGGTCGTCGGCTCGTCAGCGATCAGAAGTGCGGGATCATTCGCCAGCGCCATCGCGATCATCACCCTCTGGCGCATACCACCGGACAATTGGTGCGGGTACTCCCGCAACCTTTGCTCGGGGGCAGAAATGCCGACACGCTTGAGCATCTCAAGCGCCCGGGCCTCCGCACCCGCGCGGCTGGTCTGCCCATGACAGAGAACCGCCTCCGATATCTGATCGCCGATCCTGAACACCGGATTGAGCGAGGTCATCGGCTCCTGAAAGATCATCGCCATGCGGTTCCCGCGCAAATCCGAGGGCAGCTTGTCCCGGCTCAGGTCGATTGAGCGGCCCTCAAATCTCATGTCACCTCGGGAGATATGCGTGGCCTCGGCGGGCAGAAGGCCCATCAGAGCCAAAGCGGTAACGCTCTTGCCGCAACCGGATTCGCCAACGATGCAAAGAATTTCGCCCGCGGATACGTTCAGGCTCAGATCACTCACCACACTTCTGGTCTGGCCTTTGAAGCGCAAGGTCAGGTTCTGAACCTCAAGCAAATGCCCGCCATGCAGCGGGCTCTCCTGATGGAAAGCATCTGTGTTGTCGCGTTCCAGAACCGGATCCTCAATCCACGCCGAACCAATTTCACATTGGTTCAGTTTCTGATGTGCTTGTCAACCGACATGCGCGGGTAGATGCAGCCCGAAGAGCCGGAAGCCCGGCTGCATTTGCTGCCGGATCAGCCTAGAACTTCGCGGCCCAGATACGAAACCGTCCCTGCCCGGTGATCTCTCTGACGAGGCCGTTTTCCTCAAACCAGGTCAGGTTGCGCAAGGCTGCGGCGCGGGAGCTTCCGGTCAAACGCGCAGCCATCTCGGCCGATAGTGCCGGCGTCGCGCGCAGGGCAGAGATAAGGGCAGGTGGGGTTCGCCCGGAGAGGGTTGCCGTTCTGCTCAGTGCGTCAACCTCCCACCGTCTCATCCCGTCCAGCAGCATCAGCGCGCGCAGCGAGGCCGCCTCGATACCCCTGTACCAGCTTGTCAGACGTTCCGAGATCGAGCCGGATGCATGCAGCGCCCGACCACCGCCCATCGCAAGCGGCAGAAACGCCAGTGCCCGCCCTTCAGCCGCACCGATCCGGGCCGCAACGGTTGCGGCTTCGAGATCCGTCTCCTGCCCGGACAGGCCAAGCGCGCGCCAACCGAAGAACGCGAGCGCCGCGCGCGTGATCGGGTGGATGTCAGGGGCCGCGTCCTGCAAGCCGGACCAGTCGGCGGCCAGCGCGATAAACTCTTCACCCTCTGGGCGGCGCGCATAATCGGCCAGACCGCTTTCCGACTGCGTCTTGCGGCCCAGAAAGTCCACCAGACCTGCTTCCGGTCCGACCCGCCGCGTCAAGCGTTGTCGGACCCAAAGTGCCGTTGCAAGATCCCGATCATCGCCCGCATGCGTCAGGCGCATCACATCATAGAGCGCCAAACGGTCAGGCGTGACGCGCGCACCGCAGGACCAGCTCATGTCGGAGGCCTCATGGAGCGCCAGTCGATCCGCAAGCTCCGCACCATCCCGCAGCCCGTTCAGCCGCTCATCCAGTCGCACGAAAGCCGTTGCTGCACCAAGCAGTGCACACGCAGACTGTTTCTCTGCCCGTATCCAGTCATCCGCGCGCAGCAACGCATTGCGCTCGGCAACCGGCCATGGCGGATCCGATGGGGAGATATCCTCTAGGCTGTCGGGAAGGAACCAGAGATCCTCCTCGGCAACATCAGACGGATCATAGGGACCGGCGACACCATCGCCGCCCGGCCTTCCACCGCTCATGGCGTATCTCTTTTGGTTGCAAATCTGTTCGGCATCTTATGCGCAAAATACACTTTGTTTTGCGCATATTTCTAGTCTGTTGATCAGCCTGTAGAGGGAGGCTCACCATTTGTCGGTCTGGATAGTCCGATAACCTGGCATCCCAATGTCACCTGAAGGGCCGCAACAAGCTCATCCACCGTCTCGGCAGAGACATATCTGCCACCCGTCCGATCCGCGAGGCACTGTGCTACGGTCGTGCCATCGGTGTATCCTTCCTGCTCGGGGCTGTCCCAACTGAAAAAGTCGCTTCGCACCTTGAAGCCGATGACATGTACGGTCAGATCACGCCCCTGGGCCGCCAGTTCTTCGCCAAGCAGGCAGGGCGCACCGCCGCACGTCTCCTTGCCGTCGGTGACAAGAACGATCGCCCCAGACCGGTCCCTGAAATCGAGAACCTCGGCTGCCCTTCGCACCGCATCGGTCAGTGGTGTCATGCCGCCGGGGTTCAGGTTATCAACGGCAGTGATGATCTCCGGCGCTGCATTCTCGACCGGTCCGAAACGCAGATCGATGCTGTCGCACCCGTCATTGCGACCCGGCCCGTAGATGATCAGACCCAGGCGACGGTAATAGGCGATGGACGGAATGGTTTTCCGCATCGCGCGGCGGGCCTCGAAAATGCGCGGCTCATCAAGCAGGTTGAAGCCCATCTCCGACATCGACCCGGAACCATCGAAGACGATCATCGCATCCTCGGTGCAATTCAGCGAGGCCCGCGCATCCTGAGGCGCCCCGCCAAGTCCCGTGAGCACCGCCGCCATCAATCCGCTTTGAATTGTCAGTCTTGCATGCGCACCCATGAAACCAATTCCACATCTGCAAGGTCAAACTGGGCCGAGACTGGCATGTTTGGCATCACCTGTCCATTTGCGCTCAGAGCGGCATGGCATTGCCGCCCTTGATCTCCTCCATCGACAGAAGCGAGGTGACGTTAAAGATACTGACCTCGCCTATCAGCCCGCGATAGAAGTCATCGAAGGCTTTGGCATTGGTCACGCGCACCTTGAGGATATAGTCGATATCGCCCGCGAGCCGGTGCGCCTCGATCACTTCGGCGCGTGTCTTGACCGCCGCCATGAAACGGTCGAGCCAGCCCGCATCATGCTCGGACGTGCGGATCAGAACGAAGAAGCAGCTCTCCAGACCCAGCGCTTCGGGATCGAGCTCGACCGTCTCGCGCTTGATCACGCCGGAGGCTTTCATCTTGCGGATGCGATTCCACACCGGCGTCTTCGAAGCCCCTAGTTTTCTGGCGATTTCATCGAGAGAGCGGCTGCTGTCTTCCTGCAGCTCACCGAGGATTTTCCGATCTAGGGCATCTAACGCGGCTGGCATTCGCGAATTCTCCGATATCTGAAACAGGTGTGATCCGGTCGGGAGTATCTTAGAACAACGTCCTTATTTGCAAGCTCATATCGTCATTTCTTAGGAAAATATCCTATATTGAGTGGGCATTCTAAACGGGATCAACTCCATGCGTCACTTTCCGGTCTTTCTCAACCTGCGCGGACGGCGTGTTGTCGTCTCGGGAGCAGGCGAATGTGCGGTTGCCAAGCTGCGGTTGCTCTTGAAAACGGAGGCGCGGATTTCCGTCTATGGCGTGGACGCCGATCCTCTGGTTCGGAACTGGGCTGATGAGGGGCGTCTCATGCTGGAGGAGCGCGCCCTTCAACACGGCGATGCAACCTGTGCGGCGATGGTCTATGGCGCCAACGAGGATGCTGATCTGGACGCAAGCGCGGTCGAGATCGGACGGGCTGCCGGTGCCTTGACCAACATCGTTGACAATCTTGAGGACAGCCAGTTCATCACACCAGCGATTGTGGATCGTGACCCAGTGACCATCGCCATCGGAACCGAGGGCGCGGCACCCGTACTGGCGCGGCGCATCAAGGCCGATCTGGAAGAGCAGCTTCCTGCCTCGCTCGGAATTCTTGCGCGGATCGGTCAGGCGTTCCGGCCGATGGCCAATGCCCTGCCGATGGGGCGCAAACGGCGTGACTTCTGGTCGAAATTCTATTTCGGGACCGGGCCGGAGGTTCTGCGCGATCATGGCGAAGAGGCTGTGCCGAATGAGCTTCATCGTCTGCTGGACGAAACGAAGGCCGAGACCGAGCGCGAGGGTTTTGTCTCTCTCATCGGCACAGGTCCCGGCGATCCCGAGCTTCTGACCCTGAAAGCACGCCGCCTGCTGCACGAGGCCGACGTGGTGATCCATGACCGGCTCGTCCCGCAACCGATCCTTGAACTGGCCCGCCGCGAGGCGATCGTGATCGAGGTCGGCAAGACGCCTTACGGTCCGTCCTGGAAGCAGGAGGACATCAACGACCTAATCGTCAGACACGGGCGCACGTCGCAGGTCGTGCGCCTTAAATCCGGCGATCCGGCGATCTTCGGACGGCTGGATGAGGAAATGGACGCGCTCGATACTGCGGGCGTTGCCTTCGAGATCGTGCCGGGTATTACGGCCGCATCTGCCGCCGCTGCCTCGATCAAGGTGTCGCTGACCAAGCGGGGGCGGAACTCTTCCTTGCGCATTCTGACCGGCCATGACGTGAAGGGATTTGCCGAGCAGGACTGGCGCGATCTGGCCAAACCCTGTGCGGTGGCTGCGATCTATATGGGTGTGAAGGCGTCGAAGTTCCTGCGCGGACGGCTGATGATCCACGGCGCCGCAGATGACACGCCTGTCACGGCCATCGAGAATGCATCGCGCTGCGATCAGCGGGTGATCGCCACCACGCTTTTGGACATGCCGAATGCACTGGAGGCCGCAAATCCGGCTGGTCCGGTGATCCTGTTCCTTGGACTTTCACCCCGCGCAGCCGCCGTGCTGGCGCAGGAACCCGAATTCGAACTCAGCGAGGCGCTCTGATGGCACGCAAATTCCTCCCCCAGATCGCGACCGGCAATGATTTGCTGGAAGGCGATGTCGTCTATTTCACTGAGCAAGGTGACTGGACGCGCAAGCACTCCGACGCGGTCGTGGCCGAGACGCCGGAGCAGGCAGAAACGCTGCTTGGTGCTGCCACGCTTTTCCCGCATCAGGTCGTGGGCGTCTATCTCGCCGACGCACAACTGGTGAACGGCAAACCCGCCCCGGTGCATTTCCGCGAGATTTTCCGGACCAAAGGTCCTTCCAACTATTTCCACGGCAAGCAGGCAGAGGTCTGATCCCATGTACAGCTATTCCAATTTTGACGCCGCTTTTGTGCGCGACCGTGTGAAGGAATTCCGCGGTCAGGTCGAACGCCGGCTTGACGGCTCTTTGACCGAGGATGAGTTCAAGCCGCTGCGGCTGATGAACGGCCTCTATCTGCAACTGCACGCCTATATGCTGCGGGTGGCAATACCCTACGGGACGCTGAACGGCGCGCAGATGCGGCAGCTGGCGCATATCGCAGACAAGTGGGACAAGGGCTATGGCCATCTCACCACGCGCCAGAACATCCAGTTCAACTGGCCGAAGCTGAAGGATGTACCGGACATTCTGGACGCGCTGGCGGATGTGTCGATGCATGCGATCCAGACGAGCGGAAACTGCATCCGCAACGTCACCGCCGATCACTTTGCAGGCGCAGCGGCAGACGAGATCGAAGATCCGCGCCCGACAGCAGAGCTGATCCGCCAGTGGTCCACCGATCATCCCGAATTTGCCTACCTGCCGCGCAAGTTTAAGGTCGCCGTCACAGGCGCGCCCAATGACCGAGCGGTGACCAAGGCACATGATATCGGCCTGCGGATGGTTCGCAATAAGGCCGGTGAGCCGGGCTATGAGGTTGTGATCGGGGGCGGCCTTGGTCGGACCCCGATGATCGGCAAAGTGGTCCGGGACTTCCTGCCGCGCGCCGATCTGCTCGCCTATCTGGAGGCGATCCTGCAGGTCTACAATCTCAGCGGTCGGCGGGACAACAAGTACAAGGCGCGGATCAAGATCCTGGTGCACGAGACCGGGCTTGAAGAGTTGAAGGCCAGGATCGAGGAGACCTTTGCCCGCAACCAGACCCTGCTGGAGCCGGTGGACGCAGGCGTCGTGGCGCGGATCAATGCCAGCTTCGCGCCGCCTGAATGGGACCGGCGTGCCGTGCCGGATATCCCGCATCTCGATGCCGGGTTCCGCTCGTTTCTCGACACCAATATCGCCGCGCATAAGCAGTCGGATTACGCGATTGTCACCGTCTCGACCAAGCCCATTGGGGGTACACCTGGCGATGTGACCTCCGAGCAGATGCGGGTTCTGGCCGATCTGGCGGAGCGTTACTCACATGACGAATTGCGCATCTCCCACGAGCAGAACGTGATCCTGCCACATGTCCATCGCGCCGATCTGGCGGTGATTTACGGGCGGCTGCGCGAAGCCGGGCTGCACACCGCAAATATCGGGCTGGTCTCCGATATCATCGCCTGCCCCGGCATGGACTATTGTGCGCTGGCAACAGCCCGTTCGATCCCGGTGGCCCAGAAGATCAGCGAGGCCTTTTCCGATCTGCAGGCACAGCACGATATCGGCGATCTGAAGATCAAGATCTCGGGCTGCATCAATGCCTGCGGGCATCACCATGTCGGTCATATCGGCATTCTCGGTCTCGACCGGGCAGGTGTGGAGAACTACCAGATCACGCTCGGCGGCGACGGAACCGAGACCGCAGCCATCGGTGAACGCACGGGTCCGGGCTTTGCTTATGACGAGATCGTACCCGCAATCGAGCGGATCGTGAACGCCTATCTCGACATTCGGGAGAGCGCCGAGGAAGCCTTCCTCGACACCTATCGCCGGGTGGGCGCCGAGCCGTTCAAGGCAGTACTCTACCCTGAAAGCAACAAAGCCAATGCTGCATAATCCGCCAGGACATTTTGCAGCCGATCGGCGTGCAGACAGCCTGACTTCGCACTACTCGGGCGCCACCGCGGAGGATGTTCTGCACGCCGGCCTCCGGCTTTTTGCAGGCGAGATCGCGCTTGTCTCGTCCTTCGGGGCGGAATCGGCGGTGCTGTTGCATATGGCAGCCCAGATCAATCCGCATGTCCCGGTGCTGCTGGTCGACACACAGATGCTGTTTCCCGAGACGCTGGCCTATCAGATGGCGTTGACGGACCATCTGGGGCTGACCGATGTGCGGCGTATCAGGCCCGATGCGGGCGACCTGGGTCGCAAGGACCGGTTTGACGCCCTGCACCTGAGCGATACGGACGCCTGTTGCGATCTGCGCAAGGTGCGGCCTCTGGCACGCGGGCTGCGGTATTTCAACGCGACAATCTCGGGGCGCAAACGGTTCCAGTCCGGCACTCGCGCGGCCATGTCGCTTTTTGAGGCGGACCCATCCGGGCGGATCAAGGTCAATCCGCTGGCCGAATGGGCACCAGAAGACCTGCCCGCTTATGCGAAAAAGCACGATCTGCCAGCGCACCCGCTGGTGAAATCGGGCTTTCTGTCCATTGGGTGTGCGCCTTGCACGACGCCGGTCGGCGCCGGCGAAGACCCGCGCGCCGGACGCTGGCGTGGCAGTGACAAGATCGAATGTGGAATTCACTTTGGCCCGAACGGGGTCGCGGAAAGGATGACATCATGAGCCAACTGATCAACAAAACCGGCTTTATCGAAGACGACTGGCAGGGCGAGATCCTGCCCTTTGACGCCTTCTGGAACGGGCAGGACCTGCCCGAGGAAGAGCCGTTCGGCGTTGCCATCGACGTCGCAACCGACCCGTTCGATTTGCAACCCTGGTTCGGTCGCGTCGATATGATCGTGATCCCGTTTGCGGGCTTTGCCGACGGGCGCGGTTTCTCGCTCGCGCGCAAACTGCGGCAACTGGGCTATCAGGGTCGGATCCGGGCGCAGGGTCACCTGCTGGTTGATCAGTTCCGCGCGGCCATGCGGGTCGGCATCGACCAGCTGGAGATCAGTGACGATCTTGCCGCCCGGATGCCAGAGCATCAGTGGAAGGCCGTGCCGCTTTCCGACAGCTATCAATCCCATCTGAACGCCGCCTGACCCAAGGAACCCATCTCATGAATGTTCAAGTCGCGCCCGAGCGCGCTGCTCCCGTCTTGCCTGATGCCCAGATCGTGACCGAGGTCACCAACTGGACGGATCGGTTGTTTTCCTTCCGCCTGACGCGGCCTGCCTCCCTGCGGTTCCGCTCGGGCGAGTTCGTGATGATCGGGCTGATGGGCGAAAACGGGAAGCCGCTGCTCAGGGCCTATTCCATCGCGTCGCCCTCCTGGGACGAGACGCTGGAATTCTACTCGATCAAGGTGCCGGACGGGCCGCTGACCTCCAAGCTGCAGAAGATCGAGGTCGGCGACCTCGTGATCCTGCGACCCAAGCCGGTCGGCACGCTGGTTCTTGACGCGCTGCTGCCGGGCAAACGGCTCTATCTGATGGCCACAGGGACCGGTGTCGCGCCCTTTGCCTCGCTCCTGCGGGACCCGGACATTTACGCGCACTATGATGAGGTGATCCTGACCCATACCTGCCGCGAGTTGAAGGACCTGGACTATGGCCGCAATCTGATCGAGCAGCTTCCCTTCGATCCGCTGGTTGGTGAGGACGCCGCCGAGAAGGTCCGCTATTTCCCGACCACCACGCAGGAGAAAAGCCCGAGCATGGGCCGGATCACCGAATGGATGTCATCGGGCAAACTGTATCGGGCGCTGGGCGTCCCTTCGCTCGATGCAGCGACGGACCGGGTGATGATCTGCGGCTCGATGGGGCTGAACACGGATGTCAAAGCGATCTGCGAAGCGGCTGGCATGTCTGAGGGCTCCAATTCGCAACCCGGCGAGTTCGTGCTGGAAAAAGCCTTCGTCGGCTGAGCCCACCCGCCTGAGATGATCCCGGGCTTGACCCGGGACATCCCGCCCGCCAAGCATGCGTTCATGCGTTGGCTTTTGCTCGTCTTGCTCCTTCTCGCCCCGATGGCTCAGGCCTGTGGGGAGCGGACGGATTGCGTGCTGCCAAACGGCACCTACCGCCTTGCCATGCCCGCAAACTGGGACGGCAGACCGCTTGGGGCGGTGCTGTTTCTCAATGGCTGGCTTGGAACGTCCGAAGGGCTGATGGCCGCCGATTTCTTTGTCCGCCGGATCACCGATCAGGGCATTGCGCTGATTGTCCCGCAAGCCGAGCAGGGTACCTGGAGCTTTCCCAACTCTCCGGTTCCGATCCGCGATGACTTCGCCTTTCTGGACGCCGTGATGGAGGATGTCGCTGACCGCATACCCTTGCGGCGCGACCGGGTCATGGTGTCTGGTTTCTCGCTGGGCGGGTCGCTGGCCTGGAGCATGGCCTGCCATCAGGGGGAGAAATTCGCGGGCTATCTGGCGATCTCGGGTACCTATTGGGATCCGCTGCCCGAAAGCTGCCCATCGGATATCCCCATTCTTCTGCATATCCACGGCCTGACCGATCCGACGGTGCCGATCACCGGCAAGACGGTCGGTGACTGGCGCATGGCGGATGCGCGCCTCAGCCTGCATCGCTGGCGCGTTCAGGGCGCATGCGACGGCACCAACCCGCCGCGCCGCACCGATGGTCCGCTGACCTGCCAGCGCTGGCGCGATTGTGGGGGCGGCGTGCTGGAGTTCTGCACCCACGAGGCCGGGCATTCCCTTCGCAGCTCCTGGGTGGTACGGGGCTGGGAGCAGCTTTCTCAGATCAAGGGTTGGGAATAATGACGGCAGCACCGCCACTTACCGGCCTTCGGGTCCTCGACCTGTCGCGTATTCTGGCCGGACCGACCGGCACGCAGCTTCTGTCGGACATGGGCGCTGAAGTGATCAAGATCGAGCGTCCCGGCAAGGGTGACGACACGCGCGGCTGGGGTCCCCCATTTCTGAAGGACGCAGACGGGAATGACACGCGTGAGAGCGCCTATTACCTCTCGGCCAACCGGGGCAAGAAATCCCTCGCCGTGGACATTGCCAAGCCCGAGGGACAGGTCCTGATCCGGGAGCTTGCCGCGAAATCCGACATTCTGGTGGAAAACTTCAAGGCGGGCGATCTGAAACGCTATGGTCTCGACTATGAGACGCTGAGCGCGGTGAACGAAGGCCTGATCTATTGCTCAATCACCGGGTTCGGGCAGACCGGGCCTTACGCCAAACGTGCGGGCTATGATTTCCTCATTCAGGGCATGGGCGGGATCATGTCGCTGACCGGTGAGCCAGAGGGCGAACCGATGAAATGCGGGGTCGGCATCTCGGACGTGATGACGGGGATGTATGCAGTCTCGGCCATCCTTGCAGCGCTCCATGCCCGTCATGCAACCGGCAAGGGGCAGGCGATTGATGTGAGCCTCTTTGATGTGCAGGTTTCCTGGCTGATCAATCAGGGCGCGGGTTATCTGACAGACAGAAAGGTTCCGCCGCGCCGCGCCAACGAGCATCCGACCATCGTGCCTTACGGAACGTTTCCGGGCGCGGACAAGCCGTTCATTCTGGCGATTGGCAATGACGGGCAGTTCAGGAGGTTCTGCGAGGTGGCGGGCAGGCCGGAGGTCGCCGATGACCCCCGGTTCCTGACGAATGTGGATCGGGTCGCCAACCGGGGCGAATTGATCCCGCTTCTGGGCGAGATCACCGCCACGCGAAACTCGGAAGACTGGATTGCGGCGCTTGAAGACAAGGCCGTGCCCTGTGGCGCGATCAACGATCTGGAGCAGGTTTTTGACCATGAGGTCACCAAAGCCCGCGATATGAAGATCAGATTGCCGCATCCCCTGTCCGGTGACGTTGAATTGATTGGCAATCCGCTGAAGTTTTCTGGCACCCCTGTCGCGTATCAGAATGCGCCACCGACACTCGGTCAGCATTCCGAAGAGGTCCTGCGGGATGTCCTCGGGAAGTCGGCTGACGAGATCGCGGCGCTCAAATCGGGCGGAATTGTTGAGCGTGATGAGAATGAGTGAGAAGACCGGCGCGGCCATCATCGGTGAGGCCCTGAGCGCCTCGGGTTGCACGCATGCCTTCGGTATCCCCGGCGGCGAGGTTCTGGCCCTGATGGAAGGTCTGCGCGCGGCGGGCCTTGAATTCATCCTGACCAAGCATGAAAACGCAGCCGGTTTCATGGCAGAGGGACTGTGGCACGCAACCGGCGCGCCGGGTGTGCTGGTCGCAACCATAGGTCCCGGTGTCGCCAATGCCGTCAACGTGGTGGCCAATGCACATCAGGACCGGGTGCCGCTTCTTTTTCTGACCGGTTGCGTGGATGCGGCCGAGGCCGAAACCTATACGCATCAGGTCTTCGACCATCAGGCCATGCTGCGCCCGATTGTGAAGGCGAGTTTCCGGGCCGAGACCGGGGCCGTTGGCGCGATGATCGGCAAGGCGCTTGCGATTGCCACATCCGGTCAGCCGGGGCCGGTACATATTGATGTGCCGATCGGGGTGGCGGAGGCAGTCTCCAAGGAGATCGGCTATCGCGCGCCCTGTCGGGTTGCTGCCAGCACTCCCCGTCGCGACGCGGTTCTGCAATCCGCACGTGACGCGATTGGCAAGGCCGAACGTCCGCTGGCCATCGCTGGAGTGGATGCAGTGAACGAGGATGCGGCGGATGCGATCCGCACGTTTTGCGAGACCCATCAGGTGCCGCTCATCACGACCTACAAGGGCAAGGGGCTGCTTGACGAGAACCATCCCTTGAGCCTCGGCGGCGCAGGTCTGTCGCCCAAGGCGGACAAGATCTTCATGCCGCTGATCGGCTCGTCCGATTGTGTTCTGCTTCTGGGTTACGATCCGATTGAAATGCGCGTCGGCTGGCGTGAACCTTTCCACGCCGAACAGACCGTGATCGAGATTGCCGATGTGCCAAGACTGCACGGCATGCATCACCCGACCCATCTTCTGCCCGGGCAGGTCGCCCCGGTTCTGGAGGCCCTGAGTGAGGGGCTGATCCCGCGCCGGAGCTGGATCTATGACGAGGCAAGGGCGGCGCGAGATGCGCTAATCGACTGTTTCACGCCAGGCGAGGCCTTCGGGCCGGGGCAGGTGTTCGACGTTCTGCGCAAGATCGCCCCATCCGAGACCGTGATCACTGCCGATAGTGGCGCGCACCGCATCCTGCTCAGCCAGATGTGGCAGTGCCCCGATGCACGGATGATGCTGCAATCAACCGCGCTTTGCACCATGGCCTGTTCGGTGCCAATTGCTGCGGGCTACAAGCTCGGCAGCCCCGATACGCCCGTGATCGCCTTTGTCGGCGACGCGGGTCTTGAAATGGGGTTGGGTGAATTGGCGACATTGCGGGATCAGAAGCTGCCGGTGATCATCGCCGTTCTGGTCGATGAGAGCCTTGCCCTGATCGAGATGAAGCAGCGCGGCACCCAGAGGCCCAATCTGGGCGTAGATTTCGGCGGGACCGACTTTCCCGGACTGGCCGCGGCGCTGGGCGGGCATGGTGTCTGGATCGATGATGCGGAAACGCTGAAACGTGAGGCGGCCGACGCGCTTGTCCGGGACAGCTTCACGATCCTGGCCTGTCGGATCGGGCGTCGCGCCTATGACGGGGCGTTCTGACAAAAGAGCTTCATGCGCTTCGCGCAGAGATATTTTTGCCAAGAAGACATGCAAGCCCCGGGTTTGAAGGAGACCGATTGATGGAGTTCAGCGCAAGGCTGCTCGTGGATTGCCAGAACCAGTTGGGCGAATGCGTCAGGTGGCACGCTGAGCGTCAGCGGGTGTTCTGGACCGATATTCTGGAGAGCCGACTCTGGTCCTGTGATCAGGATGGTGGCGATCTGCGGAGTATTGCGCTGGAAGAGCGGCTTTGCGCCTTTGCATTTACCTCCGAGGGCCGGTTTCTGGCAGGTTTCGCGGACGGGATCTGCTGGATGGATCCTGACACCGGCGTGCGCGAGATGATCACCGCATATATGCCGAACCATCCGACAACCCGGATGAATGACGGTGCGCTGGACCGGCAGGGGCGGTTCATAATCGGCGGGATCGAAGAGGCAAGCATGGAGCCTGTCACACCGGTCTGGTCATTGGGGCCGGATGGCGTCGGGACCGTGATCGAGGGCGTGGGCTGCGCCAATTCGATTGCTTTTTCGCCCGACGGCGGGCGGATGTATTTCGCAGACAGCGCAGGCCATGACATTGAGACGTTTGACTATCAGGACGGCATTCCCACCGACCGTCGGGTTTTCGCGACACTGACCGATGAGGAAGGGCACCCCGACGGGTCCACCGTCGATGCGGCAGGCGGTCTCTGGAACGCCGGTTGGAACGGGTCGGCCGTTCAGCGCTTCACGCCTGAGGGTGTGCGTGACATCAAGGTCTCTCTGCCCTGTCCGCAAGTGACCTGTTGCGCAATCGGCGGCACTGACATGCGGCGGCTTTTCATCACCTCGGCAAGGGTGGATATGAGTGATGAGCAGCTTGAGGCGGCGCCACTCTCGGGCGGGCTCTTTGCGGTCGATATCCCGTTTGATGGGATACCCGAGGGCGTCTTCGCCGGGCTCTAGGCGATCTTGTCCTCAAGCGCCTCGGTCGAGAGCCCATCGAGACGCGGCATCAGCGATAGCAGTTCCTGCGTATAGGGGTGCTGCGGGTTTGCAAAGAGCGCCTCGGTTTCCTGCACCTCGACCAGTTTGCCCTGTTTCATCACACCCACGCGGGTACACATCTGACGCACCACCGGCAGGTCGTGGGAGATAAAGAGCATCGTCAGGCCCAGATGCTCCTGCAGGTCCTTCAGGATGTTCAGGATCTGCGCCTGAATCGAGACATCGAGCGCAGAGGTCGGTTCATCGCAGATCAGGAACCTCGGCTGGGTCGCCAATGCGCGGGCGATGGAGATGCGCTGCCGCTGACCGCCCGAGAACTCATGAGGGTATTTGCGACCGGCCTCGCGGCCCAGACCGACACGGTCAAGCAGTTCACTCACACGCGCCTGAACCGCATCGCCCTGGAGCAGCTTGTGATGAATGGCGGGTTCAGCCACGATATCGCGCACCCGCATTCTCGGATTGAGGCTGGAGAACGGGTCCTGGAAGATCATCTGGATGGCGCGACGGTAGGACGCAAGATCCGCAGCCGTCTCGAAGTTCGTTACATCCTTGCCGTCGAAGAAAATCCTGCCGCCATTTGTCGGATAGAGCGTTGCGATCATCCGGGCGATGGTCGACTTGCCGGAGCCGCTTTCGCCGACAAGGCCGAAAATCTCGCCATCGCGGATGTCGAAGGAGACGTCCTCGACCGCCGTGAAGGACTTGCGCCAGGCGGGGATGATGGAGCGGCGGGAGAGGAACTTCTTGGTCACGCCTTCGACCCGGATCAGCCGCCCGTCCGCACTGGGTTCCGGGCGCGGCCAGTTGCGGGACAGATCGGCAATCTCGAACTTCGTCTCACGTCCGTCATAGGCCACCTGCGGGAAGCGGTGCAGCTTGACCGTCGGGCGCGGGACGGCGGCAATCAGCGACTTGGTATAGCGGTGTTCGGGGCGGCCCATGACCTGCTCGGTCGTACCGCTTTCAACGACCCGGCCCTGATACATCACCGTCACACGGTCCGTTGTGTCGGCAATCACACCCATGTCATGGGTGATCAGGATGACGCCGACCTGACGCTCGCGGGCCAGCTCCTTGATCAGATCGAGGATCTGCGCCTGAATGGAAACGTCCAGTGCTGTGGTCGGTTCATCGGCGATGATCACATCCGGCTCGGAACAGAGCGCGAGCGCGATGACCACTCGCTGCCGCATACCACCCGAGAACTGATGCGGGTAATGGGTGATCCGCGTCTCGGGGTCGGGGATACCGACCCTTGTCAGAAGTTCAACCGCACGCGCCTTGGCTGCTGTATCACTCAGGTCGAGATGATAGCGGATCGTCTCGACCAGCTGCTGCTCGACCGTGAACAGCGGGTTGAGGGACGTCAGAGGATCCTGAAAGATCATCGAGATCTTGGCGCCGCGCAGCGCCTGCATTCCCTTGCGGTCGCGCCCCGAGATCGCCTCGTTCCGGAAATTTACAACGCCACCGGCGATGTATCCCGGCGGGTCCAGCAGACCCATGATCGCAGCCCCGATGGTCGATTTCCCGGCACCGGACTCGCCCACAAGCCCGTGAATTTCACCCGGCTCCACGCTCAGATCAGCCGCATCGACCGCGCGAAAATCGCCATGGCGGGTCGGGAAGATGACATCGAGATCGGAGATTTCCAAAAGCGCCATTACTTCAGCCTCGGGTTCATTGCATCGCGCAGCCAGTCACCCAGCAGGTTGACACTGAGCGCCAGCGTCAGAAGCGTCACCGCAGGGAAAAACAGGATCCACCACTCGCCCGAGAACAGGAAGCCCTGCCCGATGCGGATCAATGTGCCGAGCGAGGGCTGGGTCGGTGGTGCGCCGACGCCCAGAAAGCTGAGTGTTGCCTCGGCGATGATCGCGAGCGCCAGACTGATGGTTGCGATCACCAGAACCGGGGACAGCACATTGGGCAGGATATGGCGCAGCATGATCGCAAAGGACGAGCGTCCGATGAGTTGTGCGGCCTGAACGTATTCCTTGTTCTTCTCGACCAGAGCCGCACCCCGAACAACACGCGCGAACTGCACCCAGTCGCTCAGCCCAATGGCGATGATCAGAACCCAGATCGCCATCTGGTCGCGAAGCTCGACGGGCGTGAAACCTTTGGCGATCCCGAAGATCAGCATGGCGACCAGAATGGACGGGAAGGTCAACTGCACATCGGCTGTGCGCATGATGATCGTCTCGGTCCAGCCGCCGACATAGCCCGCGATCAGCCCCAGCGAGATGCCGAGCACCATGGCGAACAGCACCGCCGCAAAGCCGACAAAGAGCGAGATACGCATGCCATATAGGATGGTCGAGAACACATCACGGCCCTGATCGTCGGTGCCGAGCCAGAAGCTGTCACCGGTGAACGCATTGGGCTCCATCGGTTTGGAGAAGCCGTTCATCAGGTTGAGCGTTGATGGATCGAACGGATCGAAGGGTGCGATCAGCGGAGCGAAGACCGCGCAGAACACCAGAAGGGCCACTACGCAGAACGACACGATCGCGACCGGCGCGTGCCGGAACGACCACATGAAATCCGAGTTCCAGAACTGGGTCATACGGTGGCCTTGTCCGCCCGCAGGCGCGGGTCAATTGCGAAGTAGAGAAGGTCAACGATCAGGTTGATGCCCACGAACATGACCGAGATCAGCATAAGATAGGCCGCCATCACCGGAATATCGACAAACTGGATCGCATTGATGAAAAGCAGGCCGACGCCGGGCCACTGGAACACCGTCTCGGTGATGATCGCGAACGCGATGATCGCGCCAAGCTGAAGCCCGGTCACCGTGATCACCGGCACCAGCGTGTTCTTCAGCGCATGGCGGAAGTTGATGGTTTTCTCGCGCAGGCCACGGGCGCGGGCAAAGCGGATATAGTCGGCACGCAGCACCTCCAGCATCTCGGAACGGACGAGCCGCATGATCAGCGTCATCTGGTAGAGGCCGAGCGTGATTGACGGCAGGATCAGCGCCTTGAGGCCGGAGGCCGTCAGGAACCCGGTACGCCAGCCGCCCACCTCCACCGTCTCGCCTCGCCCGAAACTGGGGAGCCATCCAAGCTCCACCGAGAACAGGTAGATCAGCAGTATCCCTATCAGAAATGTCGGCAGCGAGACCCCGATAAGAGAGACCGTCATGATCACATTTGCCGCAATACCGTTTCGTCGGATCGCCGTGAAGACACCCAAGGCAACGCCGAAGGAGATTGCCAGAAAGCCCGAGACCGCTGCAAGTTCCAGCGTTGCCGGTGCCCGCTCCACCAGAATTTCCGAAACTGGACGGCCCTGCCGATAGCTGATGCCGAAATTGCCCTGCACGGCCCCTTCGAGGAATTTGTAGTACTGCACAACGAAGGGCTTATCGAGGCCAAGCTGATCACGCAGCCGCTCGATATCCGCATCCGTGCGCTCCTGCCCCAGCATGTTGTCGATCGGATCGCCGACAAAGCGGAACATGGAAAAGGCGACAAGGCCGACGATCAAAAGCACGATGCCGGACTGGAAAACCCGTTGGAGAATGAAAGAGAGCATGGCGCCCCTGCGTTTCTGCCGCCCCGGGCGGGGCGGCGGGATTTGGTGACTTAGTTTACGGTAACCCAGCGCAGGATGAAGAAGTTATCCGGGCGCTGCGTCAGTTCGATATTGTCCTGCGCGCCCCAGACCAGAGGCTGCACATAAAGCGGCACATAGGCCATCTCATCCTGCAGGATCTTGGCACTTTCATCCAGCATCGCCTGACGCTTTGCATCGTCGATCTCGGACTGGATCATCGGCAAAAGCTCATCAACACGGGCATTCGAGAAATCCCCGAAATTCCAGGAGCCGAGCTTCTTTTCCGCATCCGGTGTATGCGCGAGGAAGCGGATCGGGTGTTCAGCATCGAACGTGCCGGGCGACCAGCCGAGCAGGTACATGTCGTAATTGTCGGCCCGAAGCTCGGGCCAGTAGTTCTGCACCGGCATCGCATCAAGCTGGGCTGTCACGCCGATTTGCGCCAGCATGCCAACCACCGCCTGACAGACGGATTCGTCATTGAGATAGCGGTCATTGGGGCATTTCAGCCCAAAGGAGAAACCGTCCGCATAACCGGCCTCGGCCAACAGTGCCTTGGCACCTTCGACATCAAAGGCCGGGCGCGCAGCAAGATCGCTGGAATAGCCGCGCATCGCCGGGCTGACCAGTTGCGAGGCAGGCTCAGCCGCACCGCGCATGATGGTGGCCAGGATCGCATCGACATTGATGGCATGCGCCACCGCCTTGCGGACCCGGACATCCTTGAACGGGTTGGGATCGCCTGCGTTGGAACCGTGTTTCAGCGCGTCGGCTGCATGCGGGAAGCCGAGCATGATGACCCGTGCCTCGATGCCTCCAAACACCTTGACGCCGTCCCGTTGATCGACGCGGGCCTTGTCCTGAATGGGAACCGGATCGATCATGTCCACATCACCTGACAGAAGGGCTGCCACGGCTGTTGCAGGGTTCTGGATCGGCGTGAATTCCGCGCGGGTGATGTTATGCTCCACCTCGCCCCACCAGCCGTCGAACGGCTCAAGCACTGTGGTCAGTCCCGGCTGGCGCTCAACCAGCTGAAATGCGCCGGTGCCGTTGGTGTTGAGCGTCGCATGGTTTTCGGCGTCCTTGGCGGGAAGCTCGGCCCCGTTCGCCTCGGCCCAGCCCTTATCCATGATCATGAAATTGGCAATGCTGTCGGGAAAGATCGGGTTCGGGGCACTGGTGATGAAATCGATGGTGTAGTCATCGATGATGCTCACGCTCGAGACCGGCGCGAACCAGCTTGCGGTATCGGCTGCCTCCGATGAGGCACGCTGATAGGAGAACATCACGTCCTCGGCGGTAAACTCGGATCCGTCATGGAACGTCACACCCTTGCGCAGGTTGAACCGCCAACCCTCGGAGCCGATCGGCTCCCAGCTTTCAGCAAGCGCGCCCTCGATGGCCATGTCCTTGCCGCGGCGGACCAGACCTTCATAGACGTTGTTCAGAAATCCCAAGACAGGCGCGGAGTTCACCGCATGCGGGTCCATCGTTTGAGGATCGGTGCTGGAGGCCCATTTGAACGTTTCGGCAGCGGCAGCATTGCCGACAAGCAGCGCACAGAGGGCGCAGGTCACTCTAAGCATCACGGGGGTCCTCCGGAATTGTCATATGGGGCAGGAGCATGATTGCCCCTGCCCGCAAAGTCACATCAGTTGAATGTGAAGTACTTGAACTTGGCCGTGTCGTCAGGCGCGACAATTGTATCGACCTTGCTGGACATGCCCCAGTTCAGAACCTGGTGGTGGATCGGCAGGTAGAGCACCTCTTCCTGAACCACGTTCCAGATCTCGCCGATCATCGCATCGCGCTTCTCAAGATCGGTCTCGGACGCCAGCGCCTCGATCTTCGCATCCAGTGCCGGATCGCTGAAACGGGTGCCGTTCCACGAGCCGTACTTTTCGCCCTTGGTATGGGCGAGGAAGTTGAAGACGTATTCGCTGTCATAGGTCGGGACGCCCCAGCCGAGCATGTAGAAATCGGTCTCAAGATTACCGATCAGCGGGAAATGCTGCGCCTTCGGTTTGGCGTCCAGACGGACATTCACACCGATCTGGGCGAACATGCCGACAGCGGCCTGACAGATCGCCTCATCGTTGATGTAGCGGTCATTCGGGCAATCAAGCTGGATCGAGAATCCATCAGGATACCCGGCCTCTGCCATCAGTGCCTTGGCTTTCTCAACATCGGTTTCAGGCACGGCGTCCAGTTCAGCCGTCCAGCCGTTCACGAAAGGCGGCGCCGTCATACCTGCAGGCACGGACTGACCGCGCATCACGACCTGTTTGATCGCATCGCGGTTGATGGCCATGTTCATCGCCTGACGCACACGCACATCCGCAAACGGGTTCCTGCCATCGATGTTGTCCGAAGCGAGATCCGCGTCACCCTGGTTCATGCCCAGGAAGATCACCCGGTTCTGGGGTGCCGTCTTCACGGTCAGACCATCTGTTCCGGCAACCCGTTCGAGATCCTGCACCGGCACATCCTGGATGAAATCAACCTCACCGGACAGCAAGGCCGCAACACGGGTGGCCGCATTCTGGATGGGGGTGTAGACGATCTCTGTCACCTCCATCGGGAACTCGTCCTTGCCCCAGTAGTTCTCGTTGATCGCAAGAACCGTCTTGGTGTCGGGCTCGCGGCTGACCAGCCGGTAAGGACCGGTGCCGTTGGCGTTCTTGGCGGCAAACGTGTCCTCGCCGCCCTCGTAGTCCTGAACCTTCACGGCGTTGTTCGCCTCGGCCCAGTCCTTGTCCATGATGAACATGTTGGTCAGGTTGGACGGCATGATCGGGTTCGGACCGTTGGTGACAATCTCGAAACCGTATTTGCCGTTGGCCCGCACCTCTTTCACGGAAGCCAGCAGTTCCTTGTAGTCACTGTCTTCGGTCATCGCGCGGTTCAGCGAGAAAACCGCATCCTCGCTGTCGAACTCGGCCCCATCATGGAAGGTCACCCCTTCGCGAAGCTTGAAGAACCACACATTCGGGTCTTCCTCGGACGGCCCCCATTCGGTTGCAAGGGCGGGCACGATCGCACCGGTCATGTCACGAATGAGCAGCGGTTCCATGATCTGATGCGCAAGCGCCGAGGTCGGGCCTTCGTTCTGTGCATGCGGATCGAGCGTCAGAGCATCGCCCGCACGCGCCCATCGAAGTGTTTCGGCAGAGGCCGTCAATGCAGTCGAGGACAGCAATGCGACCGCCAGAAGCGTTGTTGCGTTTTTCACGAATAAGTCTCCCTGTCTTATTATGGGCGCAGAGTATGAGGACCTTTTCGGAAGTGACAAGGGCTTTACGCGAACTTCTTCGCGTCAGTTCATGTATTGGAACCCGCCGGAATTGCATTGGTCCGCAAACCAAGTTATCGCAAACGCCACACGAGAACGGGTCGGATTGATATGAACGAGCTTTCCTGCTTCAAGGCCTATGACATACGTGGACGGCTTGGCGACAATCTTGACGAAGGGATCGTGTTTCGCATCGGGCGTGCATTCGCGGAGGTGCTGGGATGCCGGACGGTCGTGGTCGGTCGTGATTGCCGGGCTTCAAGCGAGGCTTTGTCGGGTGCGCTGGTCGACGGTCTGACCACCGCCGGGACGGATGTGATCGATCTTGGCCTCTGCGGGACCGAGGAGATCTATTTTGCCACCAGCCATCTGGGCGTGGATGGCGGGCTGATGGTCACGGCCTCACACAATCCGATGGATTACAACGGTATCAAGATGGTGCTTGCCGAAAGCAAGCCGCTGGGCGAGGCGACGGGCATGGCCGCCATCCGGGCGCTTGCGTCATCGGGCGATTTCGAGCCCGCAGGCCCGGTTGGCAGCGTTGTGACGGGCGACTACCGGGCCGCCTACGCCGCGCGCGTGCTCTCGTTCATTGATCCCTCTGCGCTGAGGCCGCTCAAAGTGCTGGTCAATGCGGGCAACGGGGCAGCAGGCCCGACTTTTGACGTGATCGCAGAGCAAATGGCGACGGCAGGGGCACCCGTCACGTTCATACGCAAGTTCCATGATCCCGATGGCTCGTTTCCGAACGGTATTCCCAACCCGCTACTGATCGAGAACCGCCCGGCAACCGCGGACGCCGTTCTGGCGGAACAGGCCGATCTTGGTGTTGCCTGGGACGGAGATTTCGACCGGTGTTTCTTCTTTGATGAGACCGGCAACTTCATCGACGGCGAATATATCGTGGGGCTGCTTGCGGCCTCTTTCCTGGAGAAATCGGCAGGCGAGACCATCGTTCATGATCCCCGGGTTACCTGGAACACCATCGATCTGGTGACCTCGCTCGGCGGCAAGCCTGTTCAGGCCCGCACGGGGCACGCATTTCTCAAGCAGGTGATGCGGGCCGAGAACGCGATCTATGGCGGTGAGATGTCGGCACATCACTATTTCCGCGACTTCATGTATTGCGACAGCGGAATGATCCCGCTGATGCTGGTGCTTGATCTGATGTCGCGCACCGGCCAGCCGCTGTCATCGCTTGTAGCCGACCGGCAGGAAAAGTTCCCCTCCTCGGGCGAGATCAACTTCACGCTGGATGATCCCGCAGCCTCCATCGCCTCTGTGGTTGCGGCGTTTGAGGCAGATGCCCAGCGCCGGGACGACACCGACGGGATCAGCCTTGAGTTCGACGACTGGCGTTTCAACCTGCGCTCCTCCAACACCGAACCGGTTGTGCGGTTGAACGTGGAGACCCGCGGGAACCGCGATTTGCTGGCAAGACAGGTGAGCGCGATTACGGAGATGCTCAATGGATAGATTGACCATCCTGCGGCCCGATGACTGGCACCTGCATCTGCGCGATGGCGCGATGTTGAAGGCAGTGCTGCCGGAAACCGCGCGTGATTTCGCGCGCGCCATCATCATGCCCAATCTGGTGCCGCCCGTCATCCGTGGACAGGACGCTGCCGCCTATCGGGAGCGGATCCTTGCCGCGCTTCCCGACGGGATGTCGTTCGAGCCGCTGATGACGCTCTATCTGACCGAGGACACGGATGCGGATGACGTTGCAAAGGCAGCCGGTTCGGGCCTGATCAAGGCGGTGAAGCTCTACCCCGCCGGTGCCACCACGAACTCGGCCTCCGGCGTGCGCGACTTCCAGAAGGTGGAGCCCGTGCTGGAGCGGATGGCCGAGATCGGGCTGCCGCTTTGCGTTCATGGCGAAGTAACCGACCCGGAGATCGACATTTTTGACCGGGAGGCCGTGTTCATCGACCGGGCGCTCGACCCGATCCGCCGCCGTCACCCGAACCTCAAGGTGGTGATGGAGCATATCACCACCTCGGAAGGGGTGGCCTATATCGGTGAAACCGAGAAGAACCTCGCAGGGACGATCACCACACATCACCTGATCATCAACCGGAACCATATCCTCGTGGGCGGGATCAAACCGCATTACTACTGCCTGCCGGTGGCCAAGCGGGAGAGCCACAGGCTCGCCCTGCGCAAGGCCGCAACCTCCGGTGATCGGCGCTATTTCCTGGGTACCGACAGCGCCCCGCACACGGACGCGCTGAAGGAGCATGCCTGCGGTTGCGCCGGGGTTTTCTCGGCCACCAACACGATGTCCTGCCTTGCGCATGTCTTTGAAGAAGAGAACGCGCTGGACCGTCTTGAGGCCTTCGCTTCCCGCAACGGCCCGGCCTTATACGGGCTGCCGACGAATCCCGAGACCCTGACGCTGGAGAAGCAATCAGACCCCGTAAAATTCCCCGCCAAGATCGAGACAGGTGACGGGCCGGTGACGGTTTTCGATCCAGGGTTCGATCTCTATTGGCGGGTCATCTGAAATCGCCCAAACGAAGCCGACCGAACAGGAGACCGCCATGCAGACCCACTCATTCCCGGACCCGAAACTCATGGCATCTCTGACCGCGGGCATGTTGCATGAGATAGGCGCTGTACATTTCCGTCCCGAGGAGCCTTACACCTTCGCATCCGGCCTCGCCTCGCCGGTCTATATCGACTGCCGCAAACTGATCTCCTACCCGCGCATCCGTGCCACGCTGATGGATTTCGCCGTCTCCACGCTCTACCGCTCGGTCGGGTTTGAGCAGTTTGATGCGGTAGCAGGCGGCGAGACGGCAGGGATCCCGTTTTCCGCCTGGATTGCGGAGCGGATGGGGCTGCCGATGCAGTATGTGCGCAAGAAACCGAAGGGCTACGGGCGGGACGCGCAGATCGAGGGGGTCATCGAGGAAGGTCAGCGGGTCCTGCTGGTCGAGGACCTGACCACCGATGGTGGCTCGAAACTCAAATTTGCCGAGGCCATCCGGCGCGCAGGGGCAAGCTGCAATCACACGCTGGTGGTGTTCTATTACGACATCTTCAAGTCAACGCATGAGACACTGGGCAAGCACGATCTGAACCTGCATTACCTTGCAACATGGTGGGATGTGCTGGATGTGGCGCGCGAGAAAACGCTCTTCGAAGCGGCAACCATTGATGAGGTCGAGAAATTCCTGCATGCGCCGCTGGACTGGTCCAAGGCGCATGGCGGGATCAGCGAGTTGCCGGGCTCAGACTGAGACCGCAAGTTCTCCGGGGTGCGGAGGAGAGGTCATATCGGCCAGTATGCTGCGCTGGACGGCTGAAACCGACTGCCGGTCAGCCTTGCTGATCTGCTCGTCGGACAGACAACTCAGAAGCTCGACCATGGCAATGTTCGCCCGCACACCCTGAAGCCGCCAGCGCGTGCCGGACATCGCTTGCTCAACCAGATCACCCGCCCAGACAGCCGCGACTTTCGAATCGATGTAGGTCTGCGCGCGCGTCATCAGAATGCGGTCGCACTCGCTGTCCTCGGGCCAGAAGCCATGCAGGGTTTCGGGTGCGGGGTCCGGGCGTCCGGCCATATACCAGAATTCGCACGCGGTTGCGGTTGAGTATCCATAGCCCTCCAGCCAGTAGCTGTTCCACGTACTGTCGGCGCGCTGCGCCTGGACGATCTTCCCGCGCCAGAGCCGCTCAAGATCCGCCTTTGAGATCGCGTCGAAGCGGAACAACGCCAGCGCAAGCGCCTGATCGGTTTCACTCAGGGGCCGCGCCCAGTAGTCGGAAAACGCGTCCCGCCCCGCACCATTCTGGCAGGTCTTCAGCTTGAGGATGCGCAAACCCTGCTTGAGCATATCTTCGCGGGGCGTTCGACCGGTAACCGCACAAAGCGTCAGCTTGCGCGCCATCATGTCCACTTTCTGGTCATCATAGCTTGCCGGGCTGAGATTATGGTTCTGACAAGGCAGATCGAGCAGATCTGACGCCGACGACACAGCGATATCGGTGACCTCGGCGGCCAGCGTCCCGTTCAGCCTGCCGGACCGGGCGGCAGTGGCCAGCGCAATAGCAGCACATGCTGTCAGATGTTGCGAGTTCTCGCCGCGCCCCATATCTGTCGCGACCCAGTTGCCGCGGTCGCCGCGAAAGCTGAGAAGCTGTTTGACCGCGAGCTCCAGTGGCGTGTTCGTATCTCTCATCTTGCCCTCCAGCAGAGCCCTTGCGTCGGGCAAAGCAGGTTATCCCTGACTTGAAGGAAGAGCCCAACAAACCGCCTGACTGATCCGATCCCCAAAATTCGGTTCTCACATCACGGGAAGCATCGGAATGCCCCGGATTGCTGAGATACTCAGCCAGGCGATTGCTGGTTTGGGAAAGTCGGCTATCTCTTAAACACAGGGGCACAGGAGAACCTGACCCTCAGAACCTGATACTCAAACACAACCTACCCCAACCCAACCGTCAGAAATCATATTGTCCAAAGGGAGTAGGTCAGACTGTGCGGATTCTCACACTTGCCCGAGAAGCATCATCACAGATCGTTGAAAGCGGCGCTTCAGCTGCCTTCAAGCTCTTTCTGGTAGTGCCGCATCTTGTCGAAGGACGGAATGTAGAGCCCCCGTCCCCGGCGCTCGATCACGCCATCCTTCTTCATCCGGCCAATGACGCGGGCCACCGCCTCACGGTTGGTGAAGACAAAAGCGGCGAGTTCGGATTGCGTCGGCGGATGCGCGAAAAGAACCGTACCATCGTCCTTGAGATGCGGCTCGCACAAGCGGATAAGCTCCAGGCGGATCCGGTCATCGGCCTTGAGGGCGGTGAAATCGCTGACCCGCCGGGTTAGCTCCCGCAGCTTGATGACGAGCGATTCCATCAAGGCGAAGCTCATGTCGGAATGGGCGGCAAGCAGACCGCGGAACTGTGTGTCGGAAACCCGTGCGACCCGGCAATCGCTGAGCGCTACAACACTCGCGGATCGGGGTGCGCCATCGATCACCGCGAACTCGCCGAAGCAATTGCCCTCGTCAAGCGTGGTAAAGGACACCTCCCGCCCCTTGGCCGAGAAGTTGGCGACACGCACTGAGCCTTCGAGCAGAAACAACACGTCGGAAGATCCCTCTTCCGCGTCGAGGATCAGTTGCCCGGTCTCGTATCTGGCATCCGTCCAGGTCGATTTGAGCGCTTCAAGCGTGTCCTTCTCAACCTGTCCGAGCAACGTGTCCGGAGAGAACTGAACTTCCAGATTCGCATTATATTTCAACGCCATCAGTTTACCCACATTGCCTGATATTGTTCGATACCCATCAATAGATGGAAAATCAGAGGAAAACGACCCCCACAATGATCTAGTTCACCTCAAATCGACGCGGAGTGGCAATCGTCACCCTTCCTCGTCACTCGGGGATTGAGCGAGGAAATCAGATTGCAACTTGGACTGGCCACGAAGGTATGTTTCGGCCTCGGCATTCAGTTCCGCACCGATGAGAACCACATACGCCCCGACATAGAACCAGAGCAGAAGGGCAATGACCGCGCCGAGCGAGCCGTAGATCTCGTTATAGTATCCGAAGTTTCGCAAATATGCGGACAGCAACAGGGACGCCCACAGCCAGAGCAGCGTGGCAACAATCGAACCGGGCGTGATCAGGGGCGGTCGGCGCATGTTGGACAGGGAACTGTAGCGATAGACCAGACCGATCCCGATGAGGATGGTCAGAATGGCAACCGCCCATTGTCCGATATGTGCTGCAACCGATGCCGCGGTTCCAAGCGGCAGCAAGGCCAGGATGGTCGGCACGAAAACGACGCTCACCACCGCGACGATCCCCACAAGGATCAGCAGAAGCGTCATCAGGTAGGCAAGACCGAGGCTTCTGAGCAGGCTGCGTTCCCGCGATATCCCGCCGATCCGCTCAAGCCCGGTCAGAAGGGCTGTGATGCCGGCACGCGCGCTCCATGTCGCAAACACCAGTGAGATAAGACTGGCCGCCCCAAGGGCGCTCTGATCCGTTCTCAGAAGCATCGAGACCTGCCGATCCAGCAACGGATAGACGTTGTCGGGCATGAGCGGCTTGAGAAGCACCATGTTGGTCTTGATCGCCGTTGGATCGGCGAGAATGCCGTAAAAGGAGACCAGCGCCGCAATCCCGGGAAACAGCGCGAGCATCGCGAAGAACGCGACACCTGCGGCCATCAGCGACAGGTCGTTTCGCCCAAAATCCAGGACGAAACGCCACAGAACGCGAAACCAGTCCCTCACGCTGAGTGCGCCGAGCCAGAGAGGGGGTGGAGAAGGCGTCACCGTGTTTTGGGTCCGATATCAATTGCCGATAAAACCCAGAGTAGATAATCGGCACCATAATTTAAAGACCGCCTGCGTCCCCTAAAAATGTTCTGGACGTGCGGATATGAGTATTGTCATCTGCCTTTCAGACCAGATCAAGGGCTTCATCGACATGCAGGCGCAATCCGAGAAGACGATGCTCATCGCCGTGCGAAACGGTCGGCATCTGTCTGTTCTGGAACGTCTGGCGGCGCCCGAGACCGGATATCAATGCCTGTCCCGGTATGACCCGTCGCTGAAATCCTATCTCGATTTAAATGGTGTCCGCGCCGACAGGCCGGACGAAACCGAAATGAGTGTGGCCCAGCTTCTGGCACTGGAAGAGGCCTTCGGCACCCTTGATCCGGCTGCAGTTCTGGAACCTGAAGATGCCATCGCCGGCAATGCAGGTCTCGACACCGGGTTCGGCCTGTCGCTTGCGCTTTGTTTCTACGCGGATTTCTTCCGCTACAGCATCGCGCAGGCACAAGCGGCACAGAACGTGCTGAGAACCGATCCAAGCGCACCGCTTGACCTCAGACCATTGATCCCGGTCTTTGAATCCGCTCTTGCGCTTGATTGTGCGCATTGGTGCAAGGACTATCTTGACCGCAATGGCGACGCCATTCATGAGGCGCTTTCCGATCCGGACAGATTGCAGGACATCAAAGGCAACGGAAGCTATGCGACGCGGCTCATCGCCGACCTTGAGGAACGTCTCGACCGCCCATCGCGGGCCATCGCCGCGTTGGAGGTTTCCTGCCGGTTGGGGGTGAACAGCAAGAAGCTCAGCCGCCTGATCCTGCTCAACCATGCCGAGAAGAAATTCGATATGGCATCGAAGCACCTGAACGCGTATGAAAAGTCTTATCGCTTGGGGCCGCGACTGAAAGCAATCAAGTCAGAACTGGGCTGAAGCGTACCTGTAAGAACGGTATCTTGGGATTGATTGGGTAAACAATGACGCGCCAGAACATAGCCGATGTCATCTGTATCGGCGCTCAGAAGACCTCCACGAGCTGGCTGCACCATGTGATCAACGTGCATCCCGACATGTATGTCTTTCCAAATTCCAAGCCGGTCACCTCGACCAACAAGGAAGCCCATTTCTGGGACTGGAACCGCAAACGCGGGGTAGACTGGTATCGTGACCTGCTGACCCCGGACAACCCGAAGTTGAAGTCCATGGATTTCACGCCCGAGTATGCCTATCTGCCCCCGCGTGACATCGAGGAATGCAAAAAGCTCAATCCGACAGCCAAACTGATCTATGTCCTGCGTGATCCGCTCAGCCGTGCCATCTCGGCCTTGCGGATGCATGCCAAGCGCGAGACCAATGATGCTGATCCGGCGGAATACATCATCGAGTTCAACGATGCGACGATCGAGACCATTAAGCGTGCGCGCATCCTCGAACACAGCTCCTATGTTGCCAATCACGCGCGTTGGGCAAAGCACTATGACGATATCCTGGTCCTGAACTACGAAGACATTCTGGAGACCCCTCGTGAGGTCGTAGACCGCATCTTCACCCATCTCGATCTCGACAAATCGAAGATGGGCAAGACGGATATGGCGCAGTTCGAGACACGGTTCGAGCGCAAGGTCTGGAAAAGCGTCGAGTACCGGCTTGAGCGGGATCTCGTCTTTTTCCTTCATGGCCTTGTCTGGCAGAAACGTCAGGCAGCCGAGGACAATTTCGGCTTCAGTTTCCGCGAATTTGAAAGTGACCTGAAAGAGTTCGTCTAGTAGTCACGCTCGAAGAAGATACCGAAGCTGGTCTCCCCGTCCGATCCCAGCGTCCCGCGAACCGTCAAATCATCGGTGACATCGAGATTGATGGTTGCGCGCGTGTCGCCCCGACTGTCCGATTCCAGATCCACGTAGATGTTGTCCTCGACATACTTCCCGGCGGAGACCGCGAAATTTCCATCATCGTCGCTGACGACATCAAGGTTGTCCAAGCCGATGTTCTGACGAAGCTGCCCGAGAAGACCATCCCCCTGACGACCGGTCAGCGTCGCGACGGCGGCTGCAAGCTGCACAAGCTGAAACGGCGACAATTCTTCAAGCGAGCGGTTGAAGATCAGCCGGGCTAAAGTCTCGTCCTGGGGAAGCGGCGGATTGGATGAAAACGTGATGATCGGATCCGAGGCCGCACCGGTGACAGATACGGACACGACCACATCATCGGTGTCGATGCTCGCCTGAAAGTCGAGCTGCGGATCAAGGGTGCCAAGCAGGGTGACACGTCCCGAATCAAACGAAATCCGCTGTCCTAGAATGGACAAACGGCCACGCCGCATCTCGAATGCGCCCACTGGCTGAATGTCATCCAGTGGGCCGGTGATCAGAAGGTTGCCACCAAGTTCCGTATCAAGTCCACGCCCCCTGACGAAGATCTGGTTGGGGGCCGAAAGTCGCACATTGAGCCGGATCTGCGAAGGCGCTGCGGGCTCCTCGACACTGCTCGGGCCGCTCAAGCCCGCACGGTCCAGTGTGAACCGCACATCCGGCGGGGCATCGCGATGCACGACATCCAGCAGCGCCCCTTCGCTGATCCCGAAGCCGTCCGGCACGACAATCTCGGTCGGTCCGAGTGTGACGTCTCCCTCGATCGCGGCCTGACCTCTCAGCCGCCCCTTGAGGGTCAGTGCCGCGTCAATGGTCGTCGAGACAAACTGCCCGTCGGTATATTTCGCGTTGCGGACCCGCAGGCCCATATCGACAGGAAATCTCGATCCAGCCGTCAGTCCGATAGAGCCGTCAGCCTGCAACGACCCGCCGCCCGAAAACCGCGCAGATGCACTTTCCAGCAAAAGCCGGTCGGTTGAGAGAACCGCACGAAACGCCATCCTTTCCAGCCTCAGATTGGTCAGCGGATCGACAAAGACGCCGTTTTCCAGCGTTGCCATACCCCGATAGTCCGGCGAGGACAGACTGCCCTGTACGCGGGCATCAAGGCGCACGATGCCCTGGACCTGTGCCGAACGATCAGCGAGGGCAACATTTGCAAGCCGCAGCGGCACCGAGCCGCCCGCAGACAGATCAAGACCCACACCTTGCAGTGGCACAACTCCCCGTCCGTTCAGGGCCAGACCATCGGGATTGCGGAGCACGGCATCCGACAGTGAGATGACATTGTCGGCGAACCGGCCCTGCAGACTGGCCGAGAGTGGCGCAATCCCGTTATCCCGCATGACCGTCGCCCGGACATTGGCGGCATTCAGATCGAAGCTGGCCTCTGGGTTCGCAAAACTGCCCGCGACGTCGGCGCGTCCGCTCACCTGCCCTCCGATGCCCGGGTTGCCAAGAAGCCGGTTCAGCATCTCAAGCGGAAAGGCCCCAAGTGTGACGCCGAGCGCAATGTCACCCGCTGCCTGGCTGAGCGGCACCGAACCTTCCAACTCGCCGCTGAGGCCATTTTGTGCACTGACCCCGGCTGTCAGGTTCAACCGCTCACCAACGGTTTCTCCACCGGCTTCAACCGCCAGCAGCGGAATCCCGGAGTTTCTCAGATAGGTCGAGGTCAGACCGCCCACATTTAGACCGAATGATGCGTCGGGGGTCTCACGCGGACCGGTCACCCGCGCCTGACCGTTCACAGTACCATCAAGACCGAGATCGGGTTGGATGCTGTCCGCGATATCAAGCGGGATGTCGCTGAGCGAAAGCGAGATATCTATCGTGTCGGTTATCGACCCTTGCGCCCTCAGACGTCCCTCGTCAAGGCGCATGACGGCTGGCGAGAGGATCAGATCGGAGCCGTCGACCTGCAACCGGGTCGGGGCCTCCAGAAGTGCTATGCGGTCATTCTGCCGCAAAGTCAGATCGGTAAGCTGAACCTGCCAACCCTGCGGTTGCGCATTCAAGCTCCCCGCCAGACGCGCCTCGGTGCCGATTGGCAGGCTCGCGCGTGTCTCGAAGGCCATGCTCTGCTCGACCCGCCGGGCGCTGCCGGAAATCTGCGATATCTCAAAGCCGGAGATGGTCAGCCGGGACGCCTCGAATGTTCCATCGGCCAGCGGCAGCCCAAAGAGGTCGGTGATCTCCATTTCAAGATCAGCCCCGCCCAGCTCGATCCCGGGGACCTGCAATTCGGCGATGTCTGCGGACATCTGAAGGGCCTGACCATCGTCCTTTCGGGTCAGAAAGACACTGGCACTGATGCGCCCGCTTGCCTCGGTCAGGGCAAGGGCCGCGGCATCCGATATATCGGTCGAGGCGATTTCCAGATTGCCGGTCAGAAGCCCGTCGGCACCTTGAGTGATCCCGCCCTTCACCGCTGTTTCGGTGATGGAAAAATCAAGATTTCGCAGCGCGCGGATCTGGCTGGACAGCGTCAGATCGCCCCCGAGGTCGATATCAGACCCGTCGAGCTTGCCGTCGGCTGCAATCTCGCCCGACAGCAGGCCGAGGGCATCAAGAACACCGTCAAAACGAAGCGTGCCGCTCCGCAAGGTCCGGTTTTGCAGAACACCTTCTGCCATTGCCAGTTTCAGCTTGAGCGCACGCGAGATCTCGTCGCCGTCAGCGCGACCGCCCAGCGTCAGTTTCCCCGACCCGGCATCGGTGATCAGACCGATATCCGCAAGTGTCGCGGAAAAGCCAAGACGGGTCCGTTTGGTCGAGTAAAGACCATCGGACTGAAAGGTCATCTGCTCGTTGGCCAGACGCAGGAAACTGGTTCGAAATCCGTCTTCATCGCGCGCCACTCCGCCGGTGAGACGTGTCTCACCCACCAGAAGCGGATCGATCTGTGGATGATCGATGCGAACATCGGTGGCAGTACCGTTCAGTCTGAGGTCAAATCCGCCGATCAACGGACGTACCGCCCCATTCAGGTCAAGTGCCAACTGTCCGCTAAGGGCCCGATCCAGAACGCCCGAGAACACCGCGATATCGTCTGCATCCACGCCCGCACGCCCGTCAAACCGGTAGTCCTGAAAGACACCGCTGGCTGAAACGGACAGACCATTGCCCCTCGTCTCAAAATTCGAAAGGGTTATCGGCTCACCCGCCCGCCAGCGTGCATCGGCGCTGACGGTGATGCTGTCGCCCAGCGCCCGCGCGATATCGGGGTCTTCGGCGCTCAGGCCCGACGCCTCACCCTTGAGCGTCAGGCTGAGTTCGCGCGATTGCGGCAGATTGAGATCCTTCGAAACGCCGCCGAATTCCACGACGCTGGTTTCGACATCGATATCCCCGACCCGCAGGCCAGCCATATCGAACCGGCCCGACCATGTCTCGCCGCCACCGAAGGCGATGTCGAGATCGACAGAGCCGACACTGTTGTCACCGGACCCGAAAGGCAGGGTTGTCAGCGGGCCATTGGGATCACCGACCTGACCTGCAAGCTCCAGAGCGCGGAGAAAACCGTCCGACCCGGTCTCAAGCATCCCTTCGAGATCAAGGGCAGCCCCTGTCAACTCGAAATGATCCAGGGCAAATCCACGGCTGGGGTCAAGCTCACCATTTCCGGCCAGCACGGTCTCGCCCGCAAAGAACCCCGCGAATTGAGCCGGAACAAGCGGTGCGAGATTTCCGGTCAGGCGTGTATAGAAACGTCTTTTCGCATCCGCCTGTCGCAGCGCGAGATCACCTTTCACGAGCGGCGTATCGTCTGCCGCGAGCGTGAGGTCCATGTCGAAATCGGCCACCGGGCCATCACCTTCAAGGTTGAGCAGCACAGACGGCTTTCCGGGGATCGACAGAAGTGTGGCGAGCACCCCGTTTTGCGGCTCTGAAAGATTGAGCGAAAGGGCCAGTGTCTCGGCTTCAGCCTGATAGTCGAGCGCAAAATCGAGCGACCCGCCGGGTCCGTCGAGCCGGGTTGTGGTCAGTGTGCTGACAAGGCGTTCCTCGTTGAACTCAAGCGATCCTTTCACGGCCAGTTCAGCGGCCAGCCCGAAGAGAGGTTCACCCAGAACGACCTGTTCGACATCAAGGGCGTCGAGCGATATCGACACCGGCAGACTGGGCAGACTGAAACCTGTGGCCTCCGGGCTCGGCGCAGTGGCATCTGCTACAGGCCCACGGGGTATGTCGATGCGCCGCGCCGCCAGTGTGTTCACCTCGACCCGGCCACCAAGAAGGGCTGTCCGGTTCCAGTTGATCACTGCGTCGGTGATCTCCAGCCAGACCCCCTCCCCGTCGGATATTGTGATGCTCTGGACCGTTGCGGCACTGCTGAGCAGACCGGACACACCCGTGACGCGGATTTGCCGCGTTTCATTCGAGAGCTGGTCTTCCAGAAGAGATATCAGAAAGCCGTTTTCCGACTCAGGGTCGCTTTGCGCGACGGCGAATGCCGCCAGGCAAACCAGCGCCAATGTTGCAAGAATGCGTCTCAAAACGCCTGTCCTATCCCAAGATAGAACGCAATATCGGGATCCCCGGGCCGCGGATCAACAGCACGCGCAATATCCAGTCGGATGGGTCCAAGTCCGGTCTTGTAGCGGATCCCGGCGCCCAGGCCGACCTGAAAATCTCCGTCGGTGGGAAAGGTTGTGTCGCTGACATATCCGGCATCCGCAAATCCGACGAGGCCGAAGTTCCGGGTCAGTTTCACACGCAATTCCGCGGAAAGCTCCACGCTCGACCGACCGCCTTCGGTCTCACCGGCAACCTCCACCCCGATGGAGCGGAAGGGATAGCCGCGCACCGAACCGCCGCCACCTGCGAGAAACAGCAGGTCGGTGGGTAGCTCCTCCCGGGGATCACCCACGAGAGAGCCGATGCGGGCGCGGCCCGCAAGTACAAATTTCTCTTCATCATCAATGGCATAATAGGCTCGGCCCTCGACTATACTGCGAAGGCCCTCATTGCCGAACTCGGTCTCATAGAACGGGCGCAACTCGCCGGACAGGAAGTAGCCCTCGGTCGCATCATTGGGATCATTTCGCCGGTCATAGGTGGCATCGAGGACCAGCGATATGGTCCGAAACGATTCTGTCACGCCGTCATCCTCGATCTCGCTTGCCTTGCCCTCCAACGCGATGCTCCCGACCGTGTAGACATTCACGATCCGCTCCAGGCCGACAGATGCGGTGACGGAGCGTTCACGGTAAAGTTCCAGCACCTCCTGTCGCGCGACAAGCGAGGTGATCAGGGTCGCGCCCGGTGTCAGAAAACCCGGCTTGGAGAGACTTGCACCAAGCTCATAATCCAGCTCCTCGTAGTCGCTGACCACTCCCAGACCGACGACAGAGGCTTCCAGCCGAAACCGGTCGGCCCGACCCCAGAGATTGCGGTGAAGCCAGTAGGCTTCCAGCCCCGCACCTTCAATGGAGGAGATGGTGGCACCAACGCCAAACCGTCTTGGTTTGCGTTCATCCACCTCGATGACGAAAGGCAGGGCGTTCTCATCGGTCAGATCGTCGGCTTCGCGGATGCGGAAGGATCGGAAGGTGCCCATCCGGGCGAGCCGGGCCTCTGCACTTGCCACACGGTCGGGATCAAACTCGGCACCTTCAGGCAGATCGGCCATATAGCGGATGAACTCCGGTTTCACCCGGTTCGTACCCTCGACCGAGACCGGCCCGAAGTTTACGACCGGTCCGGGATCGAGGACGACCTGAACGTCGAGCCGGTCAGTCGTGTGATCGGCAATGACCTCGCGGTCGACCAGCGCCGCCTTGGCCCGACCGAGTTGCCGCCAGGCCTCAAGGGCTTCGTCGGTTGCCTCATCGATCGCGTCTGCACGAGCGATCTCGCCTGTGCTGAACGCCTGCCGCGCAGTTGTGTCCACCTGATCACGGGAATAGCCCGTCTGCGGCGGCTCGTTGACAAAGCGGGTCTCGCCGAAGAGGAACTGCGGTCCGGGATCGATGAGGACACGGACCTTGGCAACATCGGGAAAGGGCATGGTGACGGGCAGGTTTGACGCCTCCTGCCCCTCAACACGGATATTGATCGCGCCCGCATAATAGCCCTCAATATAGAGAGCCGCCAGAAGGCGACGATAGTCACCCTTTGCCGTCGCGATCAGCCCCGCCGCACCCGATGCGGGCTGATCCCGCCGTTGCGCCAGCGCGGAAGAGCCCTGCAACAGCTCCCGCAGATCGTCATCATCGGTTTCGATTTCGAAGGAAACTTCATAGGGCTGCGGATCGATGATCTCGACCGCATCCGGGTCATCGTCGGAGGACCCGAAAATCTCGAAACCGAACAGCTCGAACGCTTGAGCGGGTCCGATGCTCTGGCATAGCAGCAGGGCTGCCAGCAACATGCGCCCAACAGAAAATTGCAATATACCCCCCCGGGCATCAGCGACGTCAGTCTTCGATATAGACCTTATCGGGAGGCTTGCGAAGGCAAGGTTTGATCAATTCGCCATGACCGGCGAATTGATCGCAATTATCTGCCGTAGAGTATCAGCCGCGGATGACAGTACCGTCCTTGGCGACAACGGGCGCGTTGCCCGGACCGCAGCGCGGCGTTCCGTCCCGGTTCAGACGTGGCGACATGAAGCCTTCAACCCCATCATCAATGACCCAGTGCTGGCATCCGTCAGGATCAGTCCAAAGCTGAGCTTCACCGTCTTTCAGCGGTCCACCATCGACACCTGTATCCACGACGCCCCGGTGTTCCTTGCTGTTCGTGACCTCTGAGCAAGCAGAAAGTCCAAGAGCAGCAAGCCCTGCCATCAATAGTCCAAGTTTCATGTCCAACTTCGCCTTTCACTACACACTGCACAGAGCCGGTTCCGGCCTCTTTCGCAAACATTTCCAAACACTACACCGATCAGATGGGTGATTGTATATATCGAATTTGTCAAAAAAACCGCATCAAGAGTGCATTTGCGGTTAATTTGCGTCCTTTTCGGCCTCATTCCTTACTTAACCGGCAATCAGCCCCAGACTTTCGAGCTTCAGGATGACCTGATGAGCACAGTTATCCACCTCGACGCCTTCGGTATTGAGGACCAGTTCGGCAATCTCAGGTGCCTCGTAGGGGTCTGAAATCCCGGTAAACTCCTTGATCTTGCCTTCGCGTGCCAGCTTGTAGAGGCCCTTGCGGTCGCGCCGTTCACACTCTTCCAGGCTGGTGGCGACGTGAATTTCGACGAAGCTGCCATAGGCTTCCACATCCTCACGCACCGCGCGACGGGTCGATGTATATGGCGCAATCGGTGCACATATTGCGATTCCGCCGTTTTTCGTGATCTCGGACGCGACATAGCCGATGCGACGAATGTTGAGATCCCGGTGCTCCTTGGAGAACCCAAGCTCGGAGGACAGGTTTTTCCGCACGATATCACCATCAAGCAGCGTGACGGGACGTCCGCCCATCTCCATCAGCTTGATCATGAGCGCGTTTGCTATGGTCGATTTGCCCGAACCGGACAGCCCGGTGAAAAATACTGTGAAGCCCTGCTTGGCGCGGGCCGGGCGGGTCCGGCGCAATTCCTCGACCACTTCGGGGAACGAGAACCACTCGGGAATGTCGAGGCCCTCGGACAGGCGGCGGCGCAATTCGGTACCCGAGATATTGAGGACTGTCATGCCCTCGCCCACCTCATCAGCAGGCTGGTATTGTGCGCGTTCCTGGACCCAGACCATATGTTTGAAATCGACCATCTCCACGCCGATCTCATCTTGATATTTCTTGAACAGATCCTGCGCTTCATAGGGTCCGTAGAAATCCTCGCCCTTTGAGTTCTTGCCCGGCCCCGCATGATCGCGACCAACGATGAAGTGGGTGCAGCCATGATTGGCGCGGATCAGGCCATGCCAGACGGCCTCACGCGGGCCAGCCATGCGCATCGCGAGATTGAGCAGCGACAATGCGGTGGTCGAGGACGGATATTTGTCGAGCACGGCCTCATAGCAGCGCACCCGCGTGAAATGGTCGATATCGCCGGGCTTGGTCATGCCGACCACCGGGTGGATCAGAAGGTTTGCCTGCGCTTCCTTGGCGGCCCGGAAGGTCAGTTCCTGATGCGCCCGGTGCAGCGGGTTGCGGGTCTGGAAGGCGACCACGCGCCGCCAGCCCATCTTGCGAAAGAACGCCCGCAACTCGTTTGGTGTGTCCCGACGCCCGCGGTAGTCATAGTGAACCGGTTGCTGAATACCGGTGATCGGGCCGCCCAGATAGACAGGCCCCGCAATGTTGTGCAGGTAGTTTACCGCCGGGTGGGCAACGTCATCGTCACCAAAGACCTTTTCTGCCTCATGAGATTTGTTCGGTGTCCATTTGTCCGAGATCGACAGGATTGCAAGGATCACACCCTCCTGATCGCGGAGAGCGATGTCCTGCCCGGCCTCAATCGTATCCGCAAAGGCCTGCGAGACATCCAACGTGATCGGCATCGGCCAGAGCGTCCCATCGGCCAGTCGCAGATTGTCCACAACACTGTCGTAGTCGGTTTCGGACAGAAAACCCTTGAGCGGCGCAAACCCGCCGTTCATCAGAAGCTCAAGATCGCAGATCTGCCGAGGCGTCAGATCCCATGAGATAAGATCGGCTGCATCCTTCTTGAGCTTCTCCGCGCTTTCGTAGGAAACATAGAGCTCGGGCACCGGCATCAGGTTCTGGGCTGTCATAGGTTTGTCCTGCAAGGTGAGATGAAATGACCGGGGCGGCTTAGCAGTCCCTTTCTCAAAGGTCAAAGAGTGTATCGGACCATTTGTATCAATGCCTCACTCAGCGGCATTTCGCTTGCTAAACGTATGCATTAAAGCAAAAAATGAGACGCTGGAGTATACAGGTCATCGATGGAACCATTGCATGAGAGAGTAAGTCGCCGACAAAAGGCCATGGTCCTGTTGTCGATCGATGCCGTGCTCATTCCGCTGTCGATCTGGATCGCATTGCAGCTGCGTCTGGGTATCTGGTGGCCAGTCTACTACTTCCCGCAAGGCACGGGATTGTTTCTGCTGATGCCATTGATCGGGGTGACCCTGTCCTGGGTGATGGGGATCCCCCGTGTCGTGCTGCGCGCGTTCGAGCGGCATGCCCTCGTCAAGCTGGCACAATTTGCGATGATCATGGCTGTGATCTGTGCGGTCCTGAACACCGGCCTCGGGTTCGGGCTTCCGCGATCGATCCCCGGTATCTGGGCGGCGGTGTTTCTGGTGTTGGCGGTCTCGGCCCGCTTCACCATCCTGACCGCTCTTGAGATCGTGCAGGATCTGACATCGGACAAGAAGCCGGTTCTCATCTACGGCGCAGGTTCAACCGGGCAGCAACTGATGGCTGCGCTCAGAAGTTCGCATGAACTGAAACCTGTCGGGTTTCTGGACGACAATCTGGCGCTTCGCCGGGTCGAGGTTTCAGGCATGCGTGTGTTTCAGCCGTCGCTGCTGGAAAAACTGGTCCGGGATCGGGGTGTGAAACAGGTCATTCTTGCGATGCCATCTGCGCAGCGGCGTCAGCAGCGCGAGATTGTGGAACGTCTGCAGGGCCTTGATCTTGAGGTTCAGACCCTGCCGTCCTTTGTGGACATGCTGGACGGGCGATCGCTGATGGATCAGGTCCGCCCGGTCTCAGCCGACGAGCTTCTCGGGCGTGACACCGTCGATCTCACCGGCCCCGAGATATCAAGTGCCTATCGCGGCAAGGTGGTGCTGGTCTCAGGCGCCGGAGGCTCCATCGGGTCGGAACTGGTACGCCAGCTGATCGAGGCCCGGCCATCGAAAATCATTCTCTTCGAGCAAAGTGAGCTGGCGCTTTACACAATCGACATGGAACTTGCCCGGCTGGAACCCGCGGGCATCAAGATTGTGTCGGTTCTCGGTTCGGTTTGCGATGCCGGGCGGGTCGCAAGCACATTGTCCGAGCACGGGGTTGAGATCGTGCTTCATGCTGCCGCCTACAAACATGTGCCGCTGATCGAAGACAATCCGATCGAAGGTGCGCGCAACAACATCCTCGGGACGAGGACAATTGCCGAGGCCTCGGTCAAGGCTGGTGTCGAGCGATTCATCCTGATCTCCACCGACAAGGCCGTGCGGCCCACCAATGTCATGGGGGCAACCAAACGCATGGCGGAGATGGTAGTCCAGGATCTTCAAACCCGCTCGAACCGCACCATCCTGACCATGGTCCGGTTCGGCAATGTGCTTGGCTCATCCGGATCGGTAATCCCGCTCTTTCGCGATCAGATCGCGAAAGGTGGCCCGGTAACGCTGACCCACAGGGACGTCACCCGCTATTTCATGACCATCCCGGAAGCGGCACAGCTTGTGCTGCTCGCGGGCAGTTTTGCAGAAGGCGGTGAGGTTTTCGTGCTCGACATGGGCAAACCGGTGCGCATCTATGACCTGGCCCGCAGCATGATCGAGTTGTCCGGCTTCGAGCCCCGGGACGAGACAAACCCCGATGGCGATATCGAGATCAGGGTGACCGGTCTGCGCCCGGGCGAAAAGCTCTATGAGGAGCTATTGATCGGTGACAATGTCATCCCAACGCCGCACCCCAAGATCATGCGGGCGATGGAGGGGATGCTCGAAGCGGAGACATTGAAGACCGAGGTGGCCCGCATCGAAGGCGCCGTCTCCGCATCGGAACCTGACATGGTCAGGGATGTTCTGGAGATTAACGTGGACGGGCTGAAAGCAGACTGATCGACGCTGTTTCGATCAGGCACAAAAAAAGAGCGAGCCCGAAGACCCGCTCTTTCAATTCTAGACGAACTGTCGTTTAGAAGGACAGTGCCAGACCGAAGCCTGCGCGTGTTGTCGAAACATCTTCAACATCCTGCTGAGAAGCAGCCGCAACAAACTCAGCACCGCCGCCGAGATCGTATGTCAGCCAGATACCAGTTGTATCGGTATCTGTTGAAGCTCCCGCATTGTCAGCTTCACGAGTTTCGTACTGGAGGCCAACGCCCGCTGCACCGAAGGAATACTCGACGGACACACCGATCGTGTCGAGCGTGATATCGTCTGCTCCAGTGTCTACGGTGATCATTTCGTAAGCAACAGTTGCTGTCAGATCGCCAAAGCCAGCCTTCGCGCTGACGCCGATTGCTTCTGCGTCTACTTCAAGAGTACCGAAGTCAGCACCGCTGACCTGATAGCCAACACCGAACTGAAGGTCGGTACCGCCGAATGATGTGGAGTACCCAGCACCTACGCCGAAGATATCGTCCAGGTCACCGTCAGCTGTAGCTGTGATGGTGATCGTAGAACCGAAGTTATCAAGCGTGAAAGTGTCGCCAGAAGCGAACGAGTCGCCGAGCTCAGCAGAGAGCGACAGTGTCAGATCGCCGAAGCTGTAGTCGTAACGAAGAACTTCACCGTTGTTCAGACCAAACCAGCCGTCAAGACCGGCGTGACCGTTCACCTGGTCAGCTTCGTCGTTCAGACCAGCCGCAGCAATTTCGATCATCGCTTTGTCGTATGCGCCGTCAACATCGCCCATCGAAAGAGTACCGAAGGAACCCTGGATGAAAACGCTGTTCGAGGACTCGATCTCAGCGTCGCCATCAGCTTCGTCGAGGTCGATGGATGCGCCGAATGTCAGGCCATTGTCTGTCGCGCCAGACATCGTGAAAGTAACGTCGATGTCGTTGTGAAAAGACGTGTCGGAGGAATCTGCACCATCTTCATCGATGTATGTCAGACCCATTTCTGCGGAACCGGACAGAGCCACACCAGCGTGCGCATCTGCATAAGCCATGCCGCCGAGGGCGACGAGGGCTGTAGTTGTGAAGAGAACGTTTTTCATCGTTTTCCCTCAATTCAAGTTACAAGGTGCACCTCATCCAGGAACACCCGGATTGAGTATGCTCGTACTTGAACCCATCCACATGGAGGATCAAGGCAATTAGCCGATCTGCCCCCGGAGGAGCCGTGATTGATGCAGCAAAGCCACAGTGTTTTGACACAATCTGAAACATCGAAACCCCTTGTGGCCTTATCTGGCCTTCGCTATCTCTGAGCCCCGTTATTAAGCGCCGGGAGAGCAAGGAAATGAATCGGATCATCAGGGGCGGTGTATGCGTGCTTCTCGCGGCACTGGCGGTGTCCTGCGCCCGGACAGAGGCCGAACGGGCTGACAATCTCGAAGCGCAGCGCGCCAATATCGATGAACAGTTCGAGCAGCGCGAATCTATTCTTGATCTGTTTGCCAATGATGGCGATCCGGATCGCCAGATCAACGTGAACAAGCATCTTTGGGCGGCGTCGCTCGACATCCTGTCCTTTCTTCCGATCGAGGCCGCCGATCCCTTCACCGGCATCATCGTGACGGACTGGGGTCGTGTCAGCGGTGCCGCGACCCCGTACAGGGTTACGGTCTACGTGCAGGCCCCGGCGCTGGAGGCCCAATCACTACGCGTTGCCGTCTTCAGACAGGCGGGGGGTCGTTCGGTTCCGGTCAGCGACGAAATTGCGGATCAGATCGAAGACGCTATCCTGACCCGCGCACGGCAGCTCCGAACCGGCAACTAGAACAGATACACGGCATCAAGAGCCGGCTATTTCAGGACGAATACCAATGTCACGTTACAACGCCCGTGTTGTAGAGCCCAAATGGCAGGCAGCCTGGGAAAAGGCGGGAACCTTCACGGCACGTCGCGATCCGGCCAGGCCGAAATACTACGTGCTGGAGATGTTTCCCTATCCATCCGGGCGTATCCATATCGGACATGTCCGCAACTACACTATGGGCGACGTCATTGCGCGCTACAAGAAGGCCAACGGTTTCTCGGTGCTGCACCCGATGGGATGGGACGCTTTCGGGATGCCGGCTGAGAACGCTGCGATGGACAAGGGCGTTCATCCCGGCGACTGGACCTATCAGAACATTGCCGACATGCGGTCTCAGATGAAACCCCTGGGGTTCTCCATTGATTGGGCGCGCGAGTTCGCGACCTGCGATCCAGAATATTACGGTCAGCAGCAGAAACTCTTTCTCGATATGCTGGACGCGGGTCTGGTCTATCGCAAGAATGCGGTCGTGAACTGGGATCCGGTCGATATGACCGTGCTTGCCAACGAGCAGGTGATCGACGGCAAGGGCTGGCGGTCGAATGCGGAGGTCGAGCGCAAGGAACTCACCCAATGGTTCTTCAAGATCTCGGACTATTCCGAAGAACTTCTGGAAGCCATCGATACGCTGAAGGACTGGCCCGAGAAGGTGCGCCTGATGCAGGCCAACTGGATTGGCAAAAGCCGCGGTCTGGAATTCGGCTTCAGGACCCTCGATGCGCCTGAGGGGTTCGACACTCTGGATGTCTATACGACGCGACCCGACACGCTTCTGGGGGCGAGTTTTGCCGCGATCTCACCCGATCACCCGTTGGCGAAGGCCTTGGAGGTTCGTGAGGACATCGCCACCTTCAACGCCGAGTGCCGCAAAACCGGCACGTCCGAGGAGGCCTTGGAGAAGGCCGAGAAGCGCGGGATAGATACCGGGATCAGGGTTGTCCATCCGCTCGACCCGAATTGGGAACTCCCGGTCTATATCGCGAACTTCATCCTCATGGATTACGGCACGGGCGCGATCTTTGGCTGTCCGGCGCATGACCAGCGCGATCTCGACTTCGCGCGCAAGTACGGGCTGCCGGTCATTGATGTTTATCAGGACATGAATGCAGGCAAGCCGGTAGAGGCCGAAGCCTACGTGCCGCCAAAGACCGAGCCGGTGCGCTACGTGAAATTGCTCGCTGGCGACGAGATCATGACCGGCAACGATGCGGTCGACGCCGCTATCGACTATTGCGAGAGCAAGGGTATCGGAACTGGTGTCACCAAATTCCGCCTGCGGGACTGGGGGATCAGCCGCCAGCGCTATTGGGGCTGTCCGATCCCGGTGGTGCATTGCGATGCCTGCGGCGTGGTGCCTGAAAAGACGGAGAACCTGCCGGTCACCCTGCCGAAGGACGTCACTCTCGATGCGCCCGGCAATCCGCTCGACCGCCATCCGACATGGCGGGATACGGAATGCCCATCCTGTGGCGGACCGGCCAAACGCGAAACCGACACGATGGACACCTTCGTCGACTCCTCGTGGTATTTTGCCCGGTTCACGTCACCTGAGGCCAAGACGCCGACCGAGGCCGACGATGTCGCCTACTGGATGAATGTGGACCAGTATATTGGCGGGGTCGAACATGCGATCCTGCATCTGCTCTATTCCCGCTTCTTCGCGCGTGCGATGCACAAGACCGGGCACCTGCCGCGGGAGGCCATTGAACCGTTCAATGCGCTTTTCACACAAGGCATGGTGACGCACGAGACCTATGCGACCCGCAGCGACACCGGTCGTGTGATCTGGCATGCCCCCGATGAAGTGACCCTGTCGGGTGACAAGGCGCATCTCAAGGACGGATCGCCGGTCGAGATCGGACCAGTCATCAAGATGTCGAAGTCCAAGAAAAACGTCATCGACCCCGAGGATATCATCGACCAGTACGGTGCCGATACCGCCCGCTGGTTCGTGATGTCCGACAGCCCGCCCGAGCGTGATGTCGAGTGGACAGCCGCCGGTGCCGAGGCCGCATGGAAACACCTGCAGCGCGTCTGGCGTCTGGCGGATGAAATCCGGCAGAGCGCCGACGAGGCGTCGCCGGATGGCGGCTCCGAGGAGGCGCTGGCCCTCAAGAAGGCCACGCATCGTGCCATCGCGGATGTCACGCAAGGCATCGAAGGGTTTGCCTTCAACAAGTCCGTCGCAAAGCTCTACGAGCTGACCAATGTGCTGGCCAAGTCGAAAGCACCGGCTGCCGAGAAGCTTGAGACCGTCAATGTCCTGGCCCGTCTCATGCAGCCGTTGACGCCGCATCTGGCCGAGGAGATATGGCACGCCCTGGGGCAGGCCACGCTGATCTCCGACGCGGATTGGCCAGTGGCGGACCCGGCCCTGTTGGTCGAGGACGAAATCACCCTGCCTATCCAGATCAATGGCAAGCGACGGGCCGAGATCTCGGTTGCCAAGGACGCGTCCCGCGAGACCATCGAGGCACTGGCGCTGGCCGATGCCGCTGTTCAGAAAGTGCTCGATGGCGCTGATCCCAAAAAGATCATCGTGGTGCCGGGCCGTATCATCAATGTCGTCCTGTAGTCGGAGATCCGTACTTGCCGCGGTCCTGCTCGGGCCGCTGATCGCCTGCGGGTTCGAGCCGGTCTACTCGTCCCGTTCCGCCGCCCGTGCTGCGCTGGAGGGAATTTCCCTCGGCCCCGTCGAGGGCCGGATGGGCTTTGCCTTTCGCGAGGCGTTCGAGACCCGGATCATCGAAAGCAGTTCTTCGGACTATCGGGTTGATGTGAAAATCCGCGTCGAGAGCGAGGATCGGGTGATCCGGCAAGACAACTCGATCACGCGCTTCAGTCTGACCGGTTTTGCCGACTATGCGGTCTTTCCGGCCAACAGCGATCAGCCTGTCCTGACCGATCAGATCCGCTCGGCAACTGCATATAGCGCGACAGCCAACTCCTTTGCGACCCGCGTGGCCGAGCGGGACGCCGAGGACCGACTGGCAAAAGCGCTGGCCGACGCAGTGGTCCTCAAACTCACCGCAACCGCTGCGCGGTGGTCAGAGTGAAGATCAGCAAGGCAGAAGCAGCGCAGTTTCTGATCAAGCCCGATCTCTCACGCGCCGGTGCGCTGCTTTTTGGCCCTGACGCAATGCGGATCGCTTTGAAACGCCAGGACGCCCTGAAGGCGGCTCTCGGCCCGAACAGTTCTGAAGAGATGCGACTGACCCGCATGACAGGTGCGGAGCTGCGCAAGGACCCTGCAGCTCTTCTGGACGCGATCAAGGCGCAGGGCTTTTTCCCCGGACCCCGTGCTGTTCTTGTGGAAGATGCAACAGACGGTCTGGCCCTGATTTTCTCAACCGCATTCGAGGCCTGGCAGGAGGGCGATGCCTTCATCATGGCGACGGCCGGGCAACTCAACGCACGATCTGCGCTGCGCAAAGTCTTTGAGGGATCGAAAACCGGGATCGCTATCGGTATCTATGACGACCCGCCAAGCCGCGAGATGATCGAGGCCGAGCTTGCAAAGGCGGGGCTCGCTTCGGTATCGGGGTCTGCCCTTGATGATTTAACAGCGCTTGCCCGGACCCTCGATCCCGGCGATTTCCGGCAAACCCTCGAGAAACTGTCGCTCTACAAGCTGGGCGACGCAGAGCCGGTGTCCGGGGCCGACATTGAGGCCTGCGCACCCGCAACATCTGAGGCCGCCCTCGATGACGCGATCCACTTCGCGGCAGAAGGTCAGGTCGCGGCCCTCGGCCCGCAGATGCAACGGCTCGCGGGGCAGGGGACCAACCCGACGACACTTTGCATCTCTGCCACCAGACATTTTCGTCTGCTCCACACGGCCTCTGCCGACCCGCAAGGACCCGAAGCCGCACTCGGCCGTTCAAGACCGCCGGTTTTCGGACCGCGCCGGGACCGGATGGTACGTCAGGCGCGTCATTGGGGCCTGCCACGTCTGGAGATGATCCTGACCATTCTGACGGATACCGATCTGACGCTCCGCTCGTCCAGCCCGGCCCCGGCCATGGCCGTGGTCGAGCGGGCTTTCATCCGCATCGCCATGATGCATCAGCGCTGAACTATCGAGGGGAATGAGATGTACAAAGTGATCGGCAGCCCGAAGTCACGGGCTCTCAGGGTGATGTGGGCGCTGGAGGAACTCGGGCAGGACTACGAGGTGTATCCCGTGGCCCCCCGTTCGGACGAGATCCTTGCCCATAACCCGTCCGGCAAGATCCCTGCGCTGATGACGGATGAGGGCGTTTTGCAGGACTCGGTCGCTATCGTGCAGTATCTCGCCGACAGGCATGGCGGCCTGACCTATCCGGGCGGAACTGTTGCGCGAGCCCGGCAGGATGCAATGAGCCAATGGATCGTGAGCGAGATCGACGCCGCCCTCTGGCTCAAGGCCAAGCACAGTTTTGTGCTGCCTGCCGAGCATCGTGTCGAGGACGTCAAAAAGACGGCGGAGTGGGAATTCGGACAGGCGATGGCCATGCTTGAGCGCATGAAGGGCGACAGGCCCTATCTGGCAGGCGATATGTTCACCGTGCCGGATCTTCTGGTGAGCCATTGTGCCGGTTGGGCTTTGAGCGCCAAGATGCCCGTGCCCGGCGGCGCGTTCGGGGACTACCTGAAATCCCTGCGCAAGCGTCCTGCCATGCAGCGCGTCATGGAAAAAATCATCGCTCTTGGGTGATATGGTTGACTGCTGCCTGCCCTGCCCATCGCCCGGTCGCCAGACAGGCGGTGATCAGATAACCCCCCGTGGGGGCGTCCCAGTCGAGCATCTCGCCTGCACAGAAGACACCCGGCATGTCTTTCAGCATCAGTGCGCTGTCGAGTGCATTCCGCCTGACCCCGCCAGCCGTTGAAATCGCCTCATCCATCGGCCTTGGGCCGGTGAGCTTCAATGGCAGCGCCTTGAGGTGCTGCGCGAGCGCCTCATGCGAGACCGGCACATCACCTGCCTCGAAGACCAATGCGCGCTTTACCGGATCAAGCCGGGCCGTCTTTCGCAGGTAGTTGGCAATCGACATCTTCCCGCGTGGTCGGGCGAGCCGCTCTGTCAGACGTTCCAGCGCAATGTCGGGTAGCAGATCAAGCAGGAGGGTCGGTTCATGATCTTCGCGCAGGCTGTGAGACAGCGCGTAAATCCCACTCCCCTCGACGCCGTGCCGCGAGATTACGAACTCACCCTGAACCGTCCGGTCCTTATGGGTCAGCAGGACGGATTTGACAGGCGCACCGAAATGCCGCGCCATATGCGACGACCATGTGCACTCGAAACCGCAATTGCTCGGCTTGAAAGGCGCGGTATCGGGGATATGGCGCACCCAGGCACCGTCTGAGCCGAGACGCGCCCAGCTTGCCCCTCCCAGGGCCAGAACAGTTGCTCTCGGCATCACGCGCTTTTCGCCCTCTGGTGTGTCGAAAAGGAGGCTCTCCCCTTCCCAGCCCTGCCAGCGCCACGATGTCCGCCCGATCACCTCCTGATCGTTCAGACGCGCGATCCAAGACCGCAGAAGCGGCGAGGCCTTCATCGCTACGGGAAACACGCGCCCCGACGAGCCTGTGAAGATCTCCTGCCCCAGCCCATGGGCCCAGCTTTGGATCTCTACCGGACCAAAGACATCCAGCATGGGTCGCACCCAGTCCGCATCCTCGCGATAGCCTTCAAGAAACCGGTTCGGATCGAGGTCCATCGTCAGATTGAGCCCGGATTTACCAGCCATGAGAAACTTCCGTCCGAAAGACGGCCTGGCATCCACAAGCATGACGCTGCACCCGGAGGCCGACGCAACCTCCGCCGCCGCCAGCCCTGCTGGGCCCGCACCAATCACGCAGATATCAATATGGCTTGCCTCGCTCATGGCGAGGCTCATATCAGCCAACCCACATGTCGCCGATCATGGGACGACAAAAGTTCTCTATAACCTGCCATCTGCCTTTGTTGTGGCACTTTGCCTACGCCGTTCTGGTCTAACTACTTGAATTGACTCAGCTTAACCAATCTTTAAGTGATTGAAAATACTGATTGAATCTTGAGTCGATATGTGCCAAAAAAAACAGAGCGGCCCCCTCCGTCAAGAATGGACCGCTCTGAAACTTACTTACCCTTTCGGGTTTTCGGTTTTTTCAAAGTCTCGACTACATGCGTTCTAGGCATGTTGCGAGCCTTTCTGACCGTAGTGAAACGTCCAGTTACGGCGCTTCGTCCGATCTTTCTGGTAGATTTGGCCATTGGCTATCACCTCCTTTCCCGGGCCGTTGCCCGCGCGTATCAGGCTAAGGCTTGAGGTACGAAGGTGATTCTACCATAGATATAGTATATTTTGACGGTACTTGGAGTCTACAACAAACTTCTAGCCGAACAATGGAAGCGCAGGTTTGACCGGCTCCAAACATGGCACTAGGTTGCATCAACGATAAGAACAGGGGATAGCGATGGCGGACACGGAAATGCTGGACATTGGTCCTGACAAATCGCTGCTACTCCTTGACGATGACGAGCCCTTCCTGCGGCGTCTCGCACGCGCCATGGAGAAGCGCGGGTTTGAGCCGGTGACGGCTGAGTCCGTGGCGGAAGGCAAGGCGATTGCGGCCTCCAAACCTCCTGCATTTGCGGTTGTCGATCTCAGGCTTGAGGATGGAAACGGGCTCGATGTGGTGGAAATGCTGCGCGAGAAGCGGCCAGATGCCCGCATTGTCGTGCTGACCGGATATGGCGCGATTGCCACGGCGGTGGCGGCCGTCAAGATCGGGGCCACGGATTATCTTTCCAAACCTGCAGATGCGAATGACGTGACAAATGCATTGCTGGCGCGGCCTGCGGACAAACCACCACCGCCCGAGAACCCGATGTCGGCGGATCGCGTGCGGTGGGAGCATATTCAGCGTGTGTTCGAGTTGTGTGATCGAAACGTGTCCGAGACCGCACGGCGGCTGAACATGCACAGACGCACTCTGCAAAGGATCCTGGCGAAGCGCAGCCCGCGCTAGCAGACCCAAAAGGACGGTGACATGTCCGACATGAAAACAGTCGAGAACGAGGCGGATGTCGCTGCCTTTCTGGCCAGTGTGGAAAACCGGGGCCGGGCCGAGGACGCGGAAACCGTTGTTGCAATGATGATGCGGGTCACCGGTCAGCCGCCCAAGATGTGGGGTGACAGTCTGATCGGTTTTGATCGGTACGAGTACCGGCGCAAGGACGGCTCGGAACACCAGTTCTTCCTCACCGGGCTGTCGCCGCGCAAGGCCAATCTGACGGTCTATATCATGCCTGGATTTTCAGAGTATCAGGACCGTCTGGACCGGCTCGGGCCGCACAAGCACTCGGTCTCGTGTCTTTATCTGGGGCGGCTGAACAAGATCGATCTGGATGTGCTGGAAGAGCTGATCGCGCAGTCCGTTGCGGATATGCGCGCCAAGTATCACTAGCTGACCGGGCAAAGCATCGTTGTGGCGCTTTTGAAGCCGAAGACATGACGCAGCGGCCCGAGATGGCTCTGCGCGACTTCCCGGAAACCTTTTCTTTCATAGAGCGCCCTTGCGCGTGGATTGCTGTCGATCACATCAAGCCGGACGCCGGAGAGCGCCATTGTCCTTGCCCTCTCGCAGATCGCTGACAGAAGGGCCGAGCCGATGCCCTGACCGCGCGCCTCCTCGGCCACGAAAATCCCGTCCATCAGAAGGGTCTTTCCATCAACCTCACGTTCCAGAAGCGCCAGAACCGGACCGCGCCACAATGCGCCGAATGTTCCGTAGAAGCGGGCAAGATCGCTGAAGGTTCCGCCTATGAAAGCGCCATCGGGGGATTTGAACCCCGCCAGGCCCAGAAGCCGACCGTCCTGATCGACCGCCGAGATTGCATGCCCGGGATCCATGACATCCTCAAAGAACGCCATGGCCTTCTCGGGCGGGTTCATCGTGGAGCTGAGTTTCCGGGAGAACGCCTCCCAAAAGAGCCGCGCGGCAACAGGCCGGTGGATAGGGAGAAATCCATCTCTGATCTGAAAGCTCATAGGTTCTCCGTTGCTGATCGGACTTCAGATGGGGATCATCGGCCTGTTCAGCAACTGCACTGGGGCTTTCAGTCAGCCTTTCATCTTGTTGATCACGATGCCTGCAATCATCTGCACGACGGCTCCGCCGACACCGCCGCCGACGAAGTTGCCGATCAGTGCGCCGATATCCATGCCGCCGGCTGCATCACCGCCTGCCGCACCCATCAGGCCGCCCAGAACCTGCCCGCCGCCAAGGCCGCCCAAGGCGCCCGCGATGACATTTCCGATATTCCCCATGTCCGAAGCGCCAACCGCCTTGCCGCCTGCTGTACCGCCAATTGCGCCGCCGATCACCTGTGAGATGAGTTGTTCCATGTCCCTGATCCTTTTGGTTGTTATCTGGCGCATGACGCCACCAACAGACGCCTATATCAAGTGCCTTGTCCGATAACGGGGAAAATCACCTTTTCTGTAACACGCAATCCCGGTCTTGCGTTTTGGGAAAGACGGGACTAGATAAACCTCAACAGCGGCAAGGCTGGGGTCCAAACCCAGACTTCCACCGGAAATTGTGACGGGCCGCGCGCCCGTTTTTTTGTGCCTGAAAGAAATATGTCTGACCTGATCGCAAAAGCCGCTATCGACCGCCGTCTGGCCGAGATTGTCGCACCCACCATTGAAGGGATGGGGTATGAACTCGTGCGGCTGCGCTATATGGGCGGCAAGAAACCGACATTGCAGATCATGGCCGATACGCCCGATGGCGGGATCGAGGTCGATGATTGCGCAAAGATCAGTCATGCGGTCTCGGCGATTCTGGATGTCGAGGATCCGCTTGAGGGAGAGTTCAATCTTGAGGTGTCCTCACCCGGTATCGACCGGCCGCTGACGCGCCTCAAGGATTTCGAAGCTTATGGCGGATATGTGGTGAAACTCCAGACCTCCGAACTGATCGAAGGCCGAAAGAACTTCAAAGGGACCTTGCAGGGCGTTCAGGACGGTGAGGTTCTGATCGAGATTGCCGAAGGCACGATCGGGCTGGAGTTCGACTGGCTGACCGAGGCCAAGCTGGTGCTCACCGACGAACTGATCGCCGAGAGCCTGAAGGCCCGCAAGGCTGCAGGCTTCAACCCCGACGAATTTGACGAGATAGACGAAACACCCGAGACCGAGGAGAACGCCCCATGAGCGTGACATCTGCCAACCGACTGGAGCTTTTGCAAATCGCCGACGCTGTTGCGCGAGAAAAGCTGATCGACCCCAGCCTCGTGATCGAGGCCATGGAAGAGAGCCTCGCCAAGGCGGCGCGGTCCCGTTACGGCGCTGAATATGACATCCGTGCCAAGATCGACCGCAAGACCGGCGATCTGGAGATGACGCGCGTGCGCACCGTGGTCGAAGAGGTTGAGAACCACTTCACCGAGATGACGGTCGAGGACGCGAAGGCGCATCTGGATGCGCCTGAGGTTGGTAATGAGATCATCGACGAACTACCGCCGCTCGATTTCGGCCGGATTGCCGCGCAGTCCGCCAAGCAGGTCATCATGCAGAAGGTCCGCGAGGCCGAGCGCGAGCGCCAGTACGAGGAATTCAAGGATCGCGTCGGCGAGATCATCAACGGCATCGTCAAACGGGTCGAATACGGCAACGTCATCGTCGATGTGGGCCGGGGCGAGGCCGTGCTGCGCCGCGATCAGCTGATCAACCGCGAGGCTTACCGGAACGGCGACCGGATCCGCGCCTATATCCGCGACGTGCGTTCCGAGGTCCGCGGGCCGCAGATCTTCCTGTCCCGCACAGCGCCCGAGTTCATGGCCGAGCTCTTCAAGATGGAAGTGCCCGAAATCTATGACGGCATCATCGAGATCAAGGCGGTAGCGCGCGATCCGGGTTCACGCGCCAAGATCGGTGTGATTTCTTATGACAACTCGATTGATCCCGTCGGGGCCTGCGTCGGTATGCGCGGCTCGCGCGTGCAGGCTGTTGTGAACGAGCTTCAGGGTGAGAAGATCGACATCATCCCCTGGAACGACGATGCGCCGACCTTCCTTGTGAACGCATTGCAGCCTGCCGAGGTCGCCAAAGTCGTCTTTGACGAGGATGCCGAGCGGATCGAGGTCGTGGTCCCTGACGATCAGCTTTCGCTGGCGATTGGCCGTCGCGGTCAGAACGTGCGTCTGGCGTCGCAGCTGACCGGGTTTGATATCGACATCATGACCGAGGCCGAGGAATCCGAGCGCCGTCAGGCCGAGTTTGCCGAACGCTCCAACCTCTTCATGGAAACCATGAACGTGGACGAGATGGTGGCGCAGCTTCTGGTCTCCGAAGGGTTCGCGACGCTGGAAGAAGTGGCCTATGTCGAGGTTGACGAGCTTCTGTCGATTGACGGCTTCGATCAGGGCACAGCCGAGGAACTGCAGGCCCGCGCCCGCGAAAGCCTCGATGAGTTGAATGCCAAGGCGGTCGAGAAGGCCCGAGAGTTGGGCGTGCAGCAGGATCTCTTTGATTATGAGGGCCTGACCCCGCAGATGATCCTGACACTGGCCGAAGACGGCATCAAGACGCTGGAAGACTTCGCGACCTGTGCCGATTGGGAACTGGCAGGCGGCTACACCACCGTTGACGGCAAGCGCGTGAAGGATGACGGCCTGCTGGAGAAGTACGACATGGGTCTGGAAGAGGCCCAGAACCTCGTGATGGGTGCAAGGGTTCAGCTCGGCTGGCTGACGCAGGAGGAACTGGACGCCCAGAACGCGGTCGAGGAAGAGGAAGAAACCGAAGAAGAGGCCGAGGCCTGATTGCAGGCCCCGGACCGGACGCTGACAGATGTCGCGCGGAGGAAAAGCCAAGGACCGGGATGAGCCGGAACGGCGCTGCATCGCAAGCGGGAAAAGCGGACCAAAGTCCGGCCTGATCCGGTTTGTGGTGGGGCCGGACGCTCAAATCGTCCCCGATCTGGCGGAAAATCTGCCGGGACGGGGAATTTGGGTCTCAACTCAGGGCAAGGCCCTTGAAAAAGCCATCGGGAAGTCCCTTTTCTCTCGTTCGGCCCGACAAAAGGTTCAGGTTCCCGGCGATCTGGCCGAACTGGTGGAGAGACTTCTCGTCTCCCGGATCACCAATCTTCTGGGCCTTGCCCGCAAGGCCGGTCAGGCCATAGCGGGAAAACAGAAAGTCCTCGATCTGCTGATTGCAGAGGAGGCAAGCGTGCTGCTGCAGGCGAGTGATGGATCAAAACGGGAAATGGGCGAACTGCGCCCTCCCCCCGGTGAGGACCGGTTTTTCAACGATCTGACGGCGTCAGAATTGGGTTTGGCTTTTGGTCGGGATCGTGTGATACATGCGGCGCTGATTGCGGGTGGACTCGAGCGGTCATTGAGGTATGAGTCGGCCCGATTGCGCGGATTGCGCAGCAATCAGGGCTGACGAACAGTTAGCAAACGGCGTTCCCGGCATTTGGCCGGGCGCAAAGGAAATGGGTTACGAATGAGCGACGACAAAGAAACTGGTGGCAAAGGCAAGACACTCGGGTTGCGCGGCGGCGGGACCGAGACCAGCCATGTGCGCCAAAGCTTCTCTCATGGTCGGACCAAATCCGTCACGGTTGAGCGCAAGAAGCGCCGAGTGGTGACACCCGGCCGGAGCGGCGCTGGTGGTACACCCAGTGGCGCTGCCGGCGTCTCCGATGCCGAGCTGGCACGTCGCAAGAAAGCCCTGATGGCTGCACGCGCCAACGAGAAATCCGAAGCCGAGCAGCAGCGAAAGGCTGAGGAAGAAAGCAAGGCCAAAATGGCCGCGCTTCGCGAGGAAAAGATCCGCGAAGAACGTGAGGCCAAGGAACGCGAAGAAGCGCGCAAGCAGCGGGAAGAAGAGAGTGCGAAGGCACAAGCCGAAGCAGCGGCTTCAGCGGCCAAGCCCGAGAAACGTGAACCGGCCGGAAAGGCCAAGGAAGACGTTCAGGATCCGGCAGCAGCCCAGGCAGCAGCTGCCCGCGCGGAGGCCGGCAAACCGGTTGCGACCAAACGTGCGCCCGCCAAGCAGGAAGAAGATCGCCGCAAGGAACGCGGACGTGGTGGTGATGATCGTCGGCGCTCTGGCAAGCTGACGATCACGCAGGCGACCGGCGAGGGTGGGCGTCAACGCTCAATGGCCGCGATGAAGCGTCGTCAGGAGCGTGAAAAGCGCAAGATGATGGGCCAGAACCAGGAGCGTGAGAAGGTCGTGCGCGACGTGCAGGTACCTGACGCGATCACCGTCAGCGAGCTTGCCAACCGCATGGCGGAACGTGTCGCCGACGTGGTGAAGTCACTCATGACCAACGGCATCATGGCGACCCAGAACCAGACCATTGATGCGGATACCGCCCAGCTGATCGTCGAGGAATTCGGGCACAAGGTCGTGCGCGTCTCTGATGCAGATGTCGAAGATGCGATCGTGATGGTCGAGGACAATCCCGAAGAGATGCGCCCGCGCGCGCCAGTGATCACCATCATGGGTCACGTCGACCACGGCAAGACATCGGTTCTGGATGCGATCCGCAAAACCAATGTCGTCTCTGGCGAGGCGGGTGGGATCACCCAGCATATCGGAGCCTATCAGATCACCACCGACAGCGGTGCGGTCCTGAGCTTTCTCGATACCCCGGGCCACGCAGCCTTCACGTCCATGCGGGCCCGTGGTGCGCAGGTCACCGATATCGTCGTGCTTGTCGTCGCCGCTGATGACAGCGTAATGCCTCAGACCATCGAGGCGATTGCGCATGCCAAGGCCGCGCAAGTGCCCATGATCGTTGCGATCAACAAGATCGACAAGGAAGGCGCCAACCCGGACAAGGTCCGCACCGAATTGCTGCAGCATGAGGTGATCGTCGAGAAGATGTCCGGCGATGTGCTGGATGTAGAGGTCTCCGCGATCACAGGCGAAGGGCTCGACAGGCTTCTGGAAGCCATCACCTTACAATCGGAACTGCTTGAACTCAAAGCCAGCCCGAACCGTCAGGCCGAAGGCGCTGTTATCGAAGCCCAGCTGGATGTCGGCCGCGGTCCCGTGGCAACCGTTCTTGTCCAGAAGGGAACGCTGCGCCGTGGCGATATCTTTGTGGTCGGTGAGCAGTGGGGCAAGGTACGTGCGCTGATCAACGATCAGGGCGACCGGGTTGAAGAGGCCGGACCATCCGTTCCCGTTGAAGTTCTCGGCCTGAATGGCACACCTGAGGCTGGCGATGTGCTCAACGTCGTTGATGACGAAGCCAAGGCACGTGAGATTGCGGATTACCGAGAACGCCTCGCCAAAGAGAAAAAGGCCGCTGTCGGGGCAAGTGCGACGCTCGATCAACTCCTGGCGCAGGCCAAGGAGAACGAGAATGTCTCCGAATTGCCGATTGTTGTCAAAGCTGACGTGCAGGGCTCATCGGAAGCCATCGTTCAGGCGATGGAGAAGGTCGGAAACGACGAAGTGCGTGTGCGCGTCCTGCATTCCGGCGTTGGTGCCATTACGGAATCGGATGTGACGCTGGCCGAAGCCTCTGGCGCTCCGATCATCGGTTTCAATGTCCGGGCCAACGCGCCTGCGCGCGAAGGTGCCAACCAGAAGGGTGTCGAGATCCGGTACTACTCGATCATCTATGATCTGGTGGACGACATCAAAGCCGCAGCCTCGGGCCTTTTGTCCGCAGAGATCAAGGAAACCTTCATCGGTTATGCCGAGATCAAGGAAGTCTTCAAGGTTACCGGCGTGGGCAAGGTCGCAGGTTGTGTGGTCACCGAAGGTGTCGCCCGTCGCGAGGCTGGCGTGCGCCTTCTGCGCGATAATGTCGTGATCCACGAGGGCAAGCTGAAAACGCTCAAGCGCTTCAAGGACGAGGTCAAGGAAGTGCAGGGCGGACAGGAATGCGGTATGGCCTTCGAAAACTATGAAGACATTCGCCAGGGCGATGTCATCGAGATTTTCGAAACGGAAGAGATCGAACGCAACCTCGCCTGATATTCACCGATCTGAAAATAATACCTAAACTTCTAATAAGGGCTTCCTCACGAAGCCCTTTTTTAACATCAGGGGGTGTATCCCGGCCTGATGAAACAAAACGAGGTAATCAGCGGCGTTCTTCTGGTGTGCACCTTTGTGCTCGCCATTGCGCTGCCAGTCCTGGCTCTGATCGCTGTACCGCCGGCAGCCGTAGGGGCGCCCGCAGTGGCGATAACGGCCCCATGGGTGAACGCAGAGCGCATCGTTGCTGAAAATGACGGCATCGTTCTGTATCCGGGCCGACTGTCATTTGTCGTGATGACCTATTCGGGAGATGAAACCTACGAGGCGCGTTTGCGCGACGATGGGGTGCTCTTCTGGCTCGATGCCGCTCTGGCAGAATTCTTGTGTACGAACGTCCCAGCAGGTGAAGCGAATGGATAATCCCGAAAAACTTCAAAGACTTATCCTGATCCTGACATGGGCCAACCTGCCAATCGTCGCGCTTGCGTCGTTCTCGAACGATATGCCGATCATGACATTGGTCGCGGCATCAGCCGCTTTTGCCGTGCTGGGTGAGATTGGTCTCCGCCTTCACTCCAGTCTTTCATCGATGCTCGTCGGACTTGCCCTCATGGGCCAGCCTGCCGTGATCACGGCGGCAATGGCCGGACATTCCTGGCAGACCGACACTCACATGTATTTCTTTGCCGTGCTGGCTGCACTTTCGCTTCTGTCCAGCATCAGGGTGCTGGTCGTCGCCACATCCTTCATCATACTTCATCATCTCAGCCTGAATTTCCTGCTTCCGGAACTGGTCTATTCCGGTGGATCCGACGTGAGCAGAACGTTCTTGCACGCTGTTATTGTCGGGTTCGAGACCGCCATTCTTTCCGTCATCGTCCGAAACAAGAATACCCGCGAAGCCCAACTGAGGGCAGCGGAGCGTCATAGTGCAAAGGAGGCCGAAACCGCACAACAAGCTCAGGAAGAGCTGGAACGGACACGCAATCAATCGGTCGATGCCCAGAACGCAATGATCACGGAACTTCAGAACTGGCTGGGATCCGTGGTCGACCGCGCCAAGGATGGTGATTTCTCCGGGCGCGTGAGTCACAGGTTTGAAAACGATGGCCTCAACACTCTTTCCGAACAGATCAACAGCCTGATGCAAAACACCGAAGCCGGGTTTTCCGAGATTCGCAAAGTGATGGTGCGGCTTGCGGACGGGGACATGACCCAACCCATGACCGGCGAATTCAGCGGTGCCTTTGAGGAAATTCAACACAACATCAACTCATCCGTCGAGCAGCTAAGTCAGATGATCGGATCGACGGCTGTGACCGCGCGGGAGATTTCCAGCTCTGCCGATATCTTTTCCCGAAACGCGACACAGCTGTCCAACCAGTCGTCCGAGCAAGCGGCCTCGCTGGAACAAACCGCGGCAACGGTCGAAGAGATCTCGAAAGGGATTGATTCGAATGCATCAAACGCAGCCGATGCTGAAAAGCAGTCAACCGAGGCAGCCTCCCGTGCCCATCAGGGCACGGAGATTGTGAATAATGCCATTCAGGCCATGGAGAAGATCGAGGAAAGCGCACAGAAAATCACCGATATCATTTCAGTGATCGAGTCGATTTCGTTCCAGACCAACCTGTTGGCCTTGAATGCTGCTGTGGAAGCGGCGCGCGCCGGGGAAAGCGGAAAGGGATTTGCTGTTGTGGCATCGGAGGTTCGAACCCTGGCCCAACGCTCTGCCGATGCTGCAAATGATATCTCGGAACTTATCGAGTCCAGTACGAGCCTTGTATCGGAAGGCGTTACGCTTGTCAGACGGTCCGGCGCCTCCATGCAGGAGACCTCGCAATCGATCGAGTCCGTGAAATCAATGGTCAATGACATAAGTGAAGCGAGCCAGGCTCAGGCCCGCGGCATCTCCGAGATCGCCAGCGTGATCAACCAGCTCGACAGAATGACACAGGACAATGCCCGTGCCTCAAGTGAAACCGCATGCGGGACACAAACATTGCTGGAGCAGGTTCAAAAGCTCGAACAGGGCCTGCAGGCTTTCAATGTCAGTCCAAAGAGAGATGCCTCGGATTCTTCGTTTGCAGCCTAGTCTCCCAACTGCCTGACGCTGGAAAGTCAGGGGGTGGCCCCCCATGTTGCCTGACGCTATAGAGGCAATCAATCAGGAGGGCCACATGACAAGCGCTGACAAATTTCCTGGCTGGCATGGGACAACCATTGTCGCCGTCAAGAAGAACGGCAAGATCGCAGTTGCTGGCGATGGCCAGGTCTCTCTCGGACAAACCGTGATCAAGGGATCGGCGCGAAAGGTGCGGCGCATCTCACCGGGCGGCCATGACGTGGTTTGCGGTTTCGCCGGATCGACAGCAGACGCCTTCACGCTTCTGGAACGTCTTGAAACCAAGCTTGAGGCCTCACCTGGACAGCTTCAGCGTGCGTCGGTTGAACTGGCGAAGGATTGGCGCATGGACAAATACCTGCGCAACCTCGAGGCCATGCTGATCGTCAGTGACGGCACCGATCTTTTGGTTATCACCGGGGCAGGCGACGTGCTTGAGCCGGAATACGATGTAACGGCCATCGGCTCGGGCGGGAACTACGCGCTTGCCGCTGCACGCGCTCTTGCCGATACAGATATGGATGCAGAGGCCATTGCCCGCCGCGCCCTTGAGATCGCGGCGGAGATTTGTGTTTATACCAACGGCAATATGACCGTCGAAGTGATCAGCGGCTCAGCTTAGCCACACCAAGCGGCACGTTGAAGCGCTCGCACCAGATCCAGACTTCGTTGTAACGGGATTGGTCGATGCTGGCAGGTATCTCATAACTCTGAGCGCCGGTGTTGTTGCGAAGCGCGGACAGGAGCGTCGACGGATCATACCCGTTCGCGCCCAGCGCCACTTTCGGATCAGGCGCTCCGTCAAAGGTGAAATCACTTCCCAATGTCACATAGGTCTTGTCACCATCCTTGACGATTGTGGCCGTCCCGGTCGTCACATGCCGACTTTCACCCTTGAAAGTACCACTTGCCAGATTCTCGGCAGCCATCGCCCGGCCCGAGAGTGCAAGGGTTGCAAATGAAGCGCCGGTCGCGAGCAATCCACGTCGTGTGATCATCAGAAGATCCTCCGTCTTGATTTGGAGGCAATATGACACTGGATTTCCAACCGGAATACCCCCTCTCACGCAAACGTCAGTCTGCGCTATCCAGGGTTTCAAAGTGTGACATGGCTTGCGTTTCGGGCCGAAATCCATATGTCACTGGGCAGAGTAGCAAGGACACAGAATGACCGATCTTACCCCCCGCGAAATTGTCTCGGAACTTGACCGCTTTATCATTGGTCAAAGCGATGCAAAACGCGCCGTGGCCGTCGCGTTGCGCAACCGATGGCGGCGCAAGCAACTGGGTGATGATCTGCGGGATGAGGTCTACCCGAAGAACATTCTGATGATTGGACCGACCGGTGTCGGCAAGACCGAGATATCGCGGCGACTTGCCAAGCTGGCTCGGGCGCCATTCCTGAAAGTCGAAGCCACCAAGTTCACGGAAGTCGGTTATGTCGGTCGCGACGTGGAACAGATCATCCGCGATCTGGTGGACAGCGCGATCGTCATGGTTCGCGAGCATATGCGTGAAGACGTGAAGTCCAGCGCCCATAGTGCAGCCGAGGAGCGTGTGATCGAAGCTCTCGCCGGCTCGGATGCACGGGAGCAGACCCGCGAGATGTTCCGCAAAAAGCTGCGTGAAGGCCTCCTCGACGACAAGGAGATCGAGCTTGACGTCGCCGATACCTCGAACCCGATGCAGATGTTCGATATACCCGGCCAGCCCGGATCGAATATGGGAATGATGAACCTCGGAGACATCTTCGGGAAAGCGTTTTCCGGTCGCACCAAGCGCCGCCGGGTGAAGGTTGTCGACAGCTATGCATTGCTCGTCGAGGAAGAGGCTGACAAGCTTCTGGATCAGGAAACCGTGACGCAGGCCGCTATCCGCGCAGTTGAAGACAACGGCATTGTCTTTCTCGATGAGATCGACAAGGTCTGCGCCCGATCCGATGCGCGCGGAGCAGATGTTTCTCGCGAAGGGGTGCAGCGCGACCTGCTGCCACTGATCGAGGGCACGACGGTGTCAACAAAACACGGCCCCGTTAAAACCGACCATGTCCTCTTCATCGCTTCGGGGGCGTTCCACATCGCCAAGCCATCTGATCTGCTGCCCGAATTGCAAGGCCGCTTGCCAATCCGGGTTGAGCTACGTGCGCTGACGCAGGAAGACTTCGTCCGCATCCTGACCGAGACCGACAACGCGCTTACCCGGCAATACACCGCGCTGATGGGAACCGAAGACGTCAATGTGACATTCACCGAGAACGGTATCACGGCCCTCGCCCGCATTGCTGCAGACGTGAACCAGTCGGTCGAGAACATCGGCGCAAGGCGGCTTTACACCGTTCTGGAAAAGGTGTTCGAGGACCTCAGCTTCACGGCGCCTGACCAGTCCGGCGAAAGTGTGACGGTGGACGCCTCTTTCGTCGAGACCCACCTCGGCGAGCTGAGCCGGTCCACCGATCTCAGCCGCTACGTTCTTTAGGTTCTAGCCCGCCCAAAACTGTGGTATCTGTTTCAGCGACATTTTTTCGCCTCACTCAAACCTAACCTAACCGAAACGCAAAAACGTTGGATTCCGTATGAAAAAACTGGTTCTTTCCGCCCTGCTTGCCACATCCGTGGGTGGCTTTGTCTATGCACAAGCGAAGGGTGAGCTGAAAAATGCAGTGGATGGCGGGATTGCCCGTCTGGCCGAGAACGGAACAAATGTCACCTATGGCAGCGCAAAGCTGGCAGGCGACGGTTCGGTGATCCTGAATGATGTGGTCATTGTGTCGGAGGACGGCGAGGTACAACTGAACTCCTCCATGGTGACAAGCAAACCTGCCGGTTCAGATGGTCTTGTTGAGCTGACCTTCGCGGACACCATGACGATGACGGTGACGCCTGATGGTGATGAAGAGCTTGCCTACGCACTGAACATCGTCTCCGAGGATCTGAAAGTGGTCGGCAATTTCATTCAGGAAGAGACAACTTCGCCAGAAGGGTCGATCACCGCAAACTCACTGCAGTTTGTCGGCGCACAGGATGATCATCCGATTATCAAGAACCTCGATATCACGCAGACCGGTCTCGACATCACCTTCAAGGCTGATGAGGAGGGCGGCTCGTTCGAGGTTGACGGATCGATGGAGGAACTCAAGGGCTCCTACGCCTATGATGCAGGCGAGTTCGGCGGATCCGCTGAATCCGAGTTCTCCGCCGAGGATTGGGAGATTTCCTTCTCCGGTGCCGGGTTTGACCAGATCGATGACAAGGAATTTGGTGAATTTATCGCCGACGGTGGTTTCCTCAAGGCCTCGATGACGACCGGGGAATCCAAGGGGACAACGTCAAACCGCACGCCCGACTTCTCGATGAAAATGGACGGCACATCCGGGGCCGGGTCGCTTACGTTCGACATGAACGAGGACGGCGTCAGCTATAATGCGACCTTCGAGGGTGCAGACTATCTCATCACGCCTCTGGATGGATCGCTTCCGGTACCACCGTTCGAGGTCTCGATGGGCGAAGGCTTCATGGATTTCGCGATGCCGCTGATGCCCACCGAAGATGCGTCCGAAGCGCGTGTCGGCTTCGGCTTCTCGGAGATCACTGTTGGCGAAAGCCTCTGGTCGCTGATTGATCCCGAACAGACCATCCCCCGCGACCCCGCCAATCTGCGTGTCGAAGTGGATGCAGCACTCAAGCTGAATGCACCAATCGACAAGGCAGCAGAGGCCATGGACGTCAATCCATTGCAGGCCGGAGAGCTTCAAAGCGTAAACATCCGTGAGATCTATCTCAACATCGGCGGCGCAAGTGTTGAAGCGGAAGGCGGCGCAACGATGAACAACGACGGTCCATTCCCGATGCCAAACGGTGAAGTGGATATTGTTGTGGATGGCGTGAACGGGCTCAGCCAGAAACTGGTTGCCCTGGGTCTGCTCGATCAGATGCAGGCTGGCATGGCAATGGGTATGATGATGGCTTTTGCCAAACCCGGCGAAGGTGCGGATCAGTTCGTATCCAAGATCGAGTTCAAGGATGGCGGGATCTTCGCCAATGGACAGCCGATCCAGTAAAGGCGCTCAACCGAGACGCAAGGCCCCGGAAACGCTGATTTCCGGGGCTTTTTATTTCCGCCTGCGCAAATAGACATAGTAGGCTCCGCCGGCACCATGTCTTTGATGTGCCGGAGCAATCTGCAGGATAAGCGGTCCTAATGGCGCCTGTCGCAGCCACTCCGGAACTGCGTGGCGCAAGACGCCAACCCGATCCGGCACCAGACTGTCGGAACCACCGGCCCTGCCCTTTCCGGTGATCACAAGGGCGAGACGGACACCCTCGCCATGACATCTCAAAATGAACCCGCGCAGCGCGACATGCGCCCGTTCGGCGGTCATTCCATGCAGATCAATACGTGCTTCGGGGTTCAGTTTTCCACGTTTGAGACGCTCATGCTGCCGGTGATCCATCGCCACTTTCGGCGGATCGGTGCGCCGAACTTGTGCGGGCGGCCTGACTGAGCCACTGAATTCTTTCAGCCTGGACAGATCAAGAACCGGCCGGACATCGGGCTTTGCGGGAATGGCCGTCTGCTGTGCGGGATCTTTTCTCAACGGGTGAAGCGGCGTGGCGGTTTCCGCAACCTTCCGCCAAAGCTGCCGGTCTTCTTCCGACAATCCCTTGCGACGCCGCGACATGGCAGAAAGCCCGCAATCAACCGGCTGTTGCCACCAACAGCCAGTTTGGATCGTCCGATCCCATTACCCGCGCAAAGGTCCAGATATCTTTCTGTCGCTTGATCTCGGTCGGGTCGCCCTCTACGATCTCGCCGGAGGGATCACGCACGACCGAGGTGAGCTCTCCAACAAAGCGCATTGTGATCTCGCCCTCGTTCGTCGTCTCATCGAACTGGGCATCTTCCAGCCGAAGCTCGCGGATCCCTACAAAGCTGGCATCGACGGTAAATCCCTTGTCCGCGCGTTCAAACACGGCCGCCGAGAAGCTTTCATAGACCTCAGGTGCCAGGAACTGCTCCAGCGTATCGAGCTCGCCATTCTCGTAGGCCATCAGGATCATCTCATAGGCAGACCGCGCGCCATGCGCAAACTCACCAACGACGAAGTCAGGCTCCATCCGCTTCATCGCAGCCAGCGCCTTGCCAGCGCTTGAGTCTGGATCGGTATGATCGGCAATATCGAGATCCTTGCCGCCACCCTCAATCACGTCGAACTGGCGGTCGGACTTGTCCGATTTGCCCGCCATGTCAGGGATTTTCGGCTGGCCTTCAAACCCGTCGCGCGTGCCAAGAACACTGCGCAGTCTGAGAATCAGAAAGAGAGCCACGGCTGCCAGTATGATAATCTGGATCATTTGGTTCCCCATGTGATTGGCCCTTCCGATATTTCTTCGACAGACGATAGAACTGCCGCCTCCTGCGACCTATGTAGGGTGTGTGCCCGTCCAAGTCCATGGACACTGCTTGCGGCAAATCGAAAGGACGTTGCCTATGTGGCTGTTTTTGGTGTTCATCTGTGTGCCAATCATCGAGATCGCACTTTTCATCAAAGTTGGCGGTGCACTGGGACTGCTTCCGACGCTCGGTATTGTCATCCTGACGGCCATCGCAGGGACATATCTGATGCGCGTGCAGGGTATGTCAACGCTCGCACGATTGCAGAGCAGCTTGTCTCAGGGGAGCAACCCTCTTGATCCTATGGCGCATGGCGCGTTCATTCTGGTGGCGGGCCTTCTGCTTCTGACGCCTGGTTTCTTCACCGATACGGTCGGGCTTTCGCTTCTCATACCAAAGGTCCGGCAAGCGGCGATCCAGTGGATCGGAATGCGTCTCAAGGGACATGCGACGATTGTCACAGCTCAGGGTCAGCATCACTATGAAGAACAGACAATCGATGTCGAATACGAGGTAAATGACAACGATAATGATCTGCCAAAGGGCGAGAGCGGGTGGACGAAACAGCCTTAAGCCGATAGACCGTCGCCAACTTCAATTTCACCAGTTCAAGGAACCTCATATGGCCGACGAGAAACCAGAGACCGAGGCCGCCCCGCGCGTTTCCGTCCTGTCTCAATACATTCGCGATCTATCGTTCGAGAACGTTGCTGTTCAGAAAGGCACTGTTCTTGAGGAAACACCAGATGTGACCGTTCAGGTTGCGCTTGATGCCAACAAGCGGGCTGAGGATGTCTATGAGATCGTCAACAAGGTGAAGATCGAGTCCAAGTTAGAGGACGGACCGGTTTTCATTCTTGAGCTTGAATATGCCGGACAGTTCAGGGTCCAGAACGTAGCCGATGAGCAGTTGCACCCGTTCCTGTTGATTGAATGTCCGCGGATGATCTTCCCATACCTGCGGCGTGTGATCGGCGACATAACCCGGGATGGTGGCTATCCGCCGTTGAACCTCGACACGATCGATTACCTTGCGCTTTATCGCGGTGAGATCGAACGTCGCAAGGCATTGGCCGAGAAAGAAGCGGCCGGTTCCGCCTAAGAATTCCAAACCGCGTCGTCGCCCAATGTGTCTACAAAGGCTTTATGGGCGGCGCGTTCCTCTTCAGTGATCCTCGAAGGCAAGGCGGCGGGCCGTGGTGTCGGTTTCCAATCTGACATCTGACTTCCTGCGTTGTCTGATGTGGATACGACGCTCAGCGCAAAGTCCGGCTGCCGCCCGCCGATCAGTTCAAGATAGACCTCCGCCAGTATTTCACTGTCGAGCAGCGCCCCGTGCTTCTCACGCGCAGAATTGTCCACGCCGAACCGGCGACAAAGCGCATCAAGCGAGTTCTGTGCACCGGGAAACCGCCTGCGCGCGATTTCCAGCGTATCAATGGCCCGATCCAGCAGCAAACGCTGCAGGTTGGCCCATCCAAGCTCGGCATTGAGGAATTTCATGTCAAAGCTGGCGTTGTGAATGACGAGCTTCGCATCACCGACAAATGTCAGAAAGTCCTGACCTACGGCTGCAAAGAGCGGCTTGTCGGCAAGAAACGCTTCGCTGATACCATGCACATTGAATGCCTCTTCCGGCATGTCCCTCTCTGGATTGATATACTGATGATAGGTTTTGCCGGTTGGGACATGGTTCAGAAGCTCCACCCCGCCAATTTCCACGACGCGGTGGCCCGAATTGGGATCAAGTCCGGTGGTTTCGGTGTCGAGAACGATCTCACGCATTCAACTCGCCTCTGATTTCTTTCAGCACAGATTGCACCGCCTGTCGGGCAACCTCAATTCCATTTGACGTATCAATCACGTAATCCGCATGGCGGCGCTTTTCCGCGTCTGGCATCTGTCTTGAAAGAACGGCTTCGAGCTGTTCAACCGTCATACCCTCACGCTCCAGAACACGGCTTCTCTGGACATCTTCGGGAGCTGTGACCACGACAACCGCATCGAATTCGGCCATGCCGCCGGTTTCAAAAAGCAGGGGAATATCGCACAGAACAATCCGCGCAGTACTGGCTTTCAGAAACTGCTCACGATCCTCGCGGACGAGGGGATGAATGACAGCCTCCACTTGCGTCAACAGACCCGGGGTCTTCCCAATTTCGCTCTTGAGACGGTTCCGGTCCAACGCGCCATCAACGATGGCGGCCGAAGCAAGGGCCTCAATGGCCCGCGTTCCGGCTCCGCCTTTTGAGTAGAGACGGTGCACGCAGGCATCCGCGTCCCATGTCGGCACGCCCTCGTCTTGAAAGAGCTTTGCGGTCGTGGTCTTACCCATTCCAATGGACCCCGTAAGCCCGATCACAAATGGCCGGTCTTTGGTCATTCAGCCAAAATCGACTGTCGAAGAGCCTCGTCCACCTCTGGTCTCTGTCCAAACCAGCTTTCAAAACCCGGCACCGCCTGATGCAAAAGCATCCCCAGACCATCAACATGGCGCAATCCGCGTTCCTTTGCCTGCTGAAGCAATCCTGTCTGAAGCGGTGTGTAAACGATATCAGTGACAAGAGCAGACGGGTCGGCAAGTGACAGATCGAGGGGGACTTCGCCATTGCCGCTCATCCCAAGTGACGTCGTGTTCACAATTGTCATTGCGCCTTTGAGCGCCTCGTTGATCTTGTTCCAGCTGACGACTTTCACTTTTGCGCCGAAATGGTCTTTCAGCATCTCAGATCGTTGCCGCGTGCGGTTTGCGAGCCGGATTTCAGGGGCCTGATCCGATAGAAGGCCAGATATGACAGCTCGTGCGGCACCACCTGCCCCGAGAACGAGACAGGGACCACTCGCCGCACGCCAGTCCGGCTGACTGTCCCTCAGATTGTTGAGAAAGCCGTACCCATCCGTGTTGTCTGCCCGGATTGTCCCGTCATCGCGAAAGAGAATGGTATTCGCCGCGCCGATCAGGGCCGCTCGATCGGTGACGGTATCTGCCATGGGCAGAATCATTTCCTTGTATGGAATGGTGAGATTGACACCCCGAAACCCGAGTTTCGGCAGGGCCCGAATGCCCGTCTCAAAGTCCTGGGGCTTGATACCCAGCGGGACGTAGTGCCCGCTCAACCCATATTTCCTGAGCCAGTATCCATGGAGCGCAGGAGACCTGCTATGGGCAACCGGCCATCCGACTACCCCGGCCAGCGGAATGGTTTCGTCAGTCACGTCTTCAACACTCCGTGTTGCCGAAGGAAATGCAGAACTTCCAGAAGCGGCAATCCAAGAACCGAAAAGTAATCGCCGGTGATCCGGTTGAATAGCTGCGCTCCATGTTCCTCCAGCTTATAGCCGCCAACTGTGGCAAGAACATCATCGCCCTGATCTTGCAGGTAACTTTCCAGAAATGCATCCGAGAAGTTCCGCATTTCCAGCCTGACCTCGCCTATATGACGCCAGACCGGGCGGCCAGCCTGATAGATCACGACCGCCGAAAGAAGCTTGTGAGTTGAGTTGCGAAGAGCTCTCAACTGTTGTTTTGCATCATCCAGATCAGCCGGTTTGTCATAGAGCTTTCCATCATGAACCAGCACCTGGTCAGCGCCCAGAACCATGCCGGTCGGGTGCCGTCCCGCAACTTTCCGGGCTTTCAGATCAGCGAGCGTGTCGGCAATGTCCCGCGCCGGTGCCCCTTCAGACAGCATTCCCTGCTTGATAGCCGCCTCATCAATACGCGCAGGATCAATCCGGACTTCGACACCGGCACGGGTCAGAAGCTCTGCCCGGATAGAAGATGCAGATGCCAATATCAGGGGGTTTGTCATTGTTTGCCTCGCTGGGTCACCAGTGTACGAACCGCCGCTGCGGTTTCTTCGATCGAACGGCGGGTCACGTCAATGACCGGTAAGCTGTGGCGCTCAAAGAACAGTCTGGCATCCACGAGTTCCTGCTCGACGACGGATTGATCCGCGTAGGTTTCCGGCGATGAGGTCCCCAGTGATCGCAGCCGGTTTCGCCGGACCGCGGTCAGATGTCGTGCGCTCGCCGTAAGACCGACGGTCAGAAGACCTTCCTCGATCGCGGATATCAACGCTGAAGAATGATCCTGTCCATGAACCAACGGAACATTCGCCGCTCTGATTCCCTGATAGCCCAGATAGATGCAGGTTGGCGTCTTCGACGTGCGGCTGACGCCGGTCAGAATAACGTCAGATTGACGCAGGTAGTCGTCGTTGATCCCATCATCGTTCGTGATCGCAAAATCGATGGCATTGATCTGGTCGAGGTAGTCACGATCAACCAGATACTGTTTGCCGGGCTGACCGGTCGGTGCCTGTCCGGTAAGGTCCGAGACGATCTCAAATAGCGGATCGAGCAAGGAAATCGCTGGAACGCCCAGGTGAGCGCATCGGCTCATGATACGAACAACATGGTCCTTGGAGGCAACTGTGAACGCAACCAGATCGATGTCAGGTGAGATGCCATCAAGAACCACATCAAGCTCGTCATTCGTGCGCACGAAACGGTGGACCTTCCTGTTGGCCTCGACATGCTCGAACTGACTGACAACAGCAGATGCCGCAGAGATCAGGGTTTCTCCGGTGGAGTCGGAAATCAGGATCATGGAGAGTTTTCTCATGTCGCAAACCCTGTGCAAAACTCCACATGTGTGATGTTGAAAATGAGCGCGAATCCAGTCTGTCAGATCAGTGTCACAAGAAACAGGGGACAAGGTGAAAATCCACCCACAAGTCTTCCACGTGAACAAGCGGCCCGGGGTGCTGTGGACGGATTCTCTGGTTTGAACAAATCGATCCGCTATCGATATCTGGTGGTCTCTCTTGATCCCAATCAGATTATTATCATATTGATTTAAAAAGAGATTTAGGCCCTGAGCGACATTTCAACATTTTTCATGTTGGCGAGATAGCTGTGCATTAAACTGTTGATATGACGTTCATAGCGGTAATCCCCATGACTCCATGGACCTACTAAAATAACCACTTTCTTTAAATATTCTTTTATTTGATAAGGGGCCTGAACTGGTCGGATGGAACCTCACCTCGAATGCTGGACTTCCTGTCTTCAATCTATCCTGCAACGAAATCCCTGCATGTGATTTCAATCATATCGTGGATGGCCGGTCTGCTCTACCTGCCCAGGTTGTTTGTGCATCATGTTGAACGGGCACCGGTTGGATCTGAGACATCCGAAACCTTCAAGATGATGGAGCGAAAGCTCTTCAATATCATCATGCGTCCGGCAATGATCAGCAGCTGGTTTTTCGGTCTGCTTTTGTTGGCGACACCGGGGATTGTATCGTGGAGCCAGGATCTCTGGATCTACGCGAAGCTGGCACTGGTTCTTGCGATGACCGGCGTTCACGAATGGCTTGGTGCCAGGGTGAGAGAGTTTGCAGAAGATCGGAACTCACGATCCGGGCGGCACTACCGGATCATGAATGAGGTCCCGACTGTCTTCATGATCCTGATTGTAGTGCTTGTAATAGCAAGACCCTTTTGAAAGCCGGACTTCACATCCGTGCATCAGATGTTTGACATTTTGTAATGAACGCTACATTAAAGCTAAGACGCTGGGCGTTCGTCCCTACAAAAAAGCGCACTCTCCCGTATGACTGGTTTCCGATCACAAGATCCGCCTGCTATTCATGAAAGACCTCCCTTCTATGGACTCAATGGATTTCGAAGAACTATCGCTTGCCGATTTGAAGGCAAAAAGCCCCGCCGACCTTCTGACCATGGCCGAAGAGCTGGAGATCGAGAACGCCTCGACCATGCGCAAGGGCGACATGATGTTCGCCATTCTCAAGGAACTGGCCGAAGAAGGCGTCGAGATTTCCGGAGATGGTGTTCTGGAGGTTCTTCAGGATGGTTTCGGGTTTCTGCGCTCGCCAGAGGCAAACTATCTTCCCGGTCCTGATGATATCTATGTCAGTCCAAACCAGATCCGGAAGTTCAGCTTGCGCACAGGCGACACTGTTGAGGGCGTAATCCGTGCGCCAAAGGACAGTGAGCGTTACTTCGGGTTAGTCAAAGTCAGCCAGATCAATTTCGAGGATCCCGAGAAGGCCCGTCACAAGGTTCATTTCGACAACCTGACGCCGCTCTATCCAGATCAGCGTCTCAAGATGGAAATCGAAGATCCGACGATCAAGGACAAGTCTGCGCGCGTGATTGATCTGGTCGCTCCAATCGGTAAAGGCCAGCGATCTCTGATCGTGGCACCGCCCAGAACCGGTAAAACCGTCATCTTGCAGAACATCGCAAACTCTATCGAACGGAACCATCCGGAGTGTTTCCTGATCGTGCTTCTCGTCGATGAGCGTCCGGAAGAAGTGACGGACATGCAGCGCTCTGTGAAGGGCGAGGTTGTATCCTCAACCTTTGACGAACCTGCAACACGGCATGTTGCCGTCTCCGAGATGGTGATCGAAAAGGCCAAACGACTTGTCGAGCATAAACGTGATGTCGTCATTTTGCTCGATTCGATCACGCGCCTTGGGCGGGCCTTCAACACGGTCGTGCCGAGCTCCGGCAAGGTTCTGACCGGTGGTGTCGATGCGAATGCACTGCAGCGGCCCAAACGGTTCTTCGGGGCTGCAAGGAACATCGAGGAAGGTGGATCCCTGACGATCATTGCAACGGCTCTGATAGATACCGGCAGCCGGATGGACGAGGTGATCTTCGAGGAGTTCAAGGGAACGGGTAACTCCGAGATCGTACTCGATCGCAAGGTTGCCGACAAACGCGTCTTCCCGGCCATGGATATTCTCAAGTCAGGCACGCGTAAGGAAGAACTTCTGGTCGACAAGGCAGATCTGACCAAGATGTTCGTCTTGCGCCGGATCCTCAACCCGATGGGAACCACCGATGCGGTCGAGTTCCTGCTTGGTAAACTCAAGCAAACCAAGTCAAACGCGGAGTTCTTTGACTCCATGAACAGCTAGCGCTAAAGACCCGGGTTTCCGGGCTTGATGATGCGAATGTCTGAAAGCTCTCTGAAAGTCGGAGGAAGCGGTGCGCAGCACTATCTTTGCGTTGGCGAGTGCTCCGGGACGTGCAGGCGTATCGGTGATCCGTATATCCGGACCGGCTGCTCTTGAGGGCGCCGCAAGACTTGCGGGTCCGTTGCCGGATGATCGTCACCATGGGGTGCGGACACTGCGATTTCCCGAAACAGGCGAGCTGATCGATGAAGCCCTGGTCCTCACATTTGCGGATCAAAAAAGCTTCACGGGCGAAAATACCGTTGAATTTCAAATACATGGAAGTCCTGCGGTCGTAAAGACTGTTTTGCTGGAGCTGGGAAAGATGGACGATCTTCGTCTGGCCGAACCCGGCGAGTTTTCAAGGCGAGCGCTTGAGAATGGCCGCATGGACCTGTCGCAGATAGAGGGTCTTGGGGATCTGGTGAATGCCGAGACCGAGGTGCAGCGCAAGCAGGCGCTGAATGTGATGCGGGGCCAGATCTCTGATCAGGTAGCATCCTGGCGCCATGACCTGACGACTGCAATGGCGCTGCTTGCGGTCTCCATCGACTTTGCCGATGAGGACGTTCCTGATAATCTTCGATTGGAGGTCGTTCGGCTTGTCCGGAAGGTTGCAGCAGAGTTCCGGTCGGAAATTGAAGGTCAGACGATTTCGGAGCGTATCCGTGATGGTTTCGAGGTCGCGATTGTGGGCCGACCGAATGTCGGAAAGTCCACATTGCTCAACGCAATTGCCGGGCGGGATGCGGCGATCACGTCTGACATCGCAGGAACAACACGCGATGTGATCGAGGTCCGCATGGACATCGCGGGTCTGCCGGTAACACTGCTCGATACGGCCGGCCTGCGGCGGAGCGATGATCATCTTGAAATGATCGGTGTTGACCGTGCGATTGATCGTGCAGGGCGTGCGGATCTTCGGGTCTTTCTTCTGGACAGTGACGATGAGAACTTCGACGTTCCACGAGACGATGAAGATATTGTTGTTTGGTCAAAAGCTGATATCAACCCGAGGCATGGCGGGGTTTCGGGTCTTACCGGTGTCGGACTGGATGAACTCATTGAGAATATCGGGCGAGTTCTTCAGGATCGCTCGGCTCAGGCAGGTACGATAACGCATGTAAGGCACAGGGTCTGCCTGCAAAACTGCCTGAGACATATGGGATCGCTGGAAGACGGCCGGTCTTTGGCAACAGATAGTGAATTGATTGCCGAGGATCTTCGCCGTGCGATTCAGGAGTTGGACACTATGATTGGTAAGGTAGGCGTTGAAGATATACTAGATGTTGTATTTTCGTCGTTCTGCCTTGGAAAATAGGACTGTTTCACGTGAAACATGATTTCGATGTTCTTGTGATTGGAGGTGGCCACGCCGGCGCCGAGGCTGCTCAGGCAGCCTATCGCTTGGGTGTCAGGGTTTGTCTTGTGACGCACAGCTTCAGCAAGATCGGCGAGATGTCCTGCAATCCGGCTATTGGAGGCTTGGGTAAAGGTCATCTGGTTCGGGAGATTGACGCCCTCGACGGTGTGATGGGGCGTGTGGCGGATCGGTCCGGGATCCAGTTCCGGCTTCTCAATCGAAGCAAGGGTCCGGCGGTTCAGGGACCCCGGACACAGACTGACCGGAAGCTGTACCGAGAGGCGATGCAGGGGGAATTCAGCAATCGTCCCGACCTCGAAATCATAGAGGGCGAGGTCTCAGAATTCATCTTTTCAAAGGGTGTTGTTTCGGGTGCTGTCCTGTTGGATGGCTCCAGGATTGTATCGAAGTCTGTCGTGCTGACCGCAGGCACCTTCCTTCGTGGTGTGGTTCATATCGGAGACAGGGCGATTCCTGCCGGGCGGATGGGTGATAAGCCTGCTGCAAAACTCGGTGAGTTTATCGATAGCCTGGGGCTGCCGCTTGGCCGTCTTAAAACCGGGACGCCCCCGAGACTCAATGGCAAGACGATTGATTGGTCCGTTCTTGAACTCCAGGAGGCAGATCCTGATCCGACCTTTTTCTCCTTTTTGACGAGTGAGTTGGCAGCAAAGCAGGTTTCTTGCGGCATCACTTACACGAACGAGATCACGCATAAGATTATCCGCGAGAATATCGGCCGTTCTGCCATGTACGGCGGTAACATATCTGGTGTGGGGCCGCGGTATTGTCCGTCAATTGAGGACAAGGTTGTCCGTTTTGAAGAAAAACCCAGACACCAGGTATTCCTTGAGCCGGAGAGTCTTTCTGACTATGTGATTTATCCAAATGGGATATCGACCTCACTCCCGGAAGATGTGCAGCATAGCTATGTCCGTTCGATTGCGGGTCTTGAGAAGGTGGAGATTCTTCAACCGGGATATGCGATTGAGTATGACTATGTGGACCCCCGCGCACTTGGTGAGGCGTTGAACGTCAGGGATATCCCCGGGCTCTATTTTGCTGGACAGATAAATGGCACCACTGGTTATGAGGAGGCGGCGGCACAGGGCTTGATAGCCGGTCTTAATGCTGCTCTGGCTGCAAGCGGTAGGGGTCCATTTATTCTTGACCGGGCAGACGGGTATATAGGGGTCATGATCGATGACCTCACAACCAATGGTGTGATTGAGCCATACAGGATGTTCACATCCCGTGCTGAATACCGGCTTTCTGCGCGTGCAGACAATGCCGATCAGCGATTGACACCCATGGGTATTGAGCTTGGTTGTGTCGGTAGCGAGCGTCAGGACGTATTCGCGAAGAAGTCAGAGGCTCTTTCCAAATGGCTCGGAGAGCTGAAATCACGCCATATCTCGCCCAACGACGCGTCGAAGTCCGGAATTGATCTCAGTCAGGACGGAGTCAAGAGATCTGCCTACGACCTTCTTTCTTACCCAAATGTATCGATGGAGCAGATATGCGATCTCTGGCCAGATCTCGGTATGCCCACCGAGATCGAATTTGATGTCGTTTGCGATGCCAGATACTCGAGATATGTTGAACGGCAGGCTGCGGATATTGAAGCTCTCCGAAAGGACAGGGCCCGGCGGATACCTGAGGGCTTGGATTATGCCAGCATCGACGGGCTTTCCAATGAGCTGAAGAAAAAGCTGACGTCGATACGCCCGGAAGATCTTGGCAGGGCATCGCGTATCGATGGGATGACACCATCAGCGCTGACCTTAATTCTGGCGCAGATCCGGAAATCCGAATACCGCAAGGCTCTTTAGTGACACCGTCAACGAACCACGCCGATGCTTTAGACCATGTTTCACGTGAAACATTGCATGGCTTGGAGCTCTATTGCGAAGAGCTGTTACGCTGGAATTCAAAGATAAACCTTGTGGCAAGATCGACTGAGAGCGGAGTCTGGGACCGCCATGTTGTTGATAGCATGCAGGTTTACGATCTCATGCCGACAAAAGCGGTTCGCTGGGTTGATCTTGGTGCAGGTGCTGGCCTCCCGGGTTTGATCGTTGCAATACTTGCAAAGGAATTAGACCCGGACCTCGAAGTGGTTCTGGTCGAAAGCGACAAGAGAAAGAGCGCCTTTCTGGCGCATGTGGTACGTCTCCTGAACCTGTCAGCTACTATTTGTAGTAATCGTATCGATATGTTGAGCCCGCAGGCAGCGGATGTGATCTCTGCGAGAGCCTTGGCGCCGCTGCCGAAACTGCTTGAGTTTTCGCATCGCCATGCTGGGTCCGACTGTGTATGTCTGTTTCACAAGGGTGCTAACGTGCAGTCGGAGATTGATCTCGCAAAGGCCGACTGGCAATTCACCCACAAAGAATACAAAAGCAAGACAGATCCCAGCGGGGTGATTTTGAGGATAGAGGGCCTAACGCGTGCAGCAGCCAGATAAGCCGACGACAATTGCGCTGACCAACCAGAAAGGCGGTGTGGGGAAGACAACGACCGCGATCAATCTGGGCACCGCGTTGGCGCAGAAGGGCCACCGGGTTCTGTTGATCGATCTTGATCCGCAGGGAAATGCGTCCACAGGTTTGGGCTGCCTGAAGTCAGACCGCGAGGTCACGACCTACGATGTTCTCCAAGGTGACCTGAAGCTGCATGAAATTGCTTACCGGACAAACGTTGAGAACCTGTCCCTCATCCCGGGAACAACCGATCTCAGTTCCGCCGATATGGATCTGGTCTCGCAGCCCGACAGGCTGACAAAGCTGCGTGCGGCGCTCTCGTCTCAGGCAGGAGATCACTTCGACTTCATTTTGATAGACTGCCCGCCGGCGCTCAACCTTCTGACGATCAATGCGCTGGTGGCTTCGGATGGAGTTGTGGTTCCTCTGCAGTGCGAGTTCTTCGCGCTTGAAGGGCTTTCACAACTGATGATGACGGTTCAGCAAATCCGGAAGTCTCTGAACTCATCGCTTAGAACACTAGGTATTGTGTTAACCATGTATGATAGACGCAACAACTTGTCTGGTCAGGTTGAGGAGGATGTTCGGGACAATCTGGACCGTCTGGTGTTCAGGACAGTCATTCCGCGCAATGTACGCCTCAGCGAGGCACCATCACATTTCATGCCGGGACTGGTGTACGATCCGAATTGCTCGGGCAGCGTTGCCTATCGTGCCCTGGCAGAAGAGTTTCTCCAGCGACTTGAAAAGCAACATGCCTAGGTGAGACAGAACATGAAGAAACCTGAGAAAAAAGGCCTTGGCCGGGGGTTGTCCGCTCTTCTGGCTGATGTGGACTACTTGGAAGACAAGGCTGCTCAATCGACATCCTCGCGTGCGGAGAACGTCCTTCCAATTGAGAAGCTGCGCGCAAACCCGGATCAGCCCCGTCAGGACTTTGACGAGGGGGATCTGGAGGATCTGGCAGCTTCGATTCGGGAGAAAGGGGTTATTCAACCCCTGATTGTTCGACCGGACCCACGCGACAGTGACCATTTCCAGATTGTTGCCGGTGAACGTAGATGGCGTGCTGCGCAGCGCGCCTCTGTCCATGAGCTCCCTGTGATCGTGCGAAACCTCGATGACACGGAAGTCCTGGAGCTAGCGATCATCGAGAATATCCAGAGAGCTGATCTGAACCCGGTGGAAGAGGCCATTGGCTATCGACAGCTCATGGACCGCTTCGGTCATACGCAGGAGAAGCTTGCCACTGCCATGGGCAAGAGCCGCAGCCATATCGCAAACCTCATGCGGCTTCTCACATTGCCGGAGGAAGTCATTGCCTATCTGCGCGGAGGGAGGCTGAGCGCTGGCCATGCGCGCGCGCTCATCACCGCTCAGGATCCGCTCACCCTTGCAAATGAGGTCATTCGCAAGGGGCTCTCCGTTCGAGATACCGAACGTCTTGCAAAGGCCGGTCCGCGAGGCGAAGAGAAACCCCGTCAGGTGAAGGAGAGGAAAGACGCTGACACGCTTGCGCTGGAAGCCGATCTCAGCGCCAATCTGGGCCTAAAGGTGCAGATAGACCATTCCCAGAGCTCGGGGAACGGAAGCCTTCGTATCAACTATAAGTCATTGGAAGAACTTGATAATATCTGTCAGATTCTCTCACAGCAGCTGCCGTAGGATCGCATTGAGCAGGGGCCTCCCTGACCGGGTGACCTGAAGACGGTCTCCTTGTTGGATCAGATGGCCAGAACTGATGAGTTCTGCCATGGCGCTTTGATCGAATGCACCCCCCATTCCTTCAATACGTCCGAGCGAAACCCCTTGCTCGATCCGGAGCCCCATCATCAGATACTCATCGACCTGATCCTGAGCGGTGAGTCTCTTTTCCAATTTAAGACCCGACCCGGTTCGTTCAACAGCATCGAGCCACGTGGCGGGAGAGGACAGATCCTCCGTTGCATGACGCCCGCGGTCACCCGGAACACGCCCATGAGCGCCAGGTCCGATGCCCAGATAGTCGCCCGCTTGCCAGTAGATCATGTTGTGCCGCGAAGCAGCCCCGCTGCGCGCGTGATTGGATGTCTCATAGGCAGGAAGGCCTGCTTCCTCACAAAGCTCCTGTGTGGCGTCGTAGAGATCGGCTCCCAGATCTGGACTTGGCAGACCACGTAGCCGACCTCTTTTGTACAGATCGCCAAAACGGGTCCCATCCTCAACTGTAAGTTGATAGAGCGACAGGTGGTCCGGTTCAAACGATAGTGCCCGAGAAAGTTCTGACCGCCACATGTCTTCGGTCTGATGCTGTCGCGCATAGATCAGATCAAAGCTCACACGATCAAACAGATCACGCGCCATTTCCACAGCCGCAAGAGCTTCCTGAACCGTGTGCAATCGGCCAAGGTGGTGCAGGTCCTGATCGTCAAGCGCCTGAACCCCAAGAGATACCCGGTTCACGCCAGCATCCCGATATCCTGCAAATCGGGACCGTTCAGACGAGGTTGGATTGGCCTCAAGCGTAACCTCGATGTCATTTGCAAAGGAGAAGCCGGATCTGAGCGCAGACAGAACTGCATCGACGGTTCCAACGGGCATGAGACTTGGGGTTCCGCCGCCAAAGAAGACCGAGTTCACGACCCGCCCGGGCTGTCTCGCGGCTGCGGTCTCGATGCTTCGGATAAATGCATCCCGCCAGCGGATCTGATCCACCGACTTCCAGACATGCGAGTTGAAGTCGCAATATGGACATTTGGCCTGACAAAACGGCCAGTGAATATAGACGCCGAATTCCACCCTGTTTTCGGTGTCAGACGTCAAAACAGGTCTTCACAAGCTTTCTAAACGCATCGGCCCTATGGCTGATCCGGTTTTTGACCACTGCTTCCATCTCGCCCAGAGTAATGTTGAAGCCACGTGGCATGAACATCGGGTCATAGCCATGTCCGAGATCCCCTCGCATTGGCCAAACGCAACGACCCTCAATCTTGCCGTCAAAAACCTCGTCATGCCCATCAGGCCAGGCAAGTACCAGCGTGCAGCGAAACCGTGCCGTCCGGGGACGGGGGGCATTCAGCTCTTCCAGCTTGGTCCAGACCTTGATCATGGCCATTTCAAAATCGCGGCCATCACCGGTTTCGGCCCAGTCGGCGGTATAGACGCCGGGCGCCCCGTCGAGCGCATCAACTTCTATTCCGCTGTCATCCGCGAGTGCCGGAAGGTTGGTCGCCTTTGCTGCAGCGTGGGCCTTGATCCGGGCATTGCCGATGAAGGTATCCTCGGTCTCCTCCGGCTCCGGGAGATCCATATCTGCGGCAGATATCACCTCGATCTTGTAGGGCTCCAGAAGAGCGGCGATCTCGGTCACCTTTCCAGCATTGTGAGAGGCAACAAGCAGCCTGTCGCCGTCGAATTTCCGCATCAGTTCACCGCAGTCTCTTGTGCCGCGGCCAACTCGGCCATTCCCTTCTCCGCCAGATCCAGAAGGGTGTCGAACTCGGCGCGCTTGAAAGTCGCTCCCTCGGCAGACCCCTGCAGTTCAATAATGCCGCCCGTGTTATTCATGACGAAATTGGCATCGGTCCCGGCTTCGCTGTCCTCGGCATAGTCGAGATCCAGCACCGGCTGTCCGCCATAGATGCCACAGCTCACGGCGGCCACCTGCGATGTCAGGGGATCGGACTTGATCTCGCCACTGGCAATCAGCTTGTTCACCGCCAGACGAAGCGCCACCCAACCACCGGTCACGGATGCGCAGCGGGTGCCGCCATCGGCCTGCAGGACATCGCAGTCAATCGTGATCTGGCGTTCGCCCAGGGCGACACGATCAATACCGGCGCGAAGGGAGCGACCGATAAGCCGCTGGATTTCCTGTGTCCGGCCAGATTGTTTTCCAGCCTGAGCCTCCCGCCGGTTGCGGGTGTTTGTTGCGGCAGGCAGCATGCCGTACTCTGCCGTGACCCAGCCAAGCCCGGTGTTGCGCAGAAACGGTGGGACCCTCTCTTCCAGCGAGGCCGTGCACAGAACATGCGTATCACCGCAGCGGATGATGCATGACCCCATCGCGTTCTTGGTGACGTTGATATCAATGGAAATCGGGCGCATTTCGTCAGTTGCACGGCCAGATGGGCGCATAATTGATTCCTCTCAAAATCTGCTTTCGCGTCTTAGCGCCATTGCCTCGATAGGTCCACACTTACAGCCAATTGACCCTGGTCCCGGGGCTCCCTAAAGTCGCTTGGCACCAAGGCGAAGTCGATTGGAATGGCAGACAAAGACGACCCCAGTTCGAAGCTGAACCAGCGCAGCCGCGATGTGTTCAAGACCCTTGTCGAATCTTATCTCGAAACCGGCGATCCGGTCGGCTCCCGAACACTGTCGCGGGCGCTCGACCAGTCGGTCTCCGCTGCGACGATCCGCAATACGATGCAGGATCTGGAAATCCTTGGATTGCTCGACAGCCCGCATACTTCAGCCGGACGGATCCCCACGCAGCTCGGACTGCGGCTCTTTCTGGACGGGTTTCTGGAAATCGGTCAGGTCTCCGGTCCGGAACGCACGGAGATCGAGCGATCACTGGGGGCTGACGAGACGGATATCACATCGGTTCTGGATCGGGCAGGCTCTCTGCTTTCCGGACTGACGCACGGGGCGAGCCTGGTGCTGGCGCCGAAGTCCCAGGCTTCGATCAAACATCTGGAATTTGTTTCACTCGCACCTGATCGTGCGCTGGTCGTTCTGGTGATGACCGATGGTGAAGTCGAAAACAGGCTCTTCACACCGCCGGTCGGCCTGACGCCTTCCTCCATGCGAGAGGCCGCGAATTTTCTGAACGCGATCCTCGAAGGCAAGACATTGCCCGAGCTTCAGGAAACCGTTGCCCGCGAGATCGAGGCGCGCCGTCAGGAACTCGACACACTCGCCGCCAGCCTGATTGAGGAAGGCTCGGCCATTTGGGCGACAGATGGCAGTGGAGACCAGAACCGGCTGATCGTCCGGGGGCGGGCGAATCTGCTGGATGAAGGCACCGATGCGGCCGAACTTGATCGGATACGCAGCCTCTTTGATGACCTTGAACGCAAGCGTGATCTGGCCCAGTTACTCGATTTGACCGAGGCTGGTGAAGGTGTGCGCGTTTTTATTGGTTCTGAAAACAAACTCTTTTCACTTTCCGGTTCCTCTTTGGTGGTTTCTCCCTATATGAACGCCGAGAAACAAATCATAGGGGCAGTCGGCGTTATCGGACCTACCCGCCAGAATTACGGGCGGATCGTTCCTATCGTTGACTACACCGCACAGCTTGTCGGCCGTCTGATCTCGGACAGGCGGACCGGATGACAGACGAATTTGAGGATGACATGGCCAAAGACAAATCATCGGACAGCGAAAACGAGGACATCTTTCTCGATGATCCCGAAGACTTGGAAGATGACATGCTGGACGATATCACGGCTGACGAGATCGAGATCGACGCGCTCAAGGCTGAACGTGACGAGCTGAAGGACCGCCTTCTGCGCAGTCTTGCAGAGGGCGAAAATCTTCGCAAACGGGCAGATCGCGACCGCCGGGATGCGGAGCTTTACGGCGGTGTGCGTCTGGCCCGCGATATTCTGTCGGTCCATGACAATCTTGGCCGCGCGCTCGAGACGATTGATGATGAATTGCGCGAAAAGGCCAGCGGTCTTGTCGAGGGCCTTGAGCTGACGCAGAAAGATTTGCTGGCGGCCTTCTCGAAGCACAAGATCGAGATGGTGTCGCCCGAACTGGGCGAGAAGTTTGACCCGAAACTGCATCAGGCCATGTTCGAGGCGCCGGTTCCGGGGCAGCCCGCCGGATCCATCATTCAGGTGATGTCGACCGGCTTTGTCATCGGTGAGCGGCTTTTGCGGCCTGCTCAGGTCGGTGTTTCCTCGGGCGGTGGCGCAGCGCCAAAACCACAAGAAGATGCGGAAAGCGAAGACTAGCTTTCCAGCAGATCCCGCAATTCATAGATCAGGGCGAGCGCCTCTTTCGGGGTCAGCTCGTCCGGCAGCACTTCCGACAGTCTGGCCTCCACATCTGATGACTTCATTTCAGGTGCAGGCGGCACGGGCGTAGCTGAAAAAAGTGGCAGGTCGTCGATCAGTGCCTTTGTCTTCCCGCCACCTTCGCGATCGCCCTTTTCGAGGTTTTCCAGAATAACCCGCGCCCGCTCGACCACTGCCGAAGGTAAACCGGCCAGCTTGGCGACCTGAACGCCGTAGGATCTGTCGGCGGCACCCTCACGAACCTCGTGCAGGAAGACGACGTCGCCCTCCCATTCACGTACCGACACGGTTGCATTGCGCAGGCCGGACAGCTTTGATCCCAGTGCAGTCAACTCGTGGTAATGCGTCGCAAAAAGGGCGCGGCACCTGTTGCCATCGTGCAGATGCTCCAACGTTGCCCAGGCAATGGACAGCCCGTCATAGGTCGCCGTTCCGCGTCCGATCTCATCGAGTATCACCAGCGCATTCTCGCCTGCCTGATTGAGAATGGCAGCGGTTTCCACCATCTCGACCATGAAGGTCGAACGGCCACGCGCAAGATCATCCGCAGCGCCGACACGCGAGAAAAGCTGATCCACAAGGCCGATCTTGGCCTGCTCCGCAGGCACATACCCGCCCATCTGGGCAAGCAGAGCGATAAGCGCGTTCTGGCGCAGGAAGGTGGATTTACCGGCCATGTTCGGTCCGGTCAGCAGCCAGATTGGCTTACCGTCCTTGTCCGCAGATAGATCACAGTCATTGGCAATGAATTGTTCACCGGTCCGCCGAAGCGCTGCCTCGACAACCGGATGTCGGCCGCCGTCGATCACAAAGGACCGATCCTGAGACAGGGTCGGGCGGACCCACTGATCCGAGATTGCCAGATCGGCCAGCGCTGCCGCCAGATCGACCTCTGCAAGCGCCTTGGCAGCCTCACCGATGGGACCGGCCTTCTCAAGAACGGCGGCGCAAAGCGCATCGAAGATCTGCTTTTCAAGGTCGATGGAGCGTCCACCGGCATTCAGGATCTTCGTCTCCATTTCTGAGAGTTCCAGCGTCGTGAACCGCACCTGATTTGCTGTGGTCTGCCGGTGAATGAAGGTCTCGGACATCGGCTCAGCCATCATCTTCGTCACATGACTGGAAGGTGTTTCGATGAAGTAACCAAGCACATTGTTGTGCTTGATTTTCAGGGACTGCACGCCGGAAAGCTTGATATATTCGGCCTGCATACCGGCAATGACACCCCGCCCCTCGTCGCGCAGCCGGCGGGCCTCATCCAGCTCATCATGGTGTCCGTCGGCGACGAAACCACCGTCCCGGGCAAGCAGCGGCGGCTCAGCGATGAGTGCTTGGTCGAGCAGTTCGGCGATTTCCTCATGACCGGTCAGCGCGGTCTGGGCCACACGCAGTCCGTCGCAAAGGTCCGCATCGGCAAGGGCGTCCGATATCGCTCTGGCCTGAGACAGTCCGTCCCGAATGGCGGCAAGATCACGTGGACCGCTTCGTCCAAGTCCAATGCGCGACAATGCCCGTTCGAGATCGGGTACTTTTCGAAGAGCGGTGCGAATGTCTTCCGCAAGCTCCCGATGCTCTGCAAAGTCCGCCAGCATCTCCTGGCGGCCCAGGATGATATCTAGATCGGTGGACGGGCTGTTCAGCCGGGTCTCAAGCAAGCGCCCGCCAGCGCCCGTCACGGTTCGATCAATCGTGTTCAGCAACGATCCATCGCGGCCACCGGACAGACTTTGCGTCAGTTCCAGGTTTCGCCGGGTCGCAGCATCGATCTGCATGACGCTTGACTGATTTTCCCGAACCGGGGCGTCCAGAAGCGGCATGTTTCCGCGTTGGGTCAGATCAAGATAGTCGAGACAGGCGCCAAGCGCAGAAAGCTCCGCCCTGCTGAAGCTCCCAAATCCATCCAGAGAGGACACGTTGAACTGAGCGATAAGCCGCGTCTCTGCCGATTTGGAGTCAAAGCTGGATGGTGCAAGCGGCGTCAGCGTCGCGCCAAGCTCCTCGACCACGTCGCGGAGCTCTTCTGCAACATTTTCCGAGCTCAGAACCTCACGCGGGCTGATCCGCGCAAGGTTGGGACCAAACAGCGCGCGCGGGCAAGCTGTCACGTGAAAATCGCCGGTCGAGAGATCAATCCAGGCGAGCGCGCCCGCGTCGCGTATCTGGGCGAAGGCGGCAAGATAGTTGTGTCGCCGGGCCTCCAGAAGGCTGTCTTCGGTCAGCGTGCCGGGCGTCACCAGACGCACGACGTCGCGCTTGACCACTGCCTTGTAGCCCCGCTTTTTCGCTTCCGCCGGGCTCTCCATCTGCTCGCAGACGGCGACACGGAAGCCCTTTCGGATCAGTGTAAGAAGATACCCTTCGGCAGCGTGATGCGGGACGCCGCACATTGCGATGTCCTGACCCAGATGCTTGCCCCGCTTGGTCAGCGCGATATCGAGCGCCCCCGCCGCCGCAATCGCGTCGTCAAAGAACAGCTCATAGAAATCGCCCATGCGATAGAACAAAAGGGCGTCCGGATAACGCCCCTTGATCTCCATATACTGCGCCATCATCGGCGTCACATTCGCGTTGGAACTGCCTATCACGCCCCTGTCCTCGCTCGTTCGCGCGACACTACCCAAGCTGCCAGCCGGGGAAAAGGGGCGTTGATCAGCCTTTCATGCCTTCCCAGAAGGTTTTGACCTTGGAAAAGAAATCCTGCGTCTCGGGACTGTTGTTCTTGCCCGCGCTATCGAACTCTCGCAGCAGCTCCTTCTGCTTGGCACTGAGGTTCACAGGCGTTTCCACGGCGAGCTCGATATAGAGGTCTCCGGCACCAGCACCGCGAAGGGCAGGCATACCCTTGCCGCGCAGGCGCAACTGCTTGCCGGTCTGGACGCCGGCGGGCACTTTCACACGGCTGCGGCCGCCATCAAGTGTCGGGGCTTCCAGTTCCCCCCCAAGTGATGCGGTCGCCATGGAGACGGGGATCCGGCAATAGAGGTTCTGTCCCTCGCGCTCGAAAATCTGGTGCGGCTGGACTTCGATGAAGATGTAGAGATCACCCGAAGGTCCACCGCGCAGTCCGGCTTCGCCTTCGCTTGCCAGTCTGATACGTGTGCCGGTCTCGACACCTGCGGGAATATTGACGCTGAGCGAGCGGTCCTTCTGAACCCGGCCCGCACCTGCGCAACTGCCGCAAGGATCCTTGATGGTCTGGCCACGACCGGAACAGGTCGGACAGGTCCGCTCCACCGTGAAGAACCCCTGCTGGGCCCGCACCTTGCCCATGCCAGAGCAGGTCGGGCAGGTCGTGGGTTGCGAGCCGCCAGCCGCGCCGGTGCCGCTACAGACTTCACAGGTAACCGAACCCGGCACGTTGATCGTTGCAGGTTTGCCGGTGAAGGCCTCTTCAAGCGTGATCCGGAGATTGTAGCGCAGGTCGGCACCGCGCGTTGCCCGCTGCCCGCTGCCACGTCCGCCGCCACCCGCGAAATTGCCGAAGAGATCGTCGAACACATCCGAGAAGGCAGAAGCGAAATCGGCGCCGCCCTGGAACCCGCCACGCTGGCCGCCGCCACCCATACCGCCCTCGAATGCCGCATGACCATAGCGGTCGTAAGCCGCCTTCTTGTCAGCATCCTTCAGAACCTCATAGGCCTCGTTCGCATCCTTGAACTGGGCTTCGGCATCGGGGTTGTCGGCGTTGCGGTCGGGGTGAAGCTCCATCGCCTTCTTGCGATAGGCTTTCTTGATCTCGGCCTCTGAGGCGCCTCGATCAATTCCGAGAGTGTCATAGTAATCGCGTTTGGACATGGGGACCTCCTAAACGAACGAACCGGCAGGGCACGATTGTCCCCGCCGGTCCGACATCCTGAACTGGCCTCAGGAGGCTTTCTTGTCGTCGTCGAGGTCTTCGAAATCGGCGTCAACCACGTCTTCATCGACCGGCGAGGGCTCATCTGTGCCCGCACCATCTTCGGATTCGGCTTGCGCCTTGTAGATCGCTTCGCCGAGCTTCATGGCGCTTTCCGTCACGTCCTGACAGCGAGCGCGGATCTTCTCGACATCATCGGTCTCAAGCGCTTCCTTGAGGTTGGCCAGCGACATCTCGATCGCCTCGACAGTTGTCGGGTCAACCTTGTCGCTATGCTCTTCGACCGATTTCTCGGTGCCGTGGATAAGGCTTTCGGCCTGATTGCGGGCTTCGACGAGATCGCGCTTCTCCTTATCGGATTCAGCGTTCTCCTCGGCCTCGCGGACCATTTTCTCGATATCCTCATCCGACAGACCGCCTGAGGCCTGAATGGTGATCTTCTGCTCCTTGTTCGTGCCTTTGTCCTTTGCGGAGACAGACACGATACCGTTTGCATCGATATCGAAGGTCACCTCGATCTGCGGCAGGCCGCGTGGTGCGGGTGGGATCTCTTCGAGGTTGAACTGGCCGAGCATCTTGTTGTCGACAGCCATCTCGCGCTCACCCTGGAAGCAGCGGATCGTCACGGCGTTCTGATTGTCCTCGGCCGTGGAGAAGATCTGGCTTTTCTTGGTCGGGATCGTCGTGTTGCGGTCGATCAGCCGGGTGAAGACACCGCCGAGCGTCTCGATCCCGAGGGAAAGCGGCGTCACGTCGAGCAGAACCACGTCCTTGACGTCGCCCTGCAGAACACCGGCCTGAATGGCGGCACCCATGGCGACGACTTCATCGGGGTTCACACCCTTGTGCGGCTCCTTGCCGAAGAACTTGGTGACTTCTTCCATGACCTTTGGCATGCGGGTCATACCGCCGACCAGAACCACCTCGTCAATGTCATCCTTGGACAGGCCGGCATCCTTCAACGCAGCCGCGCAAGGTTTCATGGAACGTGCGATCAGATCGCCGACCAGGCTTTCCAGCTTTGCCCGTGTCAGCTTCAGCACGAGGTGAAGTGGCTGGGAGGTCTTGGGATCCATCGAGATGAACGGCTGGTTGATCTCGGTCTGGGAGGCAGACGACAGTTCGATCTTCGCCTTTTCGGCGGCTTCTTTCAGACGCTGGAGCGCCATCTTGTCGGCCTTCAGATCAACACCGTTCTCTTTCTTGAACTCGGTGGCGAGATAATCGACGATCCGCATGTCGAAGTCTTCACCGCCCAGGAAGGTGTCCCCGTTGGTGGACTTCACCTCAAAGAGGCCTTCGTCGATCTCCAGGATCGACACATCAAAGGTGCCGCCGCCAAGGTCATAGACAGCAATCGTCTTGCCGCCTTCCTTGTCGAGACCATAGGCAAGCGCGGCTGCGGTCGGCTCGTTGATGATGCGCAGAACCTCAAGCCCGGCAATCTTGCCGGCATCCTTGGTGGCCTGACGCTGTGCGTCGTTGAAATAGGCGGGGACCGTGATGACGGCCTTGTCGACATCCTGGCCGAGATAGGCTTCGGCTGTTTCCTTCATCTTCTGCAGAATGAAGGCGGAGACTTGGGATGGGGAGTATTTCTCACCTTTCACTTCAACCCAGGCATCGCCATTGCCCCCGTCAACGATCTTGTAGGGAACCATGTCCTTGTCTTTGGTGACCATCGGATCGTCGATGCGACGACCGATCAGACGCTTGACCGCGAAGAGCGTATTTTCCGGGTTCGTCACGGCCTGACGCTTGGCTGCCTGACCGACCAGACGCTCCTCGTCCGTGATCCCTACGACCGACGGTGTGGTCCGTGCGCCTTCAGCATTCTCGACAACTTTGGCCTGACTGCCGTCCATGATGGCGACGCAGGAGTTGGTGGTTCCGAGGTCAATCCCAATGACTTTCGACATCTATCTTCCTTTCGAGCGGCGATTGAAGCGATCAGGTCCGATAAGGCACCTCAACGCAATCCCATTTATGGCGCCGGACATCAGCCCGGCTCCGGTTTGACGGGTATATAGGTTTGTGACAGGCATGCTGCAAGCGCAGGAAGCGACTCAAAACATGTAATTTTTGCAAGTTTTCCGACCGAATTGGGCGAAATGTCATGCAAGTGCTGGAGATTGCCGGATTTAAGCTGCTGAAGGGGTATCTGCCACGCCCCCAGCAAGAGCGCTTGCGGGACCAGTTGCGCGAGGTTGCGCGTATCGCGCCGCTGGAAAACTACACTACACCCGGCGGGCGAAGGATGTCGGTCAGGATGACGGCGGCTGGGCCCTTGGGGTGGATGTCGGACCGAACAGGTTACCGCTATTCCCCCACCCATTCGACGGGTAAGATCTGGCCCGAGATACCGGCGGACGTCCAGGAGATCTGGCGCGCCGAGAGCGGGATGTCAGAGGGCGCCAATTCCTGCCTGATAAACTATTACGGCGAGGGCGCACGCATGGGCCTGCATGTTGATGACACGGAAGGCCGGTTTGATGCACCTGTGGTCTCGATCTCGCTTGGGGATCAGGCGCTCTTTCGGATGGGCGGGCCGCACCGGGGCGACAAGACCGTCTCGCATTGGCTTGAAAGCGGGGATGTTGTTGTCATGGACGGTGCGGCACGCCTGGCGCATCACGGGATTGACCGGATCAAGTTCGGCTCCTCAACCTTGCTGCCACAAGGCGGGCGGCTGAACATCACATTACGGATGGTGGAGCGTTAGGGCAGTGGCCGTTTCCGTCCGGTCTCGTCCACCGCAACAAAAACAAACTGCGCTTCGGTTACCTTGATCTGAAGGCCCTCGGGCTGCCTTGTGACCCAGACCTCGGTCTCCACCTTCATGGATGTCGTGCCTTCGCTCATGATCTCTGCATGGATCGAGACAAGATCGCCGACATGCACGGGTTTGAGGAAGGTCATGGCCTCAACCGCGATGGTCGCAACCCGACCGCGCGCACGGGCTCTCGCGACCACGGACGCCCCGAGATCCATCTGCGCCATCAGCCACCCGCCGAAAATATCGCCGTTGGCGTTGGTGTCGGCTGGCATTGCGATGGTCTGCAAGGCCAGTGGCGCGGAAGGTCGGGACATCTCGCTACCGCCTTGCCGAGGTCGAGAGCGACAGATTGCGCGCCAGCCAGAACTGCCCCAGAAGCCCGATCATCAGGGCCACGGCAACAAAGGTCATGGGGTACTCAAGATTGCTCTTATGCGGAAAATAATTGACGAAGGTGTACCCGCGCATCTGGTCGATGCTGTGAAACAGTGGGTTCCAGCTCATGAAAACCAGAAGCTTGTAGGACACCGCGTTGGCAACAAAGAACTTGCCGCTCGTGATCATGTTGCTGCGCTGGTAGAGCAGCGAGACGATTTGAGTGAGCCTGGGAAAGAAGGGCTGCAATATCGTAAGCACGAGACCGATCGTGATCCCCACGCCCCAGGTCAGAAGGAAGACGAATGCCATGCCCTTCGGGTCGTAGAGTTCAAGCTTGTCGTTTTTGAAATAAACGAAGAACAGGATCAGAATGGTGGCGAGCGTGTGAAGGTAAAGCTGGGCGCATGCGGCACCCAATACATTCAGCATGGGCGTCATGCGTGCGTGCAACATCAGCGGGCTGACCGGATTTGCAGCGCTGATCACGGCCGACATCGTGGCGTTCTGAAACAGAAACAGAAGAATGCCGGACAAAAGGTAAAGGATGAAATCGCCGCGAATTGCGGAGCCGCGCAAGCCAAGCACGGAGAACATCACATAGAAAATCGCCAGCATGACAGCGACACGGGCAAGCACCGCCAGAATACCAAGGGCGGCATTGCCCGAGGCGCTTCGGATGTTTCGGACAATCGTATGATAGAGCAGCGAAAAGAAGGAAGTTACCGCGCCCAGCGTTGTCTGTCTTTGGCTTTGTGCCTGCATTCACGAAAGATCCTGTGATACCGCGCCGACAATAGGGACTTCCCTTCAATGCCGCAATAATGTCAGTAAATGCCTAAATGCCGCCTCCCGACGTCAGGAAAGCTTGCCCATGGATATGAAAGCCGTCGAAACCGTAACCCGCGCGCTTGCGCTCAAAGCCGGGGCCGCGATCATGCAGATCTATGGTGAGGATGATTTCGGGGTTGAGGCAAAGGACGATGACAGCCCGGTGACCCGTGCCGATATTGCCGCGGACCGGATCATCCATGCAGGTTTGGTTGCGGCCTTTCCGCAGGTTGCAATCGTGACCGAAGAACAGGCCGACAGCCACAGCACCTCCGCTGACCGGTTCTTTATCGTTGATCCACTGGACGGCACGAAGGAGTTCATCAAGCGACGCGGTGAGTTTACGGTCAACATAGCGTTGGTTGAAAACGGTGTGCCGGTACGTGGCGTCGTCTATGCGCCCGCGAAGGGGCGGCTCTTTTACACCGATGCGGATGGCCGGACCGTGGAGGAGGACGCACCCGGGTCAACCCGTCCGCTTGCGGTCAATCAGGCGGATGGCCGGGCGCTCAATGTGGTTGCCTCCAAATCGCATCGGGATCAGGCGACCGACGACTATATCGCCAAATACGAGGTGGCGGAAATGGTCTCCGCCGGTTCGTCACTGAAGTTCTGTCTCGTCGCCGCCGGGGAGGCGGAACTCTATCCCCGGCTTGGCCGCACAATGGAATGGGATACCGCCGCAGGCCATGCCGTTCTGCGCGGTGCGGGTGGCGAAGTCGTGCGTTTTGACGACCATACACCGCTTCTTTACGGAAAGCCGGGATATGAGAACCCGTTCTTCATCGCCCATGTTCCGGGCGTTAAACTGAGGTCTGCCTGATGCGCGTACTTGTCGTCATCCCCGCCCGCTATGCCTCAACCCGTTATCCGGGCAAACCGCTTGTGTCGCTGACCGGATCGGGCGGTCAGTCGAAGACCCTGATTGAACGAAGCTGGCTTGCCGCCAACTCGGCCAAGGGCGTCGACAAGGTCGTCGTTGCGACAGACGACGACCGTATCCGGGACACTAGCCTTGCCTTCGGGGCCGAGGTCGTGATGACCCCGGAGACCTGCGTGAACGGCACCGAAAGGGTTGCAGCCGCAATTGATGCGATGGGCATTGCGCCTGAGATCGTGATCAACCTGCAGGGCGATGCGCCGCTGACACCGGCATGGTTCGTGGAGGCGCTTGTCGAAGCCATGGCCGCCGACCCGGATATCGCAGTTGCCACGCCCGTGCTTCGTACCGACGCGTCCGCGCTCAACGGATTTCTTGAGGACCGCAAGGCGGGCCGTGTCGGTGGGACGACGGCTGTTTTCGATCATGCGGGGCGGGCGCTCTATTTCTCGAAGGAAGTCATTCCCTATACCGGGAAGACCTATGCCGACGACGAGACAACGCCCGTCTTTCACCATGTCGGCGTCTACGGCTATCGCGTGGATGCGCTGAAATCCTATCTTGGCTGGACGCAAGGTCCGCTGGAGACCCTGGAGGGGCTGGAACAGCTTCGTTTCATGGAAAACGGCATGCCCGTTCAATGTGTCGAGGTTGATGCACGCGGGCGCGTTTTCTGGGAACTCAACAATCCGGTCGATGTGGAACGGATCGAGGCGATATTGAGGGATCAGGGTCTGGAATGACCGCATGGCCCACAGTCAGCGTGGTTGTCGTCAGTCACAGCAGGCCGCATGACCTTCCTAAGACGCTGAAGGCCCTTGCGCTTCAGAGATACACTAATTTCGAAATCATCGTGGTGACCGACCAGCCGGTTGCAGATGTCGAGCCGGTTAGAAATCTGCGCGAAGTGCTGCATCTGACAGAGCCCAACATCTCCCGCGCCCGCAATCTCGGCCTTGCGGCAAGTCGCGGCGACATCGTGGCGTTCTGCGACGATGACAGCGCGCCGGAATGTTCCTGGCTGGTAAATCTCGTGACGGGGTTCGAGCATCCGCGTGTCGCCAGTGCGGGCGGGTTCGTGCGTGGCGGCAACGGAGTGTCGTTCCAGTCCCGGGCCGTTCTTTTTGATCGGAACGGCAATGACAGAACGGTTGCGCTTCCCGACACCTCGCTGCGGATCTTTGCGCCGATGGCCGGTGGCACGCTCAAGACCATCGGGACGAACTGTGCCTTTCGCCGTGACCGGCTTGCCGCCATAGGCGGGTTTGACGAGGCATATCGTTACTATCTCGATGAGGCGGATGTGAACATGCGGCTGGCCAAGGCCGGGTGGATGAGCGCTGTCGTCCCGCTGGCCGAGGTTCACCACACCACCGCGCCTGGTCTCTACCGGAACCAAAGGCGGGTGCCAAAGACACTCTATGAGATCGGGGCAAGTCATGCCTACTTCCTTCGCTGTCACTCGGGACTTTCCGATATCACGGCGGCTTTGCAGCATGTCTCGGGCGATCATCACAGGCGTTTGCTCAAGCTCTTCATGCTGGGTCTGATCGGAAAGGCCGATATCGAAGCGTTGCTCCTGACGCTTGAGGCCGGTTTCGCCGAAGGGCGCACAAGGCAGCCGGAGCCGGGAAAGATCCCGGCGGCCGAACCGTGGAAAGCCCCAGACGAGCAACCGCCGGTGCCGATGGTGATATCAGCGACGCCGCTCAACCGGTTTCGCAAGCTGCGCCAGGCCGCACGCCTGGCCGGAGAGGGCCGCGAGATTACGTTTCTGGATATGGACTATTCTCCGCGACCGCTCTCGGTGCGGTTTCACAAGGATGGTTTCTGGCATCACCGACTGGGCATCTGGGGCCGGGATGAGCGCCCGGGGCCATGGCGGCCAGCCGGTATTCGCACCCGCATCCGGCGGGAACTTGAGCGGATCAGATCCAAACGCGGCCCGTTGCCTGAGTGATCCCTTGCCGATCAAACGCCATGGAACAAAAAAGCCTTTGAAAGCGTAAATTTGATGGTAGTCACAGCGCGGGTGGGTTGGCGTTTTCGATGAGGTCCGGCAAGGGCGATCATCGTTGTTTTTCAGGCAATGTGTTAAAGAGTGTTGCGATCAGCACTTTGACCCTGACAAAGGGGACGTATGTTTTGCCCGATTCTCGTTACAATTTGGCCGACTTTTCCGTAGACGAGAGAACGACAACCAGAGTGAATTCTTGGTGATTTCTGTCGCCGGGGGGCATTTGAATTCATGGAGGGGCTATGACCCGCAAAGTTACAAAGGCTGTATTTCCGGTGGCGGGGATGGGTACGCGGTTTCTTCCCGCAACCAAATCTATCCCCAAGGAGATCATGTCTCTGGTCGACAGGCCGCTTATTCAATACGCCATTGACGAGGCGCGCGCGGCCGGGATCACCGAATTTATCTTTGTGACCTCACGCGGCAAGAGCGCGTTGGAGGACTATTTCGACGAGGCCCCGCTTCTGGAGCGGACCCTGAAGGAAAAGGGGAAAACCGCCCTTCTTGAAGAACTGAACCGCTCGAACATGGACAGCGGTGCGATTGCGTATGTACGCCAGAAAGAGGCGCTGGGTCTGGGTCACGCGGTCTGGTGTGCCAAGCGCCTGATAGGGGACGAGCCCTTTGCGGTTCTTCTTCCAGATGATGTGATTTCGGCCGATACGCCTTGTCTTCAGCAGATGGTGGAGGCTTATCAGAACACTGGCGGCAACATGGTCGCTGCCATGGAGGTGCCGCAATCCAGCATCTCTTCCTACGGGGTTCTGGGCGTGCGCGAGGATATGGGCTCGGTTGTCTCGGTCGAGAATATGGTCGAGAAGCCTAAGGTAGAGGACGCGCCGTCCAACCTCGCAGTGATCGGACGCTATATCCTCAGCCCCACGATTCTGGAAAATCTCAGCAACATCCGCTCAGGCGCGGGTGGCGAGATACAGCTGACCGATGCGATTGCACAGGAGGCCGGCAACGGGTCGGTCTACGGGTTCCGGTTCCGCGGCCAGCGTTATGATTGCGGCTCCAAGGCAGGATTTCTTCAGGCAACGGTTGCCTTTGGTCTGTCGCGCCCTGATCTGAGCGAAGAGTTCCACGCATTTCTCACCGACATTCTTGCAGAAACCAAAGCTGCCGAATAGCAAGGTCCCGTTGGATCTTTACAGGAGAGTGCTTTGAGCAAGGTACTGGTGACCGGCGGTGCCGGTTATATCGGATCGCATGCCTGCAAGGTTCTGGCCGAAAAGGGATTTGAACCGGTTGTCTATGACAGCCTGATCACCGGCTGGAAGCAGGCGGTGAAGTTCGGGCCGCTTGAGCTGGGCGACCTGCTGGACCGCGAGCGTCTGGATCAGGTGATTGCGCAGCATCGACCCGAGGCGGTGATGCATTTTGCGGCACTTTCCGATGTCGGTCAGTCGATGAGAGAGCCGGGCCTTTACTGGCGCAACAATGTCGTGGGCTCAATGACGCTTCTGGATGCGATGACAGCAGCAGGTGTTCCGCGTCTGGTTTTCTCTTCAACCTGTGCAACCTATGGCGAGCACGATGGCATCATGCTGGATGAGACCTGCACGCAAGAGCCGATCAATGCCTATGGCGGGTCGAAACGGGCTGTTGAAGACATGATCCGCGACTATGCTCGCAATTCGGGCCTCGCCCACATGTCCTTTCGCTATTTCAACGTGGCAGGCTCTGACCCTGACCGTCAGGTCGGTGAGTTTCATCGCCCCGAGACACATCTCATCCCGCTGGCGCTTGATGCGGTGCGGGGCCGCCGGGATGCGATGACCATCTTTGGAACCGATTATCCGACACCGGACGGAACATGTGTGCGCGACTATGTTCACGTCATGGATCTGGTGGAGGCGCACATTCTCGGGTTGCAGGCGCTGGAGGCGGGCAGTGAAGAGACCGTGTTCAACCTTGGCACGGGTCGTGGCTTTTCGGTGCGCGAGGTTGTCGATGCGGTGGGCGAGGTGACCGACCAGCCGGTGCCGGTTGTGGAAGGTCCGAGGCGGCCGGGTGACTGCGCCGCACTGGTGTCGGGCAGCACCCGCGCGACGGAGGTTCTCGGATGGCGGGCCGAACGCTCGACCTTGCCGCAGATGATCGCCGATGCCTGGGGCTGGCATCAGATGCCGGGCTATACCGAGTAGATGTCGGGTACCCCGCTTCTGATCGATATTTCCCGCACTCTGTCGAGGGCCGGTCAGGGCCTGCCAACCGGGGTGGATCGGGTTGAGCGGGCCTATATTGATTACGCCTTGACGCTGCACGACAGTTGCTTTCTCGCCAAGGCGCTGGGCGGTTTTGCCCTTCTGGATGTCAAGGGAATGACCGCATTCCTGCAGCATTTCGACGGAGAGAAGCGTTGGCAGAGGCCCGATCTCCTGAGTCAGCTTGGTCGACGGCAAAGCCCCTTGCAGCGCCGGGTTGAGGCCACGCTGAGGCGGTTGTGCATCGCGAAAGCCCCAAGGGTCAGCCTCGGACGCACATTGCGGAAAATGCTGCCGGATGGCTTCGTCTATCTCAATACGGGCCATTCCAATCAGGCAAGCTCAACCCTGCAGCAAGTCCGCTTGGGCGGCGCCGGGCGGATTGCAGTTCTGGTCCATGACACCATCCCGCTTGATCTGCCGCAGACCACCCGGGCCGAGACGCCCACGCGTTTCGCCCGTCAGCTGCGCGGCGTCATCGACAATGCCGACCTTCTGATCTGCAATTCGACCCATACGCAATCCTGCCTCTGGGCTGTCATGGAGCAATGGGACATGTCTTGCGATACCGTGGTCGCCCATTTGGGCGTCCCGGTGACGCCCCGTCGGCGCGCGCCTCTCGATCACCCGGAATTCATTGTCCTTGGTACGATCGAGCCGCGGAAAAACCATATCCTGCTCCTCAATCTGTGGGAGGAGTTAGCGGCCACGCGCCCGCCCGCGCAGATGCCAAAACTTCACATTGTCGGGCGGCGAGGCTGGGCAAACGAGGGTTTCTTCGAGCGTCTGGAAGCATCGCCTCTGTTGGGTCATGCGATCCTCGAACATGGTCAGCTTTCCGATCATGCGCTGGGTGATCTGATGGCTAGCGCTCGGGCGCTGCTCTTCCCCTCACTCGCCGAAGGGTTCGGCCTGCCTCTGGCAGAAGCATTGCAGATGGGCTTGCCGGTCATTGCCTCCGATCTGCCGGCATTTCGGGAAATTTCGTCCGATTTGCCGACTTACCTCGATCCCGGTGATCGGGCGGGCTGGTCGGGCGCGATCCAGCAGCATTGCGAAAGCCCGGCCCAAAGTGTGCGCGACTTCAGGGCACCGACATGGGACCAGCATTTCACCGGTGTTTTCGCGGCACTTGAGTGAACGCACATGGACGCCTAGAACCGAGAGTACAATTGCAAGGCGATAACAGTCCGCGCGCATGAACCTATTGACCCGATATCGTCTGCGCCTTGAGCGGAAGAAGCTGCTGCTGAGGGCCATGCGAAAGCGGCAATCGCTCAAGGTGAGCGCGGATCGAACCGATCAGATCGGCCCTGACGATATCCTGCTCTTTGCAACGCTGCGCAACGAGCGGACAAGGCTGCCCTATTTTCTCGATTACTATCGCAGGCTCGGGGTCGGGCATTTCCTGATCGTTGATAACGGTTCAACCGATGGTAGCGACGACATTGTCCAAGATCAGAAAGACTGCTCGCTCTGGCGGACCGATGGATCCTACAAGAAGGCCCGGTTCGGGATGGACTGGATCAACGCGCTTCTGTCCCGCCACGGGGTCGGTCATTGGGCGCTGGTGGTCGATACCGATGAGTTTCTCGTCTACCCCTACATGGATACGAGGCCTCTTTCAGCCCTGACCGATTGGCTGGATGCGGGCAATGTCAAAAGCTTCGGGACCCTGCTGATCGACATGTATCCCGAAGGGCCCACCGGTGAGACCGCCTATTCAGAGGGTCAGGACCCGTTCGAGATACTGACCCATTTCGACAGCGGCAACTACGTGGTCAACCGCAATCCGATGTACAATCACCTCTGGATACAAGGCGGGCCGAGACAGCGGGTCGTGTTTGACGATGCCCCTGCGCGAGCACCAGCACTCAACAAGATACCTCTGTTGAAATGGCAAAAGGGCGCGGTCTATGTCAGCTCGACCCATCACCTTTTGCCGCGCGGGCTCAACCGTGTTTACGAGGAATGGGGTGGCGAGAAGGTCAGCGGCTGCCTTCTGCATGCAAAGTTTCTCGACAGCCTGGGCACCAAGGTCACGGAAGAACTGGAGCGTAGACAGCATTATGCGGCCAGCCGGGAGTATCTGGCCTATGCGGAGACGCTTGGGGGCGGCATCCGCTTCGATACGGATCACTCGACCCGCTACGAGGACTGGCGTCAGCTTGATGCGCTCGGCCTGATGTCGTTTGGAGGCTGGGCGTGAGCGTCGGTTTCGCTGTCATGGCGCATTCCCATCCGCAGCGGGTCAGCCAACTGGTGCGCTATCTGAGCAATGCCGGCGCGCGGGTCGTCTTGCATCTCGATACCCGGATGGACGGAGGTGATCTCGCGGGCCTTGCCTCGGACACCGTTCTTGTCATGCAAAAATACGCCTGTGACTGGGGGCGGTTCGAACTGGTTGAAGCTGCTCGGGATGCCGCGGCAACGGCATTGAAGACCTGGTCCGAGATCTCGCATGTCTGTCTTCTGTCGGGCTCCTGCCTGCCGGTCCGACCGCTGGCCGAGTTTCAGCGGTATCTGGCGGAGCATCCTGATCAGGACCTTATGGAAACCGTACCCGCAACTGAGGGAGCCTGGGTCCGCGACGGGCTGTCTTTCGAGCGATTCACGCTGCATTTCCCCGTCGGCTTCCGAACCCATCGCAAGCTCTTCGACAGGTTGGTGGACATTCAGCGGAAGCTTGGCATTCGCCGCAAGATACCCTTCGGGCTGGAGCCGCATATAGGATCGCAATGGTGGTGCCTTTCCCGCAAGACGCTGGAATGCATCCTGAGCGACCCGGATGGGCAGGCGATCGACCGATACTTCCGCACCACTTTCATCCCCGACGAGTCCTATTTTCAGACCATGGCGATGCGGCACGGGGCGGACATCCTGTCACGCTCACCCACCTTCGCGCGCTTCGATGCGCAGGGTAAACCGTTTGTGTTTCACGACGACCATGGTGACATGCTTGCCGGATGCGGTCGATGGTTCGCCCGCAAGATATGGCCAAAGGCCGATGGTCTCTACGACCGGTTCCTTTCCGACCGGCAAGGCGACGGGGCGGAGGGACTCGATACCTATCTCGACCAGGTGCTTGATCGGCGGACCAGAGGCAGGCCCGGGCTTATCATGCCCGGTCGCCACACGGCGCGCGGATATGAGAAACAGTTCGCGACACCCGGGGCCTACGCGGTCTTTGAGGGGTTCGGCGAGGTTCTGTCCGATCTCAGGTCATGGCTGGAAAGCCAGACCGGGACTTGCGCGCATGGCTATCTCTTCGGTGAGAGCCATGCGGATTTCTCACCTCAAAGCGTGGTGACGGAGGGTAATCTGGCAGGTACGGTCGCTTTGCGCGACAGAATGGCCGCGCAGTTCCTGATCCGGCTTCTGTGGAACAGATCCGAACCGCATCACAGCTTTTTCTTTGAACCCCCTCAAAGCAAACGGATGGCGGAGTTCATCGTGCAGGACCCCAATGCCACCCTCTTCCGGTTGCGCGGATTGAGCGATCAGGCAACCGCGCGTGATACTTTCCTCAACGGCCCAACTGCGCGCGCCAACATCATCAACCTGACTCACGAGGATCCTCCAGACCGGCTCGCAGACATTGTCCGACAAAACCTGCCGGTGCGAAATGGCATCACTCCCAGGCCGCTCGTGCTTAAGCCTTCGACAAAACCGCAGACCTCGGGGTAGACAGAGTTTCATGGGTCAGTTCACATCTTTTGTTGTGTTTGCCTCGATGCGAACCGGTTCCAACCTGCTTGAAGCGGGTCTCAATCAGTATGATGATCTCAGATGCCATGGTGAGCTTTTCAATCCGTTCTTCATCGGAGAGGAGGGCACGGAGCGCTATCTCGGCATCAACATGGAACAGCGTGACCGGCGGCCAGAGCGGTTGTTGCAGGCGATCCGGGCGAAACCCGGTCTTCCGGGGTTCAGGATGTTTCCCAAACATGATCTGCGGGTGCGGGCACAGGTTATCGAAGATCCGACCTGTGCCAAGATCGTGCTACGCCGACAACCGCTGGAATCCTATCTATCCGTCAAGGCGGCGCGGGAAACCGGGCAATGGCGCGTCGGGCGGGAGAAGACGCGCAAGATCACCCGGATCACCTTTGAACCGGACGAGTTCGAAACCTATTGCGCCGATCATGAGCAGTTCTACGCGGATCTTGAGCGCAAGATCCGTCTTGCCGGGCAAAGCTATTTCCCGATCCGCTACGAGGAATGCAAGGACGTGGCCGTTCTGAACGGGCTGGCCGCCTATCTTGGAGCCTCGCAAGACCTGAAGTCGCTGAAAGAGCCGACCAAGCGTCAGAACCCGTCCAGCTTCCGGGACCGGATTGAGAATTATGACGTGTTCTCGGAGTATCTCTCCCGTTCGGGCTATATCGCCGAGCGGGAAATCCTGACCCCGGATGCGCGGCCCTATCTGCGGGCCATGCGTTTTCTGGCAACCGACAAGATGCTCTATGCCAGCCTGCCCGGGGCAAACGACGCGCATATCCGCAACTGGATCCTGGAAGCGCGCAAGCTCAAGAACCCGGCCGCGATGCAGGACTGGGTTCAGGATGCGGATCGCCCGATCTGCTTTACCTTCGTGCAGCATCCGCTGGAGCGCGCCTATGCCGGGTTCATGCGACATATCTTTCATGTCACCGATGCGGGCTTTCCTTACATTCGGCAAGACCTGCAAACGAAATATGGATTGGCGCTGCCCGAGACCGCGGAAGGACCGATGCCGGGCTATGATATGGCGGCACATCGCAAGGCGTTCGGTGGCTATCTCGACTTCCTGAAGCTCAACCTTTCAGGGCAAACGCCGATCAGGAACGATCCGGTCTGGGTGCGGCAGGCTGATCTCGTCGATGCTTTGAGGCCGCACATGCCGCTGACGATCATCCTCAGCGACGGGCATTTCTCGGAGGACGCAGCCTATCTTGGCGGCCTTGCCGGTCTGACCGGTCAGCCAGCGGGGCCTGTCGAGCCTGATCCCCGGTTTCCCTTGAGAGAGATCAGAACGCCCGAGATAGAGGCCAAGATCCGCGATCTCTATTCACAGGATTTCAGGCGTTTCGGCTTCTCAGGCAGCCTCTGAGGCGCTTTCGTCCGTCAGGATGGAATAAACGGCTGCGGCGTCTTCGGTCGAGCGGATCTTGTTGCACATCGCCTCATCCCGCAGGGTCCGCGAGACCCGCGCTAGCGCTTTGAGATGGCTGGCACCGGCGGATTTCGGGGCGAGCAGAACGAAGACCAGATCGACCGGCTTGCGATCCACAGAGTCGAAATCGACCGGGGTGTCGAGACGCAGAAAGAGACCGCACACGTTCTCCACCTCAGCCAGTCTGGCATGGGGAATGGCGACGCCGTGTCCAACGCCTGTCGGACCAAGTGCCTCACGCTCCATCAGCGCGTTGAACACGGCGCTGTCCGAGAAACCGTAAACCTCGGAGGCAATTTCTGAGATTTCCTGCAAAAGCCGCTTCTTGCTCTGAACCTTTACTGGTACGCGCACAGCATTCTGAAAAAGGATATCCGAAAGCTCCATCACTGGGCCTGCTCCGTCTTGTTGGGGTGGTCACGCTTGGTGTCAACTCAAACTGCGCGGATCCACCCATCCTATGTTACCATCTTCGCGCTGGTAGACGACATTCACGCCGCCATGGCTTGTGTTTCGAAATACCAGCAGAGGCGCACCCGCCAATTCCATTTGCATGACTGCCTCACCAACCGACAGGGTCTGAACCTTGGTCTGTGTTTCCGCAACGATCAGCGGCTGCAGCGACTCGGGCTCATCCTCCTCAGTCTGTTCCGCGCCTCCATCAAGGATATAGGTCGGCGCGTCAATAGTATCTATCGGGTTCTCGCGATTTTGATGATGATCCTTGAGACGCCGCTTGTAGCGCCGAAGCTGCTTTTCCATGCGCTCGGTCGCGCCGTCGAAGGCGTCATACACCTCGTTTGCCCGTGAAGTTGCCTGTACTTTCAGGCCGGTAGACAGATGCACGGACGCATCTGACACGAACTCATGGCGGTCTTTGGAAAACGTCACATGCGCGTCTGTTGGTCGCCCGGCGTATTTTGAGACAACTTCCAGAATGCGTCCTTCCACATGGCTTCGCAGCGCGTCACCGATGTCAATTTGCTTTCCCGAGACCTGAATTCGCATGGTTTCCCCCGCGTTGATTGACCTGAATGCCCATAAACCTGGGCTGGATCTGCTTACTCAAATTGATCCTCAGTACAGACCCTTTCAGAAACAATCTCTCCGCGACATGCCTCAGCTACACGTGTGATTGCGCCATAAATATGAAGAAAGTGTGGTGCCAGGAAAGAGAGTGAGTCTGCACATGATCCAAGGCTATGCCGCGATCCGTGATTTCGCAATGATTTCCGGGAGGAAATGCTTGGCAATCAAGGCGGTTCAGAAGCGGAAGCGTTCACCCAGATAGACCCGCCGGACATTGTCGTCCTCGACAACTTCGTTGGGGGTTCCGCTCATCATGACCGTTCCGTCGTGCAGAATATAGGCGCGATCCACGATCTCCAGTGTCTCGCGCACGTTGTGGTCGGTGATCAGCACGCCGATGCCGCGATCTTTCAGATGGCTCACCAATGAGCGGATTTCGCCCACTGCAATCGGATCGACACCGGCAAAAGGCTCATCAAGCAGGACGAAATTCGGCTGGCTGGCAAGGCAGCGGGCGATCTCGACCCGGCGCCGCTCGCCGCCCGACAGGGAAATCGACGGTGCCCGCCGCAGATGGGTGATGGAAAACTCCGCCAGAAGCGCGTCGAGCATCTGCTTGCGCCGTCCGCGTTCCTTCACGTTCAACTCCAGAACGGCGGCGATATTCTGCTCCACCGAGAGCCCGCGAAAGATCGAGGCTTCCTGCGGGAGGTAGCCGATACCCAGCTTGGCGCGGCGATACATGGGCAGCAAGGTGACATCGCGGCCATCGACCAAAACCGTGCCCTGTTCCGGGGTCACGAGACCGGCGATCGAATAAAAGCAGGTGGTTTTGCCCGCGCCATTGGGGCCGAGCAGTGCCACGACCTCGCCTCGGTTCAGCTCCATCGAAACATCGCGCAGGACCGGGCGCTTCTTGTAGCTTTTTCCAAGGTTGCGGACCTGAAGACCACCCTGTCCAGCCTCAACCGTCAGCTCGGGTGCGGAGGCGTCCATCAGTTTTCGGGCGGCTGCAGAATTGTGGTCACCCGCCCCTCCATCGCTGCTGTTCCGTCATCAAGGTTGATCCGCAGTTTCTGACCCGAGAGCGCATTCGCCCCCTGTGTCAGCAATACATCGCCTTCCATCAGCACGGTGCCATCGACAACGCTGTAGGTCGCCCGCGCGGCTTCTGCCGCCTCCACGCCGTTGGTCAATAGAACATTGCCCACAGCCCGCATCTGATCGACCTGTCCGCTTTGACCATTGCCCGCCACATAGCGCACCTCGATCATGTCGGCGGAGAACTTCAGATCACCCTGCCCGACACGGACGCCGCCCTGAAAAACCGCCGTCCCGGCACCCTGATTGACACTGAGGCTGTCGGCAGAGATCTCGACCGGAAGCGAACTGTCATGCCGTGTCCCACCAAAGCCGATATCCGCCTGCTGGGATATCACCGGGTTCGCCAGCGCAACGGCCGCGGCAACAAGGGCAGGAACTGAGAGACGCATGCTGAAGAGTTACTCCTGTTTGGCGGGTGTATAGCGCACCGTAACCCCATCGCGGAACCAAATCACGCGATTCTGCGTCTCCGGTTCGGGGGAAATTTCCAGATTTCCGGCCGTTATTGCGCCAATCGGACCCGTGGCCTTGACCGGCCCGTCGGCCACAAGGGTCGAAGTGCGAAGATTTGCCTCCACCCGTGGTGCGGTAAGCGTGTAGCCGTCGGAGGTCTCGACGGACAATCCCCTGGTCAGGGTAAGGCGCTTGGCACCGACCTCGATCTCTGCCTGATCGGCGGAGAAATCTATGCGCCGCTCATCACCTGACAACGTACCGCTCAACGTATCGGCCATCAGATGATCGGGCGAGATGTTGACCGGTGCAATGGTGGCAGCGCTCAGGATGTACTGCTCGCCGATCGCCGTGGTGCCCGAGAGTTGCGGGTTGGTCAGTTGCAGTCCCTGACCGAGGCTCTGAACATCGGCCTCCGTGAAAGCCAGGCCGCCATCGTCGAAATCATCTTCCCGCTCGACAACGAAAACGAGGATCAGGATCGCAACAGCGATAAGCGGCAGACAAATCTTGAGAATGGCAACAGCGTTGGAATAGAATCCGGCGCGGCGAGCCATCAATCCACACCGGCACGCAGGCAGTCATGAATGTGCAGGATACCTTCGGGTCGTCCATCCTCGGTTATGGCGAAAAGCGAGGTGATCTTGCGGTCCTGCATGATGCCCAGCGCCTCGGATGCAAGCGAAGTGCCAGCGATGGTCTGTGGGTCCCGTGTCATGACGTCCCCCGCAATCTGCGCCAGAAGCCCATCCATATGCCGTCGCAAGTCACCATCGGTGATGATGCCGACCATCCGGCCATCGCGGTCAACGACACAGGTCACACCGAAGCCCTTGGACGAGATCTCCAGAAGCGCATCCGACATCGGCGCGGTTTCAGGCGTGACCGGAAGGTCGTCCCCGCCATGCATCAGGTCGCCGACCTTGGCCAGTCTTGCGCCAAGCTTGCCGCCGGGATGGAAGGCACGGAAGTTTTCCGGAGTGAAGCTGCGCTGTTCCATCAGTGCGACGGAAAGCGCGTCGCCCAGGGCAAGTGTCATGGTGGTCGAGGTTGTCGGCGCGAGGCCGTTTGGGCACGCCTCCGGTGCGGATGGCAGAAGGATGCCCACATCGCTCTGCATCATAAGCGTGCTCTTCGGCTTGGCCGCCACACCGATCAGAGGGATCTGGAAGCGCCGTGTGTAGCCGATGAGATCTGCCAGTTCCGGCGTCTCACCGGAGTTCGACAGCAAAAGAACGACATCGCCCTTTGCGATCATGCCAAGATCCCCATGGCTGGCCTCGCCGGGATGAACATATTGCGCGGGTGTTCCGGTGGAAGCCAAAGTCGCGGTGATCTTGCGGGCGACATGCCCTGACTTGCCCATTCCGCTGACGACGATCCGCCCCTTGGCGGCAAGCATCACTGTAACCGCTTCCGCGAAGCTTTCACCGAGACTGTCTGCAAGGCTGCTCAAGGCCTCGGCTTCCACAGCGATCACGCGTTTGCCGCTGGCGATGAGGTTTTGAGGATCAGGTTTCATGACGGCTCAGTGTGCAAAGATATCGGTTTCGGGCCAACCCATCAGGTCAAGCTCGGCCCGCCGCGGCAGGAAGTCGAAGCAGGCCTGTGCGATTTCGGCCCGGCCTTCACGCTCCAGCCGACGGTCCAGTTCCTCCTTCAGCCGGTGCAGATAGAGAACGTCGGAGGCCGCGTAGGCAACCTGTGCATCGGTCAGCGTCTCGGCGCCCCAGTCCGAGCTCTGCTGCTGCTTGGAGATATCGACCCCGAGCAACTCTTCAAGAAGGTTCTTCAATCCATGTCGGTCTGTATAGGTACGGACGAGCTTGGAGGCGATCTTGGTGCAGTAGACCGGTGTCGTCAGTACGTCGAAACGGTTCAGAAGCACTGCGATATCGAACCGCCCGAAATGAAAGAGCTTCAGCTGATCAGGGTTTGCCAGCATTGCCTCCAGATTGGGGGCGCGGGTCTGGTCCTGGGCTATCTGCACAACATGCGCATCACCGTCGCCGCCCGACAGTTGCACCACACACAGACGGTCGCGGGACGGGATCAGTCCCATCGTCTCGCTGTCGATCGCGACAACCGGTCCAAGATCGAGCCCGTCAGGCAGATCGCCGCTATGCAGATGATTGGCCAAGATATGCACTCCGTTGATATAGCGAAAGCCACCGGGAGGTGACGCGGAGGCGGGCACAGGGACCGTTCTCACGCCAATTCGCTGTCTTTACCGCGTTACGCGCCCGGGATTCAACCCGGGCTTCGACTTGGCGGTCCAACCCTTCGCGCCCCTCTCGACGAGCGTTTGACTGGACGCAGCATCTTTCATGCTGCAAACTGTTTCTGGCCTTTGGCCGAATACGCATTAGTTACAGATTTTAGGCGGAAGCGGAACACTGCAGACTTCTAGCCAATGCTCTTTATAGCTTACCGGGTGCCATTTCTCGATGACCAAAGCTGACTTGAACAATCAGGACAAGGCGCTTGTGAGGATGCTGATTTACCTGCGCCATGAGCTTAAGAGCAATAACTACACGCAAGAATCGGATGCGGTTTCGGCAATTATCGATTCAATTGAAAACAAAAAGATGGAAGGTGCGGGACCCATAGACCCGGAACCCCGGCGTTAGTTCAGGCTGTCGAGATAGCGCGAAAGCGCATGTGCGACGGTTCGTGAGCCGGTGTTCGTCAGCAACTTTTTCTTGCGCTCCCTTACGGCCCGCAGCGACAGGTTCAGTTCATCGGCGATCTGCTGATCGGACAGGCCTTCGGCAACAAAGGCAAGATAGGCCCGCTCCTTTTCGCTGGGATTGAAGCTGTTGGGCGCTGTGTCGCGAAAATGCTGGAGGGTCAGAAGTGCTGCGCGCGCCTCAATGACATCGCGGCTGTGCATCTCATTGCCATTGCGCGAGAATGTGGCCTCTGCATAGGCGCCCTTGTGATGCACGCCGATGCGCATCAGTCCATTGCCTGCATCCTTCAACTGCTCATGGGCCGGGTCGGTGTCAACGACGCGGATCAGAAGATCGTCGTTTGCGGCAAAGGATTTGAGCCGCCTTGTCGCAATGTCCGGCAAACCGGAAACCATGCTTGTATCTCGCTTATTCAAAAACCCGGTCCTTGGAGTTCTGGTTTTCTAGGTTACTGGTGTCTTTGGTGTCGCCCGTATCCGGTTACAGATCGCGGGCAACACCAGTTTCTGTTTCAGGCCGCGAGCGCCGATGCCGCGTCTTTCTTGTCCGTGCTGACCGAAAACACCTGATAGCGGCCTGTTCCGATCTGCCTGAGCGGACCGAGTGCCGTTACCTCATGACCCCATACGCGACAGATTCTACCAGAGCCGGGGCGAGACAGGAACAGGAAGTCAGTCGCCCCCTTGCTGCGGAGAAAATCAGTCGTGTGGGCGATCAGGTCCCGCAGATGGTCCCCGTCGGAGGGTGAAACGACCCGCGTCATTTCCCATACATTCGGGCTGACGGGCGTGTCTGTCACGACATCCTGGGGGATCGAGTCCAGTTCACCTCTCACGGCGTCCCGAACCATATAGCTGTACATTCGACCGTCCGCTTCGAAGATGGTCGTTGTCGGTGCCAGCCTTAACCCGCCCTGACATACGCCGTCCCGTTCGGAAATGATGTATGTGGCACTCGGATTGTCATACTGGTCTCTTTCCTCACCATTCTCATGAGGCAGATCCCATTCCAGCTGATCCACGAATATGTCCTTGCGGAGCTTGTGATACTCTTTAAGGAGCTTGTAAGCGTGAAAGTCTCCATACCGGATAATGTGAAACTTGAGGGTTCCTGAACTCTTAACTACCGGAGAACTGTTCGTGAATGACGCGTCTCTCATCACTACAGTCATTATATTATACCTATCCTTTTCCCTTTTGCTACGGCTTCGTAGATATTCGACGCCCCCAATTCGTGGACCGCTGCCTTCCTCAGATTGGCAACGGTAGCTTTACTCTTACCGATGAGTATCGCGATCTCATCTTCGGTCAGACCGGTAGACAAATGATAAAGGATCTCACTGCCGGTATGCGGTGTATCGGGCTCTTCCATGAGCACCAGGAATATCAGGAGCGAGCAGGTCACCTCCTCGATATCCGCGTCCGTCAGCCGTTCTTCCTTGTGACTCAATGAACAGGCAATCTTCTTGCCCTTGCGCGCAGCTGTCACGACGCTGCCGTTCTCAAGGCCGTGTTCAGCGGCCAGCTTGAATACGCGCGCGCCCGCATCTTTCTGGGCGAGGTCCTTCCATGACGCATAGCCGGACCCGTTGGTCATGAACGCCAGCACGGGATCCTCGTCTGCCAGACGCTCCGAGACGTAGACAGACGACCAGTCGGCACCATAGGTGGTGTAAAGGTCGGGTCTGTCAGGTAAGCCGGACACGACTGTATAGCCCGTCGGCCCAAGACGCGACAGGACGCCATGGGCAGCACCGGTCATGACGCTCGGTTTGATGTCACCGACGTTCATTGATACGATCCTTCAGGCATCCCGCAATCCCAAGTTCTAGTCCTCGCTGTTGCGCTTGAACGTATCGGTGTTGAGAATTGTCTGGAGTTGTTCGAGACTGCCTTTCAGCGGTGTCTCGTCAACCTCCGGTGCCGTCCGTCCGGTGGACGACGGCTTCGGGAACATCACGTCCTCATACCTTATTCCGGTAATCTGAAACAATTCCATCAACAATTCAGCACTTGGCTGTGCTTCACCTTTCGTTACGCGGGATACATAGTCCCTATGACGTCCAAGCCGTTCTGAAAGCTCGGTGACCTTTACGCCTTTGAGCGCGAGTTGCTCACCAAGCCTTGTTCTCCAATCACTATCGACCATGACACATTCTCAACACATTCTTCACCCAATCCCGCCTTAAAGCAAAATGGCAGTTTTTCCAAGTAAATGCAGCAAAAATTCAGTAATTTAAAACCAAATATCTACATATAGATCTTGAGGCACTTCATACACAATATGTTGTAAATGCATGCGCAATCATGCTTCATTTTCTTCAAAAATGAGGCATTTCGTCACCAAAAAACGACTTGAAACAGCATTTTTACGAAAGAGGAAGAAAATGCGATTCAATTCAGCATTTTTGCATTTTTTTCTTGATATCTGGCTCGCTCTTGAGTAGAAAGATCAAGCCCCGAGTATGTAGTTCCGTGTAAATGGTACCAAGGGTTTTGTTTGCCTATTTCGGGTATTTGTAGCGTTGTGTTGAGTATGTTCTGTATAGAACGCGTTGAGTAACCCTTGTGTGATTTTTGGGGTGAGTTTTGGCGGGCCATTTCACTTATGAAATGCCCGCCTTTACTTTGTCTGAAGTAGAAAATCGATATTTTACCAAGAGATAGAAAAGATATACGAAAAAATGGAACAAGCGATCAAATTTTATATTGCTATTAGGCTGCACTATCTCAAATAAGATGGCTACAAACCGCTCTTTTAGATGAGAGCAAACATGAACATCTCATGACACGCGATTTATTGCCGCCGCGCAAAATAAAACCTAGCGGATATTGGAAACTGTGCAGGTTTTTGTGTTGGCCAAACAGAATCACTTCGGAAAGATCAAGCTCAACGCGCAATCCGCTGCTGTATCGCGCTGACCGTCAATCCCGGCAGTACCATCATGCATTTCAGGTAGCGAGGGCCGAGGCGTGCGGGATTGGAAAGCATCCGCCACGCCCACTCCATTGCGATTGCCTGGACCCATTTCGGCGCACGGTTCTGTGTTCCAGCGAGGAAATCCAAACCGGCACCGATCGACGCAAATCCTATCCCGGGCGAAAGTTCTCGTCCCCGGGCGGCAAAGACCTCCTGTTTTGGTGCGCCGAGCGCAAGGAAGCAAAGACCGGCGCCGGACGAATTCAGGGCTTCGAATATGGTGTCTGCTTCCTGCCCGGTGGGATCGAAACCAAATGCGGGTGATATCGTTGCAGCTATCTCGAGGCCGGGGGTTCTTGCCTTCAGATGCTCTGCTGCCACTGCCAGTGCATCTTCGGTGCTCCCCACCAATGCGATGGAGACCCCAGATTTCTGGGCAATATCCGTCAGTGGGATCACCAGTTCCGATCCGGGGATCAGTTCGACATCCTGCCCGCTTAGCCGCGATGTCCAGACGATGGGGTTACCGTCTGAGACCACGAAATCCTGGGCCGCGTAGGCATCGAGAAACCGGGCATCGTCGCGCAGCTTCACGATATGGTCGAGATTGATTGTCGCGAGCGCAAAGCCCTGCCGATCGTTGAACCGCGACCGAACCGCATCGAAAAGATCGTCGCGGCGCGGCATGTTCACGCGGATCGCTTGCGCGCCAAACCTGAATTCCATCACACGCTCCCTTGCACCGCACCCAACATTGCCAACCACACCCGTCAGCGCGCCAGACAAGAGCAGGTCGTGCAGCATGTGTCCAGAACCGGCGGTGGCAAAATGGGGTCTTTCCATATCCAATTGTGGGGAACCGCACTCCGACCCCTTAGACAATCGATAAAAAGGTGATTACTGCGGGTAGGTGAATGACCTGAAAAGGACAAATTTCCCGGATAGTGTCATGCGTAAGGTTCAACAAAGGGTATCAGAGATGGCGGCACCGACAGGCCAAGCCGGGGCATTGGGCGACATCGACGCGCAGCCGATCGCGTGTCTGCCTCTGGCTGTCGATCTCGACAATACCCTGATCAAAACCGATCTGCTGTATGAAACCGGATTGTCACTTCTGAGCGCCTCTCCCGCTTCGGCCCTTGGTCTTCCGGGCGCCCTGATCAACGGCAAGGCGGCGTTCAAGGCCTACATTGCCGAGCGGGCGGAGATAGAGCCGGAAAACCTGCCCTATGATGCGGCGGTGCTTCAGGAAATCGAGACGGCCCGTACAGAAGGCCGCGAGGTCGTGCTCGTATCGGCCTCCGATCAGAGATATGTCACCCGGATTTCCGACCATCTCGGCATCTTCGACGGGGCTTTCGGGTCCGATGGCAGCCGCAATCTGGGCGGGGCAGAGAAAGCGCGGTTTCTCGAAGATCGCTATGGCGCTGGGAACTTCGCCTATATTGGTGACGCAAAGGTCGATCTTCCGATCTGGCAAAGTGCCGGTGAGGCGATAACGATCGGAGCTTCCCGGTCATTGCAGCGGGCGGCTGAAAAAACGGGACCTGCCCGACATCTATCACCCGAAACCAAAACGGATCGAAGCGCGTATCTCAGGGCGCTTCGCCCGCACCAGTGGATGAAAAACGTCCTGATTTTTCTGCCGCTTATGGCCGCGCATCAGTTCGATGCAGCGTCCATCATGATGGCTCTGATGGCCTTCGTGGCGTTCAGTCTGGCAGCGTCATCGGTCTATGTCCTGAACGATCTTCTTGATCTTGCGGCGGACCGGGTACATCCCCGCAAGCGCAACAGGCCGTTCGCTTCCGGTGCGGTGCCGCTGCGCGACGGGATCATCATGGCGCCTGCCCTTCTGATCGCCGCCCTTCTGATCGCTGTGCTCGCGACCGAGCCGCTATTTGTAGCCGTTCTGGGCACCTATTATCTGATTACCATGGCCTATTCGATTGCGCTGAAACGAAAGCGCGTCATCGATATCTGTACGCTGGCCGGACTCTATGCCATGCGCGTGATCGCAGGTGCCGCAGCAACAGGCCTGCCGCTGTCGCCCTGGATGCTGGCCTTCTCCGTGTTCCTGTTCCTGGCGCTTGCGGCTGTAAAACGACAGGCGGAGCTGATCGACGGTCAGGCAAATGACAAGAACGAGATCGCCGGTCGGGGCTACACGATCAACGATCTGCCGGTTGTGGAAATGATGGCAATCGCTGCCGGGTACAACGCGGTTCTGGTTCTCGCGCTCTACATCTCCAGCCCGGCAACGGCCGAGCTCTACGAGTCGCCGCTGATGCTTTGGGGCGCATGCCCGATTGTGCTCTACTGGATAAGCCGCATCGTGATGATCGCCCATAACGGCGACATGGAAGACGATCCCGTGATCTTCGCGGTCCGGGACCGGATCAGCCTGGTGTGCGGAGTTGGCGTTCTGGCCTGTGCGGTGGCGGCAAACCTGCTCTAGCCGGTTCTTGAGGCAACGTTCACGTAGGGCTTTGGACTCGTCGATGATATTTGCTAAAACTCGGCCAGTTCGGGGGTGGGTGCGAATCCTGCAAGTGTGAGTGTTTGCACCTTTTGGTGCCGATAACCTTTTGAAACCGGTGTCTTGGCCGCGTAGTAAGAGGTTCATTGTCGGGGTTTGATGGGGCGCGGATGGGCAGACGATCTGTCCCAATTTGGCCGTGATCAATGTGCAGATTGTATCTGCGTTATGTGTGTGGGGTGAGTGATGGTTGAGGATACGGGGTCTTCCGCAATCAGTGATAATGATATCGCGATTGTCGGTATGTCCGCCCATCTTCCGGGCGCGGCCTCGATTGAGGAATACTGGTCCAATCTGCGCGATGGCGTCGAGAGTATCCGCAAACTGACCGAGGAAGAACTGATCGAGGCCGACGAGACGCCCGACCGGCTGCATCACAAGAATTATGTTCCTTCCGCCGCGATCCTCGACGATTTCGAGATGTTCGACGGTGAGTTCTTCGGCTTCTCTCCCAAGGAAAGCGCGATCATGGATCCGCAGCACCGCCAGTTTCTGGAGGTTGCCTGGGAGGCGCTGGAAAACGCCGGTCATCCGCCTGAGAGATTCGATGGGCCAATCGGGGTCTATGCGGGTTGCGGGATGGGGAGCTATTTCTACTTCAACATCTGCTCGAACCCCGATCTGGTTGACAGCACGGGCATGTTCCTGCTGCGCCACACCGGCAACGACAAGGATTTCATGGCGACCCGGGTCAGCCATGCGTTCGACCTCAAAGGTCCGTCGATCAATCTGCAGACGGCGTGTTCCACCTCGCTGGTTGCAACGCACTATGCCTGTCAGGCGCTGCTGAATGGTGAGTGTGACATGGCGCTTGCGGGCGGCGTGACCATCGAGTTGCCGCATAAGCGTGGCTATATCTTCGAGGATGGCGAGATCTTGTCGCCTGATGGTCATTGCCATGCCTTCGATCACCGCGCTCAAGGAACCGTCTTTGGAAGTGGCGCAGGCGCGGTGGTGCTGCGCCGACTGGCTGATGCCATTGCCGATGGTGACCACATCTGGGGCGTGATCAAGGGCACGGCGGTGAACAATGACGGGGCCGCCAAGGCTGGATACCTCGCACCGTCGGTGGATGGACAGGCCGCGGCGATTGCCGAGGCGCAGGCGATGGCGGGCGTCGAGGCGGACACCATTGACTACATCGAGTGCCACGGCACCGGCACCTATCTGGGCGACCCGATCGAGATCGCCGCGCTAACCTCGGCCTTCAACGAGACGACAGACGAAACCGGGTTCTGCAAGATCGGCTCGGTGAAGACCAATATCGGCCATCTCGATACGGCAGCCGGTGTGGCGAGCCTGATCAAGGCCACGCTCAGCCTGCACAACAGGCAGATTCCGCCCAGTCTGGGATACGAGGCCCCGAACCCGTCGATTGACTTCAAGAACAGTCCGTTTTCGGTCAATGCGACGCTTGCTGACTGGACGTCTCACAAGGGTCCGCGCCGGGCGGGTGTGAACTCGCTGGGTGTCGGTGGCACCAATGCGCATGCGGTGATCGAGGAGGCACCCGAGCGTGGGCCGTCGGACGAGGCTGAATGGCCGTTTCATCTCCTGACCATTTCGGGCCGCAGCAAAGCGGCACTCGATGCCAATGCCAAGGCCCTCGCAGCGCATCTGCGTGCGCATCCCGGGCAGCCCCTGGCGGACGTGGCCTACACGTTGAAAGAGGGCCGCCGCGCGTTTGAGAAACGCCGGGTTCTGGTGGCCGAGACCCATGAGGAGGCCGCCAATCTGCTTGAGCAGGGCGACACCCGCCGCGTTTTCGACCACAGTTTCGTCGAGGACAACCCGGAGGTTGTCTTCATGTTTCCCGGTGGCGGGGCGCAATATGCCGGTATGGCCCGCGATCTCTACGAGACCGAGCCGGTGTTTCAGGACTGGATGGATCGGGGTCTCGATATCCTGCAGCCCAAGCTGGACTATGACATCCGCGCGCTCTGGCTGCCCGAGGATGGCGAGATGGAGGCCGCGGACGAGCGGCTGAAGACACCCTCGGTACAACTTCCGCTGATCATGATCGTCGAATATGCGCTGGCCCAGCTCTGGATGTCCTGGGGTGTGCAGCCGGCAGCGCTTGTCGGCCACTCCATGGGCGAGAACACGGCCGCCTGTCTGGCCGGTGTGATGAGCTTCGAGGACTGCATCGGACTGATCCACCTGCGCGGAACGCTCTTTGATACGGTTCCCGCAGGCGGCATGCTCAGCATTCCGTTGCCCTTGGCCGAGATCGCACCGCTTCTGGGCGATGATCTGGATATGGCCAGCGTGAACGCGCCCGAGTTGAGTGTCGTCTCGGGTCCGCAGGCAGCGCTCGACAGGTTGCAAGCCGAAATGGCCGCAAAGGACATCGAGTGCCAGCGTATCCCGATCGACATCGCCGCACATTCACGGATGCTGGAGCCAATTCTGGGGCGGTTCGGTGACTATCTACGCTCAATCACCCTGTCGCCGCCGAAAGTCCCGTTTGTGTCCAACCGCAGCGGCGTGTTCATCACCGACGCCGAGGCGACCGACCCGGACTACTGGGTGCGGCATCTGCGTGGCACGGTCTTTTTTGCTGATTGCATCACCACGCTCTCGCAGGAAAAGGCCCGCATCTATGTCGAGATGGGGCCGGGCAAGGCGCTGAGTTCCCTCACCCGGATGCATGGCGGCGTGCCGGGCAATCAGGTGTTGAGCGTTCTGCGCCACCCCGACGAGAACATCGCCGACGACGCCTATTTCCTGAGCGTGCTGGGGCGGCTCTGGGCCGTGGGCGTCGATGTGGATTGGGAGCCGATCTGGGGCGAGGCCAAACGTCACCGGGTGCCTCTGCCGACATATGCCTTCCAGCGTTCACCCTATTTCATCGAACCGGGCAGGGCGCAGGTGGAGACGGTTTCGTCTTACCTGATGCGCAACGACGATGTGACGAACTGGGGATATCACCCGGTCTGGCGACCGCAACTCGCCGCTTGCGAGGTCGATATCGAGGGGGATCTGGCGGATGCCGAGAAGCAGACCTGGCTGATCTTTGTCGACGAGGCTGGGGTCGCCGCGCGCATCGTCGCGCGGCTGCGCGGGGCCGGTCACACGGTTATCACTGTCGCCACGGGCGATGCGTTCGCGCGGCTCTCCGAAGACAGCTATGTGCTTGCGCCCGAAAGGGGGCGTGAGGGGTATGATCAGCTTATTCAGGACCTCGTCACCCATGGGTTGGCCCCAAGCCGGATTGCCCATTTCTGGCTGCTGACAGCGTCGGAAACTTTCCGCCCCGGCAGCAGCTTTTTCCATCGTAATCTGGAGCAGGGCTTCTACTCGCTCATGTTCCTGGCCCAGGCGATCAGTGACGAAAACCTGCCCCGACCGCTCCATTTCACCACGATCACATCCGGTGCGGCGCAGGTTCGGTCCGAGCCTCTGCCCTATCCTGAGAAATCCACGATCATTGGCCCCATGCGGGTGATCCCGCGCGAGTTGCCGGAAGTGACCTGCCTGACGCTCGATGTGGCCTTGCCTGAGGTGCCGCGCCGCCGTCGTGAGGCGAGCCCGGCGCTTGAGACCCTGGCCGACCAGATCCTTGAAGACATGCTCGCCCCGCCTGTCGATGCGGTTGCCGCTTTGCGCGGACCGAAACGCTTCGAGCTTGAGTTCCGTGCCAGACCGCTGGAGGCCCCAGAGACCCCGGCTTATCGCCATGGCGGGGTCTACATGTTTACCGGCGGGTTCGGTGGGATCGGGCTGACGCTGGCCGAAGACATGATTGCGGGGGCGGATGCGAAGATCGTGCTACTCTCGCGCAGACCTTTGCCGGATCGAAGTGGATGGGATGCGCATCTGAAAGGTCATGGGCCGTTTGATCCAACCTCACAGGCGATCCGGGCCGTTCAGCGGCTTGAGGCGGTGGGCGGCACCGTGATGACCGCCACGGCGGATGTGTGCAACCGGGTCCAGATGGAAGCCGCAATCGCCGAGGCCAAGTCGAAATTTGGCGCGCTCCATGGTGTGATCCATGCCGCAGGTGTTGTCGATGACGGACCGCTGCTGGCGAAATCCCCCGGCTCGGTCGAGGATGTCTTCACACCCAAGATCCACGGCACACAGGTTCTGCATGATCTCCTCCCCGATGGAGATCTGGAACTGCTGGTGCTGTTCTCGTCAAGCTCGACGGTCACAGCGCCTGCGGGACAGATCGACTATGTCGCGGCGAATGAGTATCTCAACGCCTATGCCAAGTCCCGAAAGGGCGACAAGACACGCGTCATTGCGATCAACTGGGGCATCTGGAACGAGGTCGGCATGGCCGCCGATGCGGTGGCTGAAAGACTCGGTGAACGCCCCGAGATCCCGCATGAGTCGGTCGCGCAGCCGTTGCTGGGTGACGCGACCTTCGACAACGACGGAAACCGTCTTTTCAAGGGCACATACAACACCGGCCAGTGGATCCTCGACCAGCACCGAACGAAAAGCGGAGACGCGCTGCTTCCGGGAACCGGCTATCTTGATCTGGCCGCACAGGCGCTTGCCGCTCATGGTGAGGCAGGGGCGTTCGAGATACGTGACCTTTTCTTTCTGCGGCCCTTGCGGGTCGCCGATGGCGAGGATCGGGACATTCGCGTGCGCCTGACCCGGTCTGAGGGTGGTTACGGGTTCGAAGTGCAGAGCACCTGCAGGCTCGATGGGCGCGATGGCTATCTGCTGAACGCACAGGCCAGCCTCTACCTCGGCGGGATCGCAGCACCTGCAAAGCTGGACATCCCGCAGCTTCAGGCGCGTTGCTCGCAGGGGCAAAAATCTGATCCGGGCGGTATCGTCTCGCCTCAGGAGGCGCATCTGAACTTTGGCCCGCGCTGGCGTGTACTGCGCGAGCAGGCATTCGGGGAAGGCGAGGGCGTTGCACGCCTTGGTCTGCCGGAGGCTTTCCGTGGCGACCTGGGCGAGGGCTATCTCCTGCACCCGGCGCTTCTTGACCTCGCGACCGGCTGGGCGATGGAGTTGATTAAAGGATACCAGCCAACCCATCTCTGGGTGCCAGTGTCCTATGCGGCCGTGCGGGTTCACCGCGCCCTGCCAGCGGAGATTTATTCCTGGGTGCGGAGCGCCGGTGACAATCATGCCGGTGGCAGTGTGGCGGCCTTCGATGTGACGCTGACCGATATGGACGGCAATATCTGCATGGAGGTGCGTGGCTTTTCCATCAAGCGGCTGGAAGCAGCAGTGAACTTCACGAAAGCGGCGCGTTTGAGCCCAAGCGAGGTCGAGTTTGCCGATGGCGACGCCCCGCAGCCGCTCTCGCCGGCCGAGGAGCGTCTGGCGCATAATCTCAGTCAGGGCATCCTTCCGGCCGAGGGAACTGATGCATTCGCCCGTGCGATTGCCAGCGGCCCTTCGCAGATTGTGATCTCATCGCTCGACCTGCCCGCGCTGGTCCGGCAGACAGCGGCCAGCACAGCGGCGGCGAGTGATGGTCAGAAATTCACCCGGCCTGAGTTGGAAAGTGACTATGTCGAACCGCGTAACGATATTGAGCGCACGCTTGTCGGCTTCTGGGAGGAGCTTCTTGGTGTCGATCAGGTTGGCGTCGAAGACAGTTTCTTCGATCTCGGCGGTCATTCCCTGATCGCGGTGCGCCTGTTTGCCATGATCAAGAAGGCCTACCGGACCGAGTTCCCGATCTCTGTTCTTTTCGAGGCTCCGACGATCGCCAAATGCGGCGAACTGATTGCCGAGCGTGTGGGTGGCGCGACCGACAGCGAAGATGCAGGCGAGGGAGCGCCTGCCACACCGAAACGCCGCTTCATTCATCTGGTACCGATGCACAACGGCGAAGGTGGGCCGAAACAACCGTTCTTCCTGGTCGCTGGCATGTTCGGCAACGTCCTGAACCTGCGCCATCTGGCGCATCTCTTAGGCGCGGATCGTCCGTTCTATGGTCTGCAGGCGCGGGGGCTTTACGGCGACGAGGCCCCGCATGACTCGCTGGTGGATGCAGCAAGGGACTATATCGCCGAGCTTCGGCAGGTTCAGCCGCACGGACCCTACATGCTGGGCGGATTCTCTGGCGGGGGGATCACCGCCTACGAGATGGCGCAGCAGTTGAAGGCGGAAGGCGAGGAAGTTTCGCTGATCGTCATGCTCGATACGCCGCTGCCGGTCCAACCAAACCTCAGCACCAGGGACAAGCTGCTGATAAAGTCGCATGAAATGCGCCGCAAGGGACCAGGATACCTGCTCGACTGGGCCCGGAAGCGCTGGGCATGGGAGATGGAAAAGCGTCGTGGTGGAGACTTGCATGAAACCTCCGAGCATCAGTTCCACAATGATGAGATCGAGGCTGCTTTCCGCACAGCCGTGGGAAACTACGAGGTCAGCCCGTGGGACGGTCCGGTTGCGCTCTTCCGTCCTCCGCTGGATCGTTACTGGGCGGTTTCAGGCGGGCAGCATGTGGATCGCTGGCGGGAGTATGTCTTTGAGGACAACCAATGGGGTCAGTGGACCCGGAACCTGTCGGTCTTCGAGGTGCCGGGCGATCATGACAGCATGGTGCTGGAGCCGAATGTCCGGGTTCTGGCGGAGCGGATCAAGAGCTGCATCCACGAGGCCGAGACCGCTCAGGTCCGTGCCGACTGGCTGACGGCGGCGGAGTGAGCGATGCGTGAACCCACTCTCCTGACCATCATCCTGAACTACAAGACACCCGATATGACCGTCCAATCGGCGGAAGCCGCGTTGCGCGAGATGGACGGGATCGCGGGTGAACTGATCATCGTGGACAATGACAGTCAGGACGGCTCTTTAGAGAAGATATCGAAGGCCGTGACCGGCTGGGACCGGGTGCGCGTGATCCAGTCGGGTCACAATGGTGGCTTCGGGGCTGGCAACAATGTCGGTATCCGCGCCGGGCTCTCGGATGGCAGCAAGCCGGACTATGTGTACATCCTGAACTCGGATGCTTTCCCCGACAAGGGCGCGATCCGCGCGCTTCTGCAGCATATGGAAAGCCATCCCGAGACAGGCTTTGCGGGAAGCTACATTCACGGACCTGATGGTGACTGGCACTGCACCGCCTTCCGTTATCCGTCGATTGCCAGCGAGTTCGAAAGCTCCGTCCGTTTCGGCCCGGTGACGCGCTTGCTGAAAGGCAGTGTTGTGCCGCTGCCGCTGCCACGGACCACACAAACCGTGGACTGGCTGGCAGGGGCAAGCCTGATGATGCGGCAATCCGTGCTCGACGAGATCGGCCTCTTTGACGAGACCTTCTTTCTGTATTTCGAGGAAACAGACCTCTGCCGTCGCGCCATGCTGGCGGGCTGGCCTACGGTCTACGTCCGCGAAAGCTCGGTCACGCATATCGGCTCGGTCTCAACCGGCATGAAAAGCTGGTCACGGATGCCGAAATACTGGTTTGACTCGCGGCTCCATTATTTCCGCAAGAACCATGGCTGGCTCTATGCGATGCTGGCCACCATCGCCCATATCAAGGGTGGCGTTTTCTGGCGGCTGCGGCGGTTGATCCAGCGCAAACCGCAACGCGATCCCGACAACTTTCTGTCCGATCTTACGCGCCATGCTGTCGGCGGCCTGCTTGGCCGCGCGCCCGGCGATGTTTCAAAGGGGATGTAACCCGTTATGAGTAGCTTTTCGGCCATTGTCATCGGCAACGAGTCACTTCTGATCCAGTGCGCCTCGCTTATGCAAGGCAAGGGGCACCGCATTGCAGCGGTCGTTACCCGCAATGCGGAGATTGAGGCCTGGGCACGGGAGAACGGGCTTCGGGTCGAGGCACCCGGCGCGGATCTGGCGGCGCGTCTGGGGGATGTGACCTGTGACTGGCTATTCTCCATTGCCAATCTTTCCGTGATCCCGGACGCGGTGCTGGCGAAGGCCGGACAGGGCGCGATCAACTTCCATGACGGGCCGCTGCCAGCCTATGCCGGACTGAACGCGCCGGTCTGGGCGATCGTCAATCGTGAGGCACAGCACGGCGTCACCTGGCACCGGATCGAGGGTGGTGTTGACGAGGGCAACATCCTTGAGCAGCGCATCTTTGATCTGGGCGAGGCCGAGACCGCGCTGACGCTCAACACCAGATGCTATGCAGCGGCCATTGACGGGTTTGAGGTCGTGCTCGGCAAGCTTGAAGCCGGTGATGTGGCAGGCGGGGCGCAGGATCTGAGCCAGCGCAGTTACTACGCCCGCACGGATCGCCCGCGCGCCCATGGGCGGCTCGATTTCAACCGGGATAGCGAGGATCTGGTGGCACTTGTGCGTGCGCTCGATCACGGGGCCTATTGGAACCCTCTCTGTGTGCCCAAGATCGAGATCGCCGGTCGGATCGCGGCTGTGCGCTCGGCCGAGATCAGCACAAGGGACAAGGCCCCGCTTCCGGGTTCGGTGCTGGAACTCGGTGACGAACATATCGTCGTGGCCACCGGGTCCGCCCCGGTAATCCTGAAATCAATCACCAGTCTGGATGGCGAGGCGATCCGGCCATCGGATCTGGTTTCAGTTGGGGACGTTCTGCCGTCGCTCAACCAGCCGCAGGCCGACGCATTGACCGAACGGATGAAGCAAGTCGCATCCCATGACGGGTTCTGGCGCAGACATATGGCGGAGCTTGATCCGGCCGAACTTCCCCAGGCACAGATTTCCACCGAAGCGCCCGACTGGGCGCGGCGGAAGGTCGATCTGCCCGCCGGTTTGTCCCGGATGCAGCGCCTGACCGCGCTGACCGCATGGGCGGCCCGGATCAGTGGCAAGGATGCATTTGATCTTGCATACCGGGATGCCGGGGTTGAGGAGGCGCATGATGCAGAGCCGCTGCTGCTGAACCCGTGGGTGCCGCTCCGTTTCGACGCTGACCAGACGTTTGCCAAGGCGACGGATGCCATGGAGGCCTCGGTTGAGACCTGCCGGAAGCGCGGGGCCTTTGCCCGTGACCTGATCCTGCGTGAGCCGAGCATTTCGGGTTCTTCCACACCGCAGATCGGGCTCGCGACCTCTGGTGATACGGCCATCGAGGGAACCTGTCTGACCCTGCTTGCAGGCGCTGATGGTCAGGTTGAACTGGTGTTTGACACCACACGCCTCAGTGAGGCGACGGCGGATACGCTGGTTCAGCGTCTTGATGTTCTGGCGCGCTCTGTTTCGGATGAGACGATGGTCAATGCCCTGGCCGTGCTGTCGGATGCCGAGCGTGATCAGGTCCTGAATGGCTGGAACCGCACGGATTGCGACTATCCGCAGGATCGTTGCGTACATCAGCTTTTTGAGGAGCAGGCGGCGCGGACGCCCGATGGAACGGCACTGGTGTTCGAGGGCTCGGAACTCACCTATGCCGAACTTGACGCGCGCGCCAACAAGGTGGCTCATGTGTTGCGCGAGATGGGCGTCGGGCCGGATGGGTTGGTTGGTCTCTATACGTCGCGCTCGCTTGATCTGGTGGTCGGTGCTTTGGCAATCCAAAAGGCGGGCGGTGCTTATGTCCCGCTTGATCCGGCCTATCCGGCGGACCGTATCGCACTCTATATCGAGGACAGTCAGGCGAAGGTGATCCTTGCCCAGTCGGCCATCGCCGGGGACCTGCCGGATCACAGGGCCGATGTTCTGCTGATCGACCAAGACTCGCGTATCGCGGCAGCGTCCGAAACGGCCCCTGACAGTGGGGTGACGTCTGCCAATCTGGCCTACGTGATCTATACATCCGGCTCCACCGGTCGGCCCAAGGGCGTGATGGTCGAGCATCGCAATGTCGCCAACTTCTTCACCGGCATGGATCAACGCATCTCGCAGGACGGACAAGGTGTCTGGTTGGCGGTAACCTCGCTCTCGTTTGATATCTCGGTGCTGGAGTTGTTCTACACGCTCGCGCGCGGCTACAAGGTGGTGCTGTCGAGCGACGAGAACCGGGCGCTGATCTCGTCAGGCAAGCTGGCAATCACCGACCGTGACATTGATTTTAGCCTGTTCTACTGGGGCAATGATGATGGTGTCGGCCCGAAGAAGTACGAGCTTCTGCTGGAGGGCGCCAAGATCGCCGATGCCAATGGCTTTTGCGCCGTCTGGACGCCCGAGCGGCATTTTCATGCCTTCGGCGGTCCCTATCCAAACCCGTCGGTCACCGGGGCTGCGGTGGCGGCTGTGACCAAGAACCTCGCTGTGCGGGCGGGCAGTTGTGTTGCTCCGCTTCACCATCCGGCGCGAATTGCCGAGGAATGGGCGGTGATCGACAACATCACCAACGGGCGCACAGGCCTCGCGATCGCAAGCGGCTGGCAGCCCGATGACTTCATCCTGCGGCCCGAGAATACGCCGCCGCAGAACAAGCCCGCGATGTTCGAGGCGATCGAGACCCTGCGCAAGCTCTGGCGTGGCGAGGCGGTGGAGTTCGCGACCAAGGACGGCACGCCGCATGCGGTCGTGACCCAACCCCGCCCGGTGTCCAAGGAATTGCCTGTCTGGGTGACCACCGCAGGCAACCCGCAGACCTGGAAGCAGGCGGGCTCCATCGGAGCCAATGTGCTGACCCACCTGCTTGGCCAAAGCGTCGATGAGGTGGGCGAGAAGATCAAGATCTACCATGCTGCATTGCGTGAGGCCGGGCATGATCCGGCGGATCACAAGGTAACCCTGATGCTCCACACATTCGTGGGCGACAATCGCGACACCGTGCGCAAGATCGCACATGAGCCGATGAAGGATTATCTGCGTTCCGCTGCCGGGCTGATCAAGCAGTATGCCTGGGCCTTCCCGGCTTTCAAACGACCGGAGGGCGTGAAGAACCCGTTTGAGCTCGACCTCGGATCGCTCAATGAGGACGAGATGGAGGGCATCCTCGATTTCGCCTTCGAGCGCTATTTCGAGGATTCCGGTCTTTTCGGTACAATCGAGGACTGCCTGGAGCGGGTCGAGCAGGTCAAACGCATCGGTGTGGACGAGATCGCCTGCCTGATCGACTATGGCATCCCGGTGCCGGAGGTGCTTGGCGGGCTGGAACAGTTGGCCGAGGTTCTGCGGCGGGCCAAGCAGCCCTCGGGTGTGGCTGATGACGACTACTCCATCGCAGCCCAGATCATCCGTCATAACGTCACGCATATGCAATGCACCCCGTCCATGGCGCGGATGATCGCGATGAATGACGAGGCGCGGTTCGCTCTTGGCCGGGTGAAGCATCTGATGATCGGGGGTGAGGCACTGCCGGGTGCACTTGTGGAAGAGTTCGCCGGGATCACACGCGCCGCAATCGAGAATATGTACGGGCCGACCGAGACGACCATCTGGTCCTCTACTGAGACCGCGCAACCCGTGGACGGGATCGTCAATATCGGCAGCCCCATAGCGAACACCCAGCTTTATGTGCTGGACGAGGCGATGGACCCGGTGCCGGTCGGCGTTCCGGGCGAGCTTTGGATCGGTGGCGCGGGTGTGACGCGGGGCTATCTGCATCGCGAAGACCTGACAGCGGAGCGGTTCAAGGCTGATCCGTTCCGGGATGGCAACCGCATCTATCGCACCGGTGATCTGGTGCGCTGGCGCGAGGATGGGCGGATCGACTTCTTTGGCCGTGCCGATCATCAGGTGAAAATCCGCGGCTACAGGATCGAACTGGGCGAGATCGAGGCGCGTCTGAATGCGATGGGGGGCGTCTCGGAAGCCGTGGTGATCGCGCGCGAAGACACGCCCGGTGATGTCAGGCTGGTCGCCTATCTGACCGGTGGGCCGGTGGACGAGGCTGCGATGCGCGCGCATCTTGCCGCCGCGTTGCCGGACTACATGGTGCCGTCGCGTTTCGTGAGCCTGCCTGTCTTCCCGCTGACGCCGAACAAGAAGGTGGACCGCAAGGCGCTTCCCCTGCCCACCAAGTCGCAGCCGGTGCGCAATCTGGAACCGGCGGCAGCCCCGGCCAATGAGGTCGAGCAGAAGATTGCCGAGATCTGGGGGCGGATCCTCGGGATCGATGCTGTGGGTCAGAAGGACAATTTCTTTGAGCTCGGAGGTCATTCCCTGCTGGCTGTGCAGGCCCATCGGGAGATCAGGGCGGGGCTTGATGCTTCTCGCCTGACGATCACCGATATCTTCCGCTTCCCGACACTCGGGGCGTTGGCCGAACATATCGGTGGCAAGTCGAAGGACGCGGTGCCGGTGGACACCGTCGCGCAGGCTGACCGGGCGCGTGCGCGCACCGACGCGATGTCGCGTCGCAGGGCCATGCGCGAGAACCGCCAATCGCGCCGTTGACCATCGGAGCTGTCGTGATCGGGCGCAATGAAGGCGCCCGTCTAGAGGCGTGCCTTGCCTCACTCGGCACCGATATAGACGTGGTCTATGTGGATTCCGGCTCTTCGGACGGCAGCGTCGCAGCCGCGCGGTCTGCCGGAGCGCGGGTTGTCGAGCTGAACCTGTCGCAACCCTTCACGGCGGCGCGTGCGCGGAACGCGGGCCGTGCGGCTTTTGAGGAGCAGCCAGACTATATCCAGTTTGTAGATGGCGATTGCGCGTTGCGTGACGGCTGGATCGAGACGGCCTCAGCATTCCTCGATGCCAACCCGCAGGTGGCGGTGGTTTGTGGCAGGCGGCGGGAACGGTTCCCGGATGTCTCCATTTACAACGCGCTTTGTGACAAGGAATGGGACACGCCGATCGGTGAGGCGCTCGCCTGTGGGGGTGACGCCTTGATGCGCCGCGATGCCTTTGACGCGGTCGGCGGGTTCCGTGCAGATGTCATCGCTGGCGAGGAGCCTGAGCTTTGCGTGCGCCTGCGTCAGGCGGGTTGGAAAATCTATCGGTTGGACGTGGAAATGACATGGCACGATGCGGCGATTACCCGTTTCGGCCAATGGTGGAAACGGGCCCGCCGCGCCGGCCACGCCTTTGCCGAGGGAGCTGCTCTGCACGGCGCGCCACCGGAGCGCCATTGGGTCCGGGAGATGCGAAGGTCTGTCCTCTGGGGTCTTATGCTCCCAATTCTGGCTATCGGCGGGGCTTTAATCTGGTGGCCGATGGGGTTTCTGATCCTGGTATGGCCCGTTCAGATCGTCCGTCTGGCGATCCGTGACGCGGGTCCGCTGGCCTGGAAACGGGTGTTTTTCAGCGTTTTGGGAAAGTTTCCGGAAGCTCAGGGTGTTCTCGACTACCATATGAAGCGTATCTCTGGCCGCAAATCGGCAATTATTGAGTATAAGTAAGCAATCGGCCTGCTTTTTCTTTGCCAACCAAAGTCGTGACCGAATTGTCGCATCAATGACGATCTGGCTTATTCGTGAATTGCGTCAACGATTTGTAAACGCTATCTGCTGGAAAAAGGCACAAAGCCACGACAGATCGGCAGAAGGCAGTGACGATGAAAAGCAGAACCACAAAACGTGGCTTCCTCCTTGGGGCGAGTGCGCTTGGCCTTTCGGCGTGCGCCCAGACAACCGTGTCGACAAAGTCGCTGGCCACAGCCGATCATATTGTCGTGCTGAAGGGTGAGCGGGTAATGACGCTCTACAGCAATGATCAACCGATCAAGTCCTACCGAATCCATCTCGGCTTTGCGCCGCAAGGAACAAAGCGGCGCTACGGTGACGGAAAGACGCCGGAGGGCGATTTCATCATCGACCGGCGCAATCCCAACAGTGCCTATCATCTCAGCCTCGGGATCAACTATCCCTCAGCTCAGGACATTGCACGGGCCAAACGGCGCGGCATTGATCCGGGCGGTGAGATCTTCATCCATGGTGGACCGCGTCTTTTCGCGGATCGCTCCAAACCGGACTGGACTGCAGGGTGCATCGCTGTCTCGGATCGGGAGATCGAGGAAATCTGGTCGATGGTGCCGCTTGGAACGCGGATTTCCATCCGCGCGTGATATCAGCTGCCGGGGACGGGTAGCGGTGTCGGGCCTGTCTGCTGACCCCAAAGCTGAACCCACCAGATCTTTCCGTTTGGCTCCTGGAACCATCCGACACCAACATCGGTTGCGCGTGGGTCGAGCATTACGGCACGTGCGCCTGGCTGGTTAAGCCAGCTTTGCAAAACCAGAATTTCGGTGTCGAAGCTCTCGGAGATGTTCTCGCCGAGGATCTTGCCGCTATATCCCGCGCGCTCGGCACGGTCTTTCGGCGAGGTCGCGTCCGAGCCGAAATGCCAGGCGCGCTCCTGCACTGACATATCGCGCGCATGGGTCCGCGAGGCGGCTGTCAGACGGGCCGACACCTGAACGGGAGAAATGCCACGCTCCTGCCGGAAAGCGTTCACCGCATCGACATGGCGCTTGCGCACTTCATCGGCATCAAGGCTGTCGAGCCGGGTCGTGCCGTTCACATCTCCACTTTCCGTGCAGGCTGCCAACGTGAACACGCATGCCAATATCAGTACCAGTGAGCGCAACATTCAATTCGTCCTCGTTTGATCTGAAATGATGGTCTAGCGACAAACCCCGATCTATTCAAACGCTTGTTGGCCATTCGGCTGGAAGCGGCACGATTTGCCTTGCCTGGCTGTAGTTTCGCCACAGTTCTGTGCTGTTTCTGACAAGCTGACAGGCCTGTGATTTGATATGAATCGAGGATTGTGTATACAACCGTTCGGAACAGATTTGGGTTGGATTCGAGAATGAAAAAGCACTCTGACACGCTGATCACGCGCCGGGGATTTGCAACATCTTCGCTTGCGCTTGGCACGGCTCTTTTCACGCCAGCGATCCTGCGCGCACAGCCTGTTGATACGACTGCGCCAACCGGCAAGATCGAGCGTCGCGTATCGAGCTTCCGCACCCATGACTGGCAGGATCATTTCGCCAGCCGGAAAGACGGCGTCATTCTGGTCGATACCGTTAGCCGTGCACTGCATTATTGGAAAGAGGAAGGGTCGATCTACAAGGTCTACCCGACATCCGTTCCCCTGACACCCGAGCTGACCCGCACCGGGCGCACGAAGGTGGTTCAGAAACGGGTGGGTCCGGACTGGCGCCCGACGCCCAATATGCTGAAACGGAACCCGGAACTGCCTGAATATGTAGGCCCCGGCCCGCAGAACCCGCTTGGAACCCATGCGCTGTATCTCACCTGGAGATATTACCGCATCCACGGCACCAATGACACACGCAAGATCGGGCGCAAGTCCTCGAACGGGTGTATCGGGCTTTACAATGAGCAGATCGAAGAACTGTTCAATATGTGTGAAGTCGGCACGGAAGTCCGGGTTATCTAGAAAAACACACCGCATTGCTTAGTTGGTGCTGTTTTGCTACCACCTCTAGTGGGTGCAAGTGATGATTACTTGCGCATCATCAAACCACTTTGGGGGACATAATGAAATACATCACTGCTGCAGCATCCATAGCTGCACTGTCAGTCGCCAGCGCGGCCTATTCCGGAAACCTGGTTTTCGAAGCGCCGGTCGAACAGGAAGTCATTGAAGAAGAGCCCATTGGCGGATCCCGCGCGGGTTGGCTGGTACCGGTTCTGGCCATTGCCATCATTGCGGCTGCGATTGTGCTGTCAGATGACGACGATGATGATGGGTCCGCTGGTGAAGAAAACGGCTTCGACCCGGTATAAATCGTTAGTTTCACGGACCAAATTCCAGAACGCCAGCGATATTGTCATTGCTGGCGTTTTTCGTCCCAGAGTGGCATTCGCCACAGTTTCCAATCGCAATCCCTGCAACCTGAATAGGTTCGTTGTCGTCCACGATGCGTTTGAGCAACACCAAGTTGCGATCTTGACGTGGGGACAGAAGGGCAAATTGTATCAATGCGCTGCCGACTGTAGCCGTGGGCTTGGTTGGGCGCGAAGAACTCTGCCCGGCTATATTTTTGAGTGCAAAGGAGATTGCCATGAAGTTTGTGGTTGCTGCGGCATCTATCGCTGCTCTGTATGTTGCCAGTGCGGCCTCTGCCGGAAACCTGGTTTTCGAAGCTCCGGTTGAGCAGGAAGTGATCGAAGAGGAGCCCATTGGCGGGTCCCGCGCTGGCTGGCTGGTTCCGGTTCTGGCCATTGCATTGATCGCTGCGGCTGTCGTTCTGTCGGACGATGACGACGATGAACCCGCTGGAGAGAATCCAGATCAGTTCTGAGCTTCGGTCGGAAATATCTCGATCCCGGGGCCTTCTGATCCCGGGTTTGATCCATCAGTCGCCCGTATAGGGCTCTATCACCTGCACATCCAGGTTGGCGAGATCCGGGCTGACCCATTGCAGGCTCCGCCAGATTGCACCATTTGACTGATCGACAAGGTGCAGGTTTTCGACGGTCACTCCCCTCTCGTCCGTGCAGTACTCGGTTATCAGAAGACCGGTATGGCTGCGTTCAAGGATGACCATGGTTTGAACCTTTCCGGGCTCAAACCGGCACGTCATACGCACCATTTTGCCCTGCGGACCTTGGGCCGGAAACTCGTAAATGCGTTCGACGCTTGCGGGCCAGTTGGCGGGTCGGGTCGGACGCACCAGCGGGTCATTGGCAGAAGCCCTGACGGAGAGAAGATCAAATCCCAGTCCGCGGGTGCCGGTCACCAAGGCACCTCGCAGCGTGATCGACTGTTGTATGCGGTTCGCGAAGGTGTTGTATCCGTCATTGGCCGAGGTCGCGAACAGGGTGCTTCGCAGATCTTCGTCAATCACGCCCGCGCGGATGGCGGCGACCCCGGCCTGATCGATCATTGCTCGGGTGATCCGTCGAGGTGGAGACTTTGCCTCCTCTTCCTCCCCTTTGAAGAGCGGGATACGGCTGAAACTGTCTTTGACAATCGGGTTCACACCACCGCTGCCACATGCGGCCAGTGTCAGGAGCGCGAGAAGGCTGATGATGGTTCTCATTGCCAGAAGCTCCCCCAATTGCGCTCAAGCGAGCGGCTGTCCTCGTCGCGAACGCGCTCGTAGAGCCGTCCGGGAACCCGCAATCTGGCACCGCCATCGCGGCTGACCGATCCAAGATCTATCCCTGCGGTGGATTTGCTTTCATATGGCAGGCCCCAGCGGAGCGGCATGGTGATACTGACGCCTTTGGAGTAGCTGCCCGAGCCGAACTCCTCCGGCGATACTTCGGTCCTTGTCACGTAACCTTTGACATTCCAGCCGTTCGAGAACCTGCGGGACAGGCTGAACGTGCCGCCCCAGTCACCCGCCAGATACCGCCCGACATCGAGCTGAGCCTCCAGGTTCTTGTACCCCGTGTCCCAGTAAAGCGACGCATGCCCGGTCACGATATCATAGTCGGTGAAGGCGAAGGTATCATCGAACTCGCGCTGCATGGCATAGTTCACCTCGGCACCCAGCGCCCAGGATTGATTGACCGGGGCCCAGAGCACCTCCTGACTGAACCCGCCGAATACCCGCTCGAAATAACCCACGGACGAGCGGCTGTAGACCGTATCCGTCAGCTTGAAGACAAAGTCGGAGGTCAGGCGATCAAGCTCCACATCGCGACCGGTGAAATAGAGTCCTGAATCCGAGCGGACCCGAGGCAGCGTGCTGGTCGATGTGCTTTCGGTCTTCTGATCCTCCCCGATGATCCAGCGAGACACGCCGGCGGAGACAGTCCAGTTGCGGGTCAGCCGGTAATTGGCGGTCAGCCGCAGAAGCGCATCTGCCCGGATCGCCTCATCCGGGTCGAACAGTGAAAACGGAATGGTCGGATTGAAGGACCAGCTGAACCGGCTGCCGACCGGTCGGACCCAGGCGTCCCCGCCGGTCAGGGCGGGTGCGGCATCGCTGATCTCGGTGCTCTGCCAGCTCGCCAGTCCCGCGCCGGGTCTGTCCACCTGCGCCTCAAGGTCTGATCGCTGAATGGTCGAGGTCGAGATCGGAAGACCGCCATCGACAAGCGTGATATGGAATGTCTCGACCGATGGCGGCATGGCAAGCGCCAGCACACGGGCCGTACGGCCAATGGCCTTCGGCTCACGGATGATGCGGGTGTTGCGGATATAGAGATGCGCTTCGCGCCCCTCGATCTGCGCCTGATCGATGATGATGCCGTCCGTGCCGAGCGCTTCCTGCATCGCGCTGACAAGTTTGTCGCGGTTGCTTGTCGAGTTCGCCCAGTTCGTCGAGCGGGGCGCATCGTCGGGCCGTGCGTTCACCGGCACCGGACCTGCGCCGAGATCCTGCGGCGAAATCGGTTTGTTCGGATTGCCGGTCAGGACCAGCTGGAACCCCGCTTCGCTGCCATAGAGATAGTAGAGGTTCAGATGCACGGTCTCGTTTGGCCGGTAGCTGAGGCCGAAATTCAGATCAGACTCGCGCTCGAACGCACCACCGGCCGTTTCGTCGCGATACTCATCGGGCGAGTATTCCGCTTTCAGCGTCAGCCCTTCGACCGGCGTTTTCCAGGCAAGTCCGCCGAAAACACCCGGATCGTCTGAGAAATAGTTATCCTCCTGAAGCTGCCCCGAGGGAACAGAGACCTCGCGAATTTCATTCGGTCCCAGCCTGCCCCAGCCGACGCCGACAGTCCCGGTCAGACTGTCGCCAAAGGTCTTGCTGGCGACGAGATACTCTGCCCCGTAGGGCGAGTCGCCCAGAAAGTCGCGAAAGCCCAGTGCGATTGAGGGCTGCCAGTCCTTCTCTTCCCAGAGCAGGAACTTGAGGTCGAAGCTGCGGTCATTGACCTCGTTTCCAGGCGTGCCGAAGTCGTTGATGGTCGAGAACCGCACGGTCCCCGAGACGCGCGGCAGGATCTGGAAATTGATCCCGCCCCGCTCGCTGTCGCCAAAACCTCCGTAAAACCAGGTCAGTTGGCCGTCAGGCTGCATCTGCGCCGTTGGCATGTCGATGAGGCCGGGATTTCCATAGAGGTTGAAGTCAGCGACGTCGTCCGCCCCGGCGATGGTCGCCCAACCGCTCGTTACAATTGCAAAAGCCGCAAATCTCACACGCATATAGGCCTCAACATCCCCAAACCGCTTTTGCCTTTCTTCTTAAAGAACACGAACATTGACAATCCCCAAGTGCCAATTGCCTCAGCCGGTGGCCTTTGGGTGACATCACTCGGTCTCCAGAATGGCCCGCAGACCGTCGCGATAGGTCGGATAACGAAACTGCACGCCCAGCTCTTCCTTCACGCGCCTGTTCAGAACGCGCTTGTTGTCGAGATAAAAGCTGCGCGCCATCGGCGAAAGATCGGCCTCCTCAAAGGGAATATCGGGCGGCACCGGCACACCCATCAGGTTTGCGGCCTCCTCGATGACGTCCTGTGGCGGGCAGGGCTCGTCATCCGCGACGTTGTAGATCGCGCCCGGGTTGGGTTGCGCGATGGAGGCGCGGAGGATCTGCACGATATCCGTGACATGACAGCGGCTGAAGACCTGTTCTTCCCGGATGATCCGTCGCGCCTTGCCGGACCGGAGTTTGTCGAAGGCTGACCTGCCGGGACCGTAAATGCCGCTCAGGCGGAAGATGTGCACCGGCAGGGCGTTGGCGGCGAAAAGGGCGAGCCAGGCCGTCTCTTGCGTTGCACGCAGTCCGCCGCGATGGCTGGCCGGGACGACCGGCGCGGTCTCATCGACCCAGACACCTCCCTGATCGCCATAGACACCCGTGGTCGAGAGCAGCGCGACCCAGTCGGGCGCATGATCCGAACCTGCGCTGAGCAAGGGCAGAACGGGATCGCCCGCATCGCGCGGCGGGACGGAGGAGATGACATGCGTCGCACGTGCCACCTCATTCGCGATGTCCTGACCGGGCCACAGAACCGGGGTCGCGCCTGCATCGGAAATGGCGGGAAACCTGTCTTCGCTGCGCGTCGTGCCTCGCACTTCCCACATGTCGGGGTCGAGCGTGCGGGTCAATGCTTCGGCCACATATCCAAAGCCAAGACACAAAAGTCTCTTTCTGGTCATTTTATCCCGCGCCCTGCTCGGTTAGTCTGGTTGCATCCGAACATAATGGGAAAGTTGAAGAATGCGACTGTTGATCCCACTGATCCTGCTGCCGGGCGTTGCCATGGCAGACATCACAAGCCTGGCGGAATGCGAGGCGGCGATTGCGGAGGACCCGTTTGCGGCCCGCGAGGCCGCATCGAAATGGTACCGGCTGGGCGGTGGGACGTCCGCGCGAATTTGCGAACTGACGACGCTGGAGGCGACCGGGGCCGGGGCCATCGCCGCTGCCGGGTTCACACAACTGGCGCAAAATCCAAATGCCGGGCTTGATGGTCCGGGCCGGGCGCAGCTTTTCGCGGATGCGGCAAGGTTGTGGCGGGATTTCGGGCAGCTCAATCTGGCGCAGCAGACCTTGACAAACGCGCTTGATCTGGCGCCAGCGACGCCTGAGCGCCTGCACCTGATGGGGCTCATTCTGGCCGATCAGTCGGATTGGGAGCGGCTGGATGAACTGGCCCGGGAGTTTCCTCAGGAAGCGGTCTTTCTGGCGCTGCATGCCCGGGCGAAGAACGGCCTTTCCAACCCTGCGGCTGCGCTGGATCTGGCCGACAAGGCGCTCGTGCTGGCCGATGGCAGTCCGCTTGCACAGCTGGAAAAGGCAGAGGCTCTGATGGCTTTGGACCAAAAGGCGGAGGCGCTGGAGATATGGATGTCGATCCTGCGTGAGCATCCGGAGACGGATCATGCCAATCGGGCGCAGGACGCGCTCAGGGATCTGAACTGACCGGGCGGGCGGCGTTCAACTGGCCAAGCGCCCAGCGCGCCGCATCACGGACCGCGTCGTCGGTGTCGTCCAGCCTGTCGCGTACTGACGGCACCAGAGAGCGATCACCCGAATTTCCGATGGCGTAAAGCACGTTGCGAACGAACCTGTCGCGCCCGATCCGCTTGATGGGAGACCCGGAGAACACGTCCCGAAACTCGGCATCCGTCAGCGCGACAAGGTGGCAGAGCTTGGGGCATTTGAGCTCGATCCTCGCCCAGTATCCCGCCTCGCTGGCTGCGGCTGCGAACTTGTTCCAGGGACAGACCGCCAGGCAATCGTCGCAGCCATATATGCGGTTGCCCATGGCCCGCCTCAGTTCCACCGGAACCGGACCCTTATGCTCGATTGTCAGATACGAGATGCAGAGATTTGCATCCAGTTGATAAGGCGCGGGGAAGGCGTTTGTTGGGCAGATGTCGAGACATGCCCGGCAATTGCCGCAATGATCGGCACCCGGTGTGTCGCGGGGCAGGTCGAGCGTGGTGAACACCGCCCCCAGGAAGAACCAGTTGCCCAGATCACGGCTCAAAAGGTTGGTGTGTTTGCCTTGCCAGCCGAGGCCCGCGGCTTCCGCAAGTGGTTTCTCCATCACCGGCGCGGTATCGACGAAGACCTTGATCTCGCCGCCTGCGGTCTCAATCAGCCATCGGCCGAGCCGCTTGAGCCGTTTCTTGACCAGATCGTGATAGTCGCGGTTGCGGGCATAGACGCTGATGTAGCCCCGGTCGGCCTTGTCCAAAAGCCACATCGGATCGGTTTCCGGCGTATAGGGCTCGGCCAGCATGATCACTGAACGCGCCTCAGGCCAGAGGGCAGTGGGATCTCCGCGCCAGCTTTTGCGGTTCTCCATCCAGCCCATCTGCCCGTGGCGGTCCTTTTCGAGGAAGGTTTCCAGCCGTGTCATGGCCTGGGGTATGGCGTCGGGTGCGCAGATGCCGAAACCGGCAAAACCCTGGGCGCGAGCCTCTGCCTCCAGCGCTGACCTCACTTCGGTTGGCGCCTGGTCGTCCATGATCTAGAAATCCAGATCCGAGTAGTGCTGGGGCGGTGTGAAACCGGGAACCAGGTCAGCGAGGATTGTGCGGAAGGCCGGGCGGGACTTGATCTTGGCATACCAGTCGCGCATGGGCTGTGAGCGGGACCAGTCCACATCACCGACATAGTCGAGACAGGACAGTTGGGCGGCGGCGGCAAAGTCCGCGATCGACAAGGCGTCGCCGGCCAGCCAGCGCCGGTCCTCCATCAGCCAGCCGATATAGTCGATATGGTACTTGATCTGCTTGGCGCCTGCCTTGATGCGGGCGCTGTCGGGATAGCCTTCCTTGCTCAGCCGCTTGTTGACCCGCTCGTAGAGCAGGTTGACCGTCACCTCATGGTGAAACTTGTCGTCGAACCAGCAGGCGAGGCGACGGGCTTCTGCGCGCTCTGCCGGTTTGGCCGGCAGGAGCGGCGGGTTCGGATGGGTCTCTTCGAGGTATTCGACAATGGCGGCACTTTCGCCAAGCGTCACCCCGTCCATTCGCAAGGTGGGGACCTTGCCGCTTGGATTGAGTCGCAGATAGTCCATCCGGGCTTCCCACGGCTTTTCCTCGACCAGTTCGACCTCGATTTTCTTCTCGGCAAGAACCAGCCGGACCTTGCGGCAAAACGGGGACAGGGGCTGATGATACAAGCGGCGCATGTGGCAGGCTAATCCATGAGAACTTGGCCTCTTTGTGAAGCAGAGCGCGGCGAGTTTCAAGCGTGGCGCAAGGCAGGCCGTGGCATCGGCGATTGCGGGCAAGAGTATCATGCGCTCCGCGCGGGGGATATTTAGGCCAAAAAGAAGACGACTTTAGAGAAAGCAGTCCGCCCGGCCATCGGCCCGGATGGTCCCCGCCCCGCTGACGATGGCGCGGGCGCGGCGGGCGGTAAACTCGCCGGGGCGGCTGGCTGAACGCGCCTTGGGGTTGGGCAGGATCGCCATGAGACGCGCGGCCTGTGTTGGTGTGGCGGATCTGGCGGAGGTGCCGAAATAGTGCTGCATGGCGGCTTCAACCCCGAAGACGCCTGCATCGAATTCGGCAACATTGAGGTAGATCTCAAGCACGCGGCGTTTGCCCCAGAAGAGCTCGATGACCGGTGTGAGACCGGCCTCCAGCCCCTTTCGGACCCAGCTTCGACCCTGCCAGAGAAACACGTTCTTGGCGGTTTGCTGGGTGATGGTCGATCCGCCACGGCGCCCGCCGCTTTCGATGGCCAGTCGCAGGGCATCGACATCGAAACCGAAATGGGTGCAGAAGTTTGCGTCCTCTGCCGCCACGGCGCTGAGGGGCAGATGTCGGGACATGTCCTTGATCGCGATCCAGTCCTGGTTGAAGCTGCCGGTGCGGACCCATTCCGAGGCCTGGTAATAATTGATCGGCGGATTGATCCAGCGCAGGGAGCCGATCACAAGGAGCGAGATCAGCATAAACGCAAGAATGCCGCGCAGGACGCGGCGCACAAGTCGCCTGCGCCAGCGACGGGCCTTCACCCGTCGCCTTTTGCCGCGCAATGATCTCTTGCGAATGCGTGTCGCCATCCGGATAGCTGCCCTTTTGTCTGCGGCGGGAGTTTAGGTCACGACATCCGGCAGGTCCATTCAGGCAGTCTTTGCGACCTCATCATCCGAAAGCGGGTGTGACAGTCGCGACAGCATCTCTTTGGGGCAGATCTGGCGGAACTTCGGCAGCTCCTCGTCCCAGTGGCGCAGGATCTCGGTCGCCTTGGGGCTTCCGGTTTCCGCTGCATGAGCCTCGATCAGTCCCTTGAGTTCCTCTTCCCAATGGCTTGATTGCACCGACTGGACGATGATGGTCTCGGTGTTGAGCCGGACATCCACATCGCCCTTCGGATCATAGAGATAGGCCATGCCGCCGGTCATCCCTGCCCCGAAATTATCGCCGATGGAGCCAAGGATCACGGCGACGCCGCCGGTCATGTACTCGCACCCGTTCGAGCCGCAGCCCTCGACCACGACACGGGCGCCAGAGTTGCGGACGCAGAACCGCTCGCCCGCGCGGCCATTGGCATAGAGATGCCCGGCTGTCGCACCGTAAAGCACTGTGTTGCCGATGATCGTGTTCTCATGCGGTATCAGCGGCGAGCCGAGCGGTGGACGCACCACGATCATGCCACCCGAAAGGCCCTTGCCCACATAGTCATTGGCGTCGCCCGCAACCTCGATCTTGAGGCCGGGGGCCGCGAAAGCGCCAAGCGACTGCCCGGCAGAGCCTTGCAACTGGATCGTCAGGTGGTCTGGCTGCAGGCTGTTGCGCATCCCGAAACGCTGCACGATATGGGACGAGACGCGTGTGCCCACTGTGCGAAGCGTGTTCTGGACCGCATAGCTCAATTGCATCTTCTCGCCATCCTTGAAGAACGGCTGGGCATCCTCGACCACCTTGGCATCGAGCGTGTCGGGCACGGTCTGGCGCGGCTTGTCGCGATCATAGGCGACATGTTCGGCGGCATCGACCGAGATCAGCAGCGGGTTCAGATCGAGATCGTCGAGGTGGGCGGCACCGCGGCTGACCTGTGTCAGCATGTCGGCTCGTCCGATGACCTCGTCGAGCGAGCGCGCCCCGATCGAGGCCAGAACCTCGCGGACCTCCTGTGCGTAGAAGCTGATCAGATTGACCACCTTGTCGGCATTGCCGGTAAATTTCGCCCGAAGGTCCTCGCGCTGGGTACAGACGCCGACCGGGCAGGTGTTGGACTGGCACTGGCGGACCATGATGCAGCCCATGGAGATCAGGGCGGCTGTGCCGATGCCATATTCCTCGGCCCCCATCATCGCGGCAATCACGATGTCACGACCGGTGCGCAGACCGCCATCGGTCCTCAGCGTCACGCGGTCACGCAGGTTGTTCATGGCCAGCACCTGATGCGCCTCGGTGATGCCCATTTCCCATGGGAGACCGGCATATTTGATCGAGGTCTGGGGCGAAGCACCGGTACCACCATTGTGGCCCGAAACAAGGATCACGTCCGCCTTCGCTTTCGCAACCCCGGCGGCAATCGTGCCGACACCCGACTGGCTGACCAGCTTCACACAGACCTTGGCGCGTGGGTTGATCTGCTTGAGATCATAGATCAACTGCGCCAGATCCTCGATCGAGTAGATGTCGTGATGCGGCGGCGGCGAGATCAGTGTCACACCGGGGGTCGAGTGACGCAGGCGTGCAATCAGTTCTGTCACCTTGATGCCCGGCAACTGCCCGCCCTCGCCGGGCTTTGCACCCTGTGCGACCTTGATTTCAAGCTCCTCGCACTGGTTGAGATATTCGGCGGTCACGCCAAACCGGCCCGAGGCCACCTGCTTGATCTTGGCGGACGGGTTGTCGCCGTTTGATTCAGGTGTGAAATGCGCAGGGTCCTCGCCGCCCTCACCTGAATCCGACTTCGCGCCGATCCGGTTCATGGCGATGTTCAGCGTCTTGTGAGCCTCGGGGCTAAGCGCCCCCAGCGACATGCCGGGCGTCACAAAGCGCTTGCGGATCGACGTGATGCTTTCGACCTCGTCAATCGGTACCGGCTTCACGACAGGTTTGAAGTCCAGCAGATCGCGCAGGTGAATGGGCGGCTGGCTCTGCATCATCTTGGAATACTGTTTCCAGAGATCATAGCTGGCCCGGTCACAGGCCGATTGCAGCACATGCATGGCCTGCGCGCCCCAGGCATGGGTCTCGCCGGAGCGGCGCATCTTGTAGAGACCGCCGATGGGCAGCACGTCCTGCCCGCCACGCCAGCCGCGGGCATGCACCGCCTCGACCTGTTTTTGCAGACCATTGGTGCCGATGCCCGAGATGCGCGACAGCATGCCGGGGAAGCATTCCGCCACCATGGCACGGCTGAGGCCGACTGCCTCGAAATTCATACCTCCACGATAGGACGAGATCACCGAGATGCCCATCTTGGACATGATTTTCAGAAGGCCCTGATTGACCGCCTCGCGGTAACCCGCGACTGCCTGCTCAAGCGTCTGATCAAGCAACCCGCGCTCGATCCGATCGGCAAGGCTGTCCTGTGCCAAATAGGCGTTGACGGTTGTCGCGCCGACGCCGACGAGAACCGCGAAATAATGCGGGTCCATGCATTCGGCAGAGCGGACATTGAGCGAGCAGAAGGTCCGAAGCCCCTTGGATGTCAGACCGCTATGGACAGAGCTCGTCGCCAGGATCATCGGCATGGCAACGCGGGTTTCACCTTGCAGATGATCCGTCAGAACGATGTGGTTTGCTCCGGCACGGACGGCCTCTTCGGCCTCGGCGCGGATTCGTTCAATGGTGGCCTGCAACGCGCCACGACCGCTTTCGACCTCGAACGTGCAGTCGATCACCTTGGAGTGTTTGCCGAAGATACGCTCCATCTCGGCAAACTGGCCGTTGGACACGAAGGGGCTGTCGAGCGTGTATATTTCGGTCTGGGAGTTGTCCTCATCCAGCACGTTCTTGAGGTTGCCGAACCGCGTCTTGAGGCTCATCACACGATGCTCGCGCAGGGAGTCGATGGGCGGGTTGGTCACCTGACTGAAGTTCTGCCGGAAATAGTGGCTGAGCGGGCGGTACTTTTCGGACAGAACTGCGGATGGGGTGTCATCACCCATCGAGCCGATGGCCTCCTTGGCGTCTTCCGCCATGGGCACGAGGATCGTCTCAAGATCTTCCATCGAATATCCAGCGGCGATCTGGCGTTTGCGTAGCTTCGCCCCGGTGGAGACCTGAGTTTCCGAGCCCGCGGCCGTGGCGGCGTCCAGATCGGTGATCGACCCGACCCATTTGCCATAGTCACGCTGGGCCGCCAGCTGATCTTTCAGTTCGGTGTCGTGATAGAGCTTGCCTTCCGTCATATCGACGGCGAGCATCTGCCCGGGTCCAAGCGCGCCTTTTTCCAGCACCCGCATTTCGTCGGTGGGCACCATTCCGGCCTCCGAACCGGCGATTACCAGACCGTCGCCGGTGACTACATAACGCATCGGTCGCAGACCATTCCGGTCGAGCCCCGCACAGACCCAGCGACCATCGGTCATTGCCAGCGCTGCCGGTCCATCCCACGGCTCCATCACGGCGTTGGAATAGTTGTACATGTCCGTCCAGGCCTGCGGCATCTTGGTGGCGGTCTTGGACCAGGCCTCGGGCACTAGCATGGTCTTGGCCATCGGAGCCGAGCGCCCCGCGCGCACCATCACCTCGAACACGCTGTCGAGAGCCGCACTGTCCGAGGACCCGCTGGCGACAATCGGCTTGATGTCGTCCTGATGCTCGCCGAAGGCGTCGCTTGCCATGCGGATCTCATGGCTTTTCATCCAGTTGAGATTGCCCTTCAGCGTGTTGATCTCGCCATTATGGGCCAGCATGCGGAACGGCTGGGCCAGCCACCATTGCGGGAAGGTGTTGGTGGAATAGCGCTGGTGGTAGATCGCAAACGCGCTCTCGAAGCGCTCATCCTCCAGGTCGGGATAGAAGACGGAGACCTGCTCGGCCAGCATCATGCCCTTGTAGATCACCGAGCGGCAGGACAGCGAACAGATATACATGCCCGTGATCTGTGCTGCGGCTGCGGCTTTCTCGACCCGGCGGCGGATGACGTAAAGCTCGCGCTCGAAGGTTTCCTCATCCACGCCCTTGATATTGGAGATCAGGATCTGCTCGATCTCGGGCCGTGTCGCATTGGCTTTCTCACCAAGCACGGAGATATCCACCGGCACATGCCGCCATCCATAGATGTAATAGCCCATGCGCAGCACTTCGGATTCCACGATCGTCCGGCAGGCCTCCTGCGCCCCGAAATCAGTTCGCGGCAGGAAGATCTGGCCAACCGCCATCAGCTTGTCGTCGGGCTCATGCCCTGTCCGGCGGACCTGATCCTGAAAGAAACCGCGGGAGATCTGGACATGGATGCCCGCCCCGTCACCGGTCTTGCCATCCGCGTCAACAGCCCCGCGATGCCAGACTGCCTTCAGCGCCGTGATGCCCGCCTCGACCACCTGCCGCCGCGGTTTGCCGTCCATCGTGACCACAAGCCCGACGCCGCAGGAGGAATGCTCGTCGTCCTCCCGGTACATGCCGGTTTCAGCCAGGGTCTTGCGAGCGACTTCCTGACGGGCGGCCCATTTGGCATCGAACTTGGTCATTGGCATGGTCCTTTATTCAGTGGGCAGAGCGCAGAAGCGGCGCTCAGGCCCGTTTTTTTTGGGCTGGTACCAGCAGACTGGCGGGCACCATCAAGAACGCGCTTGCGCTCAGAACTGCAACGAAGCCGAGAAGTGTCAGCAGATCACCGACACGCAATACGGCATGGATAGCGACGAAGAGGGCCGCACAGACAACGAGCGGCCACCAACCGGCCAGAACTGGGGCTCTGTCCGGGGTCGTACCATTCCTGTCAAAAAGCGATCGCATCGCAGTCCTCTCATCACAAAATCAAACTGATTTACCGGTTTGTATACGGGCCAGCCCAGCCGGTCTTAAGAGCGGTTCTCATGTCAGCCCCCGGCGTCCGCAAACATGGCCTCGACCTGTGCCTTGGTCATGGTGTGATGCTCACCCTTGAAGCTGTAGGCATCGGGTTTGATGTCGATGTAGAGTTCTCCGCTGAGCGTCAGGCCCGCATGATCGTCAAGCGTTCCGGCGCCAAGGTGGTAGACCCCGTGATGTGGGCCGGGCGCTGTGACGCGGTAGTACATGTTCGCCCCGCATTTGGAGCAGAAGGCCCGTTCCGCCCAAGGCGACGACGTGTAGGTTGTCAGCGCATCGGCCCCGTCAAAGATGATCTCATCAGGTTTCACTTCCATACCCATATAGACACCACCCGACCAGCGGCGGCACATGGAGCAATGGCACGCTCCGATCTCGGATTTCTGAGCGTCAATCCTGTAGCTCACTGCACCACATACACATTTTCCCGTCATAGCCATCTCTTACACCCCTTTGTCTGCTGGAGATTTCCAATGCGGAAAGTCTTGCGCAGGGCGCTGACAGATTCTGACAGGAAAACCGATCACTGCGTTACCTCGGACACAGGAATCGTGAAGGAAGCTGACAGCGTGTAGATCTCGTTGTCCTCCGCCAGAATAGGGCCGCTTTCACTGATCACCACATTGATCAGCATCTCCTCGTCGATGTTGTACGACACCGCCGGAAAGGCCACGACGTCCGACGGAATGTCGCCGTTGAGCAGCAACCGGAAATCGCCACCCGAACTGCGGATCGACCAGCTGCCCACCGTGACAGCGGCCATTGTCCGGCTTTGACAGAGCACAGCCTCTATCACCAGATCCATGAACTGCGGCAAGGCCGGATCCGGCTGCGTCAGCGTCGGTGTGGTCCGCTTGAAACCGAACTGCGTGGTGCTGACCTCTGATCCGCGACGCACGCGAATGGTTGCCGGCACTGCGGCGCCAGTGGCAGCTCCCTTGGTCAGGGTCAGCGGCAAGCCCTCCCCGTCAATCTTCAGAAAGCTCACGAAGCCATTCGTGGCTTCACAGCTTTCATGGGACTGAAGCGGCAACAGGGTTGCCGTTGGTTCAACCGTCTCCTGCGCGGATGCCGGCAGGAAGGTTGCAAGGATAAGTGCTAACGCTGGGATGAGATTTTTCATTCGGCGGCCAATGCTCCGGAGGATTTTTCGCTGACATAAGATATGACACTTTCAGCGGCTTCCCGTCCATCACGAATGGCCCAAACGACGAGGCTTGCGCCTCTCACAATGTCGCCAGCGGCGAAAACGCCCTCCAGCGAGGTCTCCTTTGTCTCGAAATCTGCCTTGATCGTCCCCCAGCGGGTCACTTCCAGCTCCGGCACGCCCCAGAGCGTCTGAAGCTCCTCCGGCTCGAAACCCAGGGCCTTGATCACCAGATCGGCTTCTTCGGTGTAATCCGCCCCCGGGATCTCCTCGGGGCTCTGGCGGCCTGAGGCATCGGGCACACCAAGACGCATCCGCGCGACCTTCACACCTGTCACCACATCGTCGCCGGTGAAGCCTTTGGGGGCGGTCAGCCAGACAAACTCGACACCTTCCTCCTCGGCATTCTGCACCTCTCGCTGGGATCCTGGCATGTTCGCCCGATCCCGCCGATAGAGACATTTCACCGATGTGGCACCCTGCCGGATCGCGGTCCGCACGCAATCCATCGCGGTGTCGCCGCCGCCAATGACGACGACGCGCTTGCCCTTGGCATCCAGCTCGCCGCTGTCGAATTCCGGCACATCGTCACCAAAGCTCTTGCGATTTGATGCGGTGAGATAGTCGAGCGCCTTTACAATTCCCTGAAGCCCAGCCCCCGGGCCGCCCAGGTCGCGCGATTTGTAGACCCCGGTCGCGATCAGAACCGCATCGTGCTGCTCCCGAATCTCCGCAAACGAGATGTCATGGCCCACATCCGTATTGTAGACGATCCTGATGCCACCGCTCTCCAGCTGCTCATTGCGGCGCATGACCACATCTTTCTCAAGCTTGAAGCCGGGAATGCCATAGGTGAGAAGCCCGCCCGCGCGGTCATAGCGGTCATAGACCGTCACCTGAAGGCCCTGCCGGCGGAGCGTGTCTGCCGCGGCCAGCCCGCCCGGTCCTGCCCCGATGATCCCGACACTCTCGGGTCTTTCGGCGGCCGGTTCGATCGGCTTGACCCAGCCTTCCTCCCATGCCGTGTCCGTGATGTATTTCTCGACCGAGCCGATAGTAACCGTGCCATGAGCGGATTGCTCGATCACGCAGTTGCCCTCACACAAGCGGTCCTGAGGGCAAATCCGCCCGCAGATTTCGGGGAAGGTGTTGGTCGCCTGGCTAAGTTCATACGCTTCCTGAAGCCGCCCCTCGGCGGTCAGCTTGAGCCAGTCGGGAATGTTGTTATGCAGCGGACAATGGGTTTGACAGTACGGCACGCCGCATTGAGAGCAGCGGCTGGCCTGTTCCGCAGCCTTGTCCCTGGCATATTCGCGATAGATTTCGCCAAAATCCTCGCGCCGTTCCTCAGCCGCCCGTTTGGTTGGCATATCACGGGCAACATCCACAAATTTCAGCATATGCTGCTTGGCCATAGTCTTGTCCCTGAATTCAGATGGGTCTTGATATACGCGAGCCGAGAGAAAATAAAGTCATAAATACTGACGTATATTCACCTTTCCCGCCCTCAAATCTGCCCGTGCAGAAAAAAATGATCCAAGAAAGGTATCAACGCGGACCTATCTTGATGATTCTCTTTTCGGGATCATGCGAGTATAGGTTATCGCAATGATGTTTTCACCCGAAGGTCGAAACACGGGATGGCGCTTTTTCACCTGCTTCTTCTGGCGCTGATCCAGGGCATTACCGAATTTCTGCCGGTGTCGTCATCGGGGCATCTCATCCTTCTGCCCCTTCTGACCGACCTTCAGGATCAGGGTGCTGCGCTTGATGTCGCGGTTCATGTCGGGACACTTGGTGCCGTGATGGTCTATTTCCGGTCGGATGTCGCGCGAATGATCCGCGGCATGTTCGATCTGCTCTCGGGGAAATTCGATACGGAGGCCGCGCGCCTCACGTTGCTGCTGTCGCTTGCGACCCTACCGGTCATTGCCCTGGGGCTGGTGCTCAAGGTCTCCGGCCTGATCGATGCGCTGCGTTCGATCACGGTCATTGGCTGGACCATGCTGATCTTCGGTATCATCCTCTATGTCGCGGACCAGAAAGGCGGCACGCAGAAAACCGCAAGGGACTGGTCTGTTCGGGATGCCCTTGTCATGGGGGTGTGGCAGGCTCTTGCCCTCATTCCCGGAACGTCGCGGTCAGGCGCAACGATCACCGCGGCACGCTCGCTGGGATATGAGCGGCAGGACGGCACCCGGCTCGCAATGCTCATGTCGATCCCCACGATCCTGGCCTCCGGTGTCCTGCTGACCGGCGATGTCGTTGCGAAGGCCGACTGGTCGCTTGCCCGGGATGCCGGAATAGCGGCGATCTTCGCCTTTGTTGCTGCTCTTGGCGCTCTGGCCCTGATGATGCGGCTTTTGCGCTCCATCAGTTTCACGCCTTACGTGATCTATCGCGTCTGCCTGGGGCTGGTCCTGCTCACGATCGCGTATGGCTGAGCGTCACCCGAGCCACGCCTCTCAATCGCGCAGATGTTTGGCCGAGGCGGTGATCTCCGCATATTGACCGGAAGGACGGAAACAGTAGAGGTAATCCTCCAACTCGGCCCGCATCGGGGTCGGTGCAATGCCGAGATCGGCCAGTGTCCTTGCGCCCTCGTTCACCACATTGTTTGATCGCAACAGGGTGACCTGATCGGATGAGATTATCGACGGGATCAGCCCGCCGCTGAGCGTCACCGCAATGTCGTTGATCGAGCCCTGCAACTGCCCGAGCCAGAAGGGAAGCGGCAGGATCAGCCGCTTGCGCTGGATGATATCCAGCATCATCCTGATCAGATCGTGGAAGCTGGCCGTATCGGGTCCGCCAAGCTCATAGACACCGCCTGTTGTCTCCGATCCCAAAGCAGCTTCCGCAGCGGCTGCCACATCATCCACGAAAACTGGCTGAAACCGGGTCTCTGCCCCGACGAGCGGGATGACCGGCGAGATACGCGCCATTCCAGCAAACCGGTTGAAAAAGGCGTCCTCGGTTCCGAAGACGATTGAAGGCCGCAGGATCGTGGCCGTCGGAAAGGCCTCCTGTACCTTGGCCTCTCCCATGGCCTTGGAGCGCGCATACCGGCTCTCGCTTTCCGCGTCGGCACCAATGGCCGAGATATGGACCAGCGATTTTGAACCCGCATCCATCGCGGCCCGTGCGACACATCCCGCGCCTTCGTCCTGAACCGCCTCGAAGCTCTGCTTGCCGGTCGGCGCCAGAATTCCGACGCAGTTCACAACCGCATCTGCCCCGGCGACCGCGGCCCCCACACTGTCCTCATTGCGGATATTCGCAAGGATCGGACGGACTTGTCCCACCACGCCGTAGGTTTGCACGAAAAGTGCTTCATTGGGCCGTCTCACCGCAACCCGCACCCGCCAGCCCGCCTTGGCCATCCGCCGCGCGATGTAACGCCCCACAAATCCGGAGCCGCCAAAAATCGTCACGATCGGTGCGTTGGGAGAAATCATGCCAGCCTCTCGTAAGGAAAATGAAAGCGTTGATTGGTCATACCGCTCCTGTCCGGACCGAACAAGGCGGATTTGTGTGGCATTCAAGCGGCCATCGTCTCGACGGAGAAGATTTTCACCAAATCCCGAAAGGCCCCGTTGACTCCCCGGCACACGACTTATACATCGCTGAAATCGACACCTGCCCAGGTGGCGGAATTGGTAGACGCGCTGGCTTCAGGTGCCAGTGACCGAAAGGTCGTGGAAGTTCGAGTCTTCTCCTGGGCACCATCAATTTAGAAATTGTCCCCTATTATTAAGTGGATATGCCTAAGTTTGGCGCTCCAGACCACCGTATGGACCACCCCAGTTCGTGTGCTTCTGTGAGTCACAAAGGTCACGCAAGGCATCTGCTCTAGAAATTATGCCAATCTGATGACCATCCGAACAGCCTCCTTTGCTTGTTCTGTCCCAGGTTTACTTTGGTCAGAAGTCCTAACTCATGGCCCGATCCGCGTGGAGTTGTCTGAACTCCAAAGCGATTCCGTTAGCGCTAGGGGAGGTTTTGAGAATTGTCATGAGAGCAGTCGATCGAGCGCTACAGAAGCAAGGAGTTTGCGGGGGCAGATTGAGGAGGCTGCGGCCAAAGTTCAACGATAGCCGATCAGGAAGCCTCAGCACTGCCAGCTCCATAAAGATCACACTTACGTCGGAGAGAGACAGCCAATTAGGGGCCTCAAGCGCCAAAATCTGAAGTCTTACTCTCGTCGAAATGGTACTACATTGCCATCACCGGGAAACGTGTTTATGCCCTCACGATCAGCGACCTGCAGAAAGGCTGCGTGCGCCGCTTGGTCCGTCGGAAACGGATCATCCCAGACAAGAGAGGTTCCGTGGGCATTAACTACTTCCAATGTCCGGGTCGCGTCTGTCTCCAATCGATAAATACAAAGCTCGAGGGAGATATCGTCTTTGAATATCTATCCTGACAAACCGGATGTAACAAGATTGGGGTCTTGATCCTGCATTTCAGGCCACCCCTATCTGAGCAAAGTGCAGTTATTCAAGCTTTGACTTACATGTTGTAAATACATGCAGAAATCAAGCTAGATCTCCAGCTCTTCCGGGCTCTTTCCCGCACTTGTCGCGGCGATGAACCAAGCCGGTCTGCGGCCACGCCCGGACCAGGTCTGCTTTGCATCATCGGGATTGCGGTACTTCGGCTTGGCCTTGCCGGGTTTCGGTCCGGGCTTCTTTTTATACGCCCGCTTGGCCTTGGGAGCCTCTTCCGTCAGAATATCTTCCACCGAAAGCCCGAACTCCTTCGCGGCCTTCTCCATGGCTGCACGGGCTTTCTTGCGGCGCCTGGCGTCATTGGCAACAATGGCTTTCTCGACATTGCGCGCGAGGGTTTTCAGTTCTGCAACAGACAGCTTACTGAGATCGATGCTCATGTTAGGTCCCGTTTAGTTGTTTGGATTAAATAATGCTTGGGACATACAGCCCCTGACGTCTAAGCTGAGTGCACCATGGCCGTGTTTTATTGGAATTGCAAATAGGAAAATTGTCCGCCAAATTGATATGGCAACATCTTTCTTTTACATTGATCTATTCCGGGCATTTCCAAAATGCCCCTGCCCGATAATTGACCTGCTTCAGGCTTTCACCTCATAATTGTATCGCCTGCATTCCACATTCTCTTTTTGGCTTGTCACACCCATGGGTCATTGTCTTAAACCCAAGGGCATCGCGATGCTCTTCATCAAGGAGAGTTCGTGATGAGGTTACTTCAAAGCGTCAGGTCAAAGAGATGGTTCTCTATTCACCGCAACACATCGCCAGACTGGAGGCGGCAGGCAAATTCCCCTAGCGGGTCAGGCTGGGCCCGAACCGGGTGGGATGGGTTGAGAGTGAGGTGCTGGACTGGCTCGAATTCCTGATTGAACGCAGAGATTGCCCTGAAGACACTCCTGAATAAGGAGCCCGGATGGTCAGGTGTGCATGCCCGGCCATCCATTCTTTTGGAAACGCGGATGTGTCTCTCCAGTACCCGCTACGTCGATGCCGTTTGGGATTGCCGCGTCGGCCTTTGGTCATCGCTTCAAAACTGCTTTAGGGTTAACGATGATGTCCGCCTCAAAACCGCGTTAGCCAGTTTGGAGCTGTGTGCCTAACAGTGATCACCTGCACCTGCCCAACTGATCCCCCACACTGAAGCAGTCCTCTGCTATGCTTAGGAAAACAGAGGAAACACATGGCAAACAGGCGACCGAAGCCGGAAAAGATTGTCACAAGGTTACGGCAGGTTGAGGTGTTGACGGGGCATGGTGCGGGTTGTCATTGTGCCTTGTAGGTCAACATCAAGGCCCAGGGCGGCGGTGTGTTTGAGCGTCAAATTGAGTCGGTTCATTGCTCTGCGAGCGGTGTCGGCCTTTTCATGCCAGATTGGTTCCAGCGTTCGCCTTAAGTCGTGCTGATCAATATTGTCGGCGGGTACTTCAGTGATTTTTCGCAGGATATGTACTGAAAATGGTGACACCCATCTACCCGCATTAACATCACCTTTGAGTTCGACCTTTGATACGGGAATTGAGGCTTGCGGAGGGAAGGGGTGAGCGAGAGTGGCGTTGATGGGAGGGTTGTCACTCGTGAACTTGCCTGACAGACTCCGAGCAGAAACAGCAAATTTGGATTGCGAAATTGACGCTGATTGATTCTCTCAGTCAGCCTATAACGCTGAAAGCTTTCATAGAATGGAATTGTATAAAAATAGTCCCTAATTCCATCAATCCCCCCTACATTGACATCAACTATATCCACCATGCTCGAGTAAAGCCTTCCAATTTCGTTCAAATACTCATATGTCGGAGTCGAGAAAAGGAAGTCTTCTCCGCCCTTCAGCTCTCTTTTATCCAATGTTCCAGAAACACCCGACCCAAACCTAATTCTTTGATAAATTTTTCCGCCTCTATACTCAGCAGAAAAAACAATTACAGCAGGCTGATACAGCTCAAACTCTAAGGATTTTCGGCCGCGAAATCCAATTTCAAATGCAATGGTTAAATACTCAATGGAAAAGTCAACAATCTTCAAATTATCCAATGTGACCCTTCTATTCCCACCTAAAATTTCAACATTTCCATTGAAGACGTTCCGCGCTGATACAAACATGTCTTCGCTAGGAAACCTCTCCAGCTCCGATAGGGTCTGTGACTCGCCATTCGGAAAAAAGGTGTTTGAGAGTAATTTTCATCTTGTCCTCAAGGGAATGTGATTGGCGGTATTGGTGTGCCCCATCGGGTGGTCCGGTCCAATTGTTAGTGCATCGTCGAACTTTGGTCCATTGGAACGACGCCTTCTGGTGCCGGTGGCCGATGTCCGCCATACTTCGGTCAAAATGAGTGACGAAGGCTTTGATTGTGCATAGTAGGTCAAAGGTGTGGCCTGACTTGGCATAAACCAAGAACCGTGTTTGTGGTTCAGGCGTCTCGTGTCGACAGTCTTGGTAACGATTTCTCAAGAAAAGAGGCGGCCCGACGGCCATCAGCAGACCAAAGAGATTCACGCATGCTGTTCTTTGAAAAAGACTTCTTCCTTCTGTTCTCGATCTTCTTTGTCACCTATTGGGCAGTGTCGCCCAGGCTGCGGCCGCTTCTGATTGTCGGGGCGAGCTATGCGTTCTATGCAGCTTGGGACTGGCGCTTTCTGTCGCTTCTGATCCTGTCCACGGGTATCGATTTCCTGTGTGGTCAAAAAATTGCCGCGACCGAGGAGAAGAGCACCCGCAAGAAATGGCTGGCGCTCAGCCTTGGCTTCAACCTCGGCATGCTGGGATTTTTCAAGTACTTTGATTTCTTTGTGGACAGCTTTGCCGATCTTTTTGGCATCGCGCCCGAAAACCGCTTTCTGATCAATGTCATCTTACCCGCCGGTATCTCGTTTTATACGTTCCAGACACTCAGCTACACCGTTGATGTCTATCGTCGGAAGCAGGAACCCGAGACCGACCTGATGTCCTTCGCGGCCTTCGTCTCGTTCTTCCCGCAGCTGATCGCCGGGCCGATTGAGCGCGCGAGCGGGTTGCTGACACAGATCAACACAGCCGCACGGTTTGACCTGAACAACATCTACCTGGGCGCGCGGCTGTTTCTGATCGGGCTTGTCAAGAAACTGGTCATTGCGGACAACATGGCGAAGTTTGTCGATCCGGTCTTTGCGGACCCTTCGGCGCATGATCCGCTGACACTGCTTCTGGCGGCCTACTGCTTTGCCTTCCAGATCTATTGCGATTTCTCCGGCTATACGGACATGGCGAGAGGGCTGGCCAAATCAATCGGGATCGAGCTCTCGATTAACTTCAATTTTCCCTATCTGGCGACAGGCATACGGGATTTCTGGAGACGATGGCACATCACGCTCTACAGCTGGCTGCGCGACTATGTCTACTTCCCTCTGGGTGGCAGCCAGAATGGAGCCGTGCGAACCTATGTGAACATTATGATCGTGTTTCTACTTTCCGGCCTCTGGCACGGTGCGGGATGGAATTTCATCCTTTGGGGCGGGATGCACGGGCTCTTTATCTGCGTGGAACGACTGGCATCGAAAACGATCGTCGGACGTGTGTTCTCCCAGATCCCGGCTCTCGTTCGGATGTTCATCGTCTTTCATCTCGTGACCGCAGCCTGGATCGTTTTCCGGGCTCAGGACATGGCCCACCTTCGGGCCTATGTCGAACGCCTCAGCGAATTGTCCCTTACCGATTTCATCCCCGGCAGCATGACTGTCGAGATGACCTATGCCGACTATTGGCTGCCGACCCTGGGGGGCGAGGCCCAGCCGGCGTTTTACGTGATCGTCATTGGATTGCTCTGCTTGCCGCTGATTATCGGTCAGTTCTACCGCAAGTCACTGCAGCGCGAGGTCGCGGAGGCCACCTAGCCTATCGATCTCAAGATCGCCGTCTACCTGTTGTTGATCGGCGTTGTCTACGTCTTCCAGGCAGGTGGCAATGCCGCGTTCATCTACTTCCAGTTCTAGGAGGCCAACATGTATCTAGCGCTACGCATCGGGCTTTATGCACTTGTCCTTGCCGGGCTCCATCTCGGGTTCAAGGGGGCGGCTGCCTATGTCGATCGGAACGCGGGGATCGGCGGATCCGTCAGCGTCAACATGGATCAGGTTGCCACCGAGAACGATATTCTGTTCATGGGCGACAGCCGGACCTTCCACGGCCTGATCCCGACCACGTTTGAGGAACTCGCGGCGGAACGCTACGGGCAGGATCTCTCGGCCTACAATCTGGGTCGCCCCGGCATGCAGACCCCGTTTTTCTACTTCACACTGCAAAACTATCTGCAGGAGACCAAGACCCCGCCCAAGGTCATCTTCCTCAATGCGAGCTACTATCTGCTGGGCGGGCGCGACTGGATGCACCGCATCTACCTGTCGCATTTCCACCCGACATCCCAGCAGATCACAACGGCCCGGCAAAGCGGACTGCTCTCGATGCCGCAGGCGCTCTGGTGGCGGGTCAGATCCCAGTCCCAGATCCTGCGATCGGCAAAGGGCACCAATGCCGCCTTGATGGAGGCCTTCGGCAATGACCCGCTGGAGATCGTCCGGATCGTCGATGGCACGCAACATATGCGTGAGACGTTTTTCGGCGACGCCTATCGGGGTTACTTCCCGCGTGGCACGGATCACATTGACGTCGACATGTTCTCAGGTGGTCGGGTGTTCAATCCCGGCCTCGCCGAGCCGGTCATGATCGACTTCTTCCGCGCTTTCGTCGATCTGGCTGCAGAGCATGATATTCAGATCATTGTCTACGAATACCCCTGGCCACCGAGCCACAACACGCCCAAGGACATCTCTGACATGGCGCATTATCGCGAGATACTGGAGCGATCTGTTGCGGACGCCCAAAATGTCACGTTCATCGACTACCATCCCTTCCTCGACCACACAAAATTCATCGATCCTCTGCATCTCAACGACGACGGTGCCGAGATCCTGACCTCACTCACCGTCGACTGGACCGCAGAACATTTCGGGTGGGAACGGTAGTGAGATCACACAGCGATCCGTTGGCCATCGAGAGCGCGCACCGAGTGGATGGCCTGGTCACCCGCAAGGGTAGACTGCTGACAAGAAGTAGCACGCCAGAAGAACGCCGCCTCTGGTTGCCTTGTCCATCCAGTTGGTGATTGCAGCATGCGTATTCAGGTAGGGAACTATCCAGAGCGGAGCGATCCCGTCACTCTTCGTCGATGCCCTCCTCTTCGAGGTAGTCCTGATGAGATCGATAGGCGATCTGCCATTCTACGGCTCTGATTATCTCTCTGAAATCTGTTTCGTCTTTTATCTTGTCGCGCAATGCCACCAAATCCCTCTGGTCCCAGTAAACGCTCAGGTCTGAAAAGAGCTCTGCCCTAAATTCCTCTGGCGCAACATGACGCTCGGATGTGATGTTGAGCTTATATGTCACCACACGTGAATAAATTTCCCAAATCAGCCAGGGGAGAACAAGGTTTTCGAGAAACAGCGTCAGATTGTTGCTTGGAAAAAGCGGCCAGCCTCTCATCCCATCATACTCGTAGACAACACCAGCGGAAGAGAAAAGGCGCCCTTTGGTTGCAAGCTTTCGTTTGGGCAGTCTTGTTGCAAAGAATACACTGCGAGATCTTCGAAGATACTTGTACTCAAATCCATCGCTTTTACCGTCCTGAACTGCAAAAGCTGGATAGGTTACTCTTTGCATTCGCAACCCTCTCGTTGCAGTGCACCTCCGACCCCTGCACCATACATCCATGCCGGGAGGCGAAGTGGGATCCTCAGTGGTAACGACACAGTATCTTCTGCGTTTTTGACACCCTTCCAGCGTCTCCAATGATCGGTCCAAGCGTGAAATCGAGCTGGTACGTGGTTACCATTGAGCCTGTAAAAGGTGGTTTTATTCGTTCTACTCCCCACAAATCTTTTAATCCCCGGAGAAGCATTTTTAAACCATCTTTCTGGCGCTGCGTGGGACCATTCGGGTTTGACACCCGCCGCTCGTTGTCCTCCGGCCTTTCCGGCAATGCCTCTGAGGCCAGAAAAAGATGCCTGTTTGTAGCCGGTAAGCGCAAACCCACCAACACCACCAACAGCTCCTAGTCCAGCCCCAACTCCCACCTGGAACCAGTCGATACATTCAATTTGCCCTCCATTGATAGCAAGTTGGATCAGCAGATCAACCGCCGCTCCGATTGCGGCTCCAGCTGCCGCAGCCGCTGCATACGCACACCATGGACATTCTCCCGTCGGATCACTGTACATGGAGGGATTCTGTCGCGAATACCCATACACCGATGCCCCATCAACCAGCCCAAGCGGGTCTGCCTGCGCATACCTACCCACTACCACTCAGGTTCTCCCTCACCCAGCCACGGCCCTCATACCAGCGAATGGTGTAGATCATGTGGCCTGCCTCATCGAAGAGGCGGATGTTCCAGGGATAGCATTCGCCGGAGGTGGCGTTGATGAAGCGTCCCGGCGCGCAGTGATAGGCCAGGCAACCTGCAAGGGGCTGCGGCATGGCTGTGGCATTCACGGCAGGTGATCCGGGCGGTCTCGGCGTCGCGGATTTCACTGACGATGATGACATCCGGATCCTCAACGGAGCAGAGCTTCAGCTTGGTCGATTGAGATATTGGAGTGATGGATAGAGCGTCGTCGTCTTCGCCAGCACTGGTCTTAAAGTATAGGATGGCCAAGTCGAAAACCATCCGGTCGTCCCAAAGGTCTAAAGACGATCGGCGTCGATTCCGATCCTCAACATAGAAGACACCAGAGCCGTTTGATTGTTCACCTCCAGTTTTTCGAAGATCCGCATCATATGGGTGCGGACGGTCGCGAGTGTCACGCCAAGTCGCTCCGCCACGGCGGCCCGCCCGTCGGATCGCATCAGCTCCAGCGTGACCAGAGCCTCTGCCTGTGTCAGACCGAACTCGTCTTTCAGGCGGGTGGCGAGGGTGCAGCGCTCGCGGATCGGCTCCGAGAGGATCAGCAACGCACCCGGTTGCGGGCATCGCAGTACCTCGGGTCCCGGATGTATCTTCGGGCCTGAAAAGGGGAGCACCTCGATGGAGAGACCGACACCCTCCTCATTGCGAACATCCAGGCGCCCACCTTTCACACAATTGGTGTGGCATGATGCGATCAGACGTCTGAGCTGATCGTTTTCGGTGCCGGGTCTGATTGCGATCTCGCCCCCATCGATAACTATCCGGTCGTTGGTGCGGACGATGCTTTCTGCCTTGTCATCCGCCACGATCAGGTGGCCATTGCGATCGACGAGGAGGGCGCCTTTCCTGGGTGTTGTGCGGGCCAGATCCCGCGCCATCTCGATCTCACGCAGCGTGGACCGGATCTCCACGGCCCGAACCACATGCGGAACCAGGGCTGAGAAAGTCCTCGATATCTCGGGTTCGATACGGCCCGCCTGCCGGTAGGGCTGGATGCCGATGCTTGCAACAGCCCCCGGATCACTGATCAGATTTGCTGCAAGACGCTCGGCTGAATGGCCTGATCTTTGCCAGAAGTCATTGTGAAACTCTGAGGAAAGAAACCGCGCGCGGCCCGTATCTTCTAGGCTGGTCACCCGGCCCACGGGTGCTGTACCGGTTGCGGCAAGTGTCGGATCCCTGGACCACCAGTGCCTTTGATAGTCGGCGATGATCTCGGGGTCCGAGCGGGGCGCGATTACGGTGCTAAGCCCGATCTTCGGTGCGCAAAGAACCATCCATACAGTTTCGGCACAGGCAAAATCCGCGATGTCGTTCAGCAGATCCGCCCAATCCGCCCCGGGCAGAGTGGCATCGTAGATGCGACCGATGAGTTGCGACATGACATCTTGATCCATCATCTCACCCCCTCAAGAAACCAAACTGTGACAATTGTCTCCACTTCGCGTCCTCAGCCGTTCGACATCAGACGAATGTCTGACGTCTGCGGTGCTTTGGCTCGGTAACGTCATCAAATCTCGTCTCGGATATGCCTGCTCTATCAGGCCCCGCGGGGAGTTTTTTGAACTGTTTTTTGTCACATTTGGAGCAACAGATGGCTAGCATCGACAAACGCATTGATATCGAGAAATTCGACAAGGAAACGATTGACAGGGTTTCGACCGAACTTGTTCGGGCGCTGACAGAGGTCGGCGAGGCCAACCCTGACGCGAAGGGCAAATTCCACCTCAAGATCGGTCATATCAAGATCGGTTTCAGCAAATCCGGACACGGGAAGATCATCATCGGCGGAGGCCCGGATGATGAACCCGAAACGGAAACACCTGACGAGCCCGGTCAGGGCTGATCGCAACATCGTTTCTGGCCGTCATCGCGACGCGGTGACGGTCGGATTTTTCCAGTAGATTGAGGCCACAATGACCAATCAAATCGACGTATTCACCGACAACCCGGCCTCTGGCCTCACGGCGATGGCCCCCGAACCCGCAGGCGAGCAGATCGCAATCGAGAAGCGGACGATCATCGTCAAACTGGCGGAACGCTGCAATCTCGCCTGCCCCTACTGCTATATGTATTCCGACGCCGATCAGTCCTGGCGCAAGCGACCCAAGCGGCTCTCGGCAGAGCATGTCGATTTGCTGATCGACCGCACGGCGGAGCTCTTGCGGAGCGATCCGGGCATTCATGTGATCATGGAGTTCCATGGTGGCGAACCCCTGCTTTTCCCGATGAACCGTTTTGCCGACATGATCACCCGCATGCGCGCCGTATTTCCCGACAATCGCATGACGTATTGCCTTCAGACCAACGGAGTGCTGCTCAACGAGGACTGGTGTGCGCTTTTTGCCGCGAACAAGGTCCATTGGTCGATCAGCTGTGACGGGCCCAAGGCCGTCCATGATCGTTTCAGGCCGGATCATGCCGGGCGGGGATCGCATGCGGCGACAGAACGCGCTATCCGGCTGTCGCTCTCGCGCCCCGAATGGCGGCGCATGTTCGGCGGTGTTCTAGCGGTGATTGATCCGGGTGCCGATGCCGGAGAGATCGTGCGCTATTTTCACGATCTTGAAGTGAAAGATTTCGATCTCCTGCTGCCCGACGCCACCCATGTCACGCCGCCCTCGCATCTGCCCGATTTCAGTCAGGACCAGCTGATCCGGTTTCTCAGCGATGCGTTCGACGCCTGGACCGCTCTGGATGACCCCAAGTTCCATCTGCGTATCTTCGAGCACATGATGCGGAGCTTCATCGGTCTGTCGCCGGAACTGGATGCCTTTGGCGGTGGTGTCGACTGGATCATCGTTGTGGAAAGCGATGGCTCCTATCAGCTGCTTGATGTCCTTCATATCTGCGGCGAGGATCAGACCGTGACAGGCGGCAGCCTTGAGAACCGCAGTCTGGAGGCGCAGTTCAGATCGCAATGCGGTGTGACGCCGGGTGTCTGCGAGACATGCGCGGGCTGTCCGGTTCTTGATATCTGCGGCGGCGGCTACCTTCCGCACCGGTTCAACGGGATCGACTTCGATACGCCCAGTGTGCATTGCGACGCGCTCTACTCCACAATCTCGACAATCCAGCGATACCTGGAGAAGAACACACCAGCTCATGTCTGGAGCGCTGTATCATCCACCGCTGCTTAGCGAGCGTAGGTCCCCCGACTGCCCCTGATGTCGAGGTGATGTGTTCGCGAAGTGCCTGACCCCAACCGGCATCTCCCGCCGCTTGGGGTGCAGGCATTAAATTTATGCAACCGGTTGCAAAAAGTCGAACTGCCGCCTAGAGTGAGTCGAAAAACCACGGGAGGACTCACGTCAATCATGCTGCCTGTCGGCCTCAACCACATGACCGTGCCCGGATGCCGGGCGCTTGAATTGCTGGATATCGCAGGGCAGTTGGGATGTGCGGGCGTGGAGTTTCGCAACGACCTGGGACGTCCGCTGTTTGATGGTGAAGCCCCCGAATTGATCCGGGACATGGCCAACAGCAAGGGGCTGCGCATCCTTGCGCTTGCCGAGGTCAAGGCATTCAATGACACCCTTCGGGACCGGACAGAGGACGCGCTCGACCTGATGCGCCTTGCGGTGGCCTGCGGGGCGGAAGGTGTTGCGCTGATCCCGAAGGTCTGCGCCGGCAGGGTTGACCGGGCCGATCAGAGAAACGCCCTGAAAGATGCGCTCGGGCAATTGCAGCCGATGCTGGAGGATCACGGCCTTCTAGGACTGATCGAGCCGCTGGGCTTTAAAAACAGCAGCCTGCGCTACAAGGATGACGTCATAGACGTTCTGAACGATCTGGGCCGGCCGACCTGTTTCAGCATCATCCACGACACGTTCCATCATCATCTTGCAGGCGGAGATCGGATCTGCGCGGAGCTGACCGGTCTCGTGCATGTCTCGGGGGTCAGTGATCCAGCACCGGCAACCGGGCAGATGACAGACCTGCACCGAGTTCTGGTGGATGAAAGTGACAGGCTCGGAAACATCGTACAGCTTCGGGAGCTTGCGGATGCAGGTTACGAAGGCGTCGCTTCTTTCGAGGCGTTTGCCCCTGAAATTCATCAACTGACACATCCGGCAGAAGCGCTTGCCGGATCAATGACATTCATCGCCTCGCATCTGGTCGGAGAACCGGCATAGATGGGAGACCTGAAACAGATACCTCGAATTGAGGTCCCGGTATCAATTCACCGTGCGCCGGGCACGATCCTTGGGAGGAAAAACATGAAAAGAATACTTTTGGCCACTGGCCTCGCGGCGCTCATGGGGACGTCGGCACTGGCAGAGAATATCGGCGTCTCGATGGCCCGGTTTGACGACAACTTCCTGACCGTTCTGCGCAACGGCATGGAAGAGACAGCGGCCAGCATGGACGGCGTCGAGCTTCAGATCGAAGATGCCCGTGACGATGTTGCGCGCCAGCTTGACCAGATCAACAACTTCATCGCCTCCGGCGTGGATGCGATCATCATCAATGCGGTCGATACGTCGGCAACCGAAGCCATGTCGTCCGCTGCGGAATCAGCCGGTGTGCCACTGGTCTATGTCAACCGCGAGCCGATCAATGTCGATACGCTGCCCGACAATCAGGCCTTCGTTGCATCCAACGAGATCGAATCCGGCACGCTGGCCGCATTTGAAGCCTGCCAGCTGCTTCGCGCAGCCGGTCTTGGTGGCGGTGCCCGTGGCTACATGCTGATGGGTCAGCTTTCGAACCAGGCCGCTGTTGCGCGTAGTCAGGATGTCCGTGACATTCTCGGGATCGCGATGTGCGATTTCATCGAACTGGTGGACGAGCAGACCGCCAACTGGAGCCGTGATGAGGCCCAGAACCTGATGACCAACTGGATCTCTTCGGGTGAGCCTTTCAATGTTGTTTTCGCGAACAATGATGAAATGGCCATCGGTGCGATCCAGGCCCTGAAAGCTGCCGGCATCTCCATGGATGATGTGGTTGTGACCGGTGTCGATGCGACACAGGATGCGCTGGTTGCGATGCAGGCGGGCGAGCTTGATGTCACCGTCTTTCAGGATGCGAATGGTCAGGGCTCCGGCGCTCTGAAAGCCGCGCTGTCGCTGGCAGCAGGCGAGGATGTGGATCAGAAGGTCTACATTCCGTTCATCCTCGTCACACCTGACAATGTTGGCGACTTCCTCAGCGCCAACTAGGCATATCCACCATCATGTGGCTACAATGAGCGGTGGGGTGGCGCTTGTCATGAGCGCCTCCCCGTCGCGAAACCGGCTTTAGACGGGTAACACAAACACGGGTATCCAGCATATGTCAGACACGGCACACGGTGTCGGAGGGCTCACCTTCGATGCAAAGAAACGATCAGTCCCGACCGAGTTGAACGTATTCCTCGCCTTGATCCTGATTGTGGTCATCTTCGAGATCCTCGGCTGGTGGATGGTGGATAACAGCTTCCTGTTCAACACCTCTGACCGGATCGACACCTTGTTCAACATCCAGCGGATCAAGATCATGATCCTGCAGTTTTCGATCATCGGGATCATTGCCATCGGCGTGACGCAGGTGATCATCATGGGGGGCATCGATCTCAGTTCGGGCTCGGTTCTGGGCGCGGTTGCGATGGTCACGATGAGCTTCGCCCAAGCCTCTGAAGTGAACGGCAATCCCAACCCAAGGGCCCTGTTTCTGGAGCAGGGATGGGTGGATCTGCCGGTTCTGGTGCCGATCATGGTCGGCCTGTCGGCAGGCGCCCTCGCGGGGTTTATCAACGGTTTTCTGATTGCGGTGACCCGCATTCCGCCCTTCATCGCAACATTGGGAATGCTGCTCTCGGCACGCGGTGTTGCCTTGTGGTGGTCGAACGGCAACCCGCTGTCCTTCCCGACCGAAAGCTACAAGATCATCGGCGCGGGCATGATGCCGGTCTATATCTTCCTCTTCATAGCAGTCCTGTTCGGACTGATCATGAAGTATACGGTCTATGGCAAGCACACCTATGCGATCGGTTCGAACGAGCAATCCGCCCGGATGTCGGGCATCAAGGTCGAGCGCCACAAGATCCTAGTCTACACGATTGCGGGTATTCTGGCGGGCCTTGCTGCCATTGTCCTGAGCTCCAAACAGGAGACGGCACAGACCGGCATGGGTGTGATGTACGAACTTGACGCCATCGCCATGGCGGTGATCGGCGGTGTGTCCCTGTCGGGAGGCCGTGGATCCGTGCTTGGGGCCACAATCGGGATGCTGATCCTCGGCGTGATCCTGTCCGGTTTCATCTTCCTGCGGCTGGACGCCTATTATCAGGAGATCGTCAAAGGCGCGATCATCGTGGGTGCGGTTGTGCTCGACCAGTGGCGCCAGCAGCGCGCTATGGCCAGATAAGGAGACCCGAGATGAACGACACACAGGAAACCATCCTCAAGGTCGAGGGTCTGACGAAACACTACGGCGGTGTGCATGCGCTGCAGGATGCGAGCTGCGAAATCCGGCGTGGTGAGCATGTGGCGATCATGGGCGACAACGGGGCCGGGAAATCCACCTTCGTGCGTCAGATCACCGGGGTGGAACAGCGCACGGCGGGCAAGGTCGTCTTCGATGGCAGGGAGGTAAGCTTTCCCGGACCGCTGGCGGCCAGGGAGGCCGGCATCGAAACCGTCTTTCAGAACCTCGCGCTGGCCGACGATCTGGACGTGCCGTCAAACCTGTTTCTGGGGCGGGAGAAAGTGCTCTTCAACCTTGGTCCGTTTTCCATTCTGGACCGTCGCGGCATGCGGAAGGCGACTGAAGAGGGGCTGATGCGCACAGGCGTGAAAATCCCTAATCTCAACAACTCGATCCGTAACATGTCGGGCGGTCAGCGTCAGTGCGTCGCTATTGCGCGCACGGCGACCTTTCCAAGCAAGCTGACCATCATGGATGAGCCGACTGCCGCCCTTGGCGTGCAGGAAACGGCCCAGGTCGAGGAGATCATCCGCACGCTGAAGGAAAGCGGCGAGAGCCTGATCCTCGTCAGCCACAACATGCGGCAGGTGTTCGATCTGGTAGACCGGATCATCGTCTTCCGGCGGGGTCGTATCGTGGCCAATCTCAACAAGGAGGACACGGACGGTCAGGATGTGGTTGCCTACATCACCGGAGCCAAGACCGGTGCGGAGTATGCCGGCGCCGCATGAAGCTGTTTGATTTCACTGATCCGTTCTTTGCGCCGATATGGATCCGCGTTGCGGTGGTCGTGGTGACGGTGGGCTGGGGTTTGAACGAGTTTGCAAGCGGCGCGCCCATGTGGGGCTGCATGTTTGTGGGTGTCGGCGTTGTGGCGGCCTGGCGCTTTGCCACCATTGACTATTCCGGTCAGGACAACGACACCGACGCCGACAGCAAATAGCGCAACAAAAGGGGGATCCATGTCAGTGACGCTGAAGGACGTGGCCGAATTGGCCGGTGTCTCGCGCTCTGCCGTGTCACGAACCTATACTGAGGGTGCATCCGTCTCCGCCAAGACCCGCGCAAAGGTCAAAAAGGCTGCGGCAGATCTGGGTTATAGCCCCAACGCGCTCGCATCGTCCCTGACCACGGGCCGCACCAAGATGATCGGTCTTGTCTCGAACAACTTCCATAATCCGATCTTTCTGGAGGTGTTCGACCTCTTCACCCGTGGCTTGCAGGAGCGTGGCCTGCGCCCGCTTCTGGTCAATCTGACCAATGAAACCGATGCCGAGAATTCGGTCCGCATGTTGCGTCAGTATTCCGTCGATGGTGTGATTGTCGCTTCCTCGACCCTGCCCGAAAGCTTTGCGGAGGCCTTTCATACTGCCGGGGTTCCGGTGGTCCATTCCTTTGGGCGGCACGCGCCGAACCCGAAAGTGGATGTGCTCGGGATCGACAATATCGAAGCGGGGCGGATCGCTGCGCGGACGCTTGTCGCGCGGGGATATGCCTCCGTCGGATTTTTGGGCGGCCCCAGGGATGCAACCTCGACCCAGGACCGGGCCAAGGGTTTCCTGAGCGAGCTTGAAGCGACACCACAGGTGACAGTCAGCACAAGCTATGCCGACGCATACTCCTTTGATGCCGGTTTGCGCGAGATGCAGCGACTGCTCAAAGAACCACCGGCAGAGGCCTATTTCTGCGGTGATGATGTTCTTTCAATCGGCGCACTCTCCGCGCTTCAGGCGGCGGGGCGCAAGGTACCCGACGATGTCGGGATCATCGGCCTCAACGACATGGAAATGGCCGGGTGGGACAACATCAACCTGACGACCATCCACAACCCGATCGGCCATATCATCGAATCCTCGTTGGAGCTGATTGCAGCAATCGTGCAGAACAGCGACCGCGCGCCTGAGGCGCGCCTTTTCGATTGCCATGTCGTAGAGCGCGGCACGCTGCGACCCCTGCCCTGAGGGGTCGCCAACCGGTCGGCTCCTAGCGGAACATCGGCGGGCGGGCGTCCAGCCACGCACCGTTCTGCTTGCCTGATTCCGCCACCGCGAACACTGCTGCCATGGAGCGCAGTCCGTCCTCGGCCCTGGGATAGAGGTTGGCCGCCGCATCCATCACACGATCCTCCTTGCGGGCGCTGATCGCCTCGGCCAGATCGGTATAGATGTTGGCGAATGCCAGCGGCATTCCCTCCGCATGACCGATGGTGACGCGCGTGGTGCGGTCCGCTTCGGGTGAGAGATTGGCTTCTCCGCGCTCGATCACCTGAAGGCGCTGGCCCAGAGGCATGTAATAGAGCTGGTTGGGATGTTCCTGACTCCAGCGCAGCCCGCCGGTCTCGCCAAAGACCTGAATGGCGAGGCCGTGCTGGCGTCCGATGGCAATCGACGAGGTCCAGAGCCGCCCGACCGCTCCGCCATCCATCCGGAAGTTGACCATGGCATCGTCTTCCAGCGTACGAACGTCGATGCAGGAAACCGTGTCGGCGCTCAGCCGGGTCACTTCCTGACCTGTCACGAAGCTTGCCATATGCAGTGCATGAATGCCGCAATCCGCGAACTGTGCCGAGACGCCGGCCTGTGCGGGATCATAGCGCCACCGCACGCGCGGGTTGTCGGCATCGGTCGCGTCCGCGTGGTGCCCATGGGCAAATTCAGCATTGACCAGCCGCACCTTGCCGATATCTCCACGCGCAACCATCGCCTTCATATGCCGGACCAGCGAGTAGCCGGTGTAGCCATAGTTCACGGCGCAGATGTTGCCGGTCTTGCTGGCGATTTCCACGATCTCCTCGCCTTCATCGATTGTCATGGTCATCGGCTTTTCGCAAAGCACGTTGAAGCCTGCCTGAAGGAAGGCCCTGGTGATCTCGAAATGAGTGGCGTTGGGGGTTGCCACGGTCACCAGATCAATCCGGTCGTCGCGCTTGCGTTCCCCCTCCAGCATGTCCTGCCAGCTGCCATAAGCGCGGTCGCCAAGACCAAGCCTGCGGCCATAGTCGATCCCCTGATCGGGGCGGTGATCAAGTGCGCCGGCGGTGAACTCGAAAAGGCCGTCAAGACCCGCGCCAAGGCGGTGGGCCGGGCCGATCTGGCTGCCTTCGCCACCACCGATCATGCCCCATTTCAGTTTCGACATATGCTCAGGCCCCTTCAAAGCCGATGGATTTCAGGTAGCTGCGGTTCAGCTTCGCATCATCGATGGGCGAGGTGTCGCCTGACGGGTCGCAATCCTGCTCGACCGTGCACCAGCCTTCGAAGCCGTGATCCAGAAGAACCTGCCGGACCTTTGGGAAATCGACATCGCCGTCGCCGAGATTGCAGAAGATACCTTGTCCGCAGGCCTCGTAGAAATCAGTCCGGTTGGCCACGACCTCTGCCTTCACCTTCGGGTCGATATCCTTGAAATGCATATAGCTGATGCGGCTCATATGCCGCTTCATGAAGGCCACCGGATCGAACCCAGCATAGGAATGATGGCCGGTGTCGAAGCAGATCTTCAGGATACTCTCATCGACCTCGTCCAGCAGACGCTCCAACTCCGGCTCGAAGTCGATGAAACCCGCAGCATGAGCGTGGATGCCAACCGTCAGCCCGTAGTCCTCGGCCCCCAGGCGGGCAATGCTCGCGATGCGGTCCCGAAAGGCAGCCCATTCGGCGCTGTCCATCTGTTCGGCCTCGCCCGCCCGACCTGCCGTTGGCGCACGCCGGGGCGAGATGCTGTCGATCAGCACAAGATGCTTTGCGCCATGGGCCTGAAGCGCCTTGCAGGTGCGCACCGCACCGTCCATGACGTCATCCCATTTGGCGGCATTGTGGAAGGGGCGAAAGACAACACCGCCGACAAGTTCCTGCCCGAACTCATCAAGCGCCTCGGCCAGAATGGCGGGGTCTTCCGGCATGAAGCCGACTGGCCCAAGCTCGATACCGGAGTATCCGGCAGCCGCGTTTTCCTGCAGCACCCTGCGCCATGCCGGGTTGCGAGGATCGTCTGCGAACTCCACACCCCAGGAACAGGGGGCATTCCCGATCTTGATCATGATGGTCTTCTTTCTTCGTTAATAGTCCGTGACGTTGACCCACGCCTGCCTGTCGCTTGAGTCCAGTGCGGCGGTGACGATGCGATTGACCTCCAGCCCCTCGGCAAAGGTCGGCCAGACCGGCTTGCCGGTCTCAATTGCACGCAGGAAATCATGGGCTTCAATGATGATCTGATCCTGATAGCCCGTGCCATGGCCTGGCCCCTGACAAAACGGCAGGAAGTCGGGATGCGCGGGGCCGGTCAGGATCTTGCGGAACCCTCGCTCGGCCTCCGGCCCTTCCATGGTATAGAGCCAGAGTGCATTCTGATCCTCCTGATCGAAGCGGATTGCCCCGGCGGTGCCGTGGATCTCGTAGGCATAGCCCATCTTGCGGCCGGTGGCTGTGCGGCTGAAAAAGAGATGGCCCTGAGCCCCGTTTTCGAAACGGCACATCATCTGGGCCTGATCGTCATTGGTGACGGTTTCATCGCCGCGTTTGGGGTGCACGGTCTCAACCGATGCGCAGAGGCTCGTGATCGGCCCGATCAGCGCTCGGGCCGCATTGATCATGTGCGGAGCGAGATCGCCCATGGTCCCATTTGCCTGACCCCTTATGCGCCAACCGCCCGGAAGGTTCGGATCGGCCAGGAAGTCCTCGGTATGCTCGCCACGAAACCATGTGACGTCGCCAATCCGCCCCTCGGCCACCAACTGGCGCGCATATTGAGAGGCCGGCGTGCGGATATAGTTGAAGCCGACCATATTGGCGACGCCACTGTCACGGGCCGCCTGATCCATGGCGAGAGAGTCCTCAAGCGAAGCCCCCAGCGGTTTTTCGCACAGGACCGGTTTGCCAAGCGTGAAGGCTGCGAGTGCGATGTCCCGGTGAGTTTCCTGAGGAGAGGCGATCACCACGGCCTCGACCGCCGGATCACTGACAAGATATCGCCATTCGGCGGTGGCGCGCTTGAAGCCGAACTGGGATCTATAACGTTCGGCTGAGGCGTCCGACGATGCGCATACCATCTCCAGCCGGGGGCGGAGATGCGTGTCGAACACAGCGCCGACAGCAGAGAATGCGACAGCATGGGCCTTGCCCATATAACCACCGCCGACGATGCCGATCCCTATCTCAGCCAATGGTCTGTCCTTCCAAAAACCTGTTGCAACCGGTTGCAATTTTGATATCCTTGTTCCATGCCCGCGGTCAATAACCAATCGTGGCCAAGCTCAAAAAGCGGCAGACAAGGGGAGGCCAGATGGGAAAGCCAGATCAAACCGTGACGCTGACAACCGCGCAGGCCATTATTCGGTATCTGGCAAATCAGTTCATCGAGATCGACGGCGTCGAAACCCGCATCTGCGGCGGCGGGTTCGGGATTTTCGGACATGGCAACGTGACCTGTCTGGGCGAGGCGCTTTACGATCATCGCGATGTGCTGCCGCTTTATCGGGGTCAGAACGAGCAGGGCATGGGCTTTGCCGCGGCGGCCTATGCAAAGACATATCTGCGGCGCCGGTTCATGTTCTGCACCGCGAGTGCGGGTCCCGGAACGGCCAATCTGGTGACCGCATCTGCGCTTGCGCACGCAAATCGCCTGCCCATGCTGATGCTCTGTGGCGATGCGTTCCTGACGCGGTTGCCGGATCCGGTTCTCCAGCAGCTTGAGCATTTCGGAAACCCGGCGCTGGGCCTGAATGATGCGTTCAAGGCTGTCAGCCGTTACTGGGACCGGATCACGCACCCGGCGCAGATCATCCAGTCGCTGCCGGCGGCGCTGGCCACCATGCTTGATCCGGCCGATTGCGGACCGGCCTTCATCGGATTGCCGCAGGATGTGCAGGGTTGGACATATGACTATCCCGTCAGTCTTTTCGAGAGGCGTGTTCATCACATTCGTCGCCAGCGTGCCGATGTGGATGAGGTTGCTGCAGCAGCAACGCTTCTGTCCTCGGCCAAACGGCCGATGATCATCGCGGGTGGTGGCGTGCAGTATTCAGGTGCCGTGGCAGAGCTGACGTCCCTGGCCGAGAGCACCGGCATCCCGGTGGTGGAGACAATAGCTGGGCGGGCCAACATGCTCAACGATCACCCGCTCAACATCGGGCCGCTGGGTGTTACCGGATCAAACTCAGCCAACGCGATTGCCGAACAGGCGGATGTCATTCTAGCGGTTGGAACGCGGCTTCAGGATTTCACCACAGGCTCCTGGACGGCTTTCGCGATGGACGCGAAGATCATCGGTCTTAATGCGGCCCGGCATGACGCGGCCAAGCATATGTCCACGACCGTTGTCGGCGATGCGAAGCTGGGTCTCGATGATCTGTCCCGTGCATTGGATACCTACAAGACCCCGTCAGACTGGATGAAAGAGGCTCAGGCGGAACGCGAGAAGTGGAACGCATACGTGGCCGAGAATACCCGCATCGGCAATGGCCCGGCCTCCTATGCGCAGGCGATTGGTGCCGTGAACGCCGCCTGTGACCGGCGCGACCGGGTGGTTGCCGCAGCCGGGGGGCTTCCGGCGGAGATCACCGCGAACTGGCGCACGCTTGATATCGGCACGGTGGATGTCGAGTTCGGCTTCTCCTGCATGGGATACGAGATCGCTGGCGGATGGGGCGCACGGATCGCCCAGTCAGAGATAGAGCCTGGGAAGGATACGATCGTCTTCACCGGCGACGGGTCCTATCTGCTGATGAACTCGGACATCTACTCCTCGGTTCTGACAGACAAGAAGCTGATCGTTCTCGTCCTAGACAATGGCGGCTTTGCGGTCATCAACAAGTTGCAGAACAACACCGGAAACGAGAGCTTCAACAACCTGATCTCGGACACGCCCACGGCGACGACGCAGGTTGGGGTGGATTTCGAGGCGCATGCCCGCTCCATGGGGGCGCTGGCCGAGACGGTGCGTTCGCCCGACGAGCTTCTGGCGGCGTTCGAGCGGGCCAAGGCCGCGGACCGGACCTATGTGATCGCCATGAAAGTCGATGCCTATGAAGGCTGGACGCAGGAGGGTCACACCTGGTGGGAGGTCGGCACGCCACATGTGTCCGAACACGCCAGCGTCACCGCGGCTCATAAAGACACCGAAAGCGCGCGGGTCCGCCAGCGCAAGGGTGTGTGAGCATGGATGTACTTCTCGACGGCATCCGCACCAACAATTTCGTTATCGTTGGCCGGGCCGGAATGGATCTCTTCCCGGACCCGCCGGGCACCGCGACAGAGGATGCGGAGGTCTTTCATGCGGATCTCGGCGGCTCATCGGCCAATACCGGCGCGGGGATCGTCAAACTGGGGGGCAAGGCTGCCCTTGTCACGCGGGTCTCTGACGATGCGGTGGGGCGGTTTTGCGTCAACAGGCTCAGGCACTACGGCGTCGATACGACTTATGTGACACCGGTCGGCGGCGAGTTTCGAAACTCCCTGGCGCTTTATGAAAGCCGGGTGGAGCGGCATCAGTCGGTGATCTACCGCAATGGCGCGGCCGATTTCGAGATGAGCGTCGATGACGTCCGCGCGGTGGATTACAGCCGTTTCGGCGCACTGATCACCGCAGGCACGGTCTTTGCGGCAGAACCGTCGCGCGGTGCGACGTTCGAGGCTTTCAGGTTGGCGAAACAGGCCGGTCTGCCGATTATCTTCGATGTCGATTACAGGCCCTATTCCTGGCCGTCCCTTCAGGTGGCCGAGGACGTGCTCAGCCGGGCGGCTGCCGAATGTGACATGATTGTCGGCAATGACGAGGAGTTCGGGTTCATGGCCGGGCACATCGACCGCGGGCTCGACAAGGCCCGGCAGATCGCCGCGACCTCTGCTGCCATTGTCGTCTACAAGATGGGCGAAAAGGGGGCCGTCACCTTTGCGGGCGGCGAAGAGATCCGCACCGGGATCTATCCCGTCGAGGCGCTCAAGCCCACCGGTGCCGGTGACAGCTTCATGGCGGGGCTCATGACCGGACTTGCCACGGACCTCCCCTTGCGAGAGGCCATTCTTCGCGGCTCTGCTTGTGCATCCGTCACAGTTTCCAAGCCGGGCTGCGCGCCTGCCATGCCGGACCGCGCCGCCCTTGATGAGTTCCTGTCCGGTCATCCCGGACCCACGCAGGCCTGAAGGACACAATCCATGCATATCGCTCCGTTTGATAACCAGAACAAACCGATTGTCGATGTGGACGATGCAACGGTGCCGCTCAACTATTTCAACATCGTCAAGCTGTCGCGTGGCGAGGCTTTTGAGTACGAGGTGCCGGGCTATGAGACCTGCATTGTGCCCGCGACCGGCACCGTCGATATCGATGTCGAGGGTTTCAGGGCGGATGGCATCGGTCAGCGCGGTGAAGACGTCTGGGACGGCGAACCGGAGGGCGTCTACGTGCCCACAGCCGCCCGCGCCACGATGGTGTGCACTTCGGACGAGGCAGAAGTGTTTGTCGCCGGTGCGCGATATGACAAGGTTCTGGATGTCTTCGCGGTGCGCTCGGACGAGCTCGATCTGATACAATACGGCTCGGACGAGACCAAGACCCATCGCAAGATCAAGCATATCCTGGGGACCAAGTATCACGACAAGGTCGGCCGCCTCCTGGTCTCTGAACTCTTCACGGTTGGTGAGGGGGGTTGGTCGGGTTTCCCGTCGCACAAGCACGACACTGACCGTTTGCCGATCGAGACCCGTCACGACGAAACCTACAATTTCCGCTTCAAGCCGAAACACGGCTCGGGTGTGCAGATGTTGCAGCGCGAGGATGGCAAGCCGGGTGATGCCTATCATCTGGTTGACGGGTCGACCATCTGTCTGGACAGCGGCTATCACCCTTGCGCGGTGTTGCCGGGGTATCAGATGTATTACTTCACCATTCTGGGTGGGCTGTCACAGCGTTCCCTGGTACAATTCTTCCAGCCATCGCACGCGGATCAGATCGAGACCATTCCCGGGATCAAGGACATGATTGCCAAGTTCAAATGAGCCTCGTCACCCTTTCAGATGTGCTGCAGCCTGCCTTGCGCGACGGCTATGCGGTTGGCGGTCTCGTCACGCTCGGCTGGGAAGACATGCGGGCCTTTGTGGCGGCTGCCGAGGCAGAGGACTGCCCGGTGATCCTGCAGGCCGGGCCGGGATGTCGGGCGCATACACCGCTGCCGGTTCTGGGCAAGATGTTCCGCCATCTGGCCGAAGCGGCAAGCGTCCCTGTCGTCGCGCATCTGGATCATGGCTACACCTATGAAGAATGTGTCGAGGCGCTGGATTGCGGCTTCACCTCGCTGATGTTCGACGGATCGCGCAAGGCGCTGGATCAGAATATCGAGGAGACAGCCCGGATAGCGCAGATGGCTCATGATGCTGGGATTTCCTGTGAGGGAGAGATCGGCTTTGTCGGCTACTCGGGCGGCGAAAGCTCCAACGGGACCGACCCTGCGGAGGCCGGGCGCTTTGCCAGGGAGACCGGTGTCGATGCAATGGCGATCTCGGTCGGCAACGTCCATCTGCAGCAGAACAAGGAAGGCGGTCTGGACGAGAAACGGGTTGCCGAAATACAGGCGGCGACCTCTGTTCCACTGGTTATCCACGGCGGATCCGGTGTCCCGGTGGAGCAGCGTCAACGGCTCGCAAAGGGCACCAGTATCTGCAAGTTCAACATCGGGACGGAGCTGCGCATGGCGTTCGGGGCAGCGCTCCGCGATGCGGTTAACAAGGACCCTGACCGGTTTGACCGGGCAGAGATCCTCAAGGATACCCATGACCCCATTGTGGCCGCGACCCGCCCGGTTCTGCGCAATCTGAAAGGCTGATCCATGCTCAATATCGGTATCATGGGCTGTGGTCGGATCGGTCAGGTCCATGGCGAAACCCTGCGCGGAATGACGAATGCCCGCGCTGCCGCCGTGGCAGATGCGATCCCGGATGCGGCCGAGGCGCTGGGTGCCCGGCTCGGGGCGAGGGTCATGGATACAGACACGATCCTGGCCGATGATGGCATCGATGCGGTGATCATCGGCACGCCCACCACAACTCACTATAACCTGATCCATGCGGCCGCTGCCGCCGGCAAGGCGATCTTTTGCGAAAAGCCGGTTGATCTGTCGGTTGACCGTATCCGGGATTGTCTGAGGGCGATCGACAAGGCCAGTGTTCCTTTCATGACAGCCTTCAACCGGCGGTTCGATCCTAATTTTGCCCATCTTCAGCGCCAGATCGCCGATCAGGTCATCGGCAGTGTCGAACTGGTCACCATTCTGTCGCGGGATCCCGCGCCTCCGCCCATCGGCTACATCAGAACGTCGGGTGGCATCTTCCGGGACATGATGATCCACGATCTCGATATGGCACGGTTTCTTCTGGGCGAGGATCCGGTCGAGCTGACCGCTGCCGGGTCCTGTCTGGTCGACCCGGAAATCGGAGAGGCAGGGGATTTCGATACAGCCGTCGTGACATTGAAGACCGCAAGCGGGAAGCTTTGCCAGATTTCAAATTCCCGCCGCGCAACCTATGGGTACGATCAGCGGGTCGAGGTTCATGGCAGCGCGGGCATGTTGCGCGCCGACAATGTGCTGGAGAACACCGTTGAGCTTTCCAATAGCGATGGACTGCGCCGCGCCGCCACCCAGCCGTTCTTTCTCGAACGCTATTCGGCCGCGTACCGCGCCGAGATGGAGCATTTCGTGCAGGCCGTGACGCTGGGCGCTCCGGTATCACCTTCCGGGATAGACGGGCTCAAGGCACAGATACTTGCTGACGCAGCGGACACTGCTGCGCGCGATAACGAGACCAAAACATTGGATCTTGGCGCGTCCTGATCCGCGACGTCGGCTGCGGAGACTTCAGGTTGGAAGCTGCGAACTGCGGCGGCGACCGCGCTGTCCCGCCTTTCGCAGAGTCTCGCTGAGACGCGCATCAACCGCGAATGCCATATTCCGACAAAAAAAGTCAGGTTGACTAATCCGACTGATTCACTCAGAATTATATCTCGTCCAGCCACCCTGCATCCGCTTTTGGGAAGCCCGATATCGAAAGATGAAAAGGACTTCAGCCATGCTAAATGTGATTGTTTTCCCGAGCAGACGCCGTCAGACGCCGCCCAGATCGAAACCCGGACGCAGTGAGCTTTTCGATGTCTTTTACGAAGCGGGGCTGACTGGTGGTTTCAGCCTGGAATGGGTTCTGGACCATTTCGAGAAGCACGAGAGGATAAGCTGATGGGCCTGCAATCCGCCACCAACGCGCCTCGTAAACCGGTTCGTGATCTGCCGATACATGACGCGGAGCGCCTGACCGGTGATGAGGGGCTGGCCCATATCGTTCTGGGCAACCAGATCTACACCCTTCGCATCACCCGCGCAGGAAAGCTGATCCTCACCAAATGAACAGCGATATGGCAAAACGGGGCGGCGCACCGGTCGGTGTGATCGAGGATCTCCCGTCGCTGGAGGCGGGCGCGGTCATCTATCTTCGACTCTGGTGCGACGGACCGGATGCACAGGCACAGGTCTGGAATGATTTCCGGGTCGCACTGGGAAACACGCAGGGCCGAAAGGCGCTCAGCGCGTTTGAGCAGTTGCTCAATCTTTGCGCAGTGCATGGCAGGCGCCCGATGATGCGCCACTCGGTCAGTTGCCGATGCATTGGATCGGACGAGTCCTGTTTTGCCAACTTTGTCGCGGCGGCAGCCGAGGGTGACCGGGAGGACGCGATCCTTCTCGCCAGTCTCCTCGCCCGACCGGAACTGGCGCCTGCGATGACTGCCCTTGCGGCCGATTTCGGCCTTGCAATAAAGCGCATGTTCCTGCGCTGCACGATGTCCCACAGAACTCAACACAGGGCTCCGAGCACGCTGCAGTGAGGGACCGATCGCATTTACAGGAAAGGGCCGCAGTTTCCTGCGGCCCTTCCAAAGTCTGGATCAGTTTGACCTAGTGCTTGAAGCGCTTGATCTCACCTGATTGCAGGCGGCTCATGTAGGAGGCAAGCTCCCGCTTCACGACCGGCATCAGGAAGTAAAGCGCCGTGATGTTCACGACTGCCATCGCAAAGATCGCGGCATCGGAGAAGTCGATGACAGGGCCAAGGCTGGCCGCCGCACCGATCACCACGAAAATGCAGAAGATGATCTTGAAGACCAGCTCCTTTGTCTTGCCTTCCCCAAAGAGATAGGTCCACGCCTTCAGGCCATAATACGACCACGAGATCATGGTGGAGAACGCAAAGAGCACAACCGCAATGGCCAGCACATACGGGAACCAGTTGAACGCGGTGGCAAAGGCCGCCGATGTCAGAGCGACACCGGATGTCCCGCCGACGGTCTGGATCGTGTCGCCATCCAGGATGTAGTTCCCGGTTGCCGGGTCGACCATCAACTGACCGGAGATCGTGATCACAAGTGCAGTCATGGTGCAGATCACCACCGTATCGATGAACGGCTCCAGAAGCGAGACGAAGCCTTCGGTGATCGGCTCTTTCGTGCGCACCGCCGAGTGGGCGATAGCGGCAGAACCGACGCCCGCCTCGTTCGAGAATGCGGCACGCTTGAAGCCCTGGATGAGGGCACCGACCATGCCGCCTGCAACGCCCAGCCCGGTGAAGGCACCTGCAAAGATCTGGCCGAATGCCCAGCCGATCTGATTGAAGTTCATCAGGATGATGACGAGGGCCGCGAGAACGTAAAGCACGCCCATGAACGGCACGACTTTCTCCGTTACCTTCGCAATCGACTTGATCCCGCCAACGATCACCGCAAATACCACGGCTGCGAAGATCAGGCCGGTGATCCAGCCCGGATAGTCACCGACGATGCCCGCGATCTGCGCATGCGCCTGATTGGCCTGGAACATGTTGCCGCCACCGAGCGCACCAAGAATACAGAAGATCGAGAACAGGACCGCAAGGAACTTGCCACCCGGCACGCCCTTCTCGGCAAAGCCCTTGGAGATATAGTACATCGGCCCGCCCGAGACGGTACCGTCCGGGTACTCGTTGCGGTATTTCACGCCCAGCGTACATTCGGTGAATTTCGAAGCCATGCCCAGAAGGCCCGCCAGGATCATCCAGAAGGTTGCTCCCGGTCCGCCGATGCCCACGGCTACGGCCACGCCCGCGATATTCCCCAGACCGACGGTTCCCGACAGCGCCGTCGCCAGCGCCTGGAAGTGACTGACCTCACCGGCATCATTGGGGTCCGAATAGTCGCCCTTGACCAGCTGGATCGAGTGCCGGAAGGCCCGGAACTGGATGAACCCGAAATACACCGTGAAAAGCGAGGCGGCAACGACCAGCCACATCACGATCCATGGAAAGCTCGTGCCGGGGAAGGGCGCAAAGATCAGCGATACGAAAGGTCCCGTAACCGCTGCGAACATCTCGTTCACAGCCTGATCGATGCCTCCCGCCTCTTGAGCGCTTGCCGAGAATGTGCTTGCAAAAAGGCCGGTCAGGGCCATGAAAAATATCTTGTTCATTGTCATTCTCCTCACCCCACGACCGTGACAGGGACGCTGGCATGCATGACCAGATTTGCGGTGGATGTGCCAAAGAGCCGCTTTGCGAAGCCTGCGTCAGAGGCGCGGGCGACGACGATCTGACTGGCGGATGTCTCGACGGCGGTTCTGTCGAGAAGATCTGCCACATCGCCGTGTTTTACGATGCCGGTGACCTCGAGTCCGTCAGATTTCAGAGCCTCGATGGTGGGATTGACGATGCGGTTGAGCGCCGCCTCGATTTCTTCCTCGCGACGCTTGTGCCGCTCAGCGTTTTCTTCGGCCGTTTGAAAGGAAAAGGGCGACCACTCGATAATATAGACCAGTATCAATTCACACGAGCCGATCTGTCGTGCCAGCGTTTTGGCATATTCGACAGCCCGGTCACCGGAACCGCTTCCGTCGAGCCCGACAACAATTTTTGATGACATGATATCCCACCGTTGGTTGCTTTCTGGTTGGGGATCCGCCCCAGAAAAGCCGTCAGGAGAGATCCCGTGCCCCGAGCAGACACGATCGGTCTTTGCGCAGTCAACAATTATCCATTGAGTTGGATCATTCGGTTTGGGTTCGGCACCGAAAAAGCGTTCCAAAAGAGAGATTTACGGCCTTCGGGGCATCGGATTGGCGGGCAGCAGACTGCATCTATCAGAATCTCTGATGTTTCAATTGAAAAACATTCGTTTTTGTTATGCGTGGACAATCCTTAGGTCTTGGGAAGGAAGAAACTCAAATCATCTTGAAAGAGGAGAATAGACCAATGACCTACCATGACTATTCCCATCGCATTCATCAGGAACAAAGAGCCGGATTCGACAGGTCCTATCTCTATCTCGCGGGGTCGGTCCTGCTGATCGCCCTCATTGGGCTCGGGCTGGCCTCTACGGTCGGTGAAATCTACTCGGAGGTGCCACAATCAGGAGCCGAGAGCGTCGAGAACTGGCATGGAAACGCTGCTGGCACAGTGCCATTGCGCGAGTGGCCGTAAGTCGCGTGAGGCATTCGGCGTCAGCCGGGCAGCACATCACATGGCACCAAGGACGGAGGTCATCGCCGTGCTGAGCTTGGTCACGAGTTCATCGACCTGATGATCTTCCAGAATGAAGGGCGGGGCGAGCAGGATGTGATCGCCCCGCTGCCCGTCGATGGTGCCGCCCATTGGATAGCAGATCAGCCCTTCGGCGAAGGTCGCCTTCTTCAGGTGCGCGTTGATTTTCCTTGCCGGATCGAACGGGGCCTTGGTCTCGCGGTCCGCGACCAGTTCCAGACCCAGAAAAAGCCCTCGTCCGCGGATATCACCCACATGGGGATGTTGTCCGAACGCGTCCTTGAGACGTGCCATAAGCGCCTCTCCCACCGGATTGACCCGCCCCAGAACGTCATCATCGATCAGTCGTGAAAGTACCGCGAGAGAGGCCGCACAGGCGGTCGGGTGGCCCATATAGGTATGGCCATGCTGGAAAAACCCGGTTCCCGTTTCGATCGCCTCATAGATTTTGCCCGAGCAGAGCATGGCGCCGATCGGCTGGTATCCGGCCCCGAGCCCTTTGGCTATGGCGCAGATATCCGGGCTGACCCCGTCGGCTTCACACGCAAAGAGTGTCCCGGTGCGGCCCATCCCGCACATCACCTCGTCGAGGATCAACAATACGCCGTATCTGTCGCAGATCTCCCGGACCTGCCGGAAGTAGCCTGGAACGGCGGGCACCGCGCCCATGGTGGCGCCCACGACAGGCTCGGCGACAAAGGCCATAACCTGATCCGGACCCAGACGCTCGATCTCGGTCTCCAGCTCATTGGCGACCCGCAGGCCATAGTCCTCCTCGGTTTCCCCCTCTGCCTGACCGCGATACGCATAGCAGGGCGCGATGTGGTGTGTTTCGATCAACAGCGGCGAGAACGGCTCGCGGCGCCAAAGGTTCCCGCCAGTCGCCAGCGCACCAAGCGTGTTTCCGTGATAGCTCTGCCGGCGCGCGATGACATGGCGGCGCTGGGGCTGCTCGATCTCTAGGAAGTACTGCCGCGCGAGCTTCAACGCGGCTTCCATCGCCTCCGACCCGCCCGACAGGAGGTAGACACGGTCGAGCCCGTCGGGCGCGTGCTCGATCAGTTTGGCAGCCAGCGCCTCGGCGGGTTCTGATGTGAAGAAACCGGTATGGGCGAAGGCAACCTGATCAAGCTGGTCCTTGATGGCCTGCGTTACCGCGGGATCTCCGTGGCCCAGACAGGACACCGCCGCCCCGCCGGAGCCGTCAAGATAGGCCTTGCCATCGGTGTCATAAAGATAGGCACCCTCACCTCGCCCGACCATCGGCAGCACGGATCTCGTATGACGTGGGAAGACATGAGACATCTGATCCCCTCTCCTGAGGTTTGAGACAACAAGCTCACCGAACGATAGCCCGCGCCGATTGACAATGAAACACCGCCAACCGGTCGCTGTTCATACTTCTTTCATTCCCTGTTCGGATCGTCTTCATCCGGGTTTCAGGCAGCGGCAGCCACTCTCCGACAAAGTGGGGTCATCAACTCCAACCCCCTGATGAGGTACTCTGATGAAAACCGCAATGTTCCCGAATATCCCGGATCTTTCCGCCGCCAAATGGGCGTTCACCACCCGCCGTGTGAACCGCGCACATGTGATGGGTCTCCAACCGCAGCTTGACAGCGCCGTAGCCGGCGACGTCGTTCTCGGTGAGATCTCGTCAATCGGCCAGCACAAGAAAATCCAGCTTGCCGAGGGACGCTATGCGCTGAGCTATCCCGGAGATACCGTGGTCATGGTCTGCGGTGATCGCTACGCCCCTGACCAGTTCGAGGGCGCGGCCAAGCTTGACCTTGCAGGATGCGATGTCCTTGCGGGTGGAGGTCTGCTGGGTCGGATGGAGGCGGGTCACGGACGGATGTCCGCACCCACCAGGATACGCCCAATAGGCCTGCTGACAGATGCGGACGGGGCGGTCATGAACGTCGCCTCCTATGCAGTTCCAAAGGCGCGAATCCCTGCGCATGTCACGGTGCTCGGCGTCTTCGGGGCTTCGATGAATGCAGGCAAGACAACTGCAGCCGTCAGCCTTGCGCATGGGCTGAAGAAGGCAGGTTTCCGGGTCGAGGGCGTGAAGGCGACCGGCACCGGCGCCTTCGGGGATTTCAACGCATTTCTGGATGCGGGCATTGCAGCATCCGATTTTACGGATGCAGGCATGGCCTCCACCTACCGCATGCCGATGAGCCGGATTGAGCAGGGGTTTGAGACCCTCGTCGGTGCCGCCGCAAAGCGTGGTGCGGACATTGTCGTGGTGGAGTTCGCCGATGGCGTCTTCCAGCAGGAGACGGCTGATATCCTGAAGGGCGGACCGATAAAGGACAGGCTGAACGGTGTGCTCTTCGCTGCGCCTGACGCCCTGGGTGCAGTGGGCGGCATCTCGGTCATGGCCCGCTACGGCATGGCGCCCTTTGCGGTGTCGGGCATGGTCACCCGTTCGCCCCTGGCCGTCCGCGAGGTCGAGGCGGCGACGGGTATCACGATGCTGTCGCGAGACGAGCTGACCGACCCGGCCTTCGTGGTGCCAGCCCTTGGCGCCATCATGTCGCAGCCCGATGAGGCAACCGAGATCGCGGCATGACGTCCTTTCCGAAGATAACTGATCGGCGCCGCGCTCCCGCGTTGGCGCTGATCGCTTTGGCTGGCATTGTGCAGGCCATTGCCGCGGGTTTCGCCGCCTTTGCGACGCGTGATGTCTTTGCGGCACTGAGCAGTGACGGCCCTATGCCCGAGGCCGCTTTGGCGACCCTGATCGCATCGGGTGTCCTTATCGCACTTCTTCGGGTCGCAGAGCGTTGCGCGGGCGAATACGCAGGTCAGCACTTCGCGGCAGAGCTGCGACAGACCCTCTTTCTCCATCTCACCAGAGTGCCGCCGCGCATGCTTTCCCAACGGCGGTCCGGTACTTTGTCGCTTCGGTTTGTCGGAGATCTCTCGGCCATCCGCCTGTGGGTGAGCGCCGGGGTTGTCCGCATCATCTCGGCCAGCTTCGTTATTCCCGGCATTCTTGCGGTGCTTTGGTTGCTCAACCCGCAACTGGCGGCGATTGGCGGGGTGGCACTTCTTGCGGCGTTTCTGATGATGGCCGTCGTTCAGATCGGGCTTAGCCCGCTGCATCGTCGGTTGCGCAAGCTGCGGGCACGGATCGCCGGTGACATGAGCGAACGCGTTCCGGTTGCCGCCGAACTGCGCCTTCAGGGCCGCGTCCGGCGGGAGGCAACCAAGCTCTCCCGCACGGCGACCCGTCTGCGTCAGGTGGCGGTAAGACGGGCTGCGATTGCCGCCGGTCTGATTGCCGTGCCCGAGATTTGTCTGGCCTTTGCCGGAACAGCCTTTCTGGTTGCCGCCTTTCAGATCGGGCTGAGCGGAGCCGAGGTTGCGGCATCGCTGGGTCTGCTGGGGATCCTGGCCATGCCGCTCAACAGGCTGGCGGGCGTGTGGGATCGGTATCGCGCCTGGCAGGTTGCCCGGGGTAAATGCTGCGATCTGCTTGATATCGCGCAGGACCCGCCCCGGAAGCGGTCTCGCCCCACGGCCCCGAAGACCGGCCTGTCCTTTACAAAGGTATCTGCCGCGTCCCTGCGCGATATCACGGTGCGGGCGAAGGTTGGCTCCAGAGTTGCGATCATTGGTCCTAACGGAGCGGGCAAATCGACACTTCTCGGCTTGGCCGCGGGTCTCGACAGCGCAGAACAGGGCCAGGTGATGCTGAATGGTCGCAAGGTTTCGCGGCGGGATATCTGCTATGTCGGTCCACGGTCGCCCCTGCTGCGGGGCAGCCTGCGGCGCGCATTTACGATGGGTCAGCAAAGGCGTGTGCCTGATCCTGAAATCCTGGCGGCGGCATCGACTTACGGTCTGCAAGATGTGATTAATCGTCTGGGAGGACTGGACGGTCGGCTGGCGGAAGGCGGGCGTAACCTGTCCTCGGGCGAGATCTGTCGCGTTCATCTGGTGCGCGCCTCTCTCGCAAGTCCAAAGCTGCTGCTGTTGGATGAACCCGATGATGCGCTCGACCCGCAGGGTCGCAATCTGGTGGCCAAACTGATGCGCGATACCGAAGCAACCACGCTTTGCGTGACACATGATCTGGCACTTGCGCGGCAGGCGGATGTGATCTGGTATGTGGAGGACGGAAGGCTTCTGGCGTCGGGACCCGCGTCCGGGCTATTGTCGGAACCGGGACCCGCTCTAGATTTTGCCAGTATCCGGCATGTGGCCTGATCCAGAGGAGTAGATTTTGAAACTCGAAACACGGTTGAGTCTGTTCTTCTGTTTCATGCTTGCCCTGACGATCAGTGGAGCCCTCCTGTCGGTCTGGAGTTCCCGGCAGGCCGCTTTCTATCTCAAGCGGCTGGATCTGGCGACGCAGGTTTACTCGGCCAATCTGAAGCTTTCCAGCCATACCTATCAGCTGTTCAAGCAGTTCGGCGATGTGTTGATTGTCGGTCGCCGTGACAATGGTGCCCGCAAGGAGGAATTGATCAGTTTGATCCGGGCAGACATCGCCGTGGTCCGCGATCTGATCGGTCAGGAGATCGACCTTGTAGGCGAGAACGAGATCGAGGAACTCGCCGCGCTCTCGGCTCTTGAGTTGCAGATCGAGACCATTTTCACGGAACTTCTGTCGATCACTAGAGGTGATTTCAGTGGCGACGATGCCAGCAACTGGGAAAAGCTTTCGACGATATTGGAAAGCGAGATTGATCTCGATTTTCAGGAGCGGATCGAGGCGGCCCTTGCCGAGGAGGCCGAGGAGGTCGCTGAAACCCGCGCCAGCGCCGACCGGATGCTGTCGCTGATGCGCAATTTGTCCGCACTTTTCGGAGGTCTGGCATTTCTGGGCTCGGTGGGCAGTTTTCTGGCGCTGCGCCGGTTTCTTGAGAAACGCATGACGGCGCTCAGCGGCGGCGCGATGCGCATGTCGAACGGGGATCTCGCGCACCGGATCAAGACCGACGGAGATGACGAGTTGACCGCACTGGCGCGCACGCTGAACGAGCTTGCCGAGAAGGTCGGGCAGCGCGAAGCGACTTTGCGATCCGTCAACGAGGATCTGGAGCAGACCGTCAGGGACAGAACGATACAGCTGGAGAAACTTCTCGAAGATGTGCGATACGCCGAGGCCAACCGCAAACGCCTCATGGCCGATGTGAGCCACGAATTGCGCACCCCGCTGACCGTGATCCGGGGCGAGGCCGATATCGCCCTGCGCGGCGAGAAAGAGCCCGAAGCTTACCGCGATGCCCTTAATGTGGTTCGCGATGCGGCAGCACATACCTCGCGGCTGGTTGATGATCTGCTCTTCGTCGCACGCCATGAGGCGGGTGAGACACGGCTGCGGATCAACAAGAGGGACATCGTGCCGATGATAGAGGCTCTGGCCGGAGCAAGCTCGCGCAATGCGCAGGTTGTGACCGATCTGAATTCGGCCAGCTTGCAATGTGACGAGGGGCGTATCCGTCAGGCCTTGTTGATCCTTCTGGAAAATGCGCGCCAGTATGGTGGGTCGGATATCGTGATCAGGCTGGATCCGGCACCGGACGGCTACCGGATCGCGGTCGAGGACAACGGGCCCGGCATGACGGATGCCGACAAGCAGAACGCGTTCCAGCGGTTCTTTCGTGGATCAAACGCAGCCGAGCGTTACGGCGACGGGGCCGGGCTTGGCCTGCCGGTTGCCAAGTCGATCATCGAGGCCCATGGCGGCAAGATCGACCTTGTGGACCGCGACGGTGGCGGGCTTTCGGCTGTGATCATGCTGCCGACCAGAGCGTCGCTCAGGGCTGTGTCCTGACGGCGTCTTTCAATCGTTTCGGGTCGAAAAAGTCGCCGCCCTTGTCGTCGATGATGACAAAGGCGGGGAAGTCGCGGACCCTGATGCGCCAGACCGCCTCCATCCCGAAGTCGTGGAAATCTATCGGCTCCAGCGCCTCGATGACGTCCCGCCCGATCACAGCGGCGGCTCCCCCAATGGAGCCGAGATAGAAACCGCCATGGGTCTTGCAGGACCGCACAGCCACGGCGTTTCTGTTCCCCTTCGCCACGGTGATCAGGCTTGCGCCTTGCGCCTGCAGTTCAGGAAGATAGGCGTCCATACGGGCCGCTGTGGTCGGGCCGAATGCACCGGAGATCTCGCCTGCCGGTGTTTTCGCCGGTCCCGCATAGTAGATCGGATGATCGCGCATGTAGTCCGGCAGGCTCTCCCCCGCCGCCAGCCGCTTTGACATCTCTGCATGGACCATGTCACGGGCCACGATCATCGTGCCGGACATCAGCACCGCTGCTGATACCGGAAGCGCGGAAAGTACTACCCTGATCTCGGAGATCGGCTTGTCGAGGTCGATGCGAACCGGATCAGCGCCCACTTTCTCGACCTGCGGCAGGAAGCGTGCCGGGTCGGTCTCCAACCGCTCCAGCCAGAGACCTTTGGTATCAATCCGTCCCCTGATCTGCCGATCCGCGGAACAGCTGACACCGATGCCGACCGGCAGGCTGCCGCCATGGCGCGGAAGGCGGATGACACGCACATCATGGCAGAAGTATTTGCCACCGAACTGCGCCCCGAAACCCATGCCTTGCGTCAACTGATGCACCTCTGCCTCCAGCACCGGATCGCGGAAGGCGCGACCTGTCGCGTCACCACAGGTGGGCAGCGTATCAAGCGCTTTGGTGGACGCGAGCTTGACCGTTTTCAGGGTCTGTTCGGCCGAAAGCCCGCCGATGACGATTGCCAGATGATAAGGCGGGCAGGCCGCCGTGCCGAGCGTTCTGATCTTCTCATCCAGAAAGGCCATGAGCCGGTCATGCTCCAGAAGGCGCCGGGTCTCCTGATATAGAAATGTCTTGTTCGCCGACCCGCCCCCCTTGGCGATGAAGAGCAGGTCGAGCGTCCGGCCGCTCGTCGCCTCGATATCGATTTGCGCGGGCAGATTGGTGGCGGTGTTCACCTCCTCAAAGACCGAAAGAGGCGCCATCTGCGAGAACCGGAGGTTCCGGCTGGCCCATGTGCGTGCAATGCCCTCCGAGATCGCGGCCTGCATGTCGCCATAGACCAGCACCTCCTGCCCCTTCTTTCCGGTGACAATGGCGGTGCCGGTGTCCTGACAACTAGGATAGGCACGGGCGGCTGAGATCACTGCGTTCTTTATCAGCTCCTGTGCAACCATGCGGTCATTTGCCGACCCTTCCGGGTCATCCAGAATATCGGCGAGATTCTGAAGATGGGCGGTGCGGAAGAGATGCGAGACGTCCTCGAACGCGGTAGCCGTCAGATGGGCAAGAGCCTCCGCCGTCACCGTCAGAAAGGACCGCCCCCCAAGATCAGCGACCTCGACCCCTTCGGTCCCAAGCAGACGATACGTGGTCTGATCCGGTCCGGGTTGAAACATCGGACGGAACGGAACTGAGCCCTTGTCGGTCATATGCATGGCCCTCATGACGATTGCGGGCCAAGCTTATCGCTTTGAGCCCTCCGGTAAAGCTCGGGCGGCTTTCGGCTTGCATTCGGATGGCAGAATGACATCAAGGAGCGGGGAGGATGAACATGGCTGATCTCGACGGTCTTCTGGTGGTTTCGCTGGAGCATGCGGTGGCCGCGCCCTATGCGTCGTGCAAGCTGGCGGATGCTGGCGCGCGGGTGATCAAGATCGAACGACCCGAGGGGGATTTCGCCCGTGGCTATGATGGACTTGTCAAAGGACAGAGCGCCTATTTTGTCTGGATCAATCGCGGCAAGGAGTCTGTCTGTCTTGATCTCAAGAATCCGACCGACCTGGGGCTTTTGAGAAACATGCTGGAGACGGCGGATGTCTTCATCCAGAACCTTGCGCCCGGTGCTATCGAGCGCATGGGGTTCGGGGTCGAGACCCTGCGCGCCGCATTTCCCCGCCTGATCATCTGCTCGATCTCGGGCTATGGCACGACCGGTCCGGCGAAGGACCAGAAAGCCTATGATCTGCTGATACAGGCGGAAAGCGGGTTGAGTGCGATCAACGGGACCGAACACGGGCCAGCGCGGGTCGGTGTCTCGGTCTGTGACATCGCTGCGGGCATGACGGCCTATCAGACGATCCTGCAGGCGCTGATCGGACGGGGAAAGACCGGTGAGGGGCGGGCAATCGAGGTCTCGCTTTTTCACGCCATGTCCGACTGGATGAACGTGCCGTATCTGCAATATCGCTATGGCGGAAAGGAGCCCTCGCGCGCCGGTCTGAAGCATCCGACAATTGCACCTTACGGGGTCTTCGAGTGCAGCGATGGAAAATCGCTTCTGCTCTCAATCCAGAACGAGCGGGAATGGGCAAGGCTCTGCGATATCGTGCTGGGGGATCCGTCTCTGGAAAGTCGCAGTGGGTTCGAGACCAACTCCGCCCGCGTGGAAAATCGCGAGACAGTGGATCGGACGGTGGGTAGCGCGCTCGCCGCACGTTCGCGCGATGAGAACATAGATTTGCTGCAGCGCGCCGGGATTGCCTTTGGCCGCCTGACCGAACCGGAGGACCTTATCGGCCACCCTCAGCACAATCTGATTGCAGTTCAGACAGGCGCGGGCGAGATCGAGTTGCTGGCCCCCGGTGCACATGTCCCGGGCGAGGTCGCGACATACGGACCGGTCCCGGAGCTTGGAGCGGACACCGACCGTGTGCGGCGGGAGTTTGACCGCTGACAGACAAAAATGCCGCCCGAGAGGAGCGGCATCTTTCAGACCTGAAAGGGTCCTGGCCCGTCAGGCTGCGGCAGGAACCGCCTTCCTGCGGCGACCAACCAGAACCAGAGCGCCGAGGCCAGAAAGCATCAGCAGGAGCGATGCAGGCAGCGGCACTGCGGCAAGCGCCACAATCGGAGCGCCGGTAAAGGTCACACCGGTTGTCTGCTCCAGCGAGGATGGCCCGAAACCGAGGAAATGCAGCGGATCAAGATCGACATCGAGGATCGAGCCCTGAGCGAATTCCACCGCAGGCGAAGCGGCCCAGGTCAGAATGCCGCCATTGACGAAGCCGAAGATCGAGAAATACCCGGCGATGCCATCCGTCGCACTTGAGGCCACATCGGGCGCGGAGAAAGCAAGTGTCACCGCCACCTCGAAAAACTCAAAACCAATGGCACCATCGAATGACCAGTCAATCAGGCTGTCGATGCTCACGCTCTCGTTCGCGGAAGCCGGTGTCCAGGACCAGCCATCCACACCATCCGAGAACTCAGCCGTCAGCCCGCAGCCGCGGCAACGATCTATGGTCGAATCGACCTCGATGCTTGACGCGGACCCGTCGATCACAAATGTAGGAAAAGTCGCGGCAGAAGCAGAACCTCCGCCGATCAGCAACATTGCTGACAACACAATACCAAAAAACTTCATAACGCCCCCAAACCTTAACAGTATCGAAAATACGCAGCAAACACCGGTTTGGCAACCGTTTTTCCCTTTTTTGAAAGGTCTGTTGTGCGCATTTGCACAGAGAACACATCCTCTTGACCGGTATGGGTTTGGCCAGAATCAACTCATGCGTGAAGCAGCATGAGGTCTTGCCTAACTGCGGCGACCGCTTCAGTTTCCAACCCATGAAGTTCTTAAGTCGTTTGGCCGGTTTGGTGAAGAAACAGGATATGGGGCACCCCGCTCCCTTGCGCCCGACATTTGTCGTCGGTGATGTCCATGGCCGCCATGATCTTCTCAAAGATCTTCTGGATGACATCACTGCGGTGACCCGAGAGGAAGGTCTTAAGGACCCGGTCACGGTGCTGACCGGCGATTACATTGACCGGGGTCCCGATGGTGCGGCGGTCTTGCGGACGCTCTTCGAGACGCAGAAGACCAAACCGGATGCGCTGGTTTGCCTGAGGGGCAATCATGAGGTCATGATGCTCGACTGGCTCGATGATCCGTCGGAATACATGGAGCGGTGGATTTTCAACGGCGGGCTGGACACGATGGCGAGCTTCGGTGTGTCGCCCGATGACGGACCTGTCCGAAATGTCGTCTCGATGATGCACAACCGCCTTGGTCCGAGCATGGAACGCTGGTTGCGGAACCTCCCGAGCGTCTGGAGCAGCGGCAACCTTTGGGTGGTTCATGCCGGCGCGGACCCCCGTCTGCCCATGGAGGCACAGACCGATCAGTCGTTGCTCTGGGGTCATGCCCGGTTCCTCTCGACGCCGCGCGGTGACGGCGTCTGGGTGGCCCATGGACATACCATCACCGATGAAGCGCGGCTTGTCTCCGGGCGCATTCAGGTGGACACCGGCGCTTACTACTCCGGTAAACTGTCTGCGATGCTGGTTCGCCCGGACGGCTCGGTCCGGGTGCTTGAGGCACTGGACGCTTCTGTCGATCCGCCGGAGGACTGAAGGTCAATCAGTGATCAGGCCCAACAGGTACTTCCCGTATTCCGTCTTGAGATAGGGGGCCGCCAGCGCTCTCAACGCATCTGCATCGATCCATTTCATGAAATAGGCGATCTCCTCGGGATTGCCGATCTGCTGTCCCTGACGTTTCTCGATCGTGCGCACGAACTCGCCCGCCTCGATCAGGCTGTCATGGGTGCCGGTGTCAAGCCAGGCAAAGCCGCGTCCCATGCGCTGCACATCCAGCTGCTCTTTCGCCAGATAGACCGCCAGAAGATCGGCGATCTCAAGCTCTCCGCGCCTGGATGGTTTCAGAGACTTTGCATATTCAGGCGCGTGCGCATCGAGGAAATAGAGGCCCGTGACCGCGTAGTTGGATTTGGGCTGCTCGGGCTTCTCGACAATCGAGATGGCCCGGTCATCCTTGTCGAACTCCACCACGCCGTAGCGTTCGGGGTCGGAGACCTTGTAGCCGAAGACGGTCCCGCCCTCATGCTGCCCGGCCTTGTCACGCACCAGCATCTGAAGGTCATGGCCGAAGAAAATGTTGTCTCCCAGGATCATCGCCGATGGTGCGCCGTCGAGAAATTCCTCCGCCAGCAGATAGGCCTGTGCGAGCCCCTCCGGTTCGGGCTGCACGATCCAGGTCAGCTTGATGCCCCATTGACTGCCATCGCCCATCAGACGCTGGAACTGAGGCTGATCGACAGGCGTCGTGATGACCGCGATCTCGCGGATCCCCGACAGCATGAGGACCGACAGCGGATAGTAGATCATCGGCTTGTTGTAGAGTGGTAGAAGCTGCTTTGAGACAGCCTGGGTGATCGGGTAGAGCCGCGTGCCGGACCCGCCTGCCAGAATGATACCTTTACGCTGCACGTATGCTCTCCAGTTGCGAAATCACCTTGCCGAGCGAGGCGCGCCAGTCGGGTGGCCTGATGCCATAGGCCTGCTCCAGACGGCTACAATCAAGCCGGGAGTTCTGTGGTCGCCGGGCCGGTGTCGGATATTCCTTGCTTGGAACCCGCGTCACGCCCGTGCTCATGCCCGACTGCCGGAAGATCTCTTCAGCGAAATCTGCCCAGGTTGCGGATGGCTGCCCGGCGTAGTGGAAAATTCCGGTGGCGCCGCCGGGCTTGATCTGTTCCGCGGCAATAGTGAGCAGGGTTTCGGCAATGTCGCCTGCGGCGGTCGGCCCGCCGGTTTGATCATCGACCACGCGCAGTTCAGACCGCTCCGCGCCGAGCCTACGCATGGTTTTCACAAAGTTGCTGCCGTGATGCGAGAACACCCAGGCGGTTCGAAGGATGACGGTCCTGCCGCCCGCCGACGTGACCTGCCGCTCACCTTCCAGCTTGGAGCGGCCATAGGCGCTCATCGGGTCCGGCGTGTCGTCCTCGCTCCAGGGCTGGTCGCCCGATCCGTTGAACACATAATCCGTCGAGATGTGCAGAAACGGTATGTTCCTGTCGGCCGCCGTTCGGGCCAGAGCACCCGGCGTGTGGCCGTTGATCTGGGTGGCGAGCTCCTCGGCGGTTTCGGCATCATCGACCGCTGTCCAGGCAGCCGCATTGATGATCACATCAGGGGCATGTCTCGCGATCTGACTGACACATGCATCCGCATCCGCGAAGTCAGCCTCGCTCCGCCCCAGGCAGGTCGCATGAGGCGCTCGCGCTGCGAGTTCCTGCGCCACCTGACCGCTGCGTCCGAATACCAGCAGTTTCATTCTCTCACCGATCACGTCCAGCTAAAGGCTTTGTTTACGCTTGTGGCACAGATAGGCATAGGGCGGAATAGCACACCTGTGCCAATCCGCACGGTTGGGAGCGATCGCGCCCCCGGGCCATCTGGACCGGCACGCTCCGGGCCGCTAACAGGGTGCAAAGCATCTGCAGGACGAGACAGAAGGATCGCATGGATATTACCGAGACAGGACTGCCGGGCGTGTTGCGGATCACTCCGAAGCGGTTTGGCGACAATCGCGGCTTCTTCTCGGAGACATGGAACCGCAGGGCGCTGGCCGACGCCGGACTTGACCTTGATTTCGTGCAGGACAATCATTCCCTGTCGCGCCAGAAGGGCACGATCAGGGGGTTGCATTTTCAGTCGCCACCTGCGGCTCAGGACAAGCTGGTCCGCGCAATCCGCGGAACCATCCTTGATGTGGCCGTCGATGCGCGGGTCGGCTCACCGCATTACGGTCAGTGGGTGGCGGAAGAACTGAGCGCGGAAAACGGTGCGCAGTTGCTGGTGCCCAAGGGGTTTCTCCATGGCTTCGCGACCCTGACGGACGATACGGAGGTCGCCTATAAATGCACAGACTACTACGCGCGCGATTGCGACGGCGCGGTGCGATTTGATGATCCTGACATCGGGATCGACTGGGGGATAGACATCGGCACTGCGATCCTCTCCGATAAGGACCTGGCTGCGCAAAGCTTTGCGGCCTTCGAGAGCCCGTTTGTCTTTGAAGGAGTGGCGGCATGAAGGTTCTGGTCACGGGCGGCGCGGGGTTCATCGGCTCAGCCGTCGTCAGGCAGGCGATACGCGATGGTCACGAGGTCATCAATGTCGATGCTCTGACCTATGCAGCCTGCCTCGACAATCTGCGCGAGGTCGCCGACAGCCCGGCCTATGCATTCGAGCATGTGTCGATTCTGGACCGCGCCGCGCTTGACCGGATCTTTGCCGAGCACCGGCCCGATAGCGTGATGCATCTGGCCGCCGAGTCCCATGTGGACCGGTCCATTGATGCCCCCGGAACCTTCATCGAGACCAATCTTGTCGGGACCTACACGCTGCTTGAGGCCGCGCGCGCCTATTGGAGTGCGCGGGGCAAGCCGGAGAAGTTCCGGTTCCACCACATCTCAACCGACGAGGTCTATGGCACGCTCGGGGATACCGGGCTGTTCACAGAGGATACGGCCTATGCGCCGAACTCGCCCTATTCGGCCTCCAAGGCCGGCAGCGACCATCTTGTGCGCGCGTGGTGCGAGACCTATGGCTTGCCGGTTGTGGTCACCAACTGCTCGAACAACTACGGCCCCTACCACTTTCCCGAAAAGCTGATCCCAGTGGTGATCCTCAATGCGCTCGCCGGGAAGCTGATCCCGGTTTACGGCAAGGGCGAGAATGTGCGCGACTGGCTCTATGTGGAGGATCACGCGGACGCGCTGTTGCTCGTGGTGCAACAGGGTGCGATGGGCGAGACATACAATATCGGCGGGCACAACGAGGCGCGCAACATCGATCTGGTGCACATCATCTGCGGTCTGCTGGACGAGTTGAGACCGGCCGCAAGACCCTATGCCGACCTCATCACCTTTGTCACCGACCGGCCCGGTCACGATCTGCGCTATGCCATCGATGCCGGCCATATCAGGGAAACGCTCGGCTGGACGCCGTCGGTCACGCTGGAAACCGGCCTTCGAAAAACCGTGGAATGGTATCTGGAAAATGAATGGTGGTGGACCGCCCTGCAATCCCGCGATGGTGTGGGCGAGCGGCTGGGCACGGGATAGTGAGCCCGTATCCCGGCTTCTGTGGTATGATCCAGGCCGGTGGATTTGAGAGTTAGTGAGTGATCGGGACGTGACCCAAAGTCTTGCCATGACGCAATCCCGGACAACCGGCCCCTTCATGGGATCGGTCTGGCTGCTGGTGGCCGTTGTCGCCGCACTGCCGCTTTTCTGGGATGGGTTCGGGTTTCTGGGGACATCCTGGCTGTCGCCGGAATACTCCCACGGACCGGTCATCCCGATCCTCTCGACGATCATTTTTCTGCGCGAAGTCAGACAATTGCCGGAAGCGACCGGGCCGATCAGGGATCGCTGGCCGGGGCTTCTGATCGTCACTCTCGGTCTTGCGCTGGCCCTCTTTGGCAATCTGACAAATATCCCCGATATCATCGCCTATGCGCTGATTATCTGGATCGGCGGGCTGGTGTTGGCGGGCTTCGGGCTCAGGCGGGGCTGGATTTTCTGGCCAAGCGTCCTGCATCTGGTTTTCATGCTGCCGCTGCCGAACTTTGTCTATTGGCAGATGACGATCCAGTTGCAACTCGTCTCGTCCGAACTGGGCGTCGCGTTCCTGCAACTGCTCAACATCCCGGTCTATCTTGAGGGCAATGTCATCGATCTCGGGCTCTACAAGCTGCAGGTCGCCGAAGCCTGCTCGGGCCTGAGATATCTCTTCCCGATTCTCAGCTTCTCCTACGTTTTCTGTGTTCTCTATAATGGCCCGAAATGGCACAAGGCAGTACTGCTCCTCGCGGCTGCACCGATCACGATCCTGATGAACTCATTCCGTATCGGAATGATCGGGGTGCTGGTCGATCGCGCCGGCATTGATCAGGCCGAGGGCTTCCTTCATTTCTTCGAGGGCTGGATCATTTTTGGGGCCTGCGTGGCAATCCTTTTCCTGATGGCCATCCTGATGCAGCGCCTGCAGAAGAATCCCAAGCCCATCAGTCAGGCGCTCGATCTCGATTTCCACGAGATCGGTGCACATGTCGCGCCTGTGCTGCGGATTTCCGGCTCGATCTGGCTGGTTCTGACGGGTTTGGTGACGGTCGCGATCACTTCGCTCTGGCTGATCACGCCGCCCGTGGAACCGGCCCAGATCAAGCGCGATCCCTTTGTTTTCTTTCCCCTGAAGTTCGAGGCATGGGAGGGGCAGACAGAGATCCTGACGCCCGAGATCGAGCAGGTGCTGGACGCCGACGACTACATTCAGGTCACCTATCAGCAAACCAAAGATCCCGGTGCGGTGGGTTTCTTCTCGGCCTTCTATCGTTCGCAAAGCAAGGGGTCGGCCATTCACTCGCCGCGTGTCTGCCTGCCCGGTGGCGGCTGGGAGATCTTCGAGATCCGCCCGGTCGTGATCGATCTCTCGGCTGAAATCGGATGGACGCCGTTCACGGTCAATCGCGCGATCATTCAGCGCGAACTCAGCCAGCAGGTTGTCTATTACTGGTTCGAACAACGTGGCCAGCGCCTCACCAATGACTTCATGGCCAAGTTCATGGCGGTCATTGACGCCTACCGTTTCGGCCGGACGGACGGCGCGCTGGTCCGGTTCACCAGCCCGGTGCTGAACGGCGAAACCGTGGAGGATGCGGATCGCCGGATCATGGCTCTGCTGGAGGAGACATTGCCGCATTTTCCGACCTATCTGCCGGAATAGACGCTAGTAGTAGGCGTATTCCTGTGTCTCGGGCAGGTGGCGGCATTTGTTCAGGATCACGCCCATGACATTTGACTGCTCGCCCAGTTCACGTTCGCAAAGATCGACATCCTTCAGCTTCGTGTCCTCGGCTGCCGCCACCAGCAGCATGGCGTCCACCTTGGGCAGAAAGGCCATGACATCGTCCGTCGGCAGCATCGGCGGCAGGTCCACCAGAACGTAGTCGGGCCGCATAGCGGCCATCAGGTCGGCCATCGCCTGCCCGGCCTGATCGGAAAGCAGAACCTCGGATGCATTCTCGCTCGGCTCGGCATTGGTGCCGATCGCCAGCGTGTATCCGATGCGCAGGAAGTGATCCTGTATCTGACCATCGCCTGACAGGAAAGAGGCCATCATCTTCCTGGTCGTGACCCCGAGCATCTGGCCGATATTGGGACGCCGCATGTCACCGTCGATCAGAACAATCCGGCTGTCGCGCTGCTTGGCCAGCGAAAGAGCCAGATTGGTCGCGGTGACGGACTTGCCACAGCCGACGCCGGGCGATGTCACTCCAATCGTCTTCCAGCCGTTCTTCTTGCAGGTGGCCTGAAACCTGGTGCGCATCATGTCGTAATGCACCAGAGCCGCGTTGCCCTGCTGGGACGAGATGATGCGATTGCGGGCGAGCTTGCGCGGCGAGGGCGTGAACTGCTCAAGATCATCCCAGATCTCGGGCTTTTCAGCGACCGGAGCCGACTGGACGTCAGGCCGGGCTTGAATGACGCCGTTGCGGGCCTCCCGCGCTTTTTCGATGGCGATGCGGATGCGTTCCATATCTCAGACCCGGCTCAAAGCGTGAATTTCTCAAGCCCGACGCGGGTCAGGACTTTCTCGACAAGCAGGTCAATCGGCATGACCTGGTAGTGCACGACATAGGCCGCGGCCGGCAGCCCGAAGACGATCACACTGATCCAGCCCAGCTGTTTCATGCGCCCGCGGAACACCTCCCCCTTGGTTTCGATATAGGGAACGGTCGCGAAAGGCCGGATGCCCAGCTTCTCTTCCAGATCGACCGGGCGCCTCACGGATGTGTTCAGCATCTCCAGGAGGACCAGAAGGCCAAGACCGGCGCCGAGACCTGCCGCCATGCCCATGGCCGCAATCATCTTCCGATTTGGGCTGACCGGGCGCTCGGGAACGACGGCGGGCTCGATCAGCTCGAACCTTTCGCCCTGCTGGCTGGTCTCGATGGTCTCTCCGGTTGCGGCCGCGCTGAGGGAGGCAACCGCCACGCCATACTGCGACTGAACCGCCTGATGCTGACGTTCCAGGATGTTCAGCGACATCTCGGTGGTGGGCGTGTCTTCGATCGAGGCCATGATCTGTTCGAGCTGCCGCTCCAGCGCGTCGCGTTGTTGGCCGATAAACCTGATGCTGGCCTCAAGCTGAAGCAGTGTGGACTCGATCTGCCCCGGTGCCCGTGTCTCATCGGCGGCGTTCTCGGTATTCCGGATAGCCTGGGCGCTGTTGCGCCGCGCTTCGACGATACTGGCCTCAAGCGAGGCGATCTCCGATTGGAGCGCGACAATCTGCGGATGGGTCTCCGAGAGGATCGCACTGCGCTGCGCCAGTTGGCGTCTGAGATCGGCCAGCTGCAACTCCAGCGGCGAAGCGACCGCATCCGGAAGAGGCGTTGCCACATTGGGGTTTTCCAGAGCCCTGCGATAGATATTCGCCTGTTCCCGCAGGGTCAGTTCCTGACTGTCGAGCTGGACCAGACGAACCTGGATGCGGCTGATCTCGTTGCGGCGAAATTCCAGACTGTCGGGCAGGCTGTCCGAGTTCTCGCTCTTGAACGAGACAATCTGCCCCTCGATCCGGCCAAGCTCCTCTGAGAGGCGCCCGACTTCCTCGCGGAAGAATTCGGTTGTCTGGGTCGCCCGATCGGTCCGGAGCTGCACATTCTCGTTGAGGATGACGGTCACCATCTCGTTGGCGACCTGTGCGGCCACGACAGGGTCAGAGGACCGGAAGGCCACCGAGAAGGTTGTCGCCGCATTCTGCCCGGCCACCCCGAGCGAGATAACGTTCACCTCCGCTGCTGCGCGCATCAGCTCCACCCGCTCTGTTGGCGAAAGACCCTGGTCACTGGCAAATACGTTGAACTTCTCAGACAGTCGCAACAGGTTGTCCCGCGTCGTCAGACGTTGCTTGATGACCTGGATCACTTCGTCCGATGAGACGCTGACGGTCGACGTCGCAAGGTCTGTCGGGATCTTCGGGCTTTCCACCAGAATGGTCGCATTGGCCTGGTAGACCGGCGGCAGTTTGAATGCGGCGTAGATGCCCGCACTGGCAATCGCGATCCAGATGAAGAGCACCAGAGGCAGACGGCGCCACAGGATCGACAGATAGAACTTGAAGTCAAACCCGCTCAGCACGGCGTATCTCCCCGATGCGCCGCGGTCAGGCGACCTGAAAGCTCGGCACTCATTGCTGCCCGCGCATGTTCGGTCTGTTCCATGGCTTCAACCGATCGATGATGTGTTGGGTTGAAGGTCGTCGGGCTCTTCTTCGACGGGCTCGGGCGTCACCGCTTTCTCGGGAAACATCTCTGCAAGCTTGCCATCGCCCATTTCCGGGCTGTCCGGTGCGCAACCTGTCGTCAGTCCACTGAGGCGGCGATCCGTGATCACTTCGTCCACCGTTTCGGATGTCACCTGAGAGCGGCCATAGCTGAATGCATAGACCAGCGCGAAATCGCAAAGCTGGTTGACCAGACGCGGTGTGCCTTGCGAGGCCAGATGGATGGCGCGGCAGGCCGCATCCGTAAAGATGTCATCCCGCGCACCTGCGACTGTCAGGCGGTGCTTGATGTAATCGGCGACCTCCTCGGCCTGCATGTTGGGCAGAAAGTATTCCGCAGAAATCCGTTGGGCGAACTGCACCAGATTGGGGCTCATCAACGCATCGCAAAGCTGCGGCTGACCGAACAGGACGATTTGCAACAGCTCATCCGCATCAGCATTGATGTTCGAGAACATGCGCAGTTCCTCAAGGGTCTCTTCGTTGAGGTTCTGTGCCTCGTCCACGATCAGGAGGGTCCGCTTCCCGCGCGCATATTCATCAATCAGGAAGTCCTGAAACTGCCGGAAGAGCTTGACGTAATCCGCGCCATCGGCGGTTTCCTGACCGAGCGCCATGAGCACCCAGTGCAGCAACTCTCCCCGTCCGCCCTGCGCGTTCGAGATCAGACCGACGGTATATTCTTCACTGGTGTTGGCCAGGTACTCGCGCAGCAGGGTTGTCTTACCCGAGCCGATCTCGCCGGCAATCACGGTGATGGGCGAGCCGGTCTCAAGCCCGTAGTTGAGCACCGCATACGCCCGCTTGTGCGCATCGCTCCAGTAAATGAACTTCGGATCCGGCAGCAGGGCAAACGGCCTCTGCTTCAGTCCGAAATGTTCGAGATACATTGTCATTCTTTGCCCCAAGCCAAAGTTTACGCAGTCTACCTCGATTCGCGCGCCCCCGGCAAAACACGCCCAATCCCGGCTTACTCACTCCAACACAAACCCACTTCGCATCACATTTTGGCCATTTTTAGATGCAGTGGCACATTCATCCCGGTTGCTGTTCACCAGCACCTTCGAACCGGTATCCGCGCTCTGTCACTTGACGCCTATCGGCCCGAAATTCAAGGCTCCACAGTACTGGAGCATCTGCACGCGAAGCCACTTTCCGAACTGTGACCTATGTCACATCTGCTTCGTAGAATTCGTAAATTTTGTATTAACGAATTGATTAAGAGTTGAATTGTTTAGCCAATTATGGCAAAAACTTGCTCGTGGGGGACAGCTTTAGCCAAAGCTTTCCAAATAATTTGAAGTTCTGATTCGGCACGAATTGTGCTGGGCAGCTCTCTGGAAAGTAGTGCCTAGGCACAACTTACCCTCATTGGTTGTATCTGTAGTGTCAATGTTGGGGAACAGTAGTGTACAGGTTGGGGGAATCGCTTGATATTCAAGCAACGCAGTCGTTTGACAGCGGAAAATATCCGGTAGCGCAGTATTTCTATCGTGAGGTGTTGAAACGGATTTTCGACATTCTTGCGGTGGTCTTGGTCGCTCCGATTGTGATCCCGGTCATAGGTGTCGCTGCTTTCTTTGTCTCGCTCGACGGAGGGTCGGCTTTCTATTCGCACCGCCGGGTTGGTCGGAACGGACAGCTCTTTTCCTGTTGGAAGCTCCGGTCCATGTGCGTCAACGCGGATGAAGCTCTGGAAAAGTACCTCTCCGAGAACCCGGCAGCACGTCGGGAGTGGGAGCTTAACCAGAAACTCCAGCATGATCCGAGGATCACACGGGTCGGTCGGTTTATTCGCCGGACATCGATTGATGAGTTGCCGCAGCTTCTGTGTGTTTTGCTGGGCGAGATGAGCATTGTCGGTCCGCGCCCGTTCACGCCGGATCAGGAGCCGCTCTATCCGTCCATTGCATATTATGCCATGCGTCCCGGTCTGACCGGTCTGTGGCAGATCAGCGAGCGGAGCGAGTCGACCTTCGCCAAGCGTGCGGTCTATGACAATCAGTATGCGGAAAGCGTCAGCCTTCAGACGGATTTTGGTATCATCTGGCGGACTTTTGGGGTCGTTTTGCGCGCCACCGGCGTGTAACGTTTCGTCTGGTCTGATGCGCTGAGTATCTGAAGAACTCCGCCTGATCGGCCCGGCAAGGATTTGTTCGGGTTGAACTTTGGTTTTTTGAGCAATGATGTACGGAAAATTCTGGATCAGAGCGGCGCTATTGGGCGCCATATTGGCCGTTTCCGCCTGCGACACAGCAGAGGAGCGGTCGCGGGCTCATCATCAGCGCGGCATAGAGCTTGTTGAAGCAGGCGAGCCCGAGAAAGCGGCGCTCGAATTCAGAAACGCGATCCGGCTTGATGACGATGCACCGGCACCAAGGCTCGCATTGGCGAATGTGCTGAGCGAGCAGGGTGCTCTGGAGGAGGCAGCCGGTCATTATCTGGCTGTCGCCGATCTTCAGCCGGAAAACTTCGAGGCGCATTTCGCTGCCGGGCGCATTCTGCTGGCACTGGGTGCTGTCGATCAGGCCCGCGAGCATGTGGAGAAATCGCTGGAGCTTAAGGGCGAGGATGCGGATGCCAAGGCATTGGTGGCGAGCCTCCGGCTGCGCGAGGGGCGGACCGAAACGGCAAAACGTCTGGCGCAGGATGTGCTCTCGACCAATCCGGGGCATATATCGGCAACCATCGTGATGGCATCGCTGATGATCCGGAACGAAACGGCAGCCAATGCACTTGGCCTGCTTGAGATCTCGCTGAAGGACCATCCGCGCGATCTCGGGTTGCATCTGAGCAAGATCCAGACCCTCCAGGCGCTCAACGATACCGATGGTCTGAGTGCGCATCTCAAGGTTACGGCCCGGACGTTCCCCGACAACCTTGATCTGGCGCTCGGCGTTGCACGCTGGCAGCAGGCCACCGGCGATCTTGACGGCGCCGAGAAAACCCTCCGGGATATCGCCGCACGGTTTCCCGATGATCCATCGCATGCGCTCAACGTGGTCGAGTTCATTGGCAACACGCGCGGGGAGGCTGCCGCAAGAGCGGAGCTTGAGACGCTGATAGCCACCGGGCAGCACCAGACGGAATACGCGCTTGCCGTCTCCCTCTTCGATCTGATGGGGGACAATTTCGACGTGGCGATCGAGCGTTTGCAGGGTTTGCTGACTGCGGATCTGCCAAAGGGCGACCTTCTGAAGGTCAGAACACAGCTGGCCAATGCCTATCGTCTGAGCGGTCAGGACCGGGATGCAGAGGCGCTGATCAGCGAGGTCCTGTCGGAGGATGCCCGAAATGTCGAAGCGCTGAAGTTGCGCTCGATCTACACATTGCGCGGGGACGACATGCAGGCCGCGATTACCGATCTGCGAACTGCGCTGGAGTTGCAGCCAGGTGACCCGGTGCTTCTGACGCTTCTGGCCCAGGCACATGAGCGCAGCGGGTCGCGTGATCTAGCGCGAGATCGTCTGGGACAGGCTGTAATTGCATCCGGCTACCGCCCCGATGAGGTCATCAGGCATGCCGAATTTCTGATCCGCGACGGTCGTCCGGGAGCGGCTCGCCAGACGCTAGAGGATGCCGTGAAGCGCAAAGGCGAGGACCCGGTTCTTCTAGAGGCGCTCATCCGCTCGCATGCCATCATGAACGACTGGCGCACAGCGGAGGGCCTGGCCCGGAGGTTGCTGTCGCGCGACCCTGAAAATGCCGATGCGCAGGCGCTGCTGGATCGGGTGCGGGTGCAGTCTCTTTCCGGTGTGGAGCAATTCGATCTGGCGATCGGGACCTTGAGAGAGATCTGGGACAAGACCGGAGAGACTTCGGGCGCGATGGAAGCGCTCGTCTCGCGGTATGTCGAAGAGAAACAGCCCGAGGCCGCCATGGAATTCCTCGACGCGGTTCTGGCCGAAGACGACACAAACCTGCGCGCGCTCCTCCTGAAGGCGGCGGTTCACAGCTTTCTGGAAGATGCCGACGCCGCCGAGGCAACCTACCGCGAAGTGGTGGGGCACCATCCGGGTCAGGCCACAGGCTATGGCTCCCTCGCCGCCCTTCTGGCCTCTCAGGGGCGGTCAGACGAGGCCGACGCCGTTCTGCTGGAGGGGATCGAGAACGCTGAAAACGTGGAGCGTCTGTTGATGGCGCGGGCGCAGAGGTTGGAGGAAACCGGGGACTTCACTGGTGCGATCGCGATCTACCAGAAGCTCTATGATGCCAACAAGGCCTCCGACATTCTGGTCAACAATCTGGCCAGCCTGCTCTCGGAGCATGTGACCGAGCCGGACGGCGTTGAGCGGGCCTACCGCATCGCCCAGCGGATCAGCGCCTCAGACATTCCCCATTTTCAGGACACCTGGGGATGGATCCTTTATCTGCGCGGCGAATATGACCGTGCACTGCGGCCCTTGCGGAACGCTGCCGATCAATTGCCTGACAATGCGCTGGTCCAGATGCATCTCGGCCTGACCTATCAGAAGCTCGGCAAGACAGATTTGGCACGTGTCTACCTTGAGAAGGGCATCGCGCTCTCGGAGGGAAGCATTCTGCCGCAAAGGAAGATGGCGGAGGCTGCCCTGATGGGGCTGAAAACCGAATAAGGCGGCTTGCACCATGGCAACAGACGCCAAAAACCGGGCCAAGGGCACAAGTTTTGAATACGCTGAACTGGAAGCAGCGGTTACTCTAGAAACAAATGAGGCGAGGGTGCGTTACGATGAAACTGTTATTCACAATGATTGTTGCGGTTCTGTTCGCACAGATCGCGGTTGCACAGTCCGGCTATAGGATCAAGCCGGGTGATACACTCAGCATTTCCGTTCTGGAGGATCCGAGCCTGAACAGCGAGGCCCTGGTGCGGCCGGACGGCGGTATCTCGCTGCTGATCGCTGGCGATGTCCGGGCTGCGGGCCAGACCGTTTCGGGCCTGCGGTCAATTCTGACCCAGCGGTATGCCAGCAACTTCGCCATCACGCCGACCGTTTCGGTTGCGCTGCTGGCGCTTGCGCCGCCTCCCGAGCCACGCGATCCGGTGACAATCGACATCTATGTCCTTGGTGAGGTCGAAGCGCCGGGGCTGAAAGAGCTCAAACCGGGTGTGTCGCTTCTGCAGGCGATTTCGACAGCGGGCGGGCTCAGCCGCTTTGCGGCGCATAAACGAATCCAGCTACGTCGTCGTGCGCCTGACGGAACCGAACAGATGAGCATCCTGAACTACGACGCGGTCCAGCGCGGGGCAGGAACGCGCAACATCATCCTGCGGGACGGTGACGTTATCCTGGTGCCGGAACGCCGGCTGTTTGAGTGAGATCGACATGCGTGGGGTCTTATACAGTGCCGCGGTATCGCTCGCGGCCACAGGTTTGTGGCAGCCGGTCTTTGCGCAAGGGCTTGAACTGACGGGTGCGCTCAGCCAGAGCTTCATCCTCGATCACAACGAAGACTTCATGGAGTCCGGCGATGAGGTTATCGCCCTGACCACGCTTGGTTTCGGCTTGAGTTCCGAGACCCGGACCCAGCGGCTTTCGGCGGAAACAAGCATCGGTCTGGAATATGACAGCGAGACCGAGGATTTCACGCTGTCCCGCCCATTCCTGATGATTGACTATGATCAGGATCTCAAGCGATCGACCTACGGGTTCGGGCTGTTCTACGAGGATGTTCCGACCGAGTTCGATGCGACCTTGCCAGATCTGTCCACGGTCGGCCGCGACACGGACCGGCAGCGGATCACGGGTGATCTGTCAGCGAGCTTTTCGCTCACCGAGCGCACGACCTTTGGTGTTGCCTTCGCCGCGACCGATATCAGCTATGATGACGACGATCCCGACCTGGTTCCGACGCGAAACTATGAGCTGGATTTTTCGCTGAGCCGTGAGTTGACCGAGCGGACAACCGGTACGATTGATCTGGGCTTCGATCTGCTGAAGGCCGACAACGCCACCATGACAGAAACCAGGACCCATTCGCTGAATGGCCGGTTGTCCTACGAGGCGACGCCACGTCTGACGCTGGCCGCGAATGCCGGCACGTCGGTCTCGGAGGTGGAGGAAACGACAGCCGGTGTCGTCACCACCGAAGACAACACATCCGTCCTTTACGGTGCGTCGCTGACATATGCGCTGGCACGGGGGGAAGCGCGGCTCAGCCTCGATCAGTCGCTCGTGCCATCCTCGGACGGCGAACTCTCGCGCACGACCATTCTTGCGGGCAATCTGGACACGGAGCTCAGTGACATCTCCACGCTCGGTCTTGAGGCCTCTCTGAGCTACTCCGAAGACCTTGACGGCGGGGAGGAGGAAGAGTTCCTGTCCGTTGGCGCGACCTATTCCCGCGATCTGACGGAGAACCTCAGCGGCCTCATCGGCGCCCGGGTGGAGCGGAACGATGACGGAGAATACGCACAGGAACTCCGTCTGGAAATCTCCCGCAGTTTCCAGGTTCGGCCCTAGGCCGGCGCGTCTGCCACATCCCGGATGCTGACCCGCAGGTCGCGCGGGTTTTCGGTCACGACCGCCAGCGCGCTTGCGTGACCTTCAAACCGCCCGCAGTCGTGGAACTGCAGGGGTATCTGAACACCGTCCCGAAGGTAGTTCCGTCTGGTCCAGCCGCGTGGATGGGGCAATGGCAGGGCGCTGAAATTCCGCCGATTTCCCGAAAGGCCGTCACCGGACGCCTTCAATGCCGCCTCACGAAGAGCCCAAAGATCGTAGAATACGCGCTTTTGTTGCGCGGGATCCGATATCTGCGCCAGATGGGTCTTTTCGTCGGGATGGAGCGCTGTCTCGGCGATCCCGAGGATGTCCTTTCCACTCGACGTTTCCTGAATGTCGATGCCAAGTTCGAGCCCGTTTGAGAACGCCAGCAGCACCCATTCGCCTGAATGGGAAAGGTTGAACCTCAGTGGCTCGCCATTGCTCCAGAAGGGTTTGTCATGGGGGCCGCGTTCGAGGATCAGGGCATGTGGATCAGCATCGAGATACCGGGCGGAGAGACTGCGAAGCGCTCCTCTGGCCAGTCCGAACCGCTGACGATCATCTGGCTTGTGAAAGCGGTTCATGCGGGTCTTCTCCTCTGGTGTGAGAAGATCCTCCAGCTCAGTTGCCGCTCTACCTGACAGATGCCGCCATTTGAGCGTCCAGACATCAATCTGTTGCGGGCCCATCATCCTGCGCGCTCCAGCAGATCGCGCAGGGCCACCAGATCGGTCTTGGAGCGATGACGTCGGTCTTTCGGGATGCCGCGGACATGCCGCACGTCCGACATTCCGAGACTTTCCGCCCGCTTTTGCCATGCCTCAAGCTGCCCGGCATCCCCGGCGAGGGCGAGCACCGCACGGCCTTTCAGATCAACAAGGGCGGCATCACTGACGCCCGGCCAGATACGCGCGCCCGTTTCCACAGCGAACGGGTAATGACCCTCGACCCGGCCTGCCAGGCGGCCAAGCAGCCAGACCCGTCCCTGATCGTCGAGATAGCCCGCGTCACCCGTCCGATGCCATGTCATGCCCGCATCCACGATCTTGGTGTCACGGTTCTGTGCGGGATCGAGATATCCGTCATTCACATGGGGTCCGGCGACCTGAATTTCGTCGTCGAGAATGCGCAGATCCAGAAGCGGCCTGCCTGCCAGCAGCCCCCCGCCGTCGGCCATGCGGGTCCAGTCCTCCGCGTGGATGTCAGAGAACGCAATCTCGGCAATCGGCTCGGCTTCGGTCGAGCCGTAGACCGCAACGAGGTTGAGGTCTGGTCGGAGAGACATCAGGCGCTGCATCACATCGGGAAAGACCGGGCCGCCACCGGTGAAGATCGCATTCAGCATCGGCGGCATTTCCGCATCACCCAACGCGGCACAGAGCGCTGGCGGCAGCAGCGCGCGCGTGACCTCGTTCCGCTCCATCCAGCCTGCCAGCGCCGCACCGGTCACGTCGCCCTGGCGGCTCAGTTTCCAGTCGGGCAGAACGGAGGTGCGGCCGGCGGCCAGATTGACCAGCACGAAGACCGGGAAAGCGACCAGATCGCGCTCGGCCCGCTCGCTGGTCAGCAAGGGCGCAACCGCATCGTACTGTGCCATCAGAAACCCGTGGCTGCGCTCAATTGCTTTCGGGGCACCGGATGTTCCCGAGGTGAAGGAAATCATAGCCGGGTCGGTGGCTTCAGTGCTCTCGCTATCGTCCAGAGCATCGCCACGACCGTCAGGTGAAAGCCATTTGCAACGCACAAGCCCCGGAACCAGAAGGGGCAGAAACCGGTAGAGCCCGGTTCTGACAAAGCCCTTGGGGCGGGTGACTTTCAGGGCGTGACGCAGTCCGAAAAGACCAAGCGCGGGCTCCGGAAAGATCGCGACAGCACCAACCTTCCACAGACCGGCCAGCGTGACATAGAGGTCGATCCCCACGGGCATTGCAACAAGCACCCGGTCGCCCTTGCCGATGGCCCTTGATCTCAACACCCCGGCAAAAATCGCCGCCCGTTCGGCCAGGGCATCGAAGGTGATCCGCTGTCCTGACCCGTCGATCAGCGCTATCTCATGACGTCGCGCGGCGGCGGCAGCCCTGAACGCCTGAGCCAGGCTAGCCATTCAGCCTGCGTCCCATCAGAGCATAGCGGCGAAAAATCTCGGCGCCATGCTGCGCGGACCGTTGCGCTGATAGATTGTCGTCATGGATCAGCGCATGGATTGCCGTCTGGAAGCCGAGATCGATGCTCGCCCGATGAAAGCCCGCGCTCAGTGTGCTTCCCGCACCCTTCTTGAGGCTGGCATAGGTCTTCAGGATAACCGACTGCGGCTCGCGTCCTTCAGCATAATTCGGAACCCCGAAAAGGAACCCTGAAAGCCGCCCGCTGTCGTCACGGGCAAACAGGACAAGTTCCCGGCGCAACATCGGCACGAGCGGCATGTACATCGCCAGAAACGCCTTGCGGCTGATGGGCGTATAGAACGCGTTGTTCCGGAAAGCTTCGCAGGACAGATCATAGACCTGTCCGAAATGCATCTCCGGATCCGTACCATCCCATGTCTCCAGAGTGATCCCCTCTGCGGCCGGCGATGGTGACATGGTCGCGAAGTCGACGCGGGCCGAAAAGTATCGGGAGATGGTCTGAAACCCTACTGCTTCAAGAATGTCGAGATCGTGTTCGCCGCTCTTGGGTTCCAGCAGAAACGGAGCCGATCCGTCACTGTCCGTGACCACGCGATAACTGTGCCATGTGGCCCCATCAAGGGGTCCGATCACGGCCTCGAAACCCTCGTCCAAAAGTCGTTTGCAGACATCTGCAAGCAGCGTTTGACCGGATGCCCTGTCGGTGAACTTGATGGCGCCGACCGCTGCAGTTTTCAGGCCGTCCCAGCTCGGTGCATTGCGGTAGATCCGCAAGGCCGCACCTTCGATCTTGCAAAGCTCACTTTCCATCAGGCTCCCCTTTGCATCAGGCAGAGTGCGACATAGCCAACGAGCGGCCCCACGCTGGCCAGCATCGCCAGCCGGATCATGCGGGTTCGCGCAAAGACCTGCGGCCCAAGAAACGGGATCAACAGCGGCAGCGCAAGACTGCCCGCGACCATGAGCCAGGGCTGATCGTGCCACCGCGTTGTTTCGGGGTTGAGTGCGGTCAACTGAACCCAGAGCCAAAGCAGCCCGACAATGGCCATGGCGGGCAGGGCAAATCTCAGTGCGACCGCCGAGGACGAGCTGCCCAGGATCACGAGGCTCAGGATCAGCCCGATGGCGCTGAGGCCATAGAAGCTGAGCGCATTGAACCCGGTCGCCTCGCCCAGGATCAGCCAACCGAAACTGACAAGCGCGATGGCCGCGATACTGTCCAGATAGGGATAGGCGTCCTGGCTGGGATGTCTCTTCTGGGTCCATATCTGAACCGCAATGGCGATGATCGGCAGGATCGTGTTCTGGATCGCGGTGACTGACAAAAGCAGGAAGACCGCCATCAGATAGACCCGCGCTTCATGGGCAGTCAGGCCGAAGAGCCGTGCAAGTGCCCGGAAGAAGAGAAACCCGATTGCAAAGGCTGCGACCAGAAATCCGACTTCTATCGGCGGGCGCGCTAGGTTGGCAGCGAGGAAGATGACCAGCCCGAGCGGCAGGAACAGATTGTCATAACCGCGCCAGCTGTCGGCCTCCACCAAAGTGGCAAAGGCAGCGACGACAAAGGAGATGAAAACCACATTGGCGCGGGCCACATCGGACAGAAGCAGAAGGCAGATCATCGAGATCAGAAGGGTCACAAGGAAGAAGATCGCGCTGCCCTCAACGCTCTTCTGGCCATCCTCGATCGGAAAGAACCGCCTGCCATACGACGACCCGGCAAGGGCGGCTGCCGCATCGCTGAGTGTGAGAACCGCGATCGGGAGCACGTAGAGCAGCGGGTCACCACCGGCATAGAAGAACACCATGCCAACGGCGATGGCGAGCAGGAAGTCCCCGTGCGATTTGCGCTCGACCCCGTGCAGCGCGGCTCCGATCCCGGATTTCGAGAAAATCGGCAGCCGGATGACCGCCATCACCACCAGTGTAACCGCGATCAGCAGATAGACCGGCCAGTCATCGGTGAACAGCCAGGGCAGGGTTAGCGCATAGAGCCCGGTTCCGATATGCACCAGCTTGCGTTGCACCTCCGCCGACCAGCCCGCGGCCTTGCCGCGCGCCCGCACAAGTGCCATCAGCCCCAGCAGAACGATGACCGAACCAAGCGCAATCCCGATCTGCACAATCGGGCTCACCCAAGCACCTCCTCGATCACGAAATCGGAGTAGAAGAAGGCCTTGTCCCGCGCCTTGAGCCGATCTTCGAGGCTCGTGAGGGTTCTGACGCGACCCGACAGCGCATCGGGCACGCGGCGCGGAGCCATCATGTTCCAGTAGACCAGCCGTGCCCCGGGATTGGCGGCATCAAGCAGGGTCTCATAGACCTCTGCCGCGATCCCGGGCGACATGTATTCGAAAATATCTGACAGGTTGAAGCCGTCCGCACGCTCGCCGGTGGCGCAGAATGCTTCGAGCGCGCCGTGCCGCAACTCCAGCCGGTCGAGCCGGGACCGGATCGTCTCGTAGTGCTCCGCCCGCCAGGTCATCGGCAGGCTTGGACCGTGGGTTCCTTTCATGATCCAGTGCAGATAGGGGTTGTCGGAAGGGTCGAGATCAATCGCCGCATGGCGGATCCTTCGGCTCACATGCTCGGCAACGCTGCCCTCGACATGGTCGAAGAACGCCTTGTCGCGCCCCATCCGGCCCATCGTGAAGCGCGAGAAGAAGACATTGAGCAGCAGATTCCAGCGCCATGTCTCGAAGCGGTTGGTCAGAAAGGACCTGCGGGCCTCGACCGGCCTTGAGACAAAGATGTCGTCGATTGTCCGGCGGGAATGGGCCAGTGGCAGCAAGACCTTGCGGAAGATACGGAAATAGCGCTCGAACTTCCCGACCCCGCCCGCACCATGAGCGATCACACCCGGTTTCAGTGCCTGCCAGAATGCGGTCAGATCGGCATCTGAGCCCCTCAGGGCCCGTTCCAGCAGGTATCCGCGCCGGGTGCTTGGTCTGGCACCCATCAGTTCCAGAAACTCCCCATAATCGAGCGCCCGCATCGCAGCCGTCCGCAGGGCAAGGCAATTGAGCTGGGCCTGCGACAGGTCCAGCACGACCACCTTGGCTGGATCAAGTGTCAGGAGCGCCAGCGCATTGTCACCCGCCGAGCAGATCGAGACGAGGGTTTTGCCCGCCACATCGCCCATGGCCTGCGTCAGCACATCCGCATCCTCCCACAACTGGGCATAGCGAATGGCCTCGAAACTGGCGCGTGTGGCGATATCGGCCTGGCTCATTCGAGTTTCCTGACTTCTCCGGTCTTGCCGTTGACCTCGATCTGCTCACCCGACGTGATCCAGCGCGTCGCGTCTTTCAGCCCGACGACACAAGGGATGCCCAGCTCACGCGCGACAATGGCGGAGTGTGACAGCAGCGAGCCGCGTTCTACCACGATGGCCGACGCATTGGAAAACACGGCAATCCAGCCCGGATCGGTGTTGGTGGCGATCAGGATTTCACCAGGCGTCAATGTCTGGGTGCGCGGGTCGGTAATCACACGGGCTGTCGCGGTCACCTGTCCGGCCGAGCAACCCGTTGCCGTCTGGCTTTGTGCGGTGCTCAGTTCCACCTGCGATGACTGATGCTCAATCGGCAGGTTGACCGCCGCACCCCGAACCAGGATGCGCTCGGGCGGATCGGCGCGTGTGGCGGAGGCTGCCTCCTCCGCTCGGCGCAACGCGACCAAAGCCTTGAGATCCTGTGACAGGGCGTTGCCCTCGACGGCCCCCAATACCTCCTCGACCGTCAGCAGGAAGATGTCGCGATCTGCGTCGAGATGGCCAAGTGCCGTAAGCTCCCGCCCCATCGCCAGAAAGACCCGTCGCGCATGGCCGAAGATCCGTGTCCGCTCGAACCGCAGGTTCTCCCGGTCGCGGACCCTTGCCTTCGCCCAGTTGGTGAAGCCACGCGCAATGATCCGGCGCACCGGTTTGCTGGCAAAAAGCGTCGACCAGTCGGGGTCGCGGCGCTCTATGACGGGGGCCGCCTCCCGCCGGCCGCTGGCGGCAATGGCTGCAATCAGTGCAGTGTCATCCTGATCCAGCGGGATGCTCTCCAGCTTCAGTTCCTGTGTGCAGCGGTCCCCGAATTTGGCGATATAGGCGTTGACCTCCGCTTCAACGGTCGGCAGATCGCGTAGCGCGCGACGTCCCTCCGCCTCGACCCGGTCCGCGATCCCCGCAACCCGCACCATCGCGCCCATCTTGGCGATGCGCTGCGCAGGTTCGGCAGAGACGATATCCCCTTGTCCGATCATCAGATCGTTGTGCAGATGCAGCCCGTCCTCTCCCAGCCATTTCTCCAGCATGTTCCGTGATGCGCCGAAACCGATCATGCAGAGAAAGTCGTTGATCAGCGGTGCGTCCCATTGATCCAGCAGTTCAGCCTCGATCTTGCGATATTCATCAGCCAGTGTGGTCAGGTTGGCGGCCTTGAGGTCCGGGGCCTGATCCAGGGCCCGCCCGAGCCGCGCATAGAACCGGCGGCAGGTCCGCGGTAATATGCTGGCCTGCCAGATCAGACCAAGGCCGACCGGCAGCACCTTCAGCCATTCCATGACCCTGCCGAACCCCCTTGCCGGAGCCGCGCCGATGCTGTCGGTGAGTTCCGCAGGCAACGGTTCGGAGACGCCCATCATCGTCTCCATATAGGCGCGGTTGAGCGAGAAGCCCGGTAGCAGCGCCAGCGCCCGATACCAGTTGCCAAGATTGTAGTAGACCCGGCCATCCACCCGCGCGAGCATGTTGTCGAAGACTGCCGCATGGGCAGCTATTGCAGGCTCGCGAACGCCGAGCAGCCGCACAAAGGCCCGGTAGACGCGGGCATAGACGTAAGCCGCGAACGAATATGTGAGCGGCGAGACCAGTCCGGGATAGCTTTCCACGATGTTCGAGTTGTCGAGCACGATGAGCGCATCGTCGGGCACGGCGTGGGGCCGCAGTTCGGTGGTGATGGGGCGGGACTGAAGGATGTAGAGGATGCCATCCGCGATGGCCCATTCGATGTCCTGAGGTCTGCCGAACGCTTCCTCGGCCCGTCGTGCGAGATCGGTGATGTCGGCTGCCTGATCAGCGCTCAGAACCTCCGGCTGGTCCGGCATCTTTAGCGGAGTGTTGTCGGATCCGACGACCCAGTCCTCACCATCCGCCTCGCCCGAAACCAGTTGTTCCCCGAGCCCCGAGATTGCCGAGATCACCACCCGATCGCGCAGGCCCGTCACGGGGTCCGCCGAGAAGGCGATGCCTGCGGTGTCCGCGGGGATCATCCTTTGCACGATGATGGCCGGGGCCTCTGCCGTCCCACCGGTTTTGACGTTGCGATAGGTGGCGACCGTTTCCGAGAAGCCGGACTTCCAGACCTTTACGGCCGCTGCCAGAACCTCGCCCGTGGCGACGTTCAGCAAGGTCTCGAACTGCCCCGCATGGCTGTGCTCGGCACCGTCCTCGGCCCGCCCGGACGAGCGCACGGCAAATGGCCCGTCTCCAAGCGCGCGGAGTGCATCGGGCAGAGCATCTTCAAGGGTAGAGGAGGGTTGGCCGTCCCTTATCGCCTCTGCCCGGATGACAAAGAAATCAGGGGCGCGGAATCCGGCCTGGATCAGGGCATTCAGCGAGGTTGCCTTGCCTCCGACCTCGTCAACAACTCTGGCCGCGACTGAGGAAATGACAGGATCCATCAGGGACCTCCGGCAAGAAGTGACAGAAATCCGGCAGAGCCGTAGCAAATGAGGACCCAGAAACCAGCCATCATATCGACCTGCGCCTGTGCCTTCTCATCGGGGTTTCGCAGATATCGGCCAGCGACCATGAGACATGCGGCAAGCCCCAGCCCACCGGCAATCGCCATGGGCCAGACCGTGCCGAGGCTCAGCCCGACGCCGAGCAACAAGCCGAAGGCGAGCAGCAGCAGTCCCACCCAGATCTGCGTCGCCCGCCGTGGCCCCCAGAGCCCGGAATAGGTCTCGACCCCTTCGCGTTCAGCAGTCGGTGCCCAGATCTTGCGGCCCAGTTCCAGAACGCAACCGTTGACAAACGAGAGCGCAAGAAAGAGCCAGAGGTCCGGTGCGGGACCCGTCCCGGTCCATTCCAGCCCGGTGAGCAGCAGGTCGATCAACGGCATGATCGCCATGTGACTGAGCAGGTAAAGCACCGGTCGTGCCTTCAGCCAGGTCGGTGCGCCGAACTCGAACGTCATTGCGGCCAGCCAGATCCACACAATGGCCAGAAGCCACAGAACAGAAGTGCTCCATGCAACCAGCACGGCCAGCGGCACGGTGAGCAGCCCCAGTCCGGTGATCAGCCTCAGGCTGACGAGCCCGCGCGGGATCGGGCGTTCGGGGCGATAACGGGTGTCGTCCTCAAGGTCCTTGTTCTCGTCGCAGACCCGCATCTGGAAAAAGAGGATCAGCGCCAGTGCGAGACCTGCTGCATATGTCCCCCAGCCCGGTAGATCCCGTCCGGCCATCATGGCCGAGACATTGATGCTGGCCGCCGAGAAGACTGCAAGCAGGGGCAGGGTTTTGATCAGCGGAAACCGCTCCTTCTGGTAGATCCAGAGGCGTGAGGCGAGGCTTTGGGTCATCGGTGCCGGGCGAGGCTCTCATGCGCCCGGACGAAATCCCCGGCCGAGAGGGCCGCCACGATGGATATCTCGCCGCATAGGCAGAGCGCTGCCGTGACTTCGGCCAATGCGGCTCCCTTGCCGGCACCTTTCAGCCCCATGATGTTGAGGCCCGCCATCTGGCTGGGCAAACCCGTGCCTCCCCCGACCGAGCCGACAAGGATATTGGGCATCGTGACCGAACAGAACAACCCGTTCTCATGCGGCTCCATCCGGGTGAACCCGACAGCACTTTCCGCAACGCAGGCCGCATCCTGACCAGTGGCGATGTAAAGCGCCGCCAGAGCGTTCGCATAATGCGCCTGCGCTCCCATCTGACCGGAGAAGAGCGCGCCCAGATTGGCGACCCGCCCGTAGTCCAGCATTGCCTCGGCAGTTGTGCCGAGCAGCTTTCCGATCAGTTCATCCGGCAGGACGACCGATGCGCTGACCTTCCGACCGCGCCCGGTCAGCATGCCCAGTGCCGAGGCTTTCTTGTCGCCCGAGAAATTCCCTTCGACATACCAGCGCTTTATGGGAACCGGACAGGTCTCGGCGGCATGACGGCAGAACGCATCGGTTGCGATCGTGACCATGTTCTGCCCCGAAGCGTCTCCGGTGGTATAACGGCAAAGCAGGAAGACGACATTGGTGTCGATCACAGGCTCCACCGAGACAAGCTTGCCGTGGCGGGTGGTCTTCTCGGCCTCGGACTTGAGCCCGTCGATATGGGACACAACCCAGTCCACGAACTGCCCGGCCTGCATCAGTGTCTCGAAGACAAAGGCGGGGGTTCTCAGCACACCCTCATAAAGTACCGCCGTGCTGATCCCGCCAGCGCGCGAGGCGATATGCGCGCCGCGTGCATAGGACGCGACGAGGGCGGCCTCTGTGGTGGCCAGCGGCACCGTAAAATCGCCATTGGCATAGACGCCGTTCACCCGAAGCGGGCCGACGACGCCGACCGGTACCTTGACGGTTCCGATCATGTTTTCGATGTTGGCGCTGTAGCTTGCGGCATCCGCAAGTGTTGTCGGGTCGGCAAGCGCTTCCTGATCGGTCGCTGACGCTGCTCCCTTCATCAGAAGATCCCAATACCGCGCGATGCTCTTTTCGCTGGCCGTGCGAACCGGGCGATAACTGTGCGCCCCCTCGGGCTTCGGGTCCAGCGATTGCTCGCCGCCGGGGCGCATGATGCGGGCACGGACACGGGCCAGCATTTCGGTCACATGATGGGGAATGATCACGCTGAGCGGTTCCTCAACAAAGCGGTATGCGTCCAGCCTTTATGCCTTCCACAGGCGGAATGGTCAAAACCTCTGTCATTTTCGCCTCGCACCGTTTCATTGCGACAACAGCCCCCGGCTTGGGGCATATCCGCCAGGGGGAGGTATGATCCCGGGTCGGTGTTTCCAATAGTCGTTGCCGCACGGGAACCCGCTGACCTTGGATTAACGCTATCTTCGCCATTGAGGACTAAGCCGGGCCACGAGGATCAATTTTGAGCGGTTTGGAGCGGACAATGCCGGTTTTTGGCGAATTGCGGGCCTTGCGGCGGAATCCGCATATCCTTGTCGCCTCCCTGACGTCCAATTTGCTCAGCCTGGCTTTGCCCATCGTGATGATCCAGGTCTATGACCGGATCATACCGAACAGCGGCACCGCAACCCTGATCGCATTGGCCATTGGCCTCGGCGTGGCGCTTCTCGCGGATGCGGCCCTGCGGTTCTCAAGATCGGTGCTGCTGGCGACGTTCGGGGCGAGATTTGAGGTCAGCACCCATGCCGCCACGGTTCGGAGGCTGCTGGACGGGCGATCGACCATCAGTGTCAGCGATGCACCCGGCGTTCTCTACAACAAGCTCCGGCATATCGAACGGCTGCGTTCCTACTACACGGGCGATGCATCCGCGGCGCTTCTCGATCTGCCGTTCATCATCATGTTTCTGGGGCTGATGGCGCTCATTTCACTCCCCATTGCCCTGGTCATCCTGTCTCTGGTCACGGCGATGTTCATCATCGTGCGCCTGATGCGCCGGGAGGTGCTGACACTGAATTTCGCGCGGCAGCAGGCGGATGAGCGGCGGCAATCCTTCCTGATCGAGACCTTGTCCGGCATCGATACGGTGAAAGGTCTGGCGATCGAGGCCAATCTGGAACGCAGATATGAACGGCTGCTGTCGTCGAGTGCGTCGATCAATGCACAACTTGCCGAACGCAACCAACTCATCCAGGGCATCATCGGGGCAATCGGCCTGTTGGGACCAGTCGTTTCGGCCAGTGTAGGCTCGATCCTGGTCATTCAGGAAAGCATCACCATGGGCGAATTGGCGGCGACGGTGTTGCTGACCGGCCGGATCATCCAGCCGGTGCTGCGGCTTGAGGCGTTGCTGGTGGGCGAAGAAGACACCAAAAGACACGAGGCCGAGCTGACCTCGCTCTTTGACCGGTCCCTGATCGAATGCGGTACGGAGTGTCTGCCGCGGATCGACAAGCTGGAGCTTCGCCATCTCACATGGCAGCCCGATCCGCGTGCCCCACCAAGGCTGAGTGATCTGAATTTCACCTTCAGACGAGGTGATTGCGTGCTGCTGCGTGGCCCTGAAGGTGCGGGTCGTTCTTCACTTTTGCGTCTGATCGCCGGGCAGATCGCGGCTCAGGACGGAGGCGTGCTGTTCAATGGACAGCCCGCGGAGGTTTTCGACTTTGGCGAACGCCAGCGTCAGGTCCGGATGCTGACAAGCAATGACCACCTGCTTGAGGGGACGCTGCTGGACAATCTGACAGGATTTTCCGGCGTTGCGCATCTTGATGAGGCGCTGGATCTGACAAGTCGGTTCGGGATCGACCGCTTCATTGCCCGTATCCCCGAGGGGCTCGGGCTGCGGGTCTCGGCCAGCAAGGCCAGTGTGCTGCCAAAGTCGATCTCGGATGCCATCCTGATGATCGCAGGGTTGGTCGGCCAGCCTCAGGTCATCCTGTTTGACGAAGCCAATACCAGTCTGGATTTCGACACCGACCATCGTTTGCTGGAACTGTTGCGCGAACGCATGCCCGACCTGATCCTGATCATGGTCAGTCATCGTCCATCCTATCAGATGCTCGCCAACCGGGAGATCCATTTCAACCGGGGAAAACTGACCGAAACCATACATCCACTGGTTCTCAGGCAAGAGCAGATGGTGCTGGCAGGATGAGCGCGCCCGCCGCAGAACCGGGGAGCATTCGCGCTCAGGGCAGGTTTATGGCCCATGACGTGAAGATCGGCCTTGGCCAGATGGATGCGCAGAGCAGACGGTTCGCGCTTGATACGCTGGCCGAATGCCTGAGCAGCGGGCGGGCCTGCGGTACGCCTCTCTACGGCCCTGTCGTGAATGCCTTGCAGGACCTGCTCGGGCGGTTCGATTGGGCAGTTGACATGCGCAGCTTTGTCGGTGCCCTGCCGCACTACCCCGAGGCTTTTACACTTACCGACATGCGGGCAACGATGCACCGGCTCGGCTTTGAGAGCCGCTCTGTTCAGGCGCGTGGCAAAGATCTCGACGCCGCCTCGCCCACGACGCTCGTGATCACGCCCGCAGGAATGTTGTTGCCCAACAGTGATGGGCAGCCCGGCTTTTTCAACGTCGAAACGAGGTTGCCACAAACACTGGAACCGACTGTTTTCTATGAGTGTATCGTCTTTCAGGAACATGACGATGCCGGATCCGCAGGGGCACGCGAAAGCTGGACAAAACAGACCCTGCAGCGTTTCACGCCGGAGGTGCGGAACCTTCTGGCGCTGATTTTCCTGTCCAATACGCTGGTCATTCTGGCCTCGCTCTTCATCATTCTGATTTTCGACAAGGTCATCCCCGCGAAGGCCTATGACACGCTGGCTGCACTCATGATCGGGTTGGCCGGACTTATCGCGATGGACCTCTTTCTCCGGCGTCTGAGGGCCGGTCTGGTCGGGCGCATCTCGGGCCGGACTGAGTATCTTCTGGGCTCGGCGCTCTTTTCCAAACTGATGGCTCTCAGGATCGAAATGATCGCAAACGCGTCTGTCAGCGAGCAGATCAGCCGTCTAAAACAGTTCGAGACGGTCCGCGATATCTTCAACGGACCTGTCGTGGCGGTCTTGCTTGAACTTCCATTCGCCCTGATGCTGCTCGCCACCGTCACGGTCATCAGCCCGATGATCGGGCTTCTCCTGATCGCGATCATAGTCACGTTCGCAACAGCGAGCGCCTTCATCTTCCCCAAGCTGAGGACGGCGTCCATGCGGTACTCGGTGGCACGGACCCAGCATTCCAAACTTCTTCTCGAGACATTGGCTCAGCGGATGCAGATCGCACGCTCCGGTATCGGTCCGATCTGGACCGAGCGGTTGACGACCAGCATCAGGCGAAGTGTCGAGCGACGTCTGAAGGTCGAGACCCAGTCACGAAATCTGCGGACCCTCTCAACTCTGCTGACACCGGTCTGTGCCGGTGCGGTTCTGGTACTGGGCGCCTGGCTTGTGATGCAGGGGAGCCTGCAGACCGGTGTCCTGATTGCCACGACCATCCTTCTGTGGCGCCTTCTGGCACCGATCCAGCAGGCGCTGGTTGCAGCGGCGAGTTTGCCTGACATCCAGAACCTCTTTCGCCAGATCGACGGGTTGATGGCGCTGGAGGGGACCACCAGGACCGGCAATGTCCAGGTCTGGCAGCAGATCTCTGCCAGCCCCGGCTTCGAGGGTGTTTTTTTCCGCTATCCACGATCCGCCATGCCGACCCTGTCGAACATTTCCTTCTCCATCGAGGAGGGGGCCTTCATTGCGGTGACCGGCCCGTCGGGATCGGGCAAGACGACGCTGCTGCGACTGATGAGCGGTCTGCTGCATCCAGTATCGGGCACGGTCAGCCTCGGCGGGATCAATCTCGATCAGCTGCCAAGGTCAGTTCTTTCGCAGAATATCGGCTATGTCAGTCAGTCGCCGATGCTGTTTCATGGGACGCTGCTGCAGAATCTGACGATTGCGGCACCCCATGCGAGCCGGGACGAGATCGACGGCCTTATCACTTCGCTCGATCTGACCGGAGACATCGAAAACCTGCCCAAGGGGCTTGAAACGCGGCTGGATCACACCGTGCAATCGCATCTCACCCCCGGTTTCGTGTCGATGATCTGTCTTGGCCGGGCCCTGCTGGCGAAACCGACGGTGCTTCTGCTTGACGAGCCCGCCTCGGGGCTCTCGCCGGAATATGAGCGGGCCATGATCGGGGCTCTGAGCGCGCGCAGGGGGCGGATGACCTGCCTCATGGTGACCCACCGACCCAGCCATATGCGCCAGACAGATCTGGTTCTGTCGCTGAATTCCGGTCAGATGGTCAGCTTCGGGCCACCAACCGAAACCAGGGGACAACAATCATGATCCTGTCATCAAAACGAAAGCCTGAGCGCGCCACTTTGCCTGCCCGTTCGGGGCTTGCTGACAGCGGCCTGCTGGAGGAAGCGCATTCGGGAAGCATCCCGCGGATGACCATCTGGGCCGTCGTCCTTGGTTTTTTTGGTTTCTTGGTCTGGGCTTCATTCACACCCGTCTATGAAATTGTCTCCGGACCCGGGTCGGTGCGTCCGGTTGGCTTGATTCAACGTATCGACCATCTTGATGGCGGCGTCGTCGCGCGCGTTCATGTCTCGGAAGGACAGACCGTCCGGGAGGGCGATTTGCTGATGGAACTCGACCAGGCAAGCATTCGTGCTGAGCTTGCCAAACTGCATGTTCAGGCCGCCGATCTTTCTCGCGACCTGCGGCGGCAACGTGCCTTTCTTGCGGATCTCGAGGCGGGCCTGCCTTCGGGGCTGACCGTTCAGGATGAGAGTTTTGTATCCGAACAGGCCTCCCAGGCAGCGCATGTTGCCGCGCAGATTGAACTGGCGCGGGCGGAGCGTGAGGTACTGGAGGCTGAACAGGACCGTGCCGCACAGCGCCTTGCCAGTCTGAAGGCCGATTTTTCCATCCTTTCAGCCTATGCCGCACGCCTTGATACCCCGGGCGCGCGCGCCGCGACGACGCGGGTTCGAATAGAATCCGTGCGCCGGGAAGTTCTGCAGAAACAAGGCGAGATCGCCGGTCTTGTCGGCGAGCAGGAAATTCTTGCCGCCAGAATTCAGCAATCCGCGGCTCGCGAAACCGAACTGCTGACCGGTTTCCGGCGGGAGGCGGCGGCGCAACTGGCCGAAACCGTCTCGACCTTGCGCATTGTCGAGCAATCAATCACGCAGCTTGAGGGCGCGAAAACCCGCACCTTTGTCCGCGCGCCCTCTGACGGTGTGCTTCTGGCGCTGGGCTTTCAGAACGCTCATCAGGTCGTGCCGCCCGGCGCGCTTGTGGCCGAACTGGTTCCGCTCGGCAAGGATGTCTTCGCCGAGGTCGAGATCAGTGCCGAGCGGATCGGCACAGTCCGACCGGGAAGTGCCGCGAGCATCAAGGTGCTGTCACATGACTTCACCCGTTTCGGAGATCTCGATGCGACCGTGGAGCAGGTGTCGCCATCAAGCTTTGTGAAGCCCGATGGCTCGACCGTTTTTCGCGTCCGTCTCGCGCTGGAGGAGAGCTTTACCCTTGCCTCCGGTGCCCCCGACCCCTTGCATGAGGTTCTGCCGGGGATGACTGTGGTCGCAGACATCAGAACCGGTCGAAAATCCATCCTCAGCTACATGCTCAAACCGCTGAGAACACTCTCCGACCGTGCCTTTTCGGAAAGCTGAACCCTCCCCGGAGCCATGACCCCCGGGGAGATGTGCATTCAGTCGTTGTGACCGGACATTCCGCCGGAGATTTCCAGCGGTTCGTTGTCCAGGTCCTCCGGCAAAAGCAAATTCAGGCCGATCGCCAGGAATGCGGCGGGAAGCAACCCGGATGTCAGCAGAACACGCGCCGTGTCGGGCAAATGCTGCAAGGCGCCCGGTTCAAGTTGCAGACCGAGCCCCAACGACAGCGAAACCGCGAAGATCACCATATTGCGCCGGTTCCAATGCACATCCGCGAGCATCGATACGCCAGCTGCGCAAACCATGCCGAACATGACGATGACGCCTCCGCCAAGGACCTCGATCGGGATTGTCGAGATCACCGCCCCGACCTTCGGCACAAGGCCGCAGACGATCAGGAACAGCGCGCCGATGGTCACCACATGGCGGCTCATCACACCCGTCATGGCAATCAGCCCCACATTCTGGGAGAACGAGGTGTTGGGCAGTGACCCGAAGAACCCTGCAATCGCCGAGCCGAGCCCGTCAGCATAGGTCGCACCGGAAATCTCCGCATCGGTGGCTTCACGCCCGGCACCACCTTTGGTGATGCCCGAGACGTCGCCGACGGTTTCGATTGCCGATATGAACGCCATCAGGCAGAAGCCGATGACGGCTGCCACCGAGAACTCGAACCCGAAATGCAGGAACCCGGGCACCCGCAGAACAGCGGCGTTTCCGACATTGCCGAAGCTGACCATTCCCAGAAGCATGGCGACCACATATCCGGCGATTAGCCCAAGCAGCACCGCCGAGACTGACAATAGTCCGCGAGCGAAGAATTTCAGCCCCAGCGTAACCACGACCACGACACCTGCAACCGACCAGTTCTTGAGGCTGCCATACTCCTCGGTCCCGATGGCCGGAACACCGCCCGCGGCGTACTGGATGCCGACCTTTACCAGAGCAAGACCGATCATCAGCACCACCAGCCCGGTCACGAGCGGTGGCAACGCAAACCGGATCTTGCCAATGAACAGGCCGAGCGCGGCATGAAAGAACCCGCCAATGATCACGCCACTGAAAAGCACGGCCATCGCGTCGACGCCCTTGCCCGCAACCAGCGGGATCATCACCGGCAGAAAGGCAAAGCTGGTGCCCTGCACAATCGGCAGTTTTGCCCCCACAGGCCCGATCGTGACGGTTTGCAGAAGCGTTGCGACCCCGGCAAAGAACATCGCCATCTGGATCATGTAGATCAGTTCCGGAAAGTCGGGGCTGTTCGACCCAAAGCCAAACCCGGCAGCCCCGGCAATGATGATCGCAGGGGTTACGTTAGAAACGAACATCGCCAGGATGTGCTGAATGCCCAGTGGAACCGCCTTGTGGAGGGCGGGCGTGTAATTCGGATCGCGGAGCTGCTCCGGCGTCCCGATAGACGACATGTCTGCCATGGTTGTGGTCCTCTCTGTCTTCGTTACATAAGCGACGCTCTTGGGTGGCGCCCTGATGGTTGGTCATTCGATCAGGTATGGCTCTCCAAACCAGTGTTCTTCGAGGTTGCTGCCATCGCCGATCCGGTCGATCACTGCGAAGAGGCCGGCGCGCTCAAGGGGCGTCAGCACGCCATGCCATGTGTTCCGATGGTAGTTCACGCCCTGACCTGAGCGGGTGACGAAGGCTTTCGGGCGCGCCGGAGTACCTGCATCATCTTCCGCCACGATCACCAGAAACGGATCCTGTGACATAGGCAGAAAGGCCTGAGAGCCAAGCGGGTGCCGCTCCATCATCTGCAGCTCAAGTGGCAGTGCATAGGGCTGACCGTGAAAGAGACTGATACCGGCGCGACCCTCAAGGATATCGATCTTTGCAAGATCGCTGTGACGGGCACAGTTGCCCTGGTTGATCATTGCGGTCGGGTCGCCTGATATTTCCAGAACATCTCCGAATGGCGCGAATTCCGCCTCTGTCAGCGGTTCAATGGCAACCCGGTGGGTCATTTCGGGGGTCTCAGGGCCGGATGGCGGTTCACATCCTTGTAGAGAAGGTAGCGGAACGGCCCCGGTCCGCCCGCATAACAGGCCTGCGGACAAAAGGCGCGCAGCCACATGAAATCACCCGGTCCAACCTCGACCCAGTCACCGTTCAGGCGGTAAACGGCTTTGCCTTCAAGTACATAGAGCCCATGCTCCATCACATGTGTCTCGGCGAAAGGGATCGACGCGCCGGGTTCGAAAGTCACGATGTTGACATGCATGTCGTGGCGCAGATCACAGGGATCGACGAAGCGCGTCGTGGCCCAGCGACCGTCGGTATCCGGCATGGGGGTGGGCGATAGCTCGGCGTCATGGGAGAACAGGGCGTCGGGCGGGTCGAGCCCCTCGACCCGTTCATAGGCCTTTCGGATCCAGTGCAACGTCGTCGGTCCATCGCCTGTGTTTCGAACCGAGTATCTTGCGCCGGGCGGAAGATAGGCGAAGCCGCCGGGGCTCAGATCATGCGGTACTTCGTCCAGCGTGACGCGCAATGTCCCACTGGTGACAAAGAACACGCCCTCTCCACCGCTGTCGGGTTCCGGTCGATCGCTGCCGCCACCAGGTTCGAGTTCGACGATCATCTGCGCAAAGGTCTCGGCAAACCCGCTCAACGGGCGGGCAAGGATCCAGGCGCGCGCCCTGTCCCATCCGGGCAGCAGACTGGTCACGATATCGCGCATGACACCATGCGGGATCACCGCGTAGGCGTCGGTGAAGATCGCCCGGTCCGTCATCAGCGCGTCCTGCGGTGGCAACCCGCCCGGTGGTCCGGCATAGATGCTCATGGCAGGACCTCCCTCAGACGCAACCCGGCAATGCGCTCCACCTGCCGACAGGCCTCGGCAAATTCGGTTGCGTGGTCATTGTCGATCCGGTGCTGAAATGCCTGGAGGATGCCCGCCTTGTCATGATCGCGCACGGCAATGATGAAGGGAAACCCGAACTTTGTCGTGTAACGGCCGTTGAGATCGGTGAAGGCGGTGCGCTCGGCATCGCTGAGCATGTCGAGCCCGGCGCTGGCCTGCTCGGACGTGCTTTCGGCGGTCAGTCGCTTCGCTGTGGCGAGTTTTCCGGCCAGATCGGGATGCGCTTTAAGCACTCCCAGACGCTCTGCCTCGGAGGCCGATCTGAAAGCCCGTGCCATCGCGTTGGCAAGTCCGGCCGCCGTATCATGCGCGGGGCCGAGCTCCAGATCGAAAGCCCGTTCGGCAACCCATGGCGAGTGTTCATAGATCCCCCCGAACCGGGAAAGGAAATCTGTCCGGTCCATCGTTGATGGTCGGGCGCCCTCGGTAGGCTTGTGGGTTGCATGCCAGTGATCGGCGATATCGATCCGGCGGGCCCACCAGACCTCCGAGTGACCACGCGCGTATTCAAGGAACCGCTGCAGTGCCTGAATGCGACCGGGCCGACCGATCAGACGGCAGTGCAGGCCCACCGACATCATGCGCCCGCCTTCGGCGTAAAGCGTGTCGAAGCTGTCCTTGAGATAGCTGAAGAACTGATCACCGGAATTGAACCCCTGCGGTGTGGCAAAGCGCATGTCATTGGCGTCGAGCGTGTAGGGAATGACAAGCTGGGAGCCGTGCCAATAGGGCAGATCATCGGCGTAGCTGTCCGCGACATAGGCAAATCCGCCCTCGTCTGCCGCAAGACTGAGCGTATTGGTCGAGCAGCGGCCCGTGTACCATCCCCGTGGGCGCGCGCCGGTGACCTCGGTATGCAGACGGATTGCCTCGCGCATGTCAGTACGTTCATCTTCGATCGTGGCGTCCTTGTACTCGATCCATTTCAACCCGTGGGAGGCGATCTCCCAATCGGCCTTCAGCATGGCGTCCACCTGTTCGGGGGATCGCGCAAGTGCGGTCGCGACGCCATAAACCGTCAGCGGGATACCAAGGTCTGTAAAAAGACGATGCAGTCGCCAGAACCCGGCGCGGGCACCGTATTCATAGATGCTTTCCATGTTCCAGTGCCGCTGATCCGGCCAGGCGGCGGCCCCGACGATCTCGGACAGGAATGCCTCCGAGGCGGCATCCCCATGCAGGATGTTGTTCTCGCCGCCTTCCTCGTAGTTCAGCACAATCTGGAGTGCGATGCGTGCACCACCCGGCCATTTGGGATCAGGCGGATTGGGACCATAGCCGATCATGTCACGGGGATAGCGGTTCATGCGGTCTCCTTCACGGATCAGTTTCTTGATATACCGATAAATCCTATCTGACTTTCAAAAAAAACACGAAAGACTTTTGATCTTAACAGATGTGAAATCGGTGCTAACAAGGCGGTAAGGGGGAGGGGTTCTCATGACCGGATATCTGACGACACATGTGCTCGATACAAGTCGGGGTTGTCCCGCGGAGGGGTTGAAAATCGACCTCTATCGTATCGAGGTTGATGCGCGCCTGCATCTTCGCTCGCTCGTGACAAATGCGGACGGGCGCACGGACCAGCAGATGCTCAGCGGCGACAGGTTCCGGCGCGGGGTCTATGAGCTCTTGTTTCATGCCGGTCCCTATCTCGATCAGTTCGACAATCACGGTGAGGGTCCGAGATTTCTTGATACTGTGCCGATCCGCTTCGGGATCGACGACGCTCAGGCGCATTATCATGTGCCCCTGCTACTGTCCGCATATGGTTACTCGACCTATCGCGGCAGCTAGCTGATACCGGCCTTGCAGCGGGCCGCCATGAAGTCGATGAAGAGCCTGATCTTGGGATCCTGCAGGCGGCGACTTGGATAGATGCAGGCGAGTTGATGGGGCACGGGCGGTGTCGCCTCGGCTACAGGCACCAGTTTACCGGCTTTCAGATGATCGGCGATCTCGAAGAGCGGCTTGTTGATGATCCCCCGCCCATCCAGCGCCCAGTCGGTGAGCACATCGCCGTCATCGCTCTCGAACGGGCCGGAGACGTCGAACCGTTTCGGACCGTCAGGCGTTTGCAGAAGCCATTGAAACTCGGTCGCGCCGGGATAGCGCAACATGAGGCAATCATGTTTGTCGGCGACCAGAGCCTGCCCGTTTTCGGGGTAGCCGCGGATGGCCAGATAGTCCGGCGCCGCGCATAGCACGCGCTGACACTCGGCAATCCGCCGCATCGTCAGCGTGCTGTCCTCGGGGATGCCGAGGAAGAAGCGCACATCAATCCCTTCCGCCGTGATGTCGATCCGCCGGTCTGAGAGCCGCAGACGGATATCGACATCCGGATAGAGCTCCTTGAAAGAGGGCACATGGGGCGCAATGAACCGACGCCCGACGCCAAGTGGCGCGGCGGCCAGGATCGTTCCGCGCGGATGACCCGCCAGATGTGCGATCGAGCTTTCCGCATCCTCGATCGAGGCGATGATTTTCAGCGCACCCTCATAGAAAAGTCGCCCCTGCTCGGTCGGTTGCAGCGAGCGTGTGGTCCGGTTGAAGAGGCGCACGTTGAGATGTTTCTCCAACTCCGACAACCGCGAGGACGCAACCGCAGGCGAGACCCGCTGATCCCGCGCCGCCGCTGACATATTGCCAAGCTCATAGATCCGCACGAAGATCCGTATGTTGTTGACGTAGGACATTCATCGCAGAATAGATTATCCGGGAAATTTTGAAAGTCTTTCGGCATTATCGCTGGTTTTGCAGAAAGTCCGGGGCAGGCACACTGACGGGATCAAGGAGACACCCATGTATGAGTTCGCCATCATCTCGGACTGGATCATCTTCGCGGTCCGCTGGACCCATGTGATCGTCGGTATCGCCTGGATCGGCTCGTCGTTCTATTTCATCGCGCTTGATCTGGGGCTGCGCAAGGTGCCCGACCTGCCGCAGGGGGCAGCGGGCGAGGAATGGCAGGTTCATGGCGGCGGGTTCTACCATATCCAGAAATATCTCGTGGCCCCGGCGGCCATGCCCGAGCATCTGACCTGGTTCAAATGGGAGAGCTACTCGACCTGGCTTTCGGGTTTCGCGCTCATGTGCCTGATCTACTATGCGGGTGCCGATCTCTATCTGGTCGATCCCAATGTGCGGGATCTGTCGGTTCCGGTTGCGATCCTGATCTCGCTCGGTTCGATTGCGTTCGGCTGGGTCGCCTATGATCTGATCTGCAAGAGCAGGTTCGGCGATGACAACACCCGGCTGATGCTGTTGCTCTATGTGATCCTGGTCGCGATGGCCTGGGGTTACACACAGGTCTTCTCGGCGCGTGCGGCCTATCTGCATCTTGGGGCGTTCACGGCCACGATCATGAGCGCCAATGTGTTCTTCATCATCATGCCGAACCAGCGGATTGTCGTGGCGGACCTGAAAGCCGGACGGGTGCCGGATGCGAAATACGGCAAGATCGCCAAGCAGCGCTCCACCCACAACAACTACCTGACCCTTCCGGTCATCTTCCTGATGCTGTCGAACCACAATCCGCTGGCATTCGCGACGCAGTACAACTGGGTGATTGCCAGCCTTGTGTTCCTGATGGGCGTGACGATCCGGCATTACTTCAACTCCCTGCATGCCCGCAAAGGCAATCCGACCTGGACCTGGCTCGCCACGGCCATCCTGTTCATCATCGCGATGTGGCTCTCGACCATTCCACGAGCCGAGGAGGAGGCCGAGATGTCGGCGCTTCAGCAGCGCTTTGCCGAGGCCGAGGGGTTCGAGGCGGTGCAGAACGCAGTGCTCGGCCGTTGCTCCATGTGTCATGCGGTCGAACCCGGTTGGGATGGCATACACTGGGCACCCAAGGGTGTCATTCTGGAGACCGAACAGCAGATCACCAAACATGCGAGGTCGATCTATCTGCAGGCCGGGGTCAGCCATGCGATGCCGCCCGCGAACGTGTCCTATATGGAGCCAGCCGAGCGGGCGCAGATCGTCCGCTGGTATCGCGACGCCGTGGGCGGAAGTTGAGCGCAAAAGTGGTCTCCGTCACTTCCTGAGCCGGAAACCCTGTTAACATGCCCCTATTTGCGCGTTTCAGGGGTATTTCATGTTTTCTTTCATTCCGGGCTGGTTGCTGAAGCTGCTTATCCGCATCGTTGAGGCTTCTGACACCCTTTCACGTCTCGTCAATCGAATTGCCATCAATGCGATCGTGAAGCGGTCACGCTCGCGCCCGCATGCCCACAGCACGGTCCATGCCTATACATCCTGGACCGCGCTGACCGACAAGGAATGGAGCGCAAGACACCTTCCGGCGGCGCCTCGTGATGATCTGCCGCCCCTAGACGACCTGTTGCCGCTTTTCGGACGGCGGGACGAGCCGCAGAGATACTGTCCGAAATCAACCTGTCTCTTCCCGGCATTCGCGCAATATCTGACCGACGGGTTCCTGCGGACCGAAACCGATGAGACCAACGAGGCCCGCAACGACGTGCGGCGCAACACGTCGAACCACGAGATCGATCTCTGCACGCTCTATGGCCGCACCGCCGAGCAGACCCGCGCGCTGCGTCTGTCGAGCGAAGCGGAAGGCGAGAAAGGGCGGCTGAAATCGCAGATCCTGAACGGAGAGGAGTATCCGCCATTCCTCTTCCGCGATGACAGGATCGATCCGCAATTCGCGGTGCTCGACCCGCCCTTGGGGTTGAAGAACAAGCAGGACCCGGCCTTTGCGGGGCTTCGGTCGCGGCTTTTCGCGGTTGGTGGGGACCGGGTGAACTCGACCCCTCAGGTCTCGATGATCAATACCCTCTTCCTGCGCGAGCACAATCGCATCGCCGGGGTGCTGGAGACGCAGAACAAGGGATGGGATGACACGCGGGTCTTCGAGACCGCCCGCAATATCGTCATCGTGCTTTTCATCAAGATCGTCGTCGAGGACTACATCAACCACATCTCACCGGCGCCCTTCAGGCTGCGGGCGGATCCGTCTGTTGCGTGGAAGGCCACATGGAACAAGCCGAACTGGATCACGACCGAGTTCAGCCTGCTTTATCGCTGGCACGGGCTGATCCCTGACACGATTGCCTGGGACGACAAGCGCTGGCCGGTGGGCGAGACTTTCATGGAGAACAGCTATCTGATTGATGGCGGGCTCCTGCAGGGCTTTCGCGACATGAGCTCGCAGCGTGCCAGTGCGCTTGGTCCGTTCGGCACGCCTCATCCGCTGCTGCGGGTCGAGCAGGCCTCGATCGAGCAGGGTCGGGTCTGTGAATTGGCCAGCTATTCGGAGTATCGCAAATATGTCGGCCTGCCGCCGCCCGGCCGGTTCGAGGACATCACATCGGACCCGGATGCCGTGAAGATCCTGCAGGACTGTTACAAGAAGCCGGGCGATGTCGAATTCTTCGTCGGGCTTTTCGCCGAGGATCTGGTCGACAATTCACCGCTGCCGGAACTGATCCTGCGTATGGTGGCCATCGACGCGTTCAGTCAGGCGCTGACCAATCCTCTTCTGTCTGAGCATGTCTTCAAGTGGCAGACTTTCTCTGAATACGGCTGGAAGCTGATCGATCAGACGAGCACGCTGCGTGATGTGCTGGCACGCAATACTGCCGGGGATATCGATGCCACACCGATCACGATGTCGGCCCGTGAGGCCAAGCTGATCTGAGGGTGCGGCCCTCAGCGGTCGCTATGCTCCCATCGCGGGTTGATCCAGGGCTCCGCATTGCTGGGCGGCAGGGGCTGTTTGCCGAGGATATGATCGGCCGCCTTCTCGCCCACCATGATCGACGGGGCATTGAGGTTGCCATAGGTGATCCGCGGAAAGATGGAACTGTCGGCCACGCGCAGACCATCCACTCCGATCACACGCGCCTCAGCGTCCACGACCGCTGACGGATCGTCGCGGCGTCCCATCCGCACGGTCCCGCAGGGATGATAGGCGCTCTCGACTTGTTCCCTGACGAAGGCGTCGATCTCGTCATCGGTCTGAACATCATCGCCCGGCTGGATTTCCTTGCTGCGATAGGGATCAAAGGCGGCCTGCCCGAAGACCTCGCGCGTCAGGCGGATGCAGTGGCGGAAATCGGCCCAGTCCTGCGGGTCGCTCATGTAGTTGAACTCCAGCTTCGGTGACTCTTTCGGATCGGATGAGCGCAGCGTCACCTGCCCGCGCGAGGCGGAACGCATCGGCCCGACATGTGCCTGATAGCCATGCCCTTCGGCCGCGGCCTTGCCATCGTAGCGCACCGCAAATGGCAGGAAGTGGTACTGGATGTCGGGGTATGCCACGCCCGCTGCGGAGCGGACAAAGGCGGCGGACTCGAACTGGTTGGTTGCACCGGGTCCGGTCCGTGTGAACAGCCAGCGTGCTCCCACATAGGCCTTGCCCAAAAGGCTCCAGTATTTGTAGAGCGTCACCGGCTGGAGGCTGGCCTGCTGGATATAAAGCTCCAGATGGTCCTGCAGGTTCTGCCCGACACCGGGACGATCGGCGACAACATCGATGCCATGCTCGGCAAGATGCGCGGCAGGGCCGATGCCCGAGAGCATCAGAAGCTTGGGCGAGTTGAAGGCCGATGCTGCAAGGACCACCTCGCGCCGCGCCACCACCTGCTCGATCTTTCCGCTGCGCTCGATCTCGACGCCGGTGGCGCGACCGTCTGCAATCGTCACCTTGCGCACGAAGCAGCGCAGCAGATCGCAGTTTTTCCGTCTCAGCGCAGGTCTGAGATAGGCACGAGCCGCCGACCACCGTTCGCCGCGCCGGGTGGTCTGTTCCATGGCACCGAAGCCTTCCTGCTTCCCGCCATTGTAGTCGTCGGTCACCTCGAAGCCTGCCTGTCGCCCGGCCTCCACAAAGGCATGAAACAAGGGGTTTTCGCGTGGGCCCCGGGTGACATGCAGCGGACCGGATTTGCCGCGCCAACCGTCGGGATCTGACGTTTCGCGCCCGTCCCAGTTTTCCATGCGCTGAAAATAGGGCAGCACATCGGCATAGGCCCAGCCATCGGCCCCGCTCTCGGCCCAGTGGTCGAAGTCACGTGCATGTCCGCGCACATAGACCATGCCGTTGATCGAGGATGAGCCGCCGATTACCTTGCCGCGCGGCGCATTGATCCGGCGGCCGCCCAGATGCGGTTCAGGCTCTGACCAGTAGCCCCAGTCATAGTGTTTCATGTTCATCGGATAGGACAGCGCGCCGGGCATCTGGATCAGCGGGCCTGCATCGGTCCCGCCATATTCCAGAACAAGAACGGAGTGCTTGCCGTCTTCTGACAGACGTGCGGCCAGTGCGCAGCCGGCGGACCCCGCACCCACGACGATGAAATCAGCTTCCCGCGTCATCGGGCCCTCGCAGAAGATGATCGACCGCCGTCTCGACAAGCGATTTGCAATGGGTCGGGTTCAGGCCGTCGGGATTGATCGCCTCCCGCAGATAGACGCCATCGATAAGTGCGCCAATTGTCTCCGCGACAGGCTCGACCCGCCCGGCTGGCAGAAGCGGGCGCAAGGCATGCCGGAGATTGCTGGACAGGCGTTTGCGGTAGAGGGTGTAGAGCCTTGCGGCCTCTGGCGAGGACTGGGCTTTCACATAGAAGATCGTCCATGCACCCACAACATCCGCACGGAACTGTTCGGCCCCGAAGCTCGCGGTCAGGATGGCGGAAAGGCGTGATCTGGGCGTGGTTGCGCCGCGCAGCCCGGTCGCAACCGAGGCCGCAAACTCACGCAACAGATGCTGCATCGTTGCGAGGATCAGGTCTTCCTTGGAGCCGAAATAGTGATGCGCCAGCCCCGAGGATACGCCAGCCTGTTTTGCGATCTGTCCGACCGTGACGTCAAGCGAACGGGATTGTGCGATCACCGAGACGGCGGCGAATACAAGGGCCGAGCGGCGGGTTTCCTCGCTCTGACGGGTTCGGGGCATGGTGGAAATTCCTTATTGACTGACCAATCAATAAGGAATGTTGCCCATCGGTCAAGATGTTACGTTTGTGGAACCCAGCCTGGTTTGCGCTTTTCAAAGAACGCGCTGACCCCCTCGCGTGCATCCGCGGTCTCCCAGGTATCTGCAAGACGCCCGATGGTCATGTCGATCACGCTGTCATCGATGTGCGGCCCCAGTGCTCGTGCAAGGGCCTTGGCCGACGCGACGGCGTCGGGTGACGTGTCGAGATAGGCCTTCGCTTCCGCCTCGACTGTGGCATCAAGCCTGTCCGCCGGAACCATCTCGGACACCAGCCCGAGGCGGTGGGCTTCCGCACAATCGAACAGACGTGAAGACATGAAGTAGCGCCGCGCCCGCGCTTCACCCAGCCGGGCAATCACATATGGTCCGATTGTTGCCGGGATCAGCCCGAGCCGCGTTTCGGTCAGTCCGAAACGGGCCGTATCGACGGCAATCACTGCGTCACAGACCGACAACATCCCCACACCTCCGCCAAAGGCGTTGCCCTGAACCCGTCCGATCAGCGGCTTTGGAAGCGTGTTGAGCGCATGGAGCATTCCGGCGATCTTGCGGGCTTCGCGCATCCGTTGCTCCCGGTCGGCCTGCATCTGCTCGCGCATCCAGTTGAGATCGCCGCCTGCACAAAAGCTTTTGCCCGACCCGGTCAGGATCACCGCGCGAACGGTTTTGTCTTCGGCGATCTCGCCTGCAAGCGCGGTCACCTCGGCGATCATCGCGGGTGACAGGGCGTTGTGCCGCTCGGGCTCGTTCAGCGTTAGCCGGGCAATGCCGTTTCTGTCGGCGTTGAAATCCACGGTGTCAGGCATGTTTCAGACCTTTCGCAAACTCTGCGGCATCCTTGAGCCGTGCGGCATCGAGCCCGCTTTCATAGCGAAGGCTGTTCAACCGCTCGACAACGGCGAGCGTGTCGACATTCCCCGTCGCGCTCTTGGCGAAGGGACAGCCGCCCAACCCGCCAACCGAGGCATCGACGACCCGCAGACCACGTTCCAGCGACACTTCGATATTGTCGAGCGCGCGGCCCCCGGTATCGTGATAATGCGCGGCCAGCCGGTCCGGGTCGATGTCGTCCAGAACTTCCGCCAGCATTGCGGCGATTGTTTCGGGCGTGCCGGTTCCGATCGTGTCACCCAGCGAGATCTCGTAGCATCCCATGGCGATGAGGTCCCGCGCGACCTTGGCCACCGCCGCAGGAGGCGTCGGGCCGTCAAAGGGGCAATCGGTCACGCAGGAGACATATCCGCGCGCCGGAATACCCGCTTTGAGAGCGGCCTGTACCACGGGTTTCATCCGCTCAAGGCTTTCCGCAATGGAGCAGTTGAGGTTGGACTTGGAAAACCCTTCCGAGGCGGATGCAAAGACGGCAACCTCATCAACACCCGCGGCCACTGCACGCTCGAAGCCTTGCATATTCGGTGTCAGGCCGGTGTAGCGCACGCCGGGTCTGCGTGTGATACCCGCCAGAACTTCCGCGCCGTCGGCCATCTGCGGCACCCATTTAGGGCTGACAAAACTGGCCGTTTCGATCCTCTCAAAACCGCAGGCTGAGAGGTGATTGACCAGCTCGATCTTCTGTGCGGTCGGGATAATCCGTGCTTCGTTCTGCAATCCGTCGCGCGGCGACATCTCGAATATGCGGACATGCTCAGCCATCGTTCGGCTCGACCTCTGCCAGAATGGCTCCGGCCTCGACCTGATCGCCCTCCCCGACAGACAGCGAGATCACCCTGCCCTCTGTCGCGGCCTTCAGCACATGCTCCATCTTCATGGCTTCCAGAACCAGAAGCGGATCACCCTCGGACACGGTCTGATCCTGCTGCACATGCACCAGCTTGACGAGGCCGGGCATCGGCGCACGAATGATCGCATCACCGGTATCCCCCATCCCGGCATCAAGCGGATCGGGGATCGTGAAGCGCCGGACCCGCGTCCCGAACACAGTCACCTCATCTCTTGTGCGGGACACATGCACGGCCCGACGGATACCCCCGGCGACGAAGGTGATCTTCGTCCCCGTGACATCGAGCACGTCCAGCTCCAGCGTCTCGTCCCCGATCACCTTGAACTTTCCGGGCTGGGGGATTTCGATGCGGAGCGTCTGCTCTGTCTCATGTTCAAACAGCCGCACCGACTGTGCGAGCGGTTTCCAGAGCGTCCATCCCAATTCCGGATCTCTGGCCCGATCCAGAAAGCCAAGCGTGGCGAGCGCCGCCAGGCCGGGTTCGAACGGGTCATCATCGTGAGCGGTCAGGTCGGACAGGTCGCGTTCAATCAGCCCGGTATCGACCTCGCCCCTGCGAAATCCCTCATGCTCCGTCAGCGCATGGAGGAAGGTGACATTGGTTGTCACGCCTGCGATCCGCGCCTGACGCAGCGCCTGGTTGAGGGCGGTCAGCGCACTCTCCCGGTCTGGCCCTTCGCAGATGATCTTCGCGATCATCGGGTCATAATGCGGCGAGATCACATCGCCCGTGCGGACGCCGCTGTCGATCCGCGCAATCGTTTCGGGCAGATCGACATGGGTCAGCCGCCCGGTTGCAGGCAGGAAACCCGCCTCGACGTCTTCTGCGTAGAGTCGCGCCTCGAAGGCCCATCCCTTGAGGGTCAGGTCGTCCTGACGGAGCGGCAGCGGCTCGCCTGAGGCGACGCGAAGCTGCCATTCCACCAGATCAAGGCCCGAGATCGCCTCCGTCACCGGATGTTCGACCTGCAGCCGGGTGTTCATCTCCATGAAATAGAAACCATCGGTTTTCAGCCCGTCGGTCGCGTCCACGATGAACTCCACGGTGCCCGCGCCGGAGTAGTTCACGGCCTTCGCGGCCCGAACCGCAGCCTGTCCCATCGCATCGCGCATCTGGGATGTCATGCCCGGTGCCGGTGCCTCCTCGATCACCTTCTGATGACGGCGCTGTAAGGAGCAGTCCCGCTCGAAGAGATGCACGACATTGCCGTGATCATCGCCAAAGACCTGCACCTCGATATGGCGGGGCGTGGTGATCCACTTCTCGATCAGACAGGCCGGGTCGCCGAAACTGGCCTCACCCTCGCGCCGGGCGGCCTGCAGGGCGGCATCGAAGTCCTTTGGATCGTCGACCTTGCGCATCCCCTTGCCGCCGCCGCCTGCGCGCGCCTTGATCAGCACCGGGTAGCCGATCGTCACAGCCTGTTCGGCAAGAAACGCCGGGTCCTGAGAAGTTCCGTGATACCCGGGCACCACGGGCACGCCCGATTGCTCCATCAGCGCCTTTGCTGCGTCTTTCAGACCCATAGCCCGGATGGCATCCGCCGGCGGCCCGATGAAGCGCAAACTGGCAGCGGTCACGGCCTCAACGAATTCCGGGTTCTCGGACAGAAACCCATAGCCGGGATGGATCGCTCCTGCCCCCGTCTTGAGCGCCACTTCGATGATCCGCGCGCCCTGAAGGTAACTTTGCGCAACGGGAGGCGGGCCGATATGAACAGCCTCATCCGCCATCTCGACATGGGCCGCATCCGCATCCGCATCTGAATAGACCGCCACGGTCGCGATGCCCATCCGGCGGGCCGTCTTGATCACACGGCAGGCAATTTCGCCCCGGTTGGCGATCAGGATCTTGTTCAACATCAGCACCATCTCTCTCGCCTGCCGCCGTTGTAAGGACGGGCATAGCTGGTCTCGATCATCTGTCTGGAAACGCTCCGCCCGCCGACACGGATCTCACCCAGGCGGCGGTCATAGCGGTCACGGCCACGGAACACGAAGAACAGCTTGTCGCTGGACCACAGGATGCGTTGCAGATCCCACCGCGCCTTGTAGCCCTTCACAAGCTCTTCCATGCAATCCGGCGAGAAGATCTCGGGCGAGTCATATCCCATGATCCGCAATCTCTCGAAGCCGGTCTCCCGGCAGTGGAGCGAGACGGTGTCGCCGTCGATCACCCGGATCACCTCGCATTTCGGCCGCGTCTCGTCTGTGTATCGTTGCGCCATCTTCCACATCATCTCGATGCGGCCGGTGGCGATGCCTATGCAAAACGAGATCATCAGCAGCAGGATGATGAACGTGCTGCCGCCCCGGCGCTTGTAGGACTTCTTTTTTCGCGGGCGAGCCATCGGTTACATCCTGAAAATGCCGAAACGCGTGTCCTCGATGGGGGCGTTGAGGGAAGCGCGAAGTGACAGGGACAGGACATCGCGGGACCTTCGCGGGTCGATAATCCCGTCATCCCAGAGCCGCGCGGAGGCATAAAGCGGATGCGCCTGCTCTTCGAACTGATCGAGGATCGGTTGCTTGAAGGCGGCTTCCTCGTTCGTGCTCCAACTGCCACCCTTTCGCTCGATCCCGGCGCGACGGACAGTGGCCAGAACGCCTGCGGCCTGCTCTCCGCCCATCACGGAAATCCGGGAGTTCGGCCATGTCCACAGGAAGCGGGGCGAATAGGCCCGGCCCGCCATGCCGTAGTTTCCGGCACCGAAAGAACCGCCGACCAGCATCGTTATCTTGGGAACCCTGGTGGTCGCCACGGCTGTCACCAGCTTGGCCCCGTGACGCGCGATGCCCTCGCTTTCATATTTCCGACCGACCATGAAGCCGGTGATGTTTTGCAGGAAAATCAGCGGGATCTTGCGGGTCGAGCACAGCTCGACAAAATGCGCGCCTTTCTGGGCGCTCTCGGAAAACAGCACGCCGTTATTCGCGATGATCCCCACAGGAATGCCAGTGATATAGGCAAAGCCGCAGACCAGCGTCTCACCGAAACGCGCCTTGAACTCGTCAAAGCGGGAGCCGTCGACAAGCCGCGCGATGACCTCGCGGATATCGTAAGGGGTGCGCAGATCGGCAGGGACAACGCCGAGCAGCTCGGAAGGGTCATGGGCCGGATCCTCGCTGGGCTGAAGCAGGACGGTTCGCGGCTTCTGACGGTTCAGACCAGCAACGGCCTGTCGGGCCAGCGCCAGGGCATGAGCATCATCATCGGCCAGATAGTCAGCCACGCCCGAAAGCCGGGTATGCACATCGCCGCCGCCCAGATCCTCGGCGGAAACCTCTTCGCCTGTAGCGGCCTTGACCAGCGGCGGTCCCGCCAGAAAGATTGTTCCCTGCTCCTTCACGATAATCGTCACATCCGACATCGCAGGGACATAAGCCCCACCGGCCGTGCACGAACCCATGACGACCGCGATCTGTGGAATGCCCAGCGCCGACATGTTCGCCTGATTGTAGAAAATCCGTCCGAAATGATCACGGTCGGGGAAGACCTCGTCCTGATTGGGCAGATTGGCCCCGCCGCTGTCGACCAGATAGACGCAAGGCAGATGGTTTTCGGCGGCTATCTCCTGCGCGCGGAGATGCTTTTTGACCGTCATGGGATAATATGTGCCACCCTTCACGGTCGCATCGTTGCAGATGATCATGACATCGAGACTCGAGACACGCCCGATCCCCGCGATCACGCCCGCGCCGGGTGCCGCATCACCATACATGCCATGAGCTGCCGTGGCGCCGACCTCCAGAAAGGCGGAGCCGGGGTCCAGAAGATTGGCCACCCGGTCCCGTGGCAACATCTTGCCGCGCGAGACATGACGCTCCTGCGCTGTCTCGCCGCCGCCCCGATGGGCCTGCTGCACCGCCTCTGCGATACCCTCAAGTGCTGCCAGATGCGCGGATTGGTTGGCCTTGAACCCCTCGGACCCTGCCGCGACTTGGGACTTCAGAACAGCCATGCAGCCTCCCGGAGAAAAATGAACGTATGTTCACTTAATGCAAATCCACGCCACCAGGCAACCCCGCAGACTTGTGGCAATGTCGCACTGATCCTGTAGACTGTGGCACATATTTACGGGAGAGGTGACATGAAATTGGGCGCGTTTTCAATCAGTCTGGCGGTGAAGGACATTCAGGCCTCCATCGCGTTCTACTCAAAACTGGGTTTCGAGCCGGTCGGGGGCGATGCCGATCAGGGCTGGATCATCCTGCGCAATGACACGACGAATATCGGCCTCTTCCAGGGGATGTTCGAGAACAACATCCTGACCTTCAACCCCGGCTGGTCCGCAAAGGCCGAGGCGCTGGAGGCGTTCGAGGATGTGCGGGATCTTCAGAAGAAACTGAAGGAACAGGGCATTGACCTGATCGAGGAAGCTGATGAGGCGGGCGAGGGCCCGGCCAGTTTCACGCTTGTGGACCCGGACGGCAATCCAATCCTTGTGGATCAGCACGTCTGACAAAAAAGACCCGGGCGCGAAGCCCGGGCCAAGTCCAACAGGGAGGTATCGCGAAGGCTTACGACGACAGTCGGTAGCCCCCGGATTCGGTAACCAGAATGCGCGCATTCGAGGGATCGGGCTCGATCTTCTGACGCAGTCGGTAAATATGGGTCTCAAGCGTGTGGGTCGTGACGCCTGCATTGTAGCCCCAGACCTCGTGGAGCAGGATATCGCGGGCGACGACGCCATCGGTGGCGCGGTAGAGAAACTTCAGGATGTTGGTCTCTTTCTCGGTCAGGCGGATCTTTTTCTCCTGCTCGTCGATCAGCATCTTGGCCGCTGGCTTGAACGTGTAGGGACCGATGTTGAAAACCGCGTCCTCGGACTGCTCATGCTGGCGCAGCTGGGCACGGATCCGTGCGAGCAGGACCGGAAACTTGAACGGCTTGGAAACGTAGTCGTTTGCCCCGGCATCAAGGCCCAGAATGGTGTCCGCATCGGTGTTGTGACCGGTCAGCATCAGGATCGGGCATTTCACACCCTGCTTGCGCATCAGGCGGCAAAGCTCGCGACCATCCATATCGGGCAGTCCGACATCGAGGATCACCAGATCATAGTGGTCCTGCTTGGCCTTCTCCAGCCCCTCGCCACCGTTACCGGCCTCAAAGACGTCGAACTCCTCGGTGAGCACAAGCTGATCTGCAAGTGCTTCGCGCAGATCCTCGTCATCATCGACCATCAGGATTTTTTTCAGGTTGCTCATTGGTCCGATCCTCGTTCGTTTGATTGGAAAGTGGCGGCAGGAGCGTCTCGTGGCAAGCCGGGTCAGGGCCCTCTCACACAGCTGTGTGTGCGGCACCTGATTTGTTTCAATTTCGGGGTATCAGGGATATAGGATTGAAATGGTTTGAAAGATTGCCTCACAGAAAGGTCATCGGGTGTCGTTTTTCTTGAGCGCTCAGGAGCGGATCGCGCGGGCGCGCGCCGATTTGCGCATGGGGGTGCCGGTTTTGCTGAGCGACGGGGACGGTGCTGCCGTCGCGCTTTCGGCTGAAATGGCAACACCGGAGCGGATCACCCAGATGGCTACGCTCGGCGCGCTGGAACTAGCCGTCACGCGCTGGCGTGCGGAGACCCTCAAGGCGCGCTGCTATGACGGCGACGTGGCCCGGCTGCTTGTTCCGGGGGATGCAAAGGTTGACTGGATCAGGTCCGTGGCCGATCCGGCAAGTGATCTGCGCTACCCGATGAAAGGTCCGTTCCGGGCGGCACGGGATGGCTCGGCCGATCTGCATCGCGCGGCCATCCGGCTCACCAAGGATGCACATCTTCTGCCTGCCGCGCTGGTTGTTCGGCTGGATAAGTTGCCCCGGCAACACGAGTTGAGCCATGTGATGCTGGCCGACCTTGCGACTCACGATGCACTGGGTTTGCAGGAGGTCTCTGCCGCCCGGGTCCCGCTCTCGGTCGCGGATGCCGGTCGGGTCCGGGTGTTCCGGCCCGGAGATGGCTCCGAGGAGCATTACGTGGTGGAGATCGGCAATCCGGACCGGACCTTGCCTGTTCTGTCCCGCCTGCATTCCGCGTGTTTCACGGGCGACGTCATCGGATCGCTGAAATGCGATTGCGGTCCACAATTGCAGGCAGCCCTCGCGCAGATCGGTGAGGCAGGGTCAGGCATTCTTCTCTATCTCAACCAGGAGGGGCGCGGGATCGGTCTTGCCAACAAGATGCGTGCCTACGCGCTTCAGGATCAGGGCTTTGATACGGTCGAGGCCAATCACCGGCTTGGATTTGAAGATGATGAGCGTGATTTTCGGATCGGGGCGGAGATCCTCAAGGCGCTCGGATTTTCGTCTGTCTGTCTGATGACCAACAACCCCGCCAAGATCACCCGGATGGAGGAAAACGGCATCTCGGTGGCTGAGCGTGTCCCGCTGAAGGTCGGCCTGCGCCCGGAGAATGCCGCCTATCTCGCCACCAAGGCCGCAAAGTCCGGGCATCTGCTTTGAGGCGGGACGATCTGCTAGTCACCCATTGGGGCGCGCAGTTCTACGGGCGGCGTTTCGCATGCTCGGTGGGTCGTGCGGGTATCGGGATCAAACGGCGTGAGGGCGATCTGCTGTCGCCGAGGGGTGTCTGGCAGATTGAGGAGGTCTGGACCCGACCCGACCGGATGCCTTTCGACGGGCGGGTGATCGGCCTTAGGGACGCATGGTGTGATGATCCCGAAGATCCGCGTTACAACACCGCCATTTTGACCGATGTCATGGGCGAAGAGCAGCTCAGGCGCCCCGATCCGCTCTATGACATCGTTGCTGTTCTCAACTACAATCGCGATCCCGTGCGAAATGGAGAGGGCAGTGCGATTTTCATGCATTGCTGGCGAAAGCCGAGGCACCCGACGGCGGGCTGCATTGCGTTTGCGAAACCGGATCTTGTCTGGATTCTCGCGCATTGGACCACTCGGTCCCGCGTTGTGATCAGGTAGGAACGCGCTCGCCAAAAACACCGGAGCCAACGCGGATATGGGTCGCTCCAAGTGCGATCGCGCTCTCGAAATCGCTGCTCATCCCCATGGAAAGCCCCTCCAGACCGTTGCGTTCCGCCATCTTGCGCAAGAGGGCAAAATGCAAGGAAGGCTCTTCATCCACCGGCGGGATCACCATCAGGCCGGAGATCGGAAGATCAAGGTCCTGGCATTGCTTGACGAAGCTGTCCAGGTCATCGGGCAGCACACCGGCCTTCTGTGGTTCCTCGCCGGTATTGACCTGAACAAAGAGCTCCGGGCATGTGCCACGGGCCTGCACCTCGGTGGCGAGCTTGCTCGCAAGTTTCGGGCGATCAACCGAGTGGATGGCCTCGAACAGGTCGAGCGCCTGTTTGATCTTGTTGGTCTGCAAGGGTCCGATCAGATGAACCGAGAGCCCGTCGAAACGTTCGCGATAGCCGGGCCATTTGCCGGCGGCTTCCTGCACCCGGTTCTCACCGAAGAGCCTGTGGCCCGCCTTGAGAACCGCCTCGACCCTCTCGGGGGGTTGCACTTTGGACACCGCAATCAGCTTGACCGATCCGGGCACACGACCGGCCCGGTTTTCTGCCACAGCAATCCGTGAGGTGATCTCGTCCAGCGACATGGGCCCGGTCTCCGATGCATTCGGCTACCAGTTAGCGCAATTGGCCGCACCAAGGGAAGATTGACACGGTGTCGCGATCATGGGCTACATTGCGCGACCCCTATCCACCCAAGGCTTGATCTATGATTGATCCAATGGATCGCCTTTTCACGCAAGTTGACACTGCCAGAGACGCCTTGGTGGATCTGACACGCGATCTCGTGCGTATCCCGACGCTGAACCCGCCGGGCGAGTACTATCGCGAGATCTGCGAATTCCTGAAAACACGGCTGGAGCAGCGCGGATTTGCCGTGGAGATGGTCCGCGCCGAGGGTGCGCCCGGTGATAGCGACGTTTATCCGAGGTGGAACCTGGTCGCGCGGATCGAAGGCCGAAATCCCGGTGACTGTGTCCATTTCAACTCTCACATCGATGTCGTCGATGTCGGCCATGGCTGGACGGTCGATCCGTTCGAGGGCGTGGTCAGGGACGGCAAGGTCTTCGGGCGCGGCACATGCGACATGAAGGGCGGGCTGGCCGCCAGCATCATCGCCGCCGAGGCGTTTCTCGACATCTGTCCCGATTTCAGCGGCGCCATCGAGATATCGGCGACCGCGGATGAGGAAACCGGCGGCTATGGCGGTGTCGCCTATCTTGCCGAGCGGGGCTACTTCTCGCCCGACCGGGTGCAGCATGTGATCATTCCCGAGCCGCTCAACAAGGACCGAATCTGTCTGGGGCATCGCGGTGTCTGGTGGGCAGAGCTGGAAACCAAGGGCCGGATCGGTCATGGGTCCATGCCGTTTCTGGGGGATTGCGCGGTGCGTCACATGGGCGATGTGATTGCTGAGATGGAAACAACGCTCTTCCCCGCGCTGGCCGAGAAGCGAACCGCCATGCCGGTGGTGCCGGAAGGCGCGAGGCAATCGACCATCAATCTCAATTCGATCCATGGCGGTCAGGATGAGTTGCCCGACGACTTCACCGGCTTCCCGGCGCCGGTTGTTCCCGACAGTTGCCGCATGGTCATAGACCGGCGGTTTCTGATCGAAGAGGACATCGCGGATGTGAAGCAGGAAATGGCCGATCTTCTGGCCCGCGTGGGCGCAAGGCGCGATGATTTCCGTTTCGAGCTGCGGGATCTGCACGAGGTTCAGCCGACCATGACCAAACGGGACGCACCGGTTGTCCGGGCGGTTGAGAATGCGGTGATCCATGTACTCGACAAAACGCCGGATTTTGTTGTTTCGCCGGGGACATATGACCAGAAACACATTGACCGCATCGGTCGTTTGCAAAATTGTATCGCCTATGGTCCGGGCATCCTTGATCTCGCGCACCAGCCGGATGAATATGTTGGCATTGACGATATGGTAGATGCCGCAAAAGTAATGAGTGTCGCGTTGTCGGGTCTGTTGACGGAAAACGGAGAGGGGTAATCAAATGAAACACCTGCTTGGAGGTATCGCGTCGCTTTGTGTGCTGGCGGGATCGGCCTATGCACAGCAAACCACACTGACCATCGGTATGCAGCTTGAACCTCCCCATCTGGACCCCACAAGTGCGGCTGCCGCGGCCATCGATGAGGTGGTCTATGCCAATATCTACGAGGGGCTGACCCGGTTTGCCTCTGACGGTTCGGTCGTTCCCGGTCTGGCGCAAAGCTGGGAGATCGCCGAGGACGGCCTGTCCTACACCTTTACCCTGCAGGAAGGCGTGCTGTTCCACGATGGCTCCACCCTGACTGCCGATGATGTGAAATTCTCGCTCGACCGGGCGCGTGGCGAGGATTCGACGAACGCGCAGAAGGCGCTCTTTGCCGATATCGACAGTGTGAATGTCGTTGATGACAGCACTGTCGAAGTGACGCTGATTGCCCCCAACGGCTCGCTGCTCTTCAATCTCGCCTGGGGAGATGCGGTGATTGTCGATCAGGGCTTCACTGAAGACGCGAAGACAGCACCCAATGGCACCGGCCCTTTCAAGTTCGCCGACTGGGTTCAGGGTGATCGGGTCGAGATCGCCAGCAATCCGGACTACTGGGGCGAAGCGGCAAAGCTTGAAGGCGTCACCTTCAAGTTCATCTCTGATCCAACAGCGGCCTTTGCCGCGCTGATGGCTGGCGATGTGGATGCGTTTCCGGTCTTTCCCGCGCCCGAGAACCTGCCGCAGTTCGAGGCGGATCCCCGTTTCAATGTGATCGTCGGTTCGACCGAGGGCGAAACGATCCTGTCGACCAACAACCAGCAACCCCCTTTCGACGATGTTCGGGTGCGCGAGGCCGTGGCCCATGCCATCGACCGGCAGGCGATCATCAACGGAGCGATGTTTGGTTATGGAACACCGATCGGCACGCATTTCGCACCGCATAATCCGGCCTATCTGGATCTCACCGCAAACTCGGATTTTGACCCGGAGAAATCGAAGGCCCTTCTGGAAGAGGCCGGCTATGCTGACGGGTTCACGACAACGCTGAAACTGCCGCCGCCATCCTATGCCCGTCGCGGCGGCGAGATCATCGCGGCACAGCTTCGCGCGGTCGGCATCGAGACCGAGATCACCAATCTGGAATGGGCGCAATGGCTGGAGGAGGTTTTCCGCGGCAAGGACTATGGCCTGACAATCGTCAGCCATACCGAGCCGATGGATATCGGCATCTATGCCCGGCCCGACTACTATTTCCAGTATGATGATCCGGTGGTGCAGGCGATGATGAAGGGCCTCGACGCGATGACCGATGCCGATGATCGCACGGCTGTCCTTCAGGCTGTGCAGACCCGGATTTCCGAGAACTATGTGAACGGCTATCTGTTCCAGCTTGCCAAAACCGGTGTGGCGGACGCGAGAATCGTCGGCCTTTGGGAGAATTCTCCTACCCAGGCCAATGACATGACGGCTGTGTACTGGAAGGAATGACCCTCCCACGCAGCATTAACTGAGCCGAGAGATGCTGCGTTATGCTTTGAAACGACTGATATCGCTTGGCCTGTCGCTTGTTGCGGCAAGCCTTGTGATATTTCTCAGCCTCGAGATCGTCCCCGGTGATCCGGCGGCCGCCATGCTGGGGATCAATGCAGAGCCTGAAACACTGAAAGCTCTACGAATAGAGCTTGGCCTCGATAAACCGCCGCTCCAGAGGTACCTCAGCTGGACGAGCGGGATGCTCACCGGCGATTTCGGGATTTCCTATACTTACCGGGCACCGGTCAGCCAGATCATTCTCGACCGGATATGGATATCCCTGCCGCTTGCCCTGCTGGCGCTCCTGCTTTCGACGCTCATTGCGGTTCCGGCGGGCATCTGGGCGGCGACCAAGCGCGGGTCCATTGCAGATATTGCGATTGTCGGCACGACGCAACTGGGTGTCGCAATCCCGAATTTCTGGTTTGCGGTCATTCTGGTGCTCATCTTCGCAATCAATCTCGGCTGGTTTTCGGCAGGTGGGTTTCCGGGTTGGGCGGGCGGTCCCCTGCCCGCGCTCAAGGCGCTGACCCTGCCTGCCATAGCACTCGCCTTGCCACAGGCGGCGATCCTGACCCGGGTCATGCGCTCCGCCCTGCTTGATACGCTGGGCGAGGACTTCATGCGCACGGCACGCGCCAAAGGTCTCAGCCAGCGGCAGGCGATCTGGCGGCACGGGTTTCGCAATGCGCTGATCCCCGTGCTGACGATCATCGGTCTGCAATTCTCATTCCTGCTGGCGGGTGCCATCATCATCGAGAATGTCTTTTTCCTGCCCGGTCTGGGCCGTCTGATCTTTCAGGCCATTGCCCAGCGCGACCTGATCGTCGTGGAGTCGGTGATCATGCTGCTGGTGTTCGCCGTCATCGTGATCACCTTTCTGGTCGATCTGGCCTATGCCTGGGTCGATCCGCGCCTGAGGAGCCGCGCATGAGGGGCCTACTTGTCGGCGGTGCGCTGGCCATTGTCTTCTTGGCAGCGGCACTGCTTTCCCTGATCTGGACACCTTATGATGTCGAGGCGCTCGATATCGCGGCCAAGATGCAGCCTCCGGGCGGTGCGCACTGGTTCGGGACGGATCATTTCGGGCGCGATATCCTGTCGATGATCATGGTCGGCGCCCGGGTTTCGATCGCCGTGGCACTGGTGGCGGTAGGCATCGGCATCGGGTTGGGTGTGCCGCTCGGTCTTGCGGCCGCGACCCGCAAAGGATCGGCCTTTGACGAGATCATCATGCGATCCAACGACCTGATCTTTGCTTTCCCCTCGCTTCTGATCGCAGTGATGATCACGGCGGTCTTTGGCCCGTCCGCGCTGAATGCGATCATTGCTATCGGCATTTTCAACATCCCTGTCTTTGCCCGCCTGACGCGCGGGGCGGCGCTCAGCCTCTGGCAGCGGGAGTTCATTCTCGCCGCCCGCGTTGCTGGCAAAGGCCCGGCGCGGATCAGTGTCGAGCACATCCTGCCCAACATCGCCAATCTGCTGATCGTGCAGGGCACCATCCAGTTCTCGCTGGGCATTCTGGCGGAGGCGGGGTTGTCCTATATCGGCCTTGGCGTGCAGCCGCCGACCCCAAGCTGGGGGCGGATGCTGGCGGACAGTCAGACGCTGGCCTCGCTTGCGCCGCATCTGGTGCTCTTTCCGGGTTTTGCGATCATTCTGACCGTGCTGGGGCTGAACCTGATGGGCGATGGGCTGCGTGACTTGCTCGACCCGCGCATTCGCAGGGCGCGGTCATGAGCCTCCTGCAGATCGACAACCTGCATCTGGCAATCCACGACCAGCCGATCCTGAAGGGCATCACCCTTGGTGTCGAGGCCGGACGCGTACTTGGCATCATCGGGGAGAGCGGGTCCGGCAAATCGATGACGGCCTCGGCCATCATGCAGCTTTTGCCCAATGGCACTTCGATGACAGGCGATATCCTGCTGGAGGGGATTGCCCTGACCGACATGACCGAGACGGCGCTGAATGATGTCAGGGGCCGTCTGATCGGCATGGTCTTTCAGGAGCCGATGACAGCGCTCAACCCGCTTCTGACCATCGGTGATCAGGTTGCGGAGACCCTGCGCCTGCATCAGGGCATGTCCCGACGGGAGGCGCTCGCCAGGGCGGCCGAGGTTCTGGCTCGCGTCGAACTTCCGCCGGCGCGGTTTCCGCTCAACCGCTATCCGCACGAGTTGTCGGGCGGCCAGCGCCAGCGTGTCGTGATCGCCATCGCGATTGCCTGCAATCCGCGCCTGCTGATTGCGGATGAGCCGACCACCGCCCTTGATGTGACTACGCAGGCCCAGATACTGCTGCTTCTGAAGCGGCTGGTGGCCGAGGACGGGATGGGGCTGATCCTGATCTCGCACGATCTGGCTGTCGTAGCCGATATCGCCGACGATCTGGCCATCATGCGAGAGGGTGAGGTGGTCGAGGCCGGGCCGACAGCCAGGGTGTTGCGCGAGAAGTCACACCCCTATACGAGGGCGCTGTTTGAAGCCTCTTCCCACCAGCCTGACCGGAGGGCCATACCAACGGAGGCTCCGCTGCTGGAAGTGCGCAACCTGATACGGACCTATCCGCTACCCCGCAAGAGCATTTTCGGCAAGCCGGGCATGTTCGAGGCGGTGCGGGATGTCAGCTTCACGCTTGATCACGGTGAGAGCCTCGGGCTCGTCGGTGAGAGCGGGTGCGGCAAATCTACCCTGACGCGCGCGATCCTCGGGCTTGATGCAGCGCAGGGCGGCTCGATTTCCGTCGATGGCGAGACGGTCGTGGCCGGGCAGAGGATGCCAACCGGTCTGCGCGCCAAGATGCAGGTGGTGTTTCAGGACCCCTATGGCAGCTTCAATCCCCGGCACAAGGTTTCCCGGCTGGTGTCAGAGCCGCTCCATCTGCTGGAGGATGCGCCTGTTGGTCCGGAACGTGATGCCGCAATCGGACAGGCGCTGGGCGAGGTCGGTCTCGATGAGACCGATGCGCAGAAATACATTCACGAGTTCTCCGGCGGACAGCGGCAACGCATCGCGATTGCCCGTGCGCTCATCATCCGCCCGCGTCTGATCATTCTGGATGAGGCTGTTTCGGCGCTTGATGTCTCGATCCGCGCACAGATCCTTGATCTGCTGGCAGATCTGAGCACACGGCATGGGCTGAGCTACCTCTTTATCAGCCATGACCTGCATGTGGTACGGGCGATCACGGACCGGGTCATGATCATGAAATCCGGGCAGATCGTGGAAGAAGGCGCGACCGAAACCGTCTTTGCCGATCCGCAGCACGACTATACAAGAACGCTGCTGGCCGCGGCGCCGGTTCTGGAGGAGCACGTGTCATGAAAGCTTTGTGGTTCGATCCCGCAGAGATGCTGATCGGCGGGGAATGGATGGCCGGGGCCGCCAGGCTGGACGTCGAGGACCCCTCCAGCACCGACATTATCGCGCAGATCAGCCGGGGACAAACGGGTGACATAGACAAGGCGGTCGAGGCGGCCGAGAATGCGCTCGTCGGAGACTGGGGCCGCATGCCTGCCTTCGAGCGTGGGCGCATCCTGGCCCGGCTCGGGCAAATGGTGCTGGAGCGGGCAGAGGACCTTGCGCTCATTGAGGCCATGGATGTCGGCAAACCGCTTGATCAGGCGCGTGCCGATGCCCGTGCCTTGGCCCGTTACCTCGAATTCTATGGCGGAGCTGCGGACAAGGTGATGGGGGAGACCATTCCCTTTCAGGACGGCTACACCGTTTACACCTTGCGCGAACCACATGGCGTGACAGGGCATATCATCCCCTGGAATTACCCGATGCAGATCATTGGTCGCTCGGTCGGGGCGGCGCTCGCGATGGGCAATGCCTGCGTCCTGAAACCGGCGGAGGAGGCCTGTTTGACGGCACTGGCCTTCGCGCGTCTTGCGGTCGAAGCGGGCCTTCCCGACGGGGCGTTGAACGTCGTGACCGGTCTGGGGGAAGAGGCAGGTGCTGCCCTCGCGTCCCATTCCGGTGTCCATCATATCTCGTTTACCGGCTCTGTCGGGGTCGGCTCTCTGATCCAGCAATCCGCAGCAAGGCACATCGTACCGGTAACGCTGGAACTGGGAGGCAAGTCACCGCAGTTGGTCTTTGAGGACGCCGATCTGGATCAGGCCCTGCCGTTTCTGGTGGGGGCGGGCATCCAGAATGCGGGGCAAACCTGCTCGGCCGCCTCGCGCATTCTGGTGCATGAAGATCTCTTTGAAACGGTGCGAGACCGGATGGCGGAGCGTTATGCGGAACTCAAGATCGGCCCGGCGGTCAACAATCTCGATGTTGGCCCGCTGATCTCGGCCAGACAGAAAGAGATTGTCGAAGGGTTTCTTGCGCAGGTCGAAGCGGATCGGATCGTCGGTCAGGCCACCGGCATTCCACATTCAGGGCATTTCGTGGCGCCAACATTGATCTCCGGGATCACGCCGGATCACCCTCTGGCACAGCAGGAAATCTTCGGGCCGGTGCAGGTGCTGTTGCCGTTCCGGGATGAGGCAGAGGCGGTTCGGATCGCCAACGGGACGGATTTCGGACTGGTGGCGGGCGTCTGGACCCGCGATGGTGGTCGGCAGATGCGGCTTGCACGCGCGCTGCGCGCCGGACAGGTCTTCATCAACAATTACGGCGCGGGCGGTGGCGTTGAGTTGCCCTTTGGCGGGGTCGGAAAATCCGGCCATGGACGTGAAAAAGGGTTTGAGGCGCTCTACGGGTTCTCAACGCTGAAGACGGTGGCGGCACATCATGGGTGAGAAAGACGGTATGCGGTTGGATGGAAAAACAGCGCTGGTGACCGGGGGGGCCTCCGGTTTCGGAGCCGGTATCGTGCGCAAGTTCCTCAAAGAGGGAGCGAAGGTGCTGGTGGCCGATATCAATCATGACGCCGCCATAGCGTTCGCGGCAGAGGTGGGAGCGGAGGCCGCACATGTGGACGTGGCGCGCAATGACAGTGTGAAGGCGTTGGCCGAACAAGCGGACACGTTCGGGCCGCTCGATATTCTGGTGAACAATGCGGGCATCACCCATCTGCCGGAAGCGCTGGAAGATGTGACCGAGGAGGATTTCGACCGGGTGCTGGCCGTCAATGCCAAGTCGGTCTATCTGACGGCCCGGCATTTCGTGCCAAAGATGAAAGCCCGCGAAACCGGTGTGATCCTCAACATAGCCTCGACGGCCGGGGTCAGCCCGCGCCCGAGGCTCAACTGGTACAATGCGTCGAAGGGCTGGATGATAACGGCGACGCGAACCATGGCGGTCGAGCTTGCACCCTTTGGCATTCGGGTCAACGCGCTCAATCCCGTCGCGGGCGAGACGCCGCTTCTCAAAAGCTTCATGGGCGAGGACACGCCGGAGATCCGGGCGAAGTTTCTTTCCACGATCCCGTTGGGACGATTCTCCCAACCCGAAGATCTCGGCAATGCTGCGAGCTTCCTCTGCTCGGACGAGGCCAGCATGATCACAGGGGTCTGCATGGAAATCGACGGAGGTCGCTGCATATGAAGAAGATCAATCTGGCAGAGAAGTTGAGCATGTTTTCCGAGCATTGGTCGCCCAGGATTGTTGGCAGCTACAACGGCAATGACATCATGGTCGTGAAGGTGAAGGGGGAGTTCACCTGGCATTCCCACGACGACACGGATGATCTGTTCCTGGTGCTCAAGGGCGAGATCGATATTGAAACGGAAGACGGCACTGTTGCCCTTTCGGCCGGTGAGCTCTTTGTGGTTCCCAAAGGGATCAGGCACCGGCCCGTAGCACGCCAGGAAGCGCATCTGATGCTGATCGAGCCTGCCGGAACACCGAATACCGGTGATCCCGAGACCGCAGTCCACAAGACCGTGATCTGAGATGCCGACGGGTCCGCGCAACCTGATCACGGATGTGCCCGGCCTCAGGGTCGGCAATGCGTCGGATGATACGCTGAAATCCGGTGTTACCTGTCTGGTCGGGGATCGCCCGTTTGTGGCGGCCGTCGACATTCGCGGCGGAGCACCGGGCACCCGGGAGACCGATCTACTCGATCCCGACAAGACTGTTGAGACGGTGGATGCGCTCGTCTTGTCCGGAGGGTCCGCTTTCGGGCTGGATGCCGCCTCGGGTGTCATGGAGGCCCTGCACAAGGACGGGCGCGGCTTTGCGGTGGGTGATGTGAGGGTGCCGATCGTCCCGGCGGCCATTCTCTTCGATCTGATCAATGGCGGCGAAAAGGGCTGGGAGGCCAATCCCTATGCCGCGCTCGGGCGGCAGGCATACGAGAATGCCGGGGCCGAGTTCGCGATCGGCAGCGTCGGTGCCGGAACCGGCGCCACGACGGCTCGGCTCAAGGGCGGTCTTGGCTCTGCCTCCTGGCGGTTGCCCTCGGGACATATTGTCGGGGCGCTGGTTGCGGCCAATCCCGTTGGATGTGTGACACCCGCCGGTGATCCACGTTTCTGGGCCGGGGTATTCGAGCACGGGCAGGAATTCGGGGGGCTGGGGTCTGTCGCCCCCGGCATGGCGGAAATCGGTTTTCAGGACACCAAGCTCGCTCATCTTGCGCCACACCAGACAAGCACGACCATTGGTGTCGTGGCCACTGATCTGGCGCTGACAAAGGCTCAGGCCAAACGAATGGCGGTCGCTGCGCATGACGGCTACGCACGCTCCATTTTGCCGGCGCATACGCCCCATGACGGTGATCTGATCTTTGCGGCTTCAACCGGTCAGTCTGCGGGAGCCGACGAGGCTGATCTTGTCCTGCTGGGTCATGTGGCGGCTCAGTGCATGGCAAGAGCCGTTGCGCGTGCGATCTACAGTGCCACACCGTCGCACGGGGATTTGCGCCCGTGCTGGAAGGATGTCCGGCAGGGAACCTGACGCCATCAGGCCAGTTTGAGATTGCGGTTGAGATAGGTCAGCAGCGAGGTGTCGGGAGCGCCATCCATTTTGATAACCTTGTTCCCTTCAAAGGCACCGAGCCGGGCCTTTCCAAGTTCGAATTCCTCGGCCTGACCCAGATTGATCATCAGATCGACGCTGTTCGAGCCGTCCGATGAAAGCTCGATAACCTGCCCGACCTCCAGCGCCTCGACTTTCGACAGGCTCATCTTCGGCTTGTCGAGGATCGCGTGGACGATCATCTGCGCGCTGGCCGCCGATTGGGTCATCTGCTCATACCAGAGATCCCGCGGGATAAACTCCAGCGTGTCGGCGGCCTTCTGGGTCGAGGCCTTGAACACATCGAGAATGGCGAGCGGGATAATGAAGTCGAAGTCCCCGCTCCGCGCCGCTTCCCCTATGTCCAGGCTGACGGTGAGTTGAAGGACATCCGCCGTCTTCGCGGCAATACGCACCGTTGTGATATCCTGCTTGTGCCCCGCGACCGAGAGCTTCTCCGAAAGCGGCACGCCGAGACTTTCAAAGATGGCCTTGGAAAAGCTGTCGAGAACGATCTGGAAGAAGTCCATGCAGAGGCTGACATCGATGCCCGTGAAGCTCCGCGTGGTGGGAATCGGCGCGTTCGTCGGATCGCCGCCCATGCGCATGTCCACGATGTGGTAGACGAGATCGGTGCTGACATTGATCAGAGCCATGCTTTCGGAATTCTCGATCTCGACCAGCCCCAGCATCGCGGGCACCGGAATGTTTTCGCTGACATCGGCGAGCTTGGTGATGTCGCAGTCGAGGATCAGCGCACCCGCATTGGTTTTGAGAAGCGGTCTCAGCCCGTCTTCGAGCACTCTGCCGAAGTTCTCCCCGATCAGGTCGATCTCCTGCAGGGGAGAGCGCCCGACAGCCTGGTTGCTCAGTTTTCTTTCGAGAACGTTTTCCATGAGGCGAGGGATCCCGGCGTTTTGTCATCGACCGTACCGACCATTTCCCATCTTGATTGCCAATTCTTTAACGGCTGCGATTTGTCGGTAAGTTTACTTAAATTCCGCCCGCAATTATCCGTGCCCGCCCGCCTTTGTAACCTTGCTGTAACACCTGACATGTCAAACCATGTGCTGGGTGAAATCTAGGGTGTGTCATGGCTGAGGGAAAAGCTCCGGTTACGATTATCAAACGCAAGAAGGTTGTCGGGGGCGACGGCCATCATGGTGGTGCATGGAAGGTGGCTTACGCCGATTTCGTGACGGCCATGATGGCGTTCTTCCTGCTCATGTGGCTGCTGAATGCAACCTCGGAGGAGCAGCGCAAGGGCCTTGCGGACTACTTCAAACCGACCATCACGGTGCACCGCCAATCCGGCGGCGGGGACGGTCCGATGGCCGGTGACAGCGCATTTGCCGAACTCGTCATGGCCCAAAGCGGAACCGGGGCCACCAATGAAAGCCCGAGTGTCGAGGACAAGGCGTCCGGTGACGACAATGAGGAAGGCGAGGCTGAACGCCTGAACCGGCTCATGGAGCAAATCGCGGCAACGTCGGGCGAGAGCGAGATCGGCGACGAACTGCTGGACCATGTCCGGACCAGAGTGACCGATGAAGGACTGGTGATCGAGCTGTTTGATCTGCCCGACAGTCCGCTCTGGGTCGAGGAAACTGACGCACCGACCCGAAAGATGGAGCTTCTGCTCGCGATGATCGCGGACGTTGTCGGCGGTGTCACAAATCCGATGGCCGTGCGCGCGCATATGAGTTCCGCCCCCTTGCGGAACAAGTCGAATGATGCCTGGTCGATATCAGCCGATCGCGCACTTCGCTCTCGCGCCGTTCTGGCCCGATCCGGGCTGCCTGCTGCGCGGTTCAATCGGGTGACCGGCAACGCGGACCGGGTCTTGTCGCAGGACGATCCCTTTGACATTCGCAATCAGCGGGTCGAAATTATCTTGCTGCGCAGTGACTTAGGCTAAGATCGCAATCATTTTAGCATTAGCACCTTCTTAAGTGAATGGTCCCGATACTGGGTGGAACTTTCGTGTATCCAACCCGTAGAAGGGAATCAGAATGAGCATATCCTCGTCATTGAACGCAGGCGTTTCCGGGCTCAACGTGAACTCAAGCAAGCTTGCCACGATCTCGGACAACATCGCCAACTCCGGGACTTACGGATACAAACGTGCCGACGCGGATTTTTCCTCCCTGGTTCTCACTCAGCGACAAGGGGCCTACTCGGCCGGGGGTGTTCGCGTCTCCTCCTTCAGGGAGGTGGACTCGCAGGGAACACTGGTCTCGACATCAAATGCCACGGATCTGTCGGTCGGCGGGCGCGGAATGATCCCGGTGACATCAGCCGCGGCTGTCGGTGGCGGGGATGGGTCCCTGCCGCTCATGATGGTTTCGACCGGGTCCTTTCAGCCCGATGCGGAAGGGTATCTGACGACGAGCAGCGGTTTGGTTCTGCTGGGATGGCCCGGTGACACGGATGGCAATATCCCGACACAGCCACGTGACAGCTCCGCGGGCCTTGAGCCTGTCATCGTGAACCGCAATCAGTTCGCCGCCAGCCCGACGACGGAAATGACCTTCGGCGCAAACCTGCCGGCAGAAGCCACCGGGGCAGGTGCCGCCGGTACAGATCTCGAGATCTCGGTGGAGTATTTCGACAATGTCGGCGCGTCCCAGACGCTTGTCGCGACCTTCACGCCGGTGGTTCCGGCGACAGGACAATCCAACACCTGGTCTCTGGAGGTCACCGATCAGGCCTCCGGCGGGACTGTTGTCGGGACCTATGACATTGTCTTCGACTCCAGCACCGCCAATGGTGGGGCCATCCTGTCGGTGACGCCGACAGGCACCGGCACATATGACCCGGCCACTGGTGCGCTGACGGTTGCGGCCGTTCGAGGCGATATTGACATCACGATCGGCGAGCCGGGCTCTGCGGCTGTCCTGACCCAGCTTTCTGCTGAGTTTGCACCGACCGCTGTCACAAAAAATGGTGCGCCGGTCGGAAACCTGACCGGGGTCGAGGTCGATGAGAACGGCATGGTCATGGCCGCCTATGACACCGGCTTCACGCGCGTCATCTATCAGGTGCCGCTGGTTGACGTACCAAACCTCAACGGCCTGACCGCTCTCGACAACCAGGCATTTGCGGTGTCGGCAGAAAGCGGGCCGCTTTATCTCTGGGATGCTGGCGAAGGACCTGTCGGTGCCACGATCGGTTATTCGCGCGAGGAAAGCACAACCGATATTGCCGGGGAACTGACGCAGCTGATTCAGACCCAGCGGGCCTATTCGTCCAATGCGCGCGTCATCCAGACCGTGGATGAGATGTTGCAGGAGACGACCAACATCATCCGATAACCGTTCGTAAGAAGGGGGAGTGAAATGAGTATCTCAACGGCTTTGTCCAACGCCCTGTCAGGGCTGAACGTCTCGTCGCGGAACGCTGAGATCATCTCGAACAACGTGGCGAATGCGATGACACCGGGTTACACGCGCCGAACGACGGAGATCAGTTCTGTCGTTGTGGCAGGCGACGGTGCCGGTGCCCGGGTAAGTGGCATCAGGTTGGAGCAAAACCCCGGCCTGACCGCTGACCGTCGTCGCATCGATGCCGAGCTGGGCGCTTCAACCACAAGGTCAGATACGCTGGCACGAGTCGCGGATGCGTTGGGGGCACCGGGGAGCACAGGTGCACTCGCAGCGCGCGCTGCCCAGTTGGAAACCGCGATGGTTGCGGCCTCGAACGATCCCGCTTCGACCTCCAAACAGGCAAGTCTTCTGGATGCAGCCCAGTCGCTCACAAGCACGATAAGTCAGATCTCGACCGAAAATCGTCGGATCCGTATGGATGCCGATAAATCGATTGCCCGACAGGTCAGTCAGGTCAACTCGGCATTGCAGGATATCTCCACACTGAATCGAGAGATTCAGGTCCGCTCCGTTTCCGGTGGCGATACATCCGCCTTGATTGACCAGCGCAACCAGTTGCTTGATCAGATTTCCAGCATTCTGCCGATCAAGACGACCCAACGGGCAAATGATGGCATCGCGATTTTCACCAAAAACGGGGCAACTTTGCTGGATGGTCGCGTGAACGAGCTGGAGTTCACGCCCGCCGGGACAATCACGCCGGGCATGACGATCGGCAACGGCCTTCTTTCGGGCATATCCATCAACGGCACACCACAAACCATTGGAACCGGTACGAACAGTGGCTCGCTTGACGGTGGCTCGCTTTCAGCGCTGTTCGAGACGCGAGACGTGACAGTCCCGGAGTTTGATGATCGACTTGATGCCTTGGCCACCGATCTCATTGAACGGTTTCAGGACCCGTCCGTGGATCCATCTCTGGGTGCTGGCGATGCCGGTCTCTTCACCGATGGGGGCGTCGCCTTCTCGACCGCCAATCAGGCGGGTATTGCCGAGCGTATTGCGGTCAACGCAGCGGTGGATCCCAATCAGGGTGGCGCTCTCTGGCGGCTGCGCGACGGCATCAATGCGGCCACGCCCGGCGTTGTAGGATCATCAACCTTGATTGTGGCGATGTCGGACGCGCTGACCGGAACACGGTCCGCGCCGCTATCTTTCGAGACCTCCGCTGCCATGAGTTTCGCGGGCTTCGCCACCGAACTGACGACACAACAGGCGACTGCCTCACAGTTGGCAGATGATCGGCTATCGTTCAATACCGCCTACTCTGCCAGCCTGAAGGAAGCAGAAAGCGCGGCAAGCGGCGTGGATACCGATCGCGAACTGCAGCAGCTTCTTCTAGTGGAACAGGCCTATGCCGCAAATGCCAGGGTCATGTCTGTCGCAGACTCAATGATCCGCAGCTTATTGGAGCTCTAAGCCATGCTTCCAGGTGCCATTTCAGATCTGACATCCAGCCTCATGCAAATGCGTCAGGCGCAGTCTCTTCGTCTTGCCATGCAAGATGCGGGGCAGGAACTGACAACCGGTTTGAAAGCTGACGTCAAGAAAGCAGCCGGTGGAGACTACACGGAATTGTTTTCCATTGACCGTTCTCTTTCGCGTATTTCGCAGCAGATTTCAGATCTTTCAAATGCGTCAAACCGCGCGGACAATGTGCAAACCCGTCTGCAGCTGTTGAGCGATCTGGCTGATCAGTCTGGGTTACGTCTCGTGGCGGCGGTTGAAACCGGAGACATTGTTGCTTCAGGTGTCTACGCCAACGAGACCCGCGCAGCACTTGAGACTGTTTTCAGCACGCTAAACGGAACTTATGCCGGCAGATCGCTTTTTTCAGGCGCTGCCGAAGATACGAAGGCGCTGGCCAATCTCGATCAGATGGTCAGCGATGTATCTGCTCTGATTGACGCTGGCCCTGACACGGCCAGTGCACTTGCCGCCATTGAAGACTACTTCTTCTCTGCCGGAGGTGGTTTCGAAACCGACATTTATCAGGGGTCCACTCTTGATGCGCCACCTGTCGAAATTGCTGAGGCCACCCGTCTTCAATACCTGCCGCGCGCCGATGATGATGCCATCAGGTCCCTCATTCAGGGCTTGGTGGTTGCAGCCACTGTGTCGGGTGGAGCAGGCAGCGCCGATCGCGATATGCAACTTGACCTCATGAGCGAAGCGGGAACTCTTACATTTGGCGCGAAGACGGGTCTGGTTGATCTCAAATCAGCTTTGGGCGTCGCTGAGCAAAAGATGAGCGAAGCGCGCAGCTTTTACGAGGCTGAAACCTTTAGCCTTGATCTTGCCAGACGTGAAATCGCGGGCGTTGACCAATATAAGGCTGCGGCGCGCTTTGCGTCACTCGAAGGGCAGCTTCAATCGCTTTACACCGTTACGGCTCGCATGTCGTCGCTCACATTCACGAATTTCATCAGGTAGATTCCCATTGAAACTCCGAAACCGAATTCTGATCCTGTTCCTTGTCTGCCTTCTGCCCGGCTTATGCCTCGCCAGTCAGGCGAGAATAAAGGATTTGGTTGAGTTTGATGGTGTCAGAGGAAACGACCTTGTAGGCTACGGGCTCGTTGTTGGTTTGAACGGGTCGGGTGACAGCCTGCGAAATTCTCCCTTCACCGAAGAGGCAATGGTCAATCTTCTCGAACGCCTGGGCATCAACGTCTCGGGCGAGCAGTTCCGCGCAAAAAATGTCGCGGCGGTTCTGGTGACCGGCGCACTGCCGCCATTTGCACGTGCTGGCGGGAAAATCGACGTTACCGTGTCCACGATCGGGGACGCGAAAAGCCTTCTGGGAGGCACTCTGATAATGACGCCTCTGAATGCCGCAGATGGACAGATTTACGCTGTGGCGCAAGGATCGGTGATTGCCGGTGGTGCTTCAGCGGGCGGCGATGCAGCGCAGGTCGTGCAGGGCGTACCGACCGCTGGTGTCATTCCCTCAGGAGCCCGGGTTGAGCGCGAAGTGGAGTTCGACTTCAATTCCTTCAGCAATATCAGACTGGCCCTCCGGAACCCGGACTTTACCACGGCGTCTAGAATCGAGCAGGCGATAAATGCGCGAATAGGCGCACCGATTGCCACCATGCTGGATAGCGGTACTGTGCAATTGGATCTCCAGCGACGCGGCCTCCCAAGCCTGCCGCGTCTCATCAGTGTTTTGGAGAACATCGAGGTCGCACCAGCGCAAAAGGCGCGAGTTGTTGTGGATCAAAGATCGGGCACCATTGTGCTGGGTTCGGATGTACGTATCTCGAGAGTTGCCGTCAGCCAGGGCAACCTGACTTTGCGGGTGCAGGAAACACCTCTAGTGGTTCAGCCAAATCCATTTACAGCCGATGGCACCCCCATTGTCATCCCCCGAACCGCTGCACAATTGAACGAAGAGCCCGGGACCGGCTTGGCACTGGTCGAGGATTCTGTGTCGTTGCCGGAGGTCATTCGTGGTCTCAACGCCTTGGGCGTATCTCCGCGAGATATGATCGATATCCTGAAAGCCATCAAGGCGGCTGGTGCTTTGCATGCCGAGTTCATTGTACAATAGTTCAGATCAGTCTACCGACAGGTCCGGGCCTCTTTGATCGGGTTGATCTGTTGACTGCATGGGATCGCGCACTTAATGCGATTTAAGGGATGGCGATCAACTCCGTCCAAACAACCTGTTTCTGAACAACAACCACCGACAGCGGATCAGCACTGGCCCGGTCTTGGGGAGACGCCATTTGTCAGACCTGTCTCATCCTACCACAGGTTCGGTCCCGCTGGTCCCGATACAGGCTGTATTCGGATTGAATGCTATCGGGATTGCGCTTTGGTTTCCGCGTATTCCCGATGTGAAGGCCGCGTTGGGCCTTGATCTCTTCACGCTATCGCTCTGCCTCTTCTTTCTGCCTCTGGGCACTTTGATCGGGTTTCTGTTTTCCGCCCAGCTCATCGAGCGGGCCGGAAGAGCAAGGGTTGCGACCTGGGGCAACGCAGTGTTCCTAATCAGCTTCGCATTGCCGGCCCTTGCCTGGTCGGCGACCAGTCTTTCGGTGGCATTGTTTCTCTGTGGCCTCTCGATCGCATCGGTCGAAGTGGGCATGAACGCCAAGGCAAGCGAGATGGAGCAGGCAGGTGGCAGGCGGATCATGACCAAATGCCATGCGTTCTGGAGCTTTGGATCGGTTGTCGGGGCCCTGACAGGCGGCGCATTCGCGCAGGCGGACATCTCCTTTCTGACCCAGCAACTTGTCATGTCACCACTCTTTGCCGCCGCCGCCATTTGGTTCGGACTGCAACTGGTTCCCGACACCGCATCTCAACAGCCGGTTCGAAAGGGCTTTGTCCTGCCGAGCCGGGTTGTGCTGGCACTATGCTTTCTGCCGGTGGGCGCTTTGCTGCTGGAAGGCGCAATGCTGGAATGGTCGGCGCTTTTTCTGCGGGACTGGTTGGCGTTCGATGCCCTGACCGCCGCCTTCATCCTGGGCGCATTCAACTGTGCGATGGGTGGTATGCGACTGGTCGGGGACCGACTGGTGGATGCGTTTTCGATCCGGCTCATCCTGATGATGTCGGCCGTTTTCGCCACGGTCGGCATTTTCCTTTTCAGCCAGTCAACAAGCGTATTGATGGCAACCGTCAGTGCGCTGCTTCTTGGTGCGGGAGCCGCAAACATCTACCCGCTCACAGTTTCGGTTGCCGGACGCGAAACGGACCAAAGTGCTGAGCGCAACATTGCGGCGGTTACATTCTTCGCCTTCTCGGCGTTTCTGATCGGACCGCCCCTGATCGGGACCCTGGGATCCTGGCTGGGGCTACCGATGGCGCTTGCACTTCTGACACCCGCAGGTCTCTATCCCCTCATTCTTATCTGGATGCGAATTGTGAGGGTCTGAATCGATGGCGCAAAAACCGGACGCGGTGGTCTTTGACATTGGAAATGTGCTGGTGAACTGGTCGCCCGATCAGCTCTATGCCGAGCTGCTTCCTGATCCGGCGGCCCGAAACCGGCTCTTTGAGGCGGCCAATCTGAACGCCATGAACGAACAGATCGATCTGGGCGCGCCATTCCGGGAAACCATCTATGCCGAGGCAGATCGGCATGCAAAGAATCGTGATCTGATACGGGCCTGGCACGATCGCTGGATCGAGATGTTCGCGCCCGGCATCGAAGGCTCATGGGACATCCTGCGCCGCCTCCGAAAGGATGGAGTGCGGGTTCTGGCGCTTTCGAATTTCGGCAGGGAGAGCTTCGAGATTGCGCAAGCCGCATATCCCGTTCTGACAGAGTTCGACCGGCAGTTCATCTCGGGTCATATGGGCGTGATCAAGCCGGATCCGCGCATCTACCAGATGGTGGAGGAGGAGACCGGACTTGCCGGTGCATCGCTCTTTTTTATCGACGACAGGGTGGAGAATATCGAGGCCGCCCAAGCTCGCGGCTGGCAGGGGCATGTCTTTTCGGATCCCCAAAGGCTCGCGCATGCCCTCACGGAGGTCGGGCTGCTTTAGGCTTGAACAGTCGAATGGTTTTGGGTACTGGCAGCGCTTCGAGAAACCGAAGTCTCCGCAACCTTCATTAAAAAACGGAACACCATATCGCCATGTCCAGATCTCTCCTCACCGGTATCGCCGCGATGGCAGCCGTTGTCGTCGCGTCCAATATCCTCGTTCAGCACCTTTTTGGGAGCTGGCTGACTTGGGGCGCGTTCACCTATCCGATCGCCTTTCTTGTCACGGATCTGATGAACCGGCTGCATGGCGAAAGAGCGGCGCGGCAGGTGGTTCTTGCGGGGTTTGCCGTCGGTATTGCCTGTTCGCTCATCGGCAGCCAGATCGAGGGCGAATTCGGCCCGCTCGTCTCGGTACGCGTGGCCATTGGTTCAGGTATCGCGTTTCTGAGTGCGCAGCTGCTGGATGTGGCGATTTTCAGCCGTCTGAAATCGTCGGCCTGGTGGCAGGCTCCACTGGTGTCCAGCGTCATCGGCGGCGCGCTCGACACGGCGCTTTTCTTCTCGATTGCCTTCTCAGCCAGTCTCGCCTTTATCCATGCGGGAACGGATGTATCCTGGGCGGCGGATATCGTTCCGATGCTGGGGGTCGGACCTGCGTTGCCGCTTTGGGTCTCGCTTGCCGTTGCCGATTTTGGTGTGAAGCTGCTCATCGCGCTTGCAGCACTGATCCCGTTCCGGCTGATACTGACCCGCGCACAGCGGACAAAAACTGTTTGACTTGGCGTCAATCTGTGGCACCCTTGTCTCAACTGAAACAAGCGGAAGGAGGTGATCCAATGTCTCATGAGATTTTGGAGAAGTTGGTTGGATTTAAGCGGGAGGTGATCCGCTAGCAGGGGCAGCCCCCTGTGGCGCGACAGACCACCGTTTTGGGTCATGGATCCGTCTGATCCACCTCCGAAACTCTGCAGAAAAAGGGAATGGCCGTGCGGAAAAGCGCGGCCATTTCCGCGTCTGAGACTTGAGTGCCATGATCATCATCAATGAACAGATCACATTGGCAGACTGGGAACTGACCGAGACCTTTGCGCGTGCGTCCGGTCCCGGCGGCCAGAACGTGAACAAGGTGAACACAGCCGTATCGCTTCGGTTCGAGGCCGAGCGCAGTCCGCATCTGCCCGCGGATGTGAAGGCGCGACTGAAGCGCATCGCCGGTTTTCGCTGGACCAAGGAAGGCGCGGTGATCGTCACATCGGACAAGCATCGCTCGCAGGCGATGAACCGAGAGGATGCCCAGGCGAAGTTGCGCGATCTGGTGCTCAAGGCGCTGGAACGTCCGAAGAAACGGATCAGAACACGGCCGACCCTTGCCTCAAAAAAGCGCCGTTTGGATGCAAAGTCGAAGCGGGCCTCTTTGAAAACGACACGGGGTCGCGTAATCGACGAGTGAGCGCTAAAAAAAGGAGACACGCATGCGCCTATGGACCGTTCTCACTGCCCTGCTTCTGATGAGCCCTGCTCAGGCCCAGTTCGTGACGGCCGATCAGGTGCGACCGATCCTTCAGGCAACAGAGGGCAACTGGATCGGCGTGCGGCGCTGGGAGGGGAATGACCTCCTCTATTTCACCCATCTGGAAAGCTGGCGTTGCGGCCTCAGCCGCGTGCGCTACGGCATCAATTCCAAGAAGCCGACGCAGGATTATGAACTGGACGAGTGTTTCGAGGACAAGCCGAACCCCAACATTCTGGACGTCGAAAATCACCTGCCCTACGTCACGTTGCCGCTCGACAGCGTGGAGACCATCGTCATCGAAGTAACCTATGACGATGGCCAGAAGCAGACCGCGTTTTACAATCGCGAGAAGATCGAGATCCCCTGATCGCTATTCCGCCGGTGCCGCACCGCGGCGACGTTGCCGAAGATCGTCGGCATTCACAACGCCATCATTGTTGCGGTCCATTCGGGCGATGATGCGGGCATGCTGCTCCCCGAACTCCTCGGCTGTGACGAGCCCGTCGCCATCATCGTCATGCGACTGGAAGCGATCCACCATCCGTTCGCGCATTGCATCGAGCCAGAGCGCCTCATACTCGGCCAGTGACAGCGCGTTGTCCGAATTGGTATCAAACTCGGCCAGTCGTCCGGCGCGGGCCGCGTTGATCTCTTCCTGTGTGAGCGTGCCGTCGGCATTTGTGTCATAAAGCTCAAACAGGTGGAGCGCACGGCCCGGCCCGCGGTCGCCGCCATGCATCCGTTCCATCTTGTGTGAGCGATGCCCCTGACGGTCCTCCGCCGAGGCGGGCGTTTGCAGGGCGAAAACGGCAAGAGCCGCGAGGGTGAATACGGGAAGTGTCGGTTTCATAGATCGTCTCCGGTTTTTGGGTTTGGTGATGTCTCATACGCATGGCCTCCGACAATCCGTCGCGGGCACCGGTCATTGAGGCTTTTTTGCCGACCGGAAATTCCCTACTGTCGCCGGGAAAGTGATCAGCCATGGGGAGAGATCTATGCGCACACGCGCTGCAGTAGCTGTAAAGGCCGGTTCGCCGCTTGAAGTGATGGATGTGGAGCTTGACGGTCCCCGCGCAGGCGAGGTTCTGGTTGAGATCCGCGCGACCGGGATCTGTCACACCGATGAGTTCACGCTGTCGGGTGCTGATCCCGAAGGCCTCTTTCCGGCGATACTCGGACACGAGGGCGCAGGTGTCGTGGTTGAGATCGGCGCGGGTGTGACCTCTCTGAAGCCCGGTGATCACGTCATTCCGCTTTATACGCCCGAGTGCCGCGAGTGCGAGTACTGCCTCAATCCCAAAACCAATCTCTGCCAGAAGATCCGCAGCACCCAGGGCGCGGGCCTGATGCCCGATGGCTCATCCCGGTTCAAGACTTTGGATGGCGACCCGATCCTGCATTACATGGGCTGCTCGACATTCGCCAATCACACCGTGGTGCCCGAGATCGCGCTGGCCAAGGTGCGCAGTGACGCGCCGTTCGACAAGATCTGCTATATCGGCTGCGGGGTGACGACCGGCATCGGGGCTGTGATCAACACTGCCAAGGTCGAAATCGGCTCGACTGCGATTGTCTTCGGGCTGGGCGGCATCGGGTTGAACGTCATTCAGGGGCTGAGACTGGCTGGCGCCGATCAGATCGTGGGCGTGGATATCAACCCCGGCAAGGTCGAGATGGCGACGCGGTTCGGGATGACCGATTTCGTCAATCCGGCCGAGGTCGAGGGCGACATGGTGCCTTACCTCGTGGATATCACTGGTGGCGGCGCGGACTATACGTTTGATGCGACCGGGAATGTGGACGTGATGCGCACAGCCTTGGAAGCGGCCCATAAGGGCTGGGGCGAGAGCATCATCATCGGAGTGGCGCCAGCGGGAGCGGAGATTTCCACCCGTCCATTCCAGTTGGTCACCGGGCGCAGCTGGCGCGGCACGGCCTTCGGAGGTGCGCGGGGCCGCACGGATGTGCCAAAGATCGTGGACTGGTACATGGATGGCAAGATCGAGATCGACCCGATGATCACGCACACGCTGAGCCTTGATGACATCAACAAGGGCTTCGACCTGATGCACCAGGGCAAGTCCATCCGCGCTGTGGTGACATACTGAAGCAGGGCTTCTGAAGCGCAGGGCGTGACCGCGATTTTCCTTCAGACACTGCCGTTCTTCGCCCTTATCCTGTGTGGATACGGCGCGGCACGGACGGGTGTGTTTGCAGGGCGGGCGGTCGTGCATCTTACCAGGTTCGTGTTCTACTTTGCGCTGTCGGCGATGCTCTTCCGCTTTGCCTCAAGCCTGTCCCTGGCGCAGCTTTTCGATCTCGATTTCGTGCTTGCCTATGCGCTCGGGACGCTGGCGGTCTATCTGCTGGTCACGATCGTCGCCATGATGCGCGGTGTCAGTGTGGCCGAAGCCGCGATCGAGGCCCAAAGCGCCGTCATCGGCAATATCGGATTTCTGGGCCTGCCCATGCTGGTCCTGCTGATAGGCGAAGCGGCGGCCGGGCCGCTTTTGCTGCTGCTGAGCGTCGATCTGATCTTTTTCGGCTCGCTGGTTGTCATTCTGATCACCGGAAGTCGCGAAGGCGGACCCGGTTTGCCGGTTCTGCGCACCATCGGGCTGGGTCTGATCCGAAACCCGATGATTGTCTCGATGGCGGCCGGGTTGTCATGGGCGATGCTTGGCCTGCCGATCCCGGCTCCGATGGAGGATTTCCTGACGCTGCTAGGCGCTGCCGCGACACCATGCGCGCTCTTTGCCATCGGGGCGTCGCTGGCGGATAAATCAGCGGAGCGGGTGAGCGTCGCGGTCTGGCTTTCCTCCGCCAAGCTGATCCTGCATCCCGCCGCAATTGCCGTTCTGGCATTGCTGGTCTTTGACGTGGAGCCCTTCGCCGCCGGTGTGATGATCGCCTGTGCCGCCATGCCAACGGCGGGCAATGTCTATATTATCGCGCAACACTATGCCGTGGCGCCCGCGCGGGTGTCGTCGACCATTCTGATCTCGACAATAGTAAGCGTGGCAACCCTGTCACTGACGATTGCCTGGGTCTCGGGCTAGGGCGCGTGCCGTGAAGTGCCCGTCCCCAGAATTGGTCAGCAGATGTGGGGCCTCGCTTCGGTCAACCAGCATCGCGGTGTGATGGGCCTCCAGCGGGGCAGAGTGTCTGAGCCCTGTTTGGCACAAATAGATATGACAGATCTTGCGCGCCCAGAGATCGTAGTCCGGCATGTAGGTGTAGCGCTGATAGACGCCGAGGCGATGGAGCACGCGGATTGACCACCCGGTCTCCTCGAACACCTCGCGATGGAGCGCCTGCACAGGCCCCTCGCCGGGATCGATGCCGCCGCCGGGAAGCTGTATCTCCGGCTCGGTCGCGTCCTCGAAGGTCAGAAGCAGCTTGGACCCGGACAGAATGACACCATAGGCGCCGGGTCTGGCCGTATAGTGCTGATCCCGGCGCGGGCTGTTTCCAAATCGGCGCATGGCCATCCCTGTCTGGCTGTTGTGGTCTCACTGGTAGGATGACCACGCCCTGCTGGGCAAGTGCCTGTTTTATCGGGATACTTGTTGCGCGCGGCGTCTGGGGGTAAGCAGAGGGCATGACAACCGCGCTCTTCACCCATCCCGACTGCCTTGAACATGTCACACCCGACGGACATCCCGAACGGGTGGCCCGGCTGGAAGTGATCCTGCGTGCATTTGATGCGCCCGAATTCGCCGGTCTTGACCGGCATGAGGCCCCATTGGCCGAGCCGGAACATCTGCGTCTCGCCCATCCGCAATCCCATATTGATGCGGTTGAGGCGCTGGTCCCGGGCGACGGTCTGGCCGCCGTCGATCCCGACACCTTCCTGTCGCCGGGATCGCTGAGGGCCGCCTTGCGTGGGGCCGGTGCACAGATTGCAGCCGTTGATGCTGTCATGTCGGGTGCGGCGCAGAATGCCTTTTGCGCCGTTCGCCCGCCGGGCCATCATGCGGAGGCGACCACCGCCATGGGTTTCTGCTTCTTCGGCAATGTGGTGATCGGCGCACGGCATGCGATGGACCATCACGGCCTGTCGCGGGTCGCGATTGTTGATTTCGACGTTCATCACGGCAATGGCACGCAGGATCTGGTCTGGGATGATGCGCGCATTCTTTTTGCGTCCACGCATCAGGCGCCACTCTATCCCGGCACGGGTGGCACTCATGAGACCGGCGCACATGGCAATATCCTGAACAAGCCGTTGCCAGCCGGGGCGGGCGGGCCGGAATTCCGACGCGTGATGGAACGCGATATCATGCCTGCACTGGATGATTTTGCACCTGAGATGGTTTTCATCTCGGCCGGTTTTGATGCGCATCGAGCAGATCCGTTGGCCAACCTCAATTTCGATGAGGCTGATTTCGTCTGGGCCACGCAGGAGCTTTGCGCGCTCGCCCGCACCCATGCGAAGGGCCGCGTTGTCTCGACACTGGAGGGTGGATATGATCTGCAAGCCCTTGCGGCCAGCACCACCGCCCATGTGCAGGTTTTGATGGAGGAAGGCAGATGAGCGAGAAAAAAGTCACGGACATGTCCTTTGAAGAGGCGATGGCCGCGCTTGAAACCGTCGTCGGCCAGCTCGAATCGGGTCAGGTGCCGCTGGAGGAAAGCATCGCGCTTTATGAGCGCGGGGCGGCTTTGAAGGCGCATTGCGAGCAGAAACTCAAGGAAGCCGAGGAAAAAGTTGCCCAGATCACGCAGGGTGCGGACGGATCGGCAACCGGTGCGACCCCGGTCGACATAACCTGAAGGCGGTCTCTTGAAGGACATCGACATGCTCCGCTTTCACGCGGTTCTCTCCCAGGCGGCGACCCGGGTCGAGGATGCGTTGGAAATGCTGCTGCCGAGCACCGAAGTCGATGTCGCCAAGGCCATGCGATATGGCACGCTGAATGGAGGCAAGCGCTTGCGGGCCTTCCTCCTGATCGAAACCGCGGGTCTGTTCAACGCGCCCCCCTCTCAGGCGGACCGGGCGGCGGCGGCGGTCGAGTGCATTCATGCCTATTCGCTTATCCATGACGATCTTCCCGCCATGGACAATGATGATACGAGGCGCGGGAAGCCCACAGTTCACAAGAAATGGGATGAAGCTACGGCCATTCTGGCAGGTGATGCGTTGCAGACGCTGGCCTTCGAGATCCTGTCGGCCCCGCAGACAGCCCCCGATCCCAATGTGCGTCTGAAACTGATCACGCGGCTTGCACAGGCGTCCGGTGCCGCCGGAATGGTCGGTGGGCAGGCGCTCGACATCGCGGCGGAACATGCGTCGTCGCCGCTGACGCTGGACCAGATCACGACGTTGCAGGATCTCAAGACAGGCGCGTTGATCAGCTATGCGGTCGAGGCGGGGGCCATCCTGGGCAAGTCCAATGCGGCAAATCTGCACGTATATGCGCGAAATCTGGGCCTTGCCTTTCAGATCAGCGATGACATCCTGGATGTCGAGGGTGATCCCAAAGCGGCAGGCAAGGAGCTTCGCAAGGATGCCAGTGCCGGAAAGGCAACCTTTGTCTCGCTTCTTGGGGTGGAGGGCGCAAAGGCGAAGGCAAAGACCCTGATTGACGAGGCCTGCGAGGTTCTGAAGCCTTATGGCTCAACGGCCGAGAATTTGCGCATGGCGGCCATTTACAGTATTGAACGTAAGGCGTGATTGACAGTTCTGGAGGCTGACAATGGACCAATCCACAACCCCGCTGCTTGATCGCATTCACACTCCGGCAGACCTGAAGGGCCTTTCGGACGCGCAACTGAAGACAGTGGCCGATGAGTTGCGGGTCGAGACCATCTCGGCTGTTTCCGTGACCGGAGGGCATCTTGGTGCGGGTCTTGGCGTGGTCGAGTTGACGGTCGCCATCCATGCGGTTTTCAACACGCCTCAGGACAAACTGATCTGGGATGTCAGCCATCAATGCTACCCCCATAAAATCCTGACAGGGCGACGGGATCGCATCCGCACGCTGCGTTCAGGCGGCGGTTTGTCGGGCTTCACCAAGCGAACGGAAAGTCCCTATGACCCGTTCGGGGCCGCGCATAGTTCAACTTCGATCTCCGCCGGGCTTGGCTTTGCGGTCGCGCGCGATCTGGGCGCCTCGCCCGAGCATGGGCTGGGGGATGCGATCTGCGTGATCGGGGATGGCGCGCTGAGCGCTGGCATGGCCTATGAGGCGATGAACAATGCGGGCCATCTGAACAAGCGCCTGATCGTGATCCTGAACGACAACGAGATGTCGATTGCGCCGCCCGTGGGCGCAATGTCGTCCTATCTTTCACGCCTCTATGCAGGTGCGCCGTTCCAGGAACTGAAAGCCGCTGCCAAGGGGGCTGTCAGCCTGCTGCCGGGGCCTTTTCAGGAAGGCGCGCGGCGGGCTAAGGAACTGGTCAAGTCAGTGACCGTGGGTGGCACGCTTTTCGAGGAGCTCGGGTTCTCCTATGTCGGTCCGATTGACGGTCATGACATGAGCCAGCTTCTGGGTGTTCTGCGTGCGGTCAAGACGCGGGCCGACGGGCCGATCCTGATCCACGCCATCACGAAGAAGGGCAAGGGTTTCGCACCCGCCGAGCAGGCCTCCGACAAGGGCCATGCGACGGCGAAATTCGATGTCGTCACGGGCCAGCAGAAGAAATCCCCCTCCAATGCGCCGAGCTATACCAAGGTCTTTGCTCAATCCCTGATCAAGGAGGCCGAGAACGACCCGCTGATCACGGCGGTCACGGCGGCAATGCCCTCAGGCACCGGGCTCAATCTGTTCGCCGAGCGGTTCCCGGAGCGAACATTCGATGTCGGCATTGCCGAGCAGCATGGCGTGACCTTCAGCGCTGGCATGGCGGCAGGGGGCTTGAAGCCGTTCTGCACCATCTACTCGACTTTCCTGCAACGCGGCTATGATCAGGTCGTGCATGATGTGGCTTTGCAACGGCTGCCGGTGCGTTTCGCGATTGACCGGGCGGGGCTGGTGGGCTCGGACGGTCCGACCCATGCGGGCTCTTTCGATATTGCCTATCTCGCGAACCTGCCGGACATGGTGGTGATGGCCGCCGCGGATGAGGCGGAACTGGTGCACATGGTGGCCACGGCGGCGGCGATTGATGATCGCCCGTCTGCCTTCCGTTTCCCGCGCGGCGAAGGTGTCGGCGTCGAGATGCCCGAGGCGGGTGAGCCTCTGGAGATCGGGAAAGGCCGGATCGTGGCCGAGGGCAAGCGCGTTGCCATTCTCAGCTTCGGAGCCCGTCTGTCGGAATGTCTGAAAGCCGCTGAGGGCCTGTCGGCCAAGGGAATCAGTCCGACCATCGCGGATGCGCGCTTCGCCAAGCCGCTGGACCGGGACTTGATCCTGCAACTGGTCGCAGATCACGAGGCGCTGATCACCATTGAGGAAGGCGCCATTGGCGGCTTCGGCAGCCATGTCGCACAGCTTCTGGCGGACGAGGGTGTCTTTGACAAAGGCCTGAAATTCCGCTCCATGGTTTTCCCCGATACGTTCATCGACCATGACAGCCCGGCCTCGATGTATGAGGTGGCGGGGATGAATGCGCCGGATATCGAAGCCAAGGTGCTTGAAGTGATGGGCGTGGCCAGCGTCGGTGCCAAACGCGCCTAGGCGTCGTTCAGCGACCAGTCATATGCGTATCTCAGGATCTTCGGATTGGGAAAAGAGGCCGACGTTTTCGGCGGCAGGAACCCTTCGATATGCTTGAGAACACCAGCATCCGTGCCGCCGAAATCTTCCTTGAACCAGTCATATATCGAGGACAGTACCAGCCCACGATCCGTGGCGGTTACCCCGCGCGGGTGCGTGACATAGGAGATTGCGGCGGTCCTGAGCATATCGCTCAACCGATCCGCCCGGTAGGCGCGCGGCGCGAGGTTCGGGCAGCCGATTGAGGCACAGTTCACCGCATAGTGTACCCGGGCATCGCGCCAGACCGGGCGCAGGATACCGTGCTCGATATCGTCGAGCGAAAGCGCGGTCCCGTTTATGGTGATGAGCTTGGTCTGCCATGGCCCACCTGAGAAGAGACCTCCGCCGATCTTGCGGATGCTGCTGATTGGATATGCTTCGGCCACCACCTTGACGGTCAAGGCATTGTAGAGGTTGACCCAATAACTGAAGGCGGCAGCCGAGGTGAGTGTGGTCGGATCGGTTGCCGCCATCGACTGCAGATACCCATTGAGACGGTCGAGAGGAACAGACCCGTAGCGCACGCGATTGACTCCGTCTCTACCCGCCACGACGGTGCTGCGAAGGATCTGGTCCCAAGCCCCATGATCGGGGCCACCTGATCTGCCGGTCTTTTGCCATCCCCCAGCGATAAGTCTTGAGCGCGGTGCAGACAGCGCTGGCAGGGCAAGACCTGCGGCCATCAATCCAAGGACGATCCGTCTTGATGTGATCATTCTGAAGAATCCCGTTCTTTGCTCGGCCCTACAGATGCGGCCAATGCTGTGACTTGGCAATCACGTCTCGCCAAAACGTGACGTGGTGTCATTGAAATGCCGGATTTTTTGCTGAAACTTCGGCCGGGTATTGGCGACAAGGGATTTTGATATGCCGTTTCTGGTCATGATTCTGGGCGCGCTCGCTGCGGCGGGTGTCTGGTACTGGCGGATCAACAATGCGCGTGACGCGATTGGCGATATCGCGGATATGGCAAATGATGTCCGGCTGGCTGCGCGGCGTTTCGGGTTCCGGCGACGCAACAACGTGCATCCTGCGGACAGCATTGACGATGCGCGGCTTGCAGGTGCCGGAATTGTCGTGGCCGTGGCCGAGTTGCAGGGTCCCTTGACCCAGGAGCAGATTGATACGCTGATCATTCAGGCCCAATCCAAGTTCGATACCGATCAACAGGAAGCGCGCGAGATCGTCACCTTTGGTCGCTGGATCGCACAGCAGTGCGGAACCAAGGATGAGGCTGTGCGCAGGCTGTCCAAGCGGTTGCGCGGTCTTGCGGGTGCGTCGGCCCTGCCAGATCTCGAAGCGATGATCGAAGCGGTCGCCGGGAGCAATCTCGACGAACGGGCCGAGGACGCGGTTGGCACGATCCGGCGGCTTCTTTCAGCGGGATAACTGCCGCAACGCCTCGGAGACTGCAATTCCTGCGCTCATGGCGACATTCAGTGAACGTCCTTCACCGGGCATCGGAATTCTGATGCGTGCGTCTGTGGATCGTGCAATCTCGTCCGGCACTCCGGCGGTTTCCCGTCCCATGAGCAAGACATCCCCGGGCTCAAACGTGAAATCCCAGAGCCTCTCTGCCCCGGATGTTGTCAGCAGAACAAGTCGCCCCGCCGGGCGCAGGTTCTGAAACGCCGTCCAGTCATCATGTCGGGTGAGGTCAGCCAGGTCGGCGTAATCCATCGCTGCCCGCCGCAGCGCCTTGACCGAAAACGGAAAGCCGCAAGGCTCGATCACATCCAGTGGAACGTCCATGCAGGCGCAGAGGCGAATCATCGATCCGAGATTTGGCGCGATATCCGGCTGATAGGCTGCAAGCCGTATCATACTTCCTTTACCCTTTCGCGTTTACCAGACTGCGTCGCAAAGTCCGCTGGACCAATAGTTGCAGTCGGGCTATCAGGTTCGGCGAGGTGCTGCGCATGCGGCCCGTACAGGAATTTCAGCCCCTTCAAGAAGAGGGCGGACACAAGGGAGAAACGTACCCATGTCCCAAACAGAAGTCGAGGAAGGCACACGCCGCGATTTCCTCTATGTCGCAACGGGTGCTACCGGGGCCGTCGCGGTCGGTGCCGCGGGCTGGCTGCTGGTTGATCAGATGAACCCGAGCGCGGATGTTCAGGCACTGTCCTCCATCCAGGTCGATGTCAGTGGTCTTGAGCCGGGCGGCCAGATCACCGCTCTCTGGCTCGGCAAGCCCGTCTTCATCCGTCGCCGCACAGAGGCCGAGATCGCTGCCGCACGCGCTGATGATGTCTCGACATTGCCCGATCCTGGGGCGGAGAACGCCAACATCGCCGATGATGCGCTTGCCACGGACGAGAACCGGGCGCTCGACGAGAATGGCGAGTGGCTGGTGATGATCGGTGTCTGTACCCATCTGGGCTGTGTGCCACTGGGCGACGCGGGCGATTTCGGTGGCTGGTTCTGCCCGTGCCACGGATCGCATTACGATATGGCTGGCCGCATCCGCAAAGGTCCTGCCCCAACCAACCTGCCTGTTCCGGTGGCCGAGTTTATCTCGGACACGGTCATCAAGCTCGGATAAGGGAGAGACATCATGGGTGGCATCCCACACGATAGTTACGAGCCGAAGTCGAACGCTGAAAAGTGGGTCGAAAGCAGGCTTCCGATCCTGGGTCTTCTGCATTCCACGCTGACGATCCCGACGCCCAAGAACCTCAACTGGATGTGGATCTGGGGCATCGTACTGACCTTCTGTCTGGCGCTTCAGATCATCACTGGCATCGTGCTGGTCATGCACTATACGCCGGACACGTCGATGGCCTTTGCCTCGATCGAGCACATCATGCGCGATGTTAATGGCGGTCATATCCTGCGCTATGTTCACATGAACGGCGCGTCGCTCTTCTTTGTTGCGGTCTATGCCCATATCTTCCGCGGTCTCTATTACGGGTCCTACAAGGCCCCGCGCGAAATAACGTGGATCATCGGCATGCTCATCTACCTGCTGATGATGGCCACCGCCTTCATGGGCTACGTACTTCCATGGGGTCAGATGTCCTTCTGGGGTGCGACCGTGATCACCGGTCTTTTCGGAGCGGTGCCGGGCATTGGTGAAAGCCTGCAGACTTGGCTACTGGGCGGACCAGCGGTTGGCAATTACACGCTGACACGGTTCTTCTCGCTGCACTATCTGCTGCCGTTTGTTATTGCGGGTCTCGTGATCGTCCATATCTGGGCGTTCCACACCACCGGCAACAACAACCCCACAGGGGTCGAAGTACGCCGGACCTCGAAGAAAGAGGCCGAGGCCGATACGCTGCCCTTCTGGCCGTACTTCGTGATCAAGGACCTGTTTGCGCTGGTTCTGATCCTCGTGATCTTCGCGGCCATCGTGGGTTTCATGCCGAACTATCTGGGCCACCCGGACAACTACATCGAGGCGAACCCGCTCGCAACACCTGCGCATATCGTGCCCGAATGGTACTTCCTGCCGTTCTACGCGATCCTGCGGGCCTTTACGGCGGATGTCTGGATCGTGCAGTTCGCCAGCTTCATCACAGGCGGCATCATTGACGCCAAGTTCTTCGGTGTGCTGGCCATGTTCGGCTCTATCGCGGTGATGGCGTTGACGCCGTGGCTTGATACCTCGAATGTGCGCTCGGGGCGTTTCCGGCCACAGTTCAAATGGTGGTTCGCGCTTCTGGTGGTCGATTTCTTCGTCCTGATGTGGTGCGGTGCTATGCCTGCGGAAGAACCGTTCGCGACGATCTCGCTGATCGCTTCGGCCTACTGGTTTGGCTATTTCCTGATCATCCTGCCGATCCTGGGTGTGATGGAGAAACCGCTGCCCCAGCCCGCCACCATCGAGGAAGACTTCAACGCCCATTATCCGCCCAAAGACGACGGCGGTGCTTCCGGCGCCATGGAACCGGCAGAGTGAGGACCGGAACAATGAAAAAACTTCTGCTTTCCCTCGGCCTGTCCACATGCCTCGGTACAGCCGCTCTTGCTGCCGGCGGCGGTGGTGCGCATCTGGAGGATTACAGCTTCTCCTTCGAGGGTCCGTTCGGGTCCTACGACAAGATGCAGCTGCAACGCGGTCTGCAGGTCTACACCGAGATTTGCGCCAGCTGTCATGGCCTGCAATACGTGCCGCTGCGTGCGCTCGAAGATCTCGGCTACACGGATGCTCAGGTGCGCGCCTACATCGCCGATGTCGGCATTTTTGTTCCCGATGACGGACTGGAAGCACAGCCGGGCGACGAACGTCTGGCCATCCCGTCCGACAAGTTCCCCGTCAACGACGGTGCCGGGGCGCCTGACCTCAGCCTGATGGCCAAAGCGCGTGCGGGCTTCCACGGACCGATGGGGACCGGCATCAACCAGTTCCTCAAGGGCATGGGTGGACCTGAATACATCGCGAACCTGCTCGGGCATGGCTATATCGATCCGCCCGAATGTGCAGCCGATGCCGATATGGACGGTCAGTACAACCTCTACTTCACAGCCGGTGGCATCCCCGATAGCTGCAAGGACGAAGACGGGCACTCCACGATCGAGGGCAGCTGGATCGCCATGGGTCAGCCGCTCTACGGCGATGATGTCGAATATGCGGATGGGTCCTCGACCGAGCTGGAGGAGGTCTCTAAGGATGTCGCCGCCTTCCTGATGTGGACAGCAGAGCCGCATATGGACAGCCGCAAACAGTCCGGGCTGCTCTCGGTGCTTTTCCTCGGCCTTCTGACTGTCCTGCTCTACCTGACCAACAAGAAGATCTGGGCAAGGGTCAAGGGCAAGAAGCCGGAGTAATCCGGGCCTTCCAGACGATCAGAGACGGGCCCTTTGCGGCCCGTTTTTTTATGCCTCTTTTCCTTACCCGGCGGCTGCGATACTCATGCGCCGGAGTTTTCGGGAGCACAGCTTATGTCGATCAACAGTTTCGGCCATCTGTTCCGGGTCACCACCTGGGGTGAGAGCCACGGGCCTGCGCTGGGTGCGACGGTTGACGGCTGCCCGCCGGGGGTCGAGATCACCGAGGCGATGCTCCAGCACTGGCTCGACAAGCGCAAGCCGGGGCAGAACAAGTACACCACTCAGCGCCGGGAGCCTGATCAGGTCGAGATCCTGTCCGGGGTCTTCGAGGGGCAAACGACCGGAACACCGGTGCAATTGATGATCCGCAACACCGATCAGCGCTCGAAAGACTATTCCGAGATCGTGGACAAGTTCCGCCCGGGCCATGCGGACATCACCTACTACCAGAAATACGGGATCCGGGACTATCGTGGTGGCGGGCGCTCATCCGCGCGCGAGACTGCTGCGCGGGTTGCGGCGGGCGGATTGGCGCGGGCTGTGCTGGCACAGATAGTGCCTGACCTCGTGATCACCGGTTACATGGTTCAGATGGGACCGCATCAGATTGACCGGGACCGGTTCGACGCAGCCCAGATTGCACAGAATCCGTTCTGGACCCCCGACGCACAGGCAGCAGAAAAATGGGTCGGATATCTTGATAATCTGCGAAAATCGGGCAACTCGGTCGGCGCGGTGATCGAAGTGACAGCCAAGGGTGCGCCCGCAGGTCTCGGCGCGCCGGTATACGGCAAGCTCGACACGGATATCGCGGCCGCGATGATGTCGATCAACGCAGTCAAGGGGGTCGAGATTGGCGCGGGCATGGGTGCCGCCACGCTGACCGGGGAGGACAATGCCGACGAGATTGCCATGGGCCCGGACGGACCCGTCTACAACTCCAACCACGCAGGCGGCATTCTTGGTGGCATCTCGACCGGCCAGGAGATCGTCTGCCGGTTTGCGGTGAAGCCGACCTCCTCGATCCTGAAACCGCGTGCCACGATCACGAAATCCGGCGAGACGACCGAGATTGTCACCAAGGGACGTCACGACCCGTGCGTTGGCATTCGGGCCGTGCCCGTGGGCGAGGCGATGATGGCTTGCGTTCTGCTCGACCACCTCCTGCTCCACCGTGGTCAGATCGGCGAGAACCGGGGCCATATCGGATAGATCGCATGCGCGTCTTCATTCTTGGCGGCACCGGCGTTTTCGGGTCGCGACTGGGTGCAATGCTGATCGAGGATGGGCACGAGGTTCTGATCGCCAGCCGCTCCTACATTCGTGCTCATCGGACTTGTCAGAAGATCGGCGGGACACCTGTCATGGCAGACCGGAACGGTGATCTGGGGCGCATACTGGAAAGGCACCGGCCGGACGTGCTGGTCGATGCGGCGGGGCCCTTTCAGGCCTATTCGGGCGATCCCTACAAGGTTGCCCGATTGGCGCTTGGGGCCAGTGCGCACTATCTCGACTTCAGCGATGACGCTGCTTTCTGTGACGGCATCTGGGAACTCGACAGCGAAGCCCTTGCAGCAGGCGTCTGCGTCCTGTCCGGTGTCTCGTCAGTTCCGGCGTTGTCTTCGGCGATTGTCACCGATCTTGCGGAAGATCTGCGCAGCATCGACCTCATCGATATGGCGATCCTGCCGGGCAATCGTGCGCCGCGGGGCCGTTCGGTCATCGAGGCGATCCTGCTTCAGATCGGACAGGACATGTCCGTCTGGGTCGGGGGGCGCTGGACCCGGGTACGATGCTGGTCACAGCCCAGGACATATGATCTGGGGCAGGGTATCCGCCGACAGGCCGCTCTGATCGGTGCGCCTGACCTGCGCCTCTTTCCGGCGCATTTCGCGGCGGGCTCCGTTCTTTTCCGGGCCGGTCTTGAGCTCAAGGTGATGCAGCGAAGCCTCTCGGTGCTGAGTTGGCTGCGCGGTTGCGGGCTGATCCCCGACCTGGCTCGGTTCTCAAGGCTTCTGCACCGTATCGCGGGATGGCTGGAACCCTTCGGCTCGGACACTGGTGGGATGCAGGTCAGGGTGACGGGCACAGACAAGACCGGCGATCTGGCCGAGCATGTCTGGACGCTGCGTGCAACGGATGGTGACGGACCAAACATTCCTGCGATACCGGCACTTCACCTGATCAATGCATGGGCCAAGACGGCACCAGTTCCGGGCGCTCGCCCATGTCTCGCAGAATTCACGCGGGGCAATATCGAGGCGACACTTGGCCGCCTCAGCGTCAGTTGTGGGCGAAACTCGGGACATTTGACCAGCCTTTTCCAGAAGGCACTGGGGCCCGACTGGACCGCGCTGCCCGTGGAGGTGCGGACCGGCCATTCCGTTCCGGGCCTTGGCGTGATGCGCGGAGAGGCGCAAATCGAGCGAGGTTCCGGTCTTCTGTCCCGCATCCTTGCGGCTGTGTTCCGGTTTCCTCAGGCTGGTCGCGCCATACCGGTTGAGGTGACGATGGAAACGACCGAGCATGGCGAGACATGGACCAGGGATTTTGCCGGTCAGCGTTTCCGCTCGTATCTCAGTTCCAGCGGACTGGGCAAGTTTCGCGAACGTTTCGGCCCCTTCAGCTTCGAGATGGACCTGCCGGTTACCGACGGTGTGCTGAGCATGCCTGTCCGTCGCGGCTGGTGTCTGGGTGTGCCGATGCCACACTGGTTTCTGCCCGGCAGCGAAACGCGGGAATATGCCCTGGACGGGAGGTTTTGTTTTGACGTTCGCCTCTCCGCGCCGATTGCCGGGCTTCTTGTGTACTATCGCGGGTGGCTGGAACCTGTCAGCGGCTCAGCTGTGCCGCCACTTCCACATGCGATGACCAGCGGAACTGATCCACAACCTGAACCCAGTCGAGCCTGAAACCCGCAGCCGCCAGAATGCTGGCGTCGCGCGCGAAGCTCACCGGGTTGCAGGAAACGCTTACGACACGGGCGATATCGGATGCGGAAATCTCGGCGCATTGGGCCTCCGCCCCGACGCGGGGCGGGTCAATTACGACTGCATCCCAGCGCTTCATTTCAGAGTGCAGGACCGGGCGCTTGAAAAGGTCGCGAGCGATCGCCTCCACCCGTTTGAGCCCGGTGCTGTGCCGCCATGCATCGATCAGCGCATCGGTCTGAGTTTCAAGCCCCTCAAAGGCCATGACCTCGGTCTCTTGCGCCATGGGCAGGGTGAATGTTCCGCATCCACAAAAGAGATCACCCGCGAGAGAGGCCCCTGCAATGCCCCGCATCACCGCCGAGATGAGAGCGTTCTCCCCCTCTCTGGTGGCCTGCAGAAAGGCACCGGGCGGAGGAATGACTGCGTGCCCGGCGAAACTCTGCACAGGCAGATGACGTGTCACGATCGCCTCGCCGTCCCATGAGACGCGCGCGAAATCATGAACCTCCGCCAAGCGTGCAACCTCTGACCGCAGATGGATATCGAGCGGCTTTGCGTCTGCGATATCGATATCCACGCCCGCATCCGAGCGCGTTGCCGAGAGCGAGATCACACCCTTGCGGGACGCGACCGACCGGGTCAGTTCCTCAAGTGCCGGTATCGCCTGCATGAGCTCTGGGTGCAGAACCATGCATTCCGTTATCGCGACCAGCTGATCGCTGCCGCGTTGATGAAACCCTATCTGCACGGATTTCTTGGTCCGGCGTCCGGCAAAGCCCGCCCGCCTTCTGCTTTTCGGCGGGGATGTCGCGATGGGCAGGAACTCGGCCTCCAGCCCGTGCGCGGACAGGGCTTTCCGGACAATCCCGGTTTTCCACTCGGCGACGAAGCCGTCATTCGCATGTTGCACGGAACAACCGCCACAGGTTCCGAAATGCCGACATCCGGCTTCAACCCGGTGCGGTGACGCCGCAAGCAGATCGAGGCTTTCACCGTCGATCTGATCGCCGGGGAGGGTCAGCGGGTAGAAGCGCTGACCAGCCTGGCCATCGCCATGAAGCCCCAGATGTTCGATTTCAATACGTCCCATGATGCCCTTGCTATCCGCCTTGAGGAGCAAGCGCAAAGGCCCCGAAAACCGGGCCGCAAAAAATGTTGAAAATTTCTGAGAATAAATTCCGAAGACGACGCGTAGTTCCAGATGAGCCCGGACAAGAACAGGGCTTGTGAGATGAAAAAAAAAGGAACTGCCAAATGAAAACCCTGATTTCCACTGCCTCCGCCTTTCTCCTGATCTCCACCACTGCCTTTGCCGCGACGTTCACAAGCGTCGAGTCGAAAATCGGCAAGGTGCTGGCTGGTGAAAACGGTATGACGCTCTACACGTTCTCCAAGGACGCCACCAACAAGTCGAACTGCAATGGTGGATGCGCCCAAAGCTGGCCGCCACTCTATGCGGATGCGTCAGACAAGGCGCAGGGCCCCTACTCGGTCATCAAGCGTGATGACGGCACGATGCAATGGGCGAAGGACGGTCAGCCGCTCTATTTCTGGGTGAACGACCGTCGTGCGGGCGACACAACCGGCCACGGTGTTGGCGGTGCCTGGGCGGTTGCACGTCCCTGAGCCTGAGCAGGAGGCGCCGGGTCGGCCCCCGGCGCCTCGATCCCTTTCTTGAAATTTGGAGAGATTACCATGCGTATTATCGCCCTTGTCATTCTACTTATCCTTCCCGGTCTGGCATCGGCCGCGCCCTGGTATCTCGACCAAAGCGGGTCGCGGATTTCGGTGAAGGTGGGCTATCTGGGGAATTCCAGCGTCAATGTAAGATTTCAGAGTTTCGGTGGTACGATCGACTTTGACGAAAAACGCCCGCAGAACACCAAAGCCGCGATCCGCGTCAATAGCAGCGATATCGAGACCGGTCTGGGCCTTGTGAACCGCCTTGTGCGCTCGCCTGATTACCTGGATGCGAAAGGTCATCCCGAGATCACCTTCAAGCTCGACAAGCTGGTCCAGACCTCGTCCAGCACCGCGGATATTCTGGGTCGGATCACGTTGCGGGGGGTCGAGCGCCCCATTCAGTTCGATGCAAAGGTTTTCCGCTATGGCCCGTCCGATGCAAACCCGGACGTCTTCGAGGCGGGGTTTGATCTGAGCGGTCAGATTGACCGTCGCGACTTCGGCAGCACTGCCGGGATCCCGGAGGTTGCAACCAATCTCCCGATCACCATTCGTCTTTTGATGACGTCAAAGCCGGTCTGAGCCCCCTCAGACCCGGCCTGCAGCGGCCCTGGCCATCTCGTCCAGTGCGCCGCTGCCCTTAGGTCCGACAACCACATAATCCGCGCCGTCGTTTCGCCAGGACACCATGTCGAAAGCCCCGATTGTGGTTTGATCAAAGCTGTCTGTTGATGGCTTTTCCGTGCCTCTGAGGCAAAGCGCAAAAACCTCGCCCGCATCCGTGGTGTAGATCAGCTGGGCAACCGGCTTCCCGGCAGCAACCAGCAGGCGACCGCCCTGGAATGTCAGGCCCTGATCGGCGAGGTCGGGGATCGAGAACTCCGCGCCCGCCCGGTTGCCCAGCCATGTCTCGATATGATCCGGTTCGGCTGCCGTGACCTCGACCAAATGGCGGGTCTCGCTGGCATAGATGCCGTGATAGTCCGCGATATCCTGCAACCAGCCCGCGCTTGCGACCTGTACGGGCGCGCGAGTTGTTTCCGCAATCTGGTATCCGCCGAAACCTCCCAAGGCAATCAGGGCGAAACCCGCCGCCATCTGCGCCCACGCGGGCAGTCCCTGCCGGACAGGCGCAGGCTCTTCAGACCGGTTGATGGCAGAGGCCAGAGCCAGTGGAACCGGATCGGTCAGCATCTCTTCGAATTGCTCCAATGCGCTGCGGTCGGCGGCCATCAGCGCGTCAAACTCGGCGCGAGCGTCCGCATCCTGCTCCAGCAGATCCTCGACGGATTTCGCTTCGGCATCGGACAGTTCGCCATCGAGATAGGCGCTCAGCTTTTCACCCAGGGATGTCATGACGCCACCGGCTCCTTGTCTCGGAGGCCCTCGCTCAGGATCTTGCGGGCGCGGTGAATTCTGCTCATGACGGTACCGATCGGGATGGTGAGAAACTCTGCTGCTTCCTTGTAACTGTAGCCCTCGACCGAAACCAGCAACAGAACGGAGGACAGATCATGCGGCAAGGCACGGACCTGACCGCGCACCTGGGCGGCCAGGGCATGGTCCTCGCCTTTGGTCTCGACCTGCAACTCGGTGGCATCTTCGGCCGGGATCTGGCCCTTTCCGGTGCGCACCTTCTGCTTGCGCAACTCGCTGAACCAGTGATTGCGCGCGATCCGGAAAAGCCACCGGTCGAGCGCTTGCGAGGGGTCCCATTGCGCGTGATTGGCCAGTGCCTTCAGGCAGGCCTCCTGCACCAGATCATCCGCATCGGCGTCCGAGCGGGTCAAGGTGCGTGCAAACCGGCGCAGACGCGGCAGAAGCGCGATCATCTCAGCCTTGATTCTGGCGCGATTGTCCATGCCACCCCGTTCATCCCTCTGCCTTCGATCCTAGCAGGATAGAAGCCGATTGAGAAAGCCAATTGAAGGGTAAGTCTCTGGATCGGCTGACATTTGCGTGATTTTTTAGTCGGATTTTCGCGCGGTTATCAGAAACTCTCGATTGCCGTCGCCGCCGGTGATAGGGCTGTCGGCCTCGCCTGTCACGACCCACCCGTTTCCGGTCAGAAAGGTGCCGACATTCGTTCGGGCCAAGGCCCACGAGCTTTCGTTCCGGACGATACCACCCTTTCCGATATGGCTCGGGTCAAGCTCAAACTGTGGCTTGATCAACGCAACCAGCCGACCCCCCGGTTTGGCGAGCGATAGCGGGCCGGGCAGGGCCTTGGTCACTGAGATGAACGAGACATCCGAAACGATCCAGTCAACCGGCGGGACAAGTCCATCGGGCATCGCGCGGGCATTCAGACCTTCCAGATTGTGTACCCGGGGGTCGCTCACCAAACTGGGATGCAACTGGCCGTGACCGACATCCAGGCAATAGACCTCACGTGCGCCGCGTTGCAGGAGCACTTGGGTAAACCCGCCCGTCGAGGCACCCACGTCAAGCGCCAGACCGGCGGGATGCAGCCCGAATGTGTCGAGTGCATGGGCCAGTTTGAGCGCCGCACGCGAGACATAGGGGATCGGATTCTCCGCCAGTGCCAGCGTCTCGCCATTCACCTTTGTCGAGGCTTTTCGAACCACCAGTCCATCCACTGTCACGACGCCTGCCGCAATCAGCGCCTGCGCGCGCGACCGGCTGTCACAGAGACCTGCGGCCACAACCGCCTGATCAAGCCGCATTTCAGTGCTTGGCGAAACTGGCGCGCAAGTGGTCGGCGGCAGCCTTGACCGGTGCGCCTTGCTGCGCCGACTGTATAAGCCCCAGCGCATACTTCGGCAACTCAGGCAGACCGTATTCGGCCTTCGCCTCGACAATCTTGCCCCCCAGCGAGGATATTGGGATCGGGGCGACGGCCAGATCGGCCAGGATCGCAGCCCGCTGGCCGGAGATATGCGCGCTCTGAAAGGCAATGCGGTAGGGCCGGTTCTGGGCTTCGAGGCCGCTCAGACCCGCCTTGCGCCAGACGCAGCCTTCTTCCCAGACGGAAACCGGCAGCGGGTCTTTCTCGGCAGCGACCCCACCGGCCAGAGCGGCCCATACCAGTTGTTCATGGAGAACGATTTCCGCGTCCCTATTACGCTCAAGCTCGCCCTCGCAACTGATGATCGCAAGGTCCAGATGACCCTGGCGCACCATTTTGACCAGCCGTGACGACCCCTCGACCACGACATTGACCACAACGCATGGATGGGTTTCAGCAAACCAGCGCAGCATATCCGGCAGGAAACGTTCGGCCACATCATCGGGCGCGCCAAGCGAGACCTCGCCGCGCACGTCGGGTGTGATAAAGCGCGAGACAATTTCGCGATTGAGCGCAAGCACCCGCCGCCCGTGCTCCAGAAGCAACTCCCCGTCATGGGTGAGCGAGACGGAGCGGCTGTCGCGCAGGAAAACCGGGCGCCCCAGAAGGTCCTCGATCCGCTTGACCTGCATCGAGATTGCTGACGGCGTGCGGTGCACGACCTCAGCCGCTGCCGAGAAATTTCCGGTATCGGCAATCGCCACCAGTGTTTTCAGAAGGTCCAGTTCCAGGAGCGGTGCTTGCGGAGCAATGGCGATGTTCATTCTGGCCTCACTTTCAATCTTTCTGACAGATGAGATCAAATCTATTCGTTTGATTGAAACATGATTCCTGACCATTGTCTAGATCAAGGCAACGGACTGACCAAAGGAGACGGATCATGACGACGATGGATGAGACATATCAGAACACGCTCGCTCCGAAATATCTGTTTGGGGCGCGGGCCGGTCGACGGTCGTATCTGGCCTGGCTGCACCGGTTCATCAAGTTGTGGTCCCAGCGATACGTGGACCGGCTGGCCTACCGTAACATGCTCGATCTCGATGAGAGCATTCTGCGCGACATCGGGGTCACGCGCGAGGATGTCATCCGGGCCAGCAAGCTGCCCCTGTCCCGCAATGCGGCTGAAGAGTTGCACCGCATTGCTCTGGGAAACCGGGGCGTTTTCTGACGCTCCGGGATTCTGCCCGCAAGCTGATACCTGGTAGCTTGCGGGCAGAAGATCACTCGGCGGCGACGTCGATGAACCCGCCGGACTGGCGGTTCCAGAACCGGGCATAGCGGCCATTGAGGCTGAGGAGTACGGGATGCGTTCCCTGCTCCACGATGCGGCCATCCTCCAGAACAAGTATGCGGTCCATCCGCGCGATGGTGCTCAGACGGTGCGCGATAGCGATCACGGTTTTGCCCTCCATCACCGCTTCGAGTGCCTGCTGGATTTCAGCCTCTACCTCGGAGTCGAGCGCCGATGTCGCCTCGTCCAGAACCAGAACCGGCGCATCCTTGAGGATCGCGCGGGCCAGTGCGATGCGCTGGCGCTGACCACCCGACAGTTTCACACCGCGCTCGCCGAGATGCGCGTCATAGCCCTTGCGGCCCCGGAAATCCTCCAGTTCCTGAATGAAGTCATGGGCGGCGGCCCGGCGCGCGGCATCGATGATCTCGTCGTCGGTCGCATCCGGCTTGCCGTAGGCGATGTTGTCCCGCGCCGAGCGATTGAACATCGCGGTTTCCTGCCGGACCATACTGATCTGCGAGCGCAGGCCGTCCTGCGTGAGATCCCTGATATCCGTGCCGTCGAGCGTGATCTGCCCCTCCTCGACGTCATAAAGACGCAGAAGGAGCGACACTGCCGTGGTCTTGCCTGCGCCCGATTGTCCGACAAGGGCAATCTTCTCGCCCGGTTTGACGTCGAGGTCGAACCCGTTGAGGGCGGCCGACTCGCGCCCGTACCCGAAGCTGACATTGTCAAAGCGTACCGAGCCCTCCGGGCGAACAGGTATCTGCGCCTTGGGGTCATCCACGATGCTGTGCGGCGGGGTAAGGGTTCGGATACCGTCCTCGATCTCACCGATATTGGCGAAGATGCCCAACGCGGTGAAGCTGACCCAGCCGGACATCTGCGCCAGCCTTGTGGCGATCAGACCCGCCACGGCGATGTCCCCCGCTGTGGCAGTACCTTGCGTCCAGAGCCAGAGCGCCAGCCCGATCAGGGCGGCTGGCAGCACACCGGCCAGCGTGAAAAGCGCCAGCCGGAAATTCACCACCATCGCGCCAAAGCTGATCCCGGCCTCGCGATAGCCGCCAAGCGCGCGCTCGGTCGCCATATCCTCGAAATCACCATGGGCGAAGAGCTTCACTGTGGTGATATTGGTGATCGTATCGACGATCTGGCCGGTCACGATCGCCCGCGCGGCTGCCCGGCTTTTCGCGAGCGCGCGGATCTGGGGCAGGAACCATTTGATCATCAGCACATAACCCGCCAGCCACAGGGCCAGTACCACGGCCAGCCGGATATCGACGGAGCCCATCAGCACCATCGCGCCGGCAATTGAGGCGACGGCGAAGCCGAAGATGTTGCAGACCTCGGCCACCACATCGGCAATCGCCTTGGCGGTCTGCTGGGATTTCTGGGCAATCCGCCCGGCGAAATCATCATCGAAATAGCTGAGCGATTGCCCCAGAGTGTACCGGTTCACCCGGCTGAGCGTCTGCGCATAGAGGTTCGCCCCCAACATCAGCGAGTTCAGGGCTGCGTTGAGCGCCATCAGCACCGGACGCAGCAGAACGAAAAACGCAGCCATGCCCAGCAGGATCCAGACGTTTTCTGCCAGAAAACCCGGCCCCGTCGCCTGCGCCGTGTCGATCACCCAGCCGATCATGTAGGCGCCGATGATCTCGGACAGCCCCACCAGAACCGAGAACAGGAAGGCGAACGTGATCTGTGGACCGGCCCCCGCCAGCGACCAGCGAAAGAAGGGCCAGAGCGCGCCCGGTGGTGGTCCGTCTGCACGGGTAAAGGGCTGAATCAGATCGGCGAACCAGCGGAAGTGGCCCGCATAGGGTTGTGGCTTGGACATGGATTTTCCTTGGGCGAACAGACTTAATGTAGGCAGTCTTGCGCGTTTGTCACGGGCGGCGGATCACTCCGCCGCCACGTCGATGAACCCACCCGACTGGCGGTTCCAGAACCGGGCGTAAAGACCGCCCTGCTGAAGCAGCTCCGCATGGGTGCCTTCCTCGGCGATCCGGCCCTCGTCGAGCACCACGATCCGATCCATCCGCGCGATGGTACTGAGGCGATGGGCAATGGCGATCACCGTCTTGCCCTCCATCAGACCGTAGAGCGTCTTCTGGATGATCGCCTCGACTTCGGAGTCGAGCGCGGATGTCGCCTCGTCGAGCACCAGGATGGGTGCGTCCTTGAGGATCACCCGGGCAATCGCCACCCGCTGACGCTGACCACCCGAGAGCTTCACACCACGCTCACCGACCTGCGCATCGTAGCCGCGCCGACCTTGCGGATCGACAAGCGTCTGGATGAACTCATGCGCCTCGGCCCGTTTGGCGGCCTCGATCATCTGCGCTTCGGTTGCATCGGGACGGCCATAGAGGATGTTGGCCCGGACCGAGCGGTGCAGAAGCGAGCTGTCCTGGGTCACCATACCGATCTGCGCCCGCAGGCTATCCTGGGTGACCCGCGCGATGTCCTGCCCGTCGATCAGCACGTGACCGGCCTCGGGGTCGCGGAACCGCAGCAGCGTGTTCACCAGCGACGACTTGCCCGCGCCCGAGCGCCCGACAAGCCCGACCTTCTCACCCGGCCGGATCGTCAGGTCGATCCCGTCGAGACCACCACTGCCTTTGCCGTAATGCTGCACCGTCTTGCAGAAGGCGATCTCACCCTTGGTCACCTGCAGATGCTCAGCCTCGGTCCGGTCGGTTACATCATGATCAACAGCGACGCTTTCCAACCCTTCCCGGATCGTGCCCGCATGCTCGAACAACTCGATCGTCACCCACATGATCCAGCCGGTCATACCGTTCAACCGGATCACCAGCGCGGATGCGGCCGCGACCTCGCCCACCGAGACGACGCCTTGTGTCCAGAGCCAGATTGCAGGGCCGAGCACACCGGTGATCAGCAGGCCGTTGATGATGTTCAGACCCAGCGAAAGCTCCGTCATCAGCCGCAGAAAGCGCTGGAACCTGATCTGGTGCCTGCGAATGGCGGTCTGGGCGAACTGCTCTTCCCGGTCGTTATGGGCGAAGAGCTTGACGCTTTCGATATTGGCATAGGCATCAACGATCCGGCCCGTCAGCATCGAGCGGGCCTGTGACCATTTCTCGGATGCTACCCCGACGCGCCGCGCAATCCACAGCGTGTAGACGATGTAGACCACCAGCCAGACCATCATCGGAATGGCCAGCCGGATGTCGGTCTGCCCAAGGATGATCATGGCGCCCACAATGTAGGCGATGAAGTACCAGATACCCTCGAACGTCATGTAGATGCTGTCCTCGACCGCGGGCCCAAGCTGCATGACCCGGGTTGACAGCCGCCCGGCATAATCGTTCTGGAAGAACCCGGTGGACTGGCCCAGCATATGCTTGTGTGCCCGCCAGCGGACCTGCTCCTGCATGTTGCCTGCCAGTGTCTGTTCCAGAAATGCCCGTTGCAAAGCGATGGCAACGGGACGCAGCAGGATGATGAAGGCGATCGCCAGCAGCAATTCCGTCTTGTGGGTTGCCCAGAACGTGCCGGGGCCACTTTGCGTCATCAGGTCGATCAGGCGACCCGAATAGAAGATCAGACCCGACTCGATGATCGCCACAACCATCCCCGTCAGCAGAATCCAGGGAAGCACATGGCGAAACGGCTCCAATTGCGAGCGGATATAGGCCCAATAGGTGTTCGGAGGCGTCTTGGCCTCAAAAGATTGAAAGGGGTCGACGAGATTTTCGAAGAAGCGAAACATGACAGCCATCCAATAGGCTAGTTTTGAAAGATGATGATGCGTCGGGCTTAAGACCAGCCCGTCAGGACCTGGCCTCAGCCGTAAATTGGGATCCTGAACATGTGCATCGACATCCTCCTCATCATGAGTCGCAGGAACTGGATACATCAAGATTGCCAATTTGTCACCTCACTTGACTTGCATCAAGGCGACAGGCGGCGATACCTTGCCAGAAGTGGCGGCTGAGGAGGGTCCGAACATGACCAAACAGGATATCTTTGACAGCCGCAAAGCCCGCGCTTCGGCGTGGTTCGAGGATCTGCGCAATCAGATCTGCAAAGCCTTTGAGGATCGCGAGGATGCGCAGGACTGGGGCCCGTTCAAGGACCTGCCTGCCGGGCGGTTTGAGCGGAAGGAAACCCGTCGCGCTGGCACAGGGGACGAGGATGCCGGTGGCGGTGTCATGTCGGTCATGCGCGGCGGTCGGGTGTTCGAGAAGGTCGGCGTCAACATCTCGACGGTTTACGGCACTTTGGAGGACCGCGCCCGCAGGAGCCTGACAGCCAGAAAGGAAATCCCCGGTCTGGACGAGGATCCGCGCTTCTGGGCGGCTGGTATCTCGCTGGTGGCGCATATGCGCTCGCCCAAGACGCCTGCCGTGCACATGAACACACGGATGTTCTGGACGCCGGGCGGCTGGTGGTTCGGTGGTGGCTCGGATCTCAACCCGATGGTCGAGGTGGCAGACGACACGGCCTATTTCCATGAGACGCTGAAAGCGGCCTGCGACGAGCATGACCCGGACTACTACCCCCGCTACAAGGCCTGGGCGGACGAGTATTTCATGATCAAACACTGGAACGAGCCGCGCGGTGTGGGCGGCATTTTCTACGATGATCATTGCACCGGCGACTGGGAGGCGGATTTCGCTTTCACCCAAAGTGTGGGCCGGTCCTTCATCGATGCCTTCTGCCCGCTGATCGACAAGCATATGAAGACCCCTTGGACCGAGGAAGAGCGCGACTGGCAACTGGTCAGACGCGGCCGCTATGCCGAGTTCAATCTGGTATACGACCGGGGCACGATGTTCGGTCTCCAGACCGGGCACAATCCGGAGGCCGTTCTGATGTCCCTGCCACCGGTGGCGAAATGGCCATGATCTCACCAATGGTTGCGCCATTGCTGGGTATAGGGGTTCTGTGGATGCTTCGCGAGATGCTCCAGACCCACATCGCGCAACCGGTGCCGGTCCATCTTTTCCAGCATCAGCATCGCTGAACGCTGCCTGCGCCGCGCAACCCAAGCGCGGAGCAGGTCGCAGACCTTGCAGACAACCCATTCGACAGCATTCAGCACACCGGGGCGGGTATGCGCATTGTGAACATGTGCCATGACATTCTCCTTGTTCGAATCAACTGACACCGTGCAAGCTACAGCCTCAAGTTAACTTGAGGTCAAAGGAAAAATGGCGAAGCTTTCAAAGGACCTGAGCGTTGGCCAATTGGCGGCGCGATCCGGCGTGGCGGTCTCAACGATCCATTTCTACGAGGCGGAGGGTCTGATCTTTGGCTGGAGAACTGCGGCGAACCACAGGCGCTATGATCGGGCGATGCTGCGCCGTGTTTCGGTGATACGGGTGGCGCAAAGCCTCGGTCTGACCCTGGCCTCGATCAAGTCCGCGCTCGACCGCCTTCCGGCAGGCAAAACACCCAGTACCGAGGACTGGGCCCGCATGTCGCAGGTCTGGCAGGGCGATCTGGACGCCCGGATCGAGATGCTGACAAAGCTGCGCAACCAGCTTGATTTCTGCATCGGCTGCGGTTGCCTGTCCCTCAAGAAATGCCCGCTTCACAACGCGGATGACCAACTGGGGGCAGAGGGCCCGGGCCCGAGGCGTTTGATGGAAGGCTAGAGGAAGATCAGTCCACCTGCGAGCACAAGCAGGACCGCCATCAGGGTCATGAAAATCCGCCAGACGGCAGGGCGGCGCAGTGCGGGTGCAAGGCTGTGACCGAGTGTTGCATAGAACAGGCAGACACCCAGATTGATGCAGGAAAACGCAAGCGCAAGGGTGATCCCGGCCTGACTTGCGCTCAGATCCGAGGTGTATCCGGCAGCCGCCGAGAATGCTATCGCCCAGACCTTGGGATTGACCCATTGGAACAGCACTGCCTCCAGAAACGTGAAGGGTCGGTCCTTGCCCTCGACCTGCGCGAGGCTGGCGGCGCCATAGATCTTCCAGGCCATCCACAGGATCCAGGCAAATGCCATGATCTTCAACGCCAGTTCCAGCGCGGGCATGCGCGCCAGCACCGCGCCAAGTCCCAGTCCGGTCAACCCGGCGGTCACGCCAACGCCCGCGGCCACACCGAGGACATGCGGCAAGGTCCGGCGGAAGCCGAAACGAACGCCTGAGGTCGTAAGCAGAATGACGTTCGGCCCGGGCGTGAAAAGACCCGAGAAGACGAACAGGTAAAGCGGGTCGAAGCTCATCCCAGATCACCGCTCAGCAGATAGACCACGCCCAGTAGGATAATCGCGGCCATACTCAGATTGAAGATCTGCAGCCGCCTTCCCCTTGCGAGCCAGCGTTGAAGGATCGCGCCGAAGCCCGCCCACCCATGCGATGACGTGAAGCCGGTCAGTGCGGAGACCAGCGCGCAGGTGCCTGCCTCGACCAGAAACCGCTCGCCGGTGACAAACTGCGAGGTGATTGCCAGGCACATCACCCAGGCCTTCGGGTTGATCCATTGGAAACCGGCGGCCTGCAGGAAGGTGAAGGGTCTGGCGGCGGCTTTCGTCTCGCTGGAGCGCCCGGCGCGCGCAATTCTCCATGCGACCCAGATCAGCAGGGCCGCACCCGAGTAGCGCAGCGCCTCGCGCACCAGTTCAGAGCGCTGAAAGACCTCGCCCAGCCCCAATGCCACCGCCATCAGCATGACCGGAAATCCCAGCGTCACGCCCCAGGCATGCGGCAACGTCCGGCGCATTCCGAAGGTCGCGCCAGAGGCTGCAAGCATCGAGTTGTTCGGCCCAGGTGTCCATGTGGCAGCCGCAAGGATACCGGCGAGGGCGAGGAGAGTTTCAAATGGCATTGGATCTGCTCGGACTTGAGTTCGGGCGACCGTCTCAGACCGACCGGGCTGTGTCAATCTTCAGTAGGGCCGCGTGATCAAGAACGAAATCCGAGGCAATCCAGCGATCTTCCAGCGCCTTCAAGGCGGCACCGAGCGCGGGTCCGGCACCGTATCTTTCAATCAGGTCGGCAGAGCTGAGCGGGAAGGAGGCCTCGGATCCGCGTTTGATCTGATCGCTCAGCCCTGCGGGTGGCGGGGCCTGTGTGCTGGCGGCGCGCAGCAGAGCAACGTCATAGGCGGTCTCGGCATTTGTTCGGTAGGCTGTCTCCGCCGGACCCCAGCCCGCCTCGACCGCTTGTCTGATATCTTTCAGGCCTTTGATCTCGTTGCGGGACAGCCGCAATGCATCGCGCCAGTCCTCGACGCCGAGGGATGCAAGACGCCTCTCCCAGTGCGGCTCAAGTCCGAGTGTGTTCTCGAAATGGATGAGCGGACCCAGGCAGGTCGAGACCGCTCCGGGCAGCACGCGCATCAGCACGCCACTGGCTTGCATGGACGCAACAGATGGACCGGGGTCGGGGGCGGCGAGCAGCTTGCGGATCTCCTGCCCGATCCGCTCTTTCGACAGGGTCTCCAGTCCGTCGGCAAGCGCCGCACAGGCTGCCAGTCCCTCCGCGTCCAGACCTTCGTCCGGATCGCCGTACCATGCGTGAAACCGAAAGAAGCGCAGGATGCGCAGATAGTCTTCGCGGATACGATCTTCCGCGTTCCCGATGAAGCGAATGCGCCGCCGGTTCAGGTCGTTGATCCCGCCAACAGGGTCGAAAAGGGTTCCCCTCCGATCGGCATAGAGCGCATTCATCGTGAAATCCCGCCGCTCTGCGTCGTGGAGTATCTCGGTTGTGAAGGCGACCGTGGCCCGCCTGCCATCGGTTGAGACATCGCTGCGAAAGGTCGTGACCTCGAAAGGGGCATGGTCGATGATGACGGTCAAAGTGCCATGATCAACGCCGGTCGGCACGACCTTGTGGCCCGCCGCCTCGAAGAGAGACTGTACCCGGTCGGGATGCGCGTCGGTCGCCAGATCGATGTCCGAGATCGGCGCACCCAGCAACGTGTTGCGGACGCAGCCGCCGACAAAGAGCGCCTGATGGCCCGCCTTCTCCAGAACATCCGTCAGGCTCTGTGTCCGGTCTGCGTCAAGCCACGGGGTGTTTGGCAGCTTCATCCTGCGCGGCTGACACGCATCGCCAGCCCCCTCAGGATGCGCGCGGTCGCCCCCCAGATGTAGTAGGGTCCATAGGGGATCACGTAGTAGTGCCGCTTGCGCCCCTGCCAGTCCCGCGATTGGGTCTGGAAGTTGTCCGGGCGCATCAGGAACGGGAGCGGGACCTCGAACACCTCCTCGACTTCTCCCAGTTCCGGGCGGGGGCGGAATCCGTCCGAGACGACGCCCACGAAAGGCTGAACGGAAAACCCCGTGACCGTCTCATGCGTGTCGATTGCACCGATCAGAGAGACCATTCCGGGCGGCAGGCCGATCTCTTCATGCGCCTCACGCAGGGCGGCGGAGGCCGCATCCTTGTCGGTCGCATCAACCTTGCCGCCGGGAAACGCAATCTGTCCGGGGTGGTGTTTGAGCCCTGTCGAGCGCCGCGTCAGAACCACCGAGATCTGCGAGCCGCGCCGAACCAGCGGGATCAGAACGCTCGCATCGCGCAGTCTGCGCCCTTTTGGAAGATGCGCGATAACGGCCGGGTCCAGATCATAGTCCGATGACCCCGACCGCGTCGTCGAACGTACGGCCCGTTCCAGTGCGCTGATGTCAAAGGTGGTCTGATCCATATCGCCCAATATGTGGGAGGTGGCGGTCTTCGACAAGTTAGCCTTCTGCCTCGAACCCGAGCGTTTTGGGATCAAAGGCATAATGCGCCCCGCAGAACTGGCAGTCCGCTGTCAGTTTGCCGGTCTCATCGGTCATGTGCTCGATATCCTTGGCAGAGTAGATCGACATCATCTGCACAACCTTGTCAGGGCTGCACGTACAGCCGAACCGCACCGGTTGCGCATCATAGACCCGTGGCATTTCCTCATGGAAAAGCCGCACCAGAAGATCATCGGGCGAGACGAAAGGCCCGATCAGCTCTGTCACCTCGACGGTTTCCAGAATCGTTGTCGCCCGGTTCCAGTTCTCGGCGTCATCCCCGTCCAGCATGTCAGCGGGACCCAACAGGCCCGCGTCGCCGGAGGCGGGCTGCTTGGCGTAAGGCGAGGCTTTGGGCATGTGCTGCAACATTATGCCTCCGGCGCGCCAGTGACGCTCGTCACTGCCCTCGACAGCCTCGGCCATGGCGAAGGCAAACTTGGTGGAGAGCTGCTCGGATTGCGCAAAATAGGTCTCGGCGCAGCTGGCCAGAGATCCGCCGGCAAGAGGCGTGATCCCCTGATAGGGCTGTGTGTTGTTGCCCTGATCGATCAGGATCGCGAAGATGCCCTTGCCGAGCAGGTCAAAGGCCGAACCGTCGGACGCCCCAAGCTGCTCGGCATCAAAACTCGCCCAGGCACGGATCTGGGCGGGCTCACCCTCTTTGGATGGCCCGAAATAGTCGGTCGCAATCCGACGGATTGCACCGCTGCCTTGTGCCTGAAGCGACAGTTTCCAACGCAGATCGACCGTTTGCCCGATCAGCGCCGTCAGAAGGGCCGCTTCGGCAACAAGGCTTGCCACTGGCAGCGGGTAGTTGTGCTGGGCCAGGATCGTCTCCAGCGTGTCGTCCAGCCGTGCGACACGACCGCGAATATCGGCGCGATCAAGCTGAAACGGGAGGACGGTGTCATCCCAGGCGATTTTTGTGGCATCGGACATAGCTGCACTACCGGTGTTTGAGAGGTTCAAGCAGGCTCAGATAGGCCCTGATGTCACGAATTGCAAATCCCCGCTTGGGTTGGTGTTCTAAGTGCCGGTTGGCCGGACCCGCTCGACGGCGATCTCAAAGCAACTTCCCTCGCCCTCCACCGACTTCAGGCTCAAAGCGTGGCCAAGCAGGCGGCATGCCCGTTCCACGATGGCAAGGCCAAGGCCGATGCCGTCCTTTTTGCTGGAATCGAGGCGAACGAACTCGTCAAAGATCTGGTCTTGGGCTGCTTCCGGAATGCCGTGGCCGGTATCGGTGACCGTGATGCGGACCGAGTTGTCTTGGGCCCTTACCCCGACGCTGACCGATCCCTCATCCGTATACTTGATTGCGTTCCCGATGAGATTTTGCAGGATTCTGCGCAGGTAAACCGGGTCGGATTTAACAACCTCGTCGCATGGTTCGATGGTAATGCTCAGACCCTTCGATTTTGCGGCTGGGTCGAACTCATCCCACATCGAGGACAGCAGCGCATCGAGGCTGAAATCCACGACCTGAACCTCGACCCGGCCCGCATCCAGCTTGGAAATTTCCAGAAGCGCCTCGATCAGCATCTCGATGCTTTGAAGGGCGTTCTGGATCTTGCGCGCGGTCTCGACCGTGCCGGTCTCGCTCCGGTCATTTGACAGGACGCTGGTAAAGAGCTTCGCTGCGGACAGCGGCTGCAGCAGATCGTGGCTGGCGGCGGCGACGAAGCGGTTCTTCGAGGCGTTGGCCCGTTCTGCCTCCGACAGCGCGTCTTCCAGTTCCAGTGTGCGCTCGAAAACCCGGCGCTCCAGGCTCTCGTTGGCCACGGCCATCGCCTCGATCGCCTCCCGCTCGGCGGTGACATCCGTGAAGCTGATCACGAAACCACCATCCGGCATGGCCTGGGCAAAGAGGTCCAGATGCACCGATCCGCGATGCCTGAGTTCCATCGCGAGCGGAGATTTGGGTGCCGGGCTGCGCACCCAGTTCAGCAGACGATCCTCGGACTGACCGGCCGAAAAGCTCAGGTCTTCAAGAAAGTTACCCAGAAGCGTGTCAAACCGCATGCCGGTCCGGATCAGGTTGATCGGAGGCGAGAAAATCGCGGCCAGTCGCCGGTTCCAGCCGATCAGCCGCTGATCACGGTCAAAGATACACACACCCTGGTTTATGTGATCAAGCGTGGCGCGGATGATCCGTGCCTGATCGTCCAGCAGCTTCTCGCGCTCCTGCCGCTCCTGCAGGATCATCTCGGTCACGTCGGTCTGCATGACGACCGTCCCGCCATCAGGCATCCGATGTTCGCTGACCTGTACCCATTTGTCGCCCCTGATCGCTACGATGAAGTTGACGTGTTGCTCCAGGTGGCGCCGACGGCGCAGACGGGCCCAGATCTCGGGGGTCTTGCCGTCGGGCAGTTCCAGATGCTCGCTGTTGGAGATGATCGCGATATAGGCCTCGAAGCTGAGACCGGGGACCAGATTTTCCCTTATGTCGGGCATATGCATTCCGAAACGGGAATTGCACTGGACGAGTGTCTCCTCGGCACTGAAAAGCGCGAAACCCTCCTGAATGGTCTCAATCGCGTTGGCGAGGTTCTTGCGGGCCGCCTCGGCCTGCGCGCTTGCTTCCGACAACTGCGCGTTCGACGTGTTCAGAAGCGCGAGCGTCTTTTCAAGCTCGGCTGTACGCGCCCGGACCTCTGCCTCCAGAAGCACCGCGCGCTGAAAATGCGAGTAGTCCGCGCCGCCCTGATCGGTTGCCAGTTCCACCCGGCGCATCAGCGCATCGGCGATCCTCAGCAGCTTCTCATTCTGCCGGGCCGGGCTGTCATCGGGATTGACGAGCGTTGTCATGTCTTGGTCTCTGGCGGATAGATCGCGACGCCTGTCATGGTCTGGTTCACATGAACCGGCCCCATCTGCTCGCCATAGGTGTTGAAGCCGACGACGTTGTTCTCCGACAGGATCTCGGATATCTGCCGCATCCGCTGCGACTGCTCGACCTCGACCCGTCTCAGCACGCAGTCACATGCCAGAATGGTCTGCGGTGTGCGATCCTTGCTGAGGCGCGCCAGCCTTTCGGACAGATGAGCGGCGATATCCTCGGGCTCGGCGAGTGTCAGAACCAGCCCCTCGTCAATGGCCGAGAAAAAGATCAGGTCGCCATTGTCGGCCACCCGCTGGATTGCGCGCACATGATGCTCACCCCCGATTTTCACCAACACCGGATGGGCGGCAAATGTGAACGGTGTGAGCTGCTCGGGGTCCTTGCCGAGAATCCGGGCATACTCACGGGCCGCCGGTTCCGCGTTGATCTCCGTTACCAGCCGGTTCTCAGGTGAGGCGCCGGTCACCACCATCTTCTGGTCTGTCGGGCGCAGGTGATCGAAGCGAAAGACCTTGACCGGGCAGTCGCTGCGCACAAGCGCGAGCAGCGCGGCGTCCGAATGGACCTGCCCGTCAAAGAGAACAAAGGTCTTCTCGAATGCGAAACCGTCCCCTGCCGAGCCGCCGAAAAGGGGGGTCGAGCCGAGCATCGGCGCCAGTGCCGTCACAAGCTTGTCTTCAGACAGCGACAGACCATCCACCAGCAAAAGCGCAAACTCATGGTCCCATTCGGGATGCTCGCCGCTCAAGGCCTGTTTCGCGGACAGAACCCTCAGCCCGGTGTCCACGGTGTCGATATGGTTGAGCCTGCGGATCAGCTCGAACCGGGCCGCGAAGTGGCTGGCGGAGAACCCGATGCCGATAATCTCGCCCTCGGTATAGCCATCAGGTGAGATTTCGCCCGCGGTCGTACAGCCGATGACCGGACATGTGAACTCCGATTGCGCAAGTCCTGCGACTTGCTGGATATCAGCCTCGGGCGACACAAAGAGCACGACAAAACTCAGATCGCCTTTACCGATCTGGGTTGCCAGAGTGTCCATTGCTGCTGGCAGATCGTCTGCAGATGCGTGGCCCCGCCGGACCGGCAAGTCTGAGAAGGCCGTTTCGGCGTGCGGAAATTCCTCTCCGCGCATGGCGCCTTTCCTCCCGGTTTTCTTTCACCCTAGGCCGCCGGTGCCAGAGCAATCAAGTGGGCTTGGCCAGATGCATTACCGGTCGATCATGTCGGGCAATTTGCACCTGCGATGCGCTGACGTCCGATCAACCTGTTGCATATGCCATGAAACAAATGTCAGCAAAAGTTGACTTACATAACTGTCTAGTTAAACTGACACTTAACAAGGGTTGGCCGATTTGTGCTCAAGCGCCTTCCAAATAAGCAATAATCAGGAGTGGGAGTTGGAATCACACGCCGTCATTCTGGAAGGATCGCGCCGGGTCAGCGTCAATCGCGTGCCGCTTGACACGCCCGGACCGGACGACGTTGTGGTCGATATCAGGTTTTCCGGCATCTCTACGGGGACTGAGAAGCTCTTCTGGTCCGGTGAAATGCCGCCGTTCCCCGGCATGGGCTATCCTCTGGTTCCCGGCTATGAGGCTGCGGGAGAGGTGGTCGAGGCGGGCTCCAACACCTCATTGAATGTCGGTGATTCCGTCTTTGTGCCGGGCGCGAGCTGCTTTGGCCCGGTCAAAGGGCTTTTTGGCGGTGCGGCTGACAGATTGGTCACATCCCCCGACAGAGTGCTGCGCATCGACCCGGATCTGGGCGCAGACGGAGCGCTGATCGCGCTCGCCGCCACAGCGCGCCATGCCATCGCGGGTTTGCAGACCGAACTGCCGGACCTGATCGTGGGCCATGGTGTTGTCGGGCGTCTGCTGGCGCGTCTCACCATTGCGGCAGGTGGCCCCCCTCCGACCATCTGGGAAACCAACCCGGCTCGACGGAGCGGTGCCTTGGGGTATGAGGTACTCGACCCGGAGGCCGACCCACGCCGGGACTATGGCTGCATCTACGATGCGTCCGGCGATGCGGGCCTGCTCGACACCCTGATCTCGCGCCTGAAAAGAGGCGGTGAGATCGTGCTGGCCGGTTTCTATCCTGCACCGCTCAGCTTCGCATTTCCGCCTGCCTTCATGAAGGAGGCGCGGCTGCGCATTGCTGCCGAATGGACCCGCGACGATCTGCTGGCCACGCGTGAGTTGATCGAGAGCGGCACCCTGTCGCTCGCCGGATTGGTCACACATCGCGCGAACGCAAATGACGCGCCAACAGCCTATCAGACCGCCTTTACCGACCCGAACTGCCTGAAAATGATCCTGGATTGGAAAGGGACAGCATGACCCTCGATATACCGAACCTGAGCGACGACACGATGGAGGGCCATCATGATCGCCTGCGGGACGAGGCTGCCCAGCCACTTGACGAAATCCCGGTGGCCGAGCCCACCAAGAAGACCCAGATCATCGCCATCTACGGCAAGGGCGGCATCGGCAAGTCCTTCACGCTGGCCAATCTCAGCCACATGATGGCCGAGGACGGCAAGCGGGTGCTGTTGATCGGCTGCGACCCGAAATCCGACACCACCTCTCTGCTCTTCGGCGGCAAGGCTTGCCCCACCATCATCGAGACCTCTACCCGCAAGAAACTGGCAGGCGAGGAGGTTGCCATTGGCGATGTCTGCTTCAAGCGCGGCGGCGTCTTTGCGATGGAGCTTGGCGGCCCCGAGGTCGGTCGCGGCTGCGGTGGTCGGGGTATCATTCACGGCTTCGAGTTGCTTGAGAAGCTGGGCTTCCACGACTGGGACTTCGACTATGTCCTGCTCGATTTCCTGGGCGACGTGGTCTGCGGCGGCTTCGGCCTGCCGATTGCGCGCGACATGGCGCAGAAGGTCATTGTCGTGGGCTCGAACGATCTGCAAAGCCTCTATGTGGCCAACAATGTCTGCTCGGCGGTGGAGTATTTCCGCAAGCTCGGTGGCAATGTCGGTGTCGCGGGGTTGGTTATCAACAAGGATGACGGCACCGGCGAGGCGCAGGCATTCGCGGATGCGGTCGGCATCCCGGTGCTGGCCTCGATCCCGCAGGACGAGGACATCCGTCGCAAATCCGCGAACTACCAGATCATCGGCACCAGCGCGTCGCAGTGGGGCACGATGTTCCAGGGCCTTGCCCAGAATGTCGCCGATGCACCGCCCGAACGACCCAAGGCGCTCAGCCAGGACGAATTGCTGGGGCTTTTTTCGGCCAAGGAAACCGGCGCGGATTTCGTGCTGGAACCTGCCACGGATGCGGACATGCGCGGCAAGCATGCAAAGCCCAAGGTCTCGCTCGAAGTGGTCTATGACGATGTTTGATCTCGACGCCCTTGAAAAGATCGACAAAGCGCTTGCCAACCTGCCGTCCCGCAGCCCGGAGGCCAGGGAATGATGGATGACCTGCATCCAGGCGGCCAGCCAACAGATGGCATGGGGTGCCATGCCGGCGCCGATCAGATGGAGGCAGCAGCAAGGGCGGCGGGAAAGTCGGACATTCTGGACCAATATGCGAAAGACTATCCGCAAGGCCCGCATGACAAACCGCAAAGCATGTGCCCGGCCTTTGGTTCGCTCAGGGTTGGTCTGCGGATGCGTCGGGTGGCGACCGTGCTCAGCGGTTCGGCCTGCTGTGTCTATGGTCTGACCTTCGTCAGCCATTTCTACGGGGCGCGGCGGTCGGTGGGCTACGTGCCGTTCAATTCCGAGACGCTCGTGACCGGCAAGCTGTTCGAGGATATTCGCGAGGCTGTCCACAAGATGGCCGATCCCGCGAAATATGATGCGATTGTCGTGACCAATCTTTGTGTGCCGACAGCCTCTGGCGTTCCGCTCAGGCTTCTGCCTGACGAGATCAACGGCGTGCGGATTGTCGGCATCGATGTGCCGGGCTTCGGCATCCCGACCCATGCTGAGGCCAAGGACGTGCTGGCCGGTGCGATGCTGAAATACGCCCGAGAAGAGATCGAGGCGGGACCGGTTGCAGCGCCCGAGGCAGGCATGTCGGACCGACCCACGGTCACCATGCTGGGCGAGATGTTCCCGGCTGATCCGATGTCCATCGGCGCGATGCTGGCACCCATGGGGCTGGCCGCCGGGCCTGTTGTGCCGTGTCGAGAGTGGCGCGAACTTTACGCGGCTCTCGATTGCGGGGCTGTGGCTGCGATCCATCCATTCTACACCGCCGCCATTCGTGAATTCGAAGCCGCAGGTCGTCCGATTGTAGGCTCTGCGCCGGTGGGTCATGACGGCACCGCCGCCTGGCTGAGCGCCATTGGCGACGCCTTCGGCCTTCCCAAGGATCAGGTGGCCGCCTCGCAAAACACTTTCCTGCCTGCGATCAAGGGGGCGCTTGCGGCCAACCCGATCAAGGGAACCGTCACGCTCTCGGGCTATGAAGGCTCGGAGCTTCTGGTCGCGCGCCTGCTGATCGAAAGCGGCGCGCATGTGCCTTATGTCGGGACCGCCTGTCAGAAGACCCGCTGGTCCGAGGCTGACCGGGACTGGCTGGAGGCGCATGGCGCGACCGTCAAGTTCCGCGCCTCGCTGGAGGATGATCTGTCCGCGATGGAGGCCGTCAAACCCGATCTTGCCATCGGCACCACGCCCGTTGTGCAAAAGGGCAAGGAACTGGGCATCCCCGCGCTTTACTTCACCAATCTGATCTCGGCGCGACCGCTCATGGGACCGGCAGGTGCCGGCAGTCTTGCGCAGGTGATCAACGCGGCCATTGGCAACAAGGACCGGATGTCGGACATGAAGGCGTTCTTCGAGGGCGTCGGCCACGGTGATACTGCCGGTGTCTGGGAGGGTGAGCCGAACCTGCAACCGGCCTTCCGCGCGCAGCATCAGAAAAAGCTGGAAAAACGTGCCCGTGCGGCTAAAGCGGCGGAGATGATCTGATGCTGGTGCAGGATCATGACCGGGCGGGTGGTTATTGGGGTGCGGTCTATGCGTTCTGCGCCACCAAGGGCCTGCAAGTGGTCATCGACGGGCCGGTGGGCTGTGAGAACCTGCCAGTGACCTCTGTCCTGCACTACACCGATGGGCTTCCGCCGCATGAGTTGCCCATCGTGGTAACCGGTCTGGGCGAGGAGGAACTGGGTCGCGATGGTACCGAGGGTGCGATGAAACGCGCCTGGGGCACGCTCGACCCGGTGCTGCCTGCGGTCGTCGTCACGGGCTCCATTGCCGAGATGATCGGTGGCGGCGTGACCCCGCAAGGCACCAATATCCAGCGCTTCCTGCCGCGCACCATCGACGAGGATCAATGGCAGGCGGGTGACCGGGCGATGACCTGGCTCTTCACCGAGTTTGGTATGACCAAGGGCCGGATGCCCCGTGTCGCCAAGCGAGAGGAGGGCGCGAAACCGCGCATCAACATTCTCGGGCCGATGTATGGCACGTTCAACATGCCGTCCGATCTGGCCGAGATCCGGCGTCTGGTCGAAGGGATCGGGGCCGAGGTCAATATGGTGATGCCGCTGGGCGCGCATATCGCCGAGATGCCCAAACTGGTGAACGCGGATGTGAATATCTGCATGTATCGCGAGTTCGGGCGCGGGCTTTGCGAGGTGCTTGGCAAGCCCTATCTGCAGGCCCCGATGGGGATCGACAGCACCACGAAGTTTCTGCGCATGCTGGGTGAAATGCTGGAGCTTGATCCCGAGCCTTTCATCGAAACCGAGAAGCACTCGACCCTGAAGCCGGTTTGGGATCTCTGGCGCTCTGTCACGCAGGACTTCTTCGCCACGGCGAGTTTCGCGATTGTCGCCAACGAGACCTATACGCGGGGCATCCAGAACTATCTGGAGACAGAGCTGGGCCTTCCCTGCGCCTTCGCGGTTGCCCGCAAGGCAGGTGCGAAGACCGACAATGACGAGGTCCGCGCCCAGATGGCCAAGCAGCGTCCGCTGGTGGTGCTGGGCTCGATCAATGAGAAGATGTATGTGGCCGAGCTGAGCGGTGGGCATGGTCCCAAGCCGACCTTCATCCCCGCGAGCTTCCCAGGGGCTGCGATCCGTCGCGCGAACGGCACCCCGATGATGGGGTATGCCGGTGCGACCTATCTGTTGCAGGAGGTCTGCAACGCACTTTTCGATGCGCTCTTCCATATCCTGCCCTTGGGCACCGAGATGGACAGCGCTGCCGCCACACCCACAAAGCTGCGCCGCGATTTCCCGTGGGACCCGGATGCGCAGGCACTGCTCGACAAGATTGTCGCCGAACATCCGATCCTGACCCGGATATCGGCGGCCAAGATCCTGCGCGATGCCGCCGAGAAGGCCGCGCTCGAATCCGGTGCAGAGCGGGTGGTCCTGGAGACCGTCACCGCCCTTTCACCCGACAGACCCAAACAGGAGGACTAAGACATGGCAGACCAGACCTCGAACGGGCCGCATCTCGCCCGCCACGCCAAGGGACCAAGTCTGGAATACTGGGTCTACTTCACGCTGATCTTCATCGTCTCGCTGCCCGCCGGGCTGGTGAACTGGCTGATCGGGCTGACGCGGCCTGAGCCCAACAAGGGCATGATCGGACGCGCCTGGGATCAGGCGCAGGTGATCACGCCGAGAATTTTCTCCCTGTGACAGGGGAGCCCGCAATTCATTCCGCGTTTCCGCGGATGGATCGCTTGGAAGGGTTCGCCCGACCGAGCGCCCGAGCCACAGGGTCCTGTGGCATCAGTCTAGCTATCCGGAGGATTGTTTATGGCTGACAATACCGACCTGTCCTTCACAGGTCTAACCGATGACCAGGCGCAGGAATTGCACTCTGTCTATATGAGCGGTCTGTGGCTTTTCGTAGCCGTTGCAGGTGTTGCTCATCTGGCTGTGCTTCTCTGGCGTCCGTGGTTCTGAGGAGGGATTGAGATATGGCAAAGTTCTACAAGATCTGGCTGATTTTCGACCCGCGCCGCGTGTTTGTAGCACAAGGCGTTTTCCTCTTCCTGCTGGCGGCGATGATCCATCTCGTCCTGCTCAGCACGGATCACTACAACTGGTTCGAACTGGCTGCACAGAAGGCCGGAGGCTGACGCTTCCTGCTCTCTGGGGCCGGGTTTCGTTCCAGACACCAACAGTTGCGGGCGGTGGTGCCCACTTTCGCCCGCAACATGACACCAATAGACGGCTTTGAGATCGGCGATGATCCGGCGGGCCGCCAAACGCGGAGATATGAAGTATGGCCTTGCTCAGCTTCGAGAGAAAATATCGCGTACGCGGAGGTACGCTGATCGGCGGTGACCTGTTCGATTTCTGGGTCGGGCCGTTCTATGTCGGTTTTTTCGGGGTCGCGACGATCTTTTTCGCAGCCCTCGGCACCATTCTGATCCTGTGGGGAGCGGCATTGGGGGACACCTGGAACCCGTGGCTTATCTCCATCGATCCACCGCCGCTTGAATACGGCCTCGCACTGGCTCCACTTGCCGAAGGCGGGCTCTGGCAGATCATCACGATCTGTGCGATCGGGGCCTTTGTAAGCTGGATGTTCCGCGAGGTGGAGATCTGCCGCAAGCTTGGCATCGGCTATCACGTGCCGTTCGCTTTCGGGGTTGCGATCTTCGCCTATGTCACGCTGGTGGTGATCCGACCGGTTCTGATGGGCGCCTGGGGTCATGGTTTCCCATACGGCATTTTCAGCCATCTCGATTGGGTTTCCAACACCGGCTATGCCTATGGCAACTTCCACTACAACCCCGCGCACATGCTGGCTGTGAGCTTCTTTTTCACCACCTGTCTGGCGCTCTCCCTGCATGGCGGGCTGATCCTTTCTGCGGCCAATCCCAAGAAGGGCGAGGAGATGAAATCACCCGAGCATGAGGACACCTTCTTCCGGGATTTCATCGGTTATTCGGTCGGCACGCTGGGCATTCACCGGCTCGGCCTGCTGCTCGCGCTCAATGCCGGGTTCTGGAGCGCGGTCTGCATCGTGATCTCCGGCACCATCTGGTTCGACGCCTGGTCGACCTGGTGGGACTGGTGGCTGTTCCTGCCCTTCTGGGCCGACATTTGAGGAGAAGATATCATGGCTGAATATCAGAATATTTTCACCCAGGTGCAGGTTCAGGGTGCCCCCGAGATGGGCATGACCGGCGACGTCGCGACCGAGTTCCGCACCAGGTCCGCCAGCTACAACACGCTGATCGGCAAGCTTGGCAACGCACAGCTCGGGCCGATCTATCTGGGCTGGTTCGGGCTTACCTCGATTGCGACGGGCCTGCTGTGGTTCTTCATCGTAGGCTTCAACATGCTGATCTCGGTGGATTTCAACATCGCGGTTTTCGGGCGGGAGCTGTTCTGGCTGGCGCTGGAACCACCTGCACCGGAATACGGCCTTTCGATGCCACCGCTGAATGAGGGCGGCTGGTGGGTCATCGCCTCCTTCTTCCTGCTGATCTCGGTGCTGTCCTGGTGGGTTCGCTCCTATCTGCGCGCTGAGGAGCTGGGAATGGGCAAGCATGTCTGCTGGGCTTTTGCCGCGGCCATCTGGCTTTTCCTTGTGCTGGGTCTGATCCGGCCGGTGCTGATGGGATCGTGGTCGGAGGCGGTGCCATACGGCATCTTCCCGCATCTCGACTGGACCAACTATTTCTCCATCACCTATGGCAACCTCTTCTACAACCCGTTCCATGCGCTCTCGATTGCGTTCCTCTATGGCTCGGCGCTTCTGTTCGCGATGCACGGGGCGACGATCCTCTCGGTGACCCGCTTCGGTGGCGACCGGGAACTGGAACAGATCGTGGATCGCGGCACGGCGTCCGAGCGTGCAGCGCTTTTCTGGCGCTGGACCATGGGCTTCAATGCCACGATGGAAGGGATTCACCGTTGGGCCTGGTGGTTTGCCATCCTCTGCCCGATCACCGGCGGCATCGGCATCCTTCTGACCGGAACGGTCGTGGATGACTGGTTCACCTGGGCGCAAATCCATGGCTTCGCGCCGCTCAACTGACACTAGGAGGCGAGAAATGAGCGATCAAACACCCAAGGTTCCAACCTCCTCGGTCGAGATCCTCGGCCTGATGGTGCAGGGCGCGATCTGGGCCGGGCTGGTTCTGGGGGTCACCGGGGGCTTCATTTTTGTCCTCTACCTCATCAGCACTGTCCTGCCGACAGGCTGACCAGACCCTTCTGACCTTCATCCGGCTCGGTAACGCGTCGGCAACACCAAAGGAAGGCGAACCGCCTTTTCAAAGAGGGTTACCCTCCCTGCCATAAGGCAGGAACCTTACGCCGCGGGGCTTCGTCCTCGCGGCTTTTTTATCAGATGGCTGATGCGGTTCCGAATATCCGGTCCGCGAACTGGTCCATGTAGATGGCCAGCCATGGTGTGTAGCGATCCGTGCGCTCCTTCAGATCACCACTCAACTGATCGAGGCTCATCCAGTCGATCTCCATCACCTCATCGGGGTTGAGGAAGATCCGCAGATCATCGGGCGCGTCCGCGACGAAGATATCGACCAGTTCGTGCTCGATCAGACCATTGCCCACATCCGCCCGGTATTCCACATGGTCGCGAAACTGCGGATCAAGTCCGGTGATGCCAAGTTCCTGCTCCAGCCTGCGCAGGGCACAGTCGCGGGGATGCTCCATCCAGTGTGGATGCGTGCAGCATGTATTCGCCCAAAGGCCTGGCGTGTGGTATTTGCCAAGCGCCCGGCGCTGCAAAAGCACCTTGTTGCCCTTCATCACAAAGACCGAGACGGCCTTGTGCTTCAGCCCCTTCTGGTGGACCGAGAGCTTTTCCAGCGCCTTCAGCTTGCCTTTTTCCCAGGCCGGGATCAGGTCCATCAGGTGCTGGCAGCCGGGATCAGCCGCGTCAGGTGGGCGATGTTCTTGGCCATGATTTTCAGATGCGCCATGGGACGGGCCCTGACCAGTTTCTTGTTCATGTAGGCCTCGAAAGTCAGGCGCTGCACATCGACATCATGGCAGAGCGAGACGAAGCGTTCCCGCCGCTCGTCGGATTTGTAGTAGGCGTCCTGCATCGCACCCAATACCCTGAAAACCGTCTTGTGCTCGCGCATAAAGAGTTTGCGGGCCAGTTGCAAATCGCGGGCCCGACCGGATGAAAGTGTCGCCATGGCAGCCGTTGCGGCAACCCGCCCGCCGACCATCGCATAGTAGATACCCTCGCCCGAGGACGGCGCCACGACACCGGCTGCGTCACCGGCCAGCACCACGTCGAGACCATTGTCCCAGCGTTTCAGGGGTTTGAGTGGGATCGGAGCGCCCTCGCGCCTTATCGTCTCGCAATGCTCCAGCCCGTTGGCCAGCCGCAATGCCTTGGTGGCTGCTTTCAGATCCGTGTTCTGCAACCCTGTGCCCATCCCGACGCTGGCCTGTGATCCGTGCGGGAACACCCAGCCGTAGAAATCGGGCGAGATCGCGCCGTCATAGATCACGTCGCAGCGGTCCGGGTCGTATTCACCGCCCTGAGGGGCTGAGATGATCTCGTGATAGGCAATGACATAGGGAATGATGTCGCCACCCGGCACCTCGGCCTTGGCGACATTGGAGCGGGCACCATCGGCCCCGATCACCAGTCTGGTGCTCAGGCGAGCCGTCGCTCCGGTCTCCTTTTCGCGGTAAAGAACATGGGTGCCGTGTGCATCCCTCTCGATCTTCTGGAAGGTCCCGGTGAAGCGATCTGCGCCAGCAAGCGCTGCGCGGTTTCTCAGAAACGGGTCGAAATGCTCCCTGTCGACCATGCCGACAAAACCGTTCTCGATCGGGATATCGACCTTGCGCGCGGTGGGAGAGATCATCCGGGCCGTTTTGATGCGCGCGACGATCTGGCCATCGGGAATGTCAAAGTCTGCAATCAGACGCGGCGGGATGGCCCCACCGCAAGGCTTGATCCGTCCGGCCCGGTCCAGAAGCGCGACCTTCGCGCCCGACCGCGCAAGGTCCTCGGCTGCTGTGGCCCCCGAAGGGCCGCCACCAACAACGACAACATCATAGGTCATGTTCATTCCCCTGGGACCATGGCGACATGCGCCGGTTTCTCGCGAAAGCTCAGTCGGAAGGCGAAGATGGCCGAGGCCACGAAAAGCAGCCCCTCCATCATGAAGACGGCACCGTAGGCGCCAGCATCGGTGCTCATCAGGGCCCGTGTGATATCGACTAGAATGGTGCCGGTCAGCGAGCCGAGTCCGAAGGCAATCGCCTGCGCCGCCCCGAAGAGCCCCATGCGGACACCCTCCTGCGGGCAGCGTCCCTCGGATGCCAGCCCCATCATTGCGCCGATGGCGGCGACCGCAAAGCTGCCATTGGAAAAGCCGAGCAGGAAAACGTTGAGCGCGATAGGCCAGGTATCCGGGTTCTGCCCGCCGATCCCGAGTGCGATCAGTGCGGCCCCGGATGCCAGGCACCCGCCGATGATCCAGGCTCTGACCGGGATGCTGATCCAGCGCCGCAGGGCCGTCGCGCTGACCAGCACCGCCAGCATTCCCATCAGCGCGCCCGCATGATGCTGCCCGCCAAGTGCCGTGCTTTCACCCGGCGTCATGGCAAACACATGGCCCGCATAGGGCTCCAGGATCAGATCCTGTGTGTTGTAGGCGAACATCGAGGCGAAGACGAAAATGGCAAACCCGCGTGCGGCCGGATCGCTCCAGACCTCTGTCAGGGCATCGCGAAACGCGATCTTGGATGTTGGCCGTTGTGCGGCGGCAGGCTCTCGTTCGATCCCCCAGACACCGATCAGGCTGAGCGTGATGGCAATCAGGCCAACCACGACAGTGATCGTGACAAGCCTGGCAGGCGTATACGGATCAAGCAATTGGCCAACGGTGATCCCCGTGGTGGCGAGACCCGCCACCATCATGATCCAGACCGCCGATCCGGCGGCAGCCTTGCGTTCCGGCGCGACACGGGCTGCCAGCAATGCCAGCAGGTTGGTTCCGGCTGCGCCTATTCCCAGACCGATCAGAACGAAGGATGGGATGGCCGCGGCAATTCCAAGCCAGCCGCTTTGCCCCATGAGCGCGACCGAAAGCGACGCGCAGCTTCCGCCGATGGCCAACAGCACGATCCCCCCGACGATCCACGATGTCCGCCGCTGTCCCTGATCGGCCCCGTGGCCGAAGCGCGGGCGCAGGAATTGGGTGGCATAGTAGATGCCGACCAGAATACCGGGGAGCATGGCCGGAAAGGCAAGTTCCACCACCATCACCCGGTTCATCGTTGCGGTGGTCAGCACGACGACCGAGCCAAGCGCCATCTGGACAAGACCAAGACGCAGAATTGAGAGCCATGAGAGGGTCATACCTATCCTCCCACGGAGCGGAGCGCGAAAGCAGCCACCATCATGCCGAGCACATAGGGTCCGACACCGGTGCCATTGTACCATGGCGCGCGACACTTGGGGTTGCTCAAGAGCACGGTCATGGCCCAGAACTGGACTGCCAGAAGGCCTGCAATCAGGACTGCGTGAACAGGTTTATCCCAGCTTGCAAGCAGGCTGATGACCACCACTTGCGGCACCGCCATCACCCAGCAGGCAACTCGTGCAGCGCGCGCTGGTCCGAGAGTGACGGGCAGGGAGTTCACACCGGTCTGCCGGTCCCCGTCGAGCGCCTTGAAGTCGTTGAGTGTCATGATCCCATGCGCCCCAAGCGCGTAGAGACCAGCGATCAGCACGATCTGCCAGGACGGCGCACCAGCGGACAGAACGGCGGCACCAGTGAACCAGGGCAGGCCTTCATAGCAAAGCCCGACAAGGCCCGGTCCCCACCAGCCGGATTTCTTCAGGCGGACGGGTTCCGCCGAATAGGCCCAGGCGGCGATGACGCCAAGGATCGTAGCGCCGAACCCCCACGGGCCGAGTGCAGAGCCGACCAGCAGGGCAATCGCGGTCATGCAAAGCGCAATCCAGAGGCCCCAGCGGCCCGGCACGCGACCGGACGGGATTGGGCGATGCGGCTCGTTGATGGCATCGACATGGCGGTCGCACCAGTCATTGGCGGCCTGGCTCATGCCGCAGACAATCGGACCTGCCAGCAGGATCCCCAGCACAACCAGCCCCAAGGAGCCCATGGGCGAGACGCCTGAAGCAACCACCCCGCAGAGATAGGCCCACATCGGCGGAAACCATGTGATCGGCTTGATCAGTTCCAGCGCCGAGGCCGGATCGGGGTAACGTCGGAGCTGATTGATTTCGGTGACACTCATACTGTCAACTAAACTTGACATACCGAGTCCGGTCAAGGAATTTCGGGGTTTGAAGCGGTGAAATCAGTCCGCTTCGTTCTTGTTTTTAAGGTTGTACTTGCGCAACTTCACATAAAGGCTCTGACGGCTCAGACCCAGCATTTCGGCGGCGGCGACGCGGTTGTTGTGGGTCAGGTCCACCGCGGTTTCGATGCACATCTTCTCCACCACGTCCGTTGTCGCGGCGACAATGTCTTTCAGCGGGGCCGAGCCCACAAGCTCCATGACATCCTTGACTGTCTGATCGGTGACCGGGCTTGCGGCCTCTCGCAGGCCGTCCATGCGGGAAATGTCACGGATCACGAAGCCAAAGCCGGCCTCGGCGTCCTTTCCGAGCCGGGTGGCTGAAATCTCGACCGCTGTCTGACCGCCGAAGGCGCTGACAACCTTGGTTGCATAGACCCGCATCCGCCCGGTTCGGGCCGCGTTCTCCAGCAGCACTTTCAGATCGACACCGCCACGCGCCAGATACTCACCCAGCGACTGGTTCTCGACATCCGCGATCTGGGTTGCATCGCAGATGCTCATGAAACCTTCATTGGCGTGCAGGATGACGCCGCGATGATCAGTGAAGACGATCGCATCCGTTCCGCTGTCATAGATGCTGTTGAGCGAGATGTTGAGGTCGGCGACCACCGGTTCGGACTGTTCGGCAAGCTCCAGCCGGCACAGGAGCAGCATTTCACCTGCTGCACGGAAATAGGTCGGGTTGATGGTCAGTTGCTTTCGGTTCCGCTTGGTCAGAAGCGTGATCGGCGGCGAGGACCGTTTGGCTGTCGTCAATGTGTCGAGCAGCCCGGATTTCTGACCATTGTCGAACTCGCTGACAAAGTAGCTCCCCGTCAAGGCTTCGATGTTCGAGCCCAGCAACTCGGCAGCAGCCCTGTTGATGTCGGCAATCCGCCCCTGTTCGGCATCCACGAACACGAAGGCCTCGCTGGAGGCTTCCATCAAGGCGCGGAACCGTGTGTCGAAATACCGGAACTTCTCATAGTCGCGCTCCAGCGCAACCTGGGTGCGGACCAGTTGTTGCTGCATTTCCGCGACTTCGCGCTGGTCCTGGCCGATCATGATGATCCGGTCATCGACGCCCGACTTGAAAAGCGTATAGCGAATTGGGAATTCCCAACTGGCGTTGTCGACATGGTTGAGCTCAATGCGCTGACGGAACAGATCGTCGCTTCCTCTCAGCGCTTCAAGATGATTGTCGAGCTTCGGGATGCTCTCAATCGTCAGGAACGAGCGTATATCGCGCCCCTGCCAATGATCCAGACATCCCAGGGAGCGATTGCCCGGATTGACCGAAATGGCCGCGATCAGGCCGTCCCTGTCCAGGGTGATCGAGATATCACTTACGCATGCCAGCAGGTCGGTCAGTCTGTCTTCGGAGACCGAGTGAACACTTTCGACCTCATCGAAATCTGTTTTTGTGTTTTTCACTCTGACGTCCTGATGCTGACAGATAAACGGTACGAAACACTCAAGGTTGTAGCAGTTGAGGCTCAGTCATAACGGTGAGATCGCAGAAATCCACAGCCTCGCGCGGATTTGAAGTGATTAAGTCGGCTTTTGTGGCCTTTTTAAGGTCCACATCCAGATTGACAACATTCCCACCGATTACAATGGGCACTGTCTCGTCAACTGCTCTGATGTGGCTGACCAGCGAGGTGAGGTTCCTGACAGACCGCGCTCCCGTACCTGAAAGGCCGATCATGCAGAACTTTGTCTGGCTCACCTGATACGCAACCTCCTCATCGGTCATGTTGAGTGCCATGTGGACCCAGAGCCCGTAGCGGCGCAGTTGCGAGGCCGCCGTAAAGGCACCGAGACAGTGATCCTCTGACTCTGGGACGACCATCAGGACACGGTGCCCCAGCGGTATGATCGTGCCAACGGCCCCCACGCGCGATCCCAGCGAACGGCTCATCTCCTGAAGTCGCGCGCTGCCGATTGTCACGTCATAGAAACGGATCCGGTCTTCGACCCACCATTGCCCCAGCAGGCGCGCCGCATGGGGAATGTATTCATCCAGGATACGCTCCGATTTGACCCCCCGGGCTATGAGACGTGCAGTGGCCTCGTGGCGTGCGTTCTCATCACTGGCGATCAATGCTTCACAAAAACTCTCCAACTCCATACCAGACTTACCTTCTGCAGTTCCTCCAACCTCTGATGCCAACATCGCCAACGCACGGCTCGCAACCGAAGCGACGATGCCCTGATCGAGCAAATTAGAGGTACTGTCAGGCTTAAATCCAATGGGCTTGGTCATAAGTCCCTCCCGCCCTTTGTTCTGTTTGAAGCGAGGGTATACCCGGTCAAAAACGGCAAAGGGTCTCTACTCTAGCGTGCGCCAGAGTCGGCACGTTGTCAAAATAAACTGACAACTTTCGGCTAAGCTGCCTCGAATAAACCAGTTTATGCCCGCAAAAGGCGCAATTCCTGCGAATCAGGCGCCCGAGTGTCAATTTTTCAAGTGTAAGTAAAAGTTGACACAATTGACCCCGCACCGATAGGCTTTGAACAGAACGACATGGGAGAGTCGCGCAATGCCGAGCCAATCGGCGCCTGCATTCCAGCTTTACACCGCCGAGCAACGTGCCCGACGTGATGCGACCGTCTGGACCCTCGTTCAGGCCGTTCTGGCCCCGCTGCAATTTCTGGCGTTTGTAATCTCCTGCGGACTGGTTCTGCGATATCTCGCGACAGGGGAGGGCTATCAGATTGCCACGGTCTCCATCATCATCAAGACCGGTTTCCTCTATGCGATCATGGTCACCGGCGCGATCTGGGAGAAAGTGGTCTTCGGGCAATACCTGCTCGCCCCGGCCTTCTTCTGGGAGGACGTGTTCAGCTTTCTGGTGATCGCGCTTCATACGGCCTATCTGGCTGCGCTGATCGGCGGGCTGCTCGGCCCCGTCGCGCTGATGATCCTCGCGCTTGCGGCCTATGCCGCCTATTCGATCAACGCGGCGCAGTTTCTCCTCAAGCTTCGTATGGCGCGACTGGAGGCCCCGGCATGAACCATGCTCTCCCGGTTCAGGCCCATGGATGCCGGAACGCGCCGGTTCTGAAAGAGCGTGGCCAGCGCGAGGTCTTCTGCGGTCTGACCGGGATCATCTGGCTGCATCGCAAGATGCAGGATGCGTTCTTCCTCGTGGTCGGTTCCCGCACCTGCGCGCATCTGCTGCAATCGGCGGCCGGGGTGATGATCTTCGCCGAGCCGCGTTTCGGGACAGCGATCCTGGAGGAAACCGATCTTGCCGGCATGGCGGATGCGCATGACGAGCTTGACCGCGAGGTCGCCCGCCTGCTCGCCCGTCGCCCGGACATCCGTCAGCTTTTCCTTGTCGGCTCCTGTCCGTCAGAGGTGATCAAACTTGATCTTTCCCGCGCGGCTGAACGGCTGACCCAGACATATGCGCCCAATGTGAGGGTGCTGAATTTCTCGGGCTCCGGCATCGAGACCACCTTCACGCAGGGTGAAGATGCCTGCCTTGCCTCCATGGTGCCGGTTTTGCCGGAGACGCAAGACGAGCAACTGCTGGTTGTCGGCGCCCTGCCGGACATTGTCGAAGACCAGTTGACCAAGCTTCTATCCGATCTCGGGATCTCGGTTGTGCGCTCTCTCCCCTCTCGTCGCAGCAGCGAAGATCCTGGGGTCGGTCCAGAGACGACGGTGTTGGTCGCGCAGCCCTTCCTTGGCGACACGGTCGCGGCCCTGGCCGGACGGGGTGCCAAGGTCATCCAAGCGCCCTTTCCGTTTGGCGAGGAGGGTACGACGCTCTGGCTGAGAGCGGCGGCAGGTGCCTTCGGTGTTTCAGAGACGACTTTCAACGCAGTGACAGAGGCACCTCGTGCCCGGGCCCGCAAGGCGGTGAAGGCGGCGGCTCAAACACTGTCCGGCAAGTCTGTATTCTTCTTCCCCGACAGCCAGCTTGAGATCCCGCTGGCGCGATTTTTGTCGCGCGAATGCGGAATGCAGGCATTGGAGGTCGGACAGCCCTACATCCACAAGGGCCTTGTCGGACCGGATATGGAACTCCTGCCGCCCGAGACACAATTGTCGGAAGGCCAGGATGTGGACCTGCAACTCGACCGGTGCCGCGCGTCAAGGCCCGATCTGACGGTTTGCGGGCTGGGGCTGGCCAATCCGCTGGAGGCCGAGGGCCTGCGTACCAAGTGGGCCATCGAACTCGTGTTCTCCCCGGTGCATGGCTACGAGCAGGCGGGCGACCTCGCGGCCCTCTTCGCGCGCCCGATCCGGCGGCGGGAGGCGCTTGCGCTATGAAGCTGACCGTCTGGACATATGAAGGCCCGCCCCATGTGGGTGCAATGCGTGTCGCCACCGGCATGACCGGCCTGCACTATGTCCTGCATGCGCCGCAGGGCGACACCTATGCCGATCTGCTCTTCACGATGATCGAGCGGCGCAACCACCGGCCGCCTGTGACCTACACGACCTTTCAGGCGCGCGATCTCGGTTCCGATACAGCAGATCTGTTCAAGCAGACCTGTCGTGACGCCTATGAACGCTTCCGCCCCCAGGCCCTGATCGTGGGCGCGTCCTGCACGGCGGAACTGATCCAGGATGATCCCGGCGGGCTGGCCGAGGCCATGGGTCTGCCGGTGCCGGTCATAGCACTAGAGCTACCCTCATATCAGCGCAAAGAGAACTTCGGCGCGTCCGAGACATTCTTCCAGCTTTGCCGTCATCTCGTCCGCCCGGTTGAGCGCACCCCCGAAGTCAGTTGCAACATCCTCGGCCCCACCGGGCTGGGTTTTCGTCATCGCGACGACGTGGAGGAGGTGGAGCGGCTTCTGGGTGAGCTTGGCATCGCGATCAACGTGGTCGCGCCCATGGGCTCGTCGCCAATCGATCTGCAACGGCTGGGGGCGGCGCATTTCAACGTGCTGCTCTACCCCGAAACCGGCGAGGCGGCGGCTCGCTGGCTGGAACGCGAGCTGGGTCAGCCCTTCACCAAAACCGTGCCCATCGGTGTCGGTGCGACCCGCGATTTCCTGACCGAGGTGGCTGATTTGGCGGGCGTTTCTGCGCAAACAGATGAAAGCCGCCTGCGTCTTCCGTGGTATTCCACATCCGTCGACAGCACATACCTCACCGGCAAGCGCGTCTTCATCTTCGGCGATGGCACCCATGCAGCCGCTGCCGCACGCATGGCCCGCGACGAGATGGGGTTCGAGGTTGTGGGGCTTGGCTGCTACAACCGCGAGTTTGCCCGCCCGATCCGTGCTCTGGCAAAGGACTACGGGTTGGAGGCGCTGATCACCGACGACTATCTCGAAGTTGAAGAGGCCATTGAACGCCTGCAGCCCGAGATGATTCTCGGCACCCAGATGGAACGTCATATCGGCAAGCGTCTGGGCATCCCGTGCGCTGTGATCTCGGCCCCTGTTCATGTCCAGGATTTCCCCGCGCGGACCTCACCACAGATGGGTTGGGAGGGCGCGAACGTCATCTTTGATACCTGGGTGCATCCGCTCGTGATGGGCCTGGAAGAGCATCTTCTGCACATGTTCCGCGAAGACTTCGAGTTTCATGACGAGGCAGGAGCCTCGCATCACGGGCATCGGGCGGCGCAGCCGACCGCGCACGAGGAAGCGGCCCCGGATGGGGTCTCTGACGCGGGCGCCCCGATCCTCTGGCTCATCGATGCCGAGCGGGAACTGCGCAAGATCCCGTTCTTCGTGCGTGGCAAGGCACGCCGCAACACCGAAACCTTCGCGCTTGAGAAGGGCCTCTCGCAGATTTCCATCGACACGCTTTATGAAGCGAAGGCGCATTATGCGCGTTGAGCGGGATATCAAACCCGCCCCTTACAGGGTGGTGATCGTGACGCTCGACCGTCATGCGGCTGGCCCTGCGTCCCGGGTCGAAGAGCGGCTCGCAAAGGATTTTCCCGGCATCCGGATCAGTGTTCATGCAGCCGCCGAATGGGGTGAGGATCCAGGCGCTCTGGCCAGAGCTCAGGCCGATGTGGCGCGGGCGGATATCATCATCGCCAATCTCCTCTTCCTCGAAGAACATGTCCGCGTCATCCAGCCGATTATCGCCGCACGTCGTGATCATTGCGACGCGGTCGTCGGCACCATCTCGGCGACAGAAATTGTCACCCAGACCCGTCTGGGTGCGCTGGACATGGCCAAGCCCGCTTCCGGTGTGATGAAGCTTCTCAAGCGGCTGAAAGGTTCGAAAGAGCGTTCTGCGTCCTCGGGCAAGCGCCAGATGGCGATGCTGCGACGCCTGCCGCGCATCCTGCGGTTCATCCCCGGCAAGGCTCAGGACCTTCGGGCGTTCTTCTTGTCGATGCAGTACTGGCTCGGCGGCTCGGATGACAATGTCGAGGCCATGATCCGCTTTCTCATCTCGCGATACGCGTCAGACGAGAACTGGCGCGGGGGCAGGGCGGAAGCTCCGGTGGAATATCCCGAAACCGGCCTCTACCACCCCGACCTCGCCGAACGGATTACCACCGACGCAAGCGATCTGCCTGCGCCGGAAAAACCTGTCGCCACGGTCGGTCTGCTGCTGATGCGCTCCTACGTTCTGGCGGGCGATACGGCGCATTACGATGCCGTTATCCGTGCTCTGGAGGCGCGCGGCCTGCGGGTCCTGCCTGCCTTTGCCGCCGGTCTCGACGGTCGCCCGGCGATGGAAGCCTATCATCGCGGGGCCGTGGACACGCTGATTTCGCTGACCGGGTTCAGCCTTGTCGGTGGTCCTGCCTACAACGACAGTTCTTCTGCCGCGGATGCACTGGCCGAACTGGATGTGCCCTACATTTCCGCCCTGCCGCTTGAGTTTCAGACCCTTGAACAGTGGGAGGCCAGCGACGGCGGCCTCGGCCCGGTCGAGACCACGATGCTTGTCGCAATCCCCGAGATTGACGGTGCTACCAACCCGATCATCTTCGGCGGGCGCCATGATGCGGCTGAAGGGGCCATCAAAGAGATGGCACCGGCCATCGACCGGGTGGAGCAACTTGCCAATCGCGCCCTGAAACTCGCAGCCCTCCGTCGCTCGAAAGTGGCGGAGCGCCGGGTTGGGATCGTTCTCTATGGCTTCCCGCCGAACGCCGGTGCCGTCGGCACGGCGGCGCATCTGTCCGTATTCGAGAGTCTGCACAACACGCTTCGTGCCATGCAGGCTGAGGGCTACACCGTTGAGCCTCCCGCGACAGTGGCAGAGCTTCGCGAGATGATCCTTGGCGGAAATGCGCAGCAATACGGTCAGCCTGCGAATGTCCATGCCCGTATCCCGGCCGACCAGCTGGTCGCCGAAGAACCCCATCTGCGCGAGATCGAGGCGCAATGGGGTCCGGCACCGGGCAAGCAGCAGAGCGACGGGTCCGGCATCTTCGTGTTGGGCGCTGAGTTCGGAAACGTTTTCGTCGGTGTGCAGCCTGTGTTCGGTTATGAGGGCGACCCTATGCGGCTGCTCTTCGAGAAGGGCTTTGCGCCGACCCATGCCTTCAGCGCTTTCTACCGCTATATGCGGCAGGATTTCGCCGCGGACACCCTTCTCCATTTCGGGATGCATGGCGCGCTGGAGTTCATGCCGGGCAAACAGGCCGGGCTGGGCGCGGAATGCTGGCCCGACCGTCTGATCGGCGATCTGCCGAATATCTATCTCTATGCCGCGAACAACCCGTCCGAGGGAACGCTTGCCAAGCGCCGCTCGGGTGCTGTGATTGTCACGCATATGACGCCGCCGCTTGCACAGGCCGGGCTCTACAAGGGTCTGGTGGAACTGAAGGACAGTCTCAGCCGCTGGCGCGCGCTGGCGCCGGAGGCGAATGAACGGGGCGAGCTTGCCCAACTGATCGGTGATCAGGCCGACGCTCTGGATCTGGGCGATACCGAACCGGATGCGCTCTGGCTGAAACTTCTCGACACCGAGGCTGCCCTCATCCCTGACGGCCTGCATGTCGTGGGCGCACCGATGAGCGACGACGCCCGCGCCGAGCATCTCGCCGCGCTTCCCCATGAAGCCGAGACCGCACGGCGGGTCGATGTGCTTCTACAGGAGGATCACGAGACGCCCGCGCTCCTGCGTGCGCTGGGCGGGCATTTCATCCGCCCCGTGCCAGGTGGCGATCTGATCCGCAGCCCGGAAATCCTGCCCACGGGCCGCAACATGCATGCCTTCGATCCGTTCCGCATGCCGACCGCCTTTGCCATGCGTGACGGTGCGAAACAGGCGCAATTGCTGCTCGATACCCATGCCGCTCTTCCCCGGTCCGTTGCTCTGGTCCTCTGGGGATCGGACAATATCAAGACCGATGGCGGGCCGATTGCGCAGGCGCTGGCCCTGATGGGAGCCACCCCCCGGTTCGACAGTTTCGGACGGCTTTCAGGCGCGGACCTGATCCCGCTATCCGAACTGGGTCGTCCGCGGATCGACGTGGTCATGACCCTTTCTGGTATTTTCCGCGATCTGCTGCCCTTGCAAACCAAGCTGCTGGCGGAGGCCGCATGGCTCGCCGCGTCCGCTGATGAGCCTCTGGAGCAGAACTTCATCCGTGCGCATGCTCTGGCCTATGCCGAGAAGATGGACGTTGATCTGGAAACCGCGGCCCTGCGCGTCTTCTCCAATGCGGAAGGCGCCTACGGCTCCAATGTCAATCATCTGATCGACAGCGGTGCCTGGGATGCGGAGGACGACCTTGCTGACACCTATGAGGCCCGCAAGTCATTCGCCTACGGGCGCAACGGCAAGTCCAATCACAATCCCGCGCTTCTCCAGACGGCGCTCAGCGATGTGGAACTGACCTATCAGAACCTCGAAAGCGTGGAACTCGGTGTGACCTCGGTGGACCACTATTTCGATACGCTGGGCGGTATCTCCCGGGCGGTCAAACGGGCGCGTGGGACCGAGACGCCGGTCTATATCGGGGATCAGACGCGGGGCGATGGCAAGGTGCGGACCCTCACCGATCAGGTGGCCCTTGAGACGCGATCGCGTGCGCTCAACCCGAAATGGTTCGAGGGCATGCTGAAACATGGCCATGAGGGCGTTCGCCATATCGAGGCGCATGTGACCAACACGCTCGGCTGGTCGGCGACAACGGGTCAGGTTGATCCCTGGGTCTACACGCGACTGACCGAGACGTTCGTTCTCGATGAGGAGATGCGTCGCCGCATGGCGGAGCTGAACCCGACGGCGTCTGCGCGCATGGCGAACCGCCTGCTTGAAGCGCATGAGCGCAACTACTGGCAGCCCGACGATGCGATGCTCGAAGCACTGCAACAGGGTGCGGATGAACTGGAAGACCGGCTTGAAGGTATCTCGGTGGCGGCAGAATGACCGCGCCATTTGAAAGGAGGCTCGCATGAGCCCGCTCGACAACAGACCCCCCGCCTTGCGCGGCCAGGATGGTGAAGGCTCGCTGCAGGTCCATCAGGACATGTCGATCAAGATCGACGGTGCCAAGGTCTTTGCCGTCTATGGCAAGGGCGGGATCGGGAAATCGACCACGTCGTCGAACCTGTCCGTCGCGTTCTCCAAACTGGGTCACCGGGTGTTGCAGATCGGCTGCGACCCCAAGCATGACAGCACCTTCACCCTGACCGGGCGGCTGGTGCCCACGGTGATCGATACCCTGAAAGAGGTCGACTTCCATGCCGAAGAACTGCGCCCCGAGGATTTTGTCTATGAGGGTTTCAACGGCGTGAAATGCGTGGAGGCAGGCGGGCCGCCCGCAGGCACCGGTTGCGGTGGCTATGTCGTGGGTCAGACCGTCAAGCTGCTGAAACAGCATCACATGCTGGAGGACACCGATGTGGTGATCTTCGATGTCCTGGGTGATGTTGTTTGCGGCGGGTTCGCAGCGCCCCTTCAGCACGCCGACCGCGCACTGATCGTGACCGCGAATGATTTCGACTCGATCTATGCGATGAACCGGATCATCGCGGCCGTGCAGGCCAAGTCGAAGAACTACAATGTGCGGCTTGCGGGCTGTGTCGCCAACCGCAGCCGGGACACCAACGAGGTGGATCGCTATTGCAAGACGGTCGGGTTCAACCGGCTGGCACATCTGCCCGATCTCGACGCCATCCGCCGCTCGCGCCTCAAGAAGAAGACGCTCTTCGAGATGGACGCCGAGGACGACATCGTCGCGGTGCAGAACGAATATATCCAGCTTGCCGAGACACTCTGGAACGGCACGGAGGCACTGGCTCCCGAGCCGCTGCCCGATCGCGATATCTTCGAGCTTCTGGGGTTCGACTGATGAGCGATACCTACGATCAGACACGGGCCCGGCTTGAAACCTATTTCGACCGTACAGCGGCGGCGACATGGGCACGGCTGACCTCGGATGCGCCGGTCTCGGGCATCCGGCAGACCGTGCGCGAGGGGCGTGACCGGATGCGGGCGGCGATGCTGGGTGCGTTACCCGAGGATCTGAGCGGAGCGCGGGTGCTCGATGCCGGCTGCGGAGCCGGGCAGATGTCGATCGAGCTTGCCAAGCGCGGAGCTGATGTGGTGGCGATTGATATCGCGCCAAACCTGCTGGAAGTTGCGTGGAAACGCACACCCGATGCCTTGCGGGACCGGATCGAGTTCAGCGTCGGCGACATGCTCGACCCCAAACACGGCGCGTTCGATCATATCGTCGCGATGGACAGCCTGATCCACTATTCCCAAGCTGACATCCTGCGGGCGCTTGAGGCCTTGGCCATGCGATGCGGTCGGTCCGTCGTCTTCACAATTGCCCCCAAGACGCTGCTGCTCAGCGCGATGCATAAGGTCGGCAAGCTTTTCCCGCGTGCCGACAGATCACCGGCGATTGTCCCTGTCAGCGGGCAGCGGCTGATCCGGGATGCGGCAGGCAAGGATGCGCTTTCGGGCCGCGACATGCGGACGGTGACGCGGGTTTCCACGGGTTTCTACATCTCCGAAGCGATGGAGGTGGGTACCTGATGTTCATTCCACGCTCCATGGTGGCTCAACTGGGACAGCGCTATCTGCCGTTTGCGGATGCTGCCAGCGACGGGTTGCCCCTGGCGCAACTACTGCGGCTGTCGCTTTTTCAGGTGAGCGTCGGGATGGCGAGCGTGATGCTGCTTGGCACCCTCAACCGCGTGATGATCGTGGAACTCGGCGTGGCGGCCAGCGTCGTCGCCGTGATGATTGCGCTGCCGGTGCTGGTGGCGCCCTTCAGGGCGCTTCTGGGGTTCCGGTCGGACACCTATCGGTCGGCACTGGGCTGGAAACGGGTGCCCTATATCTGGTTCGGCTCGCTCTGGCAGTTCGGCGGACTGGCGATCATGCCATTCTCGTTGCTGGTGCTGTCGGGCGATCAGACGCTTGGACCGACCTGGGCTGGTGAGGCGTTGGCAGCCCTTGCCTTCCTGATGACCGGACTGGGCCTTCACATGACCCAGACCGCCGGTCTCGCGCTCGCCTCGGATCGCGCGACGGATGAGACACGACCCCGCGTGGTCGCACTGCTTTACGTCATGTTCCTTGTCGGGATGGCGATCTCGGCTGTGGTCGTTGGCGCACTTCTGGCGGATTTCTCTCAACTGAGGCTCATTCAGGTGGTGCAGGGGACTGCCGTCGTGACGCTGCTGTTGAACCTTCTGGCGCTCTGGAAGCAGGAGAAAGTCAAACCGATGAGCCGGGCGGAGCGGGCCATACCGCGCCCCAAATTCTCCGATGCATGGGCCGATTTCACCGCCGGGGGACAGGCGGGACGCCTGCTCATGGTGGTGATGTTAGGGACGATGGCGTTTTCCATGCAGGATGTCCTTCTGGAACCCTATGGTGGCGAAATTCTGGGTCTCAGCGTTGCCGCCACGACCCTTCTGACCGCGATCTGGGCGGCCGGTGCGCTCGCAGGCTTTGCACTCGCCGCGAAATGGCTCGCCGCCGGTATCAATCCCTACCGGATGGCCGCGCGTGGCATTCTGGTGGGTATCATCGCGTTTTCCTGCGTGATCCTCGCCTCGCCCATGCAATCGGCGGAACTGTTCTTTGCCGGTGCGGCCCTGATCGGCCTCGGTGTCGGGCTCTTTGCCGTGGCGACGCTGATGGCCGCGATGCAGATGCCGACCTCCGGCGAGGCCGGGCGTGGTCTTGCGCTTGGTGCCTGGGGTGCGGCGCAGGCAACCGCGGCTGGCCTCAGCTACGCGCTCGGCGGGCTGATCCGCGACACAGTCGGGCATTACGCGCAGTCGGGTGCCTGGGGCGAGGTCATGAACACCCCCGCCGCCGGATACTCCTTCGTCTATCACACCGAGATCGGGCTCTTGTTCCTGACACTCGTTTTCATCGGTCCGCTGGTTGCCACCGTGGCCCGCGACCAAAAACATCGGGACCCCATGCGCTTTGGCCTGGAGGAGTTCCCAACTTGACCCGCAGCAGGAGGCTATAATGGAACCATTCTTCGGGAATTTCGACCTGGCGCAACTGGCGCTCTACCTGTTCTGGATCTTCTTTGCAGGGCTGATCTACTACCTGCAGACCGAGAACATGCGCGAAGGCTACCCGCTGGAGAACGATGACGGGACGCAGGCGGGCAATCAGGGACCGTTCCCGCTGCCCAAACCCAAGACGTTCAAGCTGTCCCATGGCCGGGGCGAAGTAACGGTGCCGGACATGGCCTCTGAAGGGCGCGATGTGGCGTTGGTGCAGAGCAGCCCGACCGCCGGTTCGCCATTCGAGCCCGAGGGAGATCCGATGATCGACGGTGTTGGCCCAGCCTCATGGGCTCCGCGCCGCGATGTGCCTGAGCTTGACGGCCACGGTCATCCCAAGCTGGTGCCGATGCGCATGTCCGAGGGGTTCCGGGTCGCGACCGGGCTTGATCCGCGCGGTCTGCCGGTGATCGCAGGCGACGGGGCTTCGGTCGGAACCATCTCGGATATGTGGGTGGACGAAGCGGAGCAGATGGTCCGCTATCTCGAAGCTGATCTCGACAGTGGCGGCTCCTGCCTCGTGCCGATGCCGATGGCCCGGATCAAGCGGGACGGCATCCGGGTCCGCTCCATCTTCGGGCATCACTTCGCCAATGTTCCGCGCATCAAGTCCCCCAATCAGGTGACCATGCTGGAGGAGGAGAAGATCTGTGCCTACTATGGCGGTGGCACGCTCTATGCCTCACCCCAGCGGTTTGGTCCGAAGCTGGGATGAGGGGGCGAGCCAATGCATGACGATTTCCAGACCGAGCCGGTGAAGGGCCTTCCCGAAGCGCCCCCGCCCGAGGAACAGATCCTCTGGCAGGGTGCCCCGGACTGGAAGGCGCTCGCGCGGGAGGCGCTCAATGTGAACTGGGTGGCGGGATATTTTGTGCTTCTTGCCATCTGGCGAGGGGTCACGATCTTCCCCGAGGGTGGCCTGGCGCTTGCCATGAAGGCCGCGACGCCCTTCATCGTCATGGGTTTTCTGGCCTGCGCGATCATCGCGGGCATGGCTTGGATCATGGCACGCGCCACGATCTACACGATCACCAACCGCCGGGTGGCCATGCGCATCGGCGCAGCCCTGACGGTCACACTCAACATCCCGTTCAAGCAGATGGAAACGGCAGGGCTGGACCTGAAAAGGCGCGGTACCGGCACGATTGCAATGCGCCTGAAGGAGGGCAACCGGTTCTCCTTCCTGGTCTGCTGGCCGCACACGCGCCCCTGGACGTTCAACCCTGCACAACCGGCGCTCCGCTGCATCCCCGGTGCCGCGGCGGTGGCCGAGCTTCTGGCGGACGCGGCCGAGACGCGGTTGAACGAGGTCACGCTTGAAAAGATCGAGCCCAACATGGTTGCGGCGGAGTAAGGGACAGAAACGATGGCTGGTACCGAGGTTGATCGCAACAAGGAAATGGTCCCCACGGGCCTTCTGATTGCTGTTGCAGCGCTTGTTGTAACCAGCCTCGTGATTGCCGGCTATGCCCGCCTGACGGATCGCCCGCTGGTCGGGGTTCCGCCCGATTTGCCGGTGCTGGAAGAAAGGGTTCTGCAACTGCACGGCACCCGTGACGGGGCGGTCACGGTGATTGATGACACCACCGGTGCTGTCATCGCTGACCTCAAGTCAGGTGAAAGCGGGTTTGTCTCGATCATCTGGCTCACGCTCAACCGCGAGCGTCAGAAATTCGGCATAGAGACGTCCGCGCCTCTGCGCCTTGTTCGGTTTTCGGACGGTCACCTTGGTCTCAGGGATGATCTGACCGGCTGGAGCACCGAGCTCGTCGGCTTCGGGGCCGACAACAAAGCTGCCTTTGAGCGGCTCTTACAAAAAAAGGATGGGTAACATGGCTATTTTTGCGAAGAGAAAGGAGGAGGCCCCCTGTACCGTTGAGGTCTCCCACACATTTGAGAGTTTGCACGCGCATGTGCGCTTCAACAATGGTGCGGTCGTGCATCCCGGTGACGAGGTGCTGGTGCATGGCGAGCCCGTTCTGGCCGCTTACGGCGAGGTCATCACCGAGGACCGAACGGCAACCATCACACGGGCCACATGGGCCGAGCGGGTCTGGACCCGCCTGACCGGTGATCTGGAGTTTATCGAGCTTTGTGAATTTTCCTTCTCAGAGGAGATACGGCTATGAATGCGCGCGCAGAGATTTCCCAGGACGAGCTTAAGGCTGCCAAGAAGCATGTGTCTGAAACCACAGAAATGGCTGCGGAGACCACGCTGCTCGATCCCCGCTTCTACACCACCGATTTCGACGAGATGGACAAGATCGACGTCTCCCCGGTGCGCGATGAATGGGATGTGCTGATCGCGCAGATGAAATCCGACCCGAACCGCAGGCATTTCAAGAAGACCGATGAATGGGACGAGATCGACTTCGACGCGCTCGATCCGCAGCTGCGCAAGGAGCTGATCGACTTTCTGGTCTCATCCCTGACGGCTGAGTTTTCGGGCTGCGTGCTCTACAAGGAGATGAAGCGGCGCGGTACGAACGCGGATATCTGCGAGCTGTTCAGCTATATGTCCCGCGACGAGGCCCGCCATGCCGGGTTCATCAACGATGCGCTGAAAGAGGCCGGGATCGGGGTTAATCTGGGCTTTCTGACCAAGGCCAAGAAGTACACCTACTTCAAGCCGAAGTTCATCTACTACGCGACCTATCTGTCCGAGAAGATCGGTTATGCCCGCTATATCACGATCTTCCGGCATCTCGAAAAACACCCTGAAAAGCGCTTCCACCCGATCTTCAAATGGTTTGAGGAATGGTGCAATGACGAGTTCAGCCATGGTGAGGCTTTCGCGCTGCTGATGCGCACCGATCCGAAACTGACCAGCGGGCTCAACAAGCTCTGGATCCGGTTCTTTCTGGTCGCTGTCTTCTCGGTGATGAATGTGCGCGACCATGCGCGGCCCGCGTTCCACGAGGCGCTTGGCGTGGATATTGACGAGTATGATCACCGGGTGATGCAAGTGACGTCCGAGATCTCCCGGCAGGTCTTCCCCATCGAGATCGACCTTGATCACCCGCGCTGGGCCAAGGGTCTGGCGGCCATGCGTGCGGCGTTTGCCGATATGGAAGCCGCCAAACGCAAGGGCGGTGTGTCCGGTTTTTTCGGGCATAAGCTGGCCACGGCACGTGCGGGGTTTGCCTTCCTGCGGCTCTACACCATTCCTGTGAAGTCCAACACGCCGCCCGTGTCTTCACGACTGGTGCCGAGCTACTGATGGGGTCTGCCTGGATCGCGGGCGCGTTTGCGCTTTTCGTCTGGTGGTTTTCCACCGGCGCGATCCTTGTGGCGGTGCGGCGTGCAGATCGACATGGGCGCCGAGCGCATAAGATGCTCACGCTCGCCGCACTGCCGGTTCTTGGCGCGGGCATCGCCGGGATTTACCTGACGCGCGGTATGGATGATGTGGCGGGGGTCTATCTCGCCTTCCTCTCGGCGCTGGCGATCTGGGGCTGGATCGAGCTGGCCTTCCTGACCGGCCTCATCACCGGCCCCAACCCGGCCCCATGTCCCGAAGACACGCCGGAATGGGAACGGTTCATCCGGGCTTGGGGGACGCTCGCCTATTCCGAGATGCTGCTGGCGGCCAGTTTGATCTGGATCATGGTTCTCTGCTGGCAGGCGGACAATACGTTTGGAATGTGGACCTTTCTGATCCTCTTTTTCGCCCGGATCAGCGCCAAGCTGAACCTCTTTTTCGGAGTGCCGAACATCAATGTGGAGTTTCTGCCCAAACCGCTTGCCCATCTGCCCAGCCATTTCCGGCGCGCGCGCATGAACTGGGTGTTTCCGGTTTCTATCACGGCGCTTTGCTTCGCGCTGGGGTGCTTTCTGGAGCGGCTGATCTCGGCGCCCGATGCCACGACCGGTGTTGGCTTCGCCCTGCTTGCGGCGCTGACCGGCCTGGCGATGGTTGAGCATTGGGTGATGGTTCTGCCCATCCCCGACGCGAAGCTCTGGCGCTGGCTTCTGCCTGATCAGGACCCGAACGACCCGACAAAAACCGCCTATCTGACCGAGGACGCACATGGATTACGATAAGCTCTTTGCCAATCAGCTCGACGCCCTTCGTGAGGAAGGCAACTACCGTATCTTTGCAGATCTGGAGCGCCGCTGCGGGTCGTTCCCGCGGGCCCAGAACTACCACGAGGGCGGCGCGCGCGAGGTCACGGTCTGGTGCTCGAACGACTATCTCGGCATGGGGCAGAAACCCAGCGTCATGCAGGCGATGAAAGACGCCATTGACCATTGCGGTGCAGGGGCAGGTGGAACCCGGAACATCTCGGGCACCAATCACTATCACCTGCTGCTGGAGCAGGAACTGGCGGATCTGCATGCCAAGGAGGCGGCTTTGCTGTTCACCTCGGGCTATGTGTCGAACTGGGCGGCACTTTCCACCCTTGGTTCCCGTCTGCCGGGGGCGGTAATCCTGTCGGACGCGCTCAACCACGCATCCATGATCGAAGGCATCCGCCATTCGCGGGCGCAGAAGAAAATCTGGGCGCATAACGATGTCGAGGATCTCGACCGCAAGCTCGCGGAGTGTGATCCCGATGCGCCCAAGATTGTCGCCTTCGAGAGCGTCTATTCCATGGATGGCGACATCGCTCCGATCGCGGAGATTTGCGATGTCGCCGAGGCGCATGGTGCGATGACCTATCTCGACGAGGTTCACGCCGTGGGCATGTACGGACCCCATGGCGGTGGTGTGTCCGAGCAGGAAGGTGTCGCGGATCGCGTCACCCTCATCGAAGGCACGCTTGGCAAGGCCTTTGGAGTGGTGGGCGGTTACATCACCGGCTCTGCCGAACTTTGCGATTTCGTGCGCTCGTTTGCGTCCGGTTTCATCTTCACGACCGCGCTTCCGCCTGCCGTGGCGGCTGGTGCCACGGTCTCGATCAAGCATCTCAAGCAAAGCGATCTGGAACGCGCGCAGCAGCGCCGTCAGGTGGCGCAATTGCGCGCCAAACTGGACGCCCATGGCATCCCGCATCTGATGAACCCGAGCCATATCATCCCGGTAATGATCAAGGATCCCGTGAAGTGCCGCCAGATCGCTGACATCCTGATGGATGACTACGGCATCTATGTGCAGCCGATCAATTATCCCACGGTACCAAAGGGAACTGAGCGCCTGCGCTTCACGCCCGGACCGCTGCACACGGATGCAGATATCGACCATCTGGTTGGAGCGTTGAGCGCCCTCTGGAGCCAGTGCGCCCTCAGCCGGGCGGTGGCCTGAGCGACAACTTGAGCCATTGACCCTTAGGCGTTGCGTGGTCAGCTAGGTTTATGGCAGAGATTGCGCAAATCACCGGACTCAACTGGCGCTGCAAACACACGTGGCGCACGGCGAGTGTGAACACGCTCTGGTGTCTGCTGGGCTGTTCCATCGGGGATTTCGGAACGATCCTGTTTTTTCAGGTCTCCGGTATCCCCTGGCCTACACTGGCCATCATGACCCTGGCCATCATCAACGGACTGCTTACCTCAATTGCACTCGAGACGGTGATCCTCTCGCGACAGATGGCGTTGAAGGCGGCGTTCACGACGGCCATCGGCATGTCGATGATCTCCATGGTTTCGATGGAGGTGGCGATGAATGTTGTCGACGTGCTGCTGACCGGTGGCGCCAAGCTGACATGGTGGGTCGTGCCGATCATGCTGCTCGCCGGCTTCATCACGCCCCTGCCGTACAACTACTGGCGGCTGAAGGCGCTTGGCAAAGCCTGTCACTAGACCTACCTCTTGGGGGAGAGGTCGCCCATGCACATTCCATTTGACAACAGCTATTCCCGACTGCCCGAGCGGTTTTACACGCGGCTCAACCCGACGCCCGTTTCGAACCCGGGGCTGATCCGGCTGAACCGGCAACTGGCCTTGGAACTTGGACTGGACCTGGAATTTCTGACGAGTGAGGACGGCGTGGCGACCATGGCCGGGAACCATGTGCCCGAGGGTGCGGAGCCGTTGGCACAGGCCTATGCCGGACATCAGTTCGGCGGCTGGTCACCACAGCTTGGTGACGGTCGGGCGATCCTTCTGGGCGAGGTCGAGGGCCAAAACGGCAGGCGGGACATTCAGCTCAAGGGTTCCGGCCCGACGCCGTTTTCGCGGATGGGGGACGGGCGGGCTTGGCTGGGGCCGGTTCTGCGCGAATACATCGTCTCCGAGGCCATGTTTGCCCTCGGTATCCCGACCACACGCGCGCTGGCCGCCGTGACCACCGGCGATATCGTCCTGCGCGAGACACCGCTGCCCGGTGCGGTGCTGACCCGCGTCGCCTCCAGCCATATCCGCGTCGGCACTTTCCAGTATTTCGTCGCCCGACAGGATGTTGACGCGCTGCAGACCCTCTCCGATCACGCCCTTGCGCGTCACTACCCGGAGGGGTTGGAGGCCGACCGCCCCGCGCTCGCCCTGTTGGAGGCTGTGATCGCACGGCAGGCAAAGCTGATCGCCGACTGGATGAGCGTCGGCTTCATCCACGGGGTGATGAACACTGACAACATGTCGGTCGCGGGCGAGACCATCGACTACGGGCCATGCGCGTTCATGGACATCTATCATCCTGACACGGTCTTCAGTTCCATCGACCAGCAGGGCCGGTATGCCTACAAGAACCAGCCGACGCTGGCGCACTGGAACCTCGCGCAGCTGGCCAGCTCTCTGGTGCCTCTGATTGATGCGGACAAGGATCGCGCGATTGAGCTTGCGACGGGCGCGCTCGACGGATTCCCGGCGCTTTACCAGGCCGCCTGGGCAAAGGCTTTCCGCGTCAAGCTCGGTCTGAGTACCGAGGAGGAGGACGATATTCCTCTGGCCATGGATCTGCTGGACCGGATGGCGGCGGAGAAGATGGATTTCACCAATACCTTTGCGGCCCTCGGCACGGCGGATGCCACGCTGGCCCCTCTGACCGACTGGTTGGAGGCATGGCATACCCGTCGCGCGCGGGAGCCGGAGACGGAGCCGGTCAACCCGCAGATCATCGCCCGAAACCATCAGGTGCAGCGGGCGATTGATGCGGGCGTCTCAGGGGACTTCGCTGTCTTCGAGGCGTTGACCGATGCACTCGCCACGCCCTTTGACGGGGATGCGGACCTGTCCTACCGGCAGCCGCCCGAGCCCGAAGAAGAGGTGCTTCAAACCTTCTGCGGCACCTGAGTCACACCTGTCTGGCCTTGCGCACGAGCGTTTCCAGCGCATTGAGAAAGCGTGACCGGTCCGCCTTGGAAAACGGCCTGCCGCCTCCACCCTGATTGAGCGGATTGGCCGCCCGCAGATCCGCCATCAGATCGCGCATCGCAAGCTGGTTGCCGATATTTGCGGTCGTAAACACCTCGCCCGAATGACGGATGGCATCCGCACCGGCTTCCAGCACTTTTGCGGCCAGCGGGATGTCTCCCGTTACGCAGATGTCGCCGGAACCGACCCGCTCGGCAATCCACATATCCGCGACATCGGGGCCGTCATCCACGACCACGGTCTGAACCAGCGGGTGCGGATTGGGCCGGATCCCGCCGTTGGAGACCACGTAAACCTGCAGCTTGTGCCGGTCTGCAATACGGAAGGTCTCGTCCTTCACCGGACAGGCGTCCGCATCAATGAAAATCCTTGTCATGCAGGGCAAGATAGGTGCGGGGAGAGAAAATCACCACTCCCCAACCGGATCATTCGCGCATCAGATGGTTTCATCGGTTCATCGCGATATGTCGGCCCCTTCCGGGTGCGCCCAGCATCTCACCGTCACGCAAGACCACGACACCTTGCGAGATGACCTGCACCGGCATCCCCTTCACCGTCGTACCGGCGAACGGATTGTAGCCGACATTGTCATGCAGGTCGTTGTCTCCATAGGTGTAGACCGCCTCGGGGTCCCAGATCGCGATATCCGCATCGAACCCCTCGGCAATTTCGCCCTTGCACGTCAGGCCGAAGGCGCGGGCAGGGGCAGTGGCGGTAAGCTCGACGAACTTTTCCAGACCAAGACGTCCCGTTGTGACCATGGCGTTGAACATCAGCGGAAGGCGGGTTTCCAGGCCCGGCATTCCGTTGGCGATCCGGTTGAAAGGCGCGTCCTTTCCGTTGGCGAATTTCCCGTCGCCGTCCATCCGGTAAGGCGCATGATCGGAGGTCACAAGCCCTATGGTGCGGTCCTCGATTGCCTCCCATAGCGCATTCTGGTCGTCCGGTTCGCGCTGCGGGGGTGAGCACATGAACCGCGCAGCGCGATCCTGACCGAGAATATCCCCGGTCATGAACAGGTAATGCGGGCATGTCTCTGCCTGCACGGAAATGCCGCGCCTTCGAGCGGCCCGGATCACCTCTGCCCCTTCGCGGGTCGAGACGTGGAAAATCATGATCGCTGCACCCGTGAACTCTGCGAAACGGCACATTCGCGCGATGGCCTCGATCTCTGCCTCCCGGGGATGGGATTGTGCGTGATAGCGCGGCGCGGTCTTGCCGTCCGCCAGAAGCCGGGCGGTCATATGCCGGATCAGGCCATCATTCTCGGCATGAAAGCAAACCAGAGCGCCAGCCTCTCTCGCCTTGGTCAGCACATCGAGTATGGCATGATCATCAAGACGGACCTTGTCATAGGTTGTGAAAATCTTGATGGAACGATGCCCTTTCGCAATCAGATCGGGGATATCGCGCGCAAGGTTTTCACCGCTGATATCTGCGACGATCATATGGAACGCATAATCGACCAGCGCACCCCGCCGGGCGAGATGGGCATAGTCGGCGACAACATCACGAATGCGCTGACCGGGATGTTGCGCGGCAAAGGAAACCACCGTGGTCGTGCCCCCGAAGATGGCCGAACGCGTGGCACTCTCGAACGTATCAGCGTTCAGAAGCCCTGCACCAGATACCTGCTCGATATGGCAATGTGTGTCGACGCCGCCGGGCAGGACGAGATGCCCGGTGGCGTCGATCTCCTCCAGACCCCCGGGAAGATCAGGGCCGACCCTTGTTATCCTGTCGTCCGTTATCGCAATGTCGGCCTTGCGGAGCACGCCGTCCGAGACGACCTCGCCGGCCCGGATGACGAGGTCTGCCTTCTGGGTCATCGACATGCTCCATCATTTGCGTTTCGCGCTTCACCATACCGGATGTATACAATCTGCAAACCAGTTCTTCAGTTGGGCGAGGTGACATGACCGGCAGCGTCAGACGACCGGAAGGCGGGGCAGTTCTGACCGTGACCTTCCAGTATTATCGCGACCTTCCCGCTGCGATGGCATTCTATGAGCATGTCATGGGGTTCACGCTGGCGATCGATCAGGGCTGGTCGAAAATCTATCTTGTTGACGGGCGATCTCATATCGGTCTGGTCGACGAGGCCCGTGGCATGCAGAACTGGGCCGAGGCAAAGACGAGCCAGTTCTGCATGCGGGTTTCCGATGTTGACGAATGGTACGCATGGATCTGTCATGAAGGGCCGGAGGGCCTGAGTGCGCTGCGCGAGAATGAAGAACTGGGGATCCGGGCCTTCACGTTCCTCGACCCTGAGGGCTATCAGATCGAGATACAGACCGCGAAACCCGGTCACTGATTTTCAAAGCTCTCAAACACTGCCAGAGTGCACGAAACCGGAGACACCGCTTGACCATATTCGTCATCAATCCCAACAGCAGCCAGCATGTGAGTGATGGCATTGATCGCGCAATTGATCCGATCCGCGCGGTGAGCCCGGTCGGGATCGAGGTGCGAACCCTTGCCGAGGGGCCGCCGGGGATCGAAACGCAGGCACATGTTGACGGGATCGTCGGCCCCTTGCTGAGCCATTGTGCCGAGCTTGAGACCGACGCGAGCGCCTTTGTGATTGCCTGCTTCTCGGATCCCGGACTTGCTGCCCTTAGGGAACAGTCGGCGCACCCGGTTCTGGGCATCGCCGAGAGCGCTGTTCTGACGGCTATGACGATGGGTCAGCGGTTCGGGATCATCTCGATCCTGTCTCAATCCATTCCGCGGCATATGCGTTATCTTGGGGCGATGGGGGTGATGGACCGGCTCGCTGGCGATATGCCGCTGGAACTCGGTGTGGCCGAGCTTGCCGACCGGGATCGGACCTTCGCTCGTCTGAAAGCCGTCGGCGGGGTCCTGCGGGACGACCGGGCGGCGGATGTCCTGATCCTGGGATGTGCCGGAATGACGGCCTTCCGCGCTGATCTTGAGGCGCATCTGGGCATTCCGGTGATCGAGCCCTGTCAGGCGGCCACCGCGATGGCGGTCGGTCGGGTCGCTCTGCAAACGATACATTGAGGGAGAGAGAATGGGCCATTTGACCGAAGCGGCGAAAGGGGTTTTCGTCATCGCTGTCACGCCATTTCATCGAGACGGTTCGATCGACATGGAAAGCTGCGACCGGATGGTCGATTTCTACCTCGATGCGGGTGCGACCGGGTTGACGGTACTCGGCATGATGGGGGAGGCGCCAAAGCTGACGGTCGAGGAGTCGCAGGCAGTCGTGCGCCGTATTCTCGCACGTGTCGCGGGCCGTGTGCCGGTGGTCGTGGGGGTCTCCGCAGCCGGGTTTGCCCAGATCGAGACCCTTGCGGCCATGGTGATGGATGATGGAGCTTCGGCGGTCATGATTGCGCCGCCGGGATCGCTCAGGACGGATGATCAGATTGTCACCTACTACACGCAGGCAGCCGAGGTGATCGGTGAGGCCCCTTTCGTCCTGCAGGACTTTCCGCTTGCGACCGGTGTTCAGATTGCGCCCAGGGTGATCGCCCGGATCGTGCGGGACCTGCCGGGTTGTGTCTGTCTCAAGCATGAGGACTGGCCCGGTCTGGAAAAGATCTCGACCCTGCGTTCGGACGGGTTTCTGGATCGGCACATATCGATCCTTTGCGGCAATGGCGGCCTGTTTCTGCCGGAAGAGATGGCCCGTGGTGCGGATGGGGCGATGACCGGTTTCGCCTATCCCGAAATGATGGTCAGCGTCGTTCAGCACCATGCCAGCGGCGCGATGGATCGCGCGCAGGACATCTTTGATGCCTATCTGCCTCTGGCGCGGTTCGAGCAGCAACCGGGGCTTGGTCTGGCGGTGCGCAAATACGTTCTCGCCAAAAGAGGGATCATCGCTGACCCGGCCTTGCGGCGCCCCGGTGTGCCGCTCTCGGCCGCATCCCGGGCAGAGGTGGACCGTCTGATCGGGCGGCAGGAAAAGAGACTGGAGGAGTTGAACTGATGGATCTGGGACTGAACGGCAAACGTGCACTGGTGCTAGGCGCCAGCCGGGGCCTCGGGATGGCCATCGCAAAGGGACTGGCCGCAGAAGGGGCTGATGTGGTCGCTGCCGCCCGTTCGGTCGACAAGATCGCGGAGTGGGCGGATGGTCAGAAGCAGGTACGACCCGTGAAACTGGATCTGTCGGATATAGGCGAGGTGGACGCCGTCACGGATACGCTTCTGGCAGAAGGCGGCGTGGATATCATCGTCAATAATGGCGGAGGCCCGCCACCGGGTACCGCACAGGCGGCGGAGCGCGGGCAGTGGGTTGCGCATTTCGAGGCCATGGCGGCCAATCTCTTCCATATGAACGGACGGCTTCTGCCATCGATGAAGACGCGGGGGTGGGGGCGGATCATTTCCATTACCTCATCGGGGGTGGAGCAGCCGATCCCCAATCTGGCGCTGTCGAACGGTATCCGCTCTGCGGTTGTCGGATGGTCGAAGACGCTGGCAGGTGAGGTCGCCGCCGATGGTGTCACGGTAAATGTGGTCATGCCCGGTCGAATTCACACCCAAAGAGTGGATGAACTCGATGCCGCTGCAGCCGGGAGAACCGGCAAGGACGTGGCAGAGGTCGCCCGTGCCTCGGCGGCTGCAATTCCGGTCGGTCGATACGGGCAGCCTTCGGAATTCGCCAGTGTCGTTGTCTTTCTGGCGTCAGAGCGTGCCTCCTATATAACCGGTTCACGTATACGGATCGATGGCGGGGCGATACGGTCGGTTTGAGCGATACCCGCTCGGGTCGACATTCCGACATGCACTCCGGCTTTGGACAATCAATGCTCTTCTCGGTTCGAACACACCTTTCATATACCACGGAGAGGCCCTGCGATGTGCTTTTGCAGATCGAGGCCGCATCGGACGCTGCGCAGGAATGCCGTCAGTCGGAGATCGTCTTCACACCTGACGTCTCTCAACGCGGGATTGACGGCGAAGACGGGGTCGGTACGCGCAGATGGCTGCAGGCAGGCCCTGTCTTTGACTGCCGGTATGAGGCCGTGGTGAACATCTCAAGACCAGCCTCGGAACTCGACCAGCTTGTCGCGTCGGCAACCTGGCAGAGCCCGAACGATGTGACGAAGTACCTGATGCCGTCACGCTATTGCCACCCGGAGGCCTTTTTCGAGTTGGTCCCGGCGCAGTTCGGCCATCTGTCGGGCGGATCTCAGGTGTCCGCCATGAGCGACTGGATCAGGACGAACTTCACGTATGACAATGGGGCAAGCGACGCTGCGACCACCGCAACGGAGAGCTTCGCGAGCCGGGCTGGTGTCTGTCGCGACTATGCACATGTGCTGATTGCGATGGTGCGCGCCGCCGGCATCCCTGCACGCTTCGTCAGCGCCTACGCGCCCGAGGTCACACCGCAGGACTTTCATGCGGTAGTGGAGGTCTACCTGAGCGGTTCCTGGCATCTGGTCGATCCGACAGGCATGTCCCGACCGCCAGAGATCATCCGTATCGGTGTCGGGCGCGACGCAGCGGATGTGTCTTTCATGACATCCTACGGCTGGATGGAGCTCAAAAAACAGTCAGTCGAAGTGCTGAGGGTCGCGTAGACTGATTTCATCCCACAAGTACTTTGTAGATCACAGGAATTCCTCTACGTTGGCCTGATGGAGCAAGACCAAAACCACTTTGACGAGATGCTTCTGGGACCGGATGGTGTTCGTGCACCCTATCGGGAATACCAGAAGTGGTTCTCGAACGAGGATCCGTCCCGCCTGATCAAGAAGTCGAAAGAGGCCGAGGCCTTTTTCCGGCGCACGGGCATAACCTTCAACGTCTATGGTCAGGCCGCCGCGCAGGAACGTCTGATCCCCTTCGATCTGATCCCGCGGATCATCTCGAACCGGGAATGGACCCGGTTGTCCAAAGGCATCGAGCAGCGCGTGCGGGCAATCAATGCCTTCCTGCACGATGTCTATAACCGGCAGGAGATATTGCGCGCCGGTGTTATCCCGGTCGACCTGATTGCCCGCAACGAGGCGTTTCTGCCCCAGATGATCGGGTTCACCCCGCCGGGCAATGTCTACACGCATATCGTGGGCACCGACATTGTCCGCACCGGCGAGAATGACTTCTTCGTTCTTGAGGACAATGCACGCACGCCGTCGGGCGTCTCCTACATGCTGGAAAACCGCGAGACGATGCTGCAGATGTTCCCCGAGCTTTTCAGCCAGAACAAGGTTCAGCCGGTCAGCAACTATCCCAAGAACCTGCGACGGTCGCTGGCGGCCTCTGCGCCCGCAAACTGCGCGGGCAAGCCGACGGTTGCGGTCCTGACGCCGGGGATCCACAACTCGGCCTATTTCGAGCATTCGTTTCTCGCCGATCAGATGGGCGCGGAATTGGTCGAGGGTCATGATCTTCGCGTCGTCGATGGTCACATCGCGATGCGCACGACCCAGGGCTACCAGGTGATCGATGTGCTCTACCGCCGCGTGGACGATGACTATCTGGATCCGCTGAATTTCCGCCGCGACTCGATGCTGGGTGTGCCGGGGATCATGGATGTCTATCGGGCCGGCAACATCACGATTGCCAATGCGCCCGGGACCGGCATCGCCGATGACAAGGCGATCTATTCCTACATGCCCGAGATCGTGGAATTCTACACCGGCGAGAAGGCCATCCTGAAGAACGTGCAGACCTGGCGCTGTTCGGAACCCGACACGCTGGCTTACGTGCTGGACAATCTGTCCGAGCTTGTCGTGAAAGAGGTTCACGGATCCGGCGGATACGGGATGCTGGTCGGACCCGCTGCCAGCAAGAAGGAGATCGCGCGTTTCGCCGCGAAGCTGAAACGAAGCCCCGGTAACTACATCGCGCAACCGACATTGTCGCTCTCGACGGTTCCGATCTTCGTGAAGAAGGGTTTGTCGCCGCGGCATGTGGATCTGCGGCCCTTCGTGCTGGTGTCGCCCACCGGCATGAACATCACGCCCGGCGGGCTGACCCGCGTTGCGTTGAAGGAGGGTTCGCTGGTCGTGAATTCCAGCCAGGGCGGCGGCACGAAAGACACCTGGGTTCTGGAGGACTAGCGGTATGCTTGGAAAAACCGCAGGCGGCCTCTACTGGATGTTCCGGTTTCTGGAGCGCAGCGAAAATACCGCGCGACTGGTCGAGGCCGGATTCAGAATTGCGCTGACCCGGTCACATGATGCCACGTCCGAATGGAAATCGGTTGTCACGACCGCCGGTGCTCGGGCTGGCTATGATGAGAAGTATGACGGCTACAGCGCCGGCAGCGTGGTCGATTACCTGCTGCGCGATCCTGCAAATCCGTCAAGCGTGATCTCGGCAGCGGAGAAGGCCCGCACAAATGCCCGTATGGTTCGCACGGCGCTCACCACCGAGGTCTGGGAGGCCGTGAACGAGAACTGGATGACCCTGAAGGACGCGCTGAAACGCCCTGTCAAAGAGACCGACCTGCCCGCAATTCTGGGTCAGATCAGACGTCAGAGCGCGCTTGTGCGTGGCGCGCTGCATGGAACGATGCTGCGCAACGATATCTTCGATTTTGCCCAGATGGGGATCGCGGTGGAGCGTGCCGACAACACGGCGCGGATCATTGACGTGAAGTATTTCACGCTCCTGCCATCGGCGAGTTTTGTTGGCTCTCCGCTCGACAACGTGCAATGGGAAACCATCCTGAGGTCGGTTTCGGCACATCGGTCGTTCCGGTGGCTCAACGAGGATGACATGACGTCCGCGACCATCGCCGAGTTTCTTATTCTCGATGCGCGTTTTCCAAGGTCACTGTCGTTCTCAAGCCGCCTGATCGAGGAAAAGCTGGAGTTCCTGGCAAAGGATTATGGCCAGCGCAGGCCCTGCCACGACCTGATAGATGCTCAGCGGGAGAAGTTGCGAAAGCACACCATTGCGTCGATCTTTGACGAGGGTTTGCATCAGTTCATCACCGATTTCATCCGAGACAACAACGCGATCGGCCAGCAGATCGAACGGGACTACCAGTTCAATGGATAGGTGCGCGATATCATGAAGCTCAGCATTACGCATACGACCGAGTACCTCTATGATGCGCCGGTGATCTATGCGCTGCAGCAGGTCCGCCTGACGCCTGCAAGCTCTCAACAGCAGACCATCCTCAACTGGCATATCAATGTTGCAGGCGGCGCACAGGAATTGTCCTTCGTCGATCAGTACCAGAACCACACGACGCTGGTGCAGGCAGAGCCGGGTGCAACCGGCATCAAGCTCACCGTCTCGGGAGAGGTGGAAACACATTCCTCCGACGGGGTATTCGGCAAGGTCTACGGCAAGGCCCCCTTGTGGCATTTCACCCAGAGCACCGAACGCACCGCACCCGGAGCGGGTGTCAGGAAGCTGTCGAAGATTGTCCGCGGCAAGGGGGATGTTCTGGGAAACCTGCACGAGCTGTCAAAGACAATCCTTGACGCGGTTCCTTATGGTCAGGCCGAGACCTCCGCCCGGACGACCGCTGAAGAAGCGTTGCAGGCAGGCGGCGGCGTGTGCCAGGATCACGCGCAGATCTTCATCTCGGCTGCCCGAAATGCCGGCGTTCCTGCGCGCTATGTCAGCGGATATCTGATGATAGACGACCGGATCGACCAGGATGCCAGTCACGCCTGGGCCGAGGCTCATGTCGACGGTCTGGGCTGGGTCGGTTTCGACGTGTCGAACGGGATATCACCCGATGAGCGGTATGTCCGGGTTGCAACGGGACTGGATTCGCGCGATGCGGCACCGATTTCGGGCATGCGCGTCGGGAATGCAGAGGAATCGATGATTGTGTCGCTGCAGATTCAGCAATAGACACATGGGCGATTGAATTTGTCGCCTGAACTCTAGTACCGGATTCCCAAAGTGACCTACTGCGTCGGCCTTCGTCTCAACACCGGCCTCGTCTTCATGTCTGACACGCGTACCAATGCGGGCGTGGACAATTTTTCCGTGACCAAGAAGATGTTCACATTCGAGACGCCGGGTGAGCGCGTCATCACCCTTATGACGGCTGGCAATCTGGCGACAACACAGGCGCTCATCAGCCTGTTGGAAGAGCGCTCCAAGACCCCGTCCGAGCGCAGCCCGACCATTCTCGAACAGCCCACGATGTTTCAGGTCGCGCGCGTTGTCGGTGAAACCCTGAAAGAGGTGATCGAGAGCAGCGGCCCGGACGGCCAGACAGCCAGCGCGAAGTTCAAGGCGTCGGTCATTGTCGGCGGCCAGATCAAAGGTGGCTCACCAACCCTTTTCATGATCTACCCGGAAGGCAATTTCATCGAAGTCACCGATGACACGCCGTTCTTTCAGATCGGTGAGACAAAATACGGCAAACCGATTCTGGTCAGGGCCTATGAGGCAGATATGAGTTTCGAGGATGCCATCAAACTGCTGATGGTGTCCTTCGATTCGACGATCAAGGCGAACCTCTCGGTAGGTCTGCCGCTCGATCTGCAAACCTACGCGAAGGACAGTTTCGAGGCCAGAAACCAGCCCCGCATCGAAGGCGATGACGCATATTATCAGGCGATCTCCCAAGGCTGGGGAGATGCGTTGCGGTCCGCGCTGATGCATTTGCCGAGCTATGAGCTGAAGTGAGACCGTCCAGCTGACACGGCTTCTGCGAATTCTGATCAGGTCGCGCCAGCAACAAGAAGCTTATGTGCCGTTTCATGCTGCGGATGTCCTGTGATAGCAAAGTGATCTTCCCGATGCAGATATCCGGAGAACAGAACATGCCGACCGGACATATCTTCATGGCAATGAGCCTTGACGGATACGTGGCGCGCGATGATTTCAGCCTCGACTGGCTTATGAAGCAGAAAACCGATGGCGAGGATCATGGCTATGACGATTTCATGGCCGACAAGGATGGTCTTGTGATGGGCAGCGGTTCGTTCCGAACCTTGCTGAGCTTCGATGCGTGGCCCTATGAAAAACCTGTCGTTATTTTGAGCCATAAACTGGAAACGGACGACGTTCCGAAAGAGCTTCGCGACAAGGTCCGCATTTCCGCGCAGACGCCGCAGGACCTCATGGGGACCCTGTCAGGGCAGGGCTGGAAACGCGCCTACATCGACGGGGGAAAGGTGATTCAGAGCTTTCTCCGGGAAGGGCTCATTTCGGATATGACCGTCACGGTCGCGCCAATCCTTATCGGATCGGGCAAACGGATGTTCGGCGCGCTGAACGCGGATGTCGACCTGAGGCTGACCGGATCAAGATCGTTTCCATCGGGTCTGGTCACGACACGATATGAGGTTTTGCCAGCATCCTGATGCTGACAAAGACGTCTCATCGCCATATCCCCAAGCCTGTCGGCTTGCGGTCACGCGTTCGGACCAACTCTTTGCCGGGCCTGTTCGTCTAAAGAACCGAACCCCAGATCGGGGAGACGAATGCGCTGAACTTGTGATTGAAAATCCCGCTCACGGTGAACCGGTTTCGCTGCGCGATCGTCTGAACCTTTGTGCCGCCGATTGTATCGGTGATGTTCCCGTCGATGGAGGTGATGTTGTCGCCGTCGATCTTGACCACCAGAAAATGATGGTTCACGTGGTTCGGTGCGAAATCGAAGATCCCCAGATCGCCCACCTTGAGATCAGCCTTCTTCATCACCGGCCGAAACTCGGCGGGATGCTTTGACAGGCCCTTGATGCGCAGCGGCCAGGACGACAGCTTCAGACCGGCTGATTTGTAAACCGCAAGCGCGAAGATCCCGCACCAGGACGGCAGATCCCAGTTGTTTCGCCCCGGTGCACCCTGCGCGTAGTTCCGCTCGGCGGTTTTGGAAATGGTGACACAGGCCATTGCGGGCGGTTTCGGTGGGGCCGCAAGCTGCCATATGCCAGCCAGAGGAACGCCGCCCTGACGGGCGCGGGTCTGCTGGTCGAAGCAGAGATTGGCCGCAATGCGCAGGTGGTCCGCCCCCAGTTTGTCGGTCGCGCGCCAGCCATGGTTGAGGTGGTATTTCCGCGCCATATCGACAACACGCTGACGCGCGGCAGCCTCCGCGCCGGTTCCCAAGGGTTTGGCAAGCCCCACGAGATCCATGAACTGCTGCAGGATGTTCAGCGTCATGGGGCCAATGACACCGTCTGCGACAAGGCTGTTGCTGCGTTGGAATTCCTGCGTGCGTGCACGGGTCTTCCCGCCGAATATCCCGTCAGTCTTGAGTGGTGGATGCAGGCTGTGTCCTGCGTTGTTCAGTCCTTCCTGAGCCGCAGCCACATCCGGCCCGCGCGAACCCACACTGAGCAGAGTGTTCATATCACCCCCTCCAATATCTTTTTGAAACAATTGCTTAAATAAATGCAGAAGGAGGATATCGCTGCCGGATTGTGTCCGATATGCGAATCCTCACAAATCGGTCTCCGATCCGATGTGTCGAGGTGACCCGACCACACCTTCTGCCAGAAGATGCTGTATTTCGTCCGCGCTGAACCCCAACGTGCCAAGCGTCTCAAGAGTGTGCTGTCCGAGGGCCGGTGCTCCGGATGACAGTTGCGGAATGTCCTCGCCATCAAACCGGAAGGGCAAAGTCGGGACACGCCTGTCTGTGTCTGGCAGCATCCGCAGGTATCCCCGCTCTGCCACCTGGTTCAGACCGAGGCTTTCGGGGAGAGTGCGAACCATGGCTGCGGGAACACCTGCGGCTGACATGAGCCTCTCCCAGTCCTCGGCAGACCGAGCGGAGAGAGCATCGAGAAGCTCCGCCTCCAACTCGGTCGAATATGCCTTGCGCGAGGCTGGCGTGGCAAAACGGTGATCGCTCTTCCATTCGGGCCTGTCGAGGACCTCGGCCAACGCGTCGAACTGCGGCTCTTCGTTGACCCCAAGGCTCAGCAGCCCGGTCTTGCAGGGGAAGCTGCCTGCCGCCGGACTGCGGCTGTTGGCGGCATTTCCGCGTTGGGTCGGGGTGTTTCCGGTGGCCATGAAATCGGTGATGGTCGAACTCATAAGGGTGAATGCGGTTTCCAGCATGGAGACATCGATGAAGCTGCCACGCCCGGTGCGATGACGGTCATTGAGGGCCGCACAGATCGCAAAGCCTGCCGCCAAGGCGACGCTGTAATCCATGACCGGAGCACCGGTGCGCGTCGGCCCGCTTGCTCTGGTGCCGGTCAGGGACATCAGCCCGCTGGCCGCCTGAATGTTGACGTCATAGGCGGGCATGTTTTCCCGGTCGCCGCCCCGACCGTAGCCGGTCATGGCGCAATGGATCAGGCGCGGGTTCAGCCGACGCGTGCGATCTTCGCGCAGGTGCAGTCGGTCCAGTGTCCGGGGCAGGTGGTTCTCGACGAATACATCGGCGGATCTGAGCAACCGCTCCATCACCTCCAGCCCGGTCGCCGTTTCCAGATCCACCGCGATCGACGACTTCCCCGCGCCCTGGGTCTGATAGGCCGTGCTCATGCCTGCGGCGGCGGCATCCTGATCTGTTCCGCCCCGATGCCGCATTGCATCGCCTTTCGCGACGGATTCCACCTTGATGACCTCCGCGCCCATCAGCCCCAGAAAGTAGGAGCATGCGGGCCCCGCAAGAACATGGGTGAAATCGATGACACGAAGGCCGGACAATGGACGTGACATCTCAGGTATCCCGCAGGGCGGTTGCCCGTGACTGCCGACGCAGGCTGCGCGCCCTCATGAACAATGCGCCAAACCCGAGCAGAATAAAGAGCAGGGCCACCGGTCGGGTCACGAAGATCGCAGCCCCGGTGTCGGAAAGCAGGAGCGATTGCCGGAAGGTTTCCTCCGCGCCCCCGGCCAGCACGAAGGAGATGACGAAGGCGGCCGGGTTGAAGTCCAGCTTCCGCATGCCCCAGCCCAGAAAGCCCGCCCCGATCATCACATAGATGTCGAACAGGCTGCCTCGCGATGTGTAGGCTGCGACAAACGAGGTCAGGAAAATCATCGGGTAGAGCACCGATGTCGGAATGCGGGTGATGAACCGCCCGACGAATGCCGCACCGTAGTAGCCGATCAGACCGTACATGACGATCCCGATCAGGCCGCATGCAAACAGTGCGTAGACCAGATCGCCATTGGTCAGGAACAGTGTCGGACCAATCTGGATCCCGTGGATCAGAAACACGCCGATCAGGATCGCGCCGATGGTTGATCCGGGTATCCCCAGTGTCAGAAGGGGCGCCATGGATGGGCCGCTGACGGCATTGTTGGCAGCCTCGGGTGCGGCGATGCCCTCCAGCGCGCCTCGCCCCCAGCCCTCTGGGTTGCTTGCGCGGCGCTTGCCCTCGCCATACGCCACGAAAGCGGCAATGGCGGAGCCCAGTCCCGGCAGCATGCCGATAAATGCACCGATGAAGGATGACCGGATCACATGGGGCATGCAGGGCCGGTAATCCGCCCAGGTCAAGCGGTTGCGATCCGGGTCCATGGATGCCGTGTTCAGCATTCCCGAGGGTTTTCCGCGTGCGTCGATCTGCGCAAAGACCTCCCCAAGGACGAAGACGCCGATCATCAGGGGAACCAGCGAAATCCCGTTGCTGAGCTGGAAGACACCGAAGGTGAACCGCTCGGTTGAACTGATGGGATCCAGTCCGATCATGTTGACCAGAACCCCCAGAGCGGCCGAGGCAAGACCACGTGTGATCGACTTGCCTATGACCGAACCGATCACCACAAAGGCCGCGAAATAGACGGCGAAAAGCTCGGGTGGGCCAAGTTTCAGTGCGATGGAGGCGATCCATACGATGCCTGCGATCAGCAGGATCTCTCCGATGAAATCACCGATCACCGACGAGACCGTGGCGACCTTCATGGCCTTGGACGCCATCCCCTTGCGGGCAAGCGGATAGCCGTCGATTTGCGTCGCGGCGGAGGCAGCGGTCCCCGGCGTGTTGAACAGTATGGCCGCGATCGAGCCGCCATACCGTCCCGATTTGCCAATGACATAGAGAAAGGCGAGCGCCGACAGGGGATCCATGTAGAAGGTCAGCGGCAGCAACATCGCGATGGCCGCGGATGCGGTCAGTCCAGGGATCGCGCCGACGACTATGCCCACAATGGCGGCCAGAAACACCCATCCCAGCAGGACCGGATCGGTCAGAACCGTGGCGAGCGCTGCGAATATCTCCACCCTCAGTCCGCCTGCAAGAGGTCGAGAAGGTCGAACCAGTCGCCATAGGGCGGGAACACACCGAGACCGACGAAGAACACCAGATGATAAACCAGCGGGCAGAGTATCGCGGCAAGAAGCAGACCTGCGCGCCTTCTCACGCCAAATATCCAAAGCGCGGCGGGGGCGGCTATTGCCGTGCTGATCAGATAGCCAAACTTGGCCATGACAGCGACGTAGCCGATGGACAGGCAGAGCAAGGTGAGAACGGCAACGGGGCTCTGGGGCATTCTTTCAGAACGGCTCCCCGCATTGGCAGAGCGCAACTCCATCAGGCCCAGCAGAACGAGAGCAAGGGAACAAGCGAGCGGAAACACCCGGGCGCCCCAACGTCCGTATTGATCAAGCGAGATGTTGAGCGATGCGGCAGAGGCGCCGATCCCAAGCAGGATCAGCGCATAACCGACAGCCATAGGCGCAGGGGGGGTGGTCTGCGCCACGCTCTAGCCTTCTTGCATCAGCGCGTCGATCACCGGCTGGGTCTCGACCTGCATCCGGCGCAGGCGGGCTGCGGTGTCGGCCCCGCTCAGGAATGCCGGGACATTGCCGCGCTCGCGCATCAGATCTGCGAACTGCTGTGTTTCGGTGATCGCCTTCAATGCCGCCTCCATGCCTGAGATGATTTCCGGGTCGGTGCCCTTGGGCGCGAAGAAGACAATCGGCGATGACACGGCGACAAAGTCAAACCCCAATTCCGCGAGTGTGGGCACATCATCCCGGATCGCATCCCGTTCGGGGGCTGCGAGCGCGAGGACCCGCAACTCGTTTTCGAACCCGGCGGCCTGTTGGATACCCACGAATGCAAAGTCGACCTGTTCGCCGATCACGGCGGCGCGCGTCGGTCCGCCACCCTTGAACGGGACATCCTGGGCCTGTAGCCCGTTGCTGTTGAGAAAACTCTGCCCGGAGACCTGATGAAATCCGCCGCGACCATTATGGGCCCATCTCAGCCCGCCCGGATCAGTCCTTGCAGCCTCCACCAGATCCTGAACGGATTGGAACGGGCTGTTTGCAGGGACGATGATGGCGGGTGTGAGATTGCCGATCTGGGCGATGAACTCAAAGCTCTCAAAAGGGTTGATTTCGGTATCGCGCAACATCGAGGTCAGCAGGAACGACCCGGCAGAGGTTACCATGACGGTGTTGCCATCGGGGCGCGCTGCGGCAGCCTCTGTCGCGCCGGTGATCCCCGACGAGCCGGGTTTGTTCACGATGACCAGCGGCACCGGCAGAATGCCGTCCGCCGAGGCCGCCGCAGCCCGTGCCAGCGCATCCGTTCCGCCCCCGGCCGAATAGGGCAAGATCGCGTTGATCGGGCGGCGCGGCTTCCATTCAGCCAGTGCGGCGGACCCCGAGACGAGCGTGAAGGTCGCGCCAGTGACACAGCCTTGCAGAAACTCCCTGCGTTTCATGTATTTCCTCCCTTGATCGGGAGCCTGGCTCGTTTCTGGCCAAGCTTCCACTGGCATCACGCTACCCAATCCCGTAACCTCTGAAAAACTCAATTATTGGAATATCAGTTCGAAAAAAAAGAAGATGAACCTCAAGAGTCTCAAGGTTTTCACACTGGTCATGGAAGAAGGCTCGCTTGCGGGTGCGTCGGCGCGCCTGAACCTCAGCCCGTCTGCTGCCAGCCGCCTGCTGACCCTGCTGGAGGAAGAGTTCGACATCCAGCTCTTTCACCGCGACAAGAAACGGCTGATCCCGACATCCGACGGGGAGCAGTTTTATCCCGAGGCCGTGCGGATCCTCTCCCAGATCGAAGACATCCCGACCATGGTCGGCCGGATCAAAACGCAAACAGCACTTCCCATGCGGATCATATGCCACACTCGTGTTGTTAACGGGCTGGTCCTGCCAGCGATGAAGCGATTGGCGACCGAGCAGCCCGATCTGCGTATGAGGCTCGATATCCACCCGCGCCGGGGTCTCGCACGCAGAACAATGAACGGCCTGTTCGATATCTGTGTCTCGGCCCTGCCATTGCCGGTCGAAGGGGTCGAGCCGCGTGTTCTCGCTTCGACCCGTCTGCATGTTGCCCTGAAGCGGGGCCATCCGCTGGCGACCTGTGGGAAACTGTCGTTCCACGACCTTCTGGATGAGCCTTACATCGCTCTTGATCAAAGCACCGTTCTGCGTCGTTTTGTGGATCAGGAACTCGCGCGGCAGGGCCTTACGATGACAATTGCCCATGAGGTTTCCGCAGGGGCTGCGGCCTACAGGTTGGTTGAGATGGGTCTTGGGTTCACCCTGGCTGATCCGATAGCGCTCGACCCGGAACTGGCCGGAAGGGTCGCTCTGGTTCCGCTCGCGCCATCCGTTCGTATCGAGTTCGGGTGCATCATGGAAAACGCGGGCCGACCGCACGCTGCCGCTGCCGCGTTTGAGGCGGTGATGAAACAGGTTTGTGAGGAACGTCTGCATCTCCAAGGCGGAAATGAGGGGTAGCAGGCGCAGACGGGTCTAGAGGCCGCCTGTCCCCAGGCGTTCGACCTGCCTCAGCCACGGCCGCACCTTGTCAGCCCCGGCGTCGCTGGCCTGTGCAAAATGTGTGATCCGCGCCGGTTTCAATCCGATGAAGTGAAAAATCTGCCCCTTGATCTGTTTGAGCAAGGCCTTGCGGTAGAGCAGCCAGAAGAAAGGCCCCGGCGTGTCAGAGGTGACAATCGCCCGTGCGGTACGCCCAACCTTCAATGGCAGCGGCATACCCATCCTTTGGTTGCGCGTGTCAAAGGCCCATCCCGGCAGGAATGTGCGATCAATCAGACCCTTCAGTTTTGCGGGCAATCCGCCCCACCACATCGGTGTTGTCAGGACAATGTGCTGTGCCCAGTCCACATCCGCCTGAAAGGATGCCAGCATCGGCTCCAGCGGCTTTGGGTTCGCATATCCCGCAAAGCCGTAGTCCATGTCGAAACTGAGATCATGCAGATGCATGAGACGCACCTCATGTCCTGCTGCCCGTGCCGCCTTCGCGTAGGTTTCGGCGAATGACCGGGAGAGTGATGTTTCAGCCGGATGGCCGTTCAGAACAAAGATGCGTTTGGTGAGCATGGTGTTTCCTGACGTTCAAGGATTTTATTGACCGTGGTCATATTAATAAAATTCACCGAGGTCAACTTAAATTTTGACCATGGTCAGGAAAGTCGTTATCAACCCTGCATGAACAAGCCGATACAGAAACGCACCCTTGTCACACGCGCCAAGCTGCTCGATGCGGCGCGGAACGCCATCTCCTCGAAAGGCTTTGGCGCAATGCGCGTTGAAGAAGTCGTGAGGGAGGCCGGCGTTGCCAAGGGGACGTTCTTTGCGCATTTTCCAGACAAGGACGCTTTGATGGATGTCATCATTGGCGCCAGAATTGACGCTCATCTGGACGAGATTGAGCGGCTTCCTCCACCTTGGGATCTGGATGACATGGTCAGTCACCTCCTGCCGCTTCTGCATTTCATGACAAGTGAGCGATATGTCTTCGACGTGATCCTCCGGCACTCCGGCGCCGCGGCGAGAGAAGAGGTCGGACCGATCGCGCAAACCTTCGGGCGGCAGATCGAGGTGATGGCCGGTTGGCTGTCTGATGGCCCGTTCCGTAAGGACGTCTCCGCCGAGCTTCTGGCAGACGGAGTGCAGGCCTTTGCCGTGCAGAGCATGGCGCTGCATTTCTGTGCCATCCACAGCGGCGAAACCATGCAGGCCCGTCTCAAAACCTACCTGAATGCCTGGCTGAACCCGTGCCAAAATAGCTGATTGAGAAGGCCGGGTGATCTGGGTGGATCACCGGTCATACCCATCGGGCACGAACCTGCTGCTGGCTCCCTGGGACAGGTTGAGACGCCGACCGTCTCAATCGCAAACCACGTCGCCCCGTTTTAAAAAGCATGAGCAGCGGACCCGATCCCGTCGATCTCCCGATGGACCATGTAGCCCTGATGTACTATGGGATAGGGCATGGTGCCCCTGGGGCAAATGTTGGGCTTCGGGTGGTTTACCAATGACAAACGGACAGCGTGTTCTTGTGACCGGGTCAGCCGGTTTCATCGGATTTCATCTGTCTGAAGCGCTGCTCAAGGAGGGGTTCGAGGTCATCGGGCTGGACGCGATGACCGACTACTACGATGTCCGCCTCAAGCAGGACCGCAACGAGATCCTTTTGCAGTTCTCAAACTACACGTTCATTCCGGAGCGGCTTGAGAACGATGAAGCGATTTTGCGGATTTTCGAGCATCATCGCCCTGACGTCGTCGTGCATCTTGCTGCGCAGGCAGGGATACGCCACTCCATCGAGGCGCCAAAATCCTATCTCGATGCGAATATCACTGGGACCTTCAGTCTTCTTGAAGCGGCACGTGCCGTGCCGCCTCGCCATCTGCTTCTCGCGTCGAGTTCGAGCGTCTATGGCGGAAATGCCTCGCTGCCATATGCGGAGAGCGAGAAAGCTGATTTGCCGATGTCTTTCTATGCGGCCACCAAGAAGGCCATGGAAGCCATGGCACATTCCTACGCACATCTCTACCGCCTGCCGACGACCATCTTTCGGTTCTTCACGGTCTACGGCCCGTGGGGGAGACCGGATATGGCCCTGTCAAAATTTACGTCCCGCATTCTCAATGACCAGCCCATCGAGGTCTATGGACGCGGTGAGATGAGCCGCGATTTCACCTATGTGGATGACCTTGTGCGTGCCATCATGTTGCTGACAGCAAGGCCCCCCGAAGGCGAATGCGCTCCGTCGGACAATTTGAGTCCCGTCGCGCCTTACCGGATTGTGAATATCGGTCACTCCGAGCCGGTGAAATTGATGGATTTCATCGAGGCGATTGAGCGGGCCACCGGACGACAGGCGCAAAAGAAAATGCTGGGCGCGCAGCCCGGGGACGTTCCTGCGACATGGGCCGATGTAGCGCTTCTCAAACAACTGACCGGGTTTGAAGCCCGGACCAATGTCGCGGACGGGGTCGCCAAGTTTGTTGCCTGGTATCGGGAGTACTACAAGCTGTGAAGCTCTTGTCGGAACAGGAGAGTTATGGTGCGCGTGGCCAACGATTTCGTTTCACCGCGTGCAACACACCCTGGGCGGAAAACGGCGCTGGACACTGGCTGGGCCAGTACCGTAAATTCATCAAATCCAATGGTTCTTTGGTTCTTCACAGCTCAATGGGTAGGCCGCGATTGCTGCACCATGTGCGTAACGAAATGATGCAGCTCCGGTGTTGCGGCTCAATTGTGAGGCCCGTGCGGACATGAACAGCATGATCGCGCCGGTGGAGATATCCGACCAGTTTGGCCCCCTCAGGGTCCGTGGAAACGACCGGTACCGGCTATACGGCGAGGCTCTGCCGGCAAAGACCTACCGGTTGCCCGTGCGCAACCACACATTGTCCGAGGAAGAAGAGCGGCAGTTTCTGTTTCATGAAAAGTTTGGTCCGCCGCTCAGCGCGCTGGAAGGCCCGGTTCCGACATCAGACGATCCTGCCTTTGACAAAGCCATCCAGACCCGCCTCGATGCCCCGATCTGGGAACGGGCCTACAAGGTCGAGGGCGATATCTCGGTCAGTGGCAAACGGGGGTTTGTGTATATCAATGGCCGTCTGTTTCAGCCAAGCACGGCCGAGAAACCTCCACCCTATCACACCACCTACAAGCGGTTGGTGGAATTGCACCGGCGACGGTTTGCGAAGCGTATCGAGCTCGACGAGGTCCTGCTTGTGCGACATACGCTGGGGCACATCTATTTTCATACATATCACGACCTTCTGTCGAAGATCGCCTGGGCCGATGAGCTTGGCATCGACAGGGACATACCCATTGTTGTCTCCGAGAAATGGGCGACCGGGCATTACGGGCGTCACTTCGTGGACACTGACCTCTTTGCCGGGCGCAAGGTCATTTTCCAGAAACTTGATGAGGTTCTGGTCTGCAAGCGGCTCTACTGGCTGCGCACACCACAGTTCTGCCGTCGGCTTCTGGAGGTTGTGGCAAACGCCTTTCCGGAAGAGAAACCGCCCGTTGAGATAGGTCCGCGTCTGGTGTTGATCCGGGATCAGAAGACCCATGAAAGCCGAACCTGTGATGGCATGCCCGATCTGATCGACGCTCTGGTTCGCGAAGGGTATAGCGCGTTGGACCCTGCAACCCTGACCATCCCTCAGCAGAAATGGGTCTTTTCGCGTGCCGAGCACATTGTCGGGGAAAACGGGTCGGCCTTTACAAACATTGTCCACCGCCAGAACGGTCCGCTGGAGATCGACGCGCTCATACCGTCGCGGCGGACGACATCCACTTTTCAGGCAATGTGCAAGGCATACGGGTTTACCCATCGCTCGCACATTTTGCATTCCGAGCCTGACGGAGACGGGGTTCGTGCCGTGCTGGGTGGGCAATCCAAGGCGCGAATTCTGGAGTGTGCAAAGGGAACCAGAGGGGAAAGCAGTGAAAATTAGTCTTTTTGGGGCGTCCGGCTTCATCGGCAGCAATCTGGCGCTCAAACTGAGTGAAGATGGCAAGCATGACGTGCATCTGTGCGACGTGGAGGACAAGAAGCTCAGGCTGCGGTTTGAAAACGCGTCCTTCAAATATGAGAAGGTTGATATCTCCACCGACAAGGATCGCGTGGACGAAATCGTCAGAACCTCGGATCTGGTCTTCGATCTGGCAGCCTATGTGCATCCTGCCATGTTCATTTCCAATCCTCTGGACGTCGTGAAGCTGAATTTCTTCGATTGTCTGAACGTGATCCAGTCCTGTGTCCGGCATAACACGAGGCTGATCCACTTCTCGACATCCGAGGTCTATGGAAAGACCGGCGGCTCCAGCGAGCCGTTCAAGGAGGACCAGACCGACCTTATTCTGGGACCGATCCAGAACCAGCGCTGGATCTACTCCTGCGCAAAGCAGCTTCTTGACCGGATGATCTATGCGTATGGCGTCGAGCATGGGCTGAACTACACCCTGATCCGGCCCTTCAACTTTGTCGGCCCTCTGATGGATCGCTTCGCAAAGAAATGGGATCGAGAAGACAATCCCCGCGTCTTTGCGAACTTCATGTCATCGCTCGTCTACAACCGACCGCTGCAACTGGTCGACGGAGGCATGAACCGGCGCTGCTTCACTTACATCGACGACGCGGTAAGCGCGATGGAGGCAATTGTGGATCACCCGGACGAGATGAACCGGCAGATCGTCAATGTCGGTAACCCGGCCAACGAATCCTCGATTGCCGATTTTGCGAAGCTGATGTCCGACCTCTACGTCAGGAACTTTGATTCGTCCGCAGCACCTGTGATCCAGTCGGTTGCGTCGAATGATTTCTACGGGAAGGGATATGAGGACTGTGACCGGCGTCTGCCCGATATCTCGAAGCTTCGGTCCATCGGATGGGAGCCGAAATACGGGTTGGAGGAAACCGTTCTGCGGTCCATGCAGTACTTCGTTCAGAACAAGACCCGCCTGGTCGAACTTCTGGGGGACTGATGTAGTGGGCGGGCGTCTCAGCCCGCCGCTCGCCTGCCCGATCCGATAAGGGCTATGTACTGATCGAGGATGGCGTCTTCGGAGAAAGTGTGGCGGAGCGTCTTGTATCCGCCCTCGATCACCGTTCTGCGGAGATCGGAATTGCGACGCAGAGATGCACAGGCCTCGGCCATCTGCATGTCGTTTCCTATTTCCACCAGAAGACCGTCGCGCCCGTCCTCCATGAACCATGAGGGGCCTTCGCTTCGCGTGGCGACGACGGGCTTGCCCTGCGCCCATGCCTCCAGAACTGCGTTCCCCAGTGGCTCGTGCCGGGAGGGAAGCACGAAGGTATCGCAGGCGGCGATATAGGGGCGCGGGTCGGACTTCCAACCGGTCATTTGAACACGCTCTGCAATATCGAGCTCGATTGCGAGGGCCTGCAGTGCCTCTTGCTCCTCACCACTGCCCACGAGTACCAGATGAGCGTCAGGCATCTTTTGAACAGCGCGCAGAAGCGTGTCGAACCCTTTGCGCTTCACAAATCGCCCGATTGAGACGATCAGATGCGCACCGGCATCAATGCCAAGTGCCTCTCGGGAAACAGGTGCAACCGGCTCCAGAGATGTGAAGTTGGAGATGACCTCGGTTCGCTTTGACCAGCCAAGCTTTTTCATGCGCTCAATGATATCGGGCGTGTTGGCGACCAGCACATCCACGCCCAGAAATCGCTTGAGCGCATGTGGATAGTCCCCAAGTCTGGCGGCCAGAACGCATCCCGCGCGCGGCGTCATCAACCGGCATCCCTTTGGGGTCCAGGCCAGCATCGCGTCGGGTTGCCATCTGGCTGACAATCGCCGGACCTTGCCGGGAAGCAGCAATCTGTCGAGGGACAGATTGCGGAAATGGCTCTCCATGATCTCCGTCGATCCGTCGATCATCGGGCGCCAGACCCGGTCCGGACGCATGACCGTTTTCTGTTCGACACCCCGCCGCGCAAGCCCGTTTACAAGGTTCACAAAAAACCGCTCTGCCCCGCCATCACGACCGAAATGGAGATGCAGCACCTTCAAAGGATCTGTCATATTACGGTTCGCGATCCTCGGTTTGCGTCGTCAGCATCTTGCGCTTCTGGTAGACATTCGCCTCGGTCAGAAAGGAGTAGATCGACCCCTTTGTTGCCTGAATGAAGCCCGCGAAACCACAGCGCCAGAGACCGTTTCGAAGGTAAAGCCGCAGGAAGTAGAGCAGCGGGTTGAACACCATGCGCCAGGGCGTCCGGCCCTCTCCGCTCGCAACGATCATGTCGGACTTGAGATCCGCATAGGTCATCTCCTTCGCGATCTGATCGTTGATCTGATGTGGTGTGAAATGCAGAAGCGATCCAGCCGAGCAATCCGCAACCCGTCCCTTTGGGACAATCCCTTCATGGACGGTCTTGGACAGATCGAAAGCCCCGAAACCGCGTCTGATGAGCCGGAGGTTTTTCCGCTCCTTCGATTTCGCCGGGCTGTATCCATGACCGAGAAGATAGGGGCGACGCGCAATGCGCCACCCGACCGCGTTGTCCTTGGATGCCACGAGCCTTTTTATGGAGGCGATCAGGTCGCGATCGGGCCGCTCGTCGGCATCAATGCTGAAACACCATTCGAGTCGGCATTGCTCCAGCGCAAATTGTTTCTGTGCTGCATACCCCGACCAGTCCAGATGCATCAGGTTGATGGGGTGGCCTTCATCGATAAGGTCCGAGAGGATGTCCAGCGTCGCGTCGGTCGAACCCGAGTCCACGACGACAATCTCCTGAAAGTCGCGCAGACTTTCGACACATCCCCGAATAGCCGAGGCTTCGTTCTTGCAGATAATAAAAGCGGAAATCGGAAGAGACCGATTCGAGCTGATTGGTTCGATGCGGCCTATGCCAAATCGATCAGACCCCCTAGACAGTTCACGACGAAGACCGTGCTCCTCAGCACCGTCTTCGTCCCCCAAGGAAAAGAGCACACCGTTTCCTCACCCTCAACGACACGAAGGATCAACGGTTTTTCCAACAATAGCAAGGGTGTAAAATGCAGGCGATCGCAACCGGGGGGAGACGAGAGCATCTTGCTTGCCCCGAATGCAGACGCCAGGACCATTCAGCAGACCGTACCTGTCTAGGGGTGGCTTGACCCGCAGGCGCTCCGGTTGGGATCACCTGAATTGGTGGGCCCGTATTCCGCTCAGAGACATCTGCGGGATGTTTGCTCAGTCGGCGTAGCTTTGTCTGAGGACATTCTTCTGTACTTTGCCCATCGTGTTGCGCGGCAATTCTTCCAGAAGAATGTAGTCGCGCGGGTGTTTGAACCGCGCAAGCTGTGCCTCAAGGATGCCTTTGATGGCAGCCATATCCGGTGAGTGGCCTGGCTCCGGCACGATTGCGGCCACGACACTTTCACCGAAGTCCGGATGGGGTATGCCAAAGACCGCGCTTTCGTCGACACCCTCGATCTCATTAAGGATGTCCTCGATCTCCTTGGGGTAGATGTTGTATCCGCCGGAGATGATGAGGTCCTTGGCGCGTCCGACGATGGTGATGCGACCATCCTCGGTCTGTATTCCCAAATCGCCGGTCAGGAAGAAGCCTGTCTCACGCAGCTCCTCCGCGGTTTTCTTGGGCATGTTCCAATAGCCCCGGAACACGTTGTCACCACGCACCTCGATCATTCCGATCTCGCCTGCGGGCAAGTGCTCACCGGTCTCGGGGTTGGTGATCCTGACTTGCGTGCCGGGCAACGGGTAGCCGACCGTGCCGGCAATGCGTTCGCCGTGGAGCGGGTTCGACGTGATCATGTTGGTCTCCGTCATGCCGTAGCGTTCGAGGATGCGGTGACCGGTGCGTGTCTCGAACTCCTTATGCGTATCGGCCAAAAGGGGCGCAGACCCTGAAACGAACAGGCGCATGTTCCCTGTCAGCGCCTTGGTGAAGCGATCATCCGCCAGCAACCGGGTGTAAAATGTCGGCACGCCCATCAGCAGCGTCGAACCGGGGAGCGCGTTCAGGATCGCATCCAGATCGAATGTCTGCATCAGCCGCACCTGTGCGCCTGCCAGAAGCGATGTGTTCAGCGCGACGAACAGTCCGTGCGTGTGAAAAACCGGCAAGGCGTGGATCAGCCGGTCTTCCCGCGTGATTTCCCAAAGATCAACCAGAGCCCCGGCGTTCGACAGCAGGTTGTTGTGGCTGAGCATTGCGCCCTTGGATCTTCCGGTGGTGCCCGACGTATAAAGCAGCGCTGCAAGATCATCCGGCCCACGATCCACGGTCGGGAAGATTTCTGGCTTGTCGTCGGCCGCCCGGCTCAGGCCTCCTGACCGACCGCCGAGGGTGAAGACGCGCGCGCCAGCATCCCCGGCGATTATTCTGATCTGAGCCTCATCCGTGCTGTCGCACACGATCACCGTGGGCTGCGCATCTGAAATGAAATAGCCCACCTCGGACTGGGTATAGGCCGTATTGAGCGGCAGATAGATGGCGCCGGACTGCAACGCGGCGGCATAGAGCGCGATCGTATCGCTCAGCTTCGGGGCCTGAACGACGACACGATCGCCGGGCCTGATGCCTGCGTCTCTTAACACATGTGCGATCTGTGCGGCACGTCTCACGAAAGCGCCGTAGGTCAGCGTTGAGCCGTCATCACAGTGGAGAAACGACGCTGTACTTTCCTCATGTGGGGCAATCAAAGCGTCGTAGAGGATATTGGTCACGCTGATTTTTCCCTGCATTTGGTTTCAAGTAACCTGTTGAGGCAGAGGAAAAAGTCGAGCACTTTGTCATTGCCTGCAGTGCGATACCGGTCAAACAGCTGCGTTAGCAGATCGCCCAGAAATCGGTTGCGTTGCATGTCAGGCTTCCATCTGGCTGCTCAGATACTCGCCGGTCCGGCGGTAGTGGTCGATCAGGAGCTTTGTTGTAACGTCCGCGTCGCGATCGAGAGCGGCGTCAAGGATCTCCTGATGCTCGGCCGCGATGCTGCGCTTTTGGTAGCTGGGTCCGCCCGCAGCAAGATATCTGTAGCGGATATTGAGGTCATAAAGCTGGGAGCAATAACGCTTGAGCATCGGAAGGTGCGCATTGTCGAGCAATCCCATATGAAACGCCTTGTGTGCGATCTCAAAGTCGGGCGCATCTCGCTGACTGGCCTTCTTCATGTGATGATGGCGCAATACAAGGCGATCTTCCCACGCGGCATCCGCGTTGCGGATAGAGGCACGCAATGCCGTTTCTTCGAGGGTGCAGCGCAGCAAAAGGATCTCTTCGAAATTCGCCTTGCCAACCGGCGCTGCCCGGAACCCGCGCTGATCGATCCGTTCCACCAGCATGTCAGATGTCAGGAGGCTCAGCGCCTCACGCACCGGACTTGCCCCGGTGCTCAGCAATCCGCGCAACTGCTCGATCTTCAGTTTTTCACCCGGAGGTAGGGCACCTGTCAGGATCATCTCCCGCAGTTTGAGGTAGGCCCCATGGGTCGCCGATGTTTCCTTGCCGTCGGTATCAAGCATGACGTTCATGATCGTCTGTCCCCGATGCGGATGAGCCTGGTCGGTGTTCTGGTCAACGTAGCGTATTTACACCTGTCGAAAGCCCGACTGAAAGGGTGAGCGATCCTTCGTTGATCATCCAGCGGCGCAGGACAAAGGAACGGGCGCCGCTTTTGTGCATCGGGTCTTCCTCCGCCAGCTTTCGCGCCGCTTCCAAACCGGCTGCACGATAGACGATCAGTCCCATGCCCTGCATGTGCTCGCCTGTCTCGTCGGACATCGGACCTGCGAAGGCCAACTGACCGGTGCGCTCAAGCTCGGCCTGATAGGCGAGGTGATCGGGCAGCGACGCCTTCACATCTTCGGGTGCCCTGGCCGGCGTGCTGTGTGCCACATAAAGCTCCAGTGCCAGCGCGCCCCGCTTCTGCGCCTCTGCCTTGTAGTCTGCCCAGGCAACCATCAACGCCCCCAAGAAATATCGATATTATTTGACATAGTAGCGTATTGTAGGCAGAAATTGAGTGAACTGACAAGGATGGCAAGCATGAAATACCTGGTGGGTGAAACTGCGGAAGGCACGGCCGTCTTTGTCGTAAACGGCGAAAGTGCCGTCAATATTACCGCCCTGAACGCTACCGTTGGCCCCGATCTGATGGGGCTGATCGCCCGACCTGATCTCGCGGCCTCTCTGACCGACCAGATTGCGGGGGCCGCGAGTGTCCCGGTCTCGTCGATCACACCGGCACTGCCCATTGCGACCCCGGGCACGATCATCTGCATGGGGCTCAACTATACCGATCACATCAAGGAGGGCGGTTACGACATTCCCGAATATCCAGCGCTCTTCATGCGCGGCAGGAACTCGATAATGGCGGCGGGCCAGCCGATGGTGCGACCCTCCTGTTCCGAAAAGCTCGACTACGAGGCCGAGTTGATGCTGATTGTGGGAACCGGCGGGCGGCATATCTCGGAAGAGAACGCGCTCGACCATGTGTTTGGATATACCGTGTTCAATGATGGTTCGGTGCGGGACTATCAGCGCAAGACCCATCAATGGACGCCTGGGAAGAACTTTGATGACACAGGCGCCATCGGACCCTTCACGGTTACGCCGGACGAAGTGCCGGAAGGTGCGGCGGGGCTCAGGATTGAAAGCCGCGTCGGCACGGAGATCCTGCAAAGCTCCAACACTGCGAATATGATCTGGGACGTCCGCAAGGTCATCGCGACCATCTCAGAATATACGACATTGGAGCCGGGGGATCTGATTGCAATGGGGACGCCGCCGGGTGTCGGCCATGCCAAGAAGCCCGATCCGCGCTGGCTCAAGCCCGGCGAAACCATCGAGATCGAGATCGAGGGCATCGGCATCTGCGCAAGCCCGGTCATTGATGAGAAAGATGCAACCAGGAGGGTAGCGGCGGAATGAATGCCCCCACTGGAACGGAGCTGAGCGCGCGGCGCGCACAGGCACAACAGGATCATCGCGATTTGCGTCGCCGTATCGGGCGTCTTTCGGATGATGCCATCGACCTGATCCTGCGCGAAGCGCGGTCGCACTATGCCTGGACCGACAAGCCTGTCCCCGACGGGTTGCTCGAAGAGGTCTACGAGATTGCGGTCAACGGGGCGACAAGCATGAACACGCTGCCCGCACGCTTCATCTTCGTCAAAAGCCCTGAAGGCAAGGAACGGCTTGCCAGGTCGCTCAAACCGCAGAACGTGCCTAAAATGATGGGCGCGCCGGTCACGGCGATCATCGCCCATGACCTCGATTTCTGGAAGGAGTTGCCGTTTCTGTTCCCGCACGAGGACCGGCGCCACCTGTTTGACGGCAACGCGGACTATGTCGCCGATACGGCCTATCGCAATGGCACCCTGCAGGGCGCCTATCTCATGATCGCAGCGCGCGCGGTCGGTTTGGACGTCGGGGCCATGTCCGGCTTTTCAAACAGGATTGTCGATGAGGAGTTCTTTGCCGACACGACCCTCAAATCCAACTTTCTTTGCAATATCGGGTACGCGGATGAAACGGCGCTGTTCCAGAAGCTGCCCCGGTTTTCCTTCAATCGAGTTTGCACCTACGCCTGAGGAGGTGACGCCGTGGCCGTAAAAATGAAAACCGTCGTGACCTACCGGGCCACCGCACAATGTCCGACCCATGCTCGCACGGAAATCCCGGTTCGCGACCTTCGGGTGGTCATTGACGAGCCCGTCGAGCGGGGCGGTACAAATCTGGGGCCCTCGCCGACAGAGGCCGCGATGACGGCACTCATTGCCTGCACCAACGTGATTGGTCACAAGAATGCGCATCGGCTGGGTGTCGAACTTGGCACGGTCACCATTGACGCGGATTGCAGGTTCGACCGCCGTGGCGTTCTGATGGAGGAAGAGATCGACGTTCCATTTCCCGAAATCACGCTCACGGTGAATTGCGACACGTCCGCCAGTCAGGAGGATCTGGCGCGCGTAGGCGTGGAAACGGCGAAATACTGCGCCATCGCCAAGCTCTTTGAAGCGGCCGGGACAGACCTGACGGTCAACTGGGTCAAGACCAACTGAAACAAATCGACAAGGCCTCAAGGCCTGACTTTCTGGGAGGAAACACAATGAAGAACTGGACCAAAGGCCGTTTGATGGGCGCGGCCATTGTGATCGCCATGGCGCTGCCCGCTGCCGCGCAGGAAAACATCTCGGCTGTCGTGATCGACGGCTATCCTGACCGTGCGTTGTGGGTGAAGGAGTTCACGAATTTCTTCATTCCGGAAGTTGACCGTCGCCTTGCCGAGGTCGGCAACTACAAGATGAACTGGCAGGAGAATTACGGCGGCTCCATCGTGAAGCCCAAGGGCGTTCTCGAAGGGGTGCAGCTGGGTTTGGGTGACATCGGTATCGTCACGACCATCTTCCACTCGTCCAAACTGCCGAGCCAGGGTATCTCAGGCTCCACTCCGTTTGTTGCATCCGATGCCCGCGCGGTGGCCAAGGCGGTAGACGAGATCGCGCGCGAATACCCAGCCATGCAAAACGAGTTTTCAGCCCAGAACCAGGTCTACCTGGCAACAGGCGTTGTTCTTGACACTTATCAGGTGTTCTGCAGCGATACCGTGACATCCGTTGCGGACCTCGAAGGCCGCAAGATCGCCGGGGCGGGACTGAACCTGCGTTATCTGGAGGGCATCAAGGATGCAGCCGGCGTGCGCGGCGGCCTGACGGATTTCTACAACATGCTGCAAACCGGGCTGGTGGATTGCGGGATGCTCTGGCCCGAAGCGGCGAAGACCTTCAAGATCGCCGAAGTTGCGCCTTACATGCTGCGCGCCGATCTGGGCGCGGTGAACTCCAAGACCATCACCGTCAATGCCGATTACTGGGCCAAGCTTCCCGGTGAGGTTCAGGATGTCCTCAAGGCCGTGGCCATCGATTATCGCGACCACGTCGCCGGGATCGCGATGGACCGCGCCGCAGCCTCCAGGGATGCGTATGTCGAAGCCGGTGGCACGATTGTCGAGCTTTCTGCCGAAGATCGGGCAGCCTGGGCAGATGCCATGCCCAATGTGGCACAGGAATGGGCCGCGACACTCAACGGCAATGGCGAGCAAGGGAGCGAGATGCTGGCGGCCTATCTCGATAAACTTCAATCCGCCGGGTTCACCGGAGTGCGTGACTGGACGGCGGAGTAGCCGACCGGCGACCCGGGGGAAGGGCTCTGACATGCTGAACTCCGCTGTTGCAGGCCTCTCGCGGATCGCCAACGCCCTTGCAATTGCCGCCAACGCCCTCGGCACGCTTGTGGTGCTGGCGTTGGTGGTCATCCTCAATGTTGACGTGATCGCCCGCGGCCTGTTTTCCGCGCCGCTGCGGGGTACCTACGAGATGGTCCAGTTCTCCGTGGTGCTGATCGTCTTTTTGCAACTGGCAGACGTCGTCCGGGTGGACCGGTTGACCAGATCCGACGGGTTTCTCAACCTCATGCACGCGCGTCGCCCGGGCCTGACCGCCGGCGTGCGGCGCATCATCAATGCCATATCTGCAATCTTCATGGGGCTGATCGCCTACATCACCTTCCCTGAATTTCTGCACATGTGGGACACGCAGGATTATTTTGGCGTCCCCGGTCTGTTCACGTTGCCATGGTGGCCGGTGAAACTGGTCATCGCGACGGGAACGGCGCTTGCCTGCCTGATCTTCACCCTCAAGGTCATCACAGCACAGGATCGCCCGCAGTTGATCCGTGCGCCGGAACATGATGAGCCGCCCGAATGACCCCGATTGAGATCGGCCTCATCTCGGTCATAGCGATCATCTTTCTGATCTATTCCGGCGTCTACATTCCCGTGGCGCTTGGCGTCGTGTCGCTGATTTCCATCTGGCTGATGCGCGACAATTTCACCCTGGCGCTGAACCTGATGAAGGTGGCTGTGGGCGACACCGCGATGGAGTACAGCTTCGCCACCATTCCGCTCTTTACTTTCATGGGGCTGATCGTCTCGAAGGCCGGGCTGGGCAGGGATATCTACGAGGTCATGACGATGCGCTTCCGAAAGGTGAAGGGAGGCATCGGGATGGCCACGGTGGGTGCCAATGCCGTCTTTGCGGCCGTCACCGGCTCCTCCATCGCGTCGGCTTCGGTCTTCACCAAGGTCTCGGTGCCGCAGATGATGGCGCAGGATTACAACCCGCGCTTTGCTGTGGGTGTTGTCGCGGGCTCCTCGGTGCTGGGCATGATCATCCCGCCATCTGCCATGCTGATCATCTATTCCTTCGTGGCGGAGCAATCGGTCGGGGACATGTTTCTTGCCGGGGTTATCCCGGGCATCATGCTCGCAATCGCCTATGTCGGTGCAATCTGGTTCATGGGCCGCTTCACACCTGGCTTCCTCGGTGGACGTGCGGTTGCAGAGACTGAATGGATGTCGGCGCGCGAGGTTGCATCCAAGACATTGCCGACCCTTTTCCTGATCGGTGTGGTGCTTGGCGGCATCTACACCGGCTGGCTGACGGCGGTCGAGGCGGGCGCCGCCGGAGCACTGGTCGCACTTGTCATCGCGTTGATCCGAAAATCAATGTCGGCAAAGGCCTTCTGGGATGCCTTGCTGGAGACCGGCCACATCACCGCGGCCATCCTCTTTCTTATCACGGCCGCCTCGATCTACAGCCGCATGCTCGGTCTGGCAGGACTGCCAAATCAGCTTCAGGACCTGCTGGCCGGCAACTCTGCCTCGTTCTGGTCCATCATGTTGCTTTACGTCCTGCTGATGCTGTTTCTGGGCACGCTGCTGGATACGGCATCGATCATCCTGATCGTGGTCCCGCTGTTCCTGCCATTGGTAGAGACGCTTGATATGTCGCTGATCTGGTTCGGTATCATCACCGTTGTCGGCGCGGAAATAGGATTGCTTACACCACCGCTTGGCATATCCTGCTTTGTGATCAAGTCCACGATCAATGATGATCGCATATCGCTGAAAGACGTCTTCATGGGCGCGCTGCCCTTCGCCTTTGTCATGCTGATCGTTCTTTTCATATTGATCGAGTTCCCGATCCTCAGCCTTGCCCTGATCTAAGGAGGTACCCGATGCGCACGGTCACGAAGGACAACATCACCGATGTCTTCATGAGCTATCTGGCCAAGGATACCGAGCCGCGCATTCGTGAGATCATGGGCGCGCTCGTCAGGCACCTTCATGATTTCGCACGCGAGACCAACCTGACCCATGATGAATGGCGGGCGGGCATCGCCTTCCTGGAAGGCTGCGCCGCTGTCGAGACCAAGGACCGGCACGAGTTCGTTCTGGCCTCCGACGTCCTTGGCATGTCCTCACTGGTCGATATGCTGCATTCGAGCCCCGAGGCGACGAGTTCATCCGTGCTCGGTCCGTTTCATGTCTCAGGCGCGCCGCCGCTGGCGATCGGAGGCGATATGAAGCGCCATTATGGTGGTCCCGTCCTGTTGGCCGAAGGCATGATCAAGGACGTGGACGGCAAACCCATTGCCGGGGCTGAGCTCGATATCTGGCAGACCGCGCCCAACGGGCTCTATGCGAGCCAGGACGATGAACAGGACATGTACTCATTTCACGGGCTGATGAAGGTCGGCGCGGACGGACGCTATGCCTTCACGACCGTAAAGCCGGTGGAATACACAGTTCCCTCCGATGGACCGGTTGGTGACATCCTGCGTGCCTGTGGTCGGCATCCGTGGCGACCATCGCACCTGCATTACATTGTGACAGCACCCGGATATCGCTCGCTGGTCACGGAAATCTTTCCCGACGATGACCCCTATCTCGATCAGGACACTGTCTTTGGCGTCCGCAACGATCTCGTGATGACATATGTCGAGCGACCCGCCGGGGAGTTTCCGGACGGTATGGAGATTTCAGGCAATGTGACAGATCCCTTCCTGCACGTGGAATTCGACGTGACCCTCGTCGCCGAGACCTAGGGAGCGGCTCAGTCGAGGCTGGCTCGAAACACAAATGTCTCGGATCCCATTCCGCAGTGCAGGAGTTCCGCGCCCCAAGCGGCCCGCAAACATACCCATTGGGGGCTATCAGCACCAAGCAGAATTGGCAGGTGGCGGAGACGAAGTCCGTATAACCCGTGTTTTCTGCGGTTCGCGTGAACTCGTCTGAAACAAGAATATACAATATATGTCATATAGATATATTCGTTCTCGACCATTGAAGTTCGTGCCCGTCCACCCTAAATCGAGAAAAAGTGTGGGAACAAATGTGGGAACGGTATGATCTTAAGCGCGCAGAAAGTGAAGACGGCAGGCCCCGGGCGTCATGGTGACGGGCGTGGGCTTTTCCTCTATGTCAAGCCATCAGGATCGCGGTCATGGGTTCTGCGCTATCAGGTGAAAGGGCGGCGGCGTGATCTGGGCCTCGGGTCGTATCCCGACGTGAGCCTAGCAATGGCCCGCGACCGCGCATCTGAGGCGCGTCGCCTCATCGCCGAGGGCGAAGACCCGATTGCGAAGAAGCGACAAGCAAAGCCCAAGACCTTCAAGTATGCAGCTCTCGAACTGATCGAAAGCAAACGTCCCGGCTGGAAGAACGCCAAACACGCGGCGCAATGGACATCCACGTTGGAAGCCTATGCTTTCCCAAAGATCGGACAGGCTCAAGTTGCCAAGATCGAGACCGCCGACGTGATCGCCGCGCTGACCCCGATCTGGTCAGTCAAGCCCGAGACCGCAAACCGCGTCCGACAACGTATAGAAGCGGTGCTAGATTATGCATCGGCTCTGGGCATCCGCACGGGCGACAATCCGGCCCGCTGGCGCGGGCATCTGGATCACCTCTTGCCCAAGCCCACGAAAGTGCGGGCAGTCAAACACCATCCCGCCTTGCCTCATGCCGAGATAGGAAACTTCATGGCGCAATTGGAAACCCGAGAAGGTGTGGCGGCGCGCGCCTTGGGCTTCACGATTCTAACGGCATCACGCTCGGGCGAGACGCGGGGCGCGACATGGGCCGAGATTGACCTTGAAGCAAAGGTTTGGACGATCCCGGCAAACCGCATGAAAGCTGGTAGAGAGCACCGCGTGCCGCTTTCCGAGGCGGCGCTTGCTTTGCTTGGCGGCAAACGAGGCGGCGACAAGCTAACCTTCGAAAGTGAGGCAAAACCCGACAAGCCGATCTCCGACATGAGCATGACTGCCGTTCTGCGTCGCATGGAACGCCAAGATATCACTGTTCATGGCTTCCGTTCGACCTTCCGCGATTGGGCGGGCGAAACCACCGGCTTTCCGCGCGAAGTGATCGAAGCGGCGTTAGCTCATGGAATTAAGGACAAAGCAGAAGCCGCCTATGCGCGGTCTGACCTGTTCGACAAGCGACGGACACTTATGGAGGCATGGGCGACGGTTGCGAATGCGCGTGACATTGCGGCGAATGTTGTAACTCTGTCCTCAGCATGACGCGGCGTGGCGACAGTCACGTCGTTGGACAGCTTCGTTCAAGAGATTGGGTATGGCCAGAAACGCATTGCAGACCTTCCTACAAAATGCTGCGAATGTCTGGTTCGGGCGGGAAGCCGTCATTCGCTGCGGTGCCAATCGAAGTCGAGCAGATACCAAAGCTGACATTCATCCAAGTAACAGAAAAAAATGTGGAGCGCGGCTGCTGCGGTGGACCGTTCACTGGGTAGCGTATTTCTTCATCTCATCGAGGTAGAGGGTTTCGCTCTCATCCTTAAACCTGCTCTTTTCATCGGTAAGCTGCGATAACTTATCAAAGATGCCACGATAAATGATAGCATGCGCCTGATTGCTCACGCTCTGATCATCTGGGGAATCCATCTCCACGTCGTTTTCCAAATACAGGTCCAAGAGCTTAAGCAATGCAGTCTTGTCAATCGCGTCGATGGGCTGCCACTCGCTGTCATGCTGAAGGTAAAAATAGCCATTTCCGTTTTCAATCTTTAAGATTTTCATAGCTCCGCCTTCTTTCGTCATAGGCTTCTGAACCCGCTTCCAGACTTCCAAGCAATATATCAAGAGTATCTACCTGCTTGCCGTCCGGAGATTTCAGGTTTTTGCTGGTAGGATAGCCTGAGTATGTGCGCCAAACGACCTCACCCTCTTCAATGGTCTTCTGAGTAAACAGCAAATAGTCTGGCTTAATAGTCATGCCGACAGTGTTATTATGCGTCACCACCACAACAGGCATCTTCTTTGCCATTTCTTTGATGAGTGCGTTCACGTCGTCTTTCAGGAACGAGTTGTCAAAAGACGACTCAGGTTCATCGATCAACAGCATTTCGTGTTCCGCAGCACCTTCAATCTCGTCGAGTAGGAAGAACTCCGATCTTTCCCCACCCGACGCATCAAATCCATCCTTGTTCAGGATGCGATAGTCGATTTTAACGAAGTACTTTGAGAAATCAGGGGGTTTCACATCTCCGCCAATTGCTTTCAACTCTTGCAAAAACTTGTTGGGTTCATCGTATGCCTTGAATGCATTCGCGAACGACGCCTGGCGTCGCCTGAGCACGTTCCAAATTTCTTGGGCACCCCTGAAGGGCCCGACTTCGGCCACGACGGAGAAACCGCGCATACTCTTGCGGAGCGGAGTCTTTGGCGTCTGCGCAAGTTTTGATATGCCTTCAAATTTGCTGATCTTCCTCTTGTTCAAAGCAACATCATACAAGTCGACGTCGGATATCCTCGGGGCTGCCGACCGCAGTTGGAGCTTCGACTTAATGTTCTGGACAAGGTCGTTGACCCAAGCCCTTTTCAGTCTCAGCTCTTCTTGGCTAGCATATTTCTGCATAAGGTCGACATAGAGAGCGATAAGGTTATCACGAGCAACATGCTTGGCAATGGTCTCCTTGAACTCAACATTGCTGATAAGGTTCTTCGTCGAAGCGATCAGGTCTTGGAGGCCCTTAAGGTTCCGATCAGGAAATGGGTCTTCACTGTAGATTTTGGCTTTTGAGAAAGCGTCATGTCTTTCCCGCTCACGGGCAAAGTCCAACAGCGAAGAGAGATACGCCTCGACCTGACGCTCATCCTCTTCTAGGTCGATGTTCATAACATCCTCAATGACCTGTTGTAGAGCAGTGAGATAGTCTTTCGAAAAGAGACCCTGCTTGCGGGTCAGGTACGAATTGAATTTCCTCTCATCTTCTTCTGTATCTCTGGCGACCAAAGCAAATTGCCGGATGTGGTACGACTCAGGAAACCGTTTCTTCAGCGACTCTAGTGTATGTGACTTTCCGGATGACCTGTCTCCCAAGATGACATTCAGACCTGTTGAAAGTTGTTGGCCGTTCTCGAATACTTGAAACAATCGGTTGCCGTCTGCTCTTGAAAGCGCAACCTTGGATTTGTCGCGAAGGCACTCCTTTATCGCTCTAAAAGTCGGTTCGCTGCATTCCAAGTAGGTTTGTCGCGTGGGCAATGGATCAAGATCGTCCCGTACACGACAGTCACTAAAGTACACCGGGACTAACCTCTCAGTACTGTTCATGCAGTAAATGAACTTCTTTGCGCTGCTCACCTCCCCTGACGTCACATGTGGGGCAAGTTGGGAAAGCGTGGCCTCATCTATGGCTGGCTTTTTGTCATAGTGAGGAATCAAGATGTACTCGTTCAAATCGCCAAAAATGTCTTTGAACTCTTCAATGGAGACCGAGGCTCCTATTTCTGCACAACTAGCCGAGACGCGACTACACTTTGCCTCAAATCCATCGAGGTCTTGCCCGTCGGCAAACACAAGGATTTGTGCCTTGCAAAGATCAACTTCAATGCCCGGAAAGACTGGTACACAAACGGCGTTTTTGATCGTTACATACTGCTCCTTGTCGAACAGATTGTGATTGGTGATCGCAATGCAATCGAGGCCTGCACTCGCAATATATTCGTCCAGCCTTGCTTGGGAAAATTCGAATGCTGCATCGAGGATGCTCGGTTTGGTGTGAATATGAAAATCTATCTTGATCAAGTATTAGCACCCGTATTCGACGAAACACTGCCAAGAATTACCCGCTTCAGGCTGTAGTTGAAACCCCTTCCGGGAACTCGCGGGCCGCGAAAGCCCAGTTCATCGGGCTGCGCCGCAGCGTCGGATCCAACGCTTGTAAGCACACATTTGGCCGTCCTAAGCAACCGGGTCGTAGACCAGCAGGCTGATCATGATTGAACCGTACCCTTCAACCTGGCCAGCCTGTCGCGTAGGAAGGCCTCCGCGTCCCAATCGACGTTCAAATCAGTTCGCCCTTTAGCACTTATTTTGAATCGCTGGCGCAGCTCTTTCGCCGTTTCCAAAGCTTCAATGCCGAGGTGAGCGTAACCCTTCTGGCGAGCTTCGAAAGCCTCCTCGTAGTATGGTGGGAAAGCATGTTCAGCGGCGATGTCGATGTGGCGATCAGTACTCCTAGCCATGTTCGGCAGAGCCAATACGCGGTGCATCAAAGGTTCATTGAGGCTTCGCCAGTCAATATCGTCTGGATAATCTGGGGGCGCAGGAAGCTCCGCTTGAGCTGCATGATACTCTTGTCCGTCGTCGGTTCGCCCAGCCGGTTGTCCATAGGCGGTACCATCATCAAGTACCACATCGATACATTTATCTGCATATTCTTCCAAAGTGCAGGTGAGCCGGATCGCTGCGTAGGATCCGCTGCGCCGTCGTTCGATCCAAGACAACCATGTGTCTTTAGAGATTGTTATGAAGCTCCCGACAATTACGCCTGCAAGTCCTATCCAAGCTTCCATCATCTGGCACCCTCCCAGTCAATTCGGCGTAACTCGTGAAGAATACTTCATTCGTGCAATTTCTGAAAAGGGCAGATCTGTCCCCCAATTCAATGTTCACTGCCACAAGAGCATTGGAGCGCAGCGCATGTCTTCTATGGCGAGCTGCGTCGTAGCATCGAGTGAGGTTACTGGATGTCGGCTTCGAGCCCAGTTTGACCAATGCTGCAGTCTGCGCCAAGGTCTGCTTCGACAAATGAGGCCCATTTTCAAGAGGAAGTTA